>NZ_KB894366.1 GCF_000374425.1 Acinetobacter tjernbergiae DSM 14971 = CIP 107465 | reverse complement strand
ACCATCATGATTGGTGGCTTCGGAACTGCAGGACAACCCGCAGAACTCATCGATGGTCTGATTGAACTCGGTATCAAAGACCTTGTTATTGTGAATAACAATGCAGGCAATGGTGACTATGGTCTTGCCAAACTCCTAAAAACAGGTGCAGTCCGTAAAATCATATGTTCTTTCCCTCGTCAATCTGATTCATGGGTGTTCGATGAACTTTACCATGCAGGCAAGATTGAATTAGAACTCGTGCCACAAGGCAATCTCGCTTGCCGTATCCAAGCCGCAGGTATGGGCTTAGGTGCTGTATTTACGCCGACAGGCTTTGGAACATTATTGGCAGAAGGCAAAGAAACCCGTCATATCGAGGGGAAAGACTATGTGCTTGAATACCCAATTAAGGCTGACTTTGCCTTGATCAAAGCCTACAAAGGCGATCGTTGGGGCAATCTGGTTTTCAATAAATCGGCACGTAACTTTGGACCTATTATGGCGATGGCTGCTGATGTCACGATTGCTCAAGTTTCTGAAGTGGTTGAACTCGGTCAGCTTGATCCTGAACACATTATTACCCCAGGGATTTTTGTTCAGCATGTGGTTGCTGTTGAAGCAGCATCACCTGTCACTGCGCAATAAGGAGAATAACAATGAGCTATCAAAAACTCAGCCGTGACCAAATTGCAGAACGTGTTGCACAAGATATTCCTGATGGTGCCTATGTCAATTTAGGCATTGGTTTACCCACCAAGATTTCGAACTACTTACCTGCGGATAAAGATGTCTTTCTACATTCTGAAAATGGTTTATTGGCATTTGGCCCAGCACCAGCCAAAGGTGAAGAAGACCCTGAACTGATTAATGCAGGTAAAGAATATGTGACCATGCTCACAGGTGGAAGCTTTTTCCATCACGGTGATTCCTTTGCCATGATGCGTGGTGGTCATTTAGATATTGCAGTTTTAGGCGCTTTCCAAGTCGCAGCCAACGGTGACCTTGCCAATTGGCATACAGGTGCTGCCGATGCGATTCCTGCTGTGGGTGGTGCAATGGATTTGGCCGTGGGTGCAAAGAAAGTCTTTATCACCACCGACCATGTCACCAAACAAGGCGAACCAAAGATTGTTGAAGCGCTTTCTTATCCAGCAACCGGTTTGAAATGTGTCGATCGTATCTATACCGATCTGTGTGTGATTGATGTGACCAAAGACGGTTTAACAGTGATTGAGAAAGTAGATGGTCTGAGTTTTGAAGAACTACAGGCGTTGACGGGTGCTCAATTGATTGATGCGACACAAGGATAATGAATCTCCCCTAACCCCTCTTTAAAAAGAGGGGAACTCCTCCCTTTATTAAAGGGAGGTTGGGAGGGATTTTAGATAAAGGGAAAAATATGAAAAACGCTTATATCATTGATGCGATTCGCACTCCATTCGGACGTTATGCAGGTGGTTTAGCCCCTGTACGTGCGGATGACCTTGGGGCAGTTCCGATTCAAGCCTTAATACAACGAAATCCAACCGTGGATTGGCAACAAGTGGATGATGTGATCTATGGTTGTGCCAATCAAGCAGGTGAAGACAATCGTAATGTCGGTCGTATGTCCGCTCTACTCGCAGGCTTGCCATATCAAGTCCCTGCAACCACAGTGAACCGTCTTTGTGGTTCATCCTTAGATGCGATTGCGATGGCAGCGCGTGCGATTAAAGCAGGTGAAGCAAATCTGATCATTGCAGGTGGTGTCGAGAGTATGAGCCGTGCGCCCTATGTCATGGGTAAGTCTGACAGTGCTTTTGGTCGTAGCCAAAAAATTGAAGACACCACCATGGGTTGGCGTTTTATCAATCCAAAGCTGAAAGAACTGTATGGTGTAGAGACCATGCCACAGACTGCGGAGAACGTGGCAGAGCAATTTAATATCAATCGTATTGATCAAGACCAGTTTGCCTTGGTGAGCCAACAACGGACAGCAGCAGCGCAAGCCAAAGGCTTTTTTAAACACGAAATCGTTGCTGTCAGCATTCCACAACATAAAGGTGACGCGATCGTTGTAGATACGGATGAACATCCACGTGCATCCACCACCATTGAAGCATTAACGAAACTCAAAGGTGTTGTGAAGGCAGAAGGTACGGTCACAGCAGGCAATGCCTCAGGCATTAACGATGGTGCGGCAGCGCTATTGATCGCTTCAGATGAAGCAGTTGCTCAATACCAACTGAAGCCACGTGCCAAAATTATTGCGGCAACCACGGTGGGTGTTGAACCACGCATTATGGGTTTTGCACCTGCGCCTGCAATCAAAAAGTTACTGAAACAAGCCAATCTGACATTAGAACAAATGGATGTGATTGAGTTAAATGAAGCCTTTGCAGCTCAAGCTTTAGCGGTAACCCGTGATTTAGGTTTAGCGGATGATGATGCACGTATCAATCCAAATGGCGGTGCGATTGCTTTGGGTCATCCACTCGGTGCCTCAGGTGCAAGACTGGTCACTACTGCTTTGAATCAACTTGAACAGATTCAAGGGCAATATGCTTTGTGTTCGATGTGTATTGGTGTGGGGCAAGGCATCGCTCTCATTATTCAACGGGTGGGGTGAGGTCTATCATGAGCCAGTTATACGCCAGCTTATTTTATCAGCCTGATGTCACTGCCATTTTTAGTGATCGTGCTTTATTGGGTTATATGATCCAAGCCGAAGTTGCTTTGGCTAAAGCTCAAGGAAAAATAAATGTCATTCCTAGATCTGCTGCTACGATCATCGAACAGATTGGGCAGAATGCCTTAGCAGAAATTGATTTTGATGGTTTGGCTGTTGCAACTGGTTTCGCAGGAAATATCGCAATTCCATTTGTAAAACAGTTTACTGCCATTGTGCAGCAGCAAGATGAGGAGGCATCTCGATATGTACATTGGGGTGCAACTAGTCAAGATGTCATTGATACGGCAATGATTTTGCAGTGTCGTGATGCTTTGGGATTGATTGAACAGCAACTTCAATCTGCATATCAAATTTCACTGAAACAAGCTGAATGTTACCGTAACCAAGTGATGATTGGGCGAACATGGTTACAGCAGGCTTTGCCGATTACCTTAGGGCATAAATTTGCACGTTATGCAGCTGCATTGAAGCGTGATCTTGATCGTTTGCAAGCCATGAAAACACGTGTTTTGACTGCCCAACTCGGTGGTGCAGTGGGTTCATTGGCTTCTTTGCAAAATCAAGGTTCTGCTGTTGTTCAGGCTTTTGCAATTGAATTAAAACTGACTACACCTGAATGTACATGGCATGGAGAACGGGATCGTATTGTTGAGATTGCGAGTGTACTTGCAATTATTGTTGGCAACTTAGGCAAGATCGCACGTGATTGGTCATTGTTAATGCAAACAGAGATTGCTGAAGTTTTTGAGCCAACGGCAAAAGGTCGGGGTGGTTCATCGACCATGCCACATAAGCGAAATCCAGTGGCAGCTGCTTCAATTCTTGCAGCAGCAAATCGTGTACCTGCACTGATGGCAAGTGTCTATCAAAGCATGGTGCAAGAACATGAACGTGCTTTAGGTGCTTGGCATGCGGAATGGTTGGTGATTCCTGAGATTTTCCAGTTATGTGCAGGTGCATTAGAACGTGCAAATGATGTGCTAGAAAATATGCAAGTCAATCCTGAAGCAATGCAGCGCAATCTTGAAAGTACAGATGGTTTGATTATGGCTGAAGCGGTGATGATGGCGCTTGCAAGCAAAATTGGGCGCTTAAATGCACACCATGTGGTTGAGCAAGCGTGTCAGCAAGCAGTCGAACAACAAACTCATTTAAAAAATATTTTATCTCCATTAGATGAAGTGAAAAATCACTTTACCCCATCTGATTTAGATGCACTTTTTAAACCTGAATCCTATCTTGGTAATATCCAAGCGCAAATTGATGCAGTTTTGCAAGCAGCTCAAGGAGAGTCGAAATGATGATCAATATTCATAATCGTCAAGGACATCAACTTGCTGTGCAAGTGCAAGGTCTGAAAGATGCACCTGTCATTGTGTTTTCCAACTCACTTGGTACTGATCATGAGATGTGGCAAGCGCAAGTTGCAGCATTTACAGCACAGTATCAAGTTGTGACTTACGATACACGAGGTCATGGTGCAAGTGCTGTGATTGCAGCTACAACATTGGCAAACCTTGCTGAAGATGTGGTGGATGTTTTAGATGCCCTTAATATTGAAAAAGCCCATTTTTGCGGGATTTCAATGGGTGGGATCACAGGATTGTATCTTGCGATTCATCATGCAGACCGTTTTTTGAGTGTCACCATAGCAAACGCTGCTGCAAAAATTGGTACAGCTGAGGCGTGGAATAGTCGAGCGGAGAGTGTAGCGCAACAGGGTTTAGCAGAGCTTGTTAAAACCACTCATACACGTTGGTTTAGTGAGTATTTTGACTATGCCCATGATGTATTGGCGCAAAAAACGATTCAAAGTTTAGCTTTAACACCATCACAAGGTTATGCCAATGCTTGTCGAGCTTTGGCAGATGCCGATCTACGTGATCAACTGAATCAAATTCAAATTCCCACTTTAATTATCGCAGGTCAATTTGACCCTGTAACCACGGTTCAAGATGCAGAATTCATGCATCAGTCTATCGAAAACAGTCAGCTTGAAGTCTTGGCAGCTTCGCACTTATCGAATATTGAACAACCGCAAGTGTTCAACCAAACATTGTCCAAGTTTATTCAAAAGATATAACCGCACAGGGTTAGAAAGGAATTCGCCTACAAGGAGGCAACTATGGCACAGGAATTTGCTGCCCCAAAAAGCAGTATGGATGCTCAGGCACTCATTAATGATGCACCGATTAGTAAATATCAATGGATGATCGCAATTGTTTGTTTCCTGATTGTGTTTGTCGATGGGATTGATACGGCAGCAATGGGCTTTATTGCACCTGCGTTGGCACAAGATTGGGGCTTGGATCGTTCTCAACTTGGACCTGTGATGAGTGCTGCACTTGGCGGCATGATTATTGGTGCATTGGTATCAGGCCCTACAGCAGATCGTTTCGGACGGAAAATTGTTTTAACCATTTCGATGCTGGTTTTTGGTGGTTTCACTTTGGCATCTGCTTATGCAACTAACTTAGACAGTTTGGTTGTATTACGCTTTTTAACGGGCATTGGACTCGGTGCGGCAATGCCAAATGCCACCACGTTATTCTCTGAATATTGCCCAAATCGGATTCGTTCGCTACTAATCACTTGTATGTTTTGTGGCTATAACTTGGGTATGGCAACAGGTGGTTTTATTAGTAGTTGGTTGATCCCAACATTTGGATGGCACAGCTTGTTTTTATTAGGCGGTTGGTCACCACTCATTTTAATGCTTTTAGTGATTTTTTGCTTACCTGAGTCATATCGGTTTTTGATCGTAAAAGGTAAAAACCCAGAAAAGGTTCGCAAAATCCTCAGCCATATTGCACCTGAAAAAGTACACGGCATAACCGAGTTTCATATTCCAGAAGAACAATCGGCTGTGGCTGAAAAGAAAAATGTGTTTGGTATGTTGTTCTCAAAACAGTATGCAAAAGGCACGATTTTATTGTGGTCGACCTATTTCATGGGTTTGGTGGTGATTTATCTCTTGACCAGTTGGTTGCCAACCTTAATGCGTGAGACTGGCGCAACCATGGAGCGTGCAGCATTTATTGGTGGATTATTCCAATTTGGTGGTGTACTCAGCGCGTTATTTATTGGCTGGGCAATGGATCGTTTCAATCCAAATCGCATTATTTCAGCTTTCTATTTTGTTGCAGGTCTATTTGCAGTCGCCGTTGGTCAAAGCCTCAATAATCCAACCTTATTGGCATTGCTTGTGCTATGCGCAGGTATTGCCATCAACGGTGCTCAGTCTTCAATGCCAGCCTTAAGTGCTCGTTTTTATCCAACGCAATGTCGTGCAACAGGTATTTCTTGGATGACAGGAATTGGTCGATTTGGTGCAGTGTTTGGTGCATGGATTGGTGCAGTTTTATTGGGCAATGATTGGTCTTTCACGGCGATTCTCAGCTTACTGATGATTCCAGCAACGGCTGCTGCGATCGCAATTTTTGTTAAATCTTTAGTTGCGCACACAGATGCAACTTAACTTTCATAATCAGGGACAACGTCAATGAATGATGATCAACGTTATCAACAAGGGCTAAAAGTTCGGACTGAAGTGCTTGGTGAAAAACATGTCGGACGTTCTTTAGAGAACCTGAATGACTTTAACCAAGATTTTCAGAACTTTATCAGTCGATTTGCTTGGGGTGAAGTGTGGTCACGTGAAGGTTTACCACGTCATACCCGAAGCCTAGTCACGATTGCCATTTTATTGGCGTTGGGGCGAGAAGATGAACTCAGAATGCATTTACGTGCTTGTTTTAACAACGGCGTGACTAAAGAAGAATTGAAAGAGCTGATTTTACATAGCTCGTTGTATGCAGGTTTACCTGCTGCAAATGCCGCAATGCACATGGCAGAAGAGGTATTTAAAGAACTTGGAATAGATGTGCAACCCGTTTCGGCACAGGTACAGGATTAAGGAGACAGGCATGTTAATTCATACATTGGGTGCATATGCACAACGTAATACGGATGATCATCCGCCAGCATATACACCAGGCTATAAAACCAGTGTATTACGCTCGCCAAAAAATGCATTGATTTCGATCAACGAGACTTTAACGGAAGTAACTTCACCTCATTTCTCGCCCAATCTTTTTGGTGCAAAAGACAATGATTTGATTCTGAACTATGCCAAAGAGGGTTTACCTGTTGGTGAGCGAATCATTGTGCATGGTTATGTGCGTGATCAGTTTGGCCGTCCTGTTAAAAATGCACTATTAGAAGTATGGCAAGCCAATGCATCAGGGCGTTATCGTCATCCAAATGATAAGTTTATCGGTGCGATGGATCCTAACTTTGGTGGTTGTGGTCGTACGCTCACTGATGAAAATGGTTTCTTTATTTTCCGTACCATTAAACCGGGTCCATATCCGTGGCGTAACCGTATCAATGAATGGCGTCCAGCACATGTCCATTTTTCTTTGATCGCCGATGGTTGGGCACAGCGTTTGATTTCGCAGTTCTATTTTGAAGGCGATACCTTAATTGATTCTTGCCCAATTATAAAAACCATTCCATCTGAAGAGCAACGTCGTGCTTTGATTGCATTGGAAGATAAAAATAACTTCATTGAATCAGATAGCCGTTGTTACCGCTTTGATATTCATCTTCGTGGTCGTCGTGCGACTTATTTTGAAAATGATTTGACTTAAGGAACTCACACAATGAACGCATGGAATTTTCAGGAATTGAAAGAAACACCATCACAAACAGGTGGCCCTTATGTACATATTGGTTTGTTACCTCAGCAAGCCAATATTGAAGTATTTGAACACAATTTTAACAATCAGTTGGTTAGTGAAAAAACGCAAGGTCAACGTATTCGCCTTGAAGGACAAGTATTTGATGGTCTTGGTTTGCCATTAAGAGATGTGTTGTTAGAAATCTGGCAAGCCGATACCAACGGTGTTTACCCAAGCCATGCGGATAGTCAAGGCAAGAGCGTAGATCCAAGCTTCTGTGGTTGGGGGCGTACAGGCGCGAACTTTGAAACAGGTTTTTGGAGTTTCGATACGATAAAACCAGGTGCTGTTGCTGGACGTAAAGGCTCTACTCAAGCACCGCATATTGCAGTCGTACTTTTTGCTCGTGGGATCAACATCGGTTTAAACACGCGTATCTACTTTGATGATGAAATTGAAGCCAATGCTAATGATCCTGTTCTAAACAGTATTGAATGGGCGACACGTCGTCAAACCTTAATTGCCAAACGCACAGAAGTGGATGGTGAGGTGGTCTATCGCTTTGATATTCGCATTCAAGGTGAAGATGAAACAGTGTTTTTTGATATTTAAATTTTAAGTGCATAACGAATGATTGCTTGCTCTTGGGAAAGACAGGCAATCCATTAAGGAAGATGATGATGAAAATGAAAACACTGGCAGCATTGATGTTGCTTGTTAGCCCTTTATTTACGGTTCAAATGGTACACGCTCAAGAAAATGTTCAAAAACAGGTTGAACTTTCGGCACTGGCACAAATACCTGTTAAAACAATTGTACCGATTACTGCAAAAACTAAAGAGCAAGCGATCGCTCAAGCCAAAGTGATTGCAGCTAATCAAGATGCAGATTTAGCAGAGTTTCGGATTGATTTATTGGAGTTTGCTGCTGATAGCAAACAAGTGATTGCTTTAGGACATGAATTAAAAAAAGTTCTAGGCACTAAACCCATGATTGCAACCATACGCACTCACAACGAAGGTGGCAAACTCACCATCAGTGATGCGGATTATGGCAAGACCTATCAAGCGTATTTGAAACAACCTTTTATGGGTATGCTCGATGTGGAAATGTTCCGAGATCAGCAGGTGGTAAAAAATACAGTCAAATTGGCGCATGACAAAAAAGTGCTGATTGTCATGTCGAACCATGACTTTAAGCAAACGCCAAGTGAAGATGAAATCGTGAAGCGTCTACTCAAACAAGATGAGCTTGGTGCGGATATTTTAAAAATCGCAGTGATGCCACAAAGCAAACAAGATGTTTTCACTTTGATGAATGCAACGCTGAAAGTTAGTCAACAATCTAAAAAGCCACTGTTGACAATGTCGATGGGCAAACTGGGCACAATTTCGCGTATTGCAACAGCAAACATGGGCGGTAGTTTTAGCTTCGGCATGATTGGTGAAGCATCAGCACCGGGTCAAATTGATGTGACCCAACTCAAACAGTTCCTAAAAACAGTTCAACCAACACAATAATTGAAAAGGATTTTAAAAATGAATGTTATTTCTTTACGTTTAAGCGCGCTTGCAATCGGTTTAGCAGTATCAGGTTTGGCAGCAGCCGAGACTTATGTGGTTGATCGTTATCAGGATGATGCTGAAAAAGGTTCTCTTCGTTGGGCGATTGAACAAGCCAATACCAAACCAACGGAAGCTAGTGAAATTTTGATTCAAGCGGTTGGTCAAGCACCGTATGCGATTAAGGTGAATAGCCCACTTCCTGAAATTAAAGCACCTGTCAAAATCATCGGTACACAATGGGCAAAAACAGGTGAATTTATTGCAGTAGATGGTTCAAATTATATTAAAGGTACAGGAGTTGAAGCTTGTCCGGGAGCAGTAGAGGGACAATTTGGAACCAACGTGCGTACTACAACTTTACCAGGTATCGTGTTACGTGACATTAATGGTGTCACGATTCAGGGTCTAGAAATTCGTCATTTTTGTATCGGTATCTTGATGAATCGTGCAAGCAATAACTTGATTCAGCATAACCGCATTATGCACAACTATGGTGGCGCGGGTGTGATGTTGACGGGTGACGATGGCAAAGGTAATCCAACCGCAACGACCACCAATAACAACAAGGTTTTAGACAATTATTTCCAAGACAATGGCGATGGTTTGGAATTAACACGTGGTGCTGCATTTAATCTCGTTGCCAACAACCATTTTATTTCAACTTCCGCAAATCCAGAACCATCACAAGGCATTGAAATCCTATGGGGGAATGACAATGCCGTGGTTGGTAACAAATTTGAAAATTATTCAGATGGTTTACAGATCAACTGGGGCAAACGCAACTATATCGCTTATAACGAACTAACCAATAACTCGAATGGTTTTAACTTGACGGGTGATGGCAATATCTTGGATAGCAACAAAGTGCATGGCAATCGAGTAGGAATCGCCATTCGTTCTGAAAAAGATGCCAATGCACACATCACATTGACCAAAAACCAAATTTGGAATAACGGCAAAGACATTAAACGTTGTGAAGCAGGTGGCAGTTGTGTTCCAAATCAACGTGTAGGTGCGATTATTTTTGATATCCCAGGTTTGGAACACGCACATTTTGTGGGTTCTCGTGGACACGGTGTCAAGATTGATCCAGTCAAACTACAAAAAACTTGCCAACAACCGAATGAGCAAGGCTGTAATGCACAACCGAATCAGGGAGTACAAGCACCAAAATTAACTTTATCTAAAGGACACGTTGTCGCGCAAATTAAAGGGCAACCGAATCAACGCTATCAGATTGAATTGTTTGGAAACTCATCAGCAAATTCAAATGAAGCTGAATTGTATTTAGGTTCGGTTGTTGCTGTGACCAATGCAGAGGGCATTGCGATTGCATCATGGAAGCCAACAACAAAAGTGGCGGTGGTGACTGCGAATGTTACTGATCATTTAGGTGCGACCTCTGAACTCAGTTCAGCCGTAAAATTTAAATAAAAGCATGGAGGCTTTGACATGAATTCAAGTTCTTTATTGGTCAAAATGAGTTGTTTGGCAATTGCCATTTGTACAGCACAAAGCAGTTTTGCCGATCAGCCTTGGTCGCAAGATCGTCAATGGCTACTCGGAGATTGGAACGGGCAACGTCAACAACTGGAAAAAGACGGTTATAAATTTACCGCAGCCATTATGAGTCAATCAGCAACCAATTTGGATGGTGGTTATAACGACAATAATAGTTTTGAAAATGCAGCTCAACTGGCTCTAGGCGCAAATTTTGATTTAGGCAAAATTGCAGGTTGGGAAAATACTACAGCCAATATTTTAATTACCAAGCGCGATGGTAATTCTTTAACACTAGAGCGAATTAAAGATCCACGCTCTAGTGCTTTCGGCAACACGCAAGAGATTTATGGGCGAGGCAAAATTTGGCGTTTAACACAGGCATGGGTCAAAAAGGGTTCTGCTGACAATACGGTGCAATTCAAAATTGGTCGTATGGGCATGTCGGATGACTTTAATAGCTCACAATGTGAGTTTCAGAACTTATTGTTATGCGGTGGGCAGCTTGGAAAATCGATTGGTTCAATTTGGTATAACTTACCTGTAGGTCTGTGGGGCACCAATCTTAAATATCAATTTGCACCAGAATGGACATTGGGTGTCGGTGTCTACGAGGTGAATCCAGATAACGTTAAAACTGGGAAAAGTGATGGTTTTAACTTGGATATGGACAATGTCAAAGGGGCAACTATTCCCGTGGAACTGGCTTGGCGACCTAAGTTGGCAGCGTTCAATGGATTAGCAGGTGAATATAAGCTAGGTGCCTTGTACTCGACTGCTGAAGCGAATGATATCGCCACTGTCGGTAAAGTTCATGATAGCAAACATAGTTTTTGGTTGAATGCACAGCAACAACTCACCCAAAAAGGAGACAATCCGAAGCAGGGTTTATTTGTCAGCTTCAACGCAGTCGTAAATGATAAAGCCACCACAGCCGTACAAAGCACACAACAACTCGCACTTTGGTACAAAGGACCATTTGATAGTCGTCCAAACGATTCAATTGGTTTTGGTGTTGCAAACTATCTAGTCAATGATCGTTATACCGATCGTCAGATTGCAATCAATAACAGCCGTGGTTATGACGAATATGATGCGCTTGCGGCGGATTATGTTCCTGTACAACGTGATGAGCTCAATGTCGAGTTGAACTATACCTATCAATGGTCACCTGCGGTCATGTTAAGACCAAACCTACAATATATTCATCAGCCTGCGGGTGTAAAAGAAGTCGATGATGCGTGGGTTGCAGGTTTAAGTATGCGCGTGAATTTCTAATATAGGAGTATGACGTATGTCTGAATCTACAAACTCACATATCATACTGAAAATATGGTGTTTTATTTTAGGCTTGGCTTTGTTGCTGACAGGTTTATTTTTTACTGTCGGTGGAGCAAAGCTAGTCACGCTAGGGGGATCATGGTATTTTGTGATCTCTGGTTTATTAACATTGGTGTCTGCACTTTATATTTTTAAGAAAAAGGTATTGGGTGTTTGGTTATTTAGTCTTGTTTTTGCAGGAACGGTGCTTTGGGCATTGGTTGATGCTGGCTGGGAATTTTGGCCACTATTTTCAAGACTCATGTTTCCAGCAGGCTTATTTGCAGCCTTGATGTTTAGCTTGCCATCAATTCGCCGTTATCAATATCAACCGACGGCTGCTTTGCCTGCTTATGCTGTGGGTGGGTTAACCGTATTGGGTATGATCATTGGTTTCTATCAAATGTTTATTCCACATCCGACCGTTGCCGCTTCAGGTGAGCGTTTGCCATTGGTTCCAGTTAAAACAGACATGAAACAAACCAATTGGCAACATTACGGTCAAGATTCGGGAGGCAGTCGTTTTGCTGCATTAGACCAAATTACCCGTGATAATGTACATCAATTGAAAGAGGCTTGGCGCTTCCGTACAGGTGATTTCACCACAGGTACTGGCAATGGTGCAGAAGATCAAATGACCCCATTACAAGTCGGTAATAAACTGTTCTTATGTACACCCCATAATAATATTTTAGCTTTAGAGGCAGATTCAGGTAAACAACTCTGGAAAGCTGAAGTCAATTCTAAAGCGGATGCATGGGAGCGTTGCCGTGGTGTTGCATACTTTGATTCAACTCAGGTATTGCAACAACCCACCTTAGTCGGCGCAACTCCAGTCAAAGCTGTTGCAAATAACACCTCTTGTTTACGCCGTGTTTATACCAATACCCCTGATGGTCGTCTAATTGCAGTGAATGCGGATACGGGTGAGCGTTGTAAAGATTTTGGTGTGGATGGCACAGTTAATTTATTAAAAGGATTAGGTGAGGGAACTAAAGCTCCACGTTTTGAAGTGACTTCTGCACCAACGATAGCAGGTTCAGTGCTTGTGGTGGGTAGCCGTATTGCCGATAACTTCGCTGCGGATATGCCAGGTGGTGTGATTCGTGCATACGATGTCATTACAGGTGAATTGCGTTGGGCATTTGATCCACGTAATTCAAATCCAAACTATGTACTTAAAGACGGTGAAACCTATAAGCGTAGTTCAGCGAATTCATGGGCAGCCATGTCTTATGATCCGCAAATGAACACTGTATTTTTACCGATGGGAAGTTCATCTGTCGATGTTTGGGGCGGTAATCGTCAGCCACTCGATCACAAGTACAACTCATCCGTTTTGGCTTTAGATGCAACAACAGGTAAAGAAAAGTGGGCGTATCAAACTGTTCATAATGATTTATGGGATTTCGATTTACCAATGCAACCGAGCTTGGTTAATTTCCCAATGCAGGATGGAACAAATAAGCCTGCGGTGGTGATTGGAACGAAATCAGGTCAATTCTTTGTCTTAGATCGTTTGACGGGACAGCCACTGACAAAAGTGATTGAGCAACCTGTAAAACCTGCCGATATCAAAGGCGAACAATACAGTCCGACACAACCACGTTCAGTTGAAATGCCGCAAATTGGCAACCAAACCTTGACTGAATCAGATATGTGGGGTGCAACACCATTTGATCAATTGATGTGTCGCATTAACTTCAAATCAATGCGTTACGAAGGTTTATTTACTGCACCAGGTAAGGATGTTTCACTCAGTTTTCCTGGCTCTTTGGGTGGGATGAATTGGGGCAGTATTGCGTTTGATCCGAGTCATCAATACATGTTTGTCAATGATATGCGTTTGGGTTTATGGATTCAGTTGGTTGAGCAAACACCAGAAGATCTTGCACGAGAAGCAAATGGCGGCGAAAAGGTGAATACGGGTATGGGGGCTGTGCCAATGAAAGGCACGCCATATAAAGTAGATAAAAACCGTTTCTGGTCGAAATTGAATATTCCATGCCAAAAACCACCTTATGGCACAATGACAGCGATTGACATGAAAACACGTCAAATTGCATGGCAAGTGCCGATGGGAACAGTAGAAGATACTGGCCCAATGGGCATCAAAATGGGATTGAAAGCACCGATTGGTATGCCTACGATTGGTGGACCAATGGCGACGCAAGGTGGTTTAGTCTTCTTTGCCGCAACACAAGACTATTATTTACGTGCATTAGATTCTTCAACGGGTAAAGAGTTGTGGAAATCACGTTTACCTGTTGGTAGTCAAGCAACGCCGATCAGTTATGTTTCACCTAAAACAGGCAAACAGTATGTGATGATTACGGCAGGTGGCGCTCGTCAATCACCTGATCATGGTGACTACGTCATTGCATATAGTTTGCAATAACATAAATTGCTGTCATTCAAAAAACTGCAATCAAATGATTGCAGTTTTTTTTATTTGAGTTGAATTCTAAACAGCTGCAGTCAAAATAGGCATTTTGATTGCGTCGGAGATGACAACGAATTGTGGTTTTGCATTTTCTTGAAGTTGGTAATCTGAAAAATTGACTTGCCAAAAACCTAAACTGGCTGTGGTTGCGATATAAAAAACTTGATTTTCATGATCGCGTACAATTTCCCATTGAGTATAGTCTCCTTTCGGATTACCACTCTGGTCAATACACTGTCCACGTGTTACATAAATACCTTTAATGACATTCATGGTGTGGGCAATCGCAGCATTGTTGCTCGGTTTAGGATTTTGATTTAACCATAGCATTGAATAGTTCAATGTCATTGTAGTGCGTAGAAAACGGTCTGCGGGTAATGCTGATGAAGATAAACCAATGGAACCACCACCATTTCCGGCTTTATTAACATTCAAACCAATGATGGTTTTATTATCTGTTTCGACGTTTGTGACGCCTAAATAGTTTTCCAAATTTGTTCGATGCCAATCAATAAACGGATTATTTGTCATCACACCAATATCACTATTATCAGTAATCGATAAAGCACCATCACGGAATTCAAGAACTAAACTTGCTCCTGTTTTATCGTGGAATTGGAAATGAATAGGAATTAAATTTTTTACTTCATTACTTTGATTGAGTTCCGTATGTTCAGAAAATTGTAATGGGTCCCAGAAATATAGAATTTCACCTAAAGATGTAGTTTGACCCTGTTGAATAGCATATAAATCGTTTTTTAATGTTTCAACTGAAGAATAATTAGAAACAGCCCAACCACAAATATCAAGTGCAGAAATGAGCTTTGCATGTTGTGGAGCATCAGCTTTTTTAGGATAAATCGATGGTGGAAGCCACAGTGCTGCTGCTGAGAATCCTTCAGTATTCATAGCATCAGAAACTTTGGTATCCAATAGATTGAAAGGTAATTTAATACCAATACCCATAAATCCATATTTTGCTTGCCATTTATATGCAGGAGTATTGGGATTCAGACTATCAATCGCTTTTAAGCTGGTTGCAACGGGTATGGCAGCCAATTGCCAAGTAAATGTAGCTGCAAAATCCATTGTACGACCTGAAATTCGATAACCTGTTGATTTTGGTAAAATAAATTCAGTAAACATGTATTATTTTCTCTTTTGATTATTAATAAATATAATTATGTTTTTTAAGTTGTAATTTATTTTTAAGGTTATTATCTATACCATAAAAATAAATAAGCCTAGAAACTATCAGATGATATTTTTAAAGTCAATTTATCGAATTAAAATAATAGCTTTATATAAATAAATTAATTTTTCTTATGAGTTATTTAAATAATATTTGTTAGTTTTATATTTTCACGCGACTTATAAAATATAATTGATATTGTATAATGCTTTATTTGTATATGCTTGTATATACAAATTGTGTGGCTTTCATATACAATGACTTAGATTATTTTTGTATGAGTTTTAGTCAATGTCAAGAATGACAAAGCAAAACGATCTGGACTTATCTTTAGGTGAAGATAGTCCCGTTCCCTTGTATTTACGTGTAAAACAAATGATTTCACAAAAAATTTATGAAGGAACATGGTCTGTAAATAAAAAGATTCCTTCTGAAAGTGAATTAGTTAACTTACTGGGTTGTAGCCGTATGACGGTCAATCGTGCTTTACGCGAGTTGACGAGTGAAGGTTTATTAGTTCGTATACAAGGTGTCGGTTCTTTTGTTGCCGAAGGACAAGGGCGAACAGCTTTATTTCATGTCAATAACATTGCTGAAGAAATCATTGCCCGAAATCATAAACATCATGCAGAAGTATTGGTATTAGAACAAATTCAAGCCAATACAGAGCAAAGTGTACTTATGCAAATTCGAGAGGGACAAAAGTTATTCCACTCAATCATTGTGCATTATGAAAATGATGTACCTGTGCAGATTGAAGACCGTTTAGTTGATCCTGCTTTGATTCCAGATTATTTGGCACAGGATTTTAAATCAATTACGCCGAATGCTTATTTAATGTCTAAAGCTCCTGTAACCGAAGGTGAGCATGTCGTAACAGCAATTCTAGCTTCAGCGCAAGAGTGTAAATGGCTGAAAATTAATAAGACGGAACCATGTTTATTGATTCGCCGTCGAACTTGGTCGAATAAACAATTGATTTCTAGTGCTCGATTGATTTATCCGGGTAGTCGTTATTATTTGGAAGGTAAATTTACTCAATGATTGAGCTGTTAAAAGCTGTTAATTATAAGAAAATGCGCTGGAAAAATGGTGCTGGCTATACGGTTGAACTTGCGCGTAGTGAGGGTGATAGCCTAAAGCTGTTTGATTGGCGCATTTCAATGGCTGATGTCAAAACATCGGGTGATTTTTCTAAGTTTAATGGCATGCAGCGCATTCTGACGGTATTGGAAGGTCAAAGTATTCTGCTCAAGATTGATGATCACAATCAGTTTTTAAAAACCTTAGAATCTGCCCAATTCAGTGGTGACAGTAATACCAGTTGTGAGCTGATCGATGGATCTATTCGGGATTTTAACCTGATTTATGATCCACAAAAATATCACGCACGGTACCAGTGGATTGTTGAGCCCACAGCCTCAGCAATATTGAGTTCAGCCAATTTGATTTTTATTTTTAATCAAAGCCTTGAATCTTTAGAAATTGAAATTGATCAACAAATTTTTTATTTGGATCATCAAGATAGTCTCAAAATTGAGAACGAAAAGTTGTTGAAAAATATTGTTTTATCTAAACAGGTTTTAACGAAAACTTGTCTAATTGAGCTTGTAAAAGGCTAGTTTTATTTTCTTTATTTAAACCCATACGATTTGTAGTTGTATGGGTTTTTTATTGTCTTTTAAAAAATAAATCTTTTTATTTCATTTGTTTGTAATTTATTTTCATAAAAGAATTGAAATGCATCTTTTCAAGATAAAAGATTTGTGTAGTATATGGATGTATATACAAGTTAATACATTGCTATACAGTAAAAGCGATTTAATTTGCAGATTAAAACTCAATGGAAGGAGTCCGATTGTGACAACAACGACAACAAAATTTCGTGATGTAGAAATTCGCGCACCACGTGGTACAACGCTCAATGCAAAAAGCTGGTTAACAGAAGCGCCTTTACGCATGCTGATGAACAATCTTGACCCTGATGTTGCAGAAAATCCAAAAGAGCTTGTTGTTTACGGTGGCATCGGTCGTGCTGCACGTAACTGGGAATGTTTTGACAAGATCGTCGAAACGCTTAAAAACTTAGAAACTGATGAAACTCTGTTGGTTCAATCTGGTAAGCCAGTGGGTGTATTTAAAACGCATAAAGATGCGCCACGTGTCTTGATTGCGAACTCAAATCTAGTACCACATTGGGCGAATTGGGAGCATTTCAATGAATTGGATGCCAAAGGTCTCGCAATGTATGGGCAGATGACTGCTGGTTCTTGGATTTATATTGGTAGCCAAGGCATTGTACAAGGCACTTACGAAACGTTTGTAGAAGCAGGTCGCCAACACTATAACGGTAATTTAAAAGGTCGTTGGGTCTTGACCGCTGGTTTAGGCGGTATGGGCGGTGCACAACCTTTAGCTGCAACACTTGCAGGTGCATGTTCACTCAATATCGAATGCCAACAAACCAGTATCGATTTCCGTTTACGTACCCGTTATGTCGATGAACAAGCAACTGATTTAGATGATGCTTTGGCACGTATTGAAAAATATACCAAAGAAGGTAAAGCGGTTTCGATTGCACTACATGGCAATGCAGCAGAAATTTTACCTGAATTAGTTCGTCGCGGTGTACATCCAGATATGGTGACTGACCAAACCAGCGCACATGATCCATTGAATGGTTATTTGCCAATTGGCTGGACATGGGAAGAGTATCGTCAGCGCGCTAAAACTGAGCCAGAAGTTGTTGTTAAAGCAGCGAAACAATCGATGGCACAGCATGTTCAAGCGATGTTGGATTTCCAAAAAATGGGTGTTCCAACTTTTGACTACGGCAACAATATTCGTCAAATGGCACAAGATGAAGGCGTAGCAAATGCCTTTGATTTCCCAGGCTTTGTTCCTGCCTATATCCGTCCATTGTTCTGTCGTGGTATTGGTCCATTCCGTTGGGTAGCACTTTCGGGTGATCCAGAAGATATCTACAAAACAGATGCCAAAGTAAAAAAGTTAATCCCAGATGATGAACATTTACATCGTTGGTTAGATATGGCGCGTGAACGGATTAGCTTCCAAGGTTTACCAGCACGTATTTGCTGGGTGGGCTTAGGTTTACGTGCAAAACTCGGTTTGGCATTTAATGAAATGGTTCGTAGTGGTGAACTTTCAGCACCAATTGTGATTGGTCGTGATCACCTAGATTCAGGTTCAGTGTCTAGTCCAAACCGTGAAACAGAATCAATGCAAGATGGCTCTGATGCTGTATCTGACTGGCCATTACTCAATGCCTTGCTCAATACTGCAGGCGGTGCGACTTGGGTGTCATTACATCACGGTGGTGGTGTAGGTATGGGCTTCTCTCAACACTCAGGTGTGGTGATCGTGTGTGATGGTACAGATGAAGCAGCAGCACGTATTGCACGTGTACTGACCAATGACCCTGCAACAGGGGTGATGCGTCATGCTGATGCAGGTTATGACATCGCGATTGATTGTGCTAAAGAGCAAGGTTTGAACTTGCCGATGATCACGCAATAAACAGACAAGGAGATTACGATGCTTTTTGCAATTGTGTAAGCAGCATCGTAAGCGAACAATAGAGTGCAAAACAGGACGCCAATAATGGAACTTCTAATTCAACCGGGCAAACTTAGCTTAGCAGATCTGCGCCACGCTTATTTAAATCCAATTAAAGTGAAACTTGATGACAGCGCATCAGAAGCAATCAATGCGAGTGTTGCTTGTGTCGAACAAATCGTCAATGAAGGCCGTACCGCATACGGGATCAATACGGGTTTTGGTTTACTCGCTTCAACTAAAATTGCACCAGAAGACTTAGAACAATTACAACGTTCGTTGGTGTTGTCACACGCCGCTGGCGTGGGTGAGCCGCTTGATGATGCGATGGTGCGTCTGATTATGTTGCTGAAAGCAAATAGTTTAGCACGTGGTTTTTCTGGGATTCGCCGTAAAGTTATCGATGCCATTTTGGCGTTGATCAATGCAGAAGTTTATCCGCATATTCCATTAAAAGGCTCTGTTGGTGCTTCGGGTGACTTGGCACCATTAGCACATATGTCTTTGGTGTTATTGGGAGAAAGCAAAGCACGTTATAAAGGTGAATGGTTACCTGCGGTTGAAGCACTTAAAATTGCGGGTCTAGAGCCAATTTCTTTGGCTGCAAAAGAAGGTTTAGCACTTTTAAACGGGACACAAGTTTCTACAGCATATGCTTTACGTGGTTTGTTTGAAGCAGAAGATTTATTTGCTGCTGCAACCGTATGTGGTGGTTTAAGTGTTGAGGCAATGTTGGGTTCACGTGCACCATTCGATGCGCGTATTCATGAAGTTCGTGGTCAACGTGGTCAAATTGATGTTGCTGCTGCATATCGTGACTTATTAACTGAATCGAGTGAAATTTCACATTCACATGAAGACTGTAGCAAGGTTCAAGATCCATACTCACTTCGTTGCCAACCTCAGGTGATGGGTGCTTGCTTGACTCAAATTCGTCAAGCCGCAGAAGTACTGGAAATTGAATCAAATGCAGTGTCGGATAACCCATTGGTGTTTGCAGCAGAAGGTGATGTGATTTCAGGTGGTAACTTCCACGCTGAACCTGTGGCGATGGCTGCGGATAATCTTGCATTGGCGATTGCAGAAATTGGTTCACTGTCAGAACGTCGTATTTCGATGATGATGGATCGCCACATGTCACAGTTGCCGCCATTCTTGGTTGCCAATGGTGGGGTCAATTCAGGCTTCATGATTGCTCAAGTCACAGCCGCTGCGTTAGCAAGTGACAATAAAGCACTTGCACATCCTGCCAGTGTTGATAGTTTACCGACTTCTGCAAATCAGGAAGACCATGTTTCCATGGCACCGAATGCGGGTAAACGTTTGTGGTATATGGCTGACAACGTTCGCGGCATTCTTGCAGTTGAGTGGTTAGGGGCATGTCAGGGTCTTGATTTCCGTGAAGGTTTGAAGAGTTCTCCAAAACTTGAGCGTGCGCGTAAAATACTGCGTGACCAAGTACCTTATTACAGTGAAGATCGTTTCTTTGCGCCAGATATTGAGCAAGCGAGTGAATTGCTTGCAAGTGGTTGCTTAAACGAATTACTGATTCCAAAACTATTACCAAGCTTGTCTAACGTGTGATCAATAAAACGGCCACATGGAGTGGCCGAATCTAACTAAATTTCCTCAAGGATTGGAGATTATAATGTCACAACACTCCACACTACAGCGGGGGTTAAATGCCCGCCATATCCGATTTTTAGCACTTGGTTCTGCGATTGGAACTGGATTATTTTATGGTTCGGCTTCTGCGATTAAACTCGCAGGTCCATCAGTGTTATTGGCTTATATGATTGCTGGTATCGCGATTTATATCGTGATGCGTGCTTTAGGCGAAATGGCGGTACATAATCCTGTATCGGGTTCTTTTAGTCATTATGCATCTCATTATATTGGCCCATTAGCAGGTTTTGCGACAGGCTGGACTTACGTTTTTGAAATGGTCATTGTTGCCATTGCCGATGTCACCGCTTTCGGGATTTACATGGGCTTTTGGTATCCTGATGTCCCACGATGGATCTGGATTTTATCCGTAGTTTCATTCTTGGGCGCGATTAACCTGATTCACGTCAAAGTCTTTGGTGAATTAGAGTTCTTGTTCTCTCTGATTAAAGTTGTTGCCATTGTTGCTATGATTTTGGGTGGTTTTGGTTTACTTCTTTATGGTTTCCATGGCGATCATGGCAGTGTTGCTAGCATTCAAAACCTTTGGATTCACGATGGCTTTATGCCAAATGGGATTGCAGGTTTGGTTGCGTGTTTCTCTGTGGTGGTGTTTGCTTTTGGTGGTATTGAAATTATTGGTATCACTGCGGGCGAATCAGAAAATCCAAAAACGACGATTCCACGCGCAATTAATGCTGTTCCAGTACGGATTTTATTATTCTATATCTTAACGATTTTTGTTTTGATGGCAATTTTCCCATGGAACCAAATTGGTAGCCAAGGTAGTCCATTTGTACAAATTTTTGAAAATCTAGGTATTAAATCAGCTGCAACTGTATTGAACATTGTTGTAATTACTGCTGCGATCTCTGCGATCAATAGTGATGTATTTGGTGCTGGTCGTATGTTGTATGGTATGGCCAAAGAAGGTCAGGCACCAAAAGCATTTACCAAACTTTCTCGTAATGGCGTGCCATATATGACAGTGATGGTCATGGCCGGTGTTTTATTGGTTGGTGTGGTTTTAAACTACCTGATTCCAGAAAACGTTTTCATGATTATTGCATCAATTGCAACCTTTGCCACGGTTTGGGTTTGGTTGATGATTTTACTTTCTCAAGTTGCGATGCGTCGTAAGTTATCTAAGGCTGAAATTAAAGCCCTTGATTTTCCAGTGATTGGCTGGCCAATCGCACCTGCTTTTGCAATTGCATTCATGGTATTTATCTTTGGTGTGATCGCATATTTTCCTGACTCACGACCTGCAATTTATGTTGGCGCAACGTGGTTATTTTTACTTTGGATTGCTTATACCATTTGGGTGAAACCTAAACAAAACACAGTGAAAGAAAACTCGACGTTAAGACAAAATATTGAAATGGAAAGCTAATAATCAAGCTGCTCAGGTGTTGATCACACCTGAGCAGTAAGAGGAAATCCGAATGAAAAAGCTTTGGAAAAATTGTCATATTGCCACGATGCAAGATGGGCAATATTCTAGTATTGAACACGCTGCAATGGTTACTTCAGGGCAGCATATCCATTGGGTTGGCGCATTAAAAGACCTTCCTGCTGATGATTATTCCGAAA
Source organism: Acinetobacter tjernbergiae DSM 14971 = CIP 107465 (assembly GCF_000374425.1). Lineage (GTDB taxonomy): Bacteria > Pseudomonadota > Gammaproteobacteria > Pseudomonadales > Moraxellaceae > Acinetobacter > Acinetobacter tjernbergiae. The sequence continues at coordinate 93,227 of NZ_KB894366.1, read as the reverse complement.
TTACTGATTTGAATGGCGCTTGGGTGACACCGGGTTTGATTGATTGCCATACCCATAGTGTGTTTGGTGGCAACCGTAGCGTCGAGTTTGAAAAACGCTTGCAAGGTGTCAGTTATGCTGAAATCGCAGCCAGCGGTGGAGGGATTGCCAGCACGGTTAGAGCGACCCGTGAAGCCAGTGAAGAACAATTACTCGCATCGGCGTTAAAACGAATTCGTTGTTTGCTTAAAGATGGTGTAACGACCATTGAAATAAAGTCAGGTTATGGTCTGGATTATACGAATGAACGGAAAATGCTCCGTGTGATTCGGAAAATTGCAGATACATTACCAATGACAGTACGTGCTACTTGCTTGGCTGCGCATGCTTTACCACCTGAATATCAAGATCAAAGTGATGCTTATATTGAGCATATCTGCAATGAAATGCTGCCAAAACTCAATCAAGAAGGTTTGGTCGATGCAGTCGATGCTTTTTGTGAATATTTGGCATTTTCGCCTACTCAAGTCGAACGTCTATTTAAAACAGCCCAGTCTTTAAATCTCCCAATTAAACTTCATGCAGAACAACTGTCGTCACTGGGTGGCTCAAGTTTGGCGGCACGTTATCATGCCTTATCTGCTGATCATTTAGAGTTTATGAGCGAGGATGATGTCAAGGCGATGGCTGCTGCGGGCACAGTTGCCGTGTTATTGCCCGGTGCATTCTATTTCTTGAGAGAAACCAAATATCCACCATTAGACAGTTTGCATCAACATGGTGTACGTATCGCATTATCTAGTGATTTAAATCCGGGAACATCGCCAGCTCTATCTTTGCGTTTAATGATGAATATGGGGAGTACTTTATTTCGTTTAACGCCTGAACAAACATTGGCAGCGGTAACGATTCATGCAGCACATGCATTGGGTTTGCAAAGTACGCACGGTAGTTTAGAGCAAGGCAAAGTTGCTGATTTTATTGCGTGGGATATTGAACATCCATCCGAAATTGTCTACTGGTTAGGCGGCGATTTGCCAAAACGTATCATTCAGCACGGCACCGAAATTTCGATTTAGGCTCAAAACTAATTTTTAACGAGTTGTATTCATGATGAACCATTCATTTAAATGGCAAGGGCGACAAGATGGTGAAGGTGAACAACATCTTCGTATCCATCAGGTGGTCAATACCAGCCAACATGCTGATTTTGCTTTAATCGGTTTTAGTTCGGATGAAGGCGTGAAGCGTAATAAAGGCCGATTAGGAGCTGCGGATGCACCCGATATGATTCGTGCTCAATTGGCAAATTTACCTGTTCATCAACCGATTTCGATTGCTGATTTGGGTACAGTGGTTTGTGATCATGGAAAATTAGAACATGCTCAGGCTGAACTGGCAGAGCAGGTTGAACGCAGCTTAAAACAAGGCATGAAACCGATTGTTTTAGGTGGCGGGCATGAAGTCGCATTTGGTAGTTTTTCTGGGTTATTTCAATATATCCAAAACAGTGAGCCAAACCTTAAAATTGGCATCATTAATTTTGATGCGCATTTTGATCTTCGTGAAGCTGAACAGGTGACTTCAGGAACACCTTTTTTAAATGCAGCAAACTTGTCAGAACAGCATGATCAAGAATTTAATTATCTCTGTATCGGTGTTGCGAAGCATTCAAATACTAAAGTTTTGTTTGAAACAGCGGATCGTTTGAATTGTAGCTATATCTACGACCATGAATTACAACTGACCAATCTTGTAAATTTAATTTCGAAAATTAACGGTTTTATTGAAAAAGTTGACGACTTATACATCACAGTTGATTTGGATGTATTTAGCGCCAGCATCGCACCCGGTGTCAGTGCACCAGCAGTCAAAGGCATTGATTTATCCGTCTTTGACCCATTATTAGACGCCATTAAGAAAACTGGAAAAATTAAGGTTTTTGATGTGGCTGAATGCAATCCACGGTTCGATTTGGATAACAGAACTGCCAAATTAGCCGCTTATATCATTTTTAATTACCTATTTGATTGATGATTCAAACGAACGCATCAAGAGGATAAAACATGTCTAATTTATCTTATGTCTCTCAAAATGACGGTCCATGGGCAACTTATCTTAAACAGATCGAGCGTGTTGCTCCATATCTAGATGGTTTAGAAGACTATGTGGACACATTAAAGCGCCCAAAACGTGCTTTGATTGTCGACGTGCCAATTGTGATGGACGATGGCACAATTCGTCATTTTGAAGGTTATCGTGTACAACACAACTTGTCACGTGGTCCGGGTAAAGGCGGTATTCGCTATCACCCAGATGTAGATTTAAATGAAGTAATGGCACTTTCAGCATGGATGACCATTAAAACTGCGGTGGTAAATTTACCATTTGGTGGTGCAAAAGGGGGTATCCGTGTTGACCCGCGTCAACTTTCACCACGTGAATTAGAACGCTTAACTCGTCGTTACACCAGTGAGATCAGTCATATCATTGGCCCACAAAAAGATATCCCTGCACCAGACGTGGGTACCAATCCAAACGTGATGGGCTGGATCATGGATACTTACTCATCGGGTCAAGGTCATACTGTGACGGGTGTTGTCACGGGTAAACCTGTCCATCTCGGTGGTTCGCTTGGTCGTATCAAAGCGACAGGCCGTGGCGTATTTATCACAGGCCAACAAGTTGCTGAAAAAATCAAATTACCTTTAGATGGCGCAAAAATCGCAGTTCAAGGGTTTGGTAACGTAGGTAGCGAAGCTGCATATTTGTTTGCTGATTCGAAATCGATCATTGTGACGATTCAAGATCACACTGGTACGATTTTCAATCCAGAAGGGATTGATCTTGCTGCATTAAAAACACACATGGCAACTCACCAAGGTGTGGGTGGCTTTGCTGGTGCGCAAGTGATCAGTGATGAAGAGTTCTGGAATGTAGAGATGGATATTTTGATCCCTGCTGCATTGGAAAGCCAAATCACAGTTGAACGTGCTCAAAAGTTAACTGCGAAGTTAGTGCTTGAAGGTGCAAACGGACCAACTTTGCCAGAAGCGGATGATGTATTGGTTCAACGTGGTATTACGGTTGTGCCTGATGTCATCTGTAACGCTGGCGGTGTAACCGTATCTTACTTTGAATGGGTTCAAGATATGTCGAGCTACTTCTGGTCTGAAGAAGAAATTAACGAAAGACTGGATAAGTTGATGATTCAAGCTATCAATGATGTATGGCATAAATCAAGCGAGAAAGAATGTACTTTACGTACAGCAGCCTTCATTTTAGGTTGTGAGCGTATCTTAAAAGCACGTAAAGAGCGCGGTATTTTCCCGGGTTAATTTTCTTTGCTTTTGAAACGACCTTAATATCTATGTTTTAAGGTCGTTTTTTATGGTTGAATCAATCCAAAAAGAAATCTTTCTGTAAATTGGTATTTCCAGTGACACATGCATATTGAGAAAAGTCAGTGATACCGACTCTTACTAGAGCTTGCTGATCGGTTAGGCTTTGTCCCGTTAGTTCACCACGATTGGTCGTATAAATTGCATAAGCTGCATCTGCCATAATTTCAGGTTTACGACTGACCTGTAAGGTGCTTTCCTCACCTAAATTCTTAGACACGGCTGCGGTTGCGATATAGGTTTCAGGCCACAAGGTATTACATGAAATGCCATATTGGCGAAATTCTTCCGCCATGCCCAAAGTCAAAATCGTCATACCATATTTAGATAAAGCATAAGGTGAAAGCATCCCGAGCCATTTCGGTGACATATTTACAGGTGGCGATAAGCTTAAAATATGCGGATTTTCAGATTGCTTTAAAAAGGGCAATGCAGCTTGTGCGCAGATAAAAGTGGCACGATGGTTAATGGTTTGGATCAGGTCATATTGTTTTAATGAGGTGGATTCCACACCCATCAATGCGATTGCACCTGCGTTATTAATCAGCACATCAATTCCACCAAAGGCTTTGGCTGCCTGTTGAATAGCTGTATGGATTTGCTGCTCATCCCTCACATCAAGCAGTAAAGGCAGTGCTTTGCCGCCAGCAGCTTCAATTTCTTCAGCCACACTATAAATCGTACCTGTTAATTTAGTTGTCTCAACTTCAGTTTTTGCTGCAATCACGACATTAGCACCTGCCTGAGCTGCTTTTAAGGCAATGGCTCTGCCAATACCTCGACTGCCACCCGTAATAAAAACAGTTATTCCTTGCATATTATTCATTGAGATGTCCTAGATTTGAGTTGTTGTAAACGTTGAATTAGATCATGAAAGGGTGAGCAAATTTTTCAGGATCATAGAGTTGGCGTTGCTTGGCAATCTCTACAATTCGATGGCGGAGCTGACGTTTGATCACGGCATAGGTCATACGGTGCTTTTGTGCCATATCTTCCGCAAATTTAAACACTTCAAAGTTTAATGCTTCGATTGGTTCAATTTGGTGAACGAGTTGGGATTGTAGACATTCAGTGCCTGTCATGGTTTTGCCTGTCAAAGACATTTCCCAGATCGCATGTTGATTGGGAAGTAGTTGTACAATTTCAGCAATGGTATCTGTAAAAGGAATGCCCAGATGGACTTCTGGAAAGCAAAAATGTCCTCGATCCGATCGCATAAATCGGAAGTCACAAGCAGATGCGAGAATTGCACCGCCTGCATAAGCATTACCACCTATTTCAGCAATTACAGGTAAGTTGAGTAGTGCCAAACGGAGTAACATATTTTCAAGTTGCAGGGTAAAGGCTTTTTTATCTTCCAACGATTGTTGCATTAACCAAGCAAGGTCTAAGCCATTACAGAAGGTTTTAGGATGCTCACTTCGAATAATTAAACAGGCATTATTTTTATCACTTTCAATTTCATCAAAAATAGCAAAATATTCTTCTAATACCGCTTTATTTAAAGCATTTTCCTGATTGCCATTTGTTAAATTCAGCACATAGGTCGATTGCTTTTTATCGAGTGTCATGGTTGCCATTTCAGCAATTCCTCATTGTTTTAGTCATCAATCTTGAGGTTATTATTTCGAAGAAAATGCTCGCTCAATAGGGGAGACTATGCCATATTAATAATCATTTTAGGACATAGGATGTGTCATGCGAGATCCTTTTGGATTGTTTCAAGAAACCATCTCTGTTTCTTATGCTCATGTATTATTAGAAATCGTCTATGAATATGGTATTGATGCACACGTCGTTTTGCATGGAACAGGTCTGATCTTGACTGAAATGAAACAAGCCGATGCCAAGATGAGTGCGCATCAATGGTCAAAATTGGTGGTGAATGCGTTACGACTGACGAGGAATCCGCGTCTCGGGATTGAATATGGGTTTAGGTTACGTCCAACTTCGCATGGGGCTTTAGGGTTTGCATTTTTAAGTTGTGCGGATGTTGAAACGGCGTTAAGCCTTTGTCAGCAGTATTTTTGTACCCGAATCCAAAATTTTACCCCTGAATGGCATATTGATGAAACGTTTATCTATGTTTATCTAGATGATGTTCACCCAGTGAAATTAGGTGATGCAGAACAATCTGACCAGTTAAGACATTTTTTGATCGAGAGCTTATTATTTGGAGCGATCCATTTTCTCACGTTGTTTTCTGACAAAATTGCAGAAAGTTGTGAGGTTTTTGTGGATTGGGCAGATGCTCAGAATTATGAAAAAATTGATTTATCCCAGATAAAGATTCATTTTAATCAACCACGTAATGGTTTTCGATTTTCTAAAAAATATTTACATTCTAAGAATTTGAATGCAGATCAAGTCGCGTTCCAGCAGGCTATTTTGTATTGTGAAAATGACAAGCTTAAACTCGTAAAAGAAAGTACACGGGACTTACAAAAAAGTATTCGTTCCGAGTTGTTATATCATTCTAGTCATGGTTATCCGTCACTTCCATTGATTGCACAACGTTTAAATATGTCAGAACGAACGATTAAGCGGCATTTACAAGCACAGGGCACTACATTTTTGCAAATCTTGGCTGAGGTTCGTTTTAATCAAGCCAAGAAATTACTGCAACAACAGCAATATAGTATTCAGGATATTGCTGGCTTGGTAGGGTATGAAGAAGCCACCAATTTTATTCGTGCCTTTAAAAAGACGTTTGGGGAAACACCGAGTCAGTATCGCAAGAATAATCTGTCCAAGCTGAATTAATTGGGTATTTGACGTTGAATCGTCGTGATGAATAACTCTAGCGAATGCTGAATTTGTTCTGTCGATTCAAAAGAACAATTCATACGAATAAAATGTTGATGTGAGGGCAACACATTAAACAAGGGACTTGGCGCAACGCCCACCTGTTGTTGAATCAGCTGTTCATAGACTTGCATACTGCTGACTTTGTCTGGAAGTTGAATCCATAGAAAATAACCACTTGGATAGTTATATACCTTACAGTCTTTCGGTAGATGTTGTTTGAGATATTGAAAGAATTGTTTTTTATTCTTTTCTAAGGCGCGCCGTAGAGTTCTTAAATGCTTTTCATAATGATGATGGGAGAGGAATTCCACCAGTGCATTTTGAATCAGTGCGTTGGCAGAGATGGTACTCATCAATTGTAAATGTTGAATATGTTCAGAGAATTTACCTGCATAGACCCAGCCCATGCGGAAACTTGAACCTAATGTTTTAGAAAAAGAAGAGCAGTGTAATACTAGATTCTGTTGGTCAAAATATTTCATCGGTAATGGTTTTTGGCTGCCATAAAACATTTCTTCATAAACATCATCTTCGATTAAATGAATTTGATGTTCATGTAACAATTTAGCGATTTTATATTTGATGTCATCGCTGACAGTAAATCCAATTGGATTATGTGCATTTAGCATAAACCAACAGACTTTAATTGGATAATTTTTGATAACTTGTTCAAAAGCCTCGATATCAAAGCCATGCTGTGGATGTTCTGGGATGGTGATGACTTTTAAACCCAAACGTTCAGCAGCTTGCCAAGCACCATAAAAAATCGTTTGTTGTAATAAAATATAATCGCCAGGTTGCGTAATGGCTTGTAGTGAAAGATTTAATGCTTCTAGCCCACCTGATGTAATGACAATGTCATCCGCATCGGTTGGAATGCCTTGCATACAATAGCGTTGCGCAATCAGTTTTCGTAACGCTAAATTGCCGGGAGGTAAATTTGAAGTTTGGTCATAACTATGGCGATTGCGGGAAAGTTGTCCCATGATCTGAATCAGTTTTGGGGGATACAGCAACTGACTGTCTGGAAAGGCAGAACCTAAGGGGCTGACTTTGGGAGATTGAATTGATTTGAGATATTTAAAAACGAGTGAGTTAATTTCAATTTTCGGATTTAAAGATACCACTGAATAGGCTTGTGGAATCTGAATATGATTTTGCTCAGCCACAAAATAACCTGACTTTTCTTTTGAATAAATCAGCCCTTGTGCTTCCAGTTCTTGGTAAGCATTCATCACGGTAATAAGACTGAAACCTGATCGTTGTACTTGCTCACGTAAAGAGGGTAACTTGGTGTGTGGCTGCCAAGAACCATTTTCAATAAGCAGTTTCAAGTTATGTGCTAATTGTTCTGATTTATACATAAAATAAAGTAAATCCGTATTGATGGAATAGCCCTCATCTAAAAGCTATTCCACCCATTTTTTAATAAGCAAACATCAAGAGTAATCTAAATAGACCTGCAATGATGGCGAGTGCAAAAAATCCGACTAACCATAAGATTATAAACCATTGGGTTTGATTTAAATGCAGCGATTTTATTTTCATGTCAAGCTCCTAGTGATAACCTGCATCACCAATACGCACCTTATCTCTAAACACCCAATACGAGAGGATGGTGTAGGCAATAATCACAGGAATTAAAATTACAGCACCAATAAGGGCAAACTTTTGACTTGAGTAGGGTGCAGCTGCTTCCCAAATGGTAACGGAGGGTGGAATGATATTTGGCCAAAGGCTGATCACAAAACCTGTAAAAGCTAAAAACACTAAAGCTAAAGTATAGATAAAGGGTTTGAAATCTTGGCGTTGTTTACATGCCTTTAAAATAAGGAATGTAAATAATAAGACCAAGATGGGTACAGGACTAAAATAAAGCAGATTTGGCAAAGCAAACCAACGTGTTGCAATTTCAGGATGAGTGAGCGGCGTGTATAAACTGACACCCGTAAAGACCACAAATAAAACAATGATCAATTTAGGCATCAGCCCATACATTTGATCTCGTAGTTCATTATCTGTTTTCATAATCAACCAACCACAGCCGAGTGCTGCATACATCACAACTACGCCTAAACCTGTAAAAAGTGCGAAAGGTGTAAACCAATCCAAACCTGAACCTGAGAAAATACCATGAGTGGTTTGGATACCCTGAATATAAGCACCTAAAATCACGCCTTGCAGGAAGCTGGATAGAATTGAGCCCCAGATAAAGGCTTGATCCCATAGGTATTTGGTACGATTCGCCTTAAAACGAAATTCAAAGGCAACCCCACGGAAAATCAAGGCAATCACCATCAGGGTAATGGGCATATATAACGCAGACAGTACGGTTGAATAAACTAAAGGAAAGGCAGCAAATAACCCTGCGCCGCCCAATACCATCCATGTTTCATTACCATCCCAGACAGGTGCGACGGTATTCATCATCACATCACGTTCTTCGCTGTTTTTAATGAAGGGAAATAGAATCCCAATTCCCAAATCAAAGCCATCCAAAATGACATAGATCAATACACCGAGGCCAATAATGCCCACCCAAATCAGAGATAAATCAATCATGGTGCTTCTCCTTGTTTGCGGCTTGTTGATCAATGCTTTCATCGACTGCACTTAAAGGACGCATTGGGGTTTTGAAATGCCCATGACCTGCGGGCTCAAGATCAATCGCTTCAATAAATTCAGGGCCTTTTTTCAAGAGCTTCAACATATAGTAAATGCCGCTACCAAACACGATGGTATAGACCAGTACGAAGATAATTAAGCTGATTCCGACCTGATCGGCTGTCACTGCATGGGATAAACCATCTTTAGTCCGCATCACTCCATAAATTACCCACGGTTGACGACCGACTTCAGTCGTGACCCAACCCGCAAGTAAGGCGATATAGCCTGTAGGTCCCATGACAAAAGCGAATTTATGAAACCAAGATGAACCATAAAGCTTGCCTTTTTTACGCAGCCATAAAGCAAAGAAAGAGAGCAACACCATTAACATGCCAAGCCCAACCATGACACGGAAACTCCAAAACACAATGCTGGCATTTGGGCGATCTTCAGGCGCGAAATCTTTTAAGCCTGTCACTTTGCCATTCAGTGAATGAGTCAGAATCAAACTGCCAAGATGAGGAATTCCGACTTCATAGAGATTTTCTTCTTTATCCATGTTCGGAATGGCGAACAGCAGGAGTGGCATTGCTTCATTGTGATTGGTTTCCCAGTGACCTTCGATCGCTGCTAATTTTGCAGGTTGATGTTTCAAGGTATTCAAACCATGATGATCGCCAATCACCACTTGTAAACATGAAGTGGCGAGTACCATCCAAAGCCCCATCGAAAATGATTTTTTGATCAGTTCATCACGGCGACCTTGAATCAGATGCCACGCCGCAGTACCCACCACCAATAAGGATGAGACTAAAAATGCGGCAACCGCCATATGCGCAAAGCGATAAGGGAAAGAGGGATTAAACACGATCGCCCACCAATCGGTTGGGATGATAATGCCATTTTCTATGCTAAAGCCTTGCGGTGTTTGCATCCAACTGTTCGAAGATAGAATCCAGAACATGGAAATACAGGTGCCGATTGCAACCATGAGGGTAGCAAAAAAATGCGCTTTGGGGCTGACCCGTCCCCAACCAAAGAGCATGATGCCGAGGAAACCCGCTTCTAAAAAGAATGCACTTAAAACTTCATAGGTGAGTAATGGGCCTGTAACACTTCCTGCAACGCGGGAAAATTCGCTCCAGTTCGTGCCAAACTGGTAACTCATCACCACGCCAGACACGATACCCATTCCAAAGGCAACCGCAAAGATTTTGATCCAGAATTTGAACAGATCTTTATAAATGGGATTTTGAGAACGCAGCCATTTCCATTCTAGCAGAGCGAGGAAACAGGCTAAGCCGATTGAGGTGGCAGGAAAGATAATGTGAAATGAAACAGTAAATGCAAACTGTATTCGAGCTAATTCTAAAGCAGTGAGACCGAGATCCATAGATCCTCTCCTATAACAGACCAGCAAAAGCAGTCGCTAGGAAAATGTGAAAGAATGGACTTAAATATTTGAAAATAAAAAGAGTGGCATGGATTGCTCAATCCTTATTTAAAATCTATTTAAGTTTTATTTATCATCCAATCTTCTGTTGTATATAAGTAGGTACAATTTCTTCTTGTTTTTTTATAACAGATGAATGGGAATGAAATAATCTGTTATATTTTTTTAACTAAACTCTGTAGCTATGCAGTTCTATATGCTTCATCCAAAATGACAACATGAACTCAGCAGCCTATGCAATTTCAATAAGGCTTGTAGATTGTTCGAAACATAATGATTTTGACTGGATGGCATATGACAATGTTTGTGACCAAAGAACTTAATGCGATGACGCATCTGTTTCAATACAGAGAGCCATCGCAATCGGTACAGGAACAACTACGTCTTGAGTATGTCAATCTGGAAGCGACTTTATTAAGAGGCAAGGTTTTAAGAGATTTTTCCAAAGATCGTGTTGCTTATATTGCACAGTCTTCGATTGGTGAAAATGATAATAATCTGGGATATTTATTTGCACCATTTATTATTGCCAATTTAAATCAGTCGGTGATTTATACAACGCCTGTCGTGCCGTCAGTATTGTCGATTTTGAATCCCTATTTTCAGGCAGAAAAAAGTGTCAATTTCAAAATTGAACAGGTGCTGCATAGTCTAAAGCTGTATGTTGATCTCGTAGACTATCCGAAAAGTGAAGAGGATTTTCTTTTTCGGAGTCTTGTTAAAGCACTCTGTCGTACAGATGTTACCCATCTGTTTTTGATTACGCATTTGTCGATAAATCCAGAACAACTGCAAATTTTGCAAGATTATTTTGAAATTAAAATTGATGTGATTCATGCCGACACAGCACCGCAAATGGTTGATGATAAATTGCTGAATACTAAAAAATTGTTATTTAAAAACAAAGATGAATTACATAAAACGATCTGTACTTTGTTTTCGGATCTCAATGCCAAACTTATTGCACAAATTGGTCAATTTAGCCAAGCGCAAGCGGCGCATCTAATTGAAGATATGTTTTATTCAGAACATATTTTTGAGAAGTTATCGGTCTATGCCGAATACATGCAAACTCGCCTTCAAAATGGCGCGAGCTATAAGGTTTTGTCCACAATGTGATTGTATCGAATTGAATTTTAATATTTGAATAGGAGTGGATCTATGTCTCAGCAACAATCAAAATTCCCATACCTTGCAGTAGGAATCAGTATTTTATTAGGCTGCTTATTTTTAGGTTTCTTCTTCCTTGCTGTATCTCATCAGCCTGATTATATGCCATCACAACAGAAGCAAAATACAACTCAAATACCACAATCCATTCAGCTTAATCAGTCGTCTGAATAGTTAATTTAAGCACTAGGTTTTAGCTCTCTTACTGGCCATTTGAGCAATTGCCAGTAAGTTTTTTAATTTTAATCATTAGAATTAGACAAATCAAAAATAGAAAAGAATAAAAATTCATGTTAATTGTATCTTAGATTGAAACTTAAATAGCGCAATGATGTAGGCGATTAAATGGATAATTCAGAGCAAAGCAAATTTAAACAAGAAAATACAGGTTATGCCAGAATCGAGCCTTATACCCAACCCGCAGGAGGGTGGGGAGCATTACTGAGTGTTGCACGAAATCTCAAGCGCCAAGATATCTTAAAAAAAGGTTCAATTACTTTACTGAATATTAATCAACCGACAGGTTTTGACTGCCCAGGCTGTGCATGGCCTGAGAAAAAAGATACACATGCCTTTAACTTTTGTGAAAATGGTGCCAAAGCGGTGGCATTTGAAGCAACCAGTAAAACCGTAACACCTGAATTTTTTGCACAACATACGGTGAGCTGGTTGTCGGAACAGAGTGATTTTTATCTAGAAGATTTAGGGCGTTTAACTGACCCGATGCGATATGACCCTATTTCAGATAAATATGTACCGATTTCTTGGGATGAAGCCTTTCAACTGATTGCTAAACATTTACAAGCACTCGATCATCCAGATCAAGCTGCATTCTATACCTCAGGTCGTGCCAGCAATGAGGCGGCGTTTCTCTACCAACTTTTTGTCCGAAGTTTTGGAACCAACAATTTCCCAGATTGTTCCAATATGTGCCATGAAACCACGAGTGTTGGTTTAAAAGATGCGATTGGTTTGGGCAAAGGAACTGTTATTTTAGAGGATTTTGATCAAGCGGATGCCATTTTTAGCTTTGGGCATAATCCAGGGACCAATCATCCACGTATGTTGGCGACGCTCAGAGAAGTCTCTCGACGAGGAGGCAATATTGTTGCGATAAATCCAATTAAAGAACGTGGCTTAGAGCGTTTCCAAGACCCACAAGCAGCATTGGAAATGATGACCAATAGTAGTACGCCAATTAGTCGTTATTACTTCCAACCTAAAATTGGTGGGGATTATGCTTTACTGTTCGGTGTGTTAAAGCATTTATCAGAATGGGATAAAAAGGCACTCGCGAAAGGAAAACCAAGCGTTTTTGATCGTAGCTTCATTGAAATGAATACGATTGGTTTCGAGGAAATGTTATCTGAAATTGATCGAACAGATTGGGCTGAAATTCATCAATATACGGGGCTGTCAGCCGAACATTTAGAATCAATTGCGCAAATGTTCCTTGATGCCAAAAAGGCAATTTTCTGTTGGGGCATGGGCATTACCCAACATCGTCATGGGACTGCCAATATTCATATGTTGGCTAACTTGATGCTATCACGTGGGCATATTGGTCGTCCGGGTGCAGGTCTATGTCCAGTACGTGGTCATAGTAATGTACAAGGCGACCGAACTATGGGTATTAATGAACACCCAAGTGATAAACTACTGGATAGTATTGATCGGGTATTTGGGATTAAATCACCACGTAAACATGGATTTGGTGTGGTCGATACCATTAAAGCCATGTATGAACGAGAGGTAAAAGTTTTTATTGGTCTAGGAGGAAATTTTGCAGTCGCAACGCCTGATACTCCATATACCCAAGAAGGGTTACGCCGTTGTGATTTAACGGTACATATTACCACGAAATTGAATCGTAGCCATTTGGTCTGTGGTCAAGATGCTTTGATGCTACCTTGTTTGGGGCGCACTGAAGTTGATATGCAGATGCATGGTGCGCAAGCGATTTCAGTTGAAGATTCGATGAGTAATGTTCATCTTTCAGCAGGGCGTAATCCACCCATTTCAGACAATATTTTGTCCGAACCTGATATTGTCGCTCGTATGGCAGCAGCAGCTTTGCCAGAGAGCCAAGTGAAATGGCATTGGTATATCGAAAACTATGATCGTATCCGTGACTCAATTGCTGATGTCTTTGATGAATTTCATGATTTTAATCAACGTGTTTATCAATCAGGTGGTTTCCATCTAGAGCATCCAGCCAATCAACATGTGTGGAATACGCCAAGTGGCAAAGCTCAGTTTTTGATTACACCGTTGGCAGAGGTCTACCAAGATAAAGAAAATCAATACGCAGCAGCATATACTGAGCAGCAGGTGTATACCTTGATGACTACACGCTCGCATGACCAATACAACACCACTTTATATGGTTTAGATGATCGCTACCGTGGTGTATTCGGGCAACGCCGTGTCCTGTTTATGAACCAAACAGATATTGATGAGGCAGGGTTTGAAGTGGATCAATGGGTTGATATTGAAAGTGTGTTCTCGGATGGGGTTAAACGGGTTGTACACAGTTTCCGTATTGTCCCTTATAACATTCCGAAAGGCAGTTTGGCAGCTTATTATCCTGAAACCAATCCATTGGTTGCCTTAGGTAGTCATGACAAATATGCCAAAATCCCAGCATCAAAAAGTGTTCCTGTGATTCTGCATGCAGGGCAAGCACCTGAACATTTTAATCTTGCGGTTGCAGTCGATCCTGAACATGCCAATGAAAGGGTGAGTAGTACATAGCCTTTCGAAATTCAATTTTCGATTAGGCAATGTGAACGAGGTAAAGTGTGGATACAAAAATTCGAGGCTATGAAACGGTGCAAGTGCATCGTTTCCATCGGGATATTTCAGAAAATGAGATGGACTATATTGTGCAGGAATATCCTGTTGCACTGATTTATAATGGGATTTCACATGCAGTTATGATGGCAACGCCTTCAGATCTCGAAGTATTTGCCAAAGGTTTTAGTCTGTCTGAGGGGATTTTACATAGCTTAAATGAATTGTATTCGCTAGACATTAGTCAAACTGAACTCGGTATTCAAGTGGATATGACGGTCTCATCTCGTGCATTTATGGCGTTAAAAGAGCATCGGCGAATAATGGTTGGGCGAACAGGCTGTGGTTTATGTGGAGTTGAAAGCCTAAAACAACTCTATGCGAATTTACCTGTCGTAAATACAACCGTCTCTTCGATCTGGCTAAATCAAATTCCGAATGCGATTGCCCAACTCAAAGTTAGGCAAAAAATCAGTGAGTTAACAGGTGGTGCGCATGCTGCGGCATGGGTGGTGAAAGGGAAAATCGTGGCTTTGTTTGAGGATGTTGGACGTCATAATGCCTTGGATAAATTATTGGGCTATTTGGCTGAACAAAAATTGAATGTTGCTGATGGTTTTGTGGTGATGACCAGTCGAGCAAGTTATGAACTGATTCGTAAATGTGCGCAATACAATATTGGTCTACTGGCAACGATCTCTGCGCCGACCACTATGGCGATTGAAATGGCAAAGCAATTAAATTTAACCTTAGCCAGCTTTTGTCGTGGTGATAGCTTTGTTTTATATACAGAATAATCGTAAAAATTTATGATTTGGTTATTTGCACGCCATTACCAAAGACATGCTCGAAAATATATTCCTCAGCAAAGAAAATAAAAAGATAGATCAATAACTTGATTTTAGTATCGTCGTTTTAGGTCATTTATGCTTTGGCTAACCTCTAATTCTCTCGAAAATTTGACTGAGTAAATCTAAGCAACTGCAAATAAAGACGTCATTTGCGGTTGCTAGAATATTGAGCTTATTGAGCAACCAAGTACTGCTGTAACTGTACGCGGAATTGATCTGGAATCGAGCTTGATTTTTGTGTGCTGAAATCGAAATATACTTGAACCGCTTTGCCACGCGCAACACAGTGGTCATTTTGCCAAGCTTCATGTGCAACAACAAATGATGAATTTCCAATGCGTTCAATCCATGTTTTGATTTCAATCGTTGCACCGTAATAGATTTGGGCAACAAAGTCGACTTCAACGCGAGCGAGAATTAAAGGGAGATTTTTAATTTCCATATTTGGATTAAAGATACGGAAAATAGGCTCACGTGCAGTCTCAAACCAGCCTGTGATTACAGTATTGTTGATATGCCCAAAGGCATCAGTTTCGTAAAATCTTGGGGTAATCGAGAGTGTGAACATAGATAGATCAACTGTTATTTTCTCATTGAAAGTTTAATACTATAAATGTTGGTGCTTAAATAAGTCAGCCCTAATCTGAGACTTAGGCGACTAATCTATAGACTTTACTTTTTAAGTTTCAATACTTAAAAATTGGATACCGATTTCTAGTTAAAGCAATGTTTGCATTTCAGGTAAAGCGCAAGCAAGTGACTTCAACTAAAAACCGAGTTCTAAAATAAGTTAAAAGCTAAGAGATCGGTTTAGATAATCCACCGCCTAAAGCTTTATATAATTCGATTTGATTATTCAATTTAGTGTGTTCGAGCATCAGTAAGCTTTGCTGAGCAGCATAAGCAGAACGTTGTGCATCCAATACGGTTAAATAACTTTCTATGCCAGTTATAAAGCGAGCCGTGGATAATTTATAAGTGGTATCGGTCGCAGAAACCAAACGGCGTTGCGCATTTAAACGATCTTCAATATGGGCATGCGTAGCCAAAGCATCATTGACTTCACGGAAGGCGGATTGAATGGCTTTTTCATAATCTGCCAGTGCAATCTGTTGTTCAGTTTCAGCAATCTTAATGTTGGCTTTACGCGTCCCCCAATCGAAAATAGGTAGATCAATACTTGGGCCAACTGACCAAGAAAAGCCACCAGATTTAAATAAATCTTTTAGTTCAGTTGAGGCATAACCTGTAGAACCTGTCAGGCTAATGTTTGGATACATACGTGCTTTTGCTGCGCCAATATTTGCGCCTGCTGCTTTAAGTTGGTATTCAGCCGCTTTGAGATCGGGACGATGATTAAGTAAATCACTACTTAAACCTGTCGCAAAGCTGGTCTCAGAGCTAATGTTCTTAATCATATGATTGGGTAGCAGTTGCTGTGGAATATTTTGTCCAGCTAACAGATTCAGTAAATTCTGCGCTTGCGACATTTGGGTTTTATAAGCTGCGACATCATTTCGTGCCGTTT
Organism: Acinetobacter tjernbergiae DSM 14971 = CIP 107465; assembly: GCF_000374425.1. GTDB lineage: Bacteria > Pseudomonadota > Gammaproteobacteria > Pseudomonadales > Moraxellaceae > Acinetobacter > Acinetobacter tjernbergiae. Next base: position 76,637 of record NZ_KB894366.1, on the reverse strand, counting down.
CTACGGAAATCTGTGCCTGACCTAAGGGAATTTCACTATCAATACCCACATCAAAACGTTTTTTGTTCAGATTGTATGCATCAAGTTGTGTCTTTAAGGTTTGTTGAGCGAACTCAAGATTTTCCTGAGCAAAGGCATAATCCAACCATGCTTGCGAAACTTGGCTGACTAAACTGATCTGCATGGCTTCTTGTGCGCTTTGCGTGGCAAAGTAATTATTCAACGCCACATCTTTTAAGCTTTTGACACGTCCCCAAAAATCCAGTTCATAGGCTGTCACACCAAGACCCACTTGAAAGGTCGAATAAGGATTGTTTGGGTTGACAGATGGATTGGCTTGTCGAACAGCACTGCCATTCGCACCAATGCTAGGTAACTGAGCATTTTTACTGATCTGATATTGCTGTTGTGCGCGTTGAATATTCAAGGTGGCTGTACGTAAATCACGATTGTTATTTAAACTGATCTCAATCACTTGTAATAATTGAGTATCGACAAAGAATTGTTTATAGCCCTGATGTGCAATCGAAATTCCTGTGTTTGTCTGTGCAAAATTCTGTGGAATATCTGACTTGATCATCGGCTGTGGTGCTTGCATATTCATACATGCCATCATCGTCATTGAAAGCGTAGAGATGAGTAGCCCACGAGATAAGACAGTCACTTTAGACATGGTCTTCTCCAAATAATATAAGGATAAATACAGAGGAGGAGTCAGAGGAAATCAGTTGATTCCCTCTGCTCAATGTCATTTAAGATGAATTTTTTTGTTTAGAAGAAAACAGCTTTTCAACTGCACCCAAAACAAAGATAAAGAAGACAGGTACAAAGAAAATCGCCAGAATGGTGGCGGAAATCATACCGCCAAATACACCTGTGCCTAAGACATGTTGGGTTTCTGAACTTGCACCAGAAGCAACCACCAATGGAATCACACCACAGGTAAAGGCAAGGGAAGTCATTAGAATCGGGCGTAACCGGAGTTTGGCAGCAGCAACAGTGGCTTCAATTAAGCTCATACCTTCTTCTTTCAACATCTTGGCAAATTCGACAATCAGAATCGCATTCTTAGCGGATAAGCCGATGATGGTAATCAGTCCAATTTTAAAGAATACATCGTTCATTATGCCTCTGGACATAATCGCCACAATCGCACCGAAAATACCTAATGGCACAACGAGCATCACTGACAGTGGAATCGCCCAACTTTCATAAAGTGCAGCCAATACGAGGAAAACCACCAACATTGATAAACCGAGTAAGAATGCCATTTGTGATTCAGACTGTTTTTCTTGTAGGGAAATTCCTGTCCATTCATAACCAATGCCTTTTGGTAATTTGGCAATCAACTGCTCCATTTCAAGCATGGCATCGCCTGATGAAGTATCGAAGTTTGGAATCCCTGCAATACTCAAGGATGGACGACCGTTATAGCGATTATATTGTTGTGGTGCTTTGCTCCATTGTGGGGTGACCACTTCAGAAAGAGAAACCAGTTGTCCGCTTGAACCCGCTACTTTGAGATTTAAAATGTCTTTTAATTGCATCCGTGATTTGGCATCAACCTGAACAATCACTTGTTGCATACGACCCTGATTCGGAAAGTCGTTGATATACATAGATCCCATTGAGGTCGAGATGATGTCAGAGACATCAGAGAACTTCACCCCTAAAACATTAAGTTTTTCACGATCAATTTTCAGAGAAATACTGTCGCCTTGAGGCAGTCCCTCATTATATACCATATAGAATTTTTTATTTTTGGTGGCCATCGCCATTAACTGATCTTGAGCAGCCAATAGTGCAGGCATACCCAAGTTGGCACGGTCTTGTAAACGTAAACTGAAACCAGAAAAAGTGCCCAATTCATCAATGGCAGGCGGAAGTACCGCCATGGTTGCACCTTCTTTACTGTTCGCCATAGTTGCATTGACGGCATTGGTCATTTCGGTTGCTGTCGATGTGCGGTCTTTAAAATCTGCAAGCGTCGTAAATGCGACCGCCACGTTTTGTCCCGAACCACTAAAACCCCAACCCAGAATAGTAGTGTTACTTTTCACATTTGGATTGCCTTTTAAGCTTTCTTCAAACTCATTCACTACATTTCGGGTGCGTTCGGTCGTTGCATCAGAAGGGAGTTGGAAGGAGGTCAGAAACCAGCCTTGATCTTCTTCTGGCATAAACGCCGTTGCCCAATACTTCATGCCTGCAAAGGTAATGCCTGTAATCACCACAAAGATCACCATCATCGGAATGCTATGTTTGATGACTTTAAGTAGTATTAATTCATATTTTTTGGTGACTTTGTCAAAGCTACGATCAAACCATGCAAAAAAGCCTTTCTTTTGATGATGAGCATCAATCGGTTTCAGAATGGTGGCACATAGTGCAGGGGTTAAAATCAGGGCGAGCAGGGCTGAGAATAAAATCGACACCGACATGGTCAGGGTAAATTGTTGATAGATAATACCGACTGAACCACTAGCAAAGGCCATCGGTAAAAACACCGCAGCCAGTACCAGTGTAATCCCGATAATTGGACTGGTAATCTCTTTCATAGCTTTAGAGGTCGCTTCTTTAGGAGACAAACCTTCTGTCGCCATGATTCGTTCAACATTTTCGACGACTACGATCGCATCATCGACAATGATCCCGATGGCCAGCACCATACCAAACATAGTCAGCACGTTAATGGAAAAGCCTGCCAATAGCATGACCGCAAAAGTACCTAGCAATGCAATCGGTGCGACAATTGCAGGAATTAGGGTATAACGGACATTATGTAAGAATAAATACATCACAATGAAAACCAAAATCATGGCTTCGAGTAAGGTATGAATCACTTTTTCAATCGAAATTTTAACAAAAGGTGCAGTGTCATAAGGAACACTGATTTGCATCCCTTCGGGTAAATTGAGCTTTAATTCTTCGATCTTGGCTTTAACGCCCTCCGCCGTTTTCACGGCATTCGCGCCTGGACTGAGTTGTATTGCAGCAGCTGTGGCAGGTTTACCATCTTCCAAAATGGCAAAGTTGTAGGCTTGTGAGCCGATTTCAATATTTGCAACATCAGACAGTTTGATCACACTGCCATTGGTTTTACTTTTTAAGCTGATATTTCTAAATTGTTCAACATTGCCCAATTGTCCTTGAGCAGACAGGGGTACAGTGATCAATTGACCTTTTTCAGCAGGCATATCTCCAAGACGACCGGGTGCAATTTCAACATTATTCTCACGAATTGCGGTATTTACATCACTAATTGACAGGCCATAAGACACCAGTTTATTGGGGTCGACCCAAATTCGCATGGCTTTTTCTGCACCGAAGGATTGAACTTTACCGACACCTTCAACTCGTTTCAGTTCTTCCACCACATTGCGGACAAGATAATCACTGAGATCGACTTCAGAATATTGACCATTGGGTGAATTGATCCCGACTAACATCAAAAAGCCTGAAGATGATGCTTCGACCTGTAAGCCTTGTTGACGTACAACTTGGGGCAAACGTGCTTCAACTGCTTTGATTTTGTTTTGCACATCGACCTGTGCCATTTCAACATCTGTACCCGGTTTAAAAGTCGCCGAGATTGTCGCCGTACCTGAAGTATCTGTGGTTGAACTGTAATAGAGTAAGTTTTTTACACCCGATAACTCGCGTTCAATCAAGGTGACCACGCTGTCATTGATGGTTTTTGCCGTTGCACCGGGATAAGTCGCACTAATATTAACTTGAGGCGGCGCAACACTTGGAAAGCGGGCAATCGGCAGTTTGGGAATACTGAGTAAGCCGAACAGAATAATGAAAATCGCAATCACCCATGCAAACACAGGGCGGCGAATGAAAAATTGTGACATCATCATTGAGCTCCTTGTGTTGCGGGCAACGTGCTATTGCTCGATGCAGGTGCTTTCCACGTGGCGAGTTCTAGTTTTTGATTCGGTTGGATACGTTCAACGCCTTCAACTACGACCTTGTCGCCCGCTTTTAGACCCTTACTGACAATATAAAACTGTTCATATTGCTGACCGAGTTCGATTGGGCGAATATCTGCCGCCCCTTTAGCATTGATGACATAGACTTGTGGTTCACCATTGATATTGCGTTGAATCGCTTGGGCAGGGACGAGTAAAGCTTGAGGCACTGAAGCACGGTCGATATTGACGCGGACATACATCCCCGGAAGGAGTTTTCGTTCAGGGTTTTGCACTTCAATTCGAATGGTGACATCGCCTGTTTCGGGATCGACATTAATATCTTCAAATAGCATCTTCGCACTGACTTTATAAGGCTGTCCGTGGCTGTTGGAAATCCGAACGGTTTTTTCATTATTTGCCGATAATTCACCGCTTTGTAGTGCAGCTTGTAAACGTTCATATTCACTAATAGATTGCTTTACATCGACATAGACTTTGTCGATCTGTTGTACAGTCGCCATGGTGTTCGTATCGCCTTGACTCACTAATGCACCTTCTGTCACGAACGATTGCCCGATACGACCTGAAATCGGTGCGCGTACAGTGGCATATTGCAGATTGAGATTTTGACGCGTCAATAAGGCTTTCATTTGTGCAACATCGGCTAAGGCTTGACGATATGCTGCTTGTGCATTACTGACCTCTTGTTTACTGATCGCATTACTAGGCAGCAATTGTTCATAACGTTCTAATTGAACTTTTAAACGTGCAACCTCCGCTTCTGCTTTATTGAGTGAAGCTTGATTACTATTCACATCCGCTTGAAAGGTTTCTGAGTTAATTTTATATAAAGCTTGTCCTGCTTTAACTTCACTGCCTTGAGTAAACAGAACTTTTTCAATAATGCCACCAACTTGCGGGCGAATTTCAGCTGTGCGAAATGCTTGCACACGTGCAGGCAGGTTTTCGCTAAAGTTAATCGATTGTGGCTGAAGATTGAGTATGCTTACTTTTGCAGGAGCAACTTTTGCAGGAGCAGCTTGCTCTGAGCCACACCCTTGTAGTATCAGTCCGATAGATAAAAATAATGGAAGTAAAAGATGCTTTGGCATACAGTCCAAACCTATGGAATTTTTGATGCTGCTATTATTTTCAGACTTTGTGTAACGATCATCGGGGAAGTGTGGAAAAAGTGTGGAGATAAACAGATAAATCAGCGTATTATTAAAGTTGATAGAAATTATTCGATAACTTATTCATGTTCGAAGCTTCATTTTCTTTTGATTGCCGTGAGAAACAGATTCTCGTTGTAGAAGATGAATATGAGATTGGTGATATTATCGAGCACTATTTAAAACGTGAAGGTATGCACGTGATTCGTGCGATGAATGGCAAGCAAGCAATAGAAATACACGCGGCACAAGTAATTGATTTAATTGTGCTTGATATTAAGTTGCCTGAGTTAAATGGCTGGGAGGTGTTGGGTAAAATCCGCCAAAAGGCGCAAACGCCTGTGATTATGCTCACTGCACTTGATCAAGATATTGATAAAGTAATGGCACTTAGAATTGGCGCTGATGACTTTGTGGTCAAACCTTTCAACCCAAATGAAGTGGTTGCACGAGTGCAAGCGGTATTAAGAAGAACCCAGCAAAGCATAAAAATTCAAAATAAAAATGTAGTTTATAAAAGTATTGAAATTAATACGGATATTCATAGTGTTTATGTGTGTCAGCATAATAAAAAAAGTATGCTGAATTTAACGTTGACAGAATATAAAATTCTTTTGTTAATGATTGATCATCCACATAAAGTATTTAGTCGTAGTGAGCTGATGAACCACTGCTTGCCAGATAGTGATGCGCTTGAACGTACAGTTGACAGTCATGTCAGTAAATTAAGAAAAAAACTAGAAGAACACGGGCAGCAGCAGATGTTGATCAATGTACGTGGGGTCGGTTACCGCTTGGATCATCCTTATGATAAATAAAGTTGGAATGAGTAAACAGCTTATTATTGCGCTGAGTATTGTGAATTTTAGCGTAACCGCAGGTTCCGTCTTTTTTGGATATTTTATTTATACCTATGCAATTGAAACAGGTTGGATTTCCCTAAAGACTTTGAATGAAGATTGGAGTGTGTTTCATTCGGTTGATTGGGTTTGGCTATTTTTTGTTTTGCTTTTTGGTTCAGTTCTATCCATCATTCTTGGGGTTAAATTAGCAAATCGTTTTATTATACCAATTAACTTTTTAGCAGATGCGGCTAAAAAAATTAGTCAGGGTGATCTCTCTGCACGAGTCGAAGATGCAGAAGGGCATTCAGCAGAAATTTTAGAACTTATGCATAATTTTAACAGCATGGCACAGCAACTCGAAACTTCCGTCAAAAATGCACAGGTTTGGAATGCAGCAATTGCACATGAATTAAGAACACCAATCACAATTTTACAAGGACGTTTACAAGGCATTCTGGATGGGGTGTTTCAACCTGATCCCGTATTATTCAAAAGCCTACTCAATCAAGCTGAAGGTTTATCTCACTTGGTGGAGGACTTACGAACATTGAGTTTAATTGAAAATCAGCAGTTGCGTCTAAACTTCGAATGGATTGATCTCGAATACCATGTTGAAAGAGTTCTACTTATTTTTAAAGAGCGACTTCATCAAACAGGTTTTAACATTCAAGTTGAACTCAGCGTTACTCAAGTATATTGCGATAGTCGTCGTATAGAGCAGGTCTTGATTGCTTTGATTGATAATGCCATCCGTTATGTAAATGCAGGGGTGCTTAAAATTTCATCAAACATGATTGAACAGTCTTGGGTATTGCAAGTCGAAGATGAGGGGCCAGGAATCCCAATAGAATATCAGCGAGATTTATTTAACCCTTTTTTTAGGTTAGAACAGTCTAGAAATAAAGAGTTGGGTGGAACTGGCTTGGGATTAGCCGTCGTTCATGCGATAGTTGTTGCACATAAAGGTTTGATTAAATATAGTAATTTTCAAAACAATAGTGTTTTTGTTATAATACTTCCTTTAAAAGTTAATTAATGATCAAAAAATGTCTTTTATAGTAAGTGTATTTTATTGATTATCTGTTTGAAATATATGATATTTATTGGATTGTATTTATTTTTGAATCAAAAAATAGTGATTAAATAAGAAATAAATTTTTAACGGGAATGTTTATTTAATGTCTTTAGATATAGCAATATTTGACTATTTTTTTACCATTTGGTAAAAGTGAGTGGAAAAATCACATTAATGTTGATTTATGTGTTCAAGTTTATATTTTTGTAGTATTCTTTTGTAAAAATCGTCAATAAAATTTTATCTTTAATATATTTCTGTGGGTTCATAAACATGATAAGCCGATTCAAGAAGAGTGCTGTTGCAAAAACTTCATTTATTACCTTGCTTGGCTTATTTATTGGATTTCATAGTTCCATTGCTTTTGCTCAACCTAAAGCTGGTAGTAGTATTACGAATATTGCCAGTGGTGACTTTTACGATGAGCAAGGTAATTTACAAGTCATTAACTCTAATGCAGTTGTTTTGACGGTTCAGCCCATTTATTCTTTAAACCTTCAAAGTAATCAGCAAAATATTGGCACTATTGGAAGCAAAGTCAATTTCCCACATGTATTAACAAATACGGGTAATATTGTTGACGATTATAAATTAAGCTTAACACAGTTAACCAACGATCAATTCAATTTAGACAATATTGCTGTTTATATTGATCGGGATCAAAATGGTGAGCCGGATGATAACAATAATTTACTTAGTGCAAGCACAAGCTTTCGATTGGAAGCAGGTGAGTTTGCCTCATTCGTCGTAGTTGGAAATATTCCAGTCAATGTATCAGCAAATAATGTTGCAAATTTCACTTTAACGGCGACCAGTCAGCATGATAATACTGTTGTTATGACAGTGAATGATACTGCAAAAGTTGTTGACGATGCCGTAATTCAAGTCACAAAAGCGCAAAGTATAAGTACAGGTAAAACAGGTACAGAAATTACTTATACATTTACTTATACAAATACAGGCACAGCAGCAGCAAGATTGGTTTTACGCGATATTTTAGCCACAGATGTAAGCTATAAGTCGGGTAGTGGTAGTTGGGGGAATGGTTCTGGTTCACTGACTGATGCTGATGATGTCGAAACTGGTGCAAATACTGCAATTAAGTATAAAGCAAGTAATGGTCAAATTGATGTTGAGTTAGCAAGTGTTGCGGCTTTGAGTAAAGGTACTGTAAGTTTTAAAGTTATTGTAAATTCAAATGCAGCAGAAAAAATTCCTAACACCGCAGACTATCAACAATATAATGCTTCAAATGCAATACTTAAGAATACATTAACCAATACTGTTATTTTTAATGTAGAGCAAACATTAGGCGTAGTGCTGAATTATAGTTCTATCAATGCAAATGATGATGGCGAGCCAAATACTGGACTGAATAATTTACAAACTCTTAATAACACATTCGGTGGAATTGCTAAGGAAGTTCAATTTGATAATTATGTGTGGAATACAGGGCAAGCAACGGATACTTATAATCTAAGTTTCCTAAAAAGCAATGTTCCAAGTTGCGCGGTTGTTCGTTTATATCATGCTGATGGTCGCACATTACTCACCGATACTAATGGCGATGGTATAATTGATACCGGTGGTTTAGCTGTTGGAATTCCGAAGAGAGTTAAGCTTGGTGTTTATTTTCCTGCTAATTGTACATCAACAAGTACAATGGATTTTGACATCACTGCGACATCTGTTACCGACACAACAATAAAAAATAGTACACGTGATCGATTGATTAATACCGTTGCTGTGGGTGAAAGTGATTTATATAACAGTAATAATTCAGGTGTTGGTGTTGGAAATGTTGCTGGGTCAGGTGGTCAGGCATTGTTGGTTAAGAATGGTGCAAAAGGTACTGATGTTGTTTTTCCCTTAGTGATTAAGAACAGTAGTACGGTTTCGAATAATTATAATTTATACGCTTCTAGTGCAAATATTGATATTAATAGTATAAGCACAACGTTACCAACAGATTGGAAAGTTAAATTTTATAATGGTGATACGACCTGCCAATCTCTACAAAGTGAAATAACAAGTAGCGGAAATTTAGCTGCTGGAGCAACGAAACAATATTGTGCTGTGGTTAGTGTTCCTGCTAATACAACGTTATCAAATTTACCAATTTGGTTCGCAATGAAATCTCCAATGAATGCTCAAGGAGATAGTATTAAGGATCAAGTGGATGTTGCTTTGCGCAAATTAACTTTGGCAAATGATCAACAAGGTCGAATCAATGTCGGCGGTACAGTTGTTTATCTACATACTTTAAAAAATATGGGGACATTTATTGAAGGGGATACGCTGGGTAAAGTCAGCCTAAATGTCGTACCGCAAAATATTAATGATGGATTTACTTATACTTTATATTATGACGCAAATAATAATGGTGTGTTAGATACAACAGACCCTATCGCAAATGATTTATTTATTACAGGCGGCTTGAGCCCTCAGAACTCCGTTCAGTTATTATTAAAAGTTCAATCTCCTTTAACAGCAACAAATGGTGTTTCGAGTACTGCAAATATTGTGGTATCGGCAACGAATACTATTCAAGGTTTAACGCTTACATCTATCCAAAATACAGATTTAACAACGGTCGATCCTACACAGCTTCGTTTAACCAAAGAACAGACCAAAGATGAAGCTTGTGTGTTGATGAATGTCGTTACAGCAACATATAGCAGTACACCATTAATGATTAAACCAAATCAATGTGTAACCTATCGCTTAACCATTAAAAATGATGGTTCAACCCCAGCCGCTAATGTTGTAATTAATGATGTTGTACCAGCTTATAGTGTTTTGCGTAGTAGTTTAGCACCATCTGTGAGCAAGGGCTCTGTTGTGGTGAGTGGAAATCAAATTTCAGGAAATATAGGGGCGCTTGCACCACAAGAGCAGGCAGCATTGTACTTTTCTATTCAAGTAACACCTTAATTGGGGCGGATAATAAAAGATGAATATAGTCAATACATTCGAAAATTTCCGCAACAAAATTATTTCTTTGGCGGTCTTGGTTGGTACAGTGCTTGTAATACAACAAGCCAGTTTTGCTGCTGTTCCTTCACGTCAAATTATTAGTAATATGGCAATTGGTGAATACACAGAGGAAGGGTCAACCGTAATACAGGTAAGCCGTTCTAATTTAGTCCAAACAACGATTTTGCCTGTTTATTCAGTCAACTTAACTGCGAATAATACAAAAACTGTTATTGCAGGACAAACTGCGTATTTCAATCATACATTGAGTAATACGGGTAATGAGGTAGACCAATATACTTTTGCTGTAACCAATAATACTGGCGATAGTTATGACTTGAGTAATTTATCTGTATTTTTGGATAAAGATAATGATGGAGTGCCAGATGGTGCCGCAATTACATCTTATTCATTAAATGCGGGCGAGTCAGTGGGTCTTATTGTGGCAGCGAATGTGCCGAGTGGGGCGACTGTCAGTCAAAGTGGTTTATTAACATTAAATGTAACATCCTTGAATAGTGCCTCTGGTACTAAAACTAATATAGATACAACTACTGTAACCAATCAATCTAGTCTGGTTGTGCGTAAAAAGTTTTCTCAAACTTCGGTAGCAAATGGTGATGTAATTACAGTCCGTTTGGATTATCAGAATTTAAGTACTGTGGCTACAGGTGTGGTTACGCTAACGGATACTCTTGATACTAGTTTGGTATATCAATCAAATAGTGGTGAAAACTGGAATGGTGTGACGGTTAATCCAAATACTGGAAGTAATGACCCTGTTGGTATTAATTACAGTGTTGCATCAAATGTTGTCAGTGCTGTATTGAATACAGTGGCAGCAAATAGTAGCGGTTATATTGAGTTTAAAGTCAAAGTTAATAAAACTAGTGCGGGTTCGATTAACAATACAGTTAATGTTCAATATGATCATGATAATAATAGTGCAACCGCAACGATCTCTGATCTGAGTAATATTGCTGTGGTTAGTGTTGCTCCAATTTATGCAGCCAAAATCAATGGTAGTGCTACCGATGTAACGAATAGTACTACGATTGTTGCTAACCCAACTGCACAAGGGGGTGAGCTAGTTTTCAATAACTATGTTTGGAATAATGGTAATAATATTGATCGCTTCAATGTCACCTTTACAAGTAGTACTTTTCCTACAGGAAGCCAAATTGAGTTCTATCGTGCTGATGGGGTGACGCCGCTATTAGACAGTAATGGTGATGGAATTCCAGATACAGGTTTGTTATCACCGAATACAAATTTACCAATCGTTGTTAAAGTGCGTTTACCAAGCAGCTATGCTGTAACAACGACCACGACATTTGAGGTTTCGCCTCAAGCACAGTCATTAGGTGATATAACAAAAACCAGTTTAATTAAAGATCAAGGAAATCTACTTGCAACCACCACAGCTCGTCTAGTTGATTTGACCAATAGTCCTGAAAATAATGGTTTGGGTAATGGAAGTCTTGATAATGCTGGCGCTGCTTGGAAAACGGTAACGACATCAACTAGTATTAACCCAGTTGCTGGCGGGCAAGCAATTTTCCCATTAAAAATAACTCATACTGGTATTGGAACAGAGTATTTGCTTAGCGCAAATGCGAGTAGTGATTTTACGAATTTGATTTTGCCCAATGGGGTAAATAGAGTCCGTTTCTATGTATCAGCAAATGGCTCCAATTGTAATGTTTTAGGTGCCGAGACAGGGAAAACATTATATTTAAATAATGGTGAAAGCCAATTAGTTTGTGCTGTTGTAGAGGTTGACCAACTTAATGCGAGCGTAACGACACCAATTTATTTCCGTGTTCTTTCTACAAGTTTTGTGAGTGGAAATAACAGTAGCAATCCAAGTCAAGATATAATTAAAAATGCGATTACGATTCAAAGTGTAAATGCTGCCGCTAAAGTCGAATTTATGCCTAATTCTCGTGGTCAGGTTGCACCTTTGGGGACGGTGATTTATAGCCATCTCTTAACAAATAATACTGACACCGATCTTACTGGAAATTATAGTTTTATTTTAAGTAATGATCAGGAAGCATTTAACAGCACACTTTTTTATGATGTGAATGGGAATAGTGTTTTCGATGCAGGTGATTTGGTTATGAGAAGTTTGGCTGATTTACCAGGTGGTAAGTTAGCTGCACATCAGCAAGTAAAGTTATTATTACAAGTGAAAAATATGGCTGCAAATAATATTGCTCAAGCCAATAACACAATTGTAAATCTAACCAATTCAGCGGATGGTCAAGTTTTAGCATCGATAACCGATGTTACAACAGTCAATCAAGCACAATTGAAGCTAAGTAAATTGCAAGCACGTGATTTTGACTGTAATGGTTCTGCAGATGAAGCTTATACAACGAATAGTTTGAATATTGGTAAACAGTCAAATGGTCAGGGACAGTGTGTATTGTACAAATTGATTTTGACTAATACGAGTGCAACGAGCCTAAATAATATATTTACTTTTAGAGATATGACGCCTGTTTATACTGTTTTATTCCAATCGCCAACTTGTACAGCATGTAGTGGTATGACTGCTCCAGTTGTAGGTAATGCAGGGGGTGTTTCAGGGACATTAAATAGTGTAGCTGCAAATCAAAGTTACGAATTTAATTTTGGGGTGCGCTATGTTGGACAGTAAGCCAAAAACACAACAACAAGCAGTCTTGAACCTTCATAGAGCAAGTGTGATGATGAATAAATTTTTTTCTTGGGTATTGATGTTATTTAGCTATTTGATACTGACAAATAGTAGCTTTGCAGCACCACCAACGATTGAAATTTTTGCTGGCTCAGGTTCGGGCCAAGGTCCAACGGCTAGTTCGGGGACACATACATTTTTACTCAACAGAAATAACCCTTCCGATAATACGGGTGAGACCTATGCGCCAACAACAACGGTTAGTTATACCATCACTAATTCAGTATTTAATGGGGCTGTTTATTCTGGTCAAGGTGCAGCAGCTAACAAGCCAGAGTTAACATTTGGTGGGAATGGTGATGCTAGTAGTGTTACAGGTGTTAATATTCTGAGACCATTAAATGCAATTGGTAGTGCACAAAGTAATATGTTCGCCGCATCATTGCAAAATGCAGCTTCAGGTTGTAGTAATGGAATGGATAAGGTTGCTTGTTTAAGTACCAATGGTGGTATAGATGCAACAGCGAATCAAGGCGTAAGTTTTTTAGCAATGACGAAGGGACTATCTGGCGTTTCAGGTGCTAGAAATGCTAGAACTAAAGTTGGGACTGTTAATATAGTATTTAATCGCCCAGTTAATAATCCAATTTTACAAGCAGCTGGAATGGGTGCGTACACTGGTAATCTTGGTTTTAGTGCTGAATTTACACTTACGAGTAGTAATACGTCGGTAACACTTAAAAGAATAGCAGGCAATAAGAATTTTGCGGTCAATGGAAGCAATATTGTAAATACAGCAACTGTATTGGGATCATCAAGCGCTGGTACTGGTAGTAGTGGCGGAGCTAGTGATGGTGGTTCTAGTGGTAGTGTTTATATACAAGGCAAAGGGGTGACTTCATTAACTTTTGATATTTATCTTCGTGGAGATAATGGTGGAGCTTTTACAACAGATGCAGGTGATGCATTTTATTTCGGTATATCTAGTATGGATGCCGATAGCGACATTGCTTTAGTTAAAGCTCAACGTATAGGCAATACAGGAACATTTGTACAGACACAATTAGATAATGTACCTGTTAATTCATTGATACAATATCAATTGACTGTGACAAATAATACACCATCAGGTGCATCGTTAGGGGGTACGGTTGCAAATTTACCTTTTAATGACACACTTCCAATTAGTTTAAAAAATGTTTCTCTTGTTGGAACACCTATTACGACACAGGGTACAGGCGGTAGTAGTCCTACAGCAACTTCTTGTACACCAAGCTTAACAGGTAATGATAATGTAGGCTGGACAGTCTCAGGATTATTCACGGGTGCTACTACAGCAACCTGTATAATCACGATTCAGGGTACAGCAACCACTGTAGGTACTTTAACCAATATTGCAACCATTGAGTCCACTTCATCAAATACACCAGTAAGTAAATCTGTTAATGCAATTATCGTAAATCCAACCCCAGTCACAGCGGATGCAACTATTCTTGAAGCACGTTTTAATATTACCCCGAATTTACCAACGATTGTTCGAGGGCGAGTAGGTACTCAATTAATTGATATTAAAAATGAAGGTCCTAATAATGCTACGAGCACAGTTGCAACTTATACTGCGGCACCTCAAACTGGTGTGACTGTTAGTTCAGTCAGTGTTGTTGGTGGTAGTGTTTGTAGTCTAAGTGGTTCTCAATGGTCATGTCCAATTGGAGGTTTAGCAAATGGTGCAACTGCGCAACTTTTGGTGACTTATAGTACAACGAGTGCTTCTTCTTTGGGTACAGCGCAACAAGCAACGGTTAAGGTCGGAAGTAATGAGTTTAACCCTGGTAGTGGTGTAGGTGAAACACTTTATAAGGTTTGGGGGACGAATGCACAAAATGAATATCGTAGAAATGGTGCCTTTTGGGTAGGTTATGAAGGTACTGGGGGTACTGCAAAAGTAGGAACTTATGCGGATGAAAACTCCTCAATACTAGTTCCATGGCCGATTAACCAAGCAAGTCCTACAGGTGGATATTTAGTTTCGGGTAATAATGGAACCAGTGATTCTACTTATGGTGCATCAAGTACGACATCTTCGGCAATGATTCAACGAGTTATTACTGCAATGAGTTCAGATGTCGATGCTACTGTTCAGCTCAATGTAATTAATACACCAGATATTGGTGATAACCGTAGAGCGTGGGAATTTACGACAGGTGTATATATTCCAACGTCACAGGCGGTTACTTTTTGTATTGGTAATACAGGCGTCGGTGTAGATGACGGTGCTTATATCATGGTTGATGGCACTGCTGTAACAAGTGTGAATGGTTATGTATCTGGGGGCGTGACAGCAACAACAGCTGCTGCACTGAGTGCGGGTTATCACCGTATTACCTATCGTATTGTTAACCGTAATACCTATTCTGGCTCAAGTGAGTTATCACCAGGTGGTTATGGGGCAATTGGATTATCACTTAGTGGTAGCTGTTCAACAGCAAATTATGATAATGCAACAAATAGTGGTGTTCCTGTAAGTATTAATATTATTGATGGTGCAAAAATTAAAATTGCTAAAAACTCAGTGAATGGTACTGGAACGTTTAATTACATTAATTTAACCAATTTAGTGAACAGTACAACTACTGTAACTACAGATTCAGTAACAACAACAGCTGCTGGAACGACCGTAATATCATCCCAGCAATTATGGGCTCAAACATTAAATTCAGATGTAACAGTGACTGAAAGCGCTTTGGCAGGATATGTTCTATCTGGAGTTAGTTGTATTGATGCGAATAGTGGTGTAACGGGTAACACAGGGACTTTTTGGACCTTGGTGAATAATATAGTAACGATCCCCGCCGCACGTATTAAAGAAGGTGCAAATATTACTTGTACTTTTACCAATACCAAACTTATTTATGTCGATATTACGGGAAGAGTCTTTGTTGATAATAGTGGTACAACCCTTGATGCAACGAAAGCATATAATGGTATTCAAGATACTGGTGAAGTTGGAATTGCAAATAGTACGATTCGTTTAAATAACTGTAGTACGACACAATTGGCGACCACTGTAACGAGTGCAAATGGCGATTATGCATTTTCGATTGAGCAAAGTTTATTGCCGTCCTCTTTCTGTATCGTTCAGCAAAATTTACCTGAATACATTTCAGTAAGTGGTACGAGTGGCTATACCCGTTCAACAGACACAATTACATTAACCAAAACTAGTGCGACCAGTTATACCGCAAATAACTTTGGTGATGTAGTTGTTAATATCATATTAAATGAAGATGGGCAACATACTGTTATTGCTGGCGATGTTACGGATTATCCTCACCGATTAACAACACAAATACCAGTTCAACTTACGCAGTTATTGCAAACTCAAACGCAACAACCTAATTTGAGTATTGATCAGCCATGGCAAGCGTTAATTTATCGAGATACGAATTGTAATGGTCAAGTAGATATAGGTGAAACTGTATTTAATCCAAGCCTATCAAGTTCTGTCTTGTTACAACCAAGTGTTGATATTTGTTTGGTGCAACGAGTGCATGTACCTACAAATGTTGTTGCTGGTGCTCAGCATATTGGAACGCTTCAAGCCAGCTATCAATTTGCTCTAACTAATCCAACACAGACGATTTCAGGGTTGACGAGTAAACGTCAGGATGTGACACTTATTGGTAGTGCTGGCTTAATGTTGACAAAAAAGGTCCGTGCTGTTGCAACTTGTCCTTCCACTTCATCTGATTTAAATGTTTTTACAACCACTAACCAAGCCAGAAAACAGGACAATCTAGAGTATGAAATTACGTATAAAAATAATAGTACGAAGAAGCTTCAGAATGTAAAAGTTAAAGATAGTTTACCAATTGGTACTAATTTTGGTAGTGTGAGTTGTACGACGACACCTACTGGAAATACTTGTAATTCAAGTCGTTCTGGTGATTATTTAGAATGGAATTTAACTGGGTTATTAAATCCCGCTGCTTCAGGAACATTAAGATTCTGCGTAGCACAATAATTGAGGGGTAAAAAAGCATTTCAAAAATAATAGTAACAGCAGATCTCGAAGTTAAAAATTGGTATGGATGTTGCTTTTATTTGAACTAGTAGATGTTTTTTTTACAAAAAAGTGATTTTTTTCAACAAAAATACATAAAAATAATGTATTTTTGTAACGTTAGAAAAATTATTTGACCGATGTATAAAAAACGGTTCAAAGAATTTAGGATATTGAGTTTGGGAACAATAAAGATGCATTTAAAAGCTAATTGGAAAAAAGGTTTACTTGGTGCGGCTAGTTTAATTTTAGCAGTTAATGTTTCTGCTGAAACTAAAGTTGCAAAAGATCCTGTTTCAGTAGAACTAAAAACTTATCTCATCAGCGCGAGTGCTGATGGGAAACCGACAGCTAAGTTAGTTACTAAAGTAAAACCAAATGATGTGATTGAGTATCGTGCGACTTATACAAACAACACTTCAGGGAAGATTAGAAACTTAGCTGCGACTTTACCAATACCAGTAGAAACTCAATTTTTGGCTAAATCTCAGCCAGAAAATGCACAAGCAAGTACAGACGGTACAAATTTTGCCCCAATGCCTTTAAAACGCAAAGAGGGTAATCAAATGGTGAACGTTCCATCTAAAGACTACCGTGCATTGCGTTGGACGATTGCAGAGCTTCCAGCAGGAAAATCTGTAACTGTTTCAGCTCAAACACGTATCAACAGTGACAAAGCCAGAAATTAAATAAACTGACATTGAATATCAACAGGGGTAAGTTCCGAATGTCAAATCAAACTCAACGTTTAAGACTCACGCAATTAGCAGCTTCTATTGCATTCGTTGCAGGTGGTGCAGCTTTTGTTCCTGCTGCACATGCTGCGGCACCTAGCGCGGGCACAAATATTAGTAACATTGCGTCTGCAAGCTATACGGACAGTAATGGTTCTAGTAAAACAGTTACATCTAACGTAGTAACAACTACCGTTTTACAAGTAGCAAGCTTTACTTTAATCACTGATCAAACTAAAACTGCTAACGCAAATGGTCAAGTTTCTTTATCTCATACATTAACAAACACGGGTAATGGTAGTGATACCTTTAACGTGGGTGTCGTGAATAATGATACACGTGATGGTACGACAGATAGTTATGACTTTACTGGTTTAAATGTTTATCTTGATGCAAATAAAGATGGCGTTCCAGACAGCCAAACTCCAGTTACTACGGTAACTTTAGCGGCAGGTGAATCTGTTAACTTAATCGTTCAAGCAACAACAGCAAATAATGCTATTGTCGATGCTTTAGGTAAATTAACAGTTTCTGCAATTAGTGCTTTCGATACAAGTGTTACTGCTAAAAACGTTGATACAGTTAAGATTACTAACGGTGCGGTTATTAGCTTAGTTAAATCTGCAAGTGTAAAAAATGTAGACGCGACTCTAGCAAGTGCAACAGCGCGTGAAGTTGAATACAGCTTAGCATATCAAAACACAGGTAATACGACGGCAACAAACGTTACTATTACAGACGTACTTCCTGCTGGTTTAACCTATGTTGCAGGTTCTGCAACCGTAAATGGTACGGCATTGAATGATAGTACTGCTGATGGAGATGGCTATGATTACACAACAGGTACTGTTAAGTTAGTTGTTCCTACTGTAGTTGCTAACAGCAGTGGTGTATTGAAATTTAAAGTTCGCGTGAATCAAAATACACCTGCTGGCACAATTACAAACATTGCAGAAGTAGATCCAGATGGTCCGGGCACAGAAGGTAAAACACCATCTAACCCGAATGATATTACAGTGTTAGGTGTTAAAAAGGGTACTATTAACGATAGTACTACAGATGCCTTTGCTGATGGAGAAACCCCTACCGCTACAGCACCAGTTGATGACGTAATTACTAAGTCTACAACTCAAGGTACTCCAGTTATCTTTGGTACTGGTGTTGGCGCAGAACCAATTGTTGTTCACAACACTGGTAATGTTACTGAAGCGTTTAATATTTCTATTAATAAGAATTCTTTACCAACGGGTAGTATCGTTGAACTATTTAAAGCTGATGGTGTAACACCATTAACTGATACAAATGGTGACGGTGTTGCTGATACTGGACCAGTAACAAGTGGTGCGACATATCAAGTTGTTGCGAAGGTAACTCTACCTTCTGGATATTCTACAGCGACACCTATTAGCACAATCTTAACATCTACACCTGTTACAAATTCAACAGCTCCGGATACGATTACTTTAGTGATTGATAAAGTAACAGCTTCTACTGTTGATTTACATAATGGTGATGCTACGAATAGTACTGGTACAGTTGTTGGTGCGTCTGGTAAAGATACGGGTCAATATATTGATACGAAATCAACCAAACCAGGTCAAGCGACTAACTTCCCATTAACTGTTGATAACAAAGGTGCAACTGGAGATAACTATAATTTATCTACTTCACCAACGTTACCTGCAGGTTGGACAGTTCAGTATTATTTAGCAGATGGTTCAGGTAACCCAACAGGTGCACCAATTACCAATACTGGTAACATTCCAAGTGGTGGTAGTGTTCAGCTTGTTGCAGTTGTAACGCCACCAGCAAATGCTCCAGCAGGTGATCAAGAAGTTATCTTTAAAGTTGCATCTCCTGCAACTGGCTTAACCGATGTAATGTCTGATCGTGTAACTGTAGAAACAAATCGTGTACTTAGCCTGCAAAATGATCGTACTGGTCAAGTTGCTCCTGGTGGTACTGTAGTCTACAAGCATACTTTGACGAACAACGGTAACATTGTTGAAGGTGCAACAGCGGGTAGCTTGCTATATACGCTTACAAACGATCAGGCTGCAAATGGTTGGGTAACTAGTTTATTTGTTGACTTGAACAAAGATGGTATTGCTGATGCAAATGAATTAGTAACTGGCAATGATCTTGCTGCATTAACGGGAAGTATTGCTCGTGGTGCTTCGGTTAACTTACTCATTAAAGTTCAAGCCCCAACAAATGCAACTGCTGGAACACCAAGTGCAGTCGTATTAACGATTAAACCTACAGTTGTAGGTGGTCAAGCTGTTGCTGATCTTGTAAATACTGACTTAACAACAGTTACAAGTGGTCAAGTACGTTTGGTTAAAGAGCAATCTCTAGCAAACTGTTCTACTGGTGTGGCTACAGGTTCTTATACTCAAAATACAGTTTCTGCTAAGCCTGGCGAGTGTGTGAAGTATAAGATTACTGCGACAAACGAAGGTAATGCTGATGTGACGAATGTTGTTATTAGCGATGCGACACCTGCATATACGACCTTGAAAGTAATTGCAAGTGCATCTCCTGTAGCAACAAATGCAACATTAAGTACTTCAACGACTGCGCTTACTGATGGTTCAACGGGTACAGTTTCGGCTGAGAAAACACCTTTGGTACCAAATACAAGTGCAGTATTAGAGTTTGTAATCAAAGTAAATAATTAATATTCATTCGACAATTTTATTGTTGATTATGAATTGATTAAATATATGGGCATTTGTTTTGTGCAGATGCCCATATAAAATAATTTTAATTTTTTTTATTTAGACTATTTAGTTGAAGGGTAAAGCTGTGCTACGACAGAAGCAAATTCAAGTATGCCAAAACATGACTTTCATGTTATCGACGTTGACATTATCGATATTGTCAATGCAGTACGGTCATGCAGCGAATATTCCTGAAGTTGGTAGTACCATCCAAAATATTGCATATGCAACTTTTATTGCTGCAAATGGTAAAGAACAGCAGTCTGTTTCAAATGCAGTAGAGGTTAACGTTTCAGCATTATATGCAATTACTTTAACAACACCTCCAATACTCGATACTGAACCTAATGTCAGAGTGATATGGGCAAATACCTTATCAAATAATAGTAATGCACCAGTTAATGTTGAGCTAGAAGCAGTAACAATAAATGAATTAAATAATATTAAAATCTATATAGATACAAACAAAGATGGTCAGTTTGATACAAATGATCAACAAATAACGACATCAGTGCCTTTAAAAATTGGTCAGAGTGTCAATTTATGGGTTGTTGCAACAACAAATTCAAATTTAACAGAAGGTCAACAGTTTAATTTACCGATCAAAGCAAAGGTAGTCGAAGATAGTAATGTAACAGCGACTGCAGTAGATAGTGCTGTGAGTTATGGTGCAAAATTAGTTGCTACTAAGGAAGTCCTACAAAAAACGTTCGAACCGTCTGCGACAGCAAATTATGATTTAAATTACACATTAAACATTAGTAACCAAGGTAAGAAACTAGCTAGACCGATCGATGTTACCATTGATGGGCAATTGCAAAAAATGGTACTATTGATTGATGAATTACCTGCGAATACTACATTTAAATCTGCGATAGCAAAAAATTCACAAGCAAAGATTTTATATAAACTTGCAACTGATCGTTATACGACAATTGCGCCTAATGATGTAACTCAAATAAATCAATTAGTGGTTGGTTTTCCTCAAATTGAGGCGAATACCTCTGAGCAAATTGATCTTGTCGTCAGTATGAACCGTAATATTGCAAAAACAACGGTTAAAAATACGTATCAAGTATCTTATGCAGTTACTGATAGCCAGAAAGTTGTTTTATCAAATATTGCCTCTACTGTAGTGAGTGGTTCAGCTAATATTACAAATAATACGGGTGATTTTAAAAATATTTTAGCAACAGGTAGTGTAAATAAACCACTTAATATAGAAGCTAAAAATGCAAGCTGTAATGCAGATCGTTATGTTTCTGATCGTGTTAAAATTCGTATTAAATCTACAAAAACAGGTGATATAGAAGATGTTATTGGTATTGAAACAGGTGCTAATACTGGAGTATTCCATTATACCTTGCCAACAACTCTTTCAGATAAAGGTATTCCATATGATTCCGTTTTACAGACGCTTAAACGAGATAAGGTTGATATTAGTTTAACCGATTGCTTAGATGCTCAAGGGCAATCAACTGAGACAATCACGGATATTAATACCAATGTGTTAATGGATCCATATGGTACTGTATTCGATGCTAAAACAGGCTTACCTGTTGCAGGGGCTACAGTCACACTATTAGATCAAAGTGGTCAACCAATTGGAAGTAATGTTGCATTTGAATTAAATGCTCAAACAGGTGATTTGATTTCTTTACCAGCAAAACAAGTAACAAATAGTGCTGGGGAGTTTATTTATCCCTTAGTTATCGCTGGTACATATAGTTTTGTTGTTGATACTAGTACGATTCCTGGGAATTCTCGTTACACCTTTGTGAGTGACAAATCGGTATATCCAAGTTTTCCTGCAGATAAAGCGGTTGATCTTAAATGGTCATATGCAGGACAATTTACTTTAAATAATGGCGATCCAGCGCTGAATATTGATATTCCGATTGATCCTGAATCATCAAATACAAATTCTTCTTTATTTGTAAAAAAAGCTGTTTCGAATAAGACAGCGGAAATAGGTGAATTTGAAGAATATACGGTCACTGTTGCAAATCGTGGTACCGTAGATTCAACCGATGTTTCAATTACAGATACATTGCCTCGTGGTTTTGTGTATGTACAAGGTTCAATGCGTGTTGATGGAACCAAAGTTGCAGATCCATTGGGTGGCAAAGGTCCTTATTTAACACTTGGATTGGGAACGCTTAATCCGAACAAAGAAGTGAAAGTCCAATATCGAGTTTATATTGGACCAAATGCACTGAATGGTGATGGTATTAACCGTGTTCGTGCCAAAGATAAAAAAGGTACTGAGTCTAATGAAGCATCAGCAAAAGTCGAAGTTACGCCAGGTGCAATGATTGCAGATGGTTTTATTGTAGGTAAAATCTTTACAGATTGTAATCGCAATGGTGTGCAAGATGCAGGTGAAATTGGTGTTCCTGGTGTACGTATTTATCTAGAAGATGGTAGTTATGTTATCACGGATAGTGAAGGCAAATATGACTTCTACGGCATTAGTGCGAAAACGCATGTTTTAAAAGTTGATCGTACAAGTTTACCGATTGGTTCTGAGTTGGTATTAATTAGTAATCGACAAGCTGGGGATCCAAATAGTCGTTTTGTAGATTTAAAACGTGGTGAGTTACACCGAGCAGATTTTGCAATTGCGGATGGTGCAGGTCAATGTTCACAACCACTTATTCAACATGTTTTAGAACGCAAAAAACAAATTGAGCAAGATAATACAAATCTAGAACAAGTATTGCGTTCTGATTTAACCGTTGACCCAATTTTTTCTAAAGTTACAGATGTACGTGGGCAGCCAGCAAGTGGTTGTATTTCGGTTGTTGGTGTTCAAGCGAATTGTAATCTAGATTTTTCAAAAGAGCAGATTAAAGAGCTTAAAGAAGTTCAATTTGAACCAGAAAAGTCAGGTGCAAAGTCTTCAGTTGCTTTACCAAGCTCTTCAACTTTAGTGGTACCCGATGAAACACAGGCCGCATTAGTAAACTCGGCTAAAATGATCAACTTGGAAACAGCTTTAGAAACAGCTTCTAATAATCAATTAGAAATCTTGAATTTAAAAGATGGACAAGTATTAGCTTATCCCCAAACTGCTATACAAATAAAAGGAGCTGCTGGTACTCAACTTGAGCTTTGGGTAAATGGAACACAAGTTCCTGAAAAGCGGATTGGTAAGCGTGCAGTTCTGCCTGATTTACAAGTTTCGGGTTTAGATTTTATTGGTGTTGATCTGAAAGCAGGTCATAACACAATTGAAGTACGCCAAGTTGACATGATGGGTAACACGCGTGATACAAAACGTATTAATGTAATTGCACCAGATCAATTGGATAAGCTACAACTCGAATCAAGTAAAATAATTCCACAAGCGAATGGCCGTGATCGTTTTAATGTAACTTTGAAAGTTGTTGATCGTCATGGAACACTGGTTTCTAGCCGTACACCTATTACCTTAGACAGCTCAATTGGTAAAATTGATTTAGTGGATTTAGATCCAAAACAACCAGGTATTCAAGTATTTGTTGAAGGTGGAACATTAACGGTTCCGATTCAAGCACCTATTGAAGCTGGAGAAGGAACACTATCGGTTGAAAGTGGTATTTTCCATTCAAGTACACCGATTCGTTTCTTACCCGATTTAAGACCAATTATTGCGGTTGGTATGGTTGAAGGTTCATTTAATTTTAAAAAATTTGACCCTAAAGAACTCGGTGGCGTGCATTCAAATGATGGCTTTGAAGAAGAATTAAATGAAATCTCCACTTCAAAAGATGGTAAGCGTAATTTAACAGGTCGAGCTGCATTATTTTTGAAAGGTAAGGTCAAAGGTGAATACCTCCTGACACTTGCTTATGATTCAGATAAAGACAAAAAACAACGATTATTCCGTGATATTCGTCCTGATGAATATTACCCAGTTTACGGTGACTCTGCTGCCAAAGGCTTTGATGCTCAATCAACCAGCAAATTATATGTCCGT
Organism: Acinetobacter tjernbergiae DSM 14971 = CIP 107465; assembly: GCF_000374425.1. Classification (GTDB taxonomy): domain Bacteria; phylum Pseudomonadota; class Gammaproteobacteria; order Pseudomonadales; family Moraxellaceae; genus Acinetobacter; species Acinetobacter tjernbergiae. The sequence continues at coordinate 52,503 of NZ_KB894366.1, read as the reverse complement.
GTTGATAAAGGACGTTCATATGCAATGTATGGTGACTATGTAACGCGTACTGAAAATGATGAAGGTTTATCTTTAGGACAATATAACCGTTCATTAACAGGTGTTCGCAGTACTATAGAAGTTGATAAATATAAAGTAACTGCATTTGCTGCACAGACTAATACGCAACAAGTTGTGAATGAACAACGTGCTATGGGCATTTCAGGTCCATACAGCCTAGGTGGCGTTAATGCCCAAGATGTTCGTGATAACAGTGAAAAAGTGGAAGTTATTACCCGTGATCGTAATAATCCAGGTTTAATTATTACACGTACAACTTTGACCCGTTTTACTGATTATGAAGTTGATACTTTTAGTAATAGTATTTATCTCAAAGACCCAGTTTCAAGTGTTGATGCTGATTTAAACCCAGTGTTTTTACGCATTACAGTTGAATCTGATCAAGGTGGCGAAGAATATACCGTTGGTGGTGTGTCTGGTTCTGTAAAAGTCACAGACCAAGTCAAAGTGGGTGCTTCTTATGTGAAGAGCAATAATCCACTGACTCAAGATCAATTGGCGAGTGTAAATACAGTGGTTAAATTTGCCAATGATAAAGGTAAATTGGTTGCTGAGTTTGCACGGTCTGAGAATATTAATGATGGTCTGAATTCATTAACACAAATTAATGTACAACCAGATGCAACGGGTAAATTATCAGGCGATGCTGCACGAGTTGAATTAAATTATTCGTACAAAGACTTGGAAATGAAGGTTTATCATAACCAAGCAGATACAGGTTTCTATAATACAGCCGCACCAATTACAGCAGGTCGTAAAGAAAGCGGAATTAAAGGGCGTATTCAATTAAACAAAGTTGGTTTGGCTAAATTAGAAGCAATTCGTACCGAAGATCAATTAAGTGGTGTTAACCAAGGTGTATCTGCAAGCATTGAGCGTGCAATAAATCGCATTTTAGCTGTAGAGCTTGGTTTAAAATATTATGATGAGTCATCTAATCCAGCAACATTGAATACCACACAAGTAACTCCATACCATGGTGTGACTGTTCGATCTAAGTTAACAAGCCAACTTCCTTGGCAAGGTTCGAATGTCTTTGCTGAATATGAACAAGACATCTCTGAAGCAGATCGTCGTATTTTGGCGCTAGGTGCGAATTATCAAATTAATTCGAAACTTCGTGCTTATGGTCGCCATGAGTTAGTTTCGAGTATTAGTGGTCTTTATGATTTGAATAGCAATCAACGCCGAAATGTAACGGTATTCGGTCTTGATAGTAAGTACAACAATAATGGTACAGCATTTAGTGAATATCGTGTTCGTGATGGTATTAGTGCAAGAGAGGCAGAAGCTGCAATTGGTTTACGTAACCGTTGGGAACTTGAAAAAGGTTTTTATGCTAATACGAGTTTTGAACAAACTAAATCGTTATCAAATAATAATAATCTAAGCTCTGATAGCACAGCCGCGTCTTTAGGTTTGGAATACTTAAAGAATCCGAACTGGAAAGCAGTTGCTCGTATTGAGGCACGTTGGTCAGATCAGTCTGATACGATTCTAAATAACTTAGGTGTTGCTTATAAATATTCAGATGATGTGACATTATTAGCAAAAAATGTCGTGAGTCTAACAGATAGTAAAAGTAATAGTGGAGGTGATCGTTTAGTGGATCGCTTCCAATTAGGATTGGCTTATCGTGATACAGAACACAATCGTTTTGATGCGCTAGCTAAAGTTGAATATCGTTATGATGACAATAAAACAGATTTAAGTAATCCTTATCTTAAACATGTTTATATTTTCTCGAATCATTTAAATTATCACCCAACACGAGATCTTACGCTGTCTGGTCAATATGCTGTGAAAAATGTAGATACGACATTCTCTGGTTTAGAGTCTAGTGGTATGACTCATATGTTCAGCGCAAGAGCAATGTATGACATTAATGAACGATGGGATGCGGGTGTTCATACTGGCGTACTATGGTCGGATATGAGTTCAGGACGCCGAGTTCTTGTTGGTGGAGAGGTTGGATATCTTGTTGCAGCAAACTTATGGTTGTCTGGTGGCTATAATTTCTCAGGTTATAAAGATGATGATTTAGCAGATAGTGATACTACAATTCAGGGTGCTTATGTTCGTTTTAGATTCAAGTTTGATGAGAATCTATTCTCTAATAATAATGCTACAGTGAATGCTTCAAGAGAACCATAAATATGAAATATCTTCAAAATGATGTATATAGAATGTGTTCTCCTTTTTATATTGGAGCATCTGCTTGTCTGCTTCTGATGAGTAGTTTTGCATTTGCTGAGTCTGTATCTGAGCAAGTTGTAGTTGGAGAGCCAACTCGTTTATTGGTTCAAGATGTGGATCAGCAGAAACCGTTTAATCCAAAAGATCAACAGGTCGCAGCTTTACAAACGCGCCTTTTACCGTACCTAAAGCCATCAGAAAATATTAGCTATTATCAGGCTGTAAAAGCTTTAGCGTGGTTGGGTTATGCAGCACACGAGGGCAGTGAGAAAAGTTTGAGTTCTGCTCGAGTAGAAGCACTCGAACAGGCAAGAAAGATTATTGAGGGTTTAGAACAAGGGCAAATTGAAAAATTGAGCCTAACGACGCCAATACTTTCTGAATCAAGTGTAATGCGTAGAGATCTTTGGGCAAATGCGGAGTTATTGAAGCAACATGAGGGTTTCTCATGTGCTCAAGCTGAGATTGCTCAAGCTGAGGTCATGTTAGTTTGGGCTGCTGCTGAACACTGTGAACTTGGATGGAGACATTCGAGAGAGTTATTTTTATCTGCTCAAAGTCTTATAGATCAGGCAAATCAAAAAGCATTTGCTTGTAAGTCTGGAATAATTCAAGAATTACCTAAAGTCACTTATCCATCTTTGCAAGAGTTGAATGGTGATGATAAAGGATGTCATGGTGTGAAGGGACAATGGCCGATTTGGTCACCTGAACAAAAAGTTGTTCCTCAACCATTACCGATTATTCAATCCAATGTACCCAATGTCGTTCATTTTGCTTTGGATCAATCGAATTTGTCTAAAGAATCAATTGACGTATTAAATCAAGTTGTGGCGTTCTTAAAAGAGAACCCAACCTATACATTGACTTTATATGGCTTTACTGATGCTCGTGCAAGTGAACAATATAATTTGAAACTTTCGATGAGACGAGCAAAGAGTGTACTTGCATATCTTCAGCAACAAGGCATTCATCTAGATCGAGTTGCGGTTGAAGCAAAAGGGAAAAAGCAAACCATTGATGATGAAAATCGGAAGTTCGGTCATGCTTTAAGCCGTAGGGTAGAATTGATATATGTTGACCCTGAAGGAAAAGAAGTCATGACCTTCAAGCAACGCCAAGATCTACAGATAGAGAAATAGCGCTTAATCCCAAAAGCTTAAGCGATTTTAAAAAAGAGCCATAAGGCTCTTTTTAGCTTTCTGCTTTGGCTAATTCGGTTTCAATATAGCTAATAATCATATTGCTTAAACCTTTCACCATTTCATCAAAACTGATTTGTGGGTTAGGCAAAATGAGATGTCGCGCTACATTAAAAATACTGCTATTAATGCTGATATACGCAGTTACGCTCAGATTATTTATTTTCAAATATCTTGGATGACGCATCATATATTTCATCAGTACTTCCATTAATGCCATTTCGATTTGTCCGATATAGCGTTCATATTTGAGTTCAGTCGCGTATCGGAGACAGATCAGATAACGATCATTGTCTCTCGTCAGCAAGTCACGAAAGGTATAGAAAATCATTTCAAATAAAGGCTCTAACTCCATTTCAACGATGATCGGTGTAAGCTCTTTAACCATATCAAGCACTTCTTTGACAAATGATTTTGCCATTGCATCGTAGATTTCTTCTTTATTTTTAAAATATTCGTATAAAGAGCCGACACTAACACCTGCAATATCGGCGATGTGCCGTGTTGTGGTTCCACTCGTCCCATTTGTTGCAACAGCAATAAAACCTGCTTCAATAATGGTGTCTACGGTGACCTTTGATCGAGTCTGGCGTGGTTTACGAGTAGTCATAAAGTATTGTTATCTAAATCCGAACATAACGTCAGACTAACATGCTGTCGTATGAAGTAAAAGGCTCATAGGTATAATCCGAACAAATAAAATTACATACTTTTTAATATCGAGTTTTTATTTGTAATAAAAATATTCATTCAAGCAAAGAAAGAGATTTTCCTGCCAAAGTTTAGAATTTAAAAAATTATCTATATTATTGATATATATCATTTAAGTTGAATTTTTGTAGATTCTAATAATTCACTATTTAAAGTAGAAAGAGGCATTTATATACGTTGCTTTGTCTCATGTAAAAGGGGAATTTTACCCGAATTGAATCCGAACATAAGATCGGTTTACATTGTTTCTAGTAGGACATCAGGTTCACTAAAATCTCCCGAATGTTTTTTCGTAACTCAAAAATATGTAGTGATACGAAAAGAGATGAACCTGATTCAAAGAATGTAAAGGGCAAATGACGCTCAAGTGAAGTAGGTAGGTGTAGCCATGATTAGCAACACATTAAAGAAAGGTTTAAGTTTATTTAAATCTAACCCGATAACTGAGCAAATTGATTTTGCAAGTAAAAAAAGTATTCCAATTCGACATCTCGCAATTGGTTTTGAAGGCAAGCAAGTCGATTTATCATTTTATATGAACAATCAATTCGCGACCATTTTCTTTGCGACACTTTCTGTATTTTTGACTTATGGTGAAGACTTAGTTATTGAAACAGCACGTCATCATCGTGATTTATTAAAAGATCCTATTTTAAGACAGCGTGTGACCTCATTGATTGGTCAGGAAGCGATTCACTCAAAACTTCATAATGAGTTTAATGATGCAATTGTTGAGCTTGGCTATCCAGTGAGACTTTATCGTTTCTTGGGCGAGCAATTTTTTGATCATATCTTCTTAAAATTTCCACAACCATTAAAACTTTCTTTAATGGCGGGGATTGAGCATTTTACGGCTGTATTAGCTGAATACATGATGGCACATGAGCAAAACTTTTATTTTTCTGATGATGCTAAAACACGTGCGCTTTGGATGTGGCACATGTTAGAGGAATCTGAGCATAAAGATGTCGCTTATGATGTTTATCAAACGTTGAATGGTAATTATGCACTGCGTATTTCTGGCTTCTTCCTCGCATATTTTACGATTTTAGGTTTGATTCCATTTGCCGCAACATTTGTTCCTGTTTTGCGTAGGCCTCAAGAGATGCTGACTTCAAAATTTTGGAAAGATACACGCCGTGGCATAAAACTGGTTTTTAGTCCGAAAGATGGTGTTTTTGGTAGTACACAAGGTCGAATTTTTGATTATCTGCGTACTAATTTTCATCCTAATGATCATGATGCTTCTGCGTATTTTGAATACTACGAAAAGAAATTATTGTCTGAAGGTGGCGCGTTACATCCTTTCTTTGTTAAGCAATTTACACCGAAAGTTCAAGCTGCTTAGTCTCTGTTGTAGCTCATAAGTGCGCAGTCATGTTGATGCATCGAATTGGCAAAAAAGCTCAGGTTTTTATGAGCAATTTGGTTCTTGTTGCCTCTATTTTGCTCGTGCACTATGCAAACACGTTTCTTCAGAAAATATCTGTTCAAAGATTTTCTAGGATGAAAAGAGCGATGCCATCGGACTTAAATTTTTTAAGCATTGAAATCGTAAATGTTGCAGAAATAATCTTATAGACAACATTATGGTTTGAATTGATGTGTAACGCTTTGATTTTATTTTTACTCTCTTCATGGGGATCAAGTCATGGTCGCTCAAGTTATTCGAAATGTTTTTTCCGATAAATTCAGTACTAAATATCAGGGAATTATTCAGAATTTTGTGAATAAATCACCGATTCCTATTCGTCATTTTGATTTTAAATTTAATCCAGCAGAATTGGATGAAAAGTTTTTCTTAAACAAAGAATTAGCGACCTCTTATTTTCATGCGCTATCGATTTTCTTAACTTTTGGTGAAGATGTGGTGATTGAAACCGCACGTCATCATCGTGATTTTATTCATGATCCAATTTTAAAACAAAGACTGACTTCTTTGATTGGACAGGAAGCGATTCATTCAAAAATTCATAACCAATTTAACGATGAGGTTTTGAAAGAAAATGGTTATCCCGTGGAATTGCTTCGTGCGATTGCAGGGAAAGTTTTTGATTATGGCATTTACAAGCTGCCGCAATCTTTACAACTGTCATTAATGGCAGGCATTGAGCATTACACGGCAGTTCTCGCTGAATTTATGATGCAGCATGAAGACTATTTACTTGGCTCACAAGATGAAAGACAACGTGCAATGTGGATGTGGCACATGCTTGAAGAATCTGAGCATAAGGATATTGCTTATGATGTATTTCTTGAGTTATCAGGTGATTACTGGCTCAGAATTACAGGTTTCTTGTTGGCAAGTTTAACAATTTTGGGTGGTGTATCACTCGGTGGTTATCTAATGCCGTTTGTACGTAAGCCAAGTCATTTGATTAATCCTCGTTATATGAAAGATGTCGTGGAAAGTACGGCGTTATTGTTCGGTAGTGAGCGTGGCGTATTTGGTAGTAGTTTTATGCACATTTTGGAATATCTACGCCCAAGCTTTCACCCAAATGATCATGATACGACTGCTTATATGGAATATTACAAAGAGCGCTTGTTAAACCCTGAAACAGGTCTATTAGCCCCATATTTCCTTAAAGAGTTTGTACCGCCTGTACGTGCAGCATCTGCATAACTTGGTCAAGGTAAACACGAGATTGCTGAGAAACAAAGATGAAATTATTTGGTAAAAAAAGAAAACCAAGTCAAAAAGCATTTGCTGTAGTGACTGGTGCGGGAAGTGGGATCGGTCGTAGTTTTGCACTTGAACTGGCAAAACGTGGTGGGACTGTGGTGTGTTCAGATATTGATTTAGACGCAGCCAAAGAAACCGTAAGTTTAATTGAAAACTTAGGTGCAAAAGCATTCGCAGTAAAATGTGATGTAGGGAATGCCAAGCAAGTTGAAAAATTGGCTGAACAAGCTGAACAACTGATGCAGCATCCAACCACATTGGTCATTAACAATGCAGGCGTTGGCTTAGGTGGCAAGTTTGATGAGATGACTTTAGCGGATTGGAAATGGGTTGCGGATGTGAATTTGTGGGGTGTGGTGCATGGTTGCCATTATTTTGTCCCTAAATTTAAGCAACTGGGTCATGGAGCGATTATTAATGTAGCTTCGGCAGCATCCTATACCGCTGCGCCAGAAATGACTGCATATAATGTGACTAAAGCAGGTGTACGTGCTTTATCTGAGACCTTATCTGCTGAACTCAGAAAGTTTGACATCAAAGTGAATGTGCTTTGCCCAACACTTGTTCCAACCAACATTATTAAAAATGGCAAAGTGCCGCATAAAGGTCTTTTGGATTATGCCTTGACCAATTTGGCATTTACCACCAGTGATAAGGTCGCAAAACTGACTTTAGATCGTTTGGATAAAGATCAGCTTTATACCATTCCACAAATTGATGCCAAGTTATTTTGGTTAATGAAACGCGCTGCACCGAATTTATATGCCAAATTCTTGGGCAACTCGTACAGATTTATGAAGTAATTCCATTAAGTGACAAAAGATTTTGATCGATGGAATAAGCGCAAGTCCGATGATGACAGGCTTATTTTAGTTGAATGAATAAAAGGATATTGTAAATGACTGCTCAAGCAAAAAAATTAAACTCAACTGAAGGCAAGGCTTTACCACAGCACATCTATGATACGTTTATCGTGGGGGCAGGTATCTCAGGTATTGCAACAGCAATTCGTCTTGACCAAGTGGGTTATACCAATTACAAGATCATCGAAAAAGCGACACGTGTAGGCGGAACTTGGCGTGAAAATACCTACCCAGGTTGTGGTTGTGACGTGCCATCAGCATTATATTCGTATTCATTTGCGCCGAGTGCGAAATGGAGTCATCTATTTGCTCGTCAACCTGAGATTTTGAATTACTTAGAAGAAGTTAGCGAAAAATTCAATGTGAGTTCAAAAATTGAATTTGGTACGGAATTGTTAAATGCAGCTTGGGATACTGAACGTAATTTATGGGTGATTGAGACCAATAAAGGGCAATATTTGTCTAGGACTGTGGTTTTTGCAACAGGCCCAATCACAGAAGCACAAATTCCAAAGCTCGATGGCATAGAAACATTTAAAGGTGAGATGTTCCATTCAGCAAAATGGAATCATGATTACGATTTAACGGGCAAACGTATTGCTGTCATTGGTACAGGTGCATCAGCAATTCAGTTTGTGCCACAGATTCAACCTTTAGCCAAAGAATTATATGTTTATCAACGTACTGCACCTTGGGTTGTTCCAAAACCTGATACAGATTTAGGTGATGTCAGCAAAGCGTTGATTGAAAAATTCCCATTAATCCAAAAAACATGGCGTAAAACCGTTGCACAATCACTGAATGCGATTAACTTTGGTTTACGCAATCCAGCGGTATTAAAACCAGTTGGTGAGTTAGCCAAACTGATTTTACGTTTCCAAATTGAAGATGTTGAATTACGTAAAAACGTAACGCCAAACTTTACCATTGGTTGTAAGCGTTTATTATTTGCTAACAACTATTATCCAGCGTTACAACAGCCAAATACCAAATTAATCCCACATGGATTGGTGAAAGTAGAGGGGAATACGGTTGTTTCAGCGAATGGTGAGCGTCATGAAGTTGATGTGATTATTTGGGGGACAGGCTTTGAAGTTTCACATCCGCCAATTGGCAAGCGTGTGTTAAATGAAAAAGGTGAATGCCTGAATGACTTATGGAAGAGTAGTTCACCAGAAGCGTATTTAGGTACAAGTATTGAAAATGTACCAAATGCTTTCTTGATCTTGGGTCCAAACGTATTGGTTTATGATTCATTCATTGGCTTAGCAGAAGCACAATTGGATTATATTGTGGATGGTTTGTTGAAGATCAAAGAAAAAAGTATCAGTAAGCTAAATATCAAGCCCGAAGTGATCAAAAAGCATAATGATTTGGTGCAAAAGCATCTTAAAACCACGGTATTTAATGCAGGTGGTTGTAAGAGCTATTATTTAGATGCCAATGGTCGTAACTTTGCGGCTTGGCCGTGGTCACTAAAAGCATTGAAAAAACGTTTAAAACATATGGATCTGAATGATTATCAAGTGACTTATCAAACTGAGAAAACTCACTAATTGTTAGATAAGTCATAAAAGGGCAGTAAATTCTATCTCAGGATGGGATTTGCTGCTTATTTTTTGCAAGATATAAATAATGGAGGCAAGAAATATGAAAGAAGGACAATCAAGTCGAACCGCAGAAGCTGCGGCAGCATTACGTGCCAATCACTTTCAAAATGCTAAAAACCCAGTGTTTTCTGATCCTTTTGCCTTTGAGTTGACCAGTAAAGGCTGGAAAAAGTTATTAACAACGCCTCTGACCGTAAAAGTGATGAATTCCTCTGTATTTAATCGAACACTTGGTTTATTAACGGGTCAAGTGGTAGGTCGATCACGTTATGCAGAGGATTTATTGCAACAAGCTATTCTGAAAGGTACACAACAATATGTGTTAGTGGGCGCAGGATTAGACTCTTTTACGTTACGTCAGGCGCAGCAATATCCCAATTTACGTATCTTTGAAGTTGATCATCCTGATACACAGGCCGCAAAACAGAAAAAACTCAGCCAATTCGGTGAAATTCCAGCAAATGTTGAGTTCGTTGCGATTGATTTCGAGAAAGAGTCGACTGCAGATGCTTTGGCAAGAAGTGGTTTTAAACAGGATCAAGCAGCATTTTTCTCATGGTTAGGTACAACACATTACCTTGAGCCACAAACGACCTTAAACACTTTGCAAAGTATCGCCAATATTGCTGCTGCTAAAAGTGAGGTGGTGATGGATTACTCGATTGATTATCGAGAGCTATCAGGTATTGAACGTTTTGGTAGTCTCTTTGTTTCGCAATTTACCCGATTCTTAAAAGAGCCATTAAAAGGGCAATTTAGACCCAAAATATTACATCAGTCGGTTAACCAACTGGGTTATAAAGTGGCTGAAGATTTATCAGGCATTGGGTTAACTGAACGTTATTTTCAAGCCCGACCTGATCAGATTCGTCATACCATTGCAACGCATATGTTACATCTACGTTTGGATTAGCTCCTCGTCCATGCCCAACTGCTTTAGCCCGTTGTCGCTAAAGCAGGATTGTGATCTTTTTGCTGATTATTTTGATTAAAGTGGTTGTAAACCTTGTACAACATTCTGGAACTCACTGCCGTTGAGCCAGAAAGATTTTTTTAAAAATAGAGTCGTCATTATACTTTCTGCGGCTTCGCTATCAGGACTTTCACAAAACAAACCGTAGCTATGACCTAGGATTGTATTGTTCTCGATAAGACGAATAAAGTAAGCATGTTGTTCATCTGTATAGCCAAGAATAGCATCACGTTGATTGTTCATTTTTCATGTCTCCACATCAAAAATATTTGAATAAAAACTATCTGCTGAGAGATCAAATATATTAATGAATTAGATCAATAACTTAACACTATTTAGAAAAGTGGTTTTTATTTAAGTTTTTGATTTTAATCATTAATTTTAGTCTATTTACATCCATGTTTAAATTAAACAAGCTAAAATATGATCTATAGAATTCATTGTTATGCAAAATTTATACGACGTCAACTTGAATTTGTAACTTTTTCAAGTTAAATTAACTGCACACTTTTAACGCTGGGATAAGGGGAAATAATGTCCAAAAAAATAGAATTTGAACATGGTGGTGTGCGAGTAAATGCTGGACGTAAGGCTCAATTTAGTGAGCCAACCAAAGTGATTCGTGTTCCTGAATCCCAAGTTGATTTCATCAAAAATTGGTTACTGAATAATGTCAAAACAGATATACGTTCAGATTTGTCAGCATCATTGAAAGTTCACAATGTGCAAGCCAAGAATGATCGAGTGTATCGTATTCCATTGGCAACAGAGCGTGTGGCAGCAGGTGCTGCATCTCCCGCGCAAAGCCACGTTGATCAAGCTTTGGATTTAAATGAATATTTAATTCGTAATGAAAATTCCACGTTTATTGTGAAAGCAAATTCACTTTCAATGTTAGATGTCGGTATTGATATTGATGATCCTTTGGTTGTAGATCGAAGTCTAGCAGCAAAGTCGGGGGATATTGTGATTGCTTTGATTGATAATGATTTTACGGTGAAACGACTGATGATTGATCATCATTTCAATCCACCTAAAGTATGGTTAAAAGCAGAGAATCCAGATTATCAAAATATTTATATTACTGAAGGGCAAGAATTATTGATTTGGGGCGTGGTGACTTATAACTTGAAACCGATGAGATAAAATTAGAGTGCTTTGCCAATACATTATTCAGATAAATTATCACAAGAGCAACTGTCTAATTTCACGGAAGTGCAGTACTTTTTATTTATTCTTTAAACTGGTATCAGAGAGAATCTCGTGATGCTTGGAAAGAGTCTTGCTATAAAACAAGCGGTTTGAATTTTATTGCCTGATTGAAACAACATAAAAACCTAAATAATTAGTTGAAAGGTAACGGAATAGGCAGAATGCAGCTATGCCAGTGATTGTTGCCCTTATCGAATTTTGCTCTAGTGACCATGAAACTTGTGTCGTCTTCCTGAATTTACTTTGTTTAGCCTTTATTGATAGAAGTGTTGGTAAATTATCTGTATTTAGTCAGGATATGATTTATTTAGGCGAAAACATGGCGCATTAGAGAGAATTCAAACGAATTAAAAACATTAAGATCACCCTGTTTTCCATAAACAGAGATCCTAATGTACAAATCTATTTTAAAACTCATGTTGCCTTTGATCGGCTTGACTGCTGGATTCACACATGCTGACGAATTCAAATTAAAAAGTACCGATATTGCGCATGGCGCATTCATGAAAAATACGTTCGAATTCCAAGGTTTTGGCTGTTCAGGCGAAAATAAATCGCCGCAGTTGTCATGGAGTGGTGCTCCAGCAGGGACGCAAGCGTATGCAATCATGGCTTATGATCCAGATGCTCCGACGGGTAGTGGTTGGTGGCACTGGCAAGTGGTGAATATCCCTGCTGAAGTGACTTCAATTCCATCTGGTAATGGCAAGCTTGATTATAAAGATGTGATTGATGTGACCAATGATTATGGTCAAAAAGGATTTGGGGGAGCGTGTCCACCTCAGGGTCATGGTGCACATCGCTACCAATTCACAGTGTACGCACTTTCAAAGAAACTGGAATTACCTGCTGATGCATCTGGGGCATTAACAGGTTATATGGTCAAAGCCCATTCGTTGGCATCAAGTACGATAGAAGCTCTATATAAACGATAAAGCATCTCAATAGCTTCTTGAGCTATTGAAACATGTAGCTCAGGAGGTTGTTGAATCTTATTCGCAATACATGTTTCTTAAACGAAGGAAAAATAACATGTCTGCTCAAGAAAACCAAACACCGAAAATGCAGCGAAAAATCTTAGCCCTTCATGGAAATGGTAGTAATAAAATAATTACCAAACTACAACTTCAGAATTTAGAACTTAATGACCAAGATTATGATATCACTTATCTTAATGGCACCATCCAAGTTAAGTCTCCAGATATTCGTTTATCTGAATTGACAGGATTGGTTGAAGGACCTTGGTATTCATGGTTACCTCCTAAATCTGATTGGGAAAATTTAGATCATCGAGCATTATTGCAGAGTATTTGTTGTGCGATAGAAAGTGTTTTGTTGGCTATTGAAATACATGGACCTTTTGATGCAATTTATGGGTTTAGTCAAGGAGGATACATTGCTAGCTTGGTAAATAATTTACCGAATGATCCTGCATTACTGGATGCAGTTCAAAGCTACATGGGTAGGGAAACCCAGTTCAATATAAATTCTAATATTCCTTTTAAAACCTCTATTTATGCCTGTGCTGGTGCTGCGATTCCACTATTGGATATGAGAAAGCTTGCAGGTTTACCAGAATGTGCTGAGGAATATAGTCAAAATCAAGCCATACATTTAATTGGACAACATGATGCTCTAAAACCGTGGTCCGAATCATTGGTGCTACATGATAAAAATCCGAATACCCAAATTTTTTATTTGGACAGTGATCATGAAATTAGTAGTACGATCGCAAAACCGATTAAGGATGAAATAAAACATTGTATAACAGGCATTTCATCAGCAAGCCAGAGAACGGAAAGCACTGAACAAGCTTCGTGTAAATTCAGTTCTAGAAGAATTGATACAGAAGTGCAAGTCGCTCATGTTTCGATTCATTCTGAAGGACAAGCAACCACAATTATAGAATTATTGGAAAGACGAGCCCAATCATCTCCTTTGTTTAGGCTTGCTAGAGAGCAAAATAACCAAATATGTACCACTTATGGGGATTTACTTTCATTTATTCGTTCAGGGGGAGAGGGTGATCTCAGACGAGTAGGAGTTAAAAGTGGGCAGATCGTTGCATATATGGCACCTTCTGGCGGTAGTGCAGAAGGTGCTGTTGCTTTCCTTACTATCGCAGCTCAGGCATGTGCTGTTCCGCTTTCTACCACAATGACACAGGCTGAAGCCTTATCTGCATTAAAACAACTTCAAGTCGAGCATGTTATTTTATTTGAAGGTGTGAATGCTAAAAATGTCATTGCAGCTTGTGAAGAATATTGCCAAAGTAACAATAAGTCATTACATCATGTCAGCCCATTTTCATCCCAACATCCAGGTTTATTTAAATTTAAACACTCTTTAGATGGGTATGAAAACCAGCCAGAGTTAATCACTCATGCACATGATGACTGCCTTCTACTCAGAACTTCTGGCACGACTTCTATGCCAAAGGTTGTGCCACTCAAGCAAAAAGATTTGGTTCTCAACAGCACAATTTTAGCGGATAGTATTGGAATTAATGAATTCGATGTGACCTATAGTGTGATGCCGTTGGATCATATTGGTGGTATATCTGCTTCGATCTTGGCGAGTTTATCTGTTGGCGCAACGATCACATGTGAAGGTTTATATAACCCACAACTTATGGCTGAGGCATTGGTAAAATCCAATCCGAAACCAACATGGTATTCAGCTGTACCCACGATCCAGCTCGCAACTTTACGTTATCTTCAGGAAAATCGAGAGCAGTATTTAGATCATGATGGTGTATGGTCTGAACACAATCTGCGCTTGATTCGCTCGGGTGCATCTGCGCTCAAAGAAGAAGATCGACTGGCACTTATGAAGACTTACGATTGCCCAGTGTTGCCGACTTATAGTATGTCTGAACTCATGCCTATTTCGCAGCCTGCTCAGACAGAAATGAGCTGGGAGGTTAAGGCGAGCTCTGTTGGCGTGCCATTAATTGCGTCATTGGCGATCGTTGATCCAGTTACTCTTAAACCGCAACCTTTTGGTGTTGCTGGTGAAATTGCGATTTCAGGTGAGACTGTTTTTTCTGGTTATAAAGAGAATCCTGAAGCCAATAATAAATCTCGATTCTTAATGCCATTGCCTCAATCTGGTGAAATCCACACTTGGTTTTTAACGGGTGACTTGGGTCAAATTGATGCTTTTGGTCATTTAAGCTTAGAAGGTCGATTGAAAGAGTTAATCAAACGAGGCGGTGAGCAGATTGCACCTGCTGAAATAGAAGACAATTTAACCAGTCATTCGAGTATTGATATCGCGATATGTTTTCCCGTGCCATCTGAAACTTATGGTGAAGAGGTGGGGTGTGCAATCGTTTCATCTGACCCAGTATTTAGTTTGGAGAATCAAAGTAAGTGGGTAAATGAGTTACGCTCTTTTTTACTCAAACGAGGAGTCTCAGCACATAAAATTCCTTCGATTTGGAGAGTCGTTGATAAAAATGATTTACCAATGACGAACAGTAAAAAATACAAGCGAAATGTCATGGCAGAATCGCTAGGTATAACGACGCAGCCTTCCCCGAATCAGCAAAATACAGCGATAACTTCAGAACGCAAAGAGAAAAAAGTCGCGACTAAAAATACCAGTGAACTCGCTTTAAATACGAATCGCTTAGACAAGCCAAAAGTGGATTGGGAGACAATCGCTGGGTTTAGATTTATTTTGGCATGTTATGTCATGTTTATGCACATTGGGGCGAATAACTCATGGGAAGCATTTAATAATCTCCGTCAGTTCCAATGGCACGTGAATAGCTTCTTTATCTTAGCAGGCTTTTCTCTCGCTATTCTCATGCCTGCGATGATTCAAAATAAATTTGCTTTTGTAAAAGCAAGAGTAGCGGTGATGTATCCTTTGTATGCATTAGCGATTATTTTTGCGATGGGGAATTTATTTGTCAGTTGTCATCCATCAACGTTTATACCTAGTTTTAGTTGGGGACCTTTAGTTCATGAAGGTACTGCATCGTATTGTCAGGGAACGCCGTGGATCGAAGGCTCTTGGCTAGGCAATGTCATTTTATCATTTGGAATTCATGCGACAGGTTTGCAAGCAACGCCATTGTGGGGAGCGAGCTGGTTTATTGGTTTTTACCTGTGGTTTATTTCGATGTATTTCCAATGTCTCGTTATATTCCCGATGATTTACAATGCCTTGTATAAGCAACGAGGTAATGTTAAGAAAATTCTCATGTATATAGGAATTGGATTAACGACGAACGTTGTGATCCTAATGGGATTTTGGTACGGGTTTGTTGTCGATTTTGTTGGATATGGTCTATTTGATCCTGATACAGGATTACGTTCAATACCTACCGCGGCTCAGGTTGCATTGGCGGGTAAAGAAAATGCGATGGGCTTAGGCTTCTATCTGTTTGCACCTTTCTGGATGGTGTATTTCTTGGTCGGTATGTGTGCTGCATTCTTATACGATGCTATTAGACCGACTGAGCAAAAACGTTCGCATATTTGGGGCTATGTTGCTGATGCGATTACACTGATTATCATCTGCGTCAGTATTGCACATATTGCTCAAGGCTATACACATTTTGGCCCTGAAGTAACCCAAGTTCCTGTAGATGCTTATTTCATGAGACCTGAGGGTGCAAATAGTTATGCGGATCCTGCAATAACCAATCGTATTTGGGATGAAATCTACAGCCGTTCATTTGCGCCACTGACTTTACTTTGGATTTTTGCACTCAGTACAGGTAAGGGCTTTACTGCCAGACTGTTAAGAATGAGTCCATTCCAATTCCTTGCACCTACTGCTTATGCTTGCTTTCTATTTCATCAAATGGTTGGGCAATGGTACTACGCAGCCACGCGTGGTGGTGAATGGTGGAACTGGTGGGATTATCGTAAAAGTTTCTATTGGTTTAGTCCTGAACCAGTTCCTGTTGAATGGTATGAATATTTCTATGTGGTTGGTTTAGTCGTTATTTTTGCAAAGTTAATTCAGCCAGCAGATACCTTGCTTCGCAATTTGGTTGCAATGATTATTCGATGGATCAAATCGGTGGGCAGTGGTACAGACGATAGCAAGCCTGTTTTAGATACCGCAGAGGTTGTGCTAGAAACTGCTGCAAAAATCTCTGGGCTTGAGGTAAATAGAGAACTTAGCCTGAATGATAATGGGCTTGCATCACTGGGGATTGTTCGATTTGTCAATGCTCTTGAGTCTGAGTTTTCTTTACCTGGACAGAAAGTATCATTCTCTATGGCAGAAATTATGGCTGCGCAAGACCTCAATGAAGTCATTGCAATTGTTGAAAAGGCGATTTTACAGCCTGAAATATTAGAAACAAACATGATCTTAGATGACCACTACCAGCATCGAGGCATATAAAAAATTAGGCGAGAAAAGTGATTTTCTCGCCTAAGCTTTATGCAAAGGAAATATATGAAAACTTTGACGATAGTTTCACTTTTAGTATTGCCTGTTTCTGCGTTTGCAAATCAATCATGTGAGCCAGATTATAAGCTTAATCTACGTTTGGCTTATGCACTCGGTTATTTTGATGTAGATAATCTATCGGGTGAAGATGCATATAGAAAAACATCTAATAATGCATCGAGAGTAGGAGGTTCCGTTTTATTAAAGTGTGGTACAACAACATTCAAGTATAGCTACCATACAGCGATTGATTTTATGGGTGACCATTTTATTGATGCCGATAAAATTATCAGTAGTTATTCTATTAGTGATCCAGAGTATGGCTCGCTTGAAGTGGGTAAAATGAATACCGCGTACAAACTAGCAGGTAAACAAGGAGACCCATTTTGGGATACGCCTGCAGGAACAACGTTTGCAGCAAATAGCTTTGGTTTCTCGAGTATGACTCGGGGTTTTACGAACGATAGTATTTTCTATTATTCCCCTAAAATGAATAACCTAAAAGCGAATCTTGGTTATACTGGTACAAATTCTAATGGTGATATACACCTTGGTCTAGAATATAGTAATGAAGCAGATGTGTTGGGAATCCAATATGTTGATCTAGGTGAAAAGCCAACGGTTGCGAATGGGAGCAATAATAAAAATGCAACCAGATTGTATTATCGTAAAAAGCTTGACGATTGGCAGTGGTCTTCTTCTTATGAACACATTAATACGATGCGTTCTGGTAAAGATGAATATTTGAATCTCTCTGTTCAAAAGCCGATTGCCAATTTTGGTCGGGTTGCTGCTGCAATTGGGCATGTGTCGAATGCAGATTTTAAATTGATCAATGGTTCACGTTATTCTGGAGATGGTCAAAGTTTAACATTAGGTGCTTTCTATAATTGGATTAAAGGTGGGGAACTCTATTTATTGGGAACTTACATCGATCTAGATAATGGTCATCATCAAAAGAATTTGGCTTTAGGTTTTAATTATCATATCGATTTTTAAAAACTTTAAATTTATTTATGGGACATTAATTTAATATTAGGGGTAGAGTTTTGGGATATAAGCGGGAAGAGTTCGCTTATATCCCGAACGCTTAATTATGGATAATATTATTGTAGTTGCTAAAAAAGCAATTAAAAACCAATCACAATTACCTTTTTCAGTTTATTCATCTCATAAAGAACAGATGATTACCAATGTCCCGATTATAAAGCCATTACTCATTTTTATATTGAGCGGTACTAAGCAATTGGGTAAGTCTGGCTCAGTCGAATGTCTGTCGGGTAGCTTTGTATTTTTATCGAATAGTCCTCGAATAGATATGCGTAATATTCCGATTCAAGCAGAATATTTTGCAGTACTTATTGATTTTGAACATGAAGATTTTGCTGAACTCCCTAAAAGCCCCGCGCCGTATAAAAAATATTTTCAGGGTGACATCAACCCTGTACTTGCCAGTGCATTATGCCAATTTATGGAATTCTCATCGATTGCACCTGCTCAAGTAATGAGACTGAGAAAAAGAGAAATACTGGAGATTATTTATCATTCAGGCTACAAAGATGTTTGTAATATTGTTGAGCCTCCGAGTCTAAGTGAGAAGGTTCAATCAATGATCTCAAATGATATTTCTTGTGATTGGCCTGTGGATTTAATCGCTTCTAATTTATTTATGAGTGCTTCAACATTAAGACGTAAGCTAAAAACTGAAGGTAATAATATTCAAGATATTCGCAATCGAGCGCGATTAGGTTATGGTTTGCATTTATTACAAACGACACAATTTCATATTGGTAATATTGCAGAGCAATGTGGTTATCAATCTCAATCTCGATTTACTGAGCAGTTCAAACTACTTTTTGGTATGACTCCACGAGAAATTCGTAAAACAAAAATGCTCGATTAAGGAGAATTTATGACGTATTCGGATATATTACGATTTAATAAATAAACTTATTATTTGTGTGTAACACATCATTAAGAAAATTAAGGAATGAATATGAAAAAAGTAGCGGTTATTCTATCAGGCTGTGGTTATTTGGATGGCGCAGAGATTCGAGAGTCTGTTTTAACGCTATTGGCATTGGATATTGAAGGTATTGAATACAGTATTTTTGCACCTGATATCCAACAATATCACGTAGTGAATCATATAGCAGGTGAGCCAGATCAATCTGCAACTAGAAATGTACTACAAGAAGCAGGTCGAATTGCACGTGGCAAGATTAGTCCAATTACTGAATTGGCAGCAGAACAGTTTGATGGACTGCTTATTCCTGGTGGTTTTGGCGTTGCAAAGAATCTGTCGAGTTTTGCTTTTAAAGGTTCAGAAGGTGAGGTCGAGCAATCCGTGATTGCTGTTCTGCAAGCGTTTAAAACAAGCAATAAACCAATCGGTGCGATTTGTATTTCTCCTGCATTATTGGCGCTGACGTTTGGTGATCTTCAACCTACACTGACGATTGGTCATCATGCTGGAACGGCTGCTGAGATTGAGAAAACAGGTGCTGTGCATCAGGTTTGTGAAACCAATGATTGTGTTGTAGATACGACGCATCGCTTGGTTACAACACCAGCTTATATGGATGACCACGCTAACTTAAAGGATATCTTCCAAGGGATTTCTAAGTTGGTGAAAGCGATGGTTGAGCTGAGCAAATAAAATTCAATGGATCAGGATGGCGTGATTTCTGCCCTGATCCATTTCAATCAATCATTTGAGATTGACGCAGTGCTGAATCGTTTTGTGAATTCTTATATTCGTTGTGCGCTTCCAAATCGGTTTATAAAAATGCATAAGTTGCTCTATGAACCGTGTTTTGATTTGTATTTGGCGTATTGTGAGTTTAATCAGCAATATTTTGATATGAATCTATTTGATGAACTCTCAATTTTGCTTCCAACCCAGTTGCAGTCCTATCCCACTGTTCGGCAAAGTGAGTTTTTAGCAGGGCGCTATGCAGCAAAATTGGCATTAGCTGCAATGCCTGAAAAACGTTGCTTAGAGCAAGTGATAATTGGCGGACGTAAAGAGCCGATATTTCCTAAAGATTTGATTGGCACATTAACACATAGCGATACTATTGCAATGTGTGCGGTTACACCATCCAAAGCCCTTTGCTGTGTCGGAATTGATATCGAACCGATTATGACAAAAACAGATTTCTTAGGAATAGAGGGGAAAGTTTATTCCGTACGAGAGCTTCAGTTATTAACAGCAAAAGGAATAAGTAAAGAAATCGCGGCTACATTGATCTTCTCTGCAAAGGAAAGCATATTTAAGGCATTTTCGAAACAAATTCATCATGGTATTGATTTTCATCGTTTTGAATTATCTGAGCTGATCTTTCTAGGGCATTCACTCTCAATGAAATTTGATGTCAGAGAAGTCAATTTTGAAGCTCAAATTATGGTTTCAGCAAAAATTCACAAAAAGCATGTTTTAACGCTTGTTGCACAATAATTATCATCTAAAACCGATCATTCTTTCTTCACCATATCGCAATCAGTTAGATCGTAAATCCTCGTCCATGAGTGTCGATAAATATGTGATTTCGTGATCATTTCGAATATATTATTCAATCATAGGATTATGAAAAAATAGCATTGGGCGAAATATGCATATTGATTTAAACAGCGATTTAGGCGAAAGCTATGGCGCTTGGAAAATGGGCAATGATGAGCAAATTCTTTCAATCGTTAGCAGTGCCAATATTGCATGTGGTTTTCATGCAGGTGATCCGTTAAATATTTTAAGTACTTTAAAACAAGCAACCGCACAGAATGTAAGTGTAGGTGCGCATGTTTCTTATCCAGATTTGGTTGGTTTTGGTCGCCGTAATATGGATTTGTCTTATGATGAGTTATACGCAGACGTGCTTTATCAGATCTCAGCTTTGCAGGGATTAGCCCAAGTCGTGGGAACGAAAGTGACTTATGTCAAACCACATGGTGCGTTATATAACACCATTGCCACCAATTTAGCTCAAGCCCAAGCAGTGATTGATGCAATGCAGCATTTTGATGAAACATTAGTTTTAGTTGCATTGGCGGGTTCACCATTAATTCATTTTGCTCGTGAACAAGGTCTCACTGTTATTTCTGAAGCATTTGCAGATCGTGCCTATCATCGCAATGGTGCATTGGTTTCACGTCGTTTAGATGGTGCAGTTTTACACGATGCTGAAGTCGTCGCTCAGCGTGTACTGAACATGGTTCTGAAAGGTGGTATTGAGTCGATTGAGGGGGACTTCACTGTAATTCATGCGGATACAATTTGTGTGCATGGTGATACGTTTGGAGCGGTAAAAATGGCAGAAAAGATCCGCCAAGTATTGCTCGAAAATCAAGTTGAAGTTCGTGCTTTTCATGGTTGAGTAAATTTTAAACGTTTTGAAAGAGCTATTTTATGCGATTTTTATCCGTCAATTTAGATTGTTTTCTTATTGAATTTCAAAGTTTAGAAGAAACCATGGCAGCTTATGACTGCTTAAAACAGAAACATCATCCCCATATACAGGAACTTATTCCTGCCGCGCGTAGCATACTGATTTACTTTGATGCTTTACAGGTTGATCTCCGTACATTGATCCGATGGATTTCAACTCAGAAAGTCAATCAGGATACTTTGCGCAAAGGCAAAGAAATTGTCATTGATGTCCGTTATAACGGGATTGATTTAAATAATGTCGCTGAATACTTGGGAATCAGTACCGATCAAGTGATCCAGAAGCATACGAGTGTTGACTGGCAAGTTGCATTTATTGGTTTCGCACCTGGTTTTGCCTATTTAATTCACCCAGAACATGCTTTTGGCAGTATTCCGCGTTTAGCATCGCCACGTAAAAAA
This sequence comes from Acinetobacter tjernbergiae DSM 14971 = CIP 107465, assembly GCF_000374425.1. Lineage (GTDB taxonomy): Bacteria > Pseudomonadota > Gammaproteobacteria > Pseudomonadales > Moraxellaceae > Acinetobacter > Acinetobacter tjernbergiae. Next base: position 30,726 of record NZ_KB894366.1, on the reverse strand, counting down.
GTCAGTGCGGGTGCGATAGGACTCGCGGGTGAGTACAGTGGGATTTATCCAAAAGACAGTCCTGGCGGGTGGCAGTTGATTGGTCAGACTGATGCGGCATTATGGGATATTCATCGGCAACAGCCTGCTTTGTTACTTCCCAGTGATCATGTGATTTTTAAAGATATTCGCCATAATCCAACCCAAGTCAGTGTACCTGCTCAGTCATTTTCTCCAGCTCAATCCATTCAAAAACCGATTGTATTTCGTATTAAAAATGTGGGCTTACAGGCGTTGATCCAAGACGAGGGGCGTAAGCATCTTGCTGAATGGGGTGTGGGGCAAGCAGGAGCAATGGATCAAGGTGCATTTCAGCAGGCGAATTTAATCGTTGGGAATCCAAAAAATGCAGCCGTTATAGAAGTATTAAATGGCGGATTACGATTACAGGTTTTAGAAGCGACAGTCATTGCTGTGACAGGTGCGCAAGCGGAAGTCTGGATTACTTATGCTAACGTGGATAAAGTCAAAGTGGCCTTGTATCAGCCGATTGCTTTAGATCATGGCGATGAAATTTATATTTCAGCACCGAGTGCAGGGATTCGAAATTATATTGCGGTACGTGGTGGTATTGCTGTTGAGCAAGTCTTAAAGAGTGCTAGTTATGACTCTTTGGCAGAATTGGGTACAAAACCAATCCAAGTGGGTGATGAGATTTACTCTGCCCAATTAAAAACGCAGCCTGTCAGTTTAAATGTAATTGCTGCTGCATTACCTAAACAAGGTGAGACGATTAACATTGATGTTGTATTAGGCCCACGTACGGATTGGTTCGCCGATGAAAGTGTTGATCTATTGCTTAAGCAAAGTTGGTTGGTCAGTACAGAGAGTAATCGAATTGGATTGAAACTAGTTGGTGATCTGCCTTTACAACGGCAGTTCAATCAAGAGTTACCGAGTGAGGGGTGTTGTACAGGCGCCTTACAAATTCCACCCAACGGTCAACCTGTATTATTTATGAATGATCACCCAATAACAGGCGGTTATCCTGTGATTGCTGCGGTCGCATTCTATCATTTAGATTTGATCGCGCAGATTCCTACGGGTTGTTATATTCAATTTCGTAAAATTTCAGATTTCATGGACATCAAAGAACATGCATAACAAACATAAGCTATTGATTGCGAATCGTGGAGAGATTGCTGTTCGAATTATACAAGCCTGTCAGGACATGGAAATTGGATCAGTCGCCATTTATGCAGATGATGATATCGCCAGTTTACATGTCAAACTTGCTGACGAAGCTTGGGCATTATCAGGGCAGACAGCACAGCAAACCTATTTAGATATCAATAAAATTCTTGATATTGCGCACAAAGCCCAAGCCACCATGATTCACCCCGGTTATGGTTTTTTATCAGAACGTGCCGAATTTGCCCAAGCAGTGATGGATGCAGGTCTGATTTGGGTTGGGCCATCTCCTGAGAGCATTCATAAACTTGGCGACAAAATACAGGCACGTAAGATTGCACAATCGGTAAATGCGCCGTTGGTGCATGGGACTGAACAGCCACTTCAATCAGCTCAAGAAGCGGTAGATTTTGCGAAACAGTATGGTCTTCCAATTGCAATTAAAGCTGCCTACGGTGGCGGTGGGCGTGGCTTAAAAGTCGCTTGGCAACTGAATGAAGTTGCTGCTTTATACGAGTCTGCTGTACGAGAAGCATTAGCTGCTTTCGGTCGAGGAGAATGTTTTGTTGAGCAATATCTAGATCGACCTAGACATTTGGAAGCACAAATCATTGCAGATCAGCAAGGAAATGTTGTGGTAGTGGGAACGAGAGATTGTTCTTTGCAACGCCGTAATCAAAAGCTAGTGGAAGAAGCACCTGCACCATTTATTGATGAGCAAATTCATACCCAACTCATTCAATCTTCAATTGCGATCTGCCGAGCTGCTGATTATGTCGGGGCCGGTACAGTAGAATACTTACTCAGCCAAGATGGTCAACTGTCATTTCTAGAGGTCAATACACGCTTACAGGTTGAACATCCTGTGACGGAACAAACTTCTGGTCTTGACTTGGTGGTTGAACAAATTCGGATTGCCTTAGGTGAAGCACTTTCTATTCGGGAAATGCCAAAACCAGTAGGTCATGCAATCGAATTTCGGATTAATGCAGAAGATCTAGCACGCGGTTTTATTCCTGCTTTTGGACAGATCACACGTTTTTATCCACCCTCAGGAATTGGTATTCGTCTTGATACTGGGGTCATGACTGGAAGTCTTGTTTCAAGCCATTTTGATTCGTTAATTGCGAAATTGATTGTCACTGGTGCAACACGTGAAATTGCAATTCAACGTGCGAAAAGAGCATTGGCTCATTTTGAAATAGAGGGCATTGCTTCAGTATTGCCATTCCATCGTGCAATCTTGTTTGATGCTGACTTTGTTGATGAGTTTAAAGTACATACGCGTTGGATTGAACAAGATTGTCGACATGATTTTCCCGATCATTCGCGCAGTAAGTTGAATAATCAGCCTGAGTTACAACGTTATCCAATTGAAATAGATGGAAAACTTCACCACATTGGCTTGCCAAATGTACTTTTTAGTTTAATGGGCACACAGCAGCTCAATTTAAATTCGAATGACTTAAATACTACTCATAGTGAGAATACTGTTCTAGCACCGATTAGTGGTGTGATTACCACTTGGAACGTTCAAGAAAATGATCAAGTGAGCCAAGGTGATACCATTGCGATTATGGAAGCAATGAAAATGGAAGTTCCTGTTCTTGCTCACCAAACGGGGAAAATTCAAAAGTTGATAGTGATTAATCAGACCATTATTGCTGATACAAAAATTGCTGAGATTCATTAAAAAACTCAGTCTGTCGTATTGAGCAGTGTGCCATTAAATCTACTTTTAGAGATTTAATGGCTGTATACACATTAACGGCGCTTATAAACTGCCATAGCAGCGGGTAAATTTTTACGCATATCGCCAATACGTTGGCTATTTGATGGATGCGTAGATAAGAAAGATGAGCCACCTGCACCATCTAGGCGATCCATTTTTTCCCATAGACTAATCGCTGCATTTGGATTGTATCCTGCTCTTGCCATGAGCATTAAGCCACCATAATCGGCACGACTTTCAAGGTTGCGTGAATATGGCAAACCAATACCAATTTGACTACCTAAAGAAATTGCAGCATTACCTGCTTCACCGATATTTGCACCAGCATAAGAAGTACCTATTCCTATCGCTAAGTTTGTAAGTGCTTGCGCACCAATTTTACTTTTGGCATGCTCTTCAAGCGCATGGGTCATTTCATGCCCCATAATTGCCGCAATTTCGTCATTGGTTAAATTTAGCTTGTTCACGATACCTGTATAAAAAACGACTTTGCCACCAGGAGCAACATAGGCATTGACGGTATCTGATTTTAACACTGCCAATTGCCAATCAAACCTTTGACCTGTTTGATTCATTTGATCAGCATATGGCTTTAAACGCAAAAATACTGAATTAATACGTTGGTAAGTATTCGAGCTGATGTCCAATTGATTTTTGGCACGTGCCTCTTGAGTCATTTTTGTGAAGCTTTGTGCTGACTGAGCATTTAATGTGGCACTGTCTGCACCTGCCATATCAGCAAATGAGGCACAGCCTGAAAATGTTAGCATGGTCATTGCACAAAGGCTTAAAGCTAATTTACTCATATTTATTCGCTCCAAATCAGTATCTTATCAATATCATCATTATGGTGGATTATAAAAAATGTTTGCAGCGCTTTACATTCTGATTCTCTCTATAATCATAGTAATTGTGTAATCAGATTTGATCGAGATTTACTTTTTGCATGTTTATAAAAAATAAAAGCCAGTATTTACACTAGCTTTTATTTTATTTTCGACTAGAGGAGGTTAGTCCTCATCATCAAACTCTTCTTCAGAAAAACCATTTTCTTCTAAAGAAGTATCAAAAATTAAAATTGCCTTACCATCCGTTTGGATCATGCCTTGGTCTTCGAGTGTTTTAAGTACACGACCAACCATTTCACGTGAGCAACCCACGATACGACCAATTTCTTGACGTGTAATGCGAATCTGGCGACCATTCGGGAGGATCATCGCCTCAGGTTGAGCAGATAAGTCGATTAAACAACGTGCGATACGACCAGACACATCAATAAATGCAAGATCAGTTACTTTACGTGTCGTATTTTTAAGACGGCGAACAAGCTGTGCAAATACGGCATAGCTGAGATCAGGATATTGCTTACTGAGTTCATGAAAATTTTCGTAGGTGATCTCGGCAATTTCGCAAACATCTCGAGTACGTACTTCTGCGGTACGTTGAGGATTTGTTTCAAAAAGCCCCATCTCACCGAAGAAATCGCCTGGGTTGAGATAAGCAACAACAATCTCACGCTCATCGTCTTCACGTAATATGATTGACACTGAACCTTTTAATATTAAATACAGTGATTTTGATTCCGTTCCAGCGTCAACAATCGCGGTGCGTTTAGGGTATCTGTTAATATGAGCACGTTTTAGCAATGCTTTAACTGATTCAGGTAATTGACCTGGAGACAAAGCATCAGTGCTAAGTTGTGAAAAATTTGAAGTCATGCTTAAAATTTCCGAATTTGGATGAAACCGATCGCACAGGCCCCCATAAGAGCCTTTTCTACACAGAAGAGATGAAATTCCTTATCAACTCATTTTATGCTAGTGTACAAGAACATAGTAAATTTATAACGTTTCGTAGGTAGTTGCAATGCAAACAAGTGTACATTGGTTAGAGAATGTTGCTTTTGAGGCGAAATCAGAAAGTGGCCATAGTGTGGTGATGGATGGTTCTGCTGCATATGGTGGGGAAAACCGTGGTCCACGTCCTATGGAATTGATTTTAATGGGACTTGGTGGTTGTGCTTCGTTTGATATTGTGACCATTTTAAAGAAATCTCGCCAAGATGTGACCGATGTTGTGTGTCAGTTGAAAGCTGAAAGAGCTGATACGATCCCTGCTGTATTTACAAAAATTCACTTACATTTTGTTGTAACGGGAAAATCTGTCAAAGCCAAGCAAGTTGAAAAAGCAGTTGAACTTTCGGCAGAAAAATATTGTTCAGCAAGCAAAATGCTATCTGATGGTGGAGTAGAAATTACCCATGACTTCGAAATTCTCGAAGCAGAATAATTTCGATTGTTAAGTTTAACTAAAAAGTTATCTATATTATAGATCACTTTTTTAATGATCGTTATATTTTATTTTATAAATAACTGCGGATCGACACGCGCATTATTGAGACTCATTCCCCAATGTAAATGCGCACCTGTCGCTCGACCTGTATTTCCAACTAAACCTAAGAGCTCGCCTTGAGTAATATGTTGACCTTTTGTGACTTCAATTTTACTTAAATGGCAGAACATACTAATCAGGCCTTGACCATGATCAATTAAGACCGTATTGCCATTAAAGAAGTAATTTCCTGTTTGTATGATGATACCATCTGCTGGGGCAATTACTTTTTGTCCAATCGGTGCAGGAATATCTAAACCTGAATGCGGTGCGCGTTCTTCTTGGTTAAAAAAGCGTTTTCGTCCAAATGAGTTACTAAATTTACCTGCCGTAGGGCGAATAAAGCTAGGAAGCTGTGTCCAAGTGCTTTGACTAAAAGAACGATAAATATCATTTTGTTCCTTTGCTTCAACTGCATAACGGTCTAGTTGCTCTTGTTTGGGATTGACATAGTCTTGATTTTTAACACTGAGATGCTGTTCTGCGTATTGATAAGGCTTCACTTCAATTTCGATTGGCTTGTGATTGGTTTTTAAGGTCAGTGTTCCTAATGGCGCTGACATTGGAATACCAAATACTGCATAACGCTGAACGCCTTCTTGAGAAATAAGCACAGGACTTTGTTCATAGAATATTTGAGTTACTTCTGCTGTGATGGGAATAACGGCGATTCCTCCCGCTCGTCTTGAATCTTGCGGTAGTTGGGCAAACGCAATGTGAATAGGCAGAAGGCAAACAGCGGAAAAATAGATTTTTTTTAGTAACATGATCATCAGTTTGATTAAATAAAACGCTAAGCTAAAACCTTTGCCATAAAAGTACAATAAAGGTTTTGCGTAAATTTAAATAGATAGAAAAACTATACAAAATATACTTGAAATAGGTTGTTTATATACCCATATTATTACTAAGTCTTGTATTTTATGTTTTTTATAAAATATTGAAAAATATATAAATTTTATTTGAAATTTGAAAAAGCGTTCCCATCTTAGTGATAAGTTAGAAATTTGTTGTGAGGAATAACAAGAATGCGTTTTGAAAAATTTACCAACCGTCTACAGCAAGCACTCTCAGATGCACAATCATTGGCAATGGGTAAGGATCATACTGCAATTGCAGGGATTCACATATTGTCGACTTTACTTGAAGAACCAGCCAATTTGAGCTTGTTGCAACAATCAGGAGCGCGTTTACCTGAGTTAAAACAGAAGCTTGAGCAGGCACTAAGCAATGCACCAACTTTAGCAAATCCAACAGGTGATATTAATCTAAATCCTGAAGCGGTAAAGGCACTGAATTTAGCTGACCGTTATGCCCAAAAAGTGGGTGATGAATTTTTATCTACAGATTGGGTGTTGTTAAGTTTGGCAGAAACAGGTGAGACCAAAACCATTTTAAGTGGTGTTGGTGTCACACCAGATAATTTACGCAAAGTAATTGAAAACATTCGAGGAAATGACAAAGTCATGAGCAATAATCATGAAGATCAACGTGATTCACTGAATAAATATACGATTGATTTAACTGAACGTGCTTTAGCAGGTAAATTAGACCCTGTGATTGGTCGTGATGATGAAATTCGTCGTACGATTCAAGTTTTATCACGCCGTACTAAAAACAACCCTGTTTTAATTGGGGAACCAGGTGTCGGTAAAACTGCCATTGTTGAGGGTTTAGCCCAACGTATTATTAACGGTGAAGTCCCTGAAAGTTTGAAAAGCAAACGAGTACTGTCTTTAGATCTCGGTTCATTACTTGCAGGTGCTAAATATCGCGGTGAATTTGAAGAACGTTTAAAAGCTGTACTCAAAGACCTTGCAAAGCATGAAGGTGAAATCATTCTGTTTATTGATGAGTTACATACGCTTGTCGGTGCAGGTAAAGGTGATGGTGCAATGGATGCAGGCAATATGTTGAAACCGGCTTTAGCGCGTGGTGAATTGCGTTGTGTTGGTGCGACGACCTTAGATGAATATCGTCAATATATTGAGAAAGATGCTGCGCTTGAACGTCGTTTCCAAAAAGTACTTGTTGATGAGCCAAGTGTTGAAGATACCATCGCAATCTTACGTGGTCTAAAAGAGAAATATGCGACCCATCATGGCGTTCAGATTTTAGACTCTGCGATTATTGCCGCAGCGAAGATGTCACATCGTTATATCACTGATCGCCAACTCCCTGATAAAGCCATTGATTTGATTGATGAAGCAGCATCTCGAATCAAAATGGAAATTGACTCGAAGCCAGAAGCTTTAGACAAACTTGATCGCCGTTTAATCCAGTTAAAAATGCAATTGGAAGCGGTGAAAAAGGATGAAGATGTGGGCAGTAAAGCCGAGGTGAATCATCTTGAACAGCAAATTGCTGAAAAGCAAAAAGAGTACAATGATCTAGAAGAAATTTGGAAAGCTGAAAAAACATTAGTTGAAGGTGATAAGAAGGCTCAAGTTGAATTGGATCAAGCACGTGTGGCTTTGGAAAAAGCAAAACGTGAAGGTGATTTGGCTGAAGCAGCTCGCTTGCAATATGGTGTGATTCCAGAGTTACAAAAACGTTTGGAGCAAGCCGAAGTCGCGGAGGAAAATGAAGAACCGAAGCTGATTCGTACTAAAGTGACTGAAAATGAAATTGCTGAAGTGGTGAGTGCAGCAACAGGTATTCCAGTGGCGAAAATGTTGCAAGGCGAGCGCGAAAAGCTGCTCAGTATGGAAGATTTCTTACATAACCGTGTGGTTGGGCAAGATGAAGCGGTAGTGGCAGTTTCGAATGCAGTACGCCGTTCACGTGCAGGTCTATCAGACCCGAATCGTCCAAGTGGATCATTCTTGTTCTTAGGTCCAACGGGTGTCGGTAAAACCGAATTAACCAAAGCATTGGCAAATTTCTTATTTGATAGTGATGATGCCATGATTCGTATTGATATGTCCGAGTTCATGGAAAAACATTCGGTCAGTCGTTTGGTTGGAGCACCTCCAGGTTATGTTGGCTATGAAGAAGGTGGTGCTTTAACTGAAGCAGTACGCCGTAAACCATACAGTGTGGTTTTATTTGATGAGGTGGAAAAAGCGCACCCTGATGTATTCAATATCTTATTGCAAGTGTTGGATGACGGTCGTTTAACAGACTCACAAGGTCGAGTGATTGATTTTAAAAATACAGTGATCGTGATGACGTCTAATCTCGGTTCACAGGATGTTCGTGAATTGGGTGAGGGGGCAACTGATGATGAGCTTCGTACTGTAGTGATGAGTGCAGTAAGTCAGCATTTCCGTCCAGAGTTCATTAACCGTATTGATGAATTGGTGATTTTCCATTCATTACAAAAAGCTCAGATTCGTGGCATCGCCGATATTCAGTTAGATCGTCTACGTGCACGATTAAGTGAACGTGATATGGCTTTAACTGTGGACGATACAGCATTTGATTTATTAATTGATGCGGGTTTCGATCCTATTTATGGTGCACGACCATTAAAACGAGCGATTCAGCAACAAGTGGAAAATAGTTTGGCTCATAAGATTTTATCTGGTGAGTTCCAAGCAGGAGATAACATCTTAATCAAAGGTGAAGATGGGCATCTTGTGTTTGATAAAATGAAGTTGAGTTAATCATTTTGATAAAAAAATAAAAAGATGGTGATGAAAATCACCATCTTTTTTTATATTGGTGCAACTTATCCGATTTCTAAAGGAAAGTTACCAATGACATTGCTAGTTTGATAAAAACTTGATAGTTTCAAGCCAAATAAGAACAAAATTCAGGATGAATTGCAATGGAGAAAAAGCAACATCATTACATCAGTATGGGTGTAATTTTGTTCAGTGCTGTTTTACCGTTAATGAGCTGGGCAGCACAACCAATGGCTGAAGGATCATTAGCACTTGAAACAGGGATATTGAATAATAGATTACCAAATAGTATTAGAAAAGCTGAGCAGGATGCTTTAAAACCTATAGAACAACGCTGGCTTGCACAAAAAGTATTAAGTGATCGTAATTTACGTGAAATACGGATCAGTATGCTCGCAGAAGGGGCTTTATCACCTTATGAAGAACAAAAGAAAACTGCCGTCATGGATGTTCGTGAGAAAAAGAAAGCAACCATGAAGCCCCATGATGAGGCTCCTGATCGCTTTATGATTTATGAATTTGACTCATCAAATGTGAAAAAAAGTAAAATAACGTATAAGTAAGATTCAATTCTAACTTATACAGCTGGGTGTTGAATTTTCCAAGCACGGTGAATTTTCTGATTACGTTTAAAGTCTAAGCCTATCGTTTCAGAAGTAATTTCTTCAACTTGATACATCGCCTCGATTTCTTCATCTAACTCAAACCCACGATAGTTATTTGAGAAGTACAAAGTGCCATCACTGGTTAAACGGTTCATTGCACGTTTAAGCAGAGAAACATGGTCGCGTTGTACATCAAATGTGCCGTAAAACTTTTTTGAGTTAGAGAAAGTTGGCGGGTCAATGAAGATGAGATCATATTGTTCATGACCTTCTTTTAACCATTCAAAGCAATCGCTCGAAAAGAACATATGTTGTTCATCAGCATGATCTACAGTTAAACCATTCAATACAAAGTTTTCTTTTGACCAATTTAAATAAGTATTTGATAGGTCGACACTCGTCGTACTTGCTGCGCCACCTAAAGCGGCATGTAGACTTGCAGTAGAGGTATAACTATACAAGTTCAGGAAGTGTTTACCACGTGCTTCTGCCGCAATTCTTAGGCGGATTTGGCGGTGATCCAAGAATAAACCAGTGTCTAAATAGTCTGTTAAATTGACTAAAATTTTAGCTTTGCCTTCCTGCACAATGAAACGTTTAGATGCGGTGCTTTGTTTTGCATATTGATTGGTTCCCGTTTGTTTTGCACGGGTTTTGATAAAAATTGCATCACGATTTAAGCCTGTTACTGCACGAATGGCAGCCAAGCCTAAATTAAAGCGTTTTTTTGCTTTTTCAGGATCAATCGTTTTTGGTGGTGCATATTCCTGAACATGCAAACGATCTCCATATAAATCGACGGCAATGTTAAAATCAGGTAAATCGGCATCATATAAACGTAAGCAAAAAATATTTTCCTTCACAGCCCATTTCTTTAAGGCTTGCATATTTTTTTGCAAACGATTGGTAAAATCTTCCGCACCTTCAATTTTTTCAAATTGCTGAGGTTGCCAAGTCGCCAAGAATGGTTGAACTACGGCTGCAGGCTTTACTGTGCCGAAACGGATATAGATTGGAAGTTTACCATTCATCAAACGTAAAGTTTGAGGTTCGTTAATGGCAAGTACATCTGCTTGTTCAATTTGTGCTGCAATCACGGCAACAGGTTGATTTGGAAAATTCTTTTGTAATAATCCTGATAGGCCTAAATAGAATGATCGACTAGACGCCTTATCACCTAAACGTTCCCCATAAGGCGGGTTGGTGACAATAAAGGCTTTTTTACCTTCAGCGTGGAAATCATCCCAATCAGCTAAAGTACGTTCCTCAATTTGAATCTGATCGAGGATTTTTTCAAAACCTGCCGCAATGATGTTTTGGCGAGTGGCTTTCACAGCTTCCCAATCGGCATCATAAGCATAAAATTTTGGTAATGGTGCTTCTAAGGCTTTTGCATGACGTTCAACAGCCTCATCTTTAAGTGATAACCATAGCTCACGATCATGTCCATGCCAACCATTGAAGCCAAAGCGACGTACTAAACCTGGCGCACGATCAGTTAAAATCATTAATGATTCAATAATGAATGTGCCTGAACCACACATTGGGTCAAAAATTAAGTCGGGTTGCAGTTGTTGTAGTTGTGCTTTTTGTAAGATTGCCGCTGCAAGGTTTTCTTTAATCGGTGCATCCGTCATAAAGTGACGGTAGCCACGTTTATGTAATGAATCACCTGATAAATCTAAGCAATAAGTGTGTTGAGTTTTTCCTGCTAAAACATAAAGTGTAATTTCAGGTTGTTTAATATCAACACTTGGACGTTTTCCAACAGCTTCCATAAATGAGTCAACAACACCATCTTTTACACGTAGTGTAGCGAATTGCGAATTGACTTTAATTTCGCGTTCTACATGCAAACGAACCGCAAAGGTACTTTGTGGTGCAAAAATTAGAGACCAGTCAAAGCTAATTGCACCTTCATAGAGCTCTTCTGCAACATCACGGGCATCATGTGTATATTCAAGTTCATGTGTATGGATGGGTAACAGTACACGAGAAGCAAGACGTGACCACATACAAATGCGATATGCATTTTCCAATGACCCTTTAAATACTAAACGCCCAGCAAAACGTTGGATATTTTGAATACCTAAATCTTCAAGCTCTTGTTGTAATAAGGTTTCAAGCCCGTCTGCACAGGTTACCCAATAGTCTGTTAGACGTGGTTTAGCGTTCATTCAAATTTCCAAAACGTTTTTAGCAATCGAGTATTTTAACTGATTTTGGAGTGGAAATGAGGGTTTTTCTTTTAGTGTTTAGCCTTTCCATGTTCTATGTATTAAATCTAACTTGTGGTCTAGGGCATATTGTAAAGTTCTTTGGACAAGTAATACTGCAACTAAAGCATCTTCAGACCTATATTCCTGACAGTTCTGATATTCATGTATATCTTGTATTGCATTGTTTGCCCATATGGTGAGTGTATAGCCATATTGTTTGATATCTTTTTCATCCCAAAGTGTAATATCTGTACTTGGGGAAATAAGCATAGCCCACATCTATTGTGTTTCTTGGCTTAAAGCCTGAAAAAAACGATCAATTTCATCAATTAAATGCCGTTGATCGTTGGAAGTTACTAGAGTGTCAGGATAGTTGAAGCTATATTCTTCCTCCAAATCAATATTTGGTAAGAAATATAAATCATTAAAATAGGTAAATAATATATTTAAGTAATGACCAATATAGTCTTTGTCAGATGTAATTTCAAAGAGAGTTTGTCATGCTGTGGGGGAATTTTTATCTTGCAGGTTAAAAGCATGTCGACGAAGCCATGACATAGAAATCTCTTGTTAAAATTGTGATTTAAGTGTTTCATGGATTAGATATAAGTGTTAACCGTTTGCTTATTTGAAAATATCAATAACCAGATGTAGGGTGCACAATAAATCAAAGAAATTTTCAATATCATGGTTTTGACTGTACCAACATCCTTAATCTAAATTTTGAATGACTAATATTTTCCTTATTTTTTGAATTTTAGATAAATTAAGTATTATACGCTAATAAAAAGTTATGCAAATTTAATCATTGGTACATATTTTGCTTTTATTTACATGAGTTATCAATAAACACTTCTCCCAACGATGTGAGGACGTTATGAAAGCAAATATGAATCATGAAATTGTAGTAAATGCGGAAGCCTTTGCAATAGCAACCCAAATGTATGTTCGATTAAGACGCGTATCTGGTCGTGTAATTGATGTTATGTATTTAGTGCATGACAAAGATTATGCTAGATATGTTGTTGAATTTGCTTTGGAAACAAAAGATGTAGAGTTAGAGCGTTACGCAGCTCGTTTAAGTTCTGTAATTGACTTATATCCAGAGCCTAGCTTGGTTCTAGAAGAGAGCAAAGGTGATTTAAAAACAGAACCAGTAGACGATTTAGATGCGTATTCTGCCGAAGTCACACCAGAAGAAATTTATCAAGCTCAAGTCGCACATCACTATATTGGTGCATTGCGCTAATTTATAACAATAAAAATATATAAATCTAAAAATATGGATGCAATTTATAGGGGGGAAGATATTCTGTCCCCCTTTTTTTATTGAGATAAAATAATAATATGAATATCTGGCTTAATTCTGCTGAATATTATTTTAAATATCCATTCAAGTTGCCGTATTGAGGTAAGTTAAACTTTTAGGTTATTGTCTTTGGTAGACGAGAAAAATCTATTTATTTTCTTTACGTGGAAGAAAAAGTTGAACCATAATGAAGCAAGTTGCTAAGTTTAAAGCCATTAATCCTAATTTTGGTGCGATGGTTCGATATTATCGTAATTAAAAAAATATAAATTTACTGATAATGGAGAATAAAAATAAATTTTTTTGACCAGAATAGTGCTGAGATTGGATCAAATGATTAAGAATGAACTTTTTTCAATAGATACAGCTGAGGTCACTTGGTCTATGAAAATTAATAAAAATAGCGATAGCGAAAAATCAACAATATTTTTAGTTAAGTGCTGAAAACTTCAACGACGAATGAAATCTAAAGTCTGTATAATGCCTTAACTTAACGTATAGGGAATCTCTTATGCACTTGGCAGCATTGCATACTCTGAGTCAGATTCAACTCAATCAACAAGGAAATTTAAAGCACTTTTTAACTATTGAAGGTCTTTCTAAAGAAAGCCTGACCAAGATTTTAGATACCGCACAAAGCTTTTTAGACGACAATAATAATTTGATTAACCGTCCGTTATTGGAAGGACTGACGGTCATGAATCTGTTTTTTGAAAACTCTACTCGTACTCGCACAACGTTTGAAGCTGCGGCAAAACGTTTGTCTGCAAATGTCTTGAATATTGATATTGCTCGTTCAAGTACTTCTAAAGGTGAGACTTTACGTGACACACTTTGGAATTTAGAGGCAATGGCTGCGGATATTTTCGTGGTACGTCATTCATCTTCGGGTGCGGCTCACTTTATTGCAAAAGATGTATGCCCGAAAGTTGCGATTATTAATGCTGGTGATGGTCGTCACGCACATCCGACTCAGGCGATGTTGGACATGTTGACGATTCGCCGTGAAACCAAGAAGCCATTTGAAGCGTTAAGTGTCGCGATTATTGGTGATATTAAACATTCACGTGTTGCACGTTCAAATGTAGCGGCATTGCAAACACTCGGTTGTAAAGATATTCGAGTGATTGCACCGAATACTTTGTTACCTGTTGGTTTTAATGAATATGGTGAGCATGTTCGTTTATTTAATCAAATGGATGCGGGTGTGACAGATTGTGATGTCATTATTGCTTTACGTATTCAAAATGAACGTATTGATTCGCCTGCATTAGCTTCTCAATCTGAATTTTATAAAATGTATGGTTTAAATAAAGAGCGTCTTGCTTTGGCTAAACCTGATTGTATCGTTATGCATCCTGGGCCAATGAACCGTGGGGTTGAGATTGATTCAAGTGTTGCTGATGGTGATCAATCTGTGATTTTGAAACAAGTCACTAATGGTATCGCTGTTCGTATGGCGGTACTGGCACTTGCAATGCAAGGGCAGTTACAAGAACAAGGTTTAATTGAAGCGATTGCACTGTAAAGGATAGATCACATGAGTATTGTAAAAATTGAAAATGTCCGTGTGCTCGATCCAATTCAAAAAACTGATCAAGTTCAAACAGTTTATATTGAAAATGGCAAGTTGATTGGTGCCGTAGACCAAGTTGATGAAACGATTGATGGACAAGGCAAATGGTTAATGCCAACAATGGTCGATTTGTGCGCTCGTTTACGTGAACCAGGTCAGCAGCAACATGGCACTTTAAAGTCAGAAGGCAAAGCTGCACGTGCCAATGGTATTTTGCATGTCATTACACCACCTGACTCAAAGCCAATTGTGCAAGATAATGGTGCGCTTATTCATGGTTTAATCGAAAAAGCACAATTAGATGGCGGTATTCATCTGCACATCATTGGCGCACAGACACAAGGCTTAAATGGTAAACAACCAGCGAATATGGCAGGTTTAAAGAAAGGTGGTTGTACTGCCGTTTCCAATGCCAATGCAGCATTTGAAAACGATGATGTTGTTATTCGTACGCTTGAATATGCAGCTGGCTTGGACTTGACTGTGGTGTTTTATGCAGAAGAACCACAATTGGCAAAAGATGGTTGTGCGCATGAAGGCTTTATTGCCTCTCGTCAAGGTTTACCAATGATTCCTGCGCTTGCTGAAACAGTTGCCATTGCAAAGTATTTACTCATGATTGAAGCAACGGGTGTGAAAGCACATTTTGGCTTATTGTCTTGTGGTGCATCAGTTGAATTGATTCGTGCAGCTAAAGCCAAAGGTTTGCCAGTGACTGCGGATGTGGCAATGCATCAATTGCATTTAACTGAACAATTGACCGATGGTTTTAACTCACTTGCGCATGTTCGTCCACCATTACGTTCTGAGCAAGATAAAGCATTGTTGCGTCAAGGGGTTAAGGAAGGGGTGATTGATGCAATTTGTACCCATCACGAACCATTAAGTAGCTCAGCGAAAATGGCACCTTTTGCAGAAACGCAACCAGGAATAACGGCTTTTGATACTTATGTCGCTTTGGGTGTGCAACTGATTCAAGAAGGTCTGTTTGAACCATTAGAGTGGGTTGAAAAAGTGAGTTCAATTCCTGCACAAGTTGCAAATATGACTGAGCGATGGCAGCAAGAAGCAGGTTGGGTTTTGGTTGATCCAGAATTAGAATGGTTGGTCTCTAAAGAAACAATCATTTCTCAGGGGAAAAATACGCCGTTGTTTGGGCAAACTTTAATTGGTAAGGTTATTGATATTTTTATATCATAATCTATAAAATTCAGCAGAATAAGTGAACTGATACGGTCTTATTCTGCTTTGTAAAATATTTTTAATTGTAAAAATAGAGCAACAGCAATAAAATAATATGCAAGTAATAAATACGAAAACAGCATAAAATTAAAAAATAAGGTATATAACTACCAATTGTTGGAGTGATTAAAATGTCTATAAATCCAATAGAATTGCTAAGACAAAAGGTAAGTTCAGTACTTTTAAATACTCCAGATGGGTTGGCAAAAGAAAAAAGTGTATTATTATCCAAATTTTATCCAATTTTTCTATCAATTTTAGTGACTAAGCCAAATTTAATTCAAAAATTAAAATACGTGATTGTGCCTTCACTATCTGATTTATTAGAACAAAATGATCAAGCTAAAAATGTTTTGCTAACAAACTTGGTAAGTGGTCGATTAACAACTTTTGAGGCAGAACAAATCATTAACCAAGCTATTCCGAAATGCCTCGCAGCATTAACGAGTGAAGCAGGAAATGATACTCCAAGTATTATTCATTATTTGGAACAATATGCTGATTCAATTCGTGCATATGTTTCTGAATGGGCCGTTGCTTTACTGACTCCTTTAGGGTTGATAACAAGTTTATCTGCTTCAGAGTCAAATTTGATAAATACAACAGAACTTGTAGGGTATAAAAACTATCTTTTATTATTTATCTTTGGCTTTACGGCTCTAGTTCTATTCATCCTCTGGCTATTGTAATGTCAATTTAGTTAGGGAGTATAGAAAACTAGATTGAATTTTATTTGTTTAAGGATTAGACAGATCAAATTCATTGATAAGTTATTTAGATTAAGAACAATTGATTCACCTATTTTTTCTTGGCATGCTTACACTGAGAAAGTATCTTAGATAATATTATGCGAATTACATTGATTGGTGCTGGACGAGTTGCCACGCATTTAGCAACGACATTAGGGGTAGAGCACCAAATTGTTCAAATTTTTAGTAGAAATTTAGACCACGCAAAAGCTTTAGCAAACCAAGTGAATGCACAGGCAATCAATCAAAGTGAACAACTCAATCAACAAACAGATTTGGTGATTGTTGCCGTCAGTGATCAGTCAATTCCTGCTGTTATTCAATCTATAGCAACATATTTACCAAACAGTCTTATTGTTCATACTTCAGGCAGTACGAGTTTAGATACACTCGGACAAATACATCCGCGAGTGGGTGTTTTTTATCCGTTGCAAACCTTCAGTTTTGAAAGAGAAGTTGATTGGTCTGAAACCCCTTTATTTGTGGAGGCGAGTCATGCTGATGATTTAGCATTATTGACCGTATTAGCACATAGTCTTAGCAATCGTGTGTATCAATATAGTTCTAAACAGCGGCAGACTTTACATCTAGCTGCTGTGTTTGCTTGTAATTTTAGTAATTATTGTTATGACATGGCAAAGCAAATCGTTGATGCGGAGCAAGTTGATTTTAGTTTGCTTTTTCCATTAATCGTTGAGACAGCGAATAAAGTAACAGTAAGTGATCCTAAACTGATGCAAACTGGCCCTGCGATGCGTGGAGATCAAAATATTTTGAATATGCATAGCCAACTCTTGGCAGTATCTCAGCGAGAGGATTTAAATAAACTTTATGAGTTAATGAGCGAGGGTATTTTTAAAAGACATCATTTGCATTAATTTAGTTGATAAATAGCATATTTCAAAATAAATTCGATTTTGTTAACGGAAGTCTAAAGTATTAACTAGTTTAAAAATAATAAATTTTATTTTTAATAAAGTATAAAAATCAATAAGATAAGGTGAGGTCGAAGGCGAGGATAGGGTAATTTCATATAAATGAGAATAATTATCATTAGTATTGTTATTTTTGTTTATTTTATGTATTATTCACCAAATTTTTAATAATGAATTAAGGTTCTTACATGTTAGAACAAAATTTATCTCCTACCTTACCGAGTTTTATTAGAACAACACTTTATACTTCTGTTTTATTTGTGATGTTCACTCCATCAGTATCTGCACAGAACACTTTAGAAAATATATCGGTACTTCCAACGATTTCTGTTACTGCAGCAAAAGAAGACGTTGCCTATAAATCGGGCAATATGGATATTCCGCGAACCGAAGACGATGTCCAAGCCTACACTATGATTGAGCGGGAAGAGATTGAGCGCTCAGGTACCACCACAGTCACCGAGTTATTGTCTAAAGTATTGCCAATGGCGACCTCAACCAATAATTCCAGTTATTTCTCCGGCACATCGAGTCAAATTAATTTACGTGGGCTTGGCGCCAGTCAAACTTTAGTGTTGATTAATGGCCGTCGTAGTGCGGGAACAGGTAGTCGTGGTACTTCTGAATCTACCGATCAGCCTAATTTAAATAATATTCCATTGGCTGCAATTGAACGGATTGAAGTATTACCGACATCAGCCGCTGCGATTTATGGTAGTGGGGCGATTGGTGGTGTGATCAATGTAATTTTACGTAAAGACTATGTTGGCACTGAAGTAAATGTGCGCTATAGCGATACCGTGGATAATCAACAACCCGCCAAATCTTTTAATTTGGTTTCAGGTTTTTCTCTGGAAGATGGCCGTACCCATGTGATGTTGACCGTTTCCAAAAAAGACCAAGATAGCTTGTTGGCCAGTGAACGTGACTGGAAAAATAAATCTCGCCAAAATATTTTAAAAAATAATCCGAATAGTCTTATTGGAGACAAGGTCAACCCGCCTGCAGGCAATTTAACCAATATTCGTAGTAAAGATGGTTCTGAATTAGTGCCAGGATGGGGCTCATCTATGGCGCATCTTCCTAAAGGTTGGAATGGCGATCTGAGCAAACTGGGGCAAGGCTATGCATTAGGTTTGTCAGATGGAGTCAGTGCTTGGTCGGATAAAGAGGGATTACTTTACGATACCAAGACAGAAGCATTTGGCCTTTCTTTAAATCGTGATTTCAGTGACCGTCTGAATGTGTTTCTTGAGGCGGGCTATGAAAAAGAAGAGGGTTGGTCATTTAATACCTCACCGCATGGTTATGGGGTGGTGACGGTCAGCAAAGATAGTCCGCATAATCCTTTTGGCAAGGATATTTTAGTCAACTATCCTTTGAGCTTGAATAGCCTAGGAGCCTATGCCAAGGACACATTTGAAACCACCCAGAAGAAAGTAGCAACAGGCTTTACCTTTGACCTTACACCAGAATGGATACTCTCGGCAGATTATGCATGGAGTAAATCGGATATTCGTCAACGTTATACGCGTAAAGGCAGCAACAATCCGAAAGCCAGTGCATGGAACAAAGATACCGCTAATAATGCAATTGATTTTTTGCAAGATTTTACCACTACACCAACTAACCTAATTTCAAAATACTGGAACTATCCAAAAAATAATACACAGCAGACCTTAAATGATTTCTCGATTCGAGCCACAGGTCCAATTGCAAAATGGTATGCAGGCGATATTCGATTGGCAACGGGGATTGAGCATCGCCGTTATGAAAGTGAAGGCTTTGCGGATCATCAACATGTCGATAATCCTTGGGTAAAACCTGCCGAGCGTAAGAGCAATGCTTCCAGCGTTTACACGGAATTTAATATTCCCCTGATTTCCCCTGAGCTGAATTTGCCTTTCGCCAAATTACTCGATGTGCAACTGGCTGCACGTTATGAGGATTTCAATGTCCAAGCCAAGATACCGCAATATGACAGTAAAATTGATCCTGCTACAGGCTATCGTTCCAAGTTTTTAAATTATCATGATTCAGGTAAATCGAAATTTGATGCGATCACGCCAACAGTAGGTTTCCGCTTCGCACCGAATGATCAATTGATGTTCCGTGCGTCTTATAGTGAAGGCTTTGTTACACCATCGGTTTCGCAGATTTCTCAAGCGACTTCGACCCAAGTGACGGGCGCGACATTAACCGATCCTACAACAGGAAAAATTATTAGCACGTATGAAAGCATTTCTGGCGGTAATCCTGATCTAACCCCAGAAAGCTCAAAAAGTATTAATGCCGGGATTGTGTTAACCCCAGAGGCGATTCCTGATTTACGCCTATCCATTGATTATTACAACATCAAAAAAACCAATAATATCAGTTCGATCAGTGCGCAATATATTTTAGATAATCAAAGCAAATATGGTAGCCGTATTCAACGCAATCAAGCTGGCGATGTGGTTTCAATTGATATCACGCCCTTCAACGCTTTAAACCTTAAAACCAGTGGGATCGATACCAACTTAAATTATCGCTTTGATAGTGTGATTGGAGAAACTACCTTTAATTTGGGCTATACCCATGTCAATGAATATCGCCAACAACATAATTTGATTGATCCAGAGAAGAATTTTGTCAGTGTGGTTGGTGGTGCGGTCTCGGATGCACCCCTGAAAAATCGTGCCAATGCTTCGATTTATCTACAAGCCAATGACAATTGGGGTTTTGGTTGGGCAAGCCAATATTATGGTTCGTACGAAATGGTTGATGCTTCTGCGATTTTGAATCAAACGGGTCGTGCCGATCAAAAATTAAAAATCGAAGATCAAATTTATCATGACATTTTTGCCAAAGTGAAATTGCCGAGCAGTAAGTTGCTAAAACACAGCTCAAGCGAACTGAGCTTCGGTATTCAAAATTTATTTAACGATTACACGGTCGACATGTCTGGAACGCAATCATACCTCAGCAAATATAGTGATGTCCGTGGTCGCCAATATTATCTAAACCTTAAGTTTTCTTTCTAATCTTCCTGAAATGCTGGTGGCGATTATTTTGCATCATCGTCACCTGACTGGGTGTCTTTTATGAATATTGAAGCGTCTGTGCCCTTGGCCTCCGCCAAAAGGGTCACAAAAAAGAAGGTGGAACAATCATCATTGATTAAATATCGATTGATGATTTTTTCACGTTTTGTCTTGGCTATTTTTGGTGGTTATTACTTTGCTGCGATTGCAGCAATGTTGATGGGGGCTTTGTTTACCACTGAGCCTTTAAAAGCCAATGCCGTGTTTGGGGCGACCATGCTGGCATTTGTGATTCATTGTGCCGTGTTTATTTGGGTGTTTCTGGTCAACTCGACTTTGAAAGTCTGGTTGGGAGTCATTGTTCCCAGTGTATTGATGACGTTGATGTATTGGTTTTTAAAAGGGTAAAGTCATGCGTGTTGATGGTAAAAATGAAGGCCCACGCCAGTCGATGTCATGGTTACATACATGGACCAGCTTGCTCTTGGGATGGCTACTTTACGCCGTTTTTCTGACGGGCACGCTCAGTTTTTTCCAAAATGAAATTACGGTGTGGATGAAACCCGAATTGCATCAGTCTGTGAATAGTACCTCACAGCAGCAACAACTGGGTTATGCATTACAGTATTTGCAGCAAAATGGGCAACCTGCCGAAAGTTGGAATATCCGTTTTGCCAATGAACGCCAACCAGCCATTATGCTGAATATCCGTAAGCCGGGTGAAGGTCGTCGTCGTGGAGGTGAAATCTATTTAGATGCACAAACGGGACAAGAGATTAAAGCACGTGAAACGCGTGGTGGAGGTTTCTTATATCGTTTCCATTTTGAACTCTATGGCATGCCGCGTATTTGGGGGCGCTGGATCGTCGGTATCGCAACCTTATTCATGTTTGTGGCGATCATCAGCGGTATTATCACCCATAAAAAGATTTTCAAGGATTTCTTTACCTTCCGTCCAGCCAAAGGTCAGCGTTCATGGCTTGATGGGCATAATGCAACAGCGGTATTTGCCTTACCTTTTCATATCATGATCACCTTTAGTGGCTTGTTGCTATTGATGTTTATGTTTATGCCTTGGGCGATGGACAGCCATTATGGAAATGGTCAGAATTTCTATCAGATGCTGAATGAGCCCGTCGCCAAAACACCTGAACAAGCACGCTTATTGGCAGAGCAAAAACAAAAGGAAGCTGCCGAAGATGGACGTGGTAATCGAGGCGGTGGCCGTCGCGGTGAGGCTGAACATGCGGCGCCTGTGCTTGCAGCAGCACCGATGGTAAATTTGCTGACATTGAGTCAATACGTTCAACAAGGTTGGGAGGATAACCCGATTGCTTCAATTCGAGTGAATAAACCGAATACCGTTGAAGCAGACGTTCAATTTAATGCAACCCGTACCACCACATTGCTTGATCGAGAAAGTATTCCTTCAATGAAGTTTAATGCAGTGACAGGACAATTGATTGATGAAGCCAAACCTGTAAATTCAACTTCAAAAGCCATTTATACCCTAGTGACATGGTTACATATGGCACATGGGGTGGATTCAGTTCTACGTTGGTTATTATTTTTATCGGGTATCTTGGGTACTATGATGGTGGCCTCAGGTCTGATCTTGTGGGTGGTAAAACGAATTCCAGATGTACAGAAATTGGGCTATAAGCCTTTTGGCCATCGTGTGGTTGAAGTGCTGAATATTACCGCAATCACAGGTTTACCGATTGCCTGCGCAGCTTATTTCATTGCCAATCGTTTTATCCCAGCTCAATTGGCAGAACGTTCTCCACTAGAGATTAATGTGTTCTTTATTGTATGGCTGCTGTGTTTAATTCATGCGGCTATTCGAGCGCATCGTCCCGCATGGTTGGAACAGCTGGCTTTAGCAGCGGTATTGTTCCTGTTTATGCCAATTCTAAACTTCTTAACAGGCGGTCAGGCACTGTGGATGAGTATCTATCATGGACAATGGATGATCGCCAGTTTTGATCTGGTGTGTATTATTTTGGGTCTGATTTTTATCTATTCTTATTTCAAGTTAAAGCGTTACCAAGGTTTGGCGGTGAAGCAGAAAAAACAGCCTAAAGTTCAAGCTGGACAGGAGCAAGCATAATGGCTGCATTGATGTTGTGGTGTGTTGCTGTGGTGGCGTTATCGGCACTTGCCTGTGGGATGAGTAAGCATCAGCGTGATATTTTTAGTGCTCAGATTTCAGCACAAAACAGTCGCCGTTTTGAAATCGCAGGCTGGGTGGTTTTGCTCCTCTCTGCGCTGGTCATGATTTATATTAAGGGGGCTTCGGTCGGTTTATCTGAGTGGTTGGGGTGTATCACTTTTGCTGCTTTGGCAGTGGGGTTATTATTGACTTATCACCCTAAAAAACTCTTGCAGGCGAATGTGATTGTCACTGTTGTATTTGGGCTACTGCTTATTGTGATCTTGATTTAATATTTAGCATAGGGAATTATATGTGAAACTAAGATAGCACTAAATATCTCTACAGTCTCAACAGACCTATGATCTGACCCATGTTCAGGATATTCAGAAAGGGTTGCAGCAGTCGGTACAGGTTTTGAATTAGAATATAAGGGGTGCATTAAGGCATCCCATATTCCTGTTTAAATATCTTTTTTAATTTTTTTTAAAATCTGGATTAATAGGCGACTTCTTTCATAAATCATATTTTATTCAGCTCTAAATTATGAATACCTGCAATCAAATTGAATCCTAAGCCAAGTCTTTTCTCTCTATTGCGATAGTGCTCAGCAAGGATATTGGAGGCCTTTAATATTCCAAATACATGTTCAATGCCTATTCTTCTTTTATTAATCTTTTGATTATATGTCTTTAATAAAGGAGCTAATTTACGTCTTTTTTTAGCCTTAGGGGGTAATGAATGATTTTCTGTAGAATTTTCTCAATAAAGGATTCTTACTTTACAATTTTGTTTCTCTATCTCACAAAATCGACCATAGATATCTGTCCCTTTGAATGATCCAACCATTAATGCAATTATAAGTAACATTACTGTATTTAATCGCAACATATTTCTCTCCGAGTATTTTCAACCGAAGCGATACTATACACATGCGGGCTCAGGTCGTTTCTTAGATATTGCAAACGATGCTAAGTTTGTTGCGGCACATATTACCCAGCAGCTCAATATCCAAACTCCAATACTCAAACCAGCGATTACCGATGTTGTTGAGGTCTAAAATTTGGCATTTGATTTATTTTAGCAACGATAAATTTTTGCCAAATTTTATTGCTGCTTCATCTGTTAGTTGCCCAGCATCTTTTAATGGAACATCAGGATAAGGTTCAAGAATAATAATTTCCTATTTTTATCAAATGTATACCTATATATCCATGTTTTTCTTCTTGTTGATTTAATATCAATGGATAAACTATTGTTTAATTTATCTTTGGTTATATCTTTTTTCTTTACCTTTATAAGATTGAATTTCTCTATCGGTTGAAAATACGAATGTATTTGTTGTTGTATTCATTTTGATATTCCTTGAGACTAATTCAAGAAATTATTTTTGATACTTTTTGGGGACTAAAAAAGTATAGCACTGGTAGAAAATTTTTAGATACTATTAGGTGGTAATATAGCATTAAATATCATATATTTAATGCTATAAACTTGTTTTAAAGATGGATTTGGTTGAACAATATGATTTATTTACTTTATTTTCTTGAAAATAAAATCATTGATTTTGTGACCTGATTCGAGACCACGACGTTCGAATTTAGTCACTGGACGCCATTCAGGGCGAGGGTAGCTATTGCCTTTACCTGCTAGATTTTCTAGATTAGGACGATGATCTAAAACGTCAAGCATCCATTCTGCATACGGTTCCCAGTCAGTTGCAGCATGGAATGTACCTCCAAGCTCTAACTTTTGTTCAACCAGTTGCATACGCTCGTGAATCACAAAACGACGTTTAAAGTGACGTTTTTTCTGCCATGGGTCTGGGAAGTAAAGCTGTATACAGTTAATGCTATTGTCTGGCATTTCACGTAGTACTTGGATTGCATCTGCATCGAGTACAAACAAGTTCTTTAAACCAGCCATACCGACTTCATACACACATTGTGCGATACCAGGGATATGCACTTCAATCCCGACAAAGTTACGCTCAGGATTTGCCTTTGCCATTAACATTAAAGAACGACCCATACCAAAGCCGATTTCGACTGTTAATGGGCGCTCAGGGTGTTCAAAGTGTTGACGTAAATCGCCAGCAGGATATTCCAAAATTAAATCACGATAATCTTCTAAAGCAGTACGTTGTGAAGTATTGAGCGGGGCTGAACGACGCATAAACGTCACAATTTCACGGTGCTCTGGCAAATTGTCGAGTTCCGTAATTTGCGTTTCTAACTGATCGTTTGACATGATTCTGGAGATATAAGGATAGAAATGCCGTATTTTAAGTGTTCAGGTGGTCAAGTCAAATGTTTAAATGACTTTATTTAAGAGTTCATTTTTTTGATTGCCTAAAACTTGTAAAAAATTCTTCATGTCGTTGTCACACAGATTGAATAGCCTAATGTCGATTTGAACATTAAGTAAAAAATTTATGAAAAACTTTAAATTCCATTCGATTGCAGTTTGTTTAGGATTGTTGGGTGCATCTTCGATATTTTCTGTGGCACATGCGCAGTTGATGTTTAGCCAGTATATTGATGGTAATAGCAATAAGAAGGGATTAGAAATTTATAATCCAGATGTGACATCGGTTAACTTGGCTGATTATGAGATCCAACAGTTTAATAATGGCACGACGTTGAAGCCTTTGGTTTTTCCTTTGAATGGGAACCTTAAAAGTAAGGGGCGCTTTCTAGTTGGACATGCTGCATTACAAACTGAGCTAGGGGATAAGGTTAATCAAGTCGCTGGATTTACGTTTAATGGCGATGATGCAATATTATTAGTTTATAAAGGGAAAGTGATTGATCGTTTTGGACGACTAGGTGAACAACCTACATCAGGCGGTTGGGGAACAACTACCATCAGTAAAGCGAATAGTTTTACTCGCTTGCAAACGGTGAATCCTGTAACTGAAATTGATCCAGCAACAGCAACAGCATTTGATTTAGATGGTTCATGGCGTGCATGGAAGGATCGGAATGATTTTTCAAATATAACGGGTTCAGCAACAACACCTCCTGTCAGTGAAACAGTGAGTTGCTCTAGTACGGACACCGCGATTGCAGATTTAAATAATAAAGTAACTCAAGGGCAAAACTATACGCTCCGTGGTGTGATCACTGCGGATTATCGTTATGAAAATGGTTTTTCGGGTTTCTATATTCAAACGGTTGATAGCAAAGCCAAAGCAAATTTGAGTAATGCGATTTTTGTTTATATCCCAGCGAGTAGCTCAGTTAAAGGTGGAAAAGTTGGAGATGAGGTGATCCTACGGGGGCGTTTGACTGCCTATCAAAACCAATTACAGATTGATCAGTTACAGCAAGACATTTTGACCTGTAATCTCAATGCCGCAAGTCAAGTACAGCCTAAAAGCGTTGATTTACCATTTAATAGTTTGGCTGAATTAACTGCAAATTCACCGCAACTTTATCAAGGGATGTTGGTGAAATTGCCACAGACTTTAACCATCAGTGAAAACTATAATTATGGTCGCTTCGGTGAGTTGTCACTGAGTAAGGAGCGATTGTTCATTCCGACTAATTTATATCCACCTTTGTCCGCTGAGGCAAAAGCACTTGCACAGAAAAATTTGTTATCAAAGATTATTTTGGATGATGGTTATAATAATCAAAACAGAACACCTTGGTTGCCGCAGAATTTTAGTGCAATAAATAGCTTACGCTCAGGCGATCAACTTAAAAATGTTGAAGGGATTTTAGAATATCGCTTTAATGGTTGGCGTATCCAGCCTATACAAGGGCGTAGCCTGCCAGAGGTCGTGAGCAATACTCAATTGAGACAGAATATTGCAGTGAAAGATACTAATCTGATTCGTGCAGCAGCATTCAATGTCTTGAATTATGATAATGGTAAAACAGGTTTCCCTACTGAACGTGGTGCAACGAGCCAAACGGAGTTTGATAAACAACATCGTAAAATTATCAAAGCATTAAAGGCAATTGATGCGGATGTGTATGGTTTGATGGAAATCGCAAACAATGGCTATGATAAAAATAGTGCAATTGCGTATTTAACCCAAGCTTTAGGCGCTGATTGGAAATATGTGATTCCTGAAAATCAAGATCGCTTGGGAACGGATGTGATTGCTGTTGCCATTATTTATAACAGTAAACGTGTAAAACCTGTCAATAAACCAGTTGTGCTTGATTTAGGTGATAAGAATAGAACAACGATTGCGCAAACTTTCCAACCGATTTCTGGAAAGCAAATGTTCACGATTATTCCAAATCATTTGAAATCTAAGGGGTGTACTGGTGTTGATACTCAAACAACAGATGCCGATCAAAAAGATGGCCAAGGTTGTTGGAATCCAACACGTGTGAAAGCTGTCGAACAATTGGTTCAATGGATGGTGAAAAACCCAACGCAAGTCGAAAAGCCAAATATTTTACTTTTAGGTGATATGAATAGTTATGCCAAAGAAGACCCGATTCAAGTCTTTGAAAAAGCGAATTATAAAGTCTTGTTAAATGACAAAGTGGTAGGGCAAGGCGAACAAGCTTATAGTTATGTGTTTGGTGTAGCAAGTAATGCTGAGGGTTATGGCGGTGCAGGCAATTTAGACCATGCGATTGCCGATGTAAATCTATATCGCAAAGTAAAAAAAGCATTTGCTTGGCACATCAATGCCGATGAAGCAACCGTTTTAGATTACAACGAAGAATATAAAACGGATGCGCAGAAAGCATTATTTTTCTCAGAAAATGCTTATCGCTCTTCAGATCATGATCCTGTAATTGTTGATCTTGATATGAGTGATGCCGAGAATAGACCTTCACCGTCAAATACTTCATCGGGGAGTTTTGGGTGGTTATCCATCTTAGGGTTATTCGGTTTAGCAAGTTATTCGCTTTATTCAAGAAAAAAACGTTGATCTATACAAAAAGAGAGGGGTGTTGGTGTTTTCTATACGCCTTAAAAATCTGATCTGTTTGAACAGGATATATACGATGATAATAAAAAATTGACATAAGACTACTTGCAAAATCATGTAATTTCACTAATAGTCAGATGATTAAGTATTTTTTACTTTTTTTGACAAATTTGTGGAAACATATTTTGCAAATTAACGTAAAGCGATTTAGAACATAAGAGTTAGATAACAAGGATCACACATGAAGTTGTATTATTCACCTGGTGCTTGCTCATTGGCAGCACATATTATTTTAAATGAAATAAATGTAGATTTTGATTTAGAACGCGTTGATCTAAGAACACATAAAACCTCTAAAGGGGCTGATTATTATGAAATTAATCCAAAAGGTTATGTTCCAGCTTTAGAGATTAACCCAGGTTTGATTTTGACTGAGAACGTTGCGATTTTACCGTTTCTAGCTCAGCACGATCCGAAGCAGGATTTAATTCCACCATCAGGGATGGGACGTGCCAAAGTTCTTGAATGGTTAGGATATTTAAATTCAGAGTTGCATGATGCCTATGCTGTTTTCTTTAGTGGGCAGTTAACTGCTGATGAAAAAATCAAAGCTTATGCTGAAGTTGATCGTTTGCTTAAATATATTGATAACTATTTAGCTGAATCAGAATATGATTATTTAGTTGATGATAATTTTGGACCAGCAGATGCGTACTTATTTGTAATTACAAATTGGTCAAATCATATTGAACATGACTTAACACCTTATATTCATATCATCGCTTTACGGAATAAAGTGGCTGAACGTCAGTCCGTACAAATTGCAATGCGTGATGAAGGATTATTAGGTTAGTTTTTTGTTTGCATTAAAAAAGCCTCTGTGATCAGAGGCTTTTTTAATGCAAACAAAAAATTATTGTTGCGCTTTTTCTTTTACATCCGCCGCAGTTGATTCTACCGCACCAGCAACTTTAGCGGTTGCATCACGTGCAGCAGCCTCGGTTTTTGCAGCCGCTTCAGCCGTTGCGTTAGCGGTATGGTCTGCAGCAGCATCAATTTGATCACTCGCTGTATCTACCGCGGTTGCAACATTGCTAGCAGCTGCATTCGTTGCTGTTTGGACATCAGCACCAGCTTGTTCAGCAGCATGTTCTAAGTGTTCACCCGTTGTTGCGCCTGTTTCAGGTGCTTTATCTTTATTACAGCCTACAAGCGCAACAGTAGCAGCGAGACCTAATGCAACAAGTAATTTATTCATTTTCATGTTTCCTTTTCTTTGTGGCATCCAATAGGTATGGATAGCGAAAATATAAACATAAACTGTATGAATAATAAAGTTGAAAATTTGTTGATAACTTGTAAAAACACGCACTTACATTTGGAAATGTAAATGCGTAGACATGTTTTAGATCGTTTTAAACCCCAGATCGAATCATATAGTCAAAAGCTGATAGAGAAGCTTTCGCGCCTTCACCTGTCGCAATAATGATTTGCTTGTACGGCACGGTGGTACAGTCACCTGCGGCAAATACACCTTTGACATTGGTTTCGTTACGATCATTAATCACAATCTCACCACGATTGCTGAGTTCAACGGCACTGTTTTTCAAGAAATCGGTGTTCGGTAATAAACCGATTTGTACAAAGATTCCGGCAAGTTCTACCGTATGTTCAACATCAGTGGCACGATCTTTATATTTCAACGCCGTTACTTGAGCACCATCACCCACCACTTCTGTACTGAGTGCATTCAAAATCACAGTGGTATTTGGCAAGCTATTTAACTTGTCTTGCAACACTTGATCTGCACGAAGCTTGGTATCAAACTCAACTAACGTCACATGCTCTACAATTCCTGCAAGGTCAATTGCTGCTTCTACACCTGAGTTACCCCCACCAATCACCGCAACACGCTTGCCTTTGAAGAGTGGGCCATCACAGTGTGGGCAGTACGCTACACCACGGGTACGGTATTCAGCTTCACCCGGTACATTCATTTCTCTCCAACGTGCACCTGTTGAAAGAATAATGGTTTTCGATTCAAGCTTAGCCCCATTTTCCAATTCAACTTCAACCAGACCATTGGCAGTTTGATCTGCACCTGTGATTTTACTCACGCGTTGCAAGTTCATAATGTCCACGCCATATTCACGTACATGCGCTTCCATATCTTGAGCAAACTTTGGACCTACGGTTTTTTGAACTGTGGTGAAGTTCTCAATGTCCATGGTATCCATGACCTGACCACCAAAGCGTTCAGCAACGATACCTGTTTTGATGCCTTTACGTGCTGCGTAGATCGCCGCTGTACCACCTGCAGGGCCACCACCGATCACCAATACATCAAAAGCATCTTTGGCATTGAGTGCTGTGGCATCTTTCTCAGCTGAGTTGGTATCTAACTTAGCAACAATTTCTTCCAAAGTCATACGACCTTGTCCAATATGTTCGTTGTCTTGGAACAGCATTGGCACAGCCAAGATTTTACGTTCTTCAACTTCATCTTGGAAGAAACCGCCATCAATCATGGTTGCAGTTGCATTTGGATTGTAGATGGCAATCAAGTTTAAGGCTTGAACCACATCTGGACAGTTATGGCAGCTCAATGAGACAAACACGTCAAAATTTGAGTTCAAGTTTAAGCCTTTGATTTGATTTAACACATCATCAGACACTTTAGGCGCATAACCTGACACTTGTAATAAAGCCAAGATCAAAGAAGTGAACTCATGTCCCATCGGTAAACCAGCAAAGAACACACGTGGTTGTTCGCCTGCTTTGGCTACACCGAAACTAGGACGGCGAGTATTTGAACCATCAAAACGTGCCGTGACTTGATCAGAAAGTTCTGCAATTTCAGTCACAAGTTCTTTGATCTTTGCGGCTTTGTCCGAGTCATCTAAAGCAGCGACCAACTCGATTGGACTTTCTAAACGTTCTAAATAAGCTTTTAATTGCGTTTTAATATTTTGATCTAACATGTATTTCTCCAAATTCTAAGCAGTTTAAATCAGCTAAATTCATTCAATGAAGCTATAGTACGCAAAATATATAAATAGGTAAAACAGTATGTTTTTATGAAAATAATCGG
>NZ_KB894365.1 GCF_000374425.1 Acinetobacter tjernbergiae DSM 14971 = CIP 107465 | reverse complement strand
AACCATGTGAAAAAGGCTTTGAAATTACTGAAGTGAGAACACTTATACCAAATGGCGATAAAGCTAATTTCCGAGATGGTCAGCTGTGCAGTTCTGATTCTTAAAGAGTAGCGGATTTGTTTGAGAAACTTCCAATAAGTTGATTCAAATTTAAGAAAGAAATCATCGATTACACAGAATAATTCGGTACTATTGAACATTAGGACTAGAGCTTTAGGTTTGGTAACTCAACTGATGGCTCTAGTTCTTTTATTTTTCAAGTCAATTTTTTATCCACGATTCGGGTTATTGTAGTAATTTATTTAAAATAATCATATTTTTTAGGGGTTAAGAGAGTATTATGTCATTTCAGATCCAATATGCTATAACTCATGGTATTAAAAAAGCTACCAATACTTCTGTTGCAGAGATAAAATATAAACCTCAATGTTTTCATAATGATGACTCTATTCTAATAGCTTTCACAGAAGAGTTATTAATGACTTATGCAACTGAGGTTAATACTTGGGGAGCTATTGAAGATCCTGATAAAAATATTTTTCATCAAAAGTTAATTAACTGGCAATCCCCGATAAATGAAACAGAACGTTTAGATTTTCTCAACTTTACTAAAAGTGCAGTTGATGAAATTAAAAGTAAGATAATTGATAGTTATAAAGCGACAGGTGGCTATGTTCTTTTTATTAACTATCTGAAAGATAATAATAATTTTTTATTGATAGTTATGCTTAAGCTAGAGACGACTTACGGTATTGATGAGAACGATATGAGTTTTTATGAAACTCAATCTTTTACTATGAAGCATTTTCATGAAGCTGTAAGATTAAATATAACAACTTGGCTTACAAGAAACCAACCAGAAAATTTAGATGAAGAAGGTTTACCTGAACGGTGTCTTTCTTTTGTAAAAAGAAGAGGTGAGGAGCAAGATATTACTCGCTATTTTCGTAATGCATTAGGTTGTAAGAATTTTGCTGAATCGACAGCTAATACAGTAAATTTGATTCAAGCTGTAAATGATTTTATGGTTCATAAGAATATGGAACCAGCTATTCAACTAGCTAAAACAGCTGAGTTACATGGTTATTTGGCTAATAAATTGGAAGAAAAGCAGCCAGTCAGTTTGAAAGCGGTTACAGCATTATTGTCACCAACTAGCGAAGAAACAGAAGAGAATGAATTATTAAAATTCATTAAAGATGGTGGTTATAAAATTGATGAAACCTTTAAGCCTAATGCTAGAAAAGTAAGGGAATTGGATAGAGTCTCTGGTAAAATAGGAAGAACATCGATCAACTTCCCTGTGGAAGAATTAGGTAAAAGTGTGTTTTACAACTCTCAAAATAGGGAAATTACTTTGCGGTACATCCCTGATGAGTTAGATCAAAAAATTAAAAAGGCCAATGCTAGTTAGTAAATTTATGCTATGACTGACCAAATTGATAAATCATTTCTAAAAGAAATGATAAACGTTTACGATTTATTAGACCCTCTGACAAAGGATTCAGTTGGAGGGGTAGAGGGGTGCGCCAAAAATAAAAGTGACTTTGATAAAATTAATGAAATATATAATAAATATAAAGATGATTATGAATTAGACTGGAGTTTTAATTCTACAACGTTAAAGATTCAATTTGACCATCCTTCAGGAACCTACTCTAATTTTGACAAGCTATTATTAAACTCAAGTGATCGTCGTATTATCCCATTTTCTAATTTTTATATTAGAGATATTAAACAAATATATTTAATGGATGAAGAACCATCAGGTAAAGTTGGTAAATATATAAAAATAATTAATTTATATAATTTTTTAAAATCTAATGCTGATCATATTAATGAAAATCCCATTGCCTATAGTTTGGTTTTTTTAGATAAAAAGAAGTTAATAATTACTGATGAATATGAAGCCAGTGATTTGGTTGAACTTCGAAATCTAGATGATATAATTTCTAAATTTAGCGATGATGTGCTTAATCCTAAAGAGAAAAAACATATTTTTAAAAAAGCATTGGTTGGATACTTTGGTGGAACGAGTGAAATAAAGTTATCTGATGTTATTAATCAATTTGATAAAATATGTGATTATATTAATGATGAATTAGACTTATATATGTCTAACTTTTCTTATGAAACAGTAAAAAAAGAGGTTGAAAAGGATAAGGTTGACTTTACTATACGTTTGAATAAAGTTTTTTCAGATATCCAGTCTCAATTAATAGGTGTGCCTGTATCTGTTATATTAGCAGGAGCAAATTTAAATTTAATTAAAAGTAATCAAAATAGTAGTGTTTTAATTTTTTCTGTTGATGCAAAGAATTTTATAATATTCGCAGGGATTTTATTTTATGCTTTTACATTAACTATTCTTATTAGAAATCAACACAATACTCTTGCTGCACTAAAAGATGAGATTGATAGTCACAAAAAATTATTAGAAGCTAAGCATAAAGCTATAGCTGATAAATTTAAAGGCTCATTCGAACAAATTAACAACAGATATGAACATCAAAAGAAAATGCTTCTATGGATAGATTGTGCTGTTGCAATTGCTTTTGGTTTGATTTTTATTTTGTTTTTTTATTATTCATTTGAAAATAGTTATTTCTCTTTTCTAATAATGTCATTTGTTTTAATGATTGGTTTGTTTAAGTTTTATAATAACTATGAGTGAATTATTGGAGAAATGTACTTTTGGAAATTATTTTAAAATATATAGTTACGTTCTTTCCCGTTTTATTATGGTTTTTTGACAAAACTTATCGAATGGCACATAAGCGAAAATTTTTTAAAGCCCAACGTGAGGCCTTGCAAAGCTACATTAATGATTACTATCAAAAACTTAATATTGAATTTGTGATAAGGGATATTGCTGCCAGAGAAGTTACTTGTAGGGATGATGTAGGTGGACTCTTTCTTGATTTTTGCATCAAAAATAAATGTAACAATATTTTTAATGTGATGCATGATTTTATAAATAGTTGGGCTTTTGTTAATATTAAAAAAATAGATGATGAAAACATTGAACTTCACACAAGATTTAAAAAGAAAACCTTAGAAATTTTATTTATTAGTATTTTTATTTACTATGTAGTTAGTGTTTTTATTTTTTTATTTAATGATATATTTTTGTGGATCTTTAAGTACTTTGATGTGGTGCCTTTTTATATTTCAAAGAAATGGTTTGATTTTTTTGTATTTTTTAAAGGATTGAATATTATCCTAGCGGTAGTAGTTTTGTTGAGTGTAGGTAGGTGGGTTGCTTCTATATTAAGCTTGGCGAAAAAACTACCTGTTAAATTTGAACAAAAATAATTTTTATATCTTTATGTGGGATGTTTTGAACGTATTAAATAATATTCTTTTAAGAAGTGTTTAATAATATTTATGACATCATTGTATCTTGCGTAACGATTATGAGTAATTATTTTACTATTCACTAAAAGAGTAGGTTTAGAATAGCATAGATCCATAAATAAAGTAAAAAGTGGAGGAGTACCGCTTAATTCAATAATGACGCTTGATGGTTCGCCATTACAAGCATTATTGATACTTACGACTAAGCTGCTATTTAATATTTTCTCTTCAAAGAAGGGAATATTTAAACAAAGAAAGATTTTTTCTAGAAAGTGAATCTCATGAGATGGAAGCATCTTTTTTCCATGGAAATTGTAGAATAAAAAATATACCATTAATTTTATTCTTTTATCAATATTATATAATGTTGTCGGATAGCTGAGAGACTTTACCCCTTAACCCATCAATAAAATCAGACCATTCCTGCATCATCTTAACCCGATACTCAAGATGTTGAGCATGATTGTAAGCCTGTGATACGGCATTACCAACCCTATGAGCTAACTGAATTTCAATCGCGTCATGCATATAGCCTTGTTCATGTAAGGTTGTAGATGCAAGTCCACGGAAGCCATGTCCTGTCATTTTACCGTTATATCCCATGGTGCGAATTGCACATAAAAGAGCATTGCTACTGATTGGCTTAGCTGTGCTGTAATTATAGAAAACGTACTGTTTTATGCCTGTAATTGGTTGAATCTTTTCCAGTATATCTAAAGCCTGTTTGGAGAGAGGCACAATATGTGGCATAGCCATTTTCATTTTATGTGCTGGAATACGCCATAAACGATGCTCATAATCAATCTCATTCCACTCCATCATTCTAAGCTCTGCTGTTCTGACAAAAGTAAGCGTCATCAACTGTAGGGCTGATCTAATGATAAGATTGCCATGATAACGATCCATACGTTCAAGAAAGGCAGGGAATTCCGAAATATCCAGACGAGCCATATTTTTTACTTTACGAGGCTTGAGAGCCTCGCCTAAATGTGGGGTAGGATCGTTCTCAATAATGCCTTTACGAATCGCAAATCGGAAAATACGTCCTGCCAGAGGAATTGAGCGTTTTGCCATTTCTAATGCACCACGCTCCTCAATTTTTTTTGCACAGGCAAGTACATCTTTACCCTTAATCTGATCAATAGGCATATCACCTAGAGCAGGGAATAGATCTTTTTCAAATACCGACAAATCACGTAAATAAGTCGTTTCTTTAATGACTGCTTTACGGTCTCCCATCCATTCCATTGCAAGCGCTCTGAAAAGTGTGCTTTCATCGACCTGCAATTTTTTTTGTTTCTTCGCCTCGTTTGGATTAATTCCATCTTTTAAGTTTAAGCGTGCCTCATCACGAATCCTTCTTGCTTGGGCAAGTGTGGTGTCAGGATATGAACCAATGCTAAAAATATTTTCTTTGCCATTGAAGCGAAATTTCATACGCCAGTGCATACCACCTGATGGCGTGACTTCTAGATACATGCCTTTTTCATCAGAATATTTGGTTTTCTTATCTAATGGTTTGATCTTTCTGACCTGAGCATCTGTAAGCATTGCAGTAGTTTCCGTAGAAAATTGGGGGTATAAAAATAGGGGAGATTTCTTATACCCCCATTTATACCCCCAACTATATCAGGATTCAATAGAGTTAATTGGAAAACATAAGGCAATAAAAAAAGCTTAAACCCTTTAGATTTAAGCTTTTAGAACTCTATGAGATATCATAGAAAATAAACTTGGCGGTGAGAGAGTCCGTTAAATTTGTTTTTTAAGTATTTGTATTTAAAAATAATAATTTTTATATATTTTAAATATACCGTCATTTATACCGTCAAGTGGAAAAAGTTAATTGTAAGTTGCACGTATTGCAACTTTTACTCCTGAATTTGCGATACGCGTAAATTGACTAAGGATAGGCAGAAAACGAATTGTCATCACTGGTTAATAGTTGTAATAACTTTGGATGTAAAAAGAGTTTTTCTTTCCCGATGTTTAATTCTTCTAATACACCAATCTCAACTAATTTTTTAAGATAGGTTGATGCAGCCTGCCGTTTTACTATTCCTTTATCTACAAGGTTGGATATCCTGCTATAAGGCTGTTCAAAGATGACATCTACCAGTTCGCGCGAATAGACTTTATCGGCATTAGTTTTGATATATTCGATCGTATGTTCGTGTAAACGTCTAATGCTATTGATCTTGGTGATCGTCCATTCACAAGTGTTCTTGACTGCTTGTAGCATGAACAAAATCCATTCTTGCCAATTTTCTTGAGTTGTTACACTCAATAGCAATTCGTAATATTTGGCTTTGTTCTGAATAATAAAACGACTGAGATATAGAATCGGTAAAGTAAGTAATTGACTATCCATCAAATATAGAATATTCAAAATCCGCCCAGTACGTCCATTACCATCAATAAAAGGGTGGATTGCTTCAAACTGGTAGTGTGCAATTGCCATTTTAATCAATGGGTCTATATCTTCATTGTAATGTAGGAAATGGTCTAAATTGGAGAGTAAATTGCGGATAGCATCTTGTCCAACGGGTGGGGTATAGATCACCTCATTGGTATAGCTATTTTTCAATGCCGTACCAGTAGTTGCGCGTATATCAAGCTCAACACCTTTGATAGTTTGGCATATCTCAATTGCTGTACGCGTATTTAAAGGGCGTTCCTGAATAGATTGCACACCTCTATAGAGCGCTGTACGGTATCTTAATGCTTCTTTGGTGGCGTGGTCGGCATGATCTTCATTGCCCTGCGCATGTTGAAAGAGCTTATCTGTGGTCGTGACAATATTTTCAATTTCCGAACTGTCTTTTGCTTCGAGTAGGGGAATGATATTAATCAAGATGGTTTGATTTGGGATAAGTTCGCCCGCTTGCTTGAGTTCAGCCAAAGCTGCTCGTGCCTCAATACATAATTTTAAAACCTGTTTGGTTTCTACGTCTTGTGTAGGTGGTAAGGGTGGTAAAGCGTTATAGGGTTCAGTTGCTTTCCAGTGGGTCATGGTTTGATCTTTCCCTATTTATTGTTATGTCGATAATGTGATGTAAAATCGACATGAGTTTGATGTCATGTCGATAGCATAAACGTATTTATAGTGTCATGTCGATAAAATGATAAAAAATCGACATGATGGTAAAGTCATGTCGATGGCATAAACATATATATGATGTTATGTCGATAAAACCAATAAAAATCGACATAAGCAAAATGGTGTTAATTAAACTGTGAAAGTCAAATATCCAATTTAGGCAACGACTTAACAATCTTCATTGTTTCAAGACTGACCGCAATCACACGCAAGAACAACTCTAACGGATATGCTGGATTATTCATGGTTTCAATTGCCCAATCATTAGCATCGTTCACAATACCGCTGTCTTTGTGCGTAGAAACGCCTTGACGCTCCATAACCCACTCTAGGGCAGGCTTACCATTTACTACGTAATCATAAGCCTCTAAGGGAATATCTCTGATTGTAATACGTTTATTGTATATGACAGTTCCTTTTTCGCCTTTCTTGGCAAACTTCATTTTTTCGACATAGAAATCTTCTGCGGTCAATTGGCTGTACGCCTTACTACCCGTGTCCAATGTTGCCTTGTAAGGTTCAACTCTTTCGTAGTTGAGATGCCAGTGGGCGAGGTCACGTCCTGCTTGGCTAAATGCCCAAAAGTCTGTGGATTTCTTCACGCATGGAATACGTGGCAATTCTTTAGTTAGGTTGTCAGCATAGCGTTTACGGTAGTCTTCGCTGTGCAGTAAACCATAGACATAGTAGAAAATATCTTCTTTGCTGATCTGCTCGTTAGGATAGGCTTTTTGAAAATGAGCCAAACCTGCATCGCTGATACCATCTTTACGTACCAACTTTGGCTGTTCACTTTGTGAATTTTGTTCTGATGATGTATTGAATAAATCATCTTGATAGTTTTGATTTTGCATTAGTTGTTCTCCTCTGTTTCGTAAAGATAGAGAGGAAAACACTGTGCATCGCCAATCAGGTGTAAGTCTGGAATCTGATCTGTAATTAGGGCAGAAAAGCTTTTGTTTCCTGTAATTGATAAGCAAATTGCTAGATTCATTGGTTGCCCCCCTCGTTCGTTTCGTACAGATAAAGCGGGAAGCATTGACCGTTGGCTTGTAACTGTACATCTGGAATGCTGTCGGATATAAGGACTGAGAATTCTCTGTTTGCCATTGTGGATATACAGATAACAAGATTTTGATTTGATTGAGTTTCTGTTGTATAATGTTGCGTTGCGTTGCGTTGCGTTGCGTTGCGTTGCGTTGCGTTGCGTTGCGTTGCGTTGCGTTGCGTTGCGTTGCGTTGCGTTGCGTTGCGTTGCTCAACAAATAATCACTAGAGCTGTCTAGTTCTTCATAAATAGATAGTGGAAAACATTGTCCTTTTGAAATCATTTCAAGGTCTGGTGTTTGATCTGTTATTAATGCTGAAAATTCTTTTGTCGCGCCTCTACCAGTTACAGAAATAACCTTGTTCGCACCACTACTATCATTGGGGAAAATTTTAGGGATTTGCCCTACACGGTGTATCAAATTATTCGAAAAATATAATTTTTGCTTGGTAAATGGACGATATAAAGCTTCTCTCACTTCAATGGGTGAAAACGTTATATGTACACCATTCTCTAGGTGTTTTTTTAAGCTTGAAGTCCAACTAATCTTCGTGTTGTCCGTATTGATGAATTTATCTATTGATAAGGATGTATCCGCAAAATTACTTAACTGCTCTTGGTAAAAATCGATCATCTTTTTAATATTATATGCAAGTTTTTTAGGGCTACTATTATAACTCCAAGCATCACGCCCACTTTCAGCACCCCGAGAGTAATTTAAGAACAAGCTAGTGTCATTTTTGTCTTTCTTATCACCTAAATTTATAAATGCGCTGAAACTATTATCACGCTGATTTAACCAATCACCATGTTCATCAGGCGTAATCTTCGACCAAGCATTTGCTTTCGTAATATTGTTCATACTCTGAAATTCAGAAATTTTATTGAGTTTTTCCTCACGACTTAGATAATCACCAATATCATGAAAATAAATCTCACCCTGTTTCTGAGAGTTTGGATTTTTCACTAGAATTGAAATTGCAATTGGCGCACGACTTCCACTACCGAAGATTTTTCCGCCTTCCTGACGTGACTTTTCTCCTGATGTTCGTTGATTTCCACGTAAGTGGAAGATGTAAAGACTACTAAACTCTTCAACTAAGCACTTACGCAAACCATCTGCTGTATTGGCATCAATCCAACCAGCATTTGTGACAAAACCTATAATTCCTTGGGTTTTTATAC
This sequence comes from Acinetobacter tjernbergiae DSM 14971 = CIP 107465, assembly GCF_000374425.1. GTDB lineage: Bacteria > Pseudomonadota > Gammaproteobacteria > Pseudomonadales > Moraxellaceae > Acinetobacter > Acinetobacter tjernbergiae. The sequence goes on along the minus strand of NZ_KB894365.1, from coordinate 113,734 downwards.
GATCACTTGCCCATCTAATTGCCCGAATATATGAATCATAAAGCGCATTTTTATTTGTTGCGACTGAACGCTCTGCATAAGTTTGGCGAATTTTTTCATCTAAAGCAGGGTATTTTATATTGGCGTTATTATCATTTGCAGAATCTTGACCAGCCGAATACGGTGGATTTCCAATAATCACCTGAATATCCAAAGACTTCTGACGTTTACGGCGTGCACTGTTATCTACAAGCACTTGATCAACCAAATCTTCTTTTTCATACATTTGGAAAGTATCGGTTAAACAAATACCTTCAAATGGTGTGTACTCGTCAATAATTTCGCTGTGGTATACAGCTTCAATATTGATTGCTGCAATGTAGTAGGCTAGCAATACAAGCTCATTAGCATGGATTTCATTCTTGTATTTATAGGTCAACTTCTTCGGTGGAATTAAACCGCTTTGAAGTAAACGAGAAATGAATGTCCCTGTTCCCGTAAATGGGTCAAGAACGTGAACACCCTCATCCGCAAAGCTCTTGCCGAACTCTTGTTGAAGCACATCATTGACACTGTGAATGATGAAGTCCACCACTTCAACAGGCGTGTAGACGATGCCTAGACGCTCTGTCATACGAGGGAAGGCATTACGGAAAAACTTGTCATATAACTCAACAATGATCTTCTGTTTACCTTCAGCACTATCAATACCTGATGCGCGTAGCTTCACACTGTCATAGAATCGTTGTAATGCTTCTGTTTCACTGTCGAGTTGGTGCTGATCTAAAACATCCAGAACCTTTTGCATGGCTTTTGCCATTGGGTTGTTGGCGGCAAAACTATACTCATCAAACAAAGCATCAAAGACAGGCTTAGTAATAAGGTGCTGCGCCAACATTTCAATGATTTCAGCATCCGATACCGCATTATTTAAATCATCACGGATTTCAAAAGCAAACTCTTCAAATACGGCACGTTCTTTGTTGCATTCAGGACGCTCTAGAATGTCCGTAATCAGCTTGATATGCGTTTGTGCAATCTGGGCAATATCATTCGCCCAATCTTCCCAGTGATGACGATTACCCACTTTCTGAACCACTTTAGCAACGATGGCGCGTTCAATCTCACCTGATTCAAAGCTAAAGGAGTGTTGAGTATCTTCGACTTCATCCTTTTTCTTTTTAGTTGGGGTGCCAATCGTTGAACCACCTTTACCAGCACCTTTCTTTTTAGCTTTAGCCGCTACTTTGTCTGTGATGGCAATCACTTCCATCTTCGAGCGATCAATACCTGTCAAATCCATTTTATTGATCATGGCATCAAAACGGTCATCGTGAGAACGTAGTGCATTTAGCACTTGCCAAACCACTTTATAGGTCATGTTGTCATCAAGAGCTTTGTTCGCGTCTACGTTAGGCGGAATCACGACAGGCAAAATGACATAACCGCGCTTTTTGCCTTCTGCAAGACGCATTACACGGCCAACGGACTGGACAACATCGACTTGAGAATTGCGAGGTGTCAGGAACAGCACTGCATCGAGTGCAGGCACGTCAACACCTTCCGATAAACAGCGTACATTACTCAGGACACGACAAATCGGGCGTTCTGTACCATCTTCATCTTGTTGCTGTTTAGGTATTGCCTTTAACCAATTGAGCTTTTGCTCTTTCTTATCCGCCCCCATTCCACCATCAACATGATCTGCTTCACAAATCAGGCGGTGTGATATTTCATTACCTTCTTTGATCTCGGCATTTTGATAGGCTTCAACAACAGTTTGAAAAATATTAGCTATGCGCGTTGAACTGACTTGGTGTTTTCTAGCTTTTTCGGATTGATCAATCACCTGACAGAATGCTAAAGCGCGTTGCATAGGCGCGGTATCTTCTTCAACGTCAGCATGAATACCTTGTTTTGATAAGGCTTTCCAACAGCCAACAATACGAGCTGCATCATCGACTACAATATCCTTGTTATCAGTAATTGTTGCCCCGATCTTTTCGATGATTGTGTCAGAGTCAACCGTCAATACAATGACCTTGTAATCGACCAATAGACCACGTTTTACTGCTTCGGAAAAGTTAATAGTGTAAAGCGTCTCACCAAATAACTTTTCATTGTCCATTGAAAACAAAGTATAGTCGGTCGCATTGTTCTTCACATCATCAGAGAAAATACGCGGGGTTGCCGTCATATACAGGCGTTTTTTACCCAAGATAAAGCCAGCATCATGAATCTTGACGAAGTTTGAATCATCTTCGCTATCATGTGTTGAACCTGTTGTACGATGTGCTTCATCACAAATGATCAAATCAAACTCTGCCATTTGATAATCATTTTGTGCATCAGAGACTGTATTAATCGAATGGTAAGTTGAGAATACGACAGTCATGTGTTCACTATCGTGGTGCTTTTCTACGTTCTCAGCTAATCTTGCTGCGTCTGTGGTCGCAGGGTATTGCAATTCATGCTCTAATGTTGTGACTGCATCAATCGCTGTAGAATTCTTCTTTTTACCAATTTCGTTATCAGAACATACAGCATAACTATGTAAAGGTGTGGTCGACTCTTGCGTCCATTCCGTTAATGTCTGTGACAGTAATGACAAACTTGGGACAAGGAATAATACGCGCTTTCCTTTGCCTGCACATTCTTCAGCAATTTTCAGACTCGTAAAGGTCTTGCCTGTACCACAAGCCATAATGAGCTTGCCGCGCTCTAATTGTCTATCATAAAGACCGATTCTTGTAGAAGTAAGTGCTGCTTTTTGATGGTCACGAAGATATTTCTTTTTCTTAAAAATAACCTCTTTCTTTTCCGCAAATAAAGACCAATCAATTGCGCTTTGCGCTAAAGTATCAAGGTCAATCTTGGTAACAGGTGGGTCTTGGTTCTCAAGTGTTGTGAGAGCATTATCTGACCATCCATGTGTGGTACTGACGATAATACGGCGTTTAAAGTAGGTCTTTGATGCTGCTGATAGGAAGCTATCAATTTCGGCTTTAGTAACTTTACGATCTGCATCGTATAGCTTGCACTGAATAGCATAAAATTCGCCGTCTTTAGTTGTAGCGACAAGATCAATACCCGTATCTTTACCCGACAAACCTTGTGCTTTTGCCCATTCGGTATAGGTTTGAACATCTGCAAATAAATCAGCATAGAATGGTTCATTTTTAAAATATTTAATGCAAAGCAACTCAAAATAAGTGCCTTTTTCGCGTTCCGTTTTTGCTGTTCTTCTATATTTGTTTATTAGGTCAAAAAAAGATGACATTTTTATAAAGTCCAAAGTATCCAATTGCATTCAGCTATCTTAAGTAAACAATCATAAAACTCAAGCCTAAAGTAATGAAATATACTGAGTGAGAAAATTAGATGTCTAAATTATTGGAAAAGTAACTTAACACTGCTTAAAGTTGTAATGGTATTCCCATCTTGATCAAATAGCGAAAAATTTAGTCCTGCTAAACAAATGATGTGATACAACAAATAAGATAATAAATGATAAAGATCAGATACTACTGACAACTACGAGAAAGCATTTTAAAATTAGTTAAACGTTAAGCTTGGCTGCTACAAAAAATGGATAGAAGAATTAATCAGAAAGATAATTTACCGCCAGCATTCGAAATTCATAAATATGATGAAGTCGCTAATTTTACTGCTATAGATTGGTGGTTCGCTATAAAAATGAGGATTAATCTGTTAAATACTATTAAAGAGCCATTTTTTTATAAAGAAGAGAAAACTATAGATAAAAAAGTGTTTGAGTTAGCATTTGATCAATTACTTAACAATCCATTGGAGAGTGATTTATATGTCAAATTTGAAGATGATACTTTTATTTTCTTTGATCAAGGTAGATATACGATTATAAATGATGACTATGGTTTGGCTGTGAATCATTTTCCTGATGAAATGATTGTACCAGTTGAGAATTTGCCAAAATTCATTAGAGATGAACCTCGTAGACTAAATGAGAATGATTTTTTAACCATAAAATCACCTGAGTTAACACATAAAGCAGAATGTCCTTTTGTGGTTAATATTAGTTATCCTGATAAAATTATTTTAGAGCAATTCAAATACTTTCTAAGAAAGGCAAGAGAAGAGCAGGGTTTCAAAAGTATTAGAACTATAGATGATTATGATTTATTAAGATGGGTTGATTATAAATTTTTGGCTTATATAGATTTAAAATTATGGTGTTTTTTCTGGGGTGCAAACATCACAAACAAGGAGTTTCTGAAAATTCTTTGTTTAAATAATAGGTATGATGAGGACACAATAAGAAAAACGATTGAACCATTAAGGCAAGAACTTATGGATGGCTTAACTTATGAAGATGGTGGGGAAGATAAAGATGGTTTAGCAAAGATCAACCAATTAAAGAATTTAGCGTATAAAAAACAAGAAAATATGTTGGGTGTGATCACACATGAACTAAAGAGTGAATATCCTTATAACATGATCGAACCAAAAATACAGGAGGAGCGAAAGGCTCGTCAATTAAAACAACAAGTAATAGATACATTCATGAGCATAAGAAAAAATCAAGGGAAATAGAAATAAAACTATTTACCTCCACTTAGGTAAACAAAAGATGAAAACTATTCGTAACGCCACAATACGGTAACAAACGAGATAGTTTTATGTCTATTCAAAATCAAGTAGTTCACCACACATCACCAAAATTTTATCGAATGCGTGACCTCGCTACGACAGCGGAGCGTAAGCCACGTACCTATACCACTAAAGATGGTATGACCAGAACTATTAAAGGTCGCCCAGCTCGTCAGGGTATTTTACCAATGGGCGAATGTACGATCTGGGATAAAGTCCGTGATGGTTCATTCCCAAAGCCAGTTAAACTTTCTGAGCGCGTGACTGCATGGCGGTCCGAAGATATTGACGCATGGATGGCTTCTAAGGGTTTGGAGATGTCACCATGACCCCCACCTTAAAAAATACAATCTCTTTGGTTTTGCTTGGAATACTATTACTTTTGCTTGTTGCGTCATGTAGTAATCCATCGTATGCTACGGTCGTCCAACAAAAAACAGTTGGATTAGCTTTGGTCGGCTATCAAGATTACATAGGCGCATATAGTCCGCTTCGGGCTTTTTTTATGCGTACTATCTCTATGCATTCGCATGTTATGGCGAAGCTGGAGAGGGACATCTTCGGATGTGCTGGTTTCCTATGTCACCAGTCGACCAACCCTTTACAGCTTTGCCACCCTCATTTGGTCGTGAATGGCAAAGCTCTCATTAAGCATATAGGAGAGCATGCTCATGCCTAACTCAATAAGTCTTGTTCGTGCAACAGTGACAACTCACCGTAGTAATAGTGCCGCATCATTTTTTGATCGTCCGCAGGATGCAACACCACAGGATTGTAAGGAAATTTCAGGCAAACTCATTTGCCAAGCCCAAGCGATTTTAGGTGGTATCAATTTAAATACTGATCAGGATATGACTCGTTTACAGTTGGAAACGATTACGAATTTATTGGTACAAGCCAACTATGCCAATAACATGATTAATATTGCTCAAGCTGTTCTTATGGCACAACGTGAGGAGGTTTAATCATGGAGAATTTAACAACAGTTGAACTTGTCTGTAAATCAGGGACATATCTTAATCATGTATCGGCATGTTTGCTGCGTATTAATACTAGCTATGGTGTGTGTGGAGTAGAAGATCACAAGATTAAAGCTATGTTGGCTGTATGCTTGCTGCCCATATCTAATGCCTTAAAATTATTAGAACAGGCTCAGCAACAAGAACTAGAATTAGATTTTCAACCCGCTATAACTCTTCTTAACGGCATGCATTATATGTTAGAGGAGTTAATAACTTTAGATTTGAATCGCGAATATAACGCTGTCTGTATAGATGCACTTATGCATGTTGCTCAAAATTTTGTTGAGACGTGCGTGGAAGAGTGGGGGGACTTATGAATATAAAATCCTCTTGGGATACAACCCCTGATATGTTTAAGGAATCCCAAAAACACAAATGCTCGTCTGAGGGGACGAGCATTGATGCAAGTGAACAAATAATTGAAGCACTTGAAGATAAAACAGCCCCATTATTTAACAACAATCTATTACATGGTGCAATGGTTAATATGATGGGTGGTTGCCCACCTGAAATACGCCGTTCAGTGATTGATAATGCCACCCAACATGGTGAAGCTGATGATAATGCCCTATATGGTTTAGCAGTATTCGATCTATACAGCGAAAATTTATGCCCTATTGGTGCAGTGTTTACCAATCCTATAGTGAATGGATTTAAAGACATTGTGTTCGGGCAGGGGGGCTTGTATTTCAATCGGTCAAAGCTAGAACAATTACCATTGCTTGTGACGGATGATATTCACCTTGCATTTAAAACGGCGTATCCAATTTATGCACCGTATAGTGACAGCAAGATTAATGTCTATACCCTCAAAGCATTGATGAAAGCACATCCTGATTTATGTGTGATAGCTCCATTGCATCAACAGGATGATATACAACGCCGTTACACTGACCTTGATGTAAAAATGGCATTTATCCCTGAACCACCTAATCTTGCCATGCCACAAGATGAATTGGATAACATGATTCAGGTGGAAATAAGTAAGGCGAATGTTGCTGAATGGGGGAAGATTATTCCATTGGAGAACACAACCACCAGTAAAGCAACCCTCTACCCAATACAGGCATTACCACCATTATTACAAGATGCAGCGCAGGCAATTGCTGAATATGTACAAGCCCCAATTGCTATGACAGCGCAATGTGTTATCGGTGCAATTTCCCATATTGCCCAATCCCATGTAAATGCACCGCATCAATTCAATACACTGGGTGAGCCATGTAGCTTGTTTCTACTGACAGAGGGACAAAGTGGCAGCCGTAAAAGCACCAGTAAAGGACTGGCAGATAAAGCCATTATGGAGCATGAGCGAGAAGCTTATGAACAGTATAAGGGTGCTATGCAACAGTGGAAAGCCCAGCAGGCAGGGCTACCCAAAGCAGATCGAGAAGCATTCCTTGCAGAGAATCTACCGCCTACTGACCCTAGCACTATGTTTAGTGATGGCACACTTGAAGCGATTGCAGGCTTACTCATTGATGGCACATTGAGAAATGCATCCATATCGAGTGATGAAGCAGGACAATTCTTTGGTGGGCATACCATGAAAGGTGACACCCGAACCCAAGCACTAGGCAGCTATACCAAGCTCTTTGACGATGGTTCTATTCAACGTACACGTTCTAAATCGAACCTTAACGGCAGTGGGCGGGCTTATGACGTTCGGCTCACATTCAATTTACAGGGGCAGCATGAGGTGCTATCCGATGCTCTGAAAGATGATGTATTGAGAGAGCAAGGATTCTTGCCACGCTTTATTTTAACTGTTCCTGAAAATTTGGCAGGTACACGTCTACAGTGCGCTGAATTTGAGCAAAAGAACGCAAACCTAGACTATAGGCTTATCGCCTACTGGGAGCGCTGTAGAATGCTATTAGATCCTTGTCCTATGGTATTAGTGGATGGGCAGAAAGTAGATCAACGCCGTGTTATACATTTGAGTGATGAAGCCTGTAAGATCAATCTTGCTTTCTATAATGATTGTGAAATTGAACAAGCCAAAGGCGGTAAATATGAACACATACAGCCCTTTGCGAGCCGTGCAAGTCAATTAGCGCGCCGTTTAGCCACTGTCTTTGCATTCTTTCAAGGTGAGTCTGAAATATCTGCCCAGACCATGCAGGGAGCGTGTGACATTATCCGACATTCATTAGGTGAATGGTTACGTTATGCAGAGATTGAGAGCAAAAAGGAAAGTGATGCACAGCGTTTATTGAATTGGTTAGTGAAGAAGTGTATCGACCAATGTACGGATAAAATTCAATATTCGACCATGCAGACCTCATGTCCTAGACCAATGAGCAAAAATAAGCAGCTATTGGAAGCGACAGCACAGCAACTTGAGGACACGAATCACATCCGTATAGATGCCCTTATTAAAAAGCGTCTAGTTGAATTAAATCCTATTTTACTAGGAAAAGTGTCTAAACGTCTAAATGACACTTAAAAGCCCTGTACTGTATAGCTTTAGCTTGTTTAGACACTATTTTAGACGTGTCTAAGTGTCTAAATAGGCTTGAGGGATAAATGATTTTGTTTAGACATTTAGACAGTTTATAAAAAGCATCTAACTAAACTAAGAATCTTATATAACAATTCTTTCAGACCGAGTTTAGACAATTAGACGCTTTTCTAGTGAAGTATATATTTAGTCAGTTTTTGGAGAACATAGAATGAAATGTGGTGCGAAAACAAAATTTGGTAGCAAGTGCCAACATGTTGCAGGGCATCGAACCCATCATAAAGGTACGGGTAAATGTTACCTACATGGTGGTGCATCGAAAGGTGCGTTAAAGGGCAATAAAAATGCTTATAAACATGGTCGTTATGCGAAAATTGTATCGAATGATGTACCGTTACCGTTTGAAGATATATCTAAGCTACAGGAAATAAAGGAATCTAACACCATTGAACCTGAATTAGATCTATTCAATGAAATGTATCGGTCACGTTCAAAACCAGCTTGATGGTTACAAAGAAAAAGGTCAGCACTTAATAAACGCCTTTGGACTTCAATTGTCCTCAAAGCTGCGTTGATGATGCTAACCTTTCTTATGACAATATAAAACAAATATGGATTTAGTCAACTAAGAACATTAACTAGAAAGTATCTCTTCGATGTAATCCAACTGGATGCATGTTAATAGCATAAACATGTGAAAATGAAAATATTTCCATATCGAATTTCGAATAAGATTTAATCATTTCTGTAATAAAATGCCAATAAAAAGACTCGAAAACTCAATATTTGAAACGATTCATAGAGCTGTATTTTGATGATTTTAGGATGTAATAAAATGTCAGTTAAAAATTGATGAAAATAAGCATTATTATTAGCTGAAAATAAGCAAAGTTTTGAACAATATATTTTGAGGATAGTTGCTATGGCACTTAAATGTGAAGCCAAGAAAAAGGATGGTGGGCATTGTCAGAACTCCGCAGGGCATGGGACAGATCATGTTGGCACTGGTCGATGCCGTTTTCATGATCGGGGCGCAAAGGCAAAAAATAAGAATGCACAAAAGCATGGTATGTATGCTCGTGTTTTTTCAGATACAGATATTCAAGAAGCATTAGAATTGCAAGGTAATTTGAAATATGAACTGGCAATTACTCGGTCACAACTGATTAATCTATTAAAAGCCCAAAAAGAAAATAACCAACAGGGACTTGTACTGGAAGAAATCAGTGAAAGAACAATTGCACATGAAAATAGTGAAAATGCGGTAAAGGAAAGCCAGCCATTTGAGCGTAAGCGTATATTTAAACGCCTTGATTTTACTAATGAATTTTGTCGTTTGGTGTCATTGATTACCAAGTTGGAAATCGCAATTTTGGATATGCAGTTGAAGCAGTTGGCGATTGATGAATTGAAACGCCGAAAAGAGCCTAAGCAGGGGCAGAATGATCTTGATCACATGACGGATCGGGAATTGGATGAGAAAATTATGGAGTTATTTTCTTAGTTTTGTCATCGTTAAAATGTAAAAGGTCAGCACTTTATTACTTACTGATGGCTTCAATTGCCAAAGGTTTTACATAACGATGCTGACCATTCTACCTTTCATATAAAGAATGAGGGTCTAGTTAATCATTGGATTGAGAAACTACCTTTACTCTTCAATTACATAGATTGCTGTGCCTGATACCACAGCATCATTGGCTCTGCTAGTAATCACGGTATTGCCAATGATCTGCCCCACTCCAGTATTTGCAGCTACGCTGTTAGCAGATTGAAGTAATATTCCATTTGCACCTAAAGCAGCAGCTTCTTTCCTCATACGCTCTATAGCTGCATCCATTCTTGTTTGTTCACTTACAAAAGCATGACTAGCTTTACCTGATACTAGTCCTAATGTTCTATAGTTTTTGGGTGATTGACTATAGAGTTTTACTTGCTCACTTGTCATTTTTGGCATCATTTCGCCAGTACGAATATGAGTTCCCGATTTAACGATGCATCCACTTAAAGTAATTGCTATGCTTAAAATTAGTATTTTCTTCATATTTACCTAAAATTCAGATTTATATAATCATTTATATTTGAGAGTATAAATTTAACATAGCTTCATAATTTTTCGTTAAACTAGGTTTAATAAAAAAATATAGTTTTTCATTTTGCTATTTTGGCAACCGCAACTGACAAGATGCTAGCAAATGCTAGTTTAATTTAACTTCTTGCTGACTGAGGTTTGCTATGTTTTTTCATATCTTTAATTCCACGATATATTTTTTTGAGAGGTATTTTTCTTCTAAAAAAATATTAGATCAACCTAAACTGATAGTTACTTTTCCTCAGTTCTTCTTTGTTGGGGAGGACTCATCATGTCTTGGGTAGCGGCAGGAGTTGGGGCAGTAACAGTAGTTGGTGGTCTTGTAAGTGGTAGTAAAGCCGCCAAACAACAAAAAGCTGAGATGGGATTACGCCGTGAAGCTTTGGATTTTAGTAAGCAACGTTACAACGAAGCTAATTCACTGTATGGTGATTCAATTAATGGGCTTGTCTCTTTAGCGAATCAGGATATTAAGCCTGATCTAGGTGGTGTCACCAGTCGTGCATTAGCTGATGTGACGACTCAGTTTGGAAATAGTCAAGAAATTATTGAGCGTAATAATGCACGAATGGGTGTAAATCCAAATAGCGGTGTAATGCAAAGTCAAATGAGGCGTGCTTCATTATCTGAAGCTTTAGCTAAGGCTGGAGTTACTACGGCTGCAAGAGAACAAGAGCGTTTAAATGTTGATAATAAGCATTGGAATCGTTTAAATACAGTCGCAACGCTTGGGGTGAATCAAATGAATGGTACTGCTGCTGGAATAGGTCAGGCTACGGGTGATTTAGCGAACTCATATGGTCGTAATGCTGATTATCTTAATAATGCTGCAAGTAATGCGATAGGTAGTGGTTTGGGGATGCTGGCAAGTGTAGATTGGAGTAAATTCAATACACCAAAAAATACAACAACCCCTACCAACTCACCTAATGCCTTTAATACACCTCAAGGGGCATTATTTGATAATGCTCCTTTAACAAACTCAGGTACTTTATTAGGTTAGACGAATGGAGTAGAAAGGAAACTTTTGTTTTAAGGATAAGTAAAAAAGCCAGCATAATCACTACCTTTAGGCTTCAATTGCCGCGGGATTTTACGTGATTGTGCTAACTTTTCTTATTCCTATGTTAGCTGAAAGATGAACTAAGTCAACTCAAGGCTATAATGGTTTTTGATTTGACAAAATTGCTAAGCACAATTACGCTCTGATTAGAGGCTAAAATATTTTGCACCGCACCTAGCAATTGGTGTGTGGGCGATCGTGTAAGTTTTTAGCTTTTATAGAAAGCTTTGCCATGTACTACTCCCACAAGGGTTATTTCTGATTACCCTAAGAGGTGGGGAAGCGTATTTGTGATGCTTTTAACAAACCCTACGATCTACTACTCCTTGCAATTGGTGCGGGGGAAGCGTCAGATTATAGGGTTTTTCTTTATCTGTATTATGTTTCTTAATAATTAGCGAGGGGGCTATAGGATAAGTTCTTATCTTTCATATCCTCACAAAGTCATCCCCATGTTTTTCGTTTAATTGGATGTTTACCCAGTTTTAGTGAAGGTGATCAGATTATCATTATCAGGCTTAAATACTGATACATCACCACCTTGTCTCAACGTATCAAGATAATCTGCCCATAATTGCATGAGTTGACGGCGGTGACGTAAAAAACTGGTACGGTCATATGCTGTGCCGTTTGCATCTTTAACTTTATGCGCCAATTGATGTTCTACAGCATCCTGCTTGAATTCAATTTCTTCTTTTAATATTGTTTTCGCTGTGGCTCTAAAACCATGCGCAGTGTGTTCACCACCATAGCCAATACGTTTTAATGCCTCACCAATGGTACTGTTACTCATAGAGTTATCAGCACCACCTTTGGCAATTGGGAATACATATTTAGATGTTGTGCGTAAAGCTTCAAGTTGTTTAAGAATGTCATAGGCTTGACGAGATAGGGGAACGATATGCTTTTGATGAGTTTTACTTGCCACGAAATTTAATTGTGCATTGTCAAAATCTACGGACTCCCATAATAAGCCCCGTACTTCATTAGGACGTTGGAAAATATAGACAGACAGTTTTAACGCAAGCTCGCTTTGAATCCTTGCTTGTGGGAAGTCTATTTTATACCGCCACATTTTTTTTAACAGTTCGGAAAGTTCAGCTTCATGTACGATTGCATTGTGATTCCCTTTAGTTGGTTGAGGGGTCGTCACGTCATAAGCTGGGTTATGGGAAATAATGCGCTTCTTACGTGGCAATTCTAAAATCATTCCCATAATAGATCGAACACGTCTAGCGGATTCTAATGCCCCACGGCCTACAATACGGTTTGTGACTTGATCTTCCAGCAATTCAACGGTCAGGGAATTTACTGGCATGTTTCCGATAAATGGCAAAATATCTTTGTTTAGTCTACGAATATTTTCACTATCAACTTTGTTTTCAAGCTCTCTTAAACGCAGCCATTCTTCAGCGAACTTTTTAAAAGTATTTTCAGCATTGGCTCTATTTTGCTGTTTGGATTGGTTGCGCTCCTCTGCTGGATCTATACCATCAACAAGCATCTTTTTTACTTCATCACGCTTTATACGTGCTTGTTCGAGTGTAATTTGAGGATACATACCAAGAGCTAAGGTATTTCGTTTCTGAGTGATTGGACGGCGGTAATCCATACGCCAGTATTTCGAGCCATTTTTATGGGTAAATAAATATAATCCACCACCATCCGAATATTTATTGCTTTTATTTTCATCAAACTCTAAGTTTTTTACAGTTTTAGCCGTTAATTTATTAGATTGCTTTGCCATGAGACGCTCCTCATTGACGGTATAATTTTTTGTTTTCAGAAAATTTGTTGCCGAGACATGCAAAATTTGGCTTATACCGACATATATACCGCCAAAGTTGTCGGTATACTATTGTAGTTCTCCGTAGTGCATAGTGCAATAAAAAAGGCTTAAACCTAATAGATTCAAGCCTTTGATACTGCGATAAACTACCGTGAAAGACGAATGTGGCGGTGAGAGAGGGATTCGAACCCTCGATACGCGCAAACGTATACACACTTTCCAGGCGTGCTCCTTAAGCCACTCGGACACCTCACCAAGGTGTGCGATAGTAACTAAAAAAAAGCAGACTGCCAAGTTGTAGTCGAACAGATTTGCAGAAAAACTTCTTGGCTAATGATAATATTAAGGAATATAACGTTCTATATTGAAGACAATATATGCAAAGTACTGCAAAAAAAGCAGCCTTACCTGCCACTGCATTGGCAGCATTAGGGGTGGTGTTTGGAGACATTGGAACCAGTCCTCTGTACGCTTTGAAAGAATCCTTCCATGCTGCACATGGCTTAGGAATTCAACCTGAAAATGTATTAGGAATCTTGTCGATTATTTTTTGGTGTTTAATGCTGATTATTAGTATTAAATACATCGCGATTGTTATGCGTGCGGATAACAATGGTGAAGGTGGAATCATGGCTCTACTTGCTTTGAATCTACGCAAAGCAAAAATATCCGATAGTAAGAAGATTTATTTAATTGCGATTGGTTTTGTTGGGGCATCGCTATTTTTTGGTGACGGTATTATTACGCCTGCAATCTCAGTACTTTCCGCTGTTGAAGGTCTATCAATTGCCACCAATGTACTTGATCCGTTTATTGTGCCAATTGCAATCGTGATTGTAACGACATTATTTTTAATGCAAAAACACGGAACCGCGTTTGTTGGTAAATTCTTTGGGCCAATTACGTTACTCTGGTTTTTGTCATTAGGGATCTTGGGCGTCATTAGCGTCGTACAAACACCAATCGTACTTGGTATGGTTAGTCCTCATTGGGCAATTCAGTTTATTTTCACTCATCCTGTACAAGCATTTTTTATTATGGGTGCTGTTGTTTTAACGGTCACAGGTGGTGAAGCTTTATATGCAGATATGGGACATTTTGGACCACGTCCAATTCGTTTTGGTTGGTTTAGCGTCGTTTTGCCTTGCCTTGTATTAAATTATGCTGGACAAGGTGCGCTGTTACTTCGCAACCCTGCGGCGATTGAAAATCCATTCTATTTATTAGTCCCAAGTTGGGCTTTGTACCCAATGATTATCTTGGCAACGATGGCAGCTGTGATTGCATCACAGGCCGTTATTTCTGGGGTTTTCTCATTAGCCCGTCAAGCAATCCAATTGGGTTATTTACCACGTTTAGGCATTAAACATACTTCTGATTCTGAAGAAGGACAAATTTATGTGCCATTTCTGAATTGGTTATTGCTGATCGCGATCGTCATCTTAATTTTAATTTTTAAAACCAGCTCAAACCTTGCAAGTGCTTATGGCTTGGCTGTGACCTTAACCATGTTATGCGACACGATTTTGGTTGCTGTATTCATATACTATGCATGGAAATGGAGCTTACCAAAGGTGATGTTGTTGATTATTCCATTCTTTATTTTGGAATCCGTACTGGTCGCAGCAGCATCATTAAAAATGTTCTCAGGTGGTTGGGTACCGTTATTGATCGGTGCAGTCGCGGTTATGATCTTGATGACGTGGAAACGTGGGCGTGAGCTTACTTTTGCTAAGCTTGAACATGACACTCTGTCACTCGATTTATTTGTAAAAAGTATTGGGGACAATGTTCATCGAGTACCTGGTGATGCAGTCTTTTTAACAGGAACACCTAATGTTGTTCCGCATGCGATGCTACATAATATTAAGCACAATAAAGTACTACATGAGCGTAATATTTTAGTCACTGTTGTGATTGAAGATGTTCCATTTGTTCCTCAAGAGGAGCGAATTAGTGTTGAAACGTTGAATGAACATTTCTATCGCATCAAAATCTTCTACGGTTTTAAAGATGAGCCAAATGTGCCAAAAGCATTGACTCAAGCCTATGAAGAATTAGAGTTTGAATACGATCTTATGCAGATCAGCTTCTTTATCTCGCGTGATCGTATTGTACATAGCGTTGGTGATGGCATGTCACCATGGCGTGAACGTCTATTTATTTCAATGCAACGGAATACCAGCCCTGTCAGCGATTTCTACCAAATCCCAACCAACCGTGTTGTGGAGTTGGGGAGTCAGATTGAAATTTAAATAACATAAAGCGATTCAAAATGGCACTTTAGAGTGCCATTTTTATTATCTGCTGATCAAGTGAACAGTTTTGCGACATAAAGTGTCGTTCTTCGCTTTATCTGAATATACACGTGAGTCTGGAATTGCTAAGCTTCGCGCTCATATTGATTTTGATATAGTTATGGCGAAGAAAACAACTAGAAAGAGTAAAACACAATTTGCTTTTTTGAGCCAAAATGTTGGAAAAATTGTACTTGCTTTGATTGCAACTGGAAGTTTTGCGATTGCATTTGGCAATGAGAAGATTAGTAAATTAAAGCCTACAGCATCTAATCATGATGCTTGTTTACAACAGTTTTATCGTGATGTTCCTCCCTTACTGACCAAAGAAAGTTTGAAGAAAGACAGCTATGCACTGTGCTTCACTGATTTTAATGTCATGTATTCGGGTATTTCAAAAACACCACTTTGGTCAGCAGAATATCTGACGCCTGAGCGTTTAAGTGTCAAAATTAAACGTGAAGACAGTTTCCATGAGGAAACACGGGTACAGCTTGCGCATCGTGCTTTGTTATCGGACTATCGTGGTTCTGGTTATGATCGTGGGCATATGGCACCTAACGGTGATATGAATAATACTGCAGCGCAACATGACAGCTTTTCTTTAGCCAATATGGTGCCGCAATCACCCAAGAATAATCAGGAAGTCTGGCGTAAATTAGAGGAAGCAGTGCGTTCTATCGTGACTAAACAGCATAAAGATGCCTATGTTGTTACAGGACCGATCTTTGAAGATAAGCGTTTAAAAACCATTGGTAATGGCGTGATAGTTCCTACAGCGGTATACAAAGCCGTGTATTTACCTAAACAAGGTATTATTGGTGCGTATTATGCGCCGAATAATGATTCGCTACAGGTTAAAGTCGTAAGCGTGTGCTATCTAGAAGAAAAACTAGGGATTAATTTATTCCCGCAGCTTACAGAACAACAAAAGCGTAATATTTATCAATTACCAACATCAGCACAACAGGTTAAAGCCAATAAAGACATTAGCTATGTCAAATGGGATGCGCAAAGTCAGTGTGCGGAAGAAGCCACAACAGAAAGTATCCAAGCGCAACAGCAGCAATTTGCTTCAGGGCAATCACAACCGATTGAAAGTAAATTACCGCAAGTAGATGAAGAAACCAAACAGGCTTTAATCAAGCAATTGATTGAAGCATTGGTTCAGTATTTTTTACAATTATTGCGATAATATCGCAGCTATCCTAATGTGATTATGCTTAACTCAAATAGGCTAAAACAGAAAAGAACAATGAGAGGAAAAGATGTTTAAACCTTTTGAACAAGGCGATCAGTCTTCGGCAATTTATGATCTGACTTTGGAAAATCAAGTGGACTGTGTCAGTTTATATGGCAACTTACAAATTACCAAAGATCAATCAGGTTTGAAAACAGCCAAAGCATTACAAAGTTTTATCAATGATGTGGTGGCAGCATTAGAAAAACAAAGCCTACCTGAACAGATTGAACGAAAGCTTGAGCGAGAAATTGAAAACCCATTTTTTTAAATGAAAACAGCCTCTTGAAAAGGCTGTTTTTTATGGGAATGTGAGCTTAGCTTTTCTCGTTGCCGACCACTTTATAAATAAGCGCCCCAATGATTGCCCCAATAATAGGTGCAACCCAGAATAACCATAATTGGCTCAGTGCCGCAGTTTCAGCAAAAAGCGCCACCGCTGTACTACGTGCAGGGTTTACCGATGTATTGGTTACAGGGATACTAATTAAGTGAATCAATGTTAATGCTAAACCGATAGCAATCGGTGCGAAACCAGCAGGCGCACGACGATCTGTTGATCCTAAAATCACAATCAGGAAAAATGCGGTCAGTACCACTTCAATTAAAAAGGCGGAGATTAAAGAAAAATGGTTAGGTGATAAATCCCCATAGCCATTACTTGCAAAGCCGCCAGTACCTGCAAAGCCTGTTTGACCTTGTACAATAATGTAAAGTACCAAAGCTGCGATTGTTCCACCAATCACTTGCGAAATAATATAAGGTGCTAATTCTTTGGCTTGAAAGCGTCCACCAACCCATAAGCCTACACTGACAGCAGGGTTAAAGTGACCCCCTGAAATATGACCAAATGCATAAGCACCCGTTAAAACAGTTAGACCAAAAGCAAGTGCCACACCTAAGAAGCCGATCCCAAGTTCTGGAAATGCAGCGGCAAGCACAGCACTACCACAACCACCAAAAACCAGCCAAAAAGTCCCGAGAAATTCTGCTAAATATTTGTTCATTGTTATTACCCGATTCGTTATAAAAATAAAAAAGTATGCATCCAAGAATTTATTATGGATATGTGTAAGCCTTGTGAAAAAGTGTGAATTAATTCACACAGGTACATAGGCTCTTGTATAAGTGTTGTGGAAAAAATGATCAGTTGTGAAAGCGTTAGTTTGTCTCTAGTTTTATTAAGGATTGTAAGTTGTGTTGTTATTTCGCCACTGCTGCGGGGTTTGGTTGGTCCAAATTTTAAATGCACGTTGAAAAGCACTTTGTTCCGAATAGCAAAGTAGCAATGCAATTTCTTGTAGGCTCAGATGCGGATCTTTTAAGTATTCGGTTGCCAACATAAAGCGAATTTGTTGTACCCGTTCCTGAAAGGTGGTGTTTTGCTGTTGTAAGTGGCGTTGTAATTGTCTTACCGATAATCCTAATTTTTCGGCAATAAAATCGATTTGATATTGGTTTTTCTGTAATCCTGTCAAAATGGCATGTTGCAGACGTTGATCAAGTTGAGTGGAATTTGGCAGCTTGTCCAATAATGCTTGGGCTTGTTGCAATAACAGTTGTTGTAAGGTGTGATCACCTGTTTTTAATGGTTTAAAGGCTTCAGTAACGGGTAGGAGTAGTTGAGTTTTTGGCTGATCAAATCGGACTTTACAGCGAAAATATTGCTCATAAACGCTAATATTCTTCGGTGCAACATTCACAAAATGGACTTCATGCAGATTGATATTTTCACCTGACATAAATAACTTGAGGAATTGCACCATTAAGGCAATTGCAATTTCATCCGTTAACTGGGTTGGGTGGGGTTCGGGAGCTTCCCAACGGATTGATGCATAAGGATGATTAAATTCCACAACCAAGGGACTGCCATCATAAATCAGACGATGAAAATCATGATAACGTGCCAATGCTTCACCCAAGTTTTCACATGACAGTGCGAGGTAAGCAATAATTCCTAAATGTTTGGGTTGTACGTGCTCTGCAATTTCTAAGCCCAAACCTGTCTTTGGATTTAAATGATTAAGGTCTTCAAGTAGGTCTCGCCAAATCACATAATCAAAGCGTTCCAGATTTTGAACTTGTTGTAATTGTTCAGGAACAGCAATATGTTGTGCTTCACAATAGGCTTTTAATAAATGCCCCAATCCACCATAAACAGAGCCTGTATAGTTCTTGAGTTGAGACATCCTGTCTATCCTTATTTTGTCGTGTTTTGTCAATATAAATATATCGCATCGTCAATACTTCGCCTACAAAAATTTATATATTTAATAAAAATAAGGAAACATTTGGAGAAAGCCATGTTAAAGGGTTTTATTGCAGGTTTGGCTGTTGCAAACGCATTTGAATGGTTTGCACATAAATATATTTTACACGGTGTACATCGTCCAGGTCAGCCACGTTACAGTCCTGTACCAAAAAGTATGGAATCGCATTGGGCACATCATCGTGAGGTTCGTAAGCAAGAGTTTTCTGATGATTGTTATGTTGAAGGTTTGGATAGCTGGCGTACTCGAAATGAATTAATGTCATTGGCTGTTGCGGCAGGTGTAGCTAGTGTCGTGTTTTATCCCTTTTCAAAAGGGATGTCGTTGGCAGCAGTTTATAGTGCTGGAAATTATTATTATGTACATCGCCGTGCACATTTAGAACCTGATTGGGCAAAGCGTACTATCCCTTGGCATTACGATCATCATATGAATTCGAATCAAGATGCGAATTGGTGTGTAACGCGTCCATGGTTTGATTATGTGATGGGCACACGCGTGGTTTCATCGGCTGATTTAAAAGAAGCCAATCCACTCGGTTTACCTTTACCTGCACCACTTTCCAAAGTGTTAACTCAAGCGATTGAATCGGTTTTCCCAGCGAAGTGGGTTGAGCAAAAACCAAAGTTAGTGACGCCACCTGTAGCCGATGCGGAGCAACAAGAATCAGTTGCTTAGTGGAAAATGCGAAGTGTGACAATAAAGCACCAAGATTTTGACGAATCACGACAATACTTCAGTTGTTCATGTCGTGAATTGTCAATAAAATCTGTTTTTAATGTCAATATTTTTGTCTAGTTTATGGCTATTTTGATTCAAGCATTTTAGATGCTCAGAATTTGCAAAAATGACAAAATTCACGTTTACCCTCTAGCGTTGTATAAACGCAGTTTCCATACCTTGCTCCGCAAGGTATTTTTTTGTCTGATGAAAATGTTGAGTGAACAAAAAACCTCTCAAAAAATGATTTTGAGAGGTTGGTTTTTTGAGTAATACTAGTGTTTAAAGACGCATCTCAATCCCTTGATCAGCTAAATATTGTTTAGCCTCGGGAATGGTATGTTGACCAAAATGGAAAATAGAGGCAGCCAGTACCGCATCTGCGCCACCTTTCAAAATCCCGTCAGCCAAATGTTGTAAATTGCCCACGCCACCTGATGCAATGGTCGGAATATTGACACGATCATTGATCTGACGCATCAAGGCAATGTCATAACCTGCTTTAGTTCCATCTGCATCCATACTGGTAATCAGTAGTTCACCTGCACCGAAGTCTGCCATTTTCACAGCCCATTCAATTGCGTCGATGCCTGTTGGCTTACGACCACCGTGGGTAAAAATCTCCCACTTATTTTCGCCAGTTTTTTTCGCATCAATCGCCACCACAATACATTGCGCGCCAAAACGTTGAGAAGCTTCTTGAACAAACTCAGGCGTAAATACCGCTGCCGAGTTGATACTGACTTTGTCTGCACCTGCATTTAGTAATAGGCGAATATCTTCAACTTTACGGACACCACCACCTACAGTTAAAGGTACGAATACGCTTTCTGCCATACGTTCTACCGTACGGTAAGTCGTATCACGTCCATGATGGGTAGCAGTAATATCTAAAAAGGTAATTTCATCGGCGCCTTGTTCGTTATAGCGACGTGCGACTTCGACAGGGTCACCTGCGTCACGAATATCAAGGAATTGAACGCCTTTGACGACTCGACCATTATCAACATCTAAGCAAGGGATAATACGTTTTGCGAGCATAAAATTTTCCAAAAAATCGCCAATAAAGAAAGGGGTGCTACACCTTCATGGAGGGAACAGGTATTCTATCAAACTTCACAGCTATTTTTTGCAGGTTTTCCATGTCGGTTTATACCCCGTTGAGTTTAGAAGAAGTTCAAGCATTCGCTGAGCCTTATGGTTTAGCGATCATTGAGCTAATTCCAATCCAAGGCGGTATTCAAAACACCAATTATTTTCTGGTGGATCAATCACAACAACACTATGTTTTAACGGTTTTTGAAGAATTAGATGCTGAGGGGGCAGGTGAACTCGTCCCAGTACTGGATTGTTTGGGTAAGGCAGGTGTGCCTGTGGCTGTACCATTAAAATATGATGGTCAGGCGATTCACAGCATTGCAGATAAACCTGCTCAGATTGCACCGCGCTTGATGGGGGAACATCCTGAAGAAGCCAGCATTGAACAAGTACAGGCGATTGCCCAAGCGCAGGCAAAATTGCATTTGGCTTTGCAGGGCTTTCCTTTGGAACGTGATTTTAATCGCAATCATCAATACTGGTCAGAAGTAGCAAGCCAATTACGTCCTCAATTGATTCAAGCAGATCAACAACTTTTAAATCAGGTCTTTCAGTTATTTACAGTGATTACGCAAGCCTACCCAAACCGACCAACGGGCTTTATTCATTCCGATTTATTTCGGGATAATACCTTGTTTGAGGGCGATCAATTACAAGGCATTCTTGATTTTTATGAACTGAATCAAGATGAGTGGTTGTTTGATATTGCGATTAGTATCAATGACTTCTGTACCGCTTATCCACAAGCCCATTTAGACATGGAAAAAGCTGAGGCATTTTTAAGTGCTTATCAAAGCATTCGTCCACTGACATCAGATGAATTGGCTTGTCTGGATATTTTCCTAGCAATGGCTGCTTGTCGCTTTTGGAGTATGCGTTTACAGGTCGCACAGAAAAATACAGCAGAAGGGCGGACAGGTGACGATATTTCGCAAAAAGACCCCGTGGAAATGCGCATGATGTTACAAAACCGTTTACAACAAGTTTTAGGTTTAGGGTAGGAATATGCGAGATCAAGGGCGTTTAGTTGAATGGTTCGATGATAAAGGCTATGGCTTTATTCAACCCAATGATGCACATAAAGATCGTGTCTTTATCCATATCAAAGACTTTGCTCGGACAGGGCCACGTCCAATCGTGGGGTGTGCCTTGGAATATTTAGTCATTTTGGATGAGCGCGGTCGTTATCGCGCTCAGCAGGCAACTTATTTAAAAGCCTCACAAGTAATTGAACATCGTCGGAAACCGAATACGCCTTCATCATCTAAGCGTTGGTCAGCGATGCAAATTGCGATTGTGATTTATATTGTATTTATGCTGATTGCAAGCTTTAGTAAGTTATTGCCGCCGTATACTTTGCTGTTTGTTAGCTTGATGAATGTCGTTAGTTATTGGTTATATGCGCAAGACAAAGAAGCGGCACAATTGGGGAATCGACGTATTCCAGAGCAGACTTTGCATATCGTGGATTCTTTGGGTGGTTGGTGTGGAGGGTGGCTTGCTCAGCAAAAACTGAGACATAAAACACAAAAACAACCGTTTCGTAAGATTTATTTCTGTACCATAGTCTTTCATATATTGTTGATATGTTGGCTAATTTCTCCACTCAATGTGTTTTATTGATTGAGGGAGTGAGTTTTTGGAGATAAATAAAAATGAATTATTCCGTTGATCAAGATCCAAACCGTACCTTAACGTTGGTTCTCTATGTACTTTATATCATTGCGATTTTTAGTGGTGGTTTGTTGGCGATTATTGCTTTGATTATTAACTATGTAAAACGTCGTGATGTACAAGGTTCGATTTTTGAAAGCCATTTTACTTGGCAGATTCGGACTTTTTGGTGGTATTTGGCTTGGAATATCATTGCATTTATCCCCTTTTTCTTTCTGTTTTTTACAGGTGATAATGCTAATGCTTTTGCAGGTGTCGCACTGTCAAGTACGATATTTTGTGGGTTAGTGATTTTTGCTGCATGGGTGTGGATTGTATATCGAGCAATTCGTGGTTTAATTGCATTAAATGATAATCAACCTATGTATCAATAAATAGGATAAAACATGATTATTGAGCATGTACATTTAAATATTAAGCCAGATCAAAGTGAAGATTTCGAATTAGCCTTTCAAACTGCGAAAGAGATTATTTATCCAATGGAAGGTTTGAATGCTATTCAGCTCATTAAACATGTCGAAGACCAGCATCGCTATATTTTGATGGTCTTTTGGGATCGTATTGAAAATCATACTGAAGGTTTTAGGAAATCTCCTGAATATCAGCAGTGGAAAGCATTATTGCATCCATTCTATGAACAGATGCCAACGGTTGAATATTATCAGCCACAGATGTTGTTAAAAAAGAAAGCACCCTACATGATAAAAAGAGAGCTATTCAGCTCTCTTTTTTCTTTTCTAATAATTTGAATTTTAATTCACTGACTAAAACACCAAGCACCACTAAACACCCACCGAATAAAGCCAATAATGGTAATCGCTCGCCTGCGATTCTTCCAAACACACCTGCCCAAACAGGTTCACCTGAATAAATAATTGCAGCACGGGTTGGATCAACCATTCGTTGTGCCCAATTCATTACAAATTGAATCAGCGCACTGGCTAAACCTAGACTGAGTACTAGAATGCTTAATTGCCATGAAAAATCAGGAATATTGCGTTCACCAACGATGGGCATACTGACAAAAGATAAGCACGAAGCAACCGCAAGCTGAATAACTGTGACTCGTCTTAAATTGACTTTCCCTGCAAAATAACCAATCAAAATAATTTCTAGCGCAATCACAAAGGCACAAATTAAGGTTAGTGTTTGTCCATAGCTTAAACTGATATTGGAGATGCCATTTCCAGTTAAAAGCACTAATCCAATAAAAGCGAGTGCAGTCCCTAACCATGTCATCAGAGAAGGTCTTTTTGGAAAATAAGCCACATCAGAATGGGGACGAGAGGAACGTAAAGAGCAGTTAAAAAGGCAGACTCACTACTTAGAATCGTTTGTAGCGCAATGGTTTGTGTACCATAGCCAATCGCGATCACAACACCAATTGCTGTTCCTGCAAGTATTTCTTTTAAAGTTAATCCACGCATTGATTTGATTGAAATGAGCAAGATAGCTAAAGCTGCAACAGCAAAACGACAGCCCACAAAAAACATGGGACTACTAAAATTCAAGGCGTATTGCACGGCTAAGAAAGTCCCACCCCAAATCATGGTAATGAAAATGAGTGCAAATTGAGCCGCTTTGGGGGATTGAGATAAAGATGTCACAACAACAAACCTAGTAAATAAGTGCAGTATATTGCACATATTGTATTATTTGAGAGTTTTGTGCAATATATTGCACGGATATTAATTTGATTGCTAATGTAAATGAGCCAAGCTGACACTGTTCTACAATATGTAGGAAAAAATATTCGTTTTTTCCGCGATCAATCACAACTCAGCCAACAAGAGTTAGCGGATCGTGCTGGTGTTAGTCGGCGTACTATTGCTGCCTTGGAAACAGGACAAGTGAATATTAGTTTAGCTAAATTAGATGCGATTGCTGCTGTTTTGGCTGTCGATTTTAAACGTATTGTGAGCGCCCCTGAGCTGAGTGAATCGGCTATTGTGGATACGCTTGCTTGGCAAGGAAAAGATCAAGATAGTCATGCTACGCTTTTGGCTGCTGTACCAACACATACCCAAACTGAGTTATGGCGGTGGTCACTTGCGGTAGGAGAGGAATATTGTGCTGAAGCTGATTCAAAGGGTTGGCAAGAACTTATTTATGTTTTAGAGGGTGAATTAAGCCTTGAATTTGAAAATGAAACTCGTGTGATTTGTGCAGGTCAGTCGATTCTTTTTAAAAGTGATGTGCTTTATCGTTATGTTAATCGCGGCACATGCGTATTAAAATTTATTCGTAATGTGTTGTATTAAAATAATACTTCTGCAAAGAGATATTTATACAATTGAGTAGAAAATAGAAAAAATAGAGTACACTTAATCGATAAAAAATATTGAGTTATAAATACATTTTAGATCAAGGGGTAAAAATGGATGCATTGGGGTGGTATTTTCAATATTTCTCAGTTTTTGGGGTCGGAATTCATGTCATTATTGCACTCTGTTTTGCAATTCATGCGATTCGTAATGGTCGGCCTTATATTTGGCTATGGATTTTATTTATTTTCCCTTTTTTAGGAAGTATTGTTTATTTTGTTGCTGAGTATTTACCTCATTCGCGTATGCCATACCAAGTAAATACATTAAGTAAAAAAGCCTTACATGTTCTACAGCCAAATCGTCAATTAAATCAACTTAAAGAAAATTATGAGCATTTACCGAGTGTTGAAAATGCGGTTCATTATGCGGATGCTTTAGTTTCATCTGGGAAAGCGGAAGAAGCCATCATCATTCTTGAACAGAAAAATAATGGATTCTGTGCTGAAGATCCGGCATTTTTAGAGAAGTTTGCACGTGCATTATTACAAGACCAACAGTCACAACGTGTATTGGAAATTACTCAAAAAATTAGAAATCTACAACCCAATTTTCGAAGTGAAGAAATTGCTTTATTACGGGCCTTAAGCTATCACCAATTGAATCAAGAAGACTTGGCGCAACAAGAGTTTTCATTTGCGATTCGCTCTAAAAATATTTCAATTTTGAGTGAATATATTTTTTGGGCGATCCAAACAAATCAACCTTCTTTAGCACATGAAATACGTGCCGAGATGCAACGCAGTTGGGCTATTTGGTCAAAGTATGCACGACGATTGCATAAACCTATTTTTACTGAGGTCGATAAGGCTCTAAAGCAAATGGATAAAAACGTAAGAACATCGTGAAAACAAAAAAGTGAGCGTAAGAACGCTCACTTTTTACTTAAGATAAAGTCTTAAAGACGATTTTCATCTAGTAATAACTGTGCTTCACGAAGATTTAATGTGCCTTCATAGATTGCACGACCTGTAATAGCACCTAAAATACCTTGCTGACCTTTTAAGTTGCGAACATCATCGAGATTGGTCACACCACCTGAAGCGATCACAGGTAAGCCAGAGTATTGTGCTAAATGAACAGTTTGCTCAACGTTAACGCCTTGCATCATGCCATCACGTGCAATATCGGTATAGACAATGCTTGAAACACCGGCATCAGCAAAACGTTTTGCCAAATCAGTTGCCTTCACGTCAGTTACATTTGCCCAGCCATCTGTCGCAACCATACCATTAATTGCATCAATACCGACAATGATATGACCTGCAAAGCGTTTGCACGCCTCTTCAACAAACTCAGGCTCTTTTACTGCCTTTGTACCGATAATCACAAAAGATACACCCGCTTCCAAATAGTGCTCAATCGTTTCTAGTGAACGAATACCACCACCAATTTGAATTGGAAGTTCTGGTTGTGCGCGTGCAATCGCTTCGACTACAGGTTTATGAATTGGCGTACCCGCGAAAGCACCATTCAAATCGACTAAATGTAAACGACGTGCGCCTTCATCAACCCAGTGTTGTGCAGTTGCGACAGGATCATCAGAGAAAACGGTATCGTCTTCCATACGTCCTTGTTTTAAACGAACACATTTACCATCTTTCAGGTCAATTGCAGGGATGATTAGCATGCTTTCGCTCCTAGCTTCATCATAAAGTTTAAATTGGCGATATATTAACAAAGTATTGATCAATCGCTAAGCCTTGTCTGCTGAACCTTGAAGTATTCTCATGATTTGTTGCTGTAATTGCGGTGTGAGTAACTGTTGTTGATTAAGTTGTTCAAAACTGCGAAGTGCTGCATAAGCATCTGCTGCTGCGTAGCTGATTTGTTGGGGGCTAAGATTCTTGACTGCCCAATTCGATGTGCTGATTTTTTTACTTTTGACAAAATAACGTTGAAAAAGCAGTGCTATTGCCGTTTGAATGCCAACTTGATGGGTATAACCAAAACTTGAAAAACTTTTAGAAAGATCGATCATAGATTGTGGATTGATTTCTTTGCGACGAAAGCTGCTGGCGTCATTTTTTAAACCAAAACCAACTTTGAGTTGATGTTCATTTTCTAAAATAGGCTTTAAAAAATTAAGAATGTCAGGCTTTACTTGGAACAGATAGGCTTTTTCATGTGTTGAAAGTTGAATTAAATGCGGACCTGTGGATTTCTCACCGACTTTGAAGGTCGGTTTGGATTCGGTATCAAATCCGAATATAGCAATAGCGTGAAGTTCAGTTTGAATTGCCATGCATTGTTCGAGTGTTTGAATCACTAAAATATTTTCAGCACTTAGGTTTTGAAATGCAGGTAATGTACGGATTTGTTCTTTGCTTAAAAGCGCTGTTGCTTGCTGCATTTCCATTTTCTGAAACTCAAAACTTTTGCTTGAGCTTAAACGGTTTTGTGGCAATGAAAAAGCCAAGTGAGAAAACTTGTCTTTTAAATGTTATGGATTCAGTTTGATTGAACTTTATCCGATCTAGGTTGGTTCATTTTTTGAAAACTAATGAGGAGCAGACATTGATGCAAGCGACATCAGAATGTTAAGAATCAAACCTAGAGGGAATAAAACGGCATAAATCGAACCTAGGACTTTTTCCCAACCTCTGGTTTCTCGAACTGGTCCAAAATTATTAGGACCTTCTGTACCCTTGGCGCATAATAAATAGATCATAAAAAATAAATTGATGACAGGGATGATGATCAATAGCCCCAACCACGCACTTCGATTGCAGTCATGTAGGCGACGAATCAGGAAAACAATTGAAAGATATAGAATGTTAGCCCAGTAAAACCGCATATAAGCATAAATAAAACAGTATATTTAGCGAATGCATCTGGATCAAAAGAATTTGCTAAAATAAGTATAGGGATGCCTATGGCAACGAATAATATAAGGTTCATTAAGAATGACCATCCCAAATAGGACAGTCGACCAAAACGACCTAGTAGGCACAAAGGGTTATCAGCGATTGTTTGTTGAATAGATGAATTTATTGTATATAACCTAAATGAAGTGTTTTTATACGATTGTTAAAATTTAAAATATGTATTCACATGAATTATAAAAAATAAATTAGAAAATGATAGTTGTTCTTATTTGAAACAGATCAAACGGTACACGACGTTTGATCTGTAATCGCGCGATGAGTTAGATCTTCCACTCAACAAAGTTTTTTAACAATTGCAAACCAGCCGTATGACTTTTCTCAGGATGGAATTGGGTCGCGAACAAATTGTCTTTATGAATTGCAGTACAAAAGTTCACGCCATAATCACAAGTTGCCGCAGTGATGGCAGAGTCTTTTGGTTCTACATAATAGCTATGTACGAAATAGAACCGTGCATCTTGTTCAATGTTATTCCACATTGGATGGCTTGGATCAAGTTGGTGTACTTGATTCCAGCCCATGTGAGGTACTTTTAAGTTTGGAATTTCAGGAAAGTGTTTCACAACACCCTCAAAAATACCCAAAGCATCTACGCCACCATTTTCTTCAGATGTTTGTAGAAGAGCTTGCATCCCAACGCAAATCGCTAAAACAGGCTTGTTAAATGCTGCTTGATGCACCACTTCATCAATGCCTGCCTCATGCATGCCGTGCATACAATCACGCATTGCACCCACACCAGGAAATACAATTTTATCCGCTTTGGCGATCAGCTTTGGATCATTGGTCACATCAACTGTTGCACCGACATGTTCTAAAGCTTTTGCTGCAGAGTGCAAATTACCCATACCATAGTCAAGTAAAGCAATACGCGTCATTACAGGCTACCTTTTGTTGAAGCAATGGTATTTTCTGCGCGTGGATCAATCTCACATGCCATACGTAATGCACGAGCTAATGCTTTAAAGACACTTTCAATCTGGTGATGACTATTTTTGCCTTTCAAGTTATCAATATGCAATGTCATTAATGCATGATTGACAAAGCCTTGGAAAAACTCTGAAAATAAGTCGACATCGAATGTTCCAATGCGAGCGCGAGTAAATGGAATATCCATAAACAAGCCTGGGCGACCTGATAGATCAACAACAACACGAGAAAGTGCTTCATCTAATGGTGCATAAAAATGCCCATAACGACGTAAGCCTTTTTTATCACCTAAAGCTTGTGCAAAGGCTTGCCCCAAGGTGATTCCACAATCTTCAACTGTGTGGTGATCATCAATTTCTAGATCGCCATCGCAATGAATATCGATATCAAATAGACCATGGCGCTTGATTTGATCAATCATATGGTCTAAAAATGGAACTCCAGTGTTCAGTGTGCCTTGACCTGTACCATCGAGATTGAGACGAACTCGAATTTTGGTTTCGTTGGTATTTCTTACCACTTCACTGATACGTTGCGTCATGGACACGTTCCTCAAAAAACGTCAAAAATGATTGAATTAAAAACCAATATTTCGCTGTGACGAAAAAGTGACAGCATCATAGTTTGCTCAGGAGGGTTAATCAATGCCTATTACCGTACATGCTTACAGTTCTCTAGATAATCTAGGAATTCGTACTCAGCTCGAGCGACTCTACGATACCAGCCCAGAGTTTGGTGATGGGCAAGATGCAATGGAGCAACTTGCACAAAATCTACAACAATATACCACAGTTTATACTGCTGAATTTAACACCAAAATTATAGGTGCAATTTGGGCAACAGGACAAGGTGAAAGCCGAGTTTTGGAATATATTGTGGTACATCCGTCTAACCGTGGACGTGGAGTTGCAGAACGCCTAGTTGAAGAAGTTTGCCGTATGGAAGAAGAACAAGGGGTGAAGCAATTTGAGCCAGGCTGTGGTGCAATTCATCGTTGTTTATCACATCTAGGCAAAATCTAGAATTAAAGTCTGATGGGTTTGCGATTTGCATCAAAATTAGACGTTTGATAGAAAAACCCAGAAATTTGCTTGACGGGCTTAGGTAAACATTGTTTAATACGCCCACTTTGGCGCGATAGCTCAGTCGGTAGAGCAACGGATTGAAAATCCGTGTGTCCCCAGTTCGATCCTGGGTCCCGCCACCATAAATTTGTATTTTCAATCCCTGATCCCATCAGGGATTTTTTTTACCCAAAACTCATTGCATGAAAAATGGGCAATCAAATCGAAAGTTCATGATAATTATTGACTATTGGGCTGAGATACGGCTTAATACACTCCATTGGCGCGATAGCTCAGTCGGTAGAGCAACGGATTGAAAATCCGTGTGTCCCCAGTTCGATCCTGGGTCCCGCCACCATATTTGAAAAACCCTAAACTTTAGTTTAGGGTTTTTTTATGCATGAATCAAAATAGGGTGTGTTTTGATCATAAAATTTGTTTATGAATAAAAAGAATATGCTTCTCAAATTAACTTAGTTATCTGAATAAAAGAAAAACAATATACTTACATATATATTATTTTTACTGAAGATAAGTTATGCAAAATTTGCTTGGGTTTGCACTTCCTACATTATTTTTATCCGCTTTATCGTCATCAGCATTCGCGACAACAGGTTATTTCATGCATGGTTACGGGGTTAAAGCTCAAGGAACTGCTGGGGCCTCTATTGCGGCATTTAATGATGCTTTGACGATTGCGAATAATCCTTCTGGATTGGCTTGGTTAGACAGTCGTGTCGATATTGGTGCGACCATATTTAACCCTAAGCGTTCTGCTGAAATTGAAGGGAATTTGGCAGGCGCCAACGGTCAATATAGTTGCAATGGGCGTGAATATTTTGTTCTACCGGAATTTGCGGTAAATAAAAAAGTAAATGATACGGTTGCTTTGGGTTTAGCGATTTATGGTAACGGCGGAATGAATACCTCGTACAAGAAGAACCCGTATGCAGCTTTTGGGAATACAGGTGAGGCAGGGGTAGATTTAGCGCAGATTTTTATTTCTCCATCTGTGGCTTGGCGTTATAGCGAAAACCAATCCATCGGTATTGCGACCAACATTCTCTATCAAAGATTTGAAGCTAAAGGAATTTCAGGTTTTGCACCATTTTCTATTGATGGGCAAAAACTGAGTAATAATGGTAAGGACTCTGCTACAGGCATAGGTGTTAAAGTCGGGTGGAGTGCGAAGCTAAATGATGTCGTAACTGTTGGTGCAAATTATTCTTCAAAAATTAAATCGGACAAATTTGACCAATATCGCGGTTTATTTTCACAAGCTGGAGGTTTTGATGTGCCAGAAAGCTATGGCGTAGGAACAGCTTTTCAATTGACGCCTGCATTAACTGTATTAACCGATATAGAGCGTATTAATTATTCTGATGTAGATTCAGTTGGAAATCCTTTTAGCCTAGCTTCGGTGATGGCGGGTAATGGTTTTGGTTCAGAAAAAGGTCAGGGTTTTGGTTGGAAAGATATCAACGTTTACAAGATTGGTGCGGCATATCAAGTCAATCCACAAGTGACGATAAGAGCTGGATATAGCCATAATGATCAGCCAATTCCCCAAGATCAAACGTTCTTGAATATTCTTGCACCTGGTGTAATTCAGGACCATCTCAGCGTGGGGGCGACGTGGAACATTGATCGTACACAGGAGCTCAGTGTTGCATATACCTATGGATTGAAAGAAACCGTAAAAGGAAGTCAATCTATTCCTTTGAACTTTGGAGGTGGTGAAGCTAACCTTGAAATGGATCAGCATATTTTAGGTATTTCATATGGTCTGAAATTCTGATCAAAACTAAAAAGGCTGAATCAAAGAGATTCAGCCTTTTTAAAGATGTGAAGCAAAAAATTAAGCAGTTTTTGCTAATTTTTCGTTTGCTAACATATGACCAGTTTCTTCGAAGTTCGCATGCCATGACAGCGCTTCACGAAGAATATGCGGCGTATGTCCACCACGTTCACATGCACGATCAAAGTAGTCATTGAGTGCAGCTTGGTAAAGTGGATGTACACAGTTATCAATAATCACACGTGCGCGCTCACGCGGTGCTAAACCACGTAAATCAGCTAAACCAACTTCTGTTACCAGAATATCGACATCATGCTCATTATGATCAACATGGCTGACCATTGGTACGATTGATGAAATATCGCCACCTTTCGCAATGGATTTGGTTACGAAGATAGCTAAGTGCGCATTACGAGCAAAGTCACCTGAACCACCAATACCATTCATCATTTTCGTACCGCAAACATGAGTTGAATTGACGTTGCCGTAAATATCAAACTCTAGTGCAGTATTAATTCCGATAATACCCAAACGACGTACGATCTCAGGATGGTTTGAAATCTCTTGTGGGCGTAATACCAGTTTGTCTTTGTAGTGTTCCAAGTTACCAAATACACGCTCACCACATTGTGCAGAGAGCGTAATTGAACTACCTGATGCAAATTTCATTTTTCCTGCATCAATCAATTCAAAGGTACAGTCCTGTAGGACTTCTGAATACATCACAAGATCTTCAAAGTTCGAATCTTTAAGACCAGTCAAAACGGCATTGGCAATAGACCCAATACCCGCTTGTAATGGACCTAAGTTCTTCGCTAAACGACCTGCTGCCACTTCTTGTTCAAAGAATTTAATCAGGTGGTTGGCAATGCCTTGAGTTTCATCATCAGGTGCAGTGACTGTTGATGGAGAATCAGCAGTATCATTAAAAACGATACCCACGATTTTTGCTGGGTCAATTTGAATCGCCGTTGAACCGATACGGTCATCCACTTGGGTTAATGGAAGTGGAGTACGGGTTGGACGATAAGTCGGGATGTAAATATCATGTAAACCTTCAAAGTTTTCGCTGAGAGAGGTGTTGATTTCTACAATCACTTTTTCCGCAAAAATTGCAAAACTTGCTGAGTTACCTACAGATGTTGTTGGTACGATATGACCATCTTCTGTAATTGCAACGGCTTCAATAACAGCAATGTCAGGGCGTTTGAGCTGCTGATTACGCATTTGCTCTACAGTTTCAGATAAATGTTGGTCAATGAACATCACTTCGCCGTTGTTAATTGCACGACGTAATGTGTTATCAACTTGGAATGGCATACGACGAGCAAGTACACCTGCTTCGGTCAATTGTTTGTCTAAGTCGTTACCGAGGCTCGCACCTGTAATTAACGTGATTTTTAACGGATTTTTCTTGGCTTGTTCAACCAGTGCTTGCGGAACAGCTTTTGCTTCTCCAGCACGAGTAAAACCACTCATGCCAACCGTCATATCATTTTCAATAAAGCGAGCAGCTTGCTCTGCGCTCATCACTTTGTCATGTAGGGTAGCAAGGCGAATACGACTTAAAGACATCATCCATTCTCAATATACTTTTTAGTTCGATATTGATTTTAGCGTCAAAACTTGAAAAGGGAATTGGACTACGGCTAAGGTCTAATATGTGAAATTCGTGATATTTTTTTAGAGAGAAAAAGTGACATTTTGCGATGCCACTGATTGATTTAGAAATGCCCAGTGAGAGTCTGTTTGATTTTATCAAGTGTATTGCTTTGAGGTTCTTCAGGATTTTCACTATTCAGAGGGAGAGAAATAACAACCTCTAAGCCACCCTGATCTCGATTGCGAATATTGATTTGCCCTTGATGAATATCAACAATACGTTTCACAATTGCTAAACCGAGTCCACTGCCTTGAATGGTACGAGCTGAATTACCACGCACAAAAGGCTGCATCAATTCTTCCACTTGATCTGGTGGAATACCTTCACCATGATCAGCCACTGTAATCAGAATATGATCATCCACATGACTGGCAGATAACTCAATTGGCTCTGCACCATAACGCTTGGCGTTATTGACTAAATTGGCAATCAAACGTTTCAGCGATAAGCTACGAGCAGGAATAATAGGTAGTTCCTGAGCATCAAAGCGAATATCTAAAGGCTTAAATTGCACGACCACTTCTTGCAGTAAAGTGTTTATATTGGTTGGTGTAATTTCCTCATCAGATCCATCTCGCATATAAGAAATAAATTGATTCAGAATGGCATCCATATCATCAACGTCATAGATTAAACCTTCACGGAAAAACTCATCAGGGAGCATTTCTGCGGTGAGGCGAATACGAGTCAATGGTGTGCGTAAATCATGTGAAATGCCAGCCAACATGATTTGTCGATCACGTTCTGTTTGCTCAAGTGTATATACCATATGGTTAAAGGCTTGGTTTACTTGGCGAATTTCAAATGGACCATGATTGGTATCTAGATAAGGGGCTTTACCTATTTTGCTGTAATTGTTGGCAGCATTTTGTAGGCGACGTAATGGTCGATTCATTTGCCGAACTAGAATTAAAATAATGATTGAGGAGAGTATAGGAACGCCAAAAAGCCATGCGGCAATCAGTTCAACACTGTAATTGGTATAGGTTTTTAATGGCTCACGCACCCAGTTGCCATTCATTTCTGGGGTTTGAATCCAAATGCGTGGAATCGGTTTGAATTTGAAGTAAACGGTAACTTGCTGAACTCCTAACTCTTTGGCGAGTTTGGTTTCAATTTGATCAGTAAATAGCTCAGCAAGGAATTTATTTTCGATTACAGGAAATTCTTTGGGATCGGTAATGTATTCAATCCCAATTCGATTTTTGAGCCATGTATCAATATCGACTTCAGTATCACGATGCAAAATTCGAATATCAGGATTGTTGACAAGCTCTAATTCGATCGAGAGATAACGTGCATGTTGCTGTAATTCTGGTAAATATAGAGTCCGCCAAAAAAACCATAAAGACATAAACAGGCTAAAAAAAACCGTAAATAACACCAATATCGTTGTACGCATGGCGGCAGAACGCGGTTTAATTTTATCGAGAAAACGCTCCCATTTGGTTCGTGGCCTTTCAGAGTAAGCCACGAAATCAGTAAATGCTTGCGGATCAATAGGTTCTAGTTTCAACAGTTTATTTCCTGAGCTTACTCTGCACCATCTGGAACAAATACGTAACCGACACCCCAAACTGTTTGAATGTAACGGGCGCGTGCAGGATTGTCTTCAATGAGGCGGCGTAAACGAGAGACTTGCACATCAATCGAACGTTCCATCGCTCCCCATTCACGACCACGCGCCAAGTTCATCAGTTTATCACGTGTGAGTGGTTCACGTGGGTGTTGAACCAAGGCTTTTAATACAGCAAATTCACCTGTCGTTAAAGTCACCACTTGACCTTCACGGGTTAAGGTACGTGTAGAGAGATCTAACGCCCAAGGACCAAAACTGACGACTTCGACTTGTTGACTTGGCGCACCCGGCACTTCACGTACTTGACGACGTAACACGGCACGAATACGTGCTAACAGCTCATTTGGATTGAATGGCTTTGGTAAATAGTCATCTGCACCTGCTTCTAAACCTGCGATGCGGTCAGAGTCGCTGCCACGTGCAGTTAGCATAATAATAGGCGTGTCGATATTAGACTGACGTAAACGACGGCAAATACTTAAACCATCTTCAACAGGCAACATAAAATCTAAAACGATAAGCGAAAATAATTCACGTTGTAGTAAACGATCCATCTGTGTTGCATCGTGGGCTGTTTTCACCACGAAGCCTTTGTCTTCTAAAAAGCGTTGTAAAAGCGTACGCAAGCGCACATCATCGTCGACAACTAGAATACGTTCGACTCGATCTGTTTCATGATGTACGGTTTCCGTCGATTCGGCAGGTACAACTAAACTCATGATGTGCTCCTTTATCGTTTATTGTCGTCATTCATGCAATGCTTTGGAGTATACGATTCATTGCACAGTTTTGGCTATGTTATAAAGCAACAAATATTGCCAATAAAATCAAGAGATAGATACCAAATGTATACAGGTAAAATGATGACAATCAATCTATTTTTCAATATTTAGCTGAAAAAATCTTGGTATTTTATAAGTATTTATCAATTAGCATAATCTACTCGAAAAATATTCAAAAAAACAATAGTGGATTTTATAGTCACGGACTTTATAATCAGTGCTTTTAGACTTAACCCTTGTGGAATCAATCACGATGACTGACTTAGTTCAGCAGTTGGCAAATGAAATTGCCGTACGTCCAAACCAAGTAGAAGCTGCTATTCGTTTAATTGATGAAGGCGCTAGCGTTCCCTTTATTGCACGTTACCGTAAAGAAGTCACGCAGGGCTTAGACGATACGCAATTACGTCAACTCGATACACGTTTAACTTACTTACGTGATTTATACGAGCGTCGTGAAAAGGTGATCCAATCTTTACAAGAACAAGATAAATTAAGCGATGACTTATTGGCGCGTGTCAATGCAGCAGAAACCAAGAATGCCTTGGAAGAAATTTATGCGCCATATCGTCCAAAACGTACCAGTAAATCATTTAAGGCAAAAGAAGCAGGTCTTGGTGCTATTGCTGAAAAAGTGATTGCAGATCAAATTGACCCAAGCGAAGCATTGGTTGGTTTTAGTCATGAAGACTACCCAGATGTAGAAAGCCAACTTGATGCAATTCAGCATATTTTGATTGATGATTGGGCGCAAAATATTGGATTAACCACTGAATTAAAACAAATTTTCTCTAAAACAGCAGTGTTGAAAAGTAGTGTTGCTTCTGAAGAGAAAAAAGAAGTTGGTAAGAAATTCCGTGATTATTTTGAATTTTCAGAGAATTTAAATAAATTACCATCACATCGTTTATTGGCGATGTTACGTGGTCGCCAAGAAAATGTCTTAGGCTTAAAAGTTGATGGTGAAGATGATACACCTCTGTCACGTATTGAGACAGAATATAATCTTGATCAAATTCAGCCACAGACTCGCCAAGATTATTTAAAGCAAACTGCAAAATTATTTTGGCTAGGTAAGATTCGTCCGCAAATCGAGCATTCATTATTAACAGACAAACGCTTGGTTGCTGAAGCGGAAGCAATGGATGTGTTTGCTGAAAATTTACGTCATTTACTCCTTTCTGCACCTGCTGGTGGTCGTACCACTTTAGGTGTCGATCCTGGTATCCGTACTGGTGTAAAGCTTGCTGTGGTGAGCGATGCAGGTGATGTGCTTGCATATAGTACGATTTATCCATTTGCGCCAAAAGAAGATAAACAAGGTTCAATTACTGAGTTGGCTCGTTTATGTCGAGAGTTCCACGTGGAACTTATTGCGATTGGTAACGGGACTGCAAGTCGTGAAACTGAAGCCGTTGTTGCAGAAATGATGGCTGCTAATGCTGACTTGAAACTGACGCGTATTACAGTCAGTGAAGCAGGTGCATCAGTTTATTCAGCAAGTGAATTGGCTTCACAAGAGTTGCCAGAGTTAGATGTTTCAATTCGTGGCGCGGTTTCAATTGCTCGCCGTTTACAAGATCCATTGGCTGAACTTGTTAAAATTGATCCAAAATCAATTGGTGTAGGTCAGTATCAACATGATGTTAATCAAACTGGTTTAGCAAAAACATTAGATGCTGTGGTTGAAGACTGTGTGAATGCAGTTGGCGTAGATGTGAATACTGCATCTCCAGCAATCTTGGCTTATATTGCGGGTTTGAATAAATCAATTGCACAGCAAATTGTTGAATATCGTAAAGAAAATGGTCGTTTTGATAACCGTCAAGCCTTGAAAAAAGTGCCACGTTTAGGCGAGCGTACCTTTGAACAATCAGCAGGCTTCTTACGTGTGCAAAATGGTTCTGAGCCATTAGATGCATCTGCAGTTCACCCAGAAAGTTATGGTGTGGTGGAAAAAATTGTTGCGGCAAAAGCGACAACAATAAAAGACATCATTGGTAATACTGAAATCATTCGCCAAGTCAAAGCCGATGAGTTTGTTGATGACAAATTTGGTTTACCAACGATTCAGGATATTTTAGCCGAACTTGAAAAGCCGGCGCGTGATCCACGTCCAGAGTTCCGTACAGCAAAATTCCGTGAAGATATTACCGAAGTTGCTCAACTCACTGAAGGGATGCAACTTGAAGGCGTCGTTACCAATGTCACAAACTTTGGTGCGTTCGTGGATGTGGGTGTACATCAAGATGGTTTAGTGCATATCTCTGAATTAGCGAATGAATTTGTTTCTGATCCACATAAAGTTGTGAAACCAGGTCAAATTGTACAAGTACGTGTGATGCAGGTTGATGTAGAACGCAATCGTGTGAACTTGAGTATGCGTGCTGAAGGTTCTGCACCAGCGAAAGCACCACGCCAACAACAGCGCCCACAGCAAGATCGTACTGAACGTTCAGAGCGTAAACCTCAAGGTCAACGCCCACCACGTAAAGAAGGTGATTTTAAACGTCCGCAGAATAACAAGCCAAAAACTGAAAAACCACAAGAGCAAAAAATCGGTGGTTTAGGTGCATTGTTATTACAAGCAGGGATTAAAGGGTCTAAATAAGTTTTAGCGCTTTATCCTTAAATAAAAAAACCTCCATTCAGAATTGAATGGAGGTTTTTTTATTCTTTTCTATTGGACTCAATGTGCTTAAAGGCATGTATTTGCTGTTCTTTAAATTCTAATAGGACGAGGTCTTTTTCACTGGATGCCATTTTTAGAACATGAATCTCTTTTAAAATATTATCCAAAAAAGTTTGGTAGTCTTCTGGGTTGAGCATGCTTTCCACGATGAGTAGCCCATCTGTTTGTACTTTATAATTTAAACTTATTTTACGAAGTATATTTAAAGCAAAAGGTGGACATAACAAAACATCGAGTAAGAATTGGAATAATTTAGACCACGACAGTTTTAATACTTTGCGCTGTATGCTAATGGTAATGAGCGTCATTATATTGAGTAGATAAATCAAAATAATTGTAATGGCAAGAAGGGTATATCCACCTTGAAACCAAAAAATAACAGGAAGACAAAATAGCGTTAACATGAATAATAGAATATTAACGAACTGAAGGGGTTTAAGTATTTTACTGATTGTATTTATAAAGTGGATGTCATCAACATGCATCAAAAGCTCTAATTTTTTGACATTCCAAGTGCATTTGAAAGTCAAATGATGAGGTAAAAAGAGATTGGGAAGCACTAAATATCGATGCAGGAAATTTAATTTTTTGGAAGATGGTTGTGCATTAAAGTGCTTGAAAAGCCCTTTAGTCAAATTGAATTCATTATAAAAATAGAGATAAGCCGAGTCATAGATATAAAACCCGACTATCCCAATAACGACTAATATTTCAAAGGGTAAATGCATTTAAGATTTATTTCTTTTAAATAAAGAGCTAATCCATCCACCAAATGCAACAACGCCAACGGCAATAAACTTCCATGTTGCTGCAAAGAATGTAGCAATCACTGCCCAAAACCCTTTCTTGGTTGCCACAACTGCTGCACCACCAGCGATTAATGCCGCTAAACCGTATTCAGCAACTTTATCACCTTCGCGATATTCAGCATATTTTTCACCAAAGTTATAATCAAAACCTTTTAGGCTTGTCTTGAACTCATCAATGTTATGCGTAAGGCTTGTTTCATCTGAAATCAGTGTTGCACTGGTTACCCCAGTTCGTCCTAAAATCCGAATGGTATAATTGATCACTTCGGAGTTATCTTGATCGCGAACTTTTAATGCCCATTCTAAACGTTTGGTTTGGTTATCATAATGTGGCGGTACAGCCCAACCAACCGTATAAAGTTTTGGTAAACCTAAACGAGTGCGTTCTTCATTTGAAGGAGCATCAGAGTCTTTTAGTTGTTTTAATAATGCATCCGCATCAATTTTTTCATCATCTTTAACATAACCAGATGGCTCAAAATCAAAAGTTGCCCACCAACTGTTATCTGGTGCAACTAAGATATTGGTATTACCACTAGGAAGGTTTCCAGTAAATTCCAAAAATTTATCTGAATTGCTTGGATCTAAATATCCTTCATCTTTCTGTGTATTTAATGTGGCAATATTGGCGATATTCTCTTTCTTTGGTCCTATGTGCCAATCGAGTTTTGATATTGGATTTGCTTCAGCTTGAGAGGTTGAAGCATTATTCGGTACTGTTTCTTCGGCTGAGGCATATGTATAACTTGGCATGGTCATTACACCAAGCATAGCAATACTCAGTGCAATTGCATGACTTAAAGCTATTGGTTTTTTTGAAGATAAAGGATTTAACATGAAATTCTCACAATAATTATTAACTATTCGTTTTATTACAATTTATAGATAAATTATGTGTGCATTCTAAAATATTTTTATCAGAAGTGAAATTTATTTTTAAATTTATAATATTTATTTATACCATTATTTATTTTAAATTCAGATAGGGTTTTAACCATAGGTTTATATTGAAGTAGATTTTAGGGCACTAATTCTTAATAACTTTTGCTGTTGTGCAATTTTTTAGAATAGTGAGGTATGATTTTTAATAAAGTAGCAATTTTCTTCTATAAATTTCGCTAAATCACGTTAACCTGAGCAGATGCAAAAATCAAAGGAGGTCGTGATGTCGCGTAGACCTCGTGAACAAGTCGATTACTTACACCTTGAAGAGCTTGGTGGTTTGGAAATGTTGAAAGCCAGTTACTTTCAGCAGGAGTTTTCACGACACGTTCATGAAGGATTTTGCATTGGAGTGATCGAAGAGGGCGCACAACGTTTTTATCGGACAGGTGGGCATCATGTTGCACCCCAAGGCGATATTATTTTGGTCAATGCTGATGAAGTTCATACAGGTTCTTCTGCGGTTGATACTGGTTGGTGCTATCGCGCTATTTATCCCACACCTGAGATTTTTAATGAGTTAACACGTGACTTAACTACGGTAAATGGTACTGCGCCGTGGTTTAGAGATGCGGTCTTGCATGATGAAGGCTTGGCACAGCAATTTCGCTTACTCTTTGATTTGTTAGAGCAACCTAACAATACCTTACTCAAACAAACTTTATTTCTGTCAACGATTGCTTGGCTCGTATCAAAGTACAGTCAAGTCAAGCCACTCGCAACAGATCTCAGTCATGCCAAACAACGTATTCTAAATATTAAAGAATTGATGGCGAGTATGCCTGAACAAGAGTTTTCTTTGGTTCAATTGGCAGAAATCGCCAATCTGAGTCAGTGGCACTTTTTACGTCAGTTTAAAAAGCATGTAGGTCTGTCACCCCATGCATGGTTAGTGCAGGCACGTTTGCAAAAATCACAAAGATTATTAAGACAAGGATTGAACTTATCTGAGGTTTCACAACAGTGCAGCTTCTCGGATCAAAGTCATTTTAGTCGGCATTTTCGTCAAGCTTTTGGCATTACCCCAGGCGGTTATATCGCTTATCTCAAATAAAATAGCAATTTTATACAATCTTCATTTAGCAATTTTTGGCATAGTCAGAATGTCTTTGATAATAAATTGTGGTTTTGATGTTAGGTGAGAGCATAGATGACACGCCGATGAGTGAAACACGGGCATTTTTAAATGGAGTGATTAAAATCTTGCCTCTGTGTTTTGCCGTATTGCCTTGGGGCTTGTTGGCAGGTTCAATGGCAATCCAAGCAGGATTGACGACGCTACAAGCGATTGCGATGTCTGCGTTGGTTTTCGCGGGAGCGGCTCAATTAATGACGCTTGGGTTGGTGATGGCAGGAACGCCCGCGCTCACAATTATTATTTCTGTTTTTCTAATTACCACACAGCATTATTTATATGCATTGTATTTACGCGAAGATATTTCCAAACAACCATTAAAATATCGGTTGATGCTAGGTTTCTTGCTGACCGATGAATTATTTGCCGTCAGTATTAAAAGGCAACAACACTATATTTATTATCTGCTAGGTGCAGGAAGTTGTTTTTATCTATGTTGGGTATTGTTTAGCGCCTGTGGTGTATTTCTCGCATCTGCGATACCAAACTTAGATCAATATCATCTCGATTTTTCGATTGTGGCAACTTTTATTGCCATCGTGATTCCATTCATTAAAAACCTAAATACCTTGGTGGGTGTACTGGTTTCGGTGATTTTAACTGTGATCTTTCTGGGTTTAGGTTTTAAAAGTGCAGCGATCATGGCAGGTGTGATTGGGATGTTGGCAGCCACTTGTTTGCAAAATTTTCGGGAGCGTAGCGCATGAGCTGGTTTATCCTGATTATTCTGGCATTGGTGGTG
Organism: Acinetobacter tjernbergiae DSM 14971 = CIP 107465; assembly: GCF_000374425.1. Taxonomy (GTDB): domain Bacteria; phylum Pseudomonadota; class Gammaproteobacteria; order Pseudomonadales; family Moraxellaceae; genus Acinetobacter; species Acinetobacter tjernbergiae. The sequence continues at coordinate 72,049 of NZ_KB894365.1, read as the reverse complement.
TTTATGAATCGCTATATCTTGCTTGAACCTAATCTTCCTTTGCGCTTACCGAAATGGTTTCAGCAGTCTTTGCAATATTCTGCGCCGTGTTTACTGACGGCAATTGCGACTCCGATTGTGTTTATGGATGAGCAGGGGGCATTTCGTTCGACTTTACTGAATCCGTATTTTCTCGCCACGATTTTAACGATTGTAATTGCTTATAAAGTGCGACATACCTTGTTGACGATTATTTTGAGTTTGGCTTGTTTTTATGGATTGGTGTTTGTATTGAAATGAATAGATGAAATGACGTGCGTGTTGAAGTTATTGTGAAATCCTATATCAACAAAACCACAGTTGAGAAAGTAAATGTAGTTTTGTTGATACTCGATTTATTTAATGATCATGTTCCAAATATTCAGGCTTTTTCGGTAATGCCAAACTACAGAAGAAACAAATAATCAGCATGATAATCACGTAGACGAAGAAAGAGTTTTCAATCCCTGCATCTTTAAAGAGTAATGCGACAGAGGGTGCCGAACCACCAAATAATGCATTGCCTACAGCATAAGAAAAACCGACACCTAAGGCACGGACATGAGTTGGGAACATTTCAGCTTTGACTAAACCACTGATAGAGGTATAGAAGCTGAGTAACATCATTAAGAAAATGAGTAATAAGGTAATGATGACAGGTGAATCTGCAAAATTACGCATACCTGTCACCATCACTGGGTAAATAAAGATGGCACTCAGTAAGCTAAAAGCGAGCATCGAGGCGCGTCGACCAATTCGATCCGAGAGCATTCCAAAAAATGGTTGAGCAAGCATAAATACAAATAGGGCAGTGGTCATGATGAAGCCGACAGTTTTGCCATCCATACCAATATTGGTGAGATAGGTTTTTGAATAAACCGTTACCAAATAAAAGGTCAGTGAACCTGCCGAGGTATAACCGACCACCAATAAGAATGTTTTCCAGTGTTGTTTAAGTAAGGCGGTTAAACTGCCCGATTCTTCGTGTTTTGCATCTTCATGTGATAAAGTTTCTTCCAAACGGCTACGCGCTGCAAGAGAAAGTAAGGCAGCAACACCGCCAATCACAAATGGAATACGCCAACCACCATCATTCAATTGTTGTTCACTCATAAAACCGAGCAAGATCACACCAAGTAAACTCGCCAGCAATTGTCCGCCTGATAACGTCACATATTGGAAAGAAGCGAAGAAACCACGTTGTCCTTTTAAGCCAAGTTCACTCATATAGGTGGCAACAGCACCGTATTCACCCCCAACGGAGAGACCTTGAAGTAACCGAACCATAAGGAGTAAAAATGGGGCAAACATACCCACTTGCTCATAGGTTGGTAAGGCTGCGAATAAAAATGAACTGAGTGCCATTAAGCAAATTGAAATGACCATAGATTGCTTACGTCCATGACGATCTGCAATGCGTCCAAATAACCAACTTCCGATTGGGCGCATAAAGAAGCTAGCGGCAAATACTCCCCAGACATAAATTGCTTTGGTGGTGGCTTCCATGTCGGGCGCTGTGAGTGCATGGGTAAAATAAGCAGCAAAAACTGCATAAATATAAAAATCGAACCATTCCACCAAGTTCCCTGAAGCCGCACCAACAATCCCTTTTATACGGCTGGTTCTTTCTGCTTTACTATAAGTTTGATTCATCGCTACTCCTTTCTTAAGCCGTAAGATTCTGTAATTAAATCTTTACTGAATGTTATATACCGCTTAAAAAACATGAAAATGACACTAATTTTGTATGTTTTTATAGCGATATTTTTTACATAGGATGCATTTAAGTAGCGTTGGCGTAAGGGGGGAACAAGTTTGGAATTGGCAATAAGGTCACATGTCATTTCTTTAGTTTTTGAAAAATAACGAGGGCTATTGGCACTTCAGCCATGTATTGCACTGGTGGATAAAACAACGCCCCCTTATCAAATTTTAATTTAAGTCAGGGATCGGGCAATCCGTTCTGAGTGGGCATGCCTCACCTTGTGTAAATCGGCTTAACATGGTTTTGATATTCATCAACTGTTCAATTTTTTCATCAATCATATTCAGTTTGTCTTGGAAAATGTCTTGTACTTGAATGGCTGGAATTTCCCCTTGTGTGGTCAGTGCTAAAATTTGTTTAATCTCATTGAGTGAAAACCCTAGATTTTTTGCAGTTCGTATTAAGTGTAATTGTTGTAAGGTTTGTTCAGGGTAATCTTTATATCCGTTATTACGAGTGATGGACTGAATCAGCTGCATTTTTTCATAGAAACGGATGGTATCCCGACTGAGTTCGGTTTGTTTTGCGAGTTGTCCAATTAACATCATAGTACCTTTATTGTTATATAAAATTTGATTAGAAATGCCTTGACCATTGAGTGTACTCCATCCTTTAGCCTATTCCTATCTTGAAAAAATAAGGCATACACAATGGAAAATAAGCAAACAAAATTTCATCAACAACAGGTTGCTTTGGTTGCAGGCGCAACAGGATTTGTCGGTCGATTTTTAATTGCCGAATTATTAAAAAGAGGGCATCACGTTTTTGCCTTATTGCGTAATCCAATACAGCAGCAAGCTATTTTAGAACAGTGGTTGAGTCTCAAGCAGGTCTCAATTCAAAGGTTGAGCTTTATTCAAGGTGATGTGACTCAACCAAAGCTTGGAATCAGTGAGCAAGATTGGGAAAAATTAAGTTCAGTGAATACGCTGTATAACAGTAGCGCGCTTTTTGCGTGGAATCTCAGTATGCAACAAGCTCGTGCTGTGAATGTCGATGGTGCATTAAACTTACTTCGTTGCGTAGTGCAACATTGTGATCTACAGCGTGCGGTACATGTTTCAGGTTATATGCTGACGATTCTCTCGCATTTGCAACAGGCGGGTGTGTGTTTAGAACAACCTGATCGAACCAATTGGTCAGCTGTGTATCAACAGTTGGGAGCGTATGAAGCTTCCAAAATAGAGGCACATTTTGCTTGGATACAACAGGCTGAACATTTGGCGATTGATTGGACGATTATTCATCCTGCGACGGTCTGTGGTGATGCGGTTTCAGGTGAGATACCAAACAATCAACCGATTGCACAAATGATTGATCTATTGAAACGTCGGAAAATGAGCGCAATTCCTGCGACACCACAGCATTATTTACCTTTGGTGAGAGTGGATGATTTATGCCAAGTCATGGCACAAGCTGCAACGGATATAAACTTATCGAATCAGGCATTGTTGGTTGCCGCAGAACAAAAGATTCCACTTTCTCAATTGACACAGATTATTGCTCAGCAACTTCATGTTTCTGCACCGAGGCAGCATGTACCCATAGGGATCTTAAAATTGATATTGAAATGGCAATGGTTGGCGGATCAATTAGAAATGTCAGCCGAAATGTTGAGTTTTCTCAGGACAGAACAACTGGAGTTAGAGCCACTCAAACAATTTAAACAACGTTGGAATATGCAAACGGGTGATTTAAAGATGGCTATTGCTAAAACTGCGGATTGGATTAATCAGACAGCACCTTCATCGATTGTGTAACCCATAAAAAAAACAGCGTATCCATTGATACGCTGTTTTGACATTCTAACTGAATTGAAAAGATTACCAGTGTTCACCTGGGAACAAACGAGCATAAGCACGTTGCATGATATTCAATTTCTCTTGCTCGCCTACAGATGCCGTAGAACTTGGGAATAAGTTGAAGCCGATAGACATCAAAATATTATTTACATCTGGTGCAATCGCATAAGTAATTGATGCAAGACGACCTAAGTTGGTTGCAATCTTTTTCGGACGTTTCACAATCGCATAAGCAATCAAATCTGCTGCTTGTTCAGGAGAAAGCGTCGGTACATATTTATAGATTTTGGTTGGTGCAATCATTGGCGTACGCACTAACGGCATGTAAATCGAAGTGATTGCAATTTTGTGCGAGTGAACTTCAGCAGACAAACAACGACTGAATGCATCAAGTGCCGCTTTAGACGCCACATAAGCCGAGAAGCGAGTTGCATTTGCAAGTACGCCAATTGAGCTGATGTTAATGATTTGACCGTCTTTACGTTGCATCATGTGTGGCAAGATATTCAATACCAAACGTACTGCACCGAAGTAATTCAATTGCATTGTACGTTCGAAATCATGGAAACGATCAACGGATTCATGTACCGCACGACGAATTGAACGACCTGCGTTATTCACTAAAATATCGATGTGATCAACGGCAGCTAAAATCTCTTTTGAAACAGCATCAATTGATTCCATATCATTAAGATCACATGGAAATACCGAAGCCTTTCCGCCTTCAGCTTCAATCTCAGCTTTGACTTCGTCTAATTTTTCTTTAGTACGAGCAAGTAACAAGACATGAGCGCCTGCTTGAGCAAGATATTTTGATACCGTTAAACCAATGCCACTTGATGCACCAGTGACAACGATTGTTTTCCCGTCGACTTTTTGTTGAAAAAGTTTTTTGAGTTTTGCGTTCATGTAAGTTACCTACATTAATCAAGCTGTTGTTTGCAATGCTTTTTTATTGCGATTAAACACTGCACTTTATTTTGTACTAATATTAACCGATATTTTTTGTTTGTCTAGTGTAAATATTTGAAATATAATAAATTTTTTAGAGTAAAAACTCTAAAACCCAATATTGCAATAGTTGAAAAAGCAATAATATTTTTAGAGTATAGAACAAAAAAACAGCCCCTAAAAGAGAGGCTGTTTGATTTTATTCAACTTAAACTTGGGCAAGGGCTTGTTCAAGATCTGCAACTAAGTCATCAATGTGTTCAATACCAATTGATAAACGCACAAGGTCTTCGCTAACCCCTGCTGATTTGAGTTCTTCAGCATTAAGTTGTCGATGTGTTGTGGTTGCAGGATGACACGCCAAGCTTTTGGCATCACCAATATTGACCAAACGTGTAAACAGTTGTAGGGCATCAATAAAGCGTGTGCCGCCTTCTAAACCATCTTGTACACCAAAAGAAAGGATGGCTGAAGGTTTACCTTTCACATACTTTTGTGCCAAATTATGCTGTGGATGGTCGGTTAAACCTGCATAATTAACCCATTTTACTTTTGGATGTTGTTTTAAATATTCTGCAACTTTGCGGGCATTTTCAGTATGACGTTCCATTCGGAGGCTCAAAGTTTCTAAGCCTTGTAAAATGAGAAATACACTGAGAGGGCTAATCGCAGCCCCAGTATTCCGTAATGGAACTACGCGGGCACGGGCGATATACGCTGCTTCACCGAGCACTTCAACATAATTGACACCGTGATAACTTGGATCAGGTGTATTTAATGTTTTAAAACGCTCAGGATATTTGCCCCAAGGAAATTTACCACTGTCGACAATTGCCCCCCCAATACTATTGCCATGTCCGCCGATGTATTTCGTGAGGGAGTGAATGACAATATCTGCACCAAATTCAAATGGTTTTAATAGAGCAGGAGTCGCAACAGTGTTATCGACAATCACAGGCACACCATATTCATGTGCAATTTTTGCAATCGCTTCTAGGTCAATAATATTACCAAGCGGATTACCAATTGATTCAACAAAGACTAACTTGGTCTTATCATCAATAATAGAGCGTAACGCTTCGGGATTTTGATAATCAAAGAAACGTACTTCGATGCCTTGTTTTGGCAAAGTATGTGCAAATAAGTTATAAGTTCCGCCATATAAAGTGGATACAGATGCAATATTGTCGCCTGCTTCAGCAATGGTCTGAATCGAATAGGTAATTGCCGCCATACCTGAAGCTAAAGCCAGCGCACCGATACCACCTTCGAGTGCTGCAAGGCGTTGTTCAAGTACCGCAGTGGTGGGGTTCATGATACGGGTATAAATATTCCCCTGTACTTTCAAATCAAATAAGTCCGCACCATGTTGTGTATTATCAAAGGCATATGAAGTGGTTTGATAAATCGGTACGGCAACCGCTTTGGTGGTTGCTTCTGGAGAATACCCCGCATGAATCGCTAAAGTTTCATCTTTATAGGTCATGATTACATCATCTACGTGAGTTAAATAGTGACCGAGTGTAGCTTAAAAGCTATCCAAAATGGTGCATAATTTATGAGATTTATTGCGTTTTTATTCATATGAATAGAATGTCGGTCTATTTTGATTTGTCATCATGACCACATGCTTGATGGTGTAATGTCTTGAAAAATAAAATCCTTGGATTGGCGTAAACAAATATGATCTTAACTTCATGTTAATCGGGTTTTCGGCGTATAATACGTGCGATTATTTTTCGCTTTTTGCGATTTATTGGTTTTTCAATTGAGGAGTCCTGCGTGGCCCAATATATTTATACGATGAATCGAGTGTCAAAAATGGTTCCGCCGAAGCGCGAAATCTTAAAAGACATCTCTTTATCATTTTTCCCAGGCGCAAAAATTGGTGTGCTTGGTTTGAACGGTGCTGGTAAATCTACCTTACTCCGTATTATGGCTGGCGTAGATAAAGATTTCTCAGGTGAAGCACGCGCACAACCAGGAATCAAAATCGGCTACTTAGAACAAGAACCGCCATTAGATCCAAGTAAAGATGTTCGTGGTAACGTTGAAGATGGTCTACGTGAGCCGCTTGATGCGCTTGCTCGTTTAGATGAAGTTTTTGCGGAATATGCAGCGGAAGATGCAGATTTTGATGCACTTGCAAAAGAGCAAGAAAAATTAGAATCAATCATCCATGCTTGGGATGCACACAACCTCAATAACCAAATGGAACAAGCAGCAGGTGCATTAAACCTACCCGCTTGGGATGCAGATGTATCATTGCTATCTGGTGGTGAGCGTCGTCGTGTTGCTTTATGTCGTTTATTGCTTTCTAAGCCAGACATGTTGCTATTGGACGAACCAACGAACCATTTGGATGCAGAATCTGTTTCTTGGTTAGAGCGTTTCTTGAAAGATTTCCCTGGTACGATTGTTGCGATTACGCATGACCGTTATTTCTTGGATAATGTGGCTGAGTGGATTCTTGAACTTGACCGTGGCATGGGGATTCCTTACCAAGGTAACTACTCTTCTTGGTTAGAACAAAAGAATGCGCGTTTAGAACAAGAGAACAAGCAAGAAGAATCTTTTGCGAAAGCATTGAAAAAAGAACTTGAATGGGTTCGTTCAAATGCCAAAGGTCAGCAGAAGAAAAACAAAGCGCGTATGGAGCGTTTTGAAGAACTTAACTCACGTGAATTCCAACAACGTAACGAAACTTCTGAAATTTATATTCCACCTGGCCCACGCCTAGGAAATAAAGTTGTAGAAGTTGAAGGGATCAGTAAATCATTCGATGGCCGTTTACTTTACGAAAACTTAACATTTACTGTACCTCCTACAGCGATTGTGGGTATCGTGGGTCCAAACGGTGCGGGTAAAACCACGCTATTCCGTATGATGACTGGCGAACAGCAACCTGATACAGGGACAGTAACTTTAGGCGAATCGGTTAAAGTGGCGTATGTGGGTCAGATCCGTGACACCTTAGATAACAACAAAACCGTTTGGGAAGAAGTTTCTGGTGGTTTAGATATCTTAAAAATTGGTGATTACGAAATTGCATCACGTGCTTATATCGGTCGCTTTAACTTTAAAGGTCAAGATCAGCAAAAACGTGTAGGTGAATTGTCTGGTGGTGAGCGTAACCGTTTACAACTTGCGAAAATCCTTCAGATGGGCGCAAACGTCATCTTACTGGATGAGCCATCGAACGACTTGGATATCGAAACACTACGTGCACTTGAGGATGCAATTCTTGTATTCCCAGGTACAGTAATGGTGGTATCGCATGACCGTTGGTTCCTTGACCGTATTGCAACGCATATCTTGTCATTTGAAAATGAGCAACCTGAGTTTTACGAAGGCAACTATGCTGAATATGAAGCATATCGTCAGTCACGTTTAGGTGATGCTGTAACGACCAAACGCGCTAAATATAAGAAAATTACAGGTTAATTTTTCGTAAATAAAAACCAGCTTTCGAGCTGGTTTTTTATTGCACCATCGCTTTAAGTTCCAAAATGAGCCACGTTGTATGACACGGTCTTTGTAGCATGATATTGTTTTAGTTTGTCTAATGTAATTTTATTACATGTCGCTTAGATGCTATAGTGACGCAAATTTTGAACAATTGGTGAAACGTGCAACGTTCCGCTGTATTTATGACACTCTTGCTGAGTTTGTTCATGTTCCAAAGCTTTTGGAATGTGGCGGCAGCTTTTTGTGCGCATGAACAGCCAAGTGAATATAGCACTTTGACGCATTTTGGTCATCATGTTCCAGAAACCTTAGATGTCTCTGTAAAACATTCAGTAGCGGTAGATCAAGATGCTTCTGATTTACCCATGCCTTTAAGTTTGCAAGATCATCATGATCATTTGCCATCTTGTTTTCATGTGGTCGTGATTGAAGCACAACAACAGCTAGATGAACCTATTCTGCGCACCCTAGAGTCAGAGCCAAAATATCACTGGTCTAATTCTTATCAATCCCCGCATTTATCAGGATTAAATCCTCCTCCTGTATTAACCCCGCTATAGGTGGGGTAGCCGAAAAATAGCCCACCGCATTCTTATTACTTTGCGGGGCTTTATATGTCTTCTAGTTTAAATCAGCGTATTCATGCAGTTGAGCAGCATACGCGAAAAAATCGTACTCAATTGTCATTGAAGTGGTCAGTGTTGGCACTTGCCTTAAGCACTGCTATTTTGAGTCCATCCATTGCCGCAGAATCTTTACTTGATGCAAATCAGCCTGCAACCAAGGCTGCACAACGTAATCTGAATTTTGAGCAAATCTTGCAGGATGTGAAGCAATATCAGGCAGGCACAGGGGTGTGGCAAACGCAGCAAGGAATCGCTGAGGCCAATGTGAAACAAGCCGGGTTATGGTCGAATCCAAGTATTTCTATTCAGCAAACCGACTTTAGGTCAGGCAAAGACAAAGAGTTGGAATTTGGTGTTTCACAAAAATTAGACATTTTTGGTCAACGTCGTGCTGCGGTTAAGCTTGCCGATGTACAAGCATCTCAAGTGGGCCTTAATCAGGAACTCTACAATGCGCAACTTGAGTTAGCCGTTAAATATCTATGGTCGCAAGTCGTGGTGCTAGAGCTGGAACATGATGTGGTTCAGGCACAGTTAAAAACCAGTCAGGACACTTTGGATGCAACTCGCTTAAGACTCAAAGCGGGCAGCATTGCGCAGGTCGATTTAGATCGTACCTTGATGGCGCATATTGAAAATCAACGGTTGTTTCAACAAACCGAACTCTCTTTAGCCACTGCAAAGCGTCAATTGGCAAATCTGTGGGGCAGTACCGATAACCGCTTCTCTACTCAGGCAAGCAATGTCTGGCCACAACAAAATGATTTGCAAGATTATTTGCAGAACAATTTATTTGAGCGTGCTATTCAACTCGATATCGTGCGTCAAAAAGCCAATATCGATTATTTAAAAGTATCCAACCGACCAAATCCAACCGTCAATTTAGGCATGGTGCAAAGTAAAAGCGCAGAAACCAATTCGACCGATAACAAGTTCCGAGTGGGCATCGATATCCCGTTGAATATTTTCAATCGTCAACAGTATTCATTGCGAATTGCCAATGCCAAACAAGATTTACTGGTCAAACAGCAACAGTTTTACAAGCAGCAGAACTTGAATGCGATTCAGACCTTAACAGCAGAGTTGGCGGGATTGAAACAACAGTTCGATCTCGTCAATCAACGACAAATTCCATTGTCTGAAACGGTACAAGAGAAAATGTTGCTCGGTTTCAAAGTCGGTAAATATGCCATTACCGATGTGCAGCAAGCCACCATGCAATTGCAGGATCAACGTTTAAATAAAGTGCAGTTACTCAAGAGTGCATGGCAAAAGCAAATTGATGCAGAAAGTTTAGCACTAGGAATTGAGCCGAGTATGGTGAGTTCAAGTGATGCCTTAAATCAGATTAATCAAACCCTCTGGAAAGATACCAATAACCTTCCCGCTGTAGTAGGAGCAGAATAATGTCGACAAATAAATCTAAAAAGCAGTGGTTCTGGGTCATTCTGGTTATTGCCGTTGGCTTAGTCCTGAGCGCGTTATTATTTTTCACGGGCAAGAACAAAGCCAGCAGTGATGCAGCAGCTGATAGTCATGGCGAAGGTGAGGAAGGACATACAGAAGGTGAGGCTGGGCAGGCGGAAAGTGAGGAAGGTAGCTTAAATCTCAGCCCAAAACAGATGACTGAATATGGGGTTAAGCTGGCTCAGGTTGGTGTGGGTGAAGTCGGACAGCAATTTGCTTACCCAGCAAAACTGGTGACCAATACCGATCAGCAAGCGCATGTTTCAGCAACCTTTGCTGGGCGTGTGGAAAGTGTCAATGCGCTACTCGGTCAACAAGTCAAAAAAGGGCAGGTTTTAGCCACTCTATTTATCCCTGATCTGGTAGATCAGCAGGCTAATTTAAGTATTGCCCAAGAAGCTTTAACCCTTGCACAGCAAGATTATCAACGTGAAAAACAACTTTGGGAACAAGGGGTGTCTGCACGTCAGGATTATCAACGTGCCTACAATGCCTATCGTCAGGCACAGATTCAGGTACAAGCTGCACGTAGCCGCTTATCTGCCTTGGGCGCATCCAGTGGCAGTCAGGGTCGCTATGTCTTGACCGCACCTTTAAGCGGTGTGGTGAGTCTGAAAGATATTGTGGTGGGTGAACAAATTACCGCAGATAAGCAGTTATTTGTGATTGATCAGCTGGATCAACTCTGGATTGAGTTTATTTTACCAAGCGTCAATAACATCAATGTCCAACCGGATCAGCAGATCGAGTTTAAGTCGCTGCAAACCAATAATAGCTTTAAAGCACAAATCCAGACTTTGACCACAGCAGCAGATACGCAGACAGGTCGTTTGCAGGTGCGTGCCAAGGTGTTAACCCCAGCCAAAGAACTTCGACCTAATTTGATGGTAAACGTGTTATTAGATGGCACGGACAAGAAGCCTGTGCTTCGTGTTGCCAAAGGGGCGATTCAGCAGATCGAGGGTAAAGCCACGGTTTTTGTCGCTAAGCAAGAGAAAGACCAAATGCATTTCACTCCAACACCTGTACAACTGGGTAATTACTCAAGTGATGGGCAGTGGGTGGAAATCCAATCGGGTCTGACTGAAAAGCAACAATATGTCAGTCAAGGCAGTTTCCTTTTGAAATCTGAGATCGAGAAGGGAGAGGCTGAGCATGGACACTAAAGATAAGTTGCAGCTTCCTCCTGCGGAAGGTCTGTTTGATCGGATTATTCAGTTTTCAATCCGCAATGCGATTTGGGTCATGCTGTTTGTGGTGGCATGGATCGGGGTCGGTATTTATAGCTACCAAAAACTGTCGATTGATGCCGTACCTGACATTACCAACGTGCAGGTACAAATTAACAGCCAAGCAGGGGGATTCACTGCCCCTGAGGTTGAACAACGCATTACTTATCCGATTGAAAATGCCATGTCGGGTATTCCGAACTTGGAACAAACCCGCTCGATCTCCCGTTACGGCTTATCCCAAGTCACGGTGATCTTTAAAGATGGTACCGATATCTATTGGGCGCGCCAGCTGATTAACCAGCGCTTACAAGAAGCCAAGAGTGCTTTGCCTGATGAGATTGATCCACAAATGTCACCGATTTCAACCGGTCTAGGCGAGATCTATCAATGGGTGATCAAGGCTGAACCGAATGCCAAAAAAGCAGATGGTACGCCATATCAGGCCATGGACTTGCGTGAAATTCAGGACTGGATTGTTCGTCCTCAATTACAACGTGTGCCGGGTGTTGCTGAAATCAATACCATTGGGGGATATAACAAGACCTATGTGGTGTCTCCCGACCTGAAACGTTTGCAACAACTGCAAATTCCCTTATCCGATTTGCAAACTGTACTCACTGAAAATAATGAAAACCGCGGTGCGGGTTTTATTGAAGAAAATGGTCAACAGCTTACCGTACGTATTCCGGGGATGTTGAAAACCGTACAAGACATTGAGAATGTCACGGTCAGCACCAAGAATGGTTTGCCGATCCGTGTTGCCGATGTTGCAACAGTTTCGATTGGACATGATCTGAGAACAGGGGGTGCCACCTATAACGGTGAAGAAACCGTACTGGGTATTGCGATGATGATGATGGGTGAGAACAGTAAATCCATCGCTCAAGCACTCGACAGCAAAATGCAGGAAATCAAACGTTCATTACCTGAAGGGGTGGTGGTCGAAACGGTATATAACCGCAGTAACTTGGTTGATAAAGCCATTAAGACGGTGGCGAAGAACTTGATTGAAGGTGCAATCTTGGTGATTGTGATCCTGTTTGTGTTCTTAGGTAACTTCCGTGCGGCATTGATTACCGCCTGTATTATTCCCTTATCCATGCTGTTTACCCTGACAGGGATGGCGGAGCAGAAAATCAGTGCCAACCTGATGAGTTTAGGCGCATTGGACTTCGGGATTATCGTCGATGGTGCGGTGGTGATTGTCGAAAACTGTATCCGACGGCTGGCAGAGGCTCAACACCATAAAGGTCGACTCCTGACCCGTTCTGAACGCTTTACCGAAGTCTTCTTGGCGGCAAAACAGGCACGACGTCCGCTGATTTTTGGACAAATCATCATTATGGTGGTGTATTTGCCAATCTTTGCACTTGCAGGTGTTGAAGCGAAAATGTTCCATCCAATGGCAATGACGGTGGTCTTGGCCTTGATCGGTGCCATTATTTTATCCGTAACTTTCGTTCCTGCTGCGGTGGCATTATTTGTTACCGGTGAGGTCAAAGAGAAAGAAAGCCGTTGGATGGCGGCATTAAAAAGCGGTTATAAATCCTTGCTGGATAAAGCCTATGCTTTCCGCTATGTGGTTGTGGCTGGTGCGGTGACTATTTTGGTACTCACCGCTGCGATTGGTTCGCGTGTTGGTAGTGAGTTTGCGCCACAACTGAGTGAGGGTGACTTTGCTTTACAGTTGATGCGTGCACCAAGTACAGGAATTGAAGAATCACTGAAGATTCAGGAAAGTGTTGAGAAGCAATTGCTCGCAGAGTTTCCAGAAATCAAAGCGATCTTTGCCCGTACAGGTACGGCCGAAGTGGCAACGGATGTGATGCCCCCTAATATTTCTGATGCAATCGTTCTGTTAAAGCCGCGTGATCAATGGCCTGATAAATCGGAAACCATCGACGAGCTTCGAACCAAAATGTTGGCTTATGTTGAGAAAATTCCAGGTAACAACAGTGAGTTTTCACAACCGATTGAATTACGTTTCAACGAACTGATTTCAGGCGTACGTAGTGATATTGGGGTGAAAATTTTTGGTGATGATATGCAGGTATTGAACCAAGAAGCAGAAAAAGTTGCTCAAACCTTGAGAACCATCACAGGTTCGAGTGAAGTGAAGGTTGAGCAAACTGATGGTTTACCTTTACTTAATGTTGATATCGACCATGCATTGGCTGCGCAATACGGTTTATCCGTGAAATCCATTCAGGATTTGGTTGCTGCAAGTATTGGTGGACAAAGTGTTGGGCAGATTTTGCAGGGTGACCGTCGTTTTGATTTTGTGGTGCGTTTGGATGATGGGATGCGTACACCACAGCAATTGGCCATGCTGCCGATTCAACTACCGAATGGTGGTTTGATCAAACTGCAAGACGTAGCAAAAGTGGAGAATATTCTCGGCTTGGCACAAGTCAGCCGTGAAAATGGCAAGCGCCGTGTTGTAGTCACCACCAACGTTCGCGACCGTGATTTGGGCTCATTTGTGGGTGAGATGCAGCAGAAATTATCTCAGCAAAAATTACCAAGCGGTTATTGGCTTGGTTATGGCGGTCAGTTTGAAAATCTGGCCTCGGCAAAAGCCAGAATGCAGATTGTGGTGCCATTGGCATTGCTGATGATCTTTGTTCTGTTGATGGCGGTGTTTAATAACTTTAAAGAAAGCTTGCTGGTATTTAGTGGCGTGCCATTTGCCCTATCAGGCGGTTTGGTGGCGCTGTGGCTACGCGATATTCCCTTGTCGATGTCGGCAGGTGTCGGTTTTATTGCGCTCTCTGGTGTCGCAGTGCTGAATGGTCTGGTGATGCTGAGCTTCATTAAAGAGCTGCGTGAGCAATATGATGTTCACTATGCCACTTGGCATGGTGCGGTATTACGCTTACGTCCTGTCTTGATGACTGCTTTTGTTGCATCGCTTGGCTTTATTCCAATGGCGATTGCCACAGGTACAGGGGCAGAAGTTCAGCGCCCACTGGCAACCGTGGTGATTGGCGGGATTATTTCATCCACCTTGCTGACCCTGCTGATTTTGCCCGTGGTGTATCGTTGGATGAATGAAGCCAAACAGGACAAAGGTCAGGAAAGTGCAATTTAATCTGTTTATGCTATCTTCTTAATGAAGCACTTTATTAAGAAGAATCTGAACCAGCCAAAGCGATTTTCGCCTTGGCTGACTTTAAGACTGCAACAGGTCTTATTCAATTATGATAAGGAGTCCAACATGGGTGGACATCAAGGGCATGACCATAGCCATGCCGCCGTCACTGAAGGCAATGCGAAAAAGTTAACCATTGCGCTAATACTGACCACTACATTTTTAATTATTGAATTTATAGCGGGTTTAATCACGCAAAGTTTGGCATTACTTTCTGATGCAGCGCATATGTTTACCGATGCTGCTGCATTGGCGATTGCTTTGGCAGCGATTAAAATTGCGAAACGTCCTGCAGATAATAAACGCACCTTTGGTTATCAACGGTTTGAGATTTTAGCGGCATTATTTAATGCATCAATGCTGTTCTTTGTCGCGATCTATATTTTGTATGAAGCCTATCAACGGTTTACTCAACCACCTGAAATTCAAAGTGTGGGTATGCTGATTGTGGCTTCAATTGGTTTGGTCATTAATTTGGTTTCAATGAAAATTTTGATGTCGAGTGCAACCGAAAGTTTGAATATGAAAGGCGCATATTTAGAGGTGATGAGTGATGCATTAGGTTCAATTGGTGTCATCATCGGCGCGGTGATTATTTATTACACACAATGGTATTGGGTCGATACGTTAATCGCCGTTGCAATCGGCTTTTGGGTGTTACCCAGAACATGGATTTTACTTAAACAAAGTATCAATATTCTTTTGGAAGGTGTGCCTGAAGAAGTTGATATTGAAAAGCTACGCAATGATTTATTGGCACTTCAAGGTGTCGAAAGCATTCATCAATTAAAAGTCTGGGCGATTACTTCAAAAAATATTCACCTAACCGTTCATTTATTTGCACCTAACGCAGATCGCAAACAACTACATCAAGCTGCTACAGAAATGCTATCGCATGAACATGGGATTGCCGAGGTGACCTTGCAAATTGAGGATGATGCAAAAATGAATTGCCAGCATACGCATCACCATGATGAAGATGAGGAACATGGTCATTCACATCAGCATTAAGCTGATGTGAAGCCTATGAGTTTTGCGTGGTTAATTCTGCCATTCATGATTGCAGTCACGGCATTTCCAGTGCTTTTGTGCCTGCATAAAGGCCTGCATGGAGATTTTAAAATCTGGCAGGTCGCGCCAGAACAGAACACCTGCAATCACACAAACACCAAATACTGCAACGGTTGCGATTTGCAGTGTTTGTCCTGCACCATTACCAAAAATCCACATCCCAACACTGATCAGCACCAAAACCAGTAAAATAAAAATGGCGGGAACGAGAAGCACCAGGCTTTTTGGCACATTTGGACGAGGGCTATTGGTACCCTGACTGACAGGCATAATTTTCACGCTTTGACATTTAGGGCAACGGTATTGCATAGAGGTTTCCTATAGTATTTTGTTTATTTTACCGAAAATTCTGCAAAAGCTAAAATCTTGAATTGTTCAAATATATAAACTTATTTATTTTGTGTATTGCTTAAATCGCTGAGTAGGTTCATAAAAAGAGGTAGACAGCTTATTACAGTTCGTCTAAACCTGTTCGCTAAAGCAGTATTAATCATGTTAATTTGATTCACGAATTTGCTCAATAATTCGCAAGGAATTACATGCTGCCCACCAAAATTCTAAAATTACGTTTAGCACGTATTGCAAAGGGAGAAGGTCATCTTTCTACCCAAGATAAACTCATGCTGGTCAGTATGGAAAGCCCTGATTTAAGTGCAAATTTCTTTTTAAGGCTGTTTAAAGTGTCATTGCCGAAACAATGGACGTTTCAGCATGAAACAGATGAAGAACTTTTATATATATCACAATTAATTCAATTGATTGAAAATGAATTTATTCCGAGCTATGAATCACATGCTAGAAAATATGCATGGTATGAACAGTGCTTGATGTATAAACTCAATTTTTTAGTCCCTCAACCGACGCAACAACAGATCAATACCTACCTACGCCAGCTCGATCGTTGTTTGGATCAACAGCCTAAAATTGATTTACTACATTATCTTCAAGAAAAATACCCAAGTGCAAAACATGCAGTGGCTTTGGCTAAAGCCTATGCAGGGGTAGAACAATATACACAAGCGATTGAACAGCATGAATGGGCATCACAACAGTCGATACAACGCAGTGAAATCGCGTTTTATGCCTATATTGAGTGCTTGGTGAATCGTCGGCAATCTGAATACATGCCGTATGTTAGCGATATTGAGTATGCGATTGATTTGTTATCTAAATTTGAGAAACCGATTGATCAGAAGACATATCTGAAAACATTGCAAGCTGCTGTGAATGCTTTATTGCCTCCCGTTATTTTGCAAACTCAGGCAATAGAGACCAATATTTTGGCGGATGTGGGACGTGGTTTAAGTTCACTGGGTAAATCTCTAGGTGGAATGCTTGGTGGGCGAGAGTTTCATCTTCCATATAGTAAAGAGGTTATTGCAAATGCACCGCAACTCCTCACTGATCACCTTGTCTGTGTAGGTTTGGCAGAGTCGAGTGCGATGCAGAATGCGGTGTTACGGATTTTTAACAATCATGAGATAGAGCAAGTTGAGCCACTCTTGATGCGTTTATGGTTGGCACTTCAACAAGATATTGAGATGTTGGGGTTGTTGATTGAGCCGAAACAACGAGATCAACTGCTACTTTATTTATCTAAGTTTGAAATAAAACCAAATTCAGTGATGAGTGTGGAACCGATACAAATGATCCTAGAACAAGGGATTAATGCGTATTTGGGAGATTTTCGTCTTGATAAGCAACACCCTGAAAGAAATGATTTGTATGAGCAACGAGATATTGTTGTCAATGAAATGACGACTTTTGCACTGGAGTTCCAAAAGAATATTTTAGAACCCTATTTAGTGAATAAGCGTCAATGTTTACAACAGTTGCAATCGCGGTTACTTGGTCAGTTAGATGAAATTGCACTCTCGAGTGGATTGTTGGCTTATCAGTTTGAAACAGAGCAACGTGCGCAGGATTTATTTGATTGGATGCAGGAGAAACTGGAGAAAGGTCATGATTTTGAGAAAATGCAAGCCGCATGGGTGGCTTTACGAGAAGTGATCCATTTGGACATTGCAAATATTGAGGAAAGACTTGCACCCATTCAACATGCTTTGGAGAGGTATAAAGATATTCGTCTTCATCAAGTGTTTTTGAAACAAGAGATGAATGAGACAGTACCGTTGAAAGAAAGTGAAATGTAATGTTTTCTACGTGAAGGTTGCAAAATGAAGACATTAAATAATTTAAAAGTGTGCAACAAAAAGACGCAAATTGCTTTAGATAGCATGCTAATCTACATAAAAATAGCAAATAAGTTTATAAAGTAGATTGTTACTCATATGAAGAATTGAGTTGCTAAGAAGGGAATAGGGAGAACATCTTGAATCGACAAGATGATAAAAAGGCAATGTTCGATATTATGCCTGCAGATATAGAATCATCTGATGGAAAACCGTCTTTATCACGTCGGTTAATCAACAAGACACTGCAACATGCACAAGATGCTGTGGAGTTTGCAAGTGACACCTCTCGTAATATTGCAGGGGTGGCAGATGCTGCATTAGATGCCTTAGATCAAGTCACCCATCATACCAAACGTGGTGTTGAGGGGATGCGTAATACTGTTCGCGATATGGTATCAGAAACCAGTGAAGCCGCACGTCAGGTTGCACTGGCAATGGCTCGCGCATCGTTAGGTAAAAGTAGTTTAACTTTATATTTACCTGAAATGCTGCTGAATAACCAAATTCGAAAACGCATGGATCGTTCTGAAATAGATGATATTCGAATTGAATGTGGCAATGATCGTTTCCATATTGAGTTAGATGGGCACTATCGTCGTTTTCTTTATCGTCTTTCCTTAGAGTTTAATGTTTTAGAATGTCGTATTGGACAGGAAAAATACTTACGCTTATGTCAGGTTGATGAGCATCTTGATCTACAAATCCGTCATGGTGGTACTTTGACCAATTGGGCTGCACGGAGAGTTGGCAATATTAGTTTTGAGTTGATTAACTCTTTACCTATTCCATTTCTGATTAATCATTTGATTCGCGATGTACCTGGTATTCAAAAAGAAGGGCATCGTTTGTGGTATATCGACCTAGAAGAAGCAGGCTTTATTGATTTCATTAATAATCGTTCATGGATGGTGGATAAATTATTAAGCTTGACCGATTTTAGTATTTTACCCGGTCTGAATATCTTGCAAGAAAGTCGTGATTTAGTACAACAGTTGGTAGACCAATTTGAGATTCGTGGTTTACGTGTTCAGTCTGGGCGTCTGGAAGTCCAAGTTGGAATTGGCACTGAATAAGCAATAAAAAAGCCACTGTTATTTCAGTGGCTTTTTAGATTTTGGCGTCCCTACGGGGATTCGAACCCCGGTTACCGCCGTGAAAGGGCGATGTCCTAGGCCTCTAGACGATAGGGACGTTTCAGAGGTGGGCGTATATTAGGGTGAATTAGGTAGGGTGTCAAACACTTTTCTCAAGAAAATCTAAAAAAAGTTTATGAGTGTCTAAAAATAAAACATATCGTTGAATAAATAATCAAGATGAAGCATTTAAGCAAAAAATACCCAATGAACTGTTTTCGATTGCGCTAAAAAATGCAGCTTAAGCTGCATTTTTATCTTCAAAATTTTTATTTACGCTCGCGATAAAAAATGTAATGGCTCAAATAACAAGCTGCGATAAAGATTAAACAGCCAATAAAGCCCGCATACATTTCTGGATCGGCTGCCATACTTAAACCAGTAATCAAGCAGAACACAAATCCTAAAATAGGGACAATTGGATAAAGTGGTGCAGCAAACTTTAAGTCTTTTACAGTGTGCCCAGCTTTATACCACTGACGTCTAAAATTAAATTGACTCAAGCAAATGCTCATCCACACAATAACCATGGTGAATGCAGCAACACCCAATAAATTTTTGAAGATAGTTTCAGGTGCAAAATGTTCTGATAAAAGCCCTGGAATTGCACCAAACATCGTGACGATAAGCGCAATAATTGGCGTGCCACTCTTAGAGAGTTTTGAAAATATGCTTGGCAGTTGGCGTTGATCAGACAGAGACCACATCATTCGTGATGCTGCATAAAGCCCTGAGTTTGCAGCAGATAATAGAGCTGTAATAATCACGAAGCGGATAATATCATCGGCATAAGGGATACCAATATATTTAAACACGGTTACGAAAGGGCTACTACTGACACCTTCACCACCCAAGCCCGCCACTTGAAATGGCAGTAGGGCACTGATCACGATGATGGTACCAACGAAGAAAATAAGTAAACGCCAAATTGCAGCATTGATCGCTTTAGGGACATTTTCTGCTGGGTTTTTGGTTTCACCAGCCGCAACACCAATCAGCTCAGTCCCAGAAAATGCAAAGTTAACAATTAACATGGTGGTGAAAATTGGAACTAAGCCCTGAGGGAACCAACCATGTGCAGTTAAATTGTGAAATAACGGTGCTGATTCTGAACCATGAAAAGGAATTAAGCCGAAAATAGCCAATAAACCGAGGATAATAAATGCAATCACGGTAATGACTTTAACAAGGGCAAGCCAAAATTCAGATTCGGCGAAAATACGGGTCGAACTGATGTTTAGCCCGAAAATAATGATGGCAAAAACAATAGTCCAAATCCACATCGAAATGTGTGGAAACCACTCTTGCATGAGTAATGCCGCAGCCGTAAATTCTGTACCGAGTGTTGCTGTCCATGTAAGCCAATACAGCCAAGAAATGGTGTAACCCGTACTTGGGCCAATATATTTTTGAGCGTATGCACCAAAAGATCCTGCAACAGGCATGTGTACTGCAAGTTCGCCTAAACAAAGCATGACCATGTAGGCGATGAGACCACCTAATATATAAGCGATAATTGCACCAATAGGGCCTGTTTGAGCGATGACTTCGCCAGAACCTAAAAATAGGCCTGTACCAATTGCCCCTCCTAGAGAAAGCATAACAAGGTGGCGAGTGCTCATTGCACGTTTTAAAGTCTTTGATTCTGACGTCGCATTTGAGTTGGAAGATTGCATACGACAATTTGCCCAAGCATTGAGAAGCGGCTATTTTAGGGGAAATTTTAAAATGTGCAATTTAATTGATATATATTTATAATTATCAAAAACTTATGTCTTAAAAATAGGCCTAAAATTAATGGAAATTTGTAGGTGTTGAGAGGGTTTTAATCGGTTTAAACAAAATGTTGAAATTTCAGTAAAAAATAAATTTTTAGCAAAATATTGGTCAATATCTTGTTAAAAGAAACGATACTTTTGCTTTATTGCCAACATATTCATAGCCATTTATAACTCTTTTTATGGATGGGCTCAGTGATGGAGCTTGATCAATTTTATATTTTGCCGAATTTGAACAGTTTGCCAGAAAGCGATGATTGAATGCAGCAGTAGGTAGATCAATTCGAGCTGTGAGTCAGCAATCAGCATTTAAAAGTACGAATTGAAATTAGAAGCGAAGAGGCAATAAAAAAGCCACTGTCAGTGCAGTGGCTTTTTAGAATTTGGCGTCCCTACGGGGATTCGAACCCCGGTTACCGCCGTGAAAGGGCGATGTCCTAGGCCTCTAGACGATAGGGACTTATCGAGGCTTTTTGTGCAAAAACGTCTTGCACATTTTGTAGAGCTTTACTTTGCTTGCGCACAGCAGTTCACTTTAAATTTTAAGAAAAAATCTTAAAGTGATACTTTAAGTTCTCTGTTCTTAAAATTTGGTGGAGCCAAACGGGATCGAACCGTTGACCTCTACAATGCCATTGTAGCGCTCTACCAACTGAGCTATGACCCCAGTCTGTGTGAGCGCAATATTAGGATGATTGCACTCGCACGTCAATCATTAAACTCAATTAAGTCTCACTATTTGCATCATTTTTCGGCAATTTTAGTGATTCATTCAGTTTTTCCCAAACTTTTAATTCTTTCTTGCTTGGTCCACCAACAAGTTCTAAGGCGTGGCGTAAACGAGCAAAGGTTAAATCTGGGCCAAGTGTGACCATCGACTGCATCACAGGGGTCGAACTGGTTGAACCTGCTATCGCAATAAAGAAGGTAGGCATGAAGTCACGGAGTTTAATTTCCATTTGATTTGCCAAGTCCATCAGTGTTTGGCTAACGGTGTCATTATTCCACGTAAACTGACTTTCTAAACGCCAAATTGCAAATTGTAAGCTTTGACGAACTTGTTCTTCGGTCAATTTTTTACTTTCAAATTGTTCTTTACTGATTTGTGGCATGTGATTGAAATAGAAACCAGCCCAATTTACAGCTTCAGAGAGTAAGTTAATTCGCGGTTGAATTGCAGCAGCGATATATTCAAGGGTTTGACGATCACTTTTCCATGACAATAAACGGTCTAAAAGTTGTCCAGGTGTCAATCCTTTGATCCATTGACCGTTGAGCCAATTGAGTTTCTCAACATCAAAGATTGGGCCACCAAGAGAGACACGTTGTACATCAAAGTTTTCGATCATGTCCTGTAGGGTAAATACTTCACGTTCATCGGGCATTGACCAGCCCATACGACCTAAATAGTTCAATAGTGCTTCTGGTAAAACACCGATATCGCGATAGTAATTGATTGAGGTTGGGTTCTTACGTTTAGATAGTTTTGATTTGTCTGGGTTACGCAATAATGGCATGTGACAAATCGTTGGCATTTCCCAACCAAAGTATTGGTAAAGTAATTGGTGTTTAGGTGCGGAAGGCAACCATTCTTCGCCACGTAATACATGGGTGATTTCCATTAAATGGTCATCAACGACATTGGCAAGGTGGTAGGTCGGTAGACCATCTGTCTTTAATAGCACTTGCATGTCGACTTGAGCCCAAGGAATTTCCACCTCGCCACGAAGTAGGTCATTGATTTTACAAATACCGTCTTCAGGTACTTTCATCCGAATGACATGTGGTTCACCCGCAGTAAGACGTTGTTGTACTTCTTCTTGTGAGAGTTTTAAACCACGACCATCATATTTGGGTGTTTCACCGCGCGCTTGTTGTTCAGCACGCATTTGGTCAAGTTCTTCTGCGGTTGCAAAACAGTAGAATGCATGACCCTTTTCAATTAGGTCTAAAGCGTATTGCTTATAAATTCCC
Organism: Acinetobacter tjernbergiae DSM 14971 = CIP 107465; assembly: GCF_000374425.1. Classification (GTDB taxonomy): domain Bacteria; phylum Pseudomonadota; class Gammaproteobacteria; order Pseudomonadales; family Moraxellaceae; genus Acinetobacter; species Acinetobacter tjernbergiae. The sequence continues at coordinate 49,418 of NZ_KB894365.1, read as the reverse complement.
ATACGTTCTGATTGGCGATAAGGTGCATGTGGGCCACCGACATCTGGGCCTTCTGACCAGTTCAACCCCAACCAACGTAATGAATCTAAAATCATTTTTTCAGATTCAGGCGTTGAACGGAGTTGGTCTGTATCTTCAATACGTAAAATAAATTCACCGCCGTGCTGTTTGGCAAAGCATAAATTGAATAATGCAATATAGGCAGTACCTACATGCGGAAAACCTGTAGGGGAAGGTGCAATACGAGTACGGACTTTCATAAGTGATCGGAGATTAAATTAAAATTGAAACTATTATAACGAAAAAGCCTAGTCACAGCATGACTAGGCCCATTTAAACATGTGAAGGATTACATATTTAAAAGTTTAAGACGTATGTGGTTGGAATATGGTTTGAACAAAACGTGAAAAACGTTCATGTTGGCTTGCGAGAAAATTTTGAGTTGGCGTTGTGCGTATTGCGTTCAACATTTTTAACTCATCATCAGTCGAGGGTAACATCGCTGTATTGCGCTTTTGTTGATCAAGTGCTTTGACAATTAAAGACGATGATTTATCAATCGTTTTCATGTTATTACTTTCTTTAATTGCTGCGGCATGTCCAACTTGAACAGAACAAACTAAAAATAAGCTTAAGCATAATGTTTTTTTAAATTTTGATGCTTGCACTGTTAACATCCCCTTCATGACATTGAGTCTACAAGACTAACCAAATTACTATAGTATTGCTTTAATCCTACGATTTAAACATAAATCTTAATGTAAAAGCACAACTAAATCACATTTTTTACAAAAATATAAGAATAAATCACTATTTGTGTGTTGTATATTCTGTGGCTAGTTTATGTACAACTTAAATTTAGCAAGTAAATGTGTAGAAAAAGTGGAGAATGAGAATTTTTCTCAATTTTAAATCATGGGTACAAAGGCTTAGCACTTTTAGTGTCATCCATACGCATCATTACGATATCTTAAAAAGAGAATATTTATTAATTTATTGATATAAGCATATGATTGTAAAATGTTTTTAATAAAATATAGTGGTTGTAATTGGTATGGTATGAGCAAACAATAAATGAAAATAGTGATCGCAGCGGCATTGCTCACTTTAGGTTTAAATAGTGTGGCGCAAGCAGCAACAACATTTCTGAATGTATCCTATGATCCAACACGTGAATTTTATCAAGAATATAATCAAGCATTTGGTCAGTATTGGAAACAAAGAACAGGTCAAGATGTAGACTTTAAACAATCACATGGCGGTTCAGGGAAACAGGCGCGATCGGTGATTGATGGCTTACAGGCTGATGTTGTGACTTTAGCATTAGCGAATGATATTGATGAAATTGCCAATACAGGTCTCATTCGTAAAGATTGGCAAAAACAATTTAAAAATAATTCTGCACCTTATACATCAACAGTGGTATTCCTTGTGCGTAAAGGCAATCCAAAAAATATTCGTGATTGGAGTGATCTCACCAAAGAAGGTATTGAGATTATTACCCCAAATCCGAAAACAGGGGGCGCACCACGTTGGATTTACCTATCGGCATGGGGATATGCGTTGAAACAACCGGGTGGTAATGATGCTAAAGCCCGTGATTTAGTGAAAAAGTTATATCAAAATGTCAAAGTACTCGATTCTGGTGCACGTGGTTCTTTAACCACATTTGCTGAACGTGGCATTGGTGATGTCCTACTATCGTGGGAAAATGAAGCTCTATTGGCAACCCAAGGCTTGGGTAAAGATAAATATGACATCATTTATCCGTCAATTTCGATTTTAGCTGAGCCATCAGTGGCAATCGTGGATAAAACCGTGGATAAAGATGGCAATCGTAATTTAGCACGGGGTTATTTAAATTTCCTTTATTCACCATTGGGACAGGAACTTGCGGCAAAACATTATTTTCGCCCGCGTAACCCGCAGGTTGCAGCTAAATATGTAAAACAATTTCCGAAGATCAAATTATTTAGCATTCATGATGTATTTGGCGGATGGGCAAAAGCACAAAAAACTCACTTTGTGAATGGTGCTATTTTTGACCAGATTTATGCGGAAAAGCCATAAATTTAGCCGATATAAAACAGGTAAAGTGGTACAAAAAAGCAAATACGCAGCGTATTTGCTTTTTTGTTGCATAAAAAATGATAAGAAAACGGTTTTATCTATGAAAAGTTAAGAATTCTCTACAAAAAGTCGTTTGGTACTGGCATAAAACAAGGTGATAATGTGCAGTTACATTTTTAGCTGTTGATCCCATTCCTATGTCGCATATTTCTGTCTTACTTCATGAAACCGTTGATGGCGTATTGGCAGGTCGCGATACTGGTGTTTTTGTCGATGCAACTTTTGGTCGAGGAGGGCATACCAAGCTCTTACTTTCAAAATTGGATCAAAATGCGCGTGTTTACGCCTTTGATAAAGATCCGCAAGCACTTGCAGTCGCAGCACAATTAGAACAAGAAGATTCACGATTTAAGATTATCCATGCCAGTTTTGCTGATCTTCAATCTGAATTAGCTAATATTGGGATCACAGAAGTTGATGGCATTATGGCGGATTTAGGTGTGTCATCGCCACAGCTTGACCAAGCTGAACGTGGTTTTAGCTTTATGCAAGATGGTCCACTAGACATGCGCATGGATAATTCTCAAGGTTTGACTGCGGCTGAGTGGTTATTAAAAATTGAAGAAGAAAAATTAGCCAATATTATTTTCCAATATGGCGAAGAGCGTTATAGCCGTCGTATTGCCAAAGCGATTAAATTGGCAGGTGAAATTACGACCACTGCCCAACTTGCAGAAATTGTCAAAGTCGCTCATCCAAAATGGGAAAAGCACAAACATCCTGCAACACGTACTTTTCAAGCAATTCGTATTGCAATTAATAAAGAACTTGATGATATTGAAACATTTTTGCCGCAAGCCGTAGAGTTGCTGAAAGTACAAGGACAGTTGGCTGTGATTAGCTTCCACTCTTTGGAAGATCGTTTGATTAAACAGTTTATCCAAAAAGAATCAACTTTAGCGGAAGATCATGGTTGGGGGATGCCTCAAGCACGGGTTGATACGCGACGTTTAAAGAAAGTGTCTCGTATTCGTGCGAGTGAAGCAGAAGTAAAAGTAAATCCTCGTTCACGTAGTGCTTGGCTGCGTGTGGCGGAGCGTTTAGAGCAGAAAGGCTGATAATGAACAATAAGAGTGATGATGTTTTATCTAGCAGTAAAAAGGGACTGAAAAAAGTTGTGGTGTATGCTGTACTTCTTGCAATGGTGTTCACAAGTGCAATGATGGTGGTCTTTCAAGTATTTGAATATCGTCATGATTATCGTGATTTGAGTGGATATATGCGTGAAAAAGATGATTTAAATGCCGAATGGGGGCGTTTATTGATTGAGCAACAAACCTTTGGCGCGACTGCACAGATTGGTTCTCGTGCTGTGACACAGTTACGCATGTTTTCACCGCCTGCTGCGCAAACCGTCGTAATTTCTTTACCTATGACTTCAAAGCAAGACAAATAAGGCATGCTGTATGGCAGATAAGCGAAGCAAACCAATACGAAAAAAACAGCAGTCCATTTCTGAAAGACCAACACTTGCTTTGGATATGTGGCGATTTTATTTGCTTTGGGGAACAGTGCTCCTTTGCTTTATTGTCTTGGTCGCGCGCGCCTTTTATGTGCAAGTGGTCAATAAAGACTTTTTGCAGAACAAAGCCAATGCCAATATTTTACGTACCGAACGCTTAGAGGCGATGCGTGGGGTGATTAGTGATCGTCATGGTGTGCCTTTAGCGATTAGTACACCGATTATGAAAATCGTGATTGACCCAAGAGATTATTGGGAGACTAAAAAGCAGTATGATGACATTACGGCAGAACTACAAAAAGACCCAACCAACCGTAAACTCAAACGTCAGTTGCCAGATAAGAATCTAAATTTAGATGAATTGGCAGATGCAGTGGGTGTTGATCGTAATGATTTGAAGAAACAAATGAGTGATCGACCACGTTCACGTTATTTGGTATTGCAAAAGGAAATTCCACCTCAGCAAGCTGATTTAATTACCAAGCGAAACTTTCAAGGGGTTTATGCCGAGAAGAGTTATAAGCGTTACTATCCACAACCACAACCGAATGCACAGATTATTGGTTTGACCAATAGTGAAGGTGTTGGGGTCGAAGGTCTAGAAATGCAGCTGAATAAGCAGCTCTCTGGTGTCGATGGTGAACAAAAAATTATTCGTGATAAAAAAGGTAATCGTCTTAAAGTTTCTGAAGTGGTTAAAGAAGTTGAATCAGGCGAAAACGTTACACTCAGTATTGATTCACGTTTGCAATATATTATGTATCGTGAATTGACTGCGGCAGGTGTCGCGAATAATGCACGTTCTGCCACTGCAATTGCAGTGGATGTAAAAACGGGCGAAATTTTGGCAATGACCAGTTGGCCATCGTATAACCCGAATGATAAAAATGGTTTAGCCAACAAAGATGCAATGCGTAACCGTGGTGCAATTGATATGTTTGAGCCTGGTTCGACCATGAAACCATTTACGGTTGCCGCAGCTTTAGAAAGTGGGAAATATACTCCGAATACCATCGTCAATACTTCACCAGGTTCAATGAAATTGGGATGGCATACCATCCGTGATACGCATAATTATGGCGCATTGACCCTGACAGGAATTATTGTTAAATCATCAAACGTTGGTTCAGCCAAACTCGCACTGTCGCTCCCTAAGGATGCGATTCCTTCTTTCTTCCGTCGTGTTGGTTTTGGGCATCGTTCAGATGTGAAGTTTCCCGGTGAAAGTGCAGGTCTGTTGTATTCGGGTGAGAAATTAAATCCATCTCAGTTGGGTACGATGGCATATGGTTATGGCCTGAATGCGACAATTCTACAAGTCGCACAAGGTTATGCCATGTTGGCAAATCATGGTATGGAAATGCCATTAAGTCTACGAAAATTAGATCAGGCACCCCAAGGCAAGCAAGTACTTGACCCTAAAATTGCAGATCAAGTGCTACTGATGCTTGAACAAGTTACGATGCCAGGTGGTACAGCAACACAAGCAAATATTCCAGGTTATCGTGTCGGTGGTAAAACAGGTACGGCACATAAATTACGCGCGGATCGTAAAGGTTATTCGAGTAATGAGTATCGTGCTTTATTTGCTGGGGTTGCTCCAGTAAGCGATCCTCGTTTGGCGATGATTATTGTGGTTGAAAATCCACAGGGTCGTTATTACGGTGGTCTAGTCGCAGCCCCCGTTTTTGCAAGAATTATGCAGGAATCTTTACGATTATTGAATGTGCCCTTAGATAAACCACTTGATACTTCTATAAAATCCAATCCGTAGGTAGATTATGTCGATTAGTTTTCAGCAGATACATCCGATCAGCATCGATGCGGCTTGGCATACTCAGCCTTTTCAGGGTTTTTGTTTGGACAGTCGCAAGATTGCAGTCGGGCAAATTTTTATTGCTTTAAGTAGCTATAGTCAACCTGAAAAAACCCGTCAATTTGCACAGAATGCGCTGAATGCAGGGGCATTGGCGGTTATTAGTGAAACGAGTTTGGGGCTCACAAATGAGTGGGTTTGTCCTAAAGTGCGTTATCTCATGGGTGAATGGCAGAAGCAGTATTTGCTAGCGGTCGATCCTGTACAGCCATTACGTGGTATTGCGGTAACGGGTACAAATGGAAAAACCACCATTTCGCGTCTGATTGCAGAATTAGTCAGCTCACAAGCGAAGGGTTGTGCAGTGATGGGAACAACAGGGAATGGTATTTTGCCAAACTTAATCCCGTCAACTCATACCACTTTGGATGCATTGCAATTACAGCAAGCGTTACATGACTATGCTAAACAAGGGGCAAGTTTTGTCGCGCTAGAAGCCAGTTCGCACGGTTTAGAGCAAGGTCGTCTCAATGGTTGTGATCTGGAAATTGCGGTTTATAGTAATTTAAGTCGTGATCATCTAGATTATCACGGTACTTTAGAAGCTTATGCCGAAGCAAAAGCTTTATTGTTTAAATTTACCACTTTAAAAGTCGTTGTGATTAATTTGGATGATGCACATGCCAGCGTGATGTTGACTGCTGCGAAAGAGAATCCATCACAACCAAAAGTTTTGACTTATTCTTTGACTCAGATGACAGCGGATTATCATATTGCTGATTTGCAATATCGCTTGAGTGGTGCAAGTTTTACCTTAATAAGTCCAACAGGTTCATATGCTGTGCAAAGTCCATTGCTTGGGCATTTTAATGTAGAGAATTTATTAGCAAGCTTGATTGCAGCAGAATATGCGGGTTTTTCCCTTGCTGCTTTAGTGCAGTTTGTTCCGCAACTTCAGGGCGCTCCAGGGCGCATGCAAGTGATTCAAGATGCGGATCGTTTATTTGTCGTCGATTATGCCCATACCCCTGATGCCTTGATTCAAGTCTTAACCACATTAAAGCGTCATGTCACGGGACAGCTTTGGGCAGTGTTTGGTTGCGGCGGTGATCGCGATCGTGGTAAACGTCCGCTGATGACTCAGGCTGCGCTAGATCATGCCAATCCTGTAATTCTCACATCGGATAACCCACGGACTGAAAACCCTGAACAGATTTTTGCTGATATGAAGCAGGGAATAGATTTTTCAGAACATATCGTGCATGAAATCCATGATCGTCGTGAAGCGATTAAGTTTGTGGTTGCTCAAGCTCAAGCAGGCGATATTGTGGTGATTGCGGGCAAAGGTCATGAAAACTATCAAGAGGTGGATGGCGTTCGGCACTGGTTTGATGATGTGGTCGAGGTACAGTCTGCGATTAATGTGCAAGCCCATTCAGTCGATTCAGCTTATCCTGCGCAATAAGGTTAAAAGGTAAATAAAGCGTATGCATACTTCAACCACCAGCACCGTTCCACTAGAACCTTGGACAGCAGAGCAATTACAACAAGCGACTCAAGGTGAGTGGCATAATCATAAAATTCCACAAAGCGAAATCAAGCGTATTTTAACGGATTCACGTCATGCTGAAGCAGGTGATGTTTTTCTTGCTTTAAAAGGTGAACGTTTTGATGCACATAACTTTGTCGCCCAAGTGGCGACGCAAGGTTGTGAGATTGCCATCGTAGAGCACCCGATTGATGCAGATATTGCGCAATTGATTGTCAAAGATACACGTTTGGCTTTAGGTTATCTCGGTGCTTATCGCCGTCAACAAAATCCGCAGTTGAAAGTGATTGCGTTAACAGGCAGTAGTGGTAAAACCACGACGAAAGAAATGTTGGGTAGTATCTTATCTCGTTTAGCGCCAACCTTGATTACGCGTGGTAATTTGAATAACGACTTGGGCGTACCGATGATGTTGCTTGAGTTACGTTCAGAGCATCAATACGCTGTGATGGAGTTGGGTGCGAGTCATCAAGGTGAAATTGACTATACTTCTCATCTGGTTCAACCGCATGTGGCTGGAATTTTGAATATCGGTACGGCACATTTAGGTGAATTTGGTGGGCGTGAAGGAATTTGTCGTGCCAAGTCAGAGATTTATGCACATATTTTGCCTGACGGAATATCGGTTGTTCCCGCTGATGATGACTTTACAGCGACTATTCGTGAAAATGCTCAAGCTCATTCAATGTTGAGTTTTGGTCATGGTGGCGATGTGTTTGCGACAGAGGTTGAATTACATCCTCAATCAGTAAAATTTAATTTACATACTCCACAAGGCATACGTGCAGTGGATCTCCCGTTTGCAGGTGCACATAATGTGCAAAATGCCGCTGCTGCGACTGCCTTTGCACTAGCTATTGGCATTGCACTTGATGATATCGTACAAGGCTTAGAGCAAGCGCAGGGTGCTAAAGGACGTTTGAATTTTATTCAACGCCAAAATTACTTATTTATTGATGATACTTATAATGCTAATCCAACTTCGATGCGTGCCGCAGCGGAGGTTCTTGCTCAACAAGCGGGGATTAAAGTGATGGTGATTGGAGATATTGGTGAGCTTGGCAGCACAGCAGCACAGCAGCATTATTTGTTGGGTCGAGATTTAGTTTCGATGCAAGGGGTTCATTTTGTGGTGGCAGTGGGGGAGTTTTCACCTGCAACACAAGAGGGTGCGAGAAGCACGCAGTACGGTAAAAAATTACAAGCTTTTCTGAATCAGGAACAAGCTTTGTCATTTTTGATTAGTTTGGTAGAGACACATCAACCACAGTACATGAGTTTCCTATTTAAAGGTTCTCGTTATACCCATATGGAAACGTTGATGGCTGATTTGATGGAGAACATTTAAATGTTGTTATGGTTATTTGAACAATTGGCAGGCTATAACAGCTCTTTCCAAGTGGTTCGCTACTTAACATTACGCTCTTTATTAAGCGTATTGACTGCTTTGACGATTGGCTTGGTTTTAGGGCCAGTGATGATCCGTAAATTACAAGCCTTAAAATATGGTCAGGCGGTGAGCTCTTTTGCTCCTGAAAATCATGCCAAAAAGATGGGTACGCCAACCATGGGGGGGATTCTAATCCTGCTCTCCATCGGTATTAGTACTTTATTGTGGGCTGATTTATCAAATCCTTACGTCTGGATTGTCTTGGGTGTCATGGTGGTCTTTGGTGCTGTTGGTTGGGCAGATGACTGGATCAAAGTTCGTTATAAAGATAATGCTGGTTTGCCTGCACGTAAAAAATTCTTTTGGACTTCTGTCGCATCATTAGGTGCTGGTATTGCCTTATATGTAATCGCCAAACAACAGGACAATCCAGTGAATACGGCAAACATGCTGGATTTGCTTATCCCATTCTTTAAAAATCTCTCGATTCCACTCTCAGCGGTTCCGCTTGGTTTAGCATTTATTGGTTTTACTTATTTGGTCATTAATGGTGCGTCTAATGCAGTCAATCTGACGGATGGTCTGGATGGCTTGGCCATTATGCCAATTGTCATGGTTGCAGCAGGTTTAGGGGTGTTTGCCTATTTGTCGGGTGATATTCGTTTCGCTAATTATCTACATATTTCCTATGTAAAATACACGTCTGAATTGGTTGTGGTGTGTTCCGCAATGGTTGGCGCGGGTCTGGCATTCCTTTGGTATAATGCCCATCCTGCCCAAGTATTCATGGGCGATGTCGGTGCTTTGGCACTCGGTGCAATGCTTGGTACAATTGCAGTGATGGTACGTCAAGAAATCGTATTTGCGATTATGGGTGGTGTCTTTGTGATGGAAGCGGTTTCGGTATTTTTACAAATCGGTTCATTGCGTATGCGTAATAAGCGTGTGTTCTTAATGGCGCCTTTACACCATCATTATGAAAAACAAGGTTGGAAAGAAACCCAAGTCGTCATTCGCTTTTGGATAATTACCATTTTCCTTGTTGTGTTAGGCTTAATGACCTTAAAGTTGCGTTAAACCATGATTCAAAAAGAAGCTGGTGATCACCAGCTTTTTTTATGTTTGGAGAAAATAGATGAATTTGTTGATGTGTCCTGTTTGTCGCCAATCATTGAATTTGATTGCAAACTCTTGGCATTGTGAAAAAGGTCATCATTATGATGTTGCCAAACAAGGCTATGTTAATTTGCATGTGGTGCAGCATAAACACAGTAAAACACCAGGGGATACCGCGGAGTCTGTATTGGCTCGTCGTGAGTTTTTGCAAACGGATGCTTATCAACCGCTACAACTTGCAGTCGTTGAGTTATTGCAGCAATTAAAACCGAAAGCTGTTTTGGATATCGGTTGTGGTGAGGGATATTATACCAATGCCATGCAAGCACATACGCAAGATTGTATCGGTGTTGATATTGCTAAAGCTGCTGTGCAAAGAGCAGCTAAACTCAATTCAAGAGTGACATGGGTCGTCGGAACGGGCGCGACATTACCCGTACAAGATCATTCAATTGATGTGTGCAGCAGTTTATTTAGCCCAATTCCACAGGATGAAATCATACGAGTACTTCGGGATGATGGACATTTGATTGTGGTAACACCTGCACCAAGACATCTTTATGCGTTGCGTGAAGCGTTATTTGAACAAGTGAATTTACACGAACCGCAGAAATTTGTGCAACAACTAGATGCTCAATTTGAGTTGAAGCAACAACAAGTGGTAGAAACGCAAATGGTGTTGGATCAGCACGCATTAAAAAATTTGATTGCTATGACGCCTTATGCATATAAAGCGAATCCTGAGCGAAGAATGGCTTTGGAGCAAGAGCAGCAATTTTTGGCCACGGCTGCTTTTCAAATTTATGTGTTCCAAAAAAGAAAGAAGCCATCAATTTGATGGCTTCTTTCTTTTTGTATTATTGAATATCATTAATTAGATTTTCGATACCATCATGTTCTCTTTGGGATGGCGTAGCTCCCATTGCAGGAGGTTGTTTTTTCGCTGGCACAATAATTTGTTCTTCATCAGATGGCGTTGTATCTGGTAAATCTGAAAAATCAGTTTGTGCAGAACGAGCAGGTACAACTGGTGCAGGACGATAAAGCGGACGTGCTAACGGTGGAGAGGCACGATATTCTTTTTGCCCCTCTTTTTTCTCTAATTGTAATTGGTCGAATGAGATTGGATCTTTGGCATCTTTATCGAAATGGACCCAAGCTGATGGTGTGTCTTTAAGCGATTCTGCCATAAAATTTGTCCAAATCGGTAAAGCGGCAACCCCACCATACTCACGACGACCGAGTGTACGAGGTTGATCGAAACCAACCCATGCAATAGCAACTAACTTGCCATTAAACCCAGCAAACCATGCATCTTTCGCATCATTGGTGGTTCCTGTTTTACCACCTAAATCATCACGACCAATTTTAAGTGCCGCGCGACCAGTACCATGTTGAATCACATCACGTAAAATGTTTGCCATATCATAAGCAGAGCTAGATTTTAAAATACGTTGCGCTTGACGATAATTACTATTTGTTGTTGTGGTTGTTTGAGCTGTCGTGACTGTAGCTTCAGATGCCGCAGTTGTATCATCCAAGGTTTGATTGGTGATTTGATTTATCGCATCTCCCTCTTTAGAGTCATCTGCTGCATAGGCATTTGGATCGCTAATGCATGGAATGCAGGCATATTCTGGATTAGCTTCATAAATGACTTTGCCATTCGCATCTTCAATTCGTTTAATAAAATGAGGTTGAATACGATACCCCCCATTTGCAAAAGTGGCATAGCCTGTTGCCATTTGTACAGGAAGGACTTGTGGAGTTCCTAAGGCAATGGTGTAGTTACGAGGAATCTGATCTTCTTGTAAACCAAAATCCATAAAGAGTTGGCGTGTGCGTTCAATGCCTACATTTTGTAATAAGCGTACGGATACCGTATTTCGTGATAAATACAAAGCGCGGCGTAAGGGAATCATACCAAGGTAGCGCCCATCTGAGTTTTTGGGAGACCACTTACCAATACTGATCGGGCTATCATTAACCATGCTGTAAGGGGTCATGCCGCGTTCAAGTGCAAGCGCATAAACAAAGGGTTTAATCGTTGAACCGGGTTGTCTCCAGCCTTGTAGAGCACGATTAAATTTGGATTGATAAAAATTATATCCGCCAACAACTGCTTCTATTGAGCCGTCATTTGGATTTAAAGCAATTAATTGGCCTTGGACTTTGGGGATTTGTATTAAAGACCAAGCGGTTTTATTTTCATTTGGGCGTAAACGAACAATGTCTTTAACTTTCACGATTTGTGCGGCATTTGATGCTGCACCACCGACACTATTGGCATTGCGATATGGACGAACCCATGACATTCCTGTCCAATTTACGGTGACTGTCGTGCCATCCTGCATCACTACATCAAAAGAATTATTATTCACTTTCATGACTTGTGCTGGATAGGTATTAGCATAAGCCATAAATTGATTGAGTGGCTTATCATGTGCCTCTGGACCACGCCAACCATGGCGGCGGTCATATGCCTCTAAACCATCTTGAATAGAACGCTCGGCGTAGCGTTGGCGGTTGCTATCAATGGTTGTATAAACTTTATAGCCAGAATCAACTGCCTGTTCTCCAAAATTTTGGACTAACTCAGAGCGAACCATTTCCCCTATATAAGGAAATATATTACTCACAGAGCGGTCAACCATATTTAAATTGATTGGTTCAGCAACGGCTTTTTGGTATTGGGTTTGATTGATATAGCCAAGTTGTAGCATCCGCCCTAAAATCCAATTGCGTCGTTCAAGTGCGCGTTCAGGGTTGACGACAGGGTTGTACTTTGAGGGTGCTTTAGGTAGCCCTGCAATCATCGCCATTTGTGCAGTGCTGAGTTCATTGATATTTTTGTTATAATAAATGCGTGCAGCAGCAGCGATCCCGTATGCATTTTTTCCTAAAAAAATCTTATTGACATAAGAGCTTAAGATTTCTTTCTTGGTTAGATTTTGCTCAATTTTTCGAGCGAGAAATACTTCTGTAAGTTTGCGTTTAAGTGTGCGCTCAGGGCTTAGATAGTAGTTTTTAGCCACCTGCATGGTAATGGTTGAACCACCCGTTTGTACATCTGACCCTGTAATAGACTCAGTTAATGCACGCCCTAAACCTTTGAAACTAATGCCATTGTGCTCAAAAAATGACGAGTCTTCAGCGGCTAAAAAAGCATGAATAAATGTTGGTGGAATTTGCTCATATTTCACCGGGATAGAAAGTTTGCCACCATACTCTGCGATTAATTTATTGTCAGCTGTATATACCTGCAATGGTTTTAATAAAGGCGCCTTTTTTAACGAACTCATATCTGGCAATGATGGTGCGAGATAGAGATACATGCCATAAAATCCCATTGGAAGTGAGACTAGGATAATAATAACGATCAAAAAAAAGGGGCGAACAATACCAGAACTGGATAGCTTTTTCATAATAAGTAAGTTTTAATAAGAGCGAATGGCAAACTAATTGTGGTCAGTATATCCTTTAGACATACGGATTGTTAGATGAGATATTGTATCCGTATCAATTAAAGACCAAAACAAATTAGTGGGTTGTATTTTTGGGGATAAAAAAATAAATAGGAAAGTACTGTGCTCAGGTTATATCGTAAACCAAATAAGGGGTTAGTAGGGGTCGACATTAGTTCGACAACTGTTAAGTTATTGGAGCTCTCTGTAAAGAACGGTAGGTATTGGGTTGAAAGTTATGCTGTGATGCCGCTGCCTGAAAATAGTGTGGTTGAAAAAAGCATTTTAAATCCAGAAGCTGTAGGTGATGCACTTGAAAGAGTCGTTAACTTAGCTAATCCACACACGAAAAATGTGGCGATTGCAGTACCCACATCTATGGTTATTCATAAGATTATAGAAATGGATGCCGATATGACGGATGAAGAACGTGAAGTTCAAATTCGTATGGATGCTGAGCAATACATTCCGTTCCCATTAGATGAGGTGAGTCTTGATTTTGAGGTTTTGCCGGATAGTTTAGCTAATCCGAATCGAGTCAATGTGCTTTTAGTTGCAACACGAACAGAAAATGTGGATACGCGTGTTGAGGTACTAGAGCTGGCAAATTTAACTGCAAGAATTGCTGACGTAGAAAGTTATGCGATGGAACGTGCTTTCAGTGTGTTTGCAGATACCTTGCCAATGGGTGCAAATACCGTTGGTATTCTTGATATTGGTCATACCATGACGACCTTATCTGTGATGCAGAAAGGCAAAATCATTTATACACGTGAACAAGTATTTGGTGGTCGACAGCTAACTCAAGATGTACAAAGTCGGTATGGTTTATCTTTTGAAGAAGCTGGGCGAGCTAAAAAGGAAAGAACACTTCCAGATGATTATGATACAGAAGTGCTTGAGCCATTTTTAGATGCTGTTGTACAACAAGCAGCGCGCTCTTTACAATTTTTCTTTTCTTCATCTCAATTTAACGAAATTGATCATATTTTGTTGGCTGGCGGTAATGCGAACATCCCAGGCCTAGCAAAATTGTTACAGCAAAAATTAGGTTATCGAGTCACCATTGCTAATCCATTTTTACAAATGGGCTTTTCTCCTCAAATTGATATTAAAAAAATTGAAAATGATGCCTCATCTTTGATGGTGGCATGTGGTTTAGCATTGAGGAGTTTTGATTAATGGCAAAGATTAACTTACTCCCTTGGCGTGATGAGCTAAGAGAACAAAGAAAGAAACAATTTATTGCATTTTGTGTTGGGGTTGCTGCCTTAGGTGTCGCATCAGTATTTTCTGGTTGGGTGTACTTTGATTACAAATTAAGTGACCAAGAACAAGCGAATCAATTAATTGTCAGTACTAATCAGAATTTGGACATTCAATTAAAGTCATTAGACGGTTTGCAAGAGCGTCGCAACGCGATTATTGAAAGAATGAAACTGATTCAAGGTCTACAAGGTCAACGTCCTGTGACTGTTCGCTTAGTAGATGAATTGGTTCGTGTCACACCTCCAACAATGTATCTGACTAAATTCACACGTACGGGTGACAAGTTTTCAATTGAAGGTAAAGCTGAAAGCCCGAATACAGTTGCTGAATTACTACGCAATCTTGAAGCATCTCCTTGGTATCGCAATGCCTTTATGAATTCGTTCTTAGCTGCTGAAGAGAAAAAAGATAAAGTAGCAAGTTCATTGGTTCCTCGTGTTGAAGAAAACTATGGAAGTTTTGTGGTAACTGTGGATTTAGGTGAAATAGGGACAACGGCTGAAGCTGACCCAACTTCAGAAGCAGCAGCATCAGGAGTAGTGGGGGTGAAAAAATGAATTTAGAGAAATCGGATGATTTGAATCAAGATGCTGTTGTCACAAAGAAAAAGAAAATGACAGTAGAGCAGTTTTTCCAACAGTTTAATACTTTGGATATGAATAATTATGGTGCTTGGTCATATTCTGTAAAAATTACTTGTTGGATCTTTGTTTTCTTAGCTGTGGTGGCGTTGGGATATTTTGTTGTCATTAAAAAGCAACTTGATGATATTACAAGCGCGCAAGCACAAGAGCAGAGCTTGTTGAATGAGTTTAAAGAAAAAGATTCTAAGCTGCGCAACTTACAACAATATCAAGCACAATTACAAGAGATGGAAGCGAACTTTAACCAGCAGTTAGAACAGTTGCCTAAGGAAACGGAAATCCCAAGTTTGGTTGAAGATATTAATTTAACGGGTGTGAATTCAGGTTTGAAGTTTAAGAATATTCGTTTGGAAAATGAAGTTAAACAAGAAATTTTTATTGAACAACCGATTAGTATTGAAGCAACAGGAGATTACCATGCTTTTGGTGCATTTGTTACAGGAATTGCAGCACTACCTCGAATTGTAACCTTACACGATTTTGTGGTTGAAGCTTCGACTATAGAAGATAAAGCAAAGAAAACAGATATTCCTACAGTTAGTTATTCTATAAAAGCAAAGACTTATCGTTATATTGCAGCTGAGGATCAGGCGAATGTTGGTGGTGTTTCTGAAGCTCCGCCACAGTCAACTACTCCACCTACTCAAGGAGGAAAATAGTAATGAATCAATATAAATTATTACTTTGTTTCTTGGTTGTAACTGGTTTGGTTGGATGTGATTCTCGTATTGATGCTGTTAATCAGCAAATGTCTGAAATACGTAATCAGCAACCTTTATCAATTGAGCCAGCACCAATTTTCACTCCTGTACCACTGTTTAATTATTCGGCTCATCAGCTTAAAAGCCCTTTTATGCCAAGTTCGCTGGCTGCTGAGTTAACGATTATGGCCGGTAAGCGCGTATACCCCAATTTTAACCGTCAGCCTCAGCCTTTGGAAAGTTATGCACTCGAATCATTAAATATGAAAGGTAGTATGCGTGGTAAAGGAAATGAGACTATTGCGTTGATTCAAACGCCAGATAGACAGATTGAGCGTGTGCAAGTGGGAAGTTATCTGGGAATGAATCAGGGGCGTATTGTTAAGATCAGCCCAACTCAGATAGATGTGGTGGAAATTGTGCCAGATGGGCGTGAGGGTTATGTAGAAAGACCAAGAACACTCGTTTTAATTGGGCCGGCGCCGTAAGATTAAGGGAATAACAATGAAAAAACAGTTTAAAGATTCTTTATTTGGGGAAGCGAAGACCATGAATCGTGCATTCCGTCAATTTTCTATGGGTGCTGTAGCGATTGCGATTATGCAAGTTGCGTCAGCGCAGGTCAGTATGACCAATATCGTACCAATGAGCCTAGCAGATCAAGGGACGGAGATTAGAGTCATGTTTAATGGCTTACCTCCTCAACCACAAGCATATCAGCTTGAAAAACCTGCACGTCTAATTTTAGATTTTGATAAGACTCAACAGAATTTGAAACAAACAGTCATACCAGTTTCAACCAATGAGGCGAGTTCTATTGATGTTGCTGCGGATGATCAACGCTCTCGTCTTGTTGTGAATCTGAAAGAAGCTGGGGCATTTACAACTCGTGTTGAAGGTAATACATTTGTATTGAAGATTAATTCAGTTCAACCTGTTGCAAACACTACGGTACGCTCAGTAGCACGTCAAGTTCAGCAAGGTGTTTCAAATATCGGTTTTCAGCGTGGCAATCAAGGTGAAGGTTTGGTTGTTGTTGATTTGTTGGGTAATGACACACCTGTTGATGTGCAACAGCAAGGCAGTAAAGTTGTTATTAGAACAATGGGGAATAAGATTCCAGCACATTTGGCACGTCGTTTGAATACCAATGATTTTGCAACGCCAGTGGCAAGTATTGATGCCTATAATGATAAAGGTAACGGTGTAATAACGATCCAATCCGCGGGTAGTTATGAGTATATGGCTTATCAGGCAGAAAATAAGTTAACCATTAGCTTAAAACGTCCTGAAGACAAATCACCAGCTAAGGCCAAAGCACAAACTTATTCAGGGAATAAAATTTCTCTAGATTTTCAAGATATTGAAGTCCGTCGAGTATTGCAATTGCTTGCTGATTTTACAGGCATCAATATGGTGGCTGCAGATACGGTGCAAGGAAATATTACTTTACGCCTTAAAGATGTACCTTGGGATCAAGCTTTAGATATCGTATTAAAAACGAAGAATCTTGATAAACGTCGTAATGGAAATGTGATTTGGATTGCGCCTATTCCAGAGCTGATTAAGTCGGAAGATGATGAGGCAAAAGCGATTGCTCAAAGTATTAAGCTTGCACCAATTCAATCAGAATATATTAAATTAAGCTATGCAAAAGCAGCTGATATTTTGAAATTAATAGAAGATTCACGAGATAGTAAAGGTGCGATGGCTAACCGGACTGCGAGTTCTGATTCACTCGCATTAGAAAGCTTATTGAGTTCACGTGGTAGTGCTGTTGCAGATACACGAACAAACACCTTAATTATCAATGATACGGCGTTGAATATAGATAAAATTCGTAAAATGATTGATTTGCTTGATGTTTCTGTAAAGCAAGTAATGATCGAGGCCCGAATTGTTCGTGCAAGTACTGATTTTACTAAAGAAATGGGTGTGAAATGGGGGATATTGTCTCAAGGTATCACCAATAATAGTGATTTGTTGGTTGGTGGTAGTGATACTACTTTGTGGGATTTAAGAAAGCCAACTAAAGATTCTGACACTGGTGGCTGGAAGTATGAAATTGAACGTCCAGATAATTTAAATGTTGATTTGGGTGCTGTAACACCAGGTGCAAGCCGTATTGCATTTGGTTTAATTAGTCTATCTGATTTTATGTTAGATCTAGAATTGTCAGCAGTTCAGGCTGATGGTTATGGCGAAGTTATTTCAACGCCTAAAGTGATGACTGCAGATAAACAAGCTGCCAAAATTGAATCGGGTACAAAAATTCCATACACTTCTTCGACAGGTGGTGGGGCAAATGCGGTGCCTAAAACAGAGTTTATTGATGCAACACTTAGTTTGGATGTGACGCCAAGTATCACGCCTGACGGTAAAGTGATGATGAAGTTAAATATTACTAAAGATGCGCCTAGTACACCAACTCCTACTGGTCAATTGACAATCAGTAAGAACTCGATTGACACTAATGTATTGGTTGATAATGGTGAAACGGTTGTGTTGGGTGGTATTTTTGAACAAGAAAATATTAGCTCACAAACGAAAGTACCATTTCTTGGTGATTTACCTTATATAGGGAGATTGTTCCGTAGAGATTTGAAATCAGATAATAAACGTGAACTGCTTATTTTTGTGACACCTAGAATTGTTAATGACACTTTGACAAGAAATCATTAATATATTTTGAATAATTGTAATTAATATAGGTGGCGCGTTGCCAAGCAAAGCGTTTGAAACCCTACCAAATGTTTATTTGGTAGGGCCAATGGGGGCAGGTAAAACAACAGTTGGTCGGCATTTAGCAGAGTTGTTGGGGCGTGAGTTTATTGATAGTGATCATGAAATTGAGCGTAAAACAGGTGCTACAATCCCTTGGATTTTCGAAAAAGAAGGTGAAATAGGCTTTCGCTCGCGTGAAACCAATGTATTGAATGAATTGACTGCACGTTCTTCACTGGTTGTCGCAACAGGTGGTGGTGCTGTAACCCAGTTAGAAAATCGAGAATTTTTAAAACAACGAGGTATCGTTGTTTATCTTTATACTCCTGTAGAACTTCAACTACAGCGAACTCATCGCGATAAGAATCGCCCATTACTGCAAGTCGATAACCCTGAACAGAAATTAAGGGATTTGTTAACAGTACGAGACCCTTTATATCGAGAGATTGCTCACTTTATTGTCGAAACCAATCAGGGTGCTGCACGCGATCTTGCGCAAAGAATTCTGAACCTTATTTTATCCCAACAAATCAACTGATTCTCTTATTTGGTCTAGTTTTATGCAAACGTTACATGTTGAATTGGGTGATCGTCGCTACCCTATTTTTATTGGAAGTCATTTAAATCCGAAAATATTACTTGAGCCATATATTCATGGGCGACAAGTGATGTTGGTTTCCAATACAACGGTTGCTCCTTTGTATTTGCAGCATTATGTTGATGCCTTGGTACAGTTGGATAAACAAGTTGCACAATGTATTTTACCTGACGGTGAGCAATTTAAAGATATTCAACATTTGAATTTAATTTTTGATGCACTGTTGGAAGCAGGATTTAATCGTGATTGTACGGTGCTGGCTTTAGGTGGTGGTGTCATTGGTGATATGGCGGGATTTGCGTCAGCATGTTTCCAGCGTGGGGTGAATTTTATCCAAGTACCCACAACATTATTGTCTCAAGTAGATTCAAGTGTTGGTGGTAAAACAGGCATTAACCACCCTTTGGGTAAGAATATGTTGGGCGCTTTTCAACAGCCCCAAGTTGTGCTTGCAGATATGGCACAATTAGATACTTTGCCAGATCGTGAGCTTTCAGCAGGTCTGGCTGAAGTAATTAAATACGCATTACTGGGTGATGTGGATTTCTTAGTTTGGTTAGAGCAGAACATGGATGCGCTGGTTGCTCGTGATGCGGCTTTATTGGCGGAAGCAGTTTATCGTTCATGTGCACATAAAGCTAGGATTGTTGCAAATGATGAAAAAGAACAGGGTGAGCGTGCTTTATTAAATTTGGGACACACTTTTGGACATGCAATTGAATCCTATTTGGGCTATGGGGTGTGGTTACATGGTGAGGCTGTTGCTACAGGGATGGTCATGGCAGCGGATCTTTCATATCGCTTAGGCTGGATTTCTACTGGAGACCTTGAGCGTACAAAAAGAATTATTCAGCGTGCCCATTTACCGATATCATGTCCTGAAATTCCACTCGATGAATTTTTGGCTTATATGTCACATGATAAAAAAGTCCTAAATGGTCAATTACGTTTGGTTCTGCTTAAGAAGTTAGGACACGCGGTGATTACTAAAGATTTTGATGTTGATTTGATGAAGCAAGCGATTCTTGTAAATCAATCAGCATAATCAATATATTGAGAAAAGCATGCTCATTTCTAGATCGATTTTGCAAAATATTCAACAGTACAGTTGGCTTACATTTGCAATTGTATGTTTGGTTGCTGCATTAATTTTCTGGGGGATTACTGATAATGATGCTCTTGTTGAAGTGGAGCAACCTGCTAAAACTGAGATTCAGATTCAACCTGAAAAAGTAGCTACAACGAGTCATTTGGGGGCACTTTCGGAGGAAGTTCAGCCGTTGAATTTAACTACGAGGGTTGTGGTATCTAATGAGCATGCATCTGAGTTTCGCGGAACTAAATTTATTAAAGAAAACCAACGACAATGGATTATGGAAGTTTTCCGTAGTTCAGATGAGACTATTGTAAAGAATTTTTTGTTGAGTCGTGCGGATAGAAAGAAGTTTTTTTATTTCCGTTTAAGTGGACAAGATCAGGCAGAGCAATATGTTTTAGCTTATGGTGTGTTTCCTAATATGGAAGAAGTAAATCGTCAATTTTCTCAATTGAATTTGATACTTCCTCAATCAGTTCAGCCAAAACCCCAGCAGTTATCAGTATATGCTGAATTTGTGAATGATTTGGGTTCAGATGAGTTAAAAACCGCAGCTAATCAGCTCTATGAGGTGCAATTAAAACCTGCCGCTCTTCCAAAGGTGGATGAGACTTTATTAATGGGAGCAGCGAGACCGTTAAAAACTGCGGTTGGAGGGAATTCTGCGCAAATGGTGGTTGATCCAAGTACAGCGACTCAAACAACAGTGACGCAGCGTGATGCTCAAGGTAACGTGATTAATGTTAAGCAGAGTCGGTCTACAGTACAAAGAGTAGAAAAATTAGAAGAAAATTCCGATTCTGTGAAGAGGATAGAAGGAGTTCCTTTGAATTAGTTTTGATCTTATTTGGTGCGTGATTAGTTCTTTTTTAAAGCATATTGATCTTATTTGGTGCGTTTTTCTATTTAACTATAAACATTTACTCAATTATAATTTGAATTTATTTTAGTTTTTTTAATGATTTAGTAAATTTTAGATTAATTGGCATATTCTTTGCTTTGTTGTGGTGCTAATTTATCTGCTCATTGCTCTTTTTTACACTAAATGATTCATTAATTTAGTGAAATAGAAAGTTTTTGTGCTTTACAAACATTTGTTAAGGTGTAATAACTGAAAACACTTTATCTGTTGGATTGCGCTGCTTCTCGTCAAAGAAAGGCGTATATTTGCAAATCCGCCAGTAAAAATGTTTTCGCGAAGCATTGAACTTTATATGAGTTGATCGGCAATATCGCAGAAAATGAATTGATTGTTTGTTGCTCGAAAGAGCCATGTTGAAAGAAGGGTACGCTATGCACATGCCATCGCCTAATACTGTAGCTCCCGCTCAAGGTCTATATCAGCCTGATGAGTTTAAGGATAACTGTGGTTTTGGTCTGATTGCCCATATGAAGGGTGAATCAAGCCATCATTTGGTCGAAACTGCGATTCACAGTTTAAGTTGCATGACGCACCGTGGTGGTATCGCCGCGGATGGTAAAACAGGAGATGGGTGCGGATTGTTATTGGCGATGCCAAAACAATTTTTCCGTGAAGAAGCTCAGAAATTAGGAACGAACCTAACTGAGATTTTTGCTGCTGGTACAGTATTTCTGAATATTGACCCTGCTTTAGCTCAAAATGCAAAAAATATTTTAAATAAAGCAATTGCTGCTGAAGGTTTAACAGTTGCAGCATGGCGTGTTGTACCAACAAATAATGATGCTTTAGGTGAAATTGCATTACAATCACTCCCAGCATTTGAACAAATTTTGGTTAACTGCCCAATGGGTTTGACTGAGGTTGAGTTTAACCGTAAGTTATTTTTAGCACGTCGCCGTGCAGAACAACAATTACAAAATGATCCATTATTTTATGTGACAACACTTGCAACGACTGTTATCACATATAAAGGTTTAATGATGCCAGCAGCGATTGCTGACTTCTATACTGACTTAGCAGATGAACGCCTAAAATCGCATATCGTTGTATTCCATCAACGCTTTTCAACCAATACGTTGCCGCGTTGGCCATTGGCTCAGCCATTCCGCTATCTTGCACATAATGGTGAAATTAACACGATTACAGCAAACCGTAATTGGGCGTTGGCACGTACACCAAAATTTGAAAACCCATTGCTACCAGGTTTAACTGAGTTAAATCCGATTGTAAACCGTACGGGTTCGGACTCATCAAGTTTAGATAATATGCTTGAAATCCTTGTTGGTGGCGGTATGGATTTATTCCGTGCATTACGTATGCTTGTTCCACCAGCATGGCAAAACGTTGAAACTTTAGATGCTGATCTACGTGCATTCTATGAATTTAACTCTAAGCATATGGAAGCTTGGGATGGCCCAGCGGGTCTTGTGATTCAAGATGGTCGTCATGCGATTTGTATGCTAGACCGTAATGGTTTGCGTCCAGCACGTTGGGTCATCACGAAAAATGATTACATTACCCTTGCATCTGAGATTGGTGTATGGGGTTATGAACCAGAAGATGTTGTATCGAAAGGTCGTGTTGGCCCAGGTCAGATATTAGTTGTTGATACTTTGACTGGTAAAGTGCTTGATACGAAAGATGTGAGTAACCATCTTAAAAATATGCGTCCGTACCGTGAATGGTTACGCGACCATGCGATTCGTTTACAAGCTAATCCTGAACTTGAAGAGCAATTGTCTGAGCAAGGTTTGACAGGTGATGCGCTTAAATCTGCTCAGAAAATGTTTATGGTGACATTTGAAGAGCGTGATCAAATTTTGCGTCCAATTGCAGAAAGTGGTCAGGAAGCTGTAGGTTCAATGGGTGATGATACGCCAATGGCAGTATTATCTCGTCAAGTTCGCCATGTAACGGATTATTTCCGTCAACAGTTTGCGCAAGTAACCAACCCACCAATTGATCCATTGCGTGAATCAATTGTGATGTCATTGGAAACCTGTTTAGGTCGCGAACAAAACGTTTTTGAACAAAGTTCTGAACATGCAGACCGTATCATTATTTCAAGCCCTGTATTATCACATTCGAAAATGCAGCAGCTTCGTGATGTTGAAAAAGAACGTGCGGGTTATGCGGTTGTTGATATTAACCTGAACTATCCAGAAGCTGAAGGTTTACAAGCTGCAGTTGCACGTATTTGTGAAGAAGCAGCACAAGCTATTCGTGATGGCAAAACTTTACTTGTTTTGACAGATAAAAACATTCGCGAAGGTTTCTTACCTGCAAACTCGGCATTGGTAACAGGTGCAGTACATCACTACTTGATTCAAGTTGGTTTACGTACTGATGCAAATATTTTGGTAGAAACTGGTTTTGCACGTGATCCGCATCAATTTGCAGTATTACTTGGTTTTGGTGCAACAGCGATTTACCCATATTTAGCGTATGACGTGATCAATGATTTGGTTGCGAAAGGTGAATTGTTGGGTGACCCAATTTATGCACAAGCAAACTTCCGTAAAGGGATTGAGAAAGGCTTATTAAAAGTTCTTTCTAAAATGGGGATCTCGACGGTTGCTTCTTATCGTGGCGGTCAGTTGTTTGAAGCTGTTGGTTTATCGTCTGAAGTGGTTGATAAATGTTTCCTTGGTGTACCAAGCCGTATCCAAGGTGCGACTTTTGCTGATTTAGAAAATGACCAGAAAAAATTGGCAACGACTGCTTGGCAAAACCGCAAAGCAATTGATCAAGGCGGTTTGCTCAAATTCGTATTTGGTAAAGAGTACCATGCGTTCAACCCTGATGTGATTAATTCATTGCATAAGGCGGTTCGTTCAGGTCAATACCAAGACTTTAAAGAATATGCTGAGCTGGTAAACAACCGTCCAGTTGCTACGATTCGTGATTTATTCAAGTTGAAAACAACGGATTCAATTGCATTGGATCAAGTTGAGACGATTGAAGATATTCTTCCTCGTTTTGACTCTGCGGGGATGTCTTTAGGTGCATTATCACCTGAAGCACACGAAGCAATTGCAATTGCAATGAATACGATTGGTGGTCGTTCGAACTCTGGTGAGGGCGGTGAAGATCCTTCACGTTACGGTACGATTCGTAACTCAAAAATCAAGCAAATTGCATCAGGTCGTTTTGGTGTAACGCCAGCATATTTAACCTCGGCTGAAGTTCTACAAATTAAAGTAGCGCAAGGTGCAAAACCAGGTGAAGGTGGTCAGTTACCAGGTGGTAAAGTGAATGGCTTAATTGCACGTTTACGTTACTCAGTACCGGGTGTGACTTTGATTTCTCCGCCTCCACATCATGATATTTACTCGATTGAAGATTTGTCACAATTGATCTTTGACTTGAAACAAGTCAATCCTCAAGCAATGGTTTCAGTAAAATTAGTATCTGAACCAGGTGTAGGAACAATTGCTGCGGGTGTGGCAAAAGCGTATGCAGACTTTATTACCATTTCAGGTTATGACGGTGGTACAGCGGCATCTCCACTTTCATCAATTCACCATGCGGGTTCACCATGGGAACTCGGTTTGAGTGAAGCGCATCAAGCCCTTCGTGTAAATGATTTACGTGGTAAAGTTCGTGTTCAAACCGACGGTGGTTTAAAAACAGGTCTAGATGTCATTAAAGCTGCAATTTTAGGTGCGGAAAGCTTTGGTTTCGGTTCTACACCAATGATCGCATTAGGTTGTAAATATCTTCGTATCTGTCACTTAAACAACTGTGCGACAGGCGTTGCGACACAACAAGACCATTTACGTCAAGAGCATTATATTGGCGAACCAGAAATGCTGATCAACTTCTTCAAGTTTATTGCTGAAGAAACCCGTGAATGGTTAGCTGCGCTTGGTGTTTCATCACTGAAAGATTTGATTGGTCGTGTAGATTTACTTGAAGTTTTACCAGGTGAAACTGATAAACATGCGCATCTTGATCTCAGTGCATTATTAACCTCGCATCCTTCTGCTGAAGGTAAGGCGCAGTATTGCCAAGTTCAAGGGAATGCACCATTTGATAAAGGTATCTTGGCTGAGAAAATGGTGACAGAAATGTTACCAGCAATTGAAGCAGGTACAGGTGGTTCGTTTAACTTCACTGTGGGTAACTGTGACCGTTCGATTGGTGCGCGTATTTCGGGTGAAATTGCACGTCGCTATGGCAACTTGGGAATGGAAAATAGCCCAGTTGTGATGAACCTTATTGGTACAGCAGGCCAATCACTTGGTGTTTGGAATGCGGGTGGTTTGCATATCAAACTGGAAGGTGATGCGAACGATTACGTTGGTAAAGGTATGGCGGGTGGTCGTGTCTCGATCTTCCCACCAAAAGGTTCACCATTCCAAACGCAAAATACAGCCATTATTGGTAACACCTGTTTGTATGGTGCAACTGGCGGTAAAGTTTTTGCAGCAGGTACAGCAGGCGAGCGTTTCGCAGTGCGTAACTCAGGTGCATTTGCTGTGATCGAAGGTGCAGGCGACCATTGTTGTGAATATATGACAGGTGGCGTGGTGACAGTACTTGGTAAAGTGGGTCATAACTTCGGTGCAGGTATGACGGGTGGTTTTGCTTATGTACTTGACCTTGATAATGACTTTGTTGACTACTACAACCATGAACTGATTGACCTCAATCGTATCTCTACAGAGGCGATGGAAGATCATAAAGAGAACCTTCTTCGTATTCTTGATGAACATATTCAAGAAACAGGAAGTGCTTGGGCGTATAAAATCCGTAATGAGTTCGACTTCTATAGTCGTAAGTTCTGGCTTGTAAAACCAAAAGCTGCTAATTTGCAATCGCTTTTGAAAACAACCCAAGCTGATCCACAATAATTCCACGACTGCAAAGACACAGGCAGGTGCAGAGGTGAAGGACATCACTGCGCCTACCCACGGAGAGAGACATGGCAGAACGCCTCAATAATGACTTTCAATTTCTGGATGTAGCACGCCAAGATCCAGAGAAAAAAGATATTACTGTCCGCAAAGCAGAGTTTGTGGAAATTTATAAACCGTTTACTGCGGAAGTGGCTGCGAATCAGACCCACCGTTGTTTAGGTTGTGGTAACCCGTATTGTGAGTGGAAATGTCCAGTACATAACTACATTCCAAACTGGTTAAAGTTGATTGCGGAAGGTCATATTTTCCAAGCAGCTGAACTGTGCCATCAAACCAATACCTTGCCAGAAGTATGTGGTCGTGTATGCCCACAAGATCGCTTGTGTGAAGGTGCATGTACTTTAAATGATGGTTTTGGTGCAGTGACCATTGGTAATGCAGAAAAATACATTAATGACACCGCGTTTGCTTTAGGCTGGCGTCCAGATATGTCTGGCGTCAAATGGACAGATAAAAAAGTTGCGATCATTGGTGCGGGTCCTGCGGGCTTAGGTTGTGCAGACATCCTTGCGCGTGGTGGTGTGAAACCAGTTGTATTTGATAAACGTCCTGAAATCGGTGGTCTTCTCACATTTGGTATTCCAGAATTTAAAATGGAAAAAGATGTGATGAAGCGTCGTCGTGAAATTTTCACGGGGATGGGCATTGAGTTCCGTTTAAATACTGAAATCGGTGTTGATGTAACGATTGAACAACTCCTTGCGGAATATGATGCAGTCTTTATGGGTATGGGAACTTATACCTACATGAAAGGTGGTTTCCCTGGTGAAGACCTTGATGGCGTTTACGATGCCTTAGATTTCTTAATTGCTAACGTAAATCGTTGCCAAGGTTGGGAAAAAGACCCAAGCGAATACATCAGCGTAGATGGTAAGAAAGTGATTGTTCTTGGCGGTGGTGATACTGCGATGGACTGTAACCGTACTTCATTACGTCAAGGCGCACACGATGTGACTTGTGCTTACCGTCGTGACGAAAGCAACATGCCAGGTTCTGCGCGTGAAGTGAAAAATGCCTATGAAGAGGGTGTTAAATTCCTGTTCAACCGTCAGCCTATTGAGGTTGTGGGTGAAAATGGCAAAGTCACAGGCGTTAAGTTTGTCACTACGCAAATGGGTGAGCCTGATAGCCGTGGTCGTCGTAGCCCTGAACCAATTCCAGGTTCTGAGGAAATCTTGCCGGCAGATGCTGTTTTGCTTGCGTTCGGTTTCCGTCCAAGCCCTGCTGATTGGTTCGGTTCTGCAAATGTCGGTTTGGATGGTTCAGGTCGTGTCGTTGCGGTTGAACAACAAGAATTTAAATTCCAAACGTCTAATCCAAAAATCTTCGCAGGTGGAGATATGGTGCGTGGTTCTGACCTTGTTGTGACTGCAATTTGGGAAGGTCGCCAAGCTGCTGAAGGTATTTTAGATTACCTTGGTGTTTAACTAAACATCCTGTAAATCGTATTTGAACAAAGCCTGCTTTATGCAGGTTTTGTTTTTTTACACATTATCGTTTTGGTAGTTTTAGCAAATCTTATAAGCTTTTTTGCCCTGTCCTTGATCATTTTTCAGCATGATACTCGAAGACCAATCAGAAAATTGTGTAGGCAATAAAGATGGCTCTTGCAAATGTGAATGCTGAAAAAACCTATTTAAATCGCCCAAAAGCTTTGGGTATTACGGTACGCCGTTTGCAGTTTAATCCAAAAAAAATTAAACGACATTATTTTGCCAATTCACCTTTGATGTCACATCTTTTGACTGCACTTTCCTCGACCTTTCCAATCGGTGAACAATATTTTGTTAATAGTGTGCGGAATGCAAGAGATAAAGTTCAAGAACCACAGCTGCAAGCCCAGATCGCCGCATTTATTGGGCAAGAAGCGATGCATTCTAAAGCGCATACCGAGTTTAATGATGCGTGGCGAAGAGAAGATTACAATCTTGATCGTTTTCAGGCTTGGCTTGCAAAGCGTGATGATGCGCTTCGAAATATTCATCCCAAATTACAGCTCGCTTTAACTTGTGCCTTTGAACATTTTACAGCGATGTTGGGAGGCTATATTTTGAAACATCCAGAAATTCTAAGTACCTTAGATGATGATGCGATGAAGCTTTGGGTTTGGCATGCGATTGAGGAAATTGAGCATCGTTCAGTTGCCTTTGATGTCTATCAAGAAGTCTATGGTGATGACCGAATTCGTCGACTGTTGATGCGTAGCGTGACTACAGGGTTTGCAAGTTTAACCTTTTATGCAACGTCACGTTTGATTTGGCAAGATAAGTGGAAAAGTTTGCCGAAAATCGGAGGGAATCTATTTGGAATGTATTTGCTTGGAAAAATGTTTATTCAACTGATTCCTGAATATCTATCTTATTATCAAGCGGATTTTCATCCTGCGAAACATGACTATACGAAGTTGGTGAATTATTGGAAAGCACGTATGGCGGATGAGTACGGTATGGTCAGTTTCCAAGAAGAGACAGTCTCAACACGATATAGCTAATTTGCGTTAGAAAACTAAAAAGGGCATTACTCAAGATTGTTGGGTGATGTCCTTTTTATTTAAATGGCGACCAAGCAACTTTAATAAATGTTACACAGCAAACAAAAAATCTTACTACAATGAATTATTGCAAAAATATAAAGAAAGATTTGAGGGTAAATTTTTTATGAAAATGATCAAACAAACCGCTCTCGCAACTGTGTTGGCAAGCACGTTATTGTTCACGGGTTGTGGATATAATACCTTGCAAGTGAAAGATGAGGCCGTAACTGCTTCATGGTCTGAGGTACAAAACCAATATCAACGACGTGCTGACCTTGTTCCAAATCTTGTCAATGTGGTGAAAGGTTATGCCAAACATGAAGAACAAGTGTTGGTCGAGGTGACACAAGCACGTTCTAATGTTGCGGGTTTAAAGGTGGATAAAGAGGTTTTGGAAGACCCAGCGCTATTTGAAAAATACCAACAAGCACAAAGCCAATTAACAGGGGCATTGTCTCGCTTGTTAATGGTGCAGGAGCGTTATCCTGATCTCAAAGCCAATGAGCAATTCCGTGATTTACAAGCACAATTGGAAGGGACAGAAAATCGTATCGCCGTTGCTCGTAATCGTTATATTACGACAGTACAGGACTATAACTCCTATGTTCGTCAATTCCCACAAGCGATGACGGCAAAAGTGATTGGAATGAAAACCAAAGAGAACTTTAAAGCGGAACAGTCGGCTCAGCAAGCACCAACAGTATCATTTAATTAAGATCGGACTGTTAGGAGTGGTCGTATGCTAAGGGTGTATAGGCAATATCTGAAACAACAAGCTTTACCTGTTTTAATGATTGTTTTGGCAACACTATTTCTTCAGCATACGGTTTGGGCTGAGAGCACTACAACGACTGATCAAAGTGATACGATTGTTGCAACTCAAATCATCCAACAGCAGCAAAACCAAACCTCAACGACATCTAATAATCGCCAAAACTTTGAAACAGCAGCTTTACCACAAGTTGCTCATGATATGGCAGATGGTGAATCCATACGGGGTCTACCGACTTTAAATCAACCCATTATTGATCAGGCAAAGATATTAACTGATGCTGAGATACAGCAGCTTAATCAGAAAATATTAAGTCTTTACCAACAAGGAAAAGCCCAAATCGGGGTGATTATTGTCCCAACGACAGGACAAGAATCCATTTTTGATTTCGCTCTGCGCGTGGGTGAAAAATGGCAACTCGGTTCAGCCAAACGAGACAATGGCTTATTAATGGCGATTGCAATAAATGATCATAAAATTCAAATCTTGACAGGCTATGGTCTCGAAGGCATTTTACCTGATGTGGTTCTCAGCCGTATTATTCGTAATCAAATCACCCCCTTGTTTAAACAAGGTCAGTATGCACAAGGCATTTCATCTGGTTTAGATGAGATTACTCGGATTGTGAATCTAGACCCAGAAATCGCACAACAGGCAGCTCAGGAACTCAAAGAACGCCACGAACAAGCATTACGGGAGCAACAAGCCAAGGATAATACCCTTTCAATGGCGTTATTTATCCTTATCGCAGGTGTTGTGGGTTCATTTATTGTCGGTAAGCGTTTAAGTGCTGCCACGGCTGGTGTAACTGCGACAGCAGCAGGTCTGTTGAATGGTGCAGGTCTGGTCATGAGCGTATTGCTTGGGTTTGGTATTTTCTTTTTACTCATTACTTCACTTGCTCAACTGATTTTCCAAGCCTTCTTATCTGGTGGGGGGCGTGGAGGCGGTGGTAGTTTTGGAGGAGGTCGTGGTGGTGGCTATAGTGGCGGTGGTGGTCGCTTTGGAGGAGGGGGGGCATCAGGCTCATGGTAACCAAGACAGATACAACACAGATTATTACCCAGCCAAAACTAGATGAGTCTGTAGAGCCAAGTTTAAAACGTTGGCTTAAACATTTCTTTTATGTTTCTTCTGCACATCGCTATTTCAGTAAACAAGATCGGCTTGAGATTGCTAAAGTAGTACAACAAGCTGAACATGGTCATGTCGGCGAGATTCAGGTTGTGATAGAAGGACATATACCATGTTCACAGGCTTATCATCAAAATACACGATTACGTGCGCAGCAACTCTTTGCTGAACTGGGTGTTTGGGATACAGAGCTAAACAGTGGCGTATTGTTATATTTGAATCTTTGTGAGCATAAAGTCGAAATTGTAATTGATCGTGGTTTAAAGAATGCAACCCAAGTTGAAACTTGGAATGAAATCTGTCAAGGCATCGTCAGGCTATTGGCTCAAAAACAATATTTGCAAGCTGTAAATCATGGCGTAAATGAGATTGGGCAAATTTTAGATCATTATTTGATCAATAATAAAAATAACTATGAAAATGAATTACCTAATGAACCTATTATTTTAAATTAACAAGAAGTTTATCAGTTAATCAACTTTGATTGACTGATTTGTATCAGATATGTGCATAAAGAAAGCTCCATAATTTATCATTTGTAAAAATATGCCCTTTTATCTTCCGATGAGCGGTTGAATGAATCGCTATATTTTTTGTGTGATTTATGTCGCTCAATTTGAGCTCTCTTCGATAAAAATCATGCTTAATGGGTGATAAAGTTGAAAATTAGTCGTGAAAGATGACGAATATTGTCACATATTGTCACATATTGGAATAATTGGGTTGTTTATCACCAATAATAATATTCTTTTAAGTCTCTGTTTTTTTGAGTTAAAATTGGCTAAGCTAAGGATTGGCATAGAACATGCTAAATACAAAGTAGCTGAAAAAAGGCTTATAAAAATTTATACCATTGGAGAAATGTTATGAAATCAATGCAAAAAGGTTTTACTCTTATCGAATTAATGATCGTTGTAGCGATTATTGGTATTTTGGCTGCAATTGCAATCCCAGCTTATCAAAGTTATACGGTGCGTACAAAAGTAACAGAAGGTTTAACGTTGGCTAATGCTGCTAAAACTGCTGTTGCTGAAACATTTGCAACTCGTAATACTGGTCCTATTGCAGCTTATGCTGGTACAGGCGCATCAGTTGCTGGTTCTTATGGTTATGAATACACAGCAGGTGAAAACGTTGCTTCAATCGCAATTGCAGCAGTTGGAAACGTAGTTGCGCCAGTGGCTAATGATGGTACTATTACAATTACTTATGCTGGTCAATTAGCTACTTCATTGGCTTCTACTATTCGTTTAATTCCTGGTAGTGGTGTTGTTCAAAGTGCTACAACTGGTATACCTGCTTCTCCTCTTGCTCAAGGTGCTCCAGTAGTTTGGGGTTGTACATTAGTAACTGGCGCAGAAGCATCATTTAAATATGTACCTGCTAACTGTCGTTATGTAAACTAATATTTAGTCTGATCAATAAAAAACGCATCTTCGGATGCGTTTTTTATTGATCAGAGGAAAGGTAAGATCGGTGAGTAAATTGTAATATTTTGACAATAATTGTTAGTTAACCATTGGTCGGTATGCTTTAAGTTGTTGTTATAAAATAATAATATAGTTGGCATTAAAATTGTAGTATTAAAATAATTAAAGAATAGAGGGAAATAAGCTTATGAAAGCGATAAGAGGTTTTACTTTAATTGAGCTAATGCTTGTGGTGGCGATAATTGGTATTCTCGCAGCTATTGCAATTCCTGCTTATCAGAATTATACGGTCAGAACTAAAGTTTCAGAAGGATTAGTGCTTGCGAGTGAAGCTAAGCTGGCTGTGGTTGAAACATTGGGATATATGATCAGTGGTACTATTATTTCCTATAGTGGCACAGGCGCCAATCTTCCGGGATCATATTTTTTCCAATTTACGCCAACTGAAAATGTGAGCAGCATTAGTATTGCAGGTGTTACTAGTTTAGCGACGCCTGTTATGAATGAGGGGCGGATTGAAATTCAGTATAGTGGATTAATCAATACTAGTCTAAATTCGAATGTTGTGCTTACACCTGGTTCTGGAAATGTAAATGGTTCTGCTCGACCGAGCGCTGCCATTATGCCAGGGCAGCCGATTGTTTGGGGTTGTGGCGTGCGTTCAACCAATGCATATAAATATATCCCAAGTAATTGTCGCTATCCACTTTAAAGCATAAAATACCTTATCTTAATAATGGAGCATTAAGACTCGTTATGTCTATGCGTATTAAAGCATTTTTGATTCATGGATTGGTTTCGATCAGTGTCGCTTTGTTGGTTATTGGGCTTGTTTTTTTTATTTGGTATCCATCACCGCTAGCAAAAGCCGTCGGTGTGACGCATATTTTTTTAATGATGCTGGTGATAGATGTTATCTTAGGACCTTTATTGACATTGCTTGTCTATAAGCAAGGTAAGAAAACGCTACTTTTTGATTTAACAGTGATTGTCTTATTGCAAATTTCTGCTTTGGGTTATGGATTGTGGACTATTTCACAAGGGCGTCCTGCTTGGTTGGTTTTCAATGTAGATCGTTTTGATAACGTAAGAGTGAATGATATAGATAACCGTAATATTAAAAAAGCACAGCAGGCGTATCAAAATCCATCTTGGTTCTATCCTCAATGGGTTGCAGCGACGTCTCCGAAAGATGTGGAAGAAAATAATAAAGTAACATTTGAGGCAGTTTTTTCTGGTGTTGATATTGCTCAACGCCCTAATCTATATTCACCATTAATTAATCAGAGGAAGCAGTTGCAGAAAAAAGCTTTAAATATTAAAGAGTTGTATAAATATAATGATAAAAAATTGGTACAAGAAATCTTGGGGCAATATCCACAGGCAGATGCTTTCGTCCCATTAAAGGCGAATGCTGTCGATATGACAGTTTTAATTGATAAAGAAAAAGGTGAGGTGGTTAAAATAGTTGACTTGCGCCCATGGAAATAGATCTGAATTCTATTGATGAATAAAATTTGTTTAAAAGAGCTTCGATGTATAATTAGATCAGGCTCTTTTTTTTATTTGAATATGAAAATTTTATGTTTAGTAATTGCTGCGCTGTTAATCAGTTTCGCTTGGCTATCACCATTTCACACCTATCCCTGGGTCACCTTTTCCAGTGAGTTGGCAACTTTCGCTGCTGCGCTAACGCTATTTACGCTTTTTCTCAATCGAAATATTCAGATACCCAAACTACAACTTTATATATTGCCAGTTGCTTTTATCCCATTGTTGCAATGGAGTGGTGGTCTGGTCTCTGATTTTAGTGTTGCCTTATTGAGTACAGCATATTTATTTGGTTTTTGGGTCATGGTGGCGATGGGATATAACCTGTCCTCTACATCTGAAAATCGTCAACGCTCTATGCAAGGGTTGAGTTATATCGTACTGAGCGTTGCTTTTATAAGTAGTTTGATTGCGATTGTTCAATGGTTGAATCTAGAGTCAAACTTTAATTGGGTTATTCAGCTCAAAGGCAACCGCCCATATGCCAATTTTGGTCAACCCAATAATTTAGCTACATTTTTGATTATAGGTTTAATGGGTGCATTGTTCTTATATGAAAAGCATAAAGCATCTTTATGGCTGCTTATTCCATCAAGCTTATCTATCTTATTTGCAATTAGCCTGAGTCAGTCTAGAACGCCTTGGATTGTATGTATTTTTATTTTCGGTTATTGGGTTTATAAACAGCGTAGAAATCAACCACGATTTAGTTTTTATAAGTTATTGTTATGGTCGGGTAGTTACTTTTTGATAGCAGCCTATTTCTTACCGTTTATAACAAAATTAATTGCGTCAAGCGCAGATGTTGTTCATACCGCATCAATTGCTCAGCGTGCTGGGTCTGGGCATGAACGGCTTGGGATGTGGGCACAAATTTTACACGCAATTCTCGAGCGACCTTGGTTTGGTTATGGATGGAACCAAACGAGTATCGCTGTTGTTGAGAGTATTCATTTTAATACTGTACATGTTTGGTTTAACAGCGCACATAATGTTTTGCTAGATGTTCTTGTTTGGAATGGTATTCCTCTTGGCATTTTAATTATTGGCTACATACTAATCTGGCTCTTCTGGTTGCATAAAAATGCAAAAGATACCATTTCGGTTGTGGCAATTTTGATGGTAACTGCAATTTTAATTCATGCAATGTTAGAGTTCCCTCAGCGTTATGCCTACTTTTTATTTCCGATGGGTTTCTTGTTAGGACTCATTCAAGCGCAAACACCTAATTTAAAGGGAATCAATATTTCTCGCAGTGTAATTCGTTGTGTTTGGCTGGCTGCTGTGGTCGTGTTATTGATTGTTTGGAGAGATTATAGGCTTTTTCAATGTAATAGCCCTTTAGTGTTTAAAGGTCAGCAACCGACTGAAAAGATTTTGGGGAGTTCTAGGATTATGTTGTTGACGCAGTTTCAGCAACGTTTAGATTGGGTTGCATTAAAGCCCCAAACATCTATGTCAGATTCAGATTTGATACGGCTTGGGGAAATGGTTAAGAATAAGGCAACACCTTATAATCTAAAAAAATATGCACAATTGCTTGTTTATAATCATAAGCTTGTGGAAGCAGAGCAGCAATTATTTGTATTGCAGCAATTGCATAAGCAAAAAATAAGTTTAGCAGAAATTTTCGAATTAAATAATAGAACAAAGCACTAAGAAAAAGCTCCTTACTTTGACCTTGTTATAAAGTTAAAGTAGGGAGCTTAATGGCTAAAGTTTAAATTTGGCTTTGAATGTAGTTTTCGATACCAACATTTTCAACTAGGTCGAGTTGTGTATCGAGCCAGTCCCAATATTCTTCTTCTTTCTCTAAAATTTCTTGTACCAAATCGCGAGTAACATAGTCTTGCTCTGCTTCCGCGAGTTCAACGGTTTGTTTGATCGCTTCGATATTCTCTTTTACTTTACGGATATCACAGTTCAAGACTTCAACTGTATGTTGTCCAATATATAATTTTCCTAGGTGCTGTAAATTTGGTAAGCCTTCTAAAAATAAAATACGCGCAATCACTTTATCTGCATGCTTCATTTGGCGAATTGATTCTTTGTATTCAGCAGAACCAAGTTGTTCAATTCCCCAGTCATTAAACATACGCGAGTGTAAAAAATATTGGTTAATTGCAGTTAAATGGTGATAAAGCACCTGATTGAGCTGGTTAATAACTTCACGATTGCCTTTCATTGCATTTACTCCATAACAACAAATGATGCCCTAGTTGTTAAGGCAATTTATATGATTTTAATCAACAAATCGGTATCTGGCGAGTAATTTATAGAACGGCAAATGAAAATCACAATCAGAAATATGATGCGTGTTTTAAGCTTCACAGACAAATAATTATTATCATAAAAAAACCGCTTAAATGTGGAATGGTTAAAGTTCTACAAGAAGCGGCGGAGTCGTAAACCGAAAATTAAAGATATAGATATTATAAATTTGGAGAAATCAGGCAGCAACAGAAATACGGGCGGCAATTTCTGCTAACTCATCGCTAATAATTGAACGTGCTTCAGGTGCACAGCGACCACAGCAAGTGCCTAAGTCGAGTAAATCACGAATTTCACGATAGCTTTCAGCACCGTTTGCAACAGCGTCTTTGATATCTTGATCTGTGATTCCACGGCATAAACAAACATACATGGGAGTGATCCACAAATATTAATGCGATAATTGATATTATTGATAATTGTTATCGTTTGTCAATGAATTTCATTCTAATAGCGAATGTATTCTTATTGAGAATTTGAATAAAAAAATACCACCTGATCGGTAGTATTTTTTTAAATATTTATCTATTTGATAATTAAGGTTTTAATTTTATATCGAAATGATAACAATTCCATCCATTTCAACTAAAGCACCTTTAGGTAGGCTTGCTACGCCTAGGGCTGCTCGAGCAGGATATGGTTGAGCAAAGTATTCGCCCATAATTTGGTTAACGAGCTGAAAATGAGACAGATCAGTAAGGAAAATATTCAATTTAGCGATGTCTGCTAAGCTACCACCCGCAGCTGTACATACTGCTTTAAGATTGTCGAATACACGACGAATCTGAGCCTCAATGCCTTCTACAAGTTCCATACTATATGGGTCTAAACCAATCTGACCTGAAAGGTAGAGCGTGTTGCCAACAAGGATTGCTTGAGAATATGTTCCGATAGCAGCAGGGGCGTGTTCAGTATGAATAACTTGACGTGACATTAAGCTCTCCTATGTCATTGTTTCTATCTTAAACAATGCGACTTTAACACAAAAATTTAACCGCAAGACGGTTGAATACTGTTTAGTCGCTATTGTTTAGAATGATTCTTGGTATTTTATTTTTATAGAATTTTCCTAATTGAGACTTGAGTACAAAATGCCTGATTAAGCTGTTAGCTGACTTTAGCTACTTCGGGTTGAGCAATCGGTATGTTTAAGCGCTCAATGCGAGGAAAACCAAAGTGCATTCGCAAATCTCTAATAATTTTAGCAATTTGATTTCGATTGCTGACCACGATATTGACATAGGTTTTTTGGTCTTGTGAGTGAACCATTTCTACCCCTGTTTTTGCTTTTCGGCATTGGTAAATCAAGTCAGAAATTTGCTCATCGTTCATTGTCATATGAATACAAAGGTAAGCACTGAAACGAATATCCTCGATTTCTTCAGACTGCCAATGAAGAGGCATAATATTTTCAGGATGTAGATGCTGTTCGTGCAATAAATTACGGCAGCGAGCACGATGTACGATTAAACCGCGACGAGATAAATGGCCCTGAATTGGATCACCTAATACAGGATTACAGCAATGTGCATATTTAACATCGATTCCTTCTGTACCCAGAATTAAGCGGTCAGAATTTTCATGATGTTGTGATTGATAGTCTTGTGCAAATAGATGATTAGCAACCAATTGCGGTAAAAGATCGCCAACAGCAATTTGTTCAAATAGCGTGTCTTTACTGCTTAAATGTCGCCACTCTAAAACGCTGATCCAGTCAGCAGGAGAGAGATCGTCGATTGAGCGATTGAATAACTTTAATGCGCGATTGAGTGCTTGTTGTCCGACTAAACGCTGTTCATCAATATCTTGTTCTCTCAGCATATTTTGTAATGCACGACGTGCTTTTTGCGTATTAATAAAACTGAGCCAATCTGGATTGGGTGTTGCTAGAACATCTGTGATGACTTCAACCACTTGACCACTATGGAGTGGGGTTGAAAGTGGGCGAATTTCTCCATCAACTTTTGCCCCAACGGCATGGTTTCCTAAAAATAGACTAGCTGAGTAGGCAAAATCAACAACCGTTGCACCTTGTGGAAGTTCATGTAATTGACCGTGAGGGGTATACACCCAAATTTTTTCTTGATGTAAGTAATCAAGTAAATCGCTAAAAGTGGTTTTTGCACAATCACTATCAATAAGGGTATTTAAATTCTGCATTGAAGCTTGAATTGCTGAGCGGCATGCTTGAGGAGCATTCTCTCCAAGTACCACACCAAAGCGTGCAGCTTTACGCATAAGCTCAGTTTGAATGGTAAGCGATAGTGTTGTTTTTTCACCTTTAAGTTTAATCATTAAGGATTGGTTGCCACCAGGCAAGGGGCGACGAATATAATCTTTATATTGTAAAACTTGAAAGTTTGCTTTTAGAGCTTCTACTAAACGATCACAATCAGCAATACTTTGTAAGATGATTTCAAAGGCATGGCTGTGGCTAAGTTCATTTAGGTCTATTTCACTTTTTACAAAGTGACGTAGCAATTCAATATTATTATTTTTCTTTTTAATACGACCTTTTAAATCATAGGCTTTTAATAACTCGGAGAGTTTTTGCTCCCAAATTGTTTGATATTCGCAACGTTTAGGTTTTGTTTCTAAGAGTGCTGTTTGTACGTCATTAAACATGTCTAAATCAAGATTTTGATAACATAAGTGTTCTAAGTTATCTGCCATCTCATTCATGCCTACAAGACGTGCCATAGGTACAAAAATATCAAAGGTTTCTTGAGCAATACGTGCGCGTTTGTCTGGTCGTAGCGCACCTAATGTGGTCATATTATGATAGCGATCTGCAAGTTTAATAATAATGACACGCGGATCTTGTAAAGTCGCTTGTAGAATTTTGCGGAATGAAGCAGCTTTGTTATATTCTTTATCGCTAGAGTGGCTGAGTTTGGTGACACCATCAACTAGTTCAGCAACGACTTCTCCAAACTTTTCGCCAATTTCACCTTTAGTAAATTCAGTATCTTCAATGACATCGTGTAATAAGGCTGCCATAAGTGTATCGGCATCAAGACGCATGTGTGCCAAAATACAACTCACAGCAATTGGGTGGAGAACATAAGGTTCGCCACTTTTACGAGTGATGCCACTATGTGCTAAATCGGCAAAATCACAGGCAGCAAGCACGTGTTGAATGTCGCTATCTTTAAGATAGGCTTCAATAATGATTTTGAGCTGCTGCTTGGCTTGGCTGACCTCTTCGCCTGGCATAAAACACCTTTTATAACATAAATTCAGTAATGAATACCTTGAGCTTCTAATGAAAAGCAAATTGCTAAAATTGTCAATTTGTTCATTATAAAAACTCATAATTTTTTTCAATGAATCATATTGATTTTACCAATATAAAATTTATTTTGTTAATAAACTAAACAAAAAAGCCCAGTGTATTCACAATGGGCTTTTAAGCTAAGAAAACTTTACTTAAAAAGTAAAACCTTCTAAATTTAATGAGTTCGATGACAATACCATATCAAGATTTGATGTTTGGTAATCTTGATCACGTTGTTTCAAAATTTCTTTAGTGACATGACCTGCTGCGATTTCACGTAATGAAACCACTGTTGGTTTGTCATTATCCCATTCTACAGTAGGTTCTATACCTTGACGTGCTAATTGACGTGCACGTTTACTCGCGACAAGTACCAACTCAAAACGGTTATCTACATGGTCTAAACAATCTTCAACGGTTACACGTGCCATAAGTTATCTCGTTTGAGTATCACATTTGAAAGACTAAATAGTATAAAAGGCTTTTCTGCAAGACTCAAGTTATTCACGATGTAGAGTAATTAAGTTTTCAATAAGCTGCCGATGACGAGCACTTTGCTGTAAGGTAACTAAGCGATTTGCCGTGATAATTGCCTCTAAATCATGTACAGCTTTGTTGAAATCATCATTAATAATAATGTAATCAAAGTTTGCGAAATGACGCATGTCTTCCACAGCACAGCTTAAACGATGTTCAATCACTTCAACTGAATCTGTACCACGATTCGATAATCGTTGCCTTAAATCATATTGTGTTGGTGGCAAGATAAAAATTTGTTTTGATTCAGGAAAAAGTCGACGAACTTGATCAGCACCCTGCCAGTCAATTTCGAGTAGTACATCATGCCCTTGTTGAAGTTGTTCTTGTACTTTGGCTTGAGATGTTCCGTAGTAATTACCAAATACTTCTGCGTATTCAATAAAACCACCTTGTGCGACTTGGTCTAAAAAAGTTTCGGTGTTGGTAAAATGATAGTGAACACCATCAAGCTCACCAGAACGTTGACCACGTGTCGTATGTGAGACAGAAACATGTAAATTGCTGACTCGATCGAGTAGGGCTTTAACTAGAGATGTTTTGCCCGTTCCTGATGCCGCAGAAACGACAAACAATAGACCCGACATGATATTTTTCCTGATATGATAAAATATCTTGGCTATTGTAGTGTAGCGTGCCATTAAACGAAATAGTTTGGCATAAATATTCAGGTGATAAGAGAGGATGTTATGGAAATTGTGTTGGCCAATCCACGAGGCTTTTGTGCTGGTGTTGACCGTGCTATAGCAATCGTTAATCGGGCACTAGAATGTTTTAATCCGCCAATTTATGTGCGTCATGAAGTGGTCCATAACAAGTTCGTGGTTGATGATCTGCGTCAGCGCGGCGCAGTTTTTGTAGATGAGCTTGACCAAGTGCCTGATGATTCGATTGTAATCTTTAGTGCGCATGGCGTGTCTAAAGCGGTACAACAAGAAGCAGATCGCCGTGGTTTAAAAGTTTTTGACGCGACTTGCCCTCTAGTGACCAAAGTGCATATTGAGGTAACTAAATATGCAAGAGAGGGAACTGAAGCAATTTTGATTGGACATGAGGGGCACCCTGAAGTTGAAGGTACGATGGGGCAATATGATAAATCGAGTGGTGGTCGGATTTATTTGGTAGAAGATGAAGCAGATGTTGATGCTTTGGTTGTTCAACATCCAGAGAAAGTGGCATTTGTAACGCAAACAACATTGTCGATTGATGATACTGCAAAGGTCATTGATGCTTTGAGAACGAAGTTCCCGAAAATCCAAGGACCAAGAAAAGATGATATTTGTTACGCTACCCAAAATCGCCAAGATGCAGTCCGTGATTTAGCTGAACGATGTGATGTAGTCTTAGTTGTAGGATCACCGAACTCATCCAATTCAAATCGCTTGCGAGAGCTAGCAGAACGTATGGGGAAGGCCGCTTATTTGGTTGATAATGCAGATCAGCTTGAAAAAGAATGGTTTAATCTTGGGAGTAAAATCGGTGTGACTGCGGGTGCTTCTGCACCTGAAATTCTGATTAAGCAAGTTATTCAACGTTTGCAAGATTGGGGCGCAACACCACCTAAAGAGTTGCAAGGACGGGAGGAAAATATTACGTTTAGTCTCCCGAAAGAACTTCGTATACAGGTGATACAAGCCTAATTCTTATAAAAAAATGTGAACTTAAAACGGATAGATTACATTCTATCCGTTTTTTTATGTTTCTTATCTGCTTTGTATTGGTTCTGTAAGATATAGGTTTAATATTATTATAAGGAAAAGTTTTTTTAGGTGTAAAGCGATGGGGACAAATCGAGGATTCACCTTAATAGAGTTGATGGTGACATTATCAATTGTCGTGATTATAACGATCATGGCTGCGCCCTCATTTGGGAATATGATGACCAGACAAAAACTTGATACATCGGCGCGTGATTTTATGGCTGTTTTAAATCAAGGGCGATCACAAGCAACGGTGTTGAGATCAACAGTTGCAGTATGTCCAAGTAAGTTAGCAACAGATGCAAATTTTACTAAAGATAAATGTGCACAAGCAGCTATACCGGAATACACAGCAACAAGTGGTTTACCGCCAGTCGCTAGTTTAACACCGGCTCAAAAAGCAGAGATTTTAAATAACCGTGTCTTTTTAGTTGATCTTGATCCTAAAATTAATGTTGAATCTACAAGTGCTTCTTTTATTCTATTTAATGCAACTGGAGGCATTGCTGCGGAAAAGAATTTCAAGATCTGTAGCTCTGGAAATAAGTATTCAATAACAATAACTCGTTTAGGTAATTTGACCCAAGCAAAAAGTACGGGTGTATGTATATGATAAATAGAAAAAATCAACGAGGTGTTGGCCTTGTGGAAGTGCTAGTCTCTTTGCTGCTACTGGCTGTTGGGGTATTGGGGTATAGTATTTTGCAATTCAGAGCGATAGATGCTTCAAGTGAGGCTTTAACGCGTTCTCAAGGAGTGTTGGTTTTACGAAGTCTTGCGGAAAGTATTCGTGCAAACTCTACTGGACAAGCAAACTATCCAGCAGCTGTGCGTAATTATACCAATATAACCGCTCTACCTACTGCACCAACAACATCTTGTTTCAATCCTGCAGTGATGTGTACTCCAGTACAAATTGCGACTTATGATGCTTATTTTGCGGCTAAAACAGCATTTGAATTAGGTATGAATATTACTATGACAGCATGCCCAGGAACTGCTGGGGCACCCGTTCAGCGCCAATGTCTTTTTGTGGCTTGGGGTGATACAGCATTAAGTGTTAGTGGTGCAACGGCTAATATTAGTCAGTGTATGTCAGCAGCAGGTATATACGTTAGCAATTCTAAGTGTTTGATGATGGAGGCTTATTAAAATGAATAGTCTTCTTAAGCGAAACAATTATTACTCCAGCCAACAAGGTTTTACTTTAATTGAGTTGATGGTCGCATTAGCGTTGGGTTTATTGATTACTGCAGCAGCGATTCAATTGTTTACAGGCAGTCTCTTATCATCACGTATGCAACAAGCAAATGATGAATTACAGAATAGTGGTATTTTTGGTTTAGATTATATTGTTCGCGATATACGTTTAGCAAACTATGCAAATACGAACAATCCTGAATTGAATGAGCAAACTCCATGGGGTGGCATAGTCCTTACTGCAAATAATGGAGTATTAACAAATACTAATCTTCCTATTCCAGCATCAGCACCATTTATTGCTCAAGGTTTACTAAGTCATAGTGTTGGAACTGGTGAGGCAGTGAGCTCTGTTCAAAATCAATGGCAAGGTTTGTCGAATGTAGATATACAAAGTGACCAATTAACAATTCAATTTGTTGCTCCGAATGCAATGGTGAATTGTGAAGGTGCAAATGTACAAGCTCGTGATTATGTTATTCAGCGTTATTTTTTACGTCGTGATCCTGCAACCGCAACTTCAGGAGTTGATTATGGCTTAGCTTGTGATGCCAATACACCTACTCCTGTAGGGACTGCTGCTGTTTCTACACCAACAACATTATTAGGTTTTGGGGATGCTGGTGAAATGATTATTCCACGTGTTGATCATTTTACGATTCAGTTAGGTGCGCGTTCAGCAACTGGAAATTTTGCTTATTATACAATTAATCAATATCGTCAACTTGCTATTAGCGCAAGAGCAACGACACCTCCTGGTATTCCACCGAGAATCGTGTCTGTGAAGTTTGCGGTATTAGTCAGATCTTTGGATAACACAAAAAATGCAGCGATTGATCTTTCTAAAAAAATAGATGTATTGAACCAGAATGTTGATTTGACAGATAAAACTACCAAGTATGCTCGTCGTGTGTATACGACAACGGTTGCGCTCCGTAATGCACTAGGAGAGAGAATATGAGATTAGGTTATCGTCGACAACGAGGAGCTACGTTAATTGTGATGTTAATTTTATTATTGTTCATCACAATTATGGGAATTCTTGCTATTCGTACAGCTATGACATCTTTAAATATTGCTACCAATAGCCAGATTGGTCAATTGTTGGTTCAAACAGGTGATACTCCAACAAACCAGTTTCTGAATGTCGCTACATATGATGCACTGAAAAAAGCAGACATTGTTATTGGTGCGGCACTTTTAGAACATAAAAATGCACCTGGTAAAGAGTTTATTTTCTGTTATAGACCGACATCTGGTCAACAAATGGGTGCTGCATTTGATGCAACAATATTAGTTCCTCCTGCACAAACAGCAGCTGCTGACACTAAAGCAACAATTGATTCGACCCAATCAAACCGCAGTGGATTTTGTGATTTACAACAAGATTTTGGTAGTGCTCGTGAAGCAGTCGTAACACAAGTTGCAGTCAGAATACCAACAGATTCCGCAAATGCTGGAGTTGGTGCTTATTTAGAACGTAATTCTGATTTAAGTGAAAACTCTATTGTAAAAAATAGTAAAGCTGATGATTCTCGAGTCCGTATTACGATTACCTCGATCTTACCAAATTATTCAACAGAAGACTTAGCAGTTGTACAAGCGGAGTGTATCGGTTCAGCTACAGCAGTAGGGTATATCAATGACACTCTTGATGAGGATGTTGCTGGTAAAAAAACAATGGCAGATTGCTTAACTGGCTATGGTATACCAGTGAATACACAGGTACAGGAGATAGTTCTTCGCCAACGTGATAAGCAAATAGCTGCCCCGATTCCAGCACCTTAATGAAAATGGGAGAATGATGATGAAAAAACTAAAAAATAGGTTAAATTCCCAAAATCACACTCATCATATTCAATATGGTGTGTCATTTGCATGGGCGTTTACAGGAACGATGTTAGTTGCATCTTCAGTAGTACAAGCAAGCGATATGCAAATCTATGCTGTACCAACTGCAGGCAAAAAAACGATTGTCATGATGTTGGATACATCAGGTTCGATGGGATATTCGCTCAGCTCAGGTTATAGCTTGTATGATGACTACGGTTTAACAAGTAGTTCTTGTAGTGTAACTTCAGCGACAAGCTCTACTACGCCATCCTACACACGTTATTATTGTTCAGTAGCAGCAAGTACAACAAATGCGAAGGTTAAAGATGCTTCTTCAGGCTGTGAGGTTCAAAGTGGTGGCGGTTATCGTTGTTATGACCGATTGACTCGTCTGAAAGATGGTATGTTCACTTTCTTAAATAGTAATAATCCAACATTAGATAATGTTCGTGTGGGTTTGGGGCATTTCTCAGGTTATGACGCAGGAACAACGACTGGTGATGGTTCAACAGGTGAGATTTTAGTCGCAGCGAAGGTGCTAGGAGCTCCTGGCTCTACGCAGCGAACGGCGTTAAAAAGTGCTGTTGCAGGTTTGGTGGCGAGTAAGGGTACGCCATCTGCACATGCATTCGCTGAAGCAGCAGCTTATCTAATGGGAACCTCAACATATTCTGAAAATCGGGTATATCGAGATATTGCGGTAGAAAAACAAAGATTAATTCGTAGTTATACAACCCAACGAACAGGGACTTCAAGTTCTAACTATCGTTGGAAATATACTTATACTTATAGTTTTAACAGTAGTTGTACAGCACTTAATGCTACTAACT
Source organism: Acinetobacter tjernbergiae DSM 14971 = CIP 107465 (assembly GCF_000374425.1). Taxonomy (GTDB): domain Bacteria; phylum Pseudomonadota; class Gammaproteobacteria; order Pseudomonadales; family Moraxellaceae; genus Acinetobacter; species Acinetobacter tjernbergiae. Next base: position 4,547 of record NZ_KB894365.1, on the reverse strand, counting down.
TTGGCTCTTATGTTCAAACCTGTGCTACTTGGAATGCAGCATCAAACACGAGTTATACTGACCCAAGCTTTGCTGCAACCAGCGCAACCAGTCCCGTATGGACTAATCAGCCAGCACTAGCCTCATATGACTCCACGAATCCAACTTCGGTACCCAACAACCCAGGTGCTAGTACAAATCAAACGATTATTTATAGGTTAAATGAATCTCAGCTTTATCAGATTATTGCGGATGCAAATAGTGGTGTTCCTAAATCAAAAAGTCGAGATACAACTTCAAATCCAGATATTGTAACGGACCGTACAGCAGCTGATGTTAATGCCATATATAAATCACCATTACCAGCAGTTGCTGATAGGGTTTCATGTGATGGTCAAGGTATCTATTTCTTATCAGATGGTGCTGCGAATAGTTCAAGTACATCAGAAGCTACACAAGTGATGTCAAAAGCTTTAGGTAGCAATGGTACGGGTTTTAGTTGTACTGGTGGTTTAAGTAATACAGGTAGTGACTCTGCTTGGGATTGTATGGGGGAGTTTGCAAAGAAATTATATGATGGTACAAAGAACCCTACAGGTGTTTCTATTCAAACAGCCTTCGTTGGTTTCGGTTCTGTAATGAATAACTTAACCGCTACTAGTGGTGCAGATGATGCTAGAAATGCTTGTCGAGTGAGTTCTCGTACTCAGAGTGATCGGACGAGTGATGATGCTTGTTCGCCAGGCCAAGGAACTTATGCTGTTAATAATCCTGGTTATGGTAATGGTGGATTTTTCCCAACACAAAGTGCTGCTGGAGTTACCGACAGTGTAATTGCGTTTATTAATAACCTAGGTAAAGCGCCTTTAGAGCCATTAACTACTGGTGCAATTTCTGTTCCAGTAGATGATTTGGATCCAACAGGTTTACAGCCACATGGTTATTTACGTGCTTTAGAGCCAAACCCACAAAGTAATAAAGTAATATGGTCAGGTAATCTAAAAAAATATAAGGTTGCTTTAACTGGAACAAATACTGGTGCATTTACTTCTGTGAATGGTACTACGCTTGTTTATAATAAAGATGGTGGTTTTAATACAAATACTAAAGATATTTGGAATAATGCAACTGTATATCAAAATACAAGTTATGATGATGGTGGTATTGTTAATTTAGGTGGAGCATATTCAAGGGTACCAATGCCGATCTTGGGACAAAATCAAGATCTAAATAAAAAACCAAAAGAATATGCGTTAACAGCAACACCAAATGCATTAAGAACATTATTTACGGATGTTGCTGTGACAAGTGGTGGAACCTTGGCAGGTATTAGTAATAATGGTGCTAGTTTATTACGTATTCCAGAGGGTCCATTACCAAACACGAATGTTGCTTCATATGTACTAGGTAAATTTTCAACTCAGCTAGGTTTAAAAGATTTCCCATTACTTGTTAAACAAAAACTATTAAATTATTTGGGATACAGTGTTCCTTTAGATGAGACTGCAACCATTTTACCTACTTCATTGATTACCCCGAATGCTCCTAACCTTGCGATGGGAGGTAGTATTCACTCATATCCAGTTCAATTGACTTATTCAGGTACTTTAGATTCAACTGGTAAGTTAACAAGTACACGAAGTCAGTCTGTTTTATATGGCACGATGGATGGTGGTTTGCATATTGTTGATAGTGAGACAGGCGCAGAACAGATGGTTTTTGTTCCTGCCGAGTTATTACGTAATACTGTCAACTCTAAAGCATTAGTAAAAGGTCAGGATGATAATGATGCACCTGTTCAAGGCGTTGATGCCGCATGGGTTGCAGATGCTGCATACACTACACAGAAGTCAGCTTCTGCTGGAGTAAGCAGTCTTGTTAAAGCGCGCCAAATGAACGTATATGGTGGGTTGCGAATGGGCGGTAGTAGTTACTATGGATTAGATGTTTTGGACCCTAAAGCGCCAAAATTCCTTTTTAGAGTAGGTGCTGATCAATCTGCTTATTCACGCATGGGGCAGTCTTGGTCTAAGCCTGTGTTAGCTAATATTCGTTATAATAATCAAATTAAACGAGTCATGATTGTCGGTGGCGGTTATGATCAATGCTACGAAAATCCAAAATTTGAGTTTGGAAAAGTGTTGTCATATACCAATGTAAGTGGCGTGAACGTACCAACAGATTATCCTGATGCTAGTTGTGATAACCGTACAGAAGCTAAAGGTAATGCAATTTATATCATTGATGCTAAGACTGGCGATAAATTATGGTGGGCAAGTAGTTCATCAGGTGCGAATATAACAAATACTGATATGAAGCATAGTATTGTTAGCCGTATCAGTGTTATTGATAGAGATGCAGATGGTTTGGTTGATCATTTATATTTTGGCGATTTAGGTGGTCAGGTTTTTCGTGCGGATCTCAACAATACTTCGGGTACCACAGCTGCAAATTTAGGTAAACGAGTAGTTCGTTTAGCAAATCTTGCAACCACAGCTACAGGAACAGGATTGGCTGATGGTAAGAATCCTCGTTTTTATGAGGCGCCTACAGTTACAATTCATGATCAAGGTTCCACCACGTTTATTTTAGTTGGAGTTGCATCAGGGAACCGTAGTACCCCATTAGATGTCTATCCATTAATTGGTCGTGATGGTATGTTGCCTAAAGATGCCTTTACTGATCGATTACTTAATAATGTCTATGGTGTCATTGATCGTGATTTTATTAAAAGTGATTTGATTAGTGGATCACCAACATTATTATCACAGAATAAAACCTTACTTACTTTCCAAAAGAACCCTCAGACATTAACAGGTAATATTCCTGCGGTGTTTATTGGTGCAACTGCAACAAAAGATGGTTGGTATCGCTCACTATCAAGTAAAAGTGATGGTACAGAAGTTTCAACGACTTCAACTGGTCTTAGACGAATAGCTGGAGGGATGAAAGCATTTGAGGAACCACTTGCGATTACTGGCAACTTAGTTATTCCTGTTTATGATCCTCAAGGAACGGGTATCGCGCCACAGAATCCATGTCTACCAAGAGTTGTTGGTGAAACAGATCGCCAATTATATGGTTTACCATTTGGTGTGTATATTAAATCAGATGGAACAGTTGATAGTGGTAGCAGTGGTATGGAGCAATATTCTGGTTTTCAAACTACAACACAAAACTGTGCAGATGGTGCAGCAGAATGTAATGCTAACCCGATTGGTACAGGTATTCGTGGAGTTGCTTTAGTTCCTAAGACAAACACGTCATCATCTTGTTCGGGGAAAACTATTTCAGGTCCATTAAAAGGTGTTGGGGAATGGGGGTGTGATTCGATTATTAATCCAACTCGGTGGTATGAAAAATGGGTGAAATAATCAATACGTCAAATAACTTTGGGAAAATTGCTCTGTTTAAAAGTAATTTTTCCCAAAGAAAATCTGAAAGGGGATTTACCTTAATTGAACTTATGATTGTCGTGGCTATAATCACAATTTTTATGGTCATCGCTATCCCAAGTTATCAGGAATATATAAGGCGATCCGATGCATCTATGGCTCAGCAAGAAATGCAAAAAATTGCTGAGCAGTTAGCACGCCATAAAGCCAAAAATTTTACTTATCGTGGATTTGATACTGGTTATTTATATAATGAAAGTAGTCCCATGGCATCTGTTACTCTACCAAGAGGAGCAACAGTAAATGGGATTAAATATACAATTACCATTCGTGATGCAGATGATACTACTAAGTTATTAACAGCTGTAGATACGGGAACACCACCAAGACCAACTGTTCGTGGTCGAAATTGGGTTATCAAAGCAAGTTCACCTGATGTTAGAAATTATGATCTTTTAATGACGAGCACAGGGATTAGATGTAAGAATAAAACAAAGGCAAATGTAACATACACTGATTGCGGAACAACAGTAACGGGTAAAGAGGATTGGTAATGAAATATCAGCAAGCTTTTACTTTAGTTGAATTAATGATTGTTGTGACAATTATTGGAATTTTAACCGCAATTGCATATCCATCTTATACTGCTTATCAGATCCGTAGTCAGCGTGTGGATGCTCAGTCTGAAATGCTAGTGATTGCAAGAAATTTAGCAAATTATAAATTAGCGAATTATAATTATGCAGGTAGAACTGTTTTAAATGCTTATGGTAGCTCGACTATACCGCAAAATAAGCCATTGTATGATATTGCTTTGACAGATGTAAATGGTATTCCTTTAACATCTACAAGTGCTAATGTACGGAGTTGGTTATTAGTTGCGACTCCAAAAAGTGGTACTCATCAATTTGGCAATGGTGTGATTTGTCTTAATGATCAAGGGCAAAAGTTTTGGGCTAAAGGCGCTACAACATGTGCTTTATCTATGAGTTCAGTGTGGGATACACGTTAAATAGATTCATTTACAAATAAAAAATGCAAGCATGAATGCTTGCATTTTTTATTTGTAAATTTTGAAAAACTAATCATTAGATTTCTATAGCTCTAATTTAGAAATACTTATATTAACCCGAATCCTGTTTAAGCCACTGATTCCATAATTTGAATTTTTGG
>NZ_KB894364.1 GCF_000374425.1 Acinetobacter tjernbergiae DSM 14971 = CIP 107465 | reverse complement strand
GCGCTGATGGTAGTGTGGCGTTTGCCATGTGAGAGTAAGTCATCGCCAGCTTTTAAACTCTAACACCCCCTAACCTAGCGGTTAGGGGGTGTTTTTTATTGCAGCTAAGTTTCATATACTAGTTGCTTAAGTTTGGAGTTTTCTAATATGGTTTGGATTGTTGTACAAAGCTTCTCTTTCCCATACGAAGCACAAATTGCTAAAACACAATTGGAAGCAGCTGAAATTCCTGCTCGTATTGAAAATGAACATACCATTAATACGGATTGGCTCTATTCTAATGCCTTAGGTGGTGTTCGATTATTAGTACCTGAAATTTATGCTAGTGAAGCAAAAGTTTTGCTTGCACAGGATTTTAGTCATGAACTAGAGCAAGAGTTTGGTTTAAATGAAAGATGCCCAAATTGTGGTAGTAGTGATATACAACCTCATACGGAAGGGAAACGACCTGCTTATTTAGTTTTCTTATTGCTTGGCTTTCCTTTATTTTTTTATAAGAATGGAACTAAATGTCAGCAATGCCAACATTTTTGGAGTTAGCCTCTTAATAAATAATCAAAATTGCAAAAAATATGTGGTATTAATTTGCTGTATGCATGTTATTTATTTTGATTAGCCAATGATAAGAGGGCAGGCAGAACAAAATGTAGATTCCTTAATCTAATTCAGTAAATGTTAGAAAAGGATGGTATCTAACAGTTGGATCTTCATTATTAAATGAGATATATGTACAAAAATAATAGGGTTAGTGAGATAAAACTCACTTCGAATATACTAATATCTTTTTTACATTTATATAGTGATATTTAAAGGCTTACAGAATTGTTTACCTGAATGTAAGATAACAGCATGTGATTTGAGCTATTTGCTGTCTGATAGATAATCATTCTTATTATTTTAATGTTAAGATTCATAGTAATAAAAATTGTCAACATTAGATTTCCATGAATTTTCAATCAGTTATCGCCTCATATTTTGATGTAATATCCACTGGTAATTATTCCAATCTTCATCAGATTGATTTGAATTTGCTTGAATTGGCTGCCTCTGAATCGCTCACAGAAGATTTCTTATTTCATCCACTAATTCACACATTCGACGGATTGGTATTAGATGATGCGGATACAAGTAATCATCATATTTTGCTTCGTCGTAGTCCTTTCGAAGGATATATTCTTTACTTGTCTCATGATGATAGATCAAAAATTGTATTTTCTAGTCTTGTCGAATTGCTTCATGCTGCTGATGAAGCAAAAATAACTAATAAACCTTTGTCAGAATTACATCCGTTAGTCTCCCCTCATGAAATGGAGCAGAAAGCTTTATCGTATCTTGTACGCAGTTTAGTGAAAGAAACTGATGACGATATTGAGATTGCTTTAGCTTTGATTCCCTCAATGGATCTTTTAGATATAGAACTTTTAACAGAGTTAGCTAAGCACGATGATTTTTTTGTTGCTGAGATAGTGGGAGATGAAATTGCAAAACGTCCTTTTTTAGCCTTGCAACAGGTGGCGCTATTATGTTCGCAACATCCTCATTCACAAGCTGCCAAAGCTGGTGTAAGAGCGTTGCAAGCTATTGGGTTGTGATGGAAAGAGTGTTAATGATGAACTAAACTGATAGAACGATAAGTTTGTCTCAACTTGCTGTTAATAAATGATATTTTAGCAGCAATTTATTTCAATATCTTTTGGCTATTGAGCAATCAGTATTGCATGATGCTGATATAGTAAAATCAAGGTAAGTAGAATAATGTGATATAAATATTGGTAAATTATAATGAAGATTATTGGGAATAAAGTAACTTTTGGCTTAGAAATAGGTGAACAGATTAATTCATCATTAAGGGTTGTAAATATTTTTATTGGAGGTGAAAATATTTGCTATGAAGATAATCATGTTTATTTACCACAATTTATAAATAGTATATCTGTTACCGCAGAAAATCTTCGTAAAAAAATTGATTACTATAAGTATATAAATTATTTGAAATGGATGTCATTAGAGGAAGCACATAATTTTTTATTAGATACAAGCAATTCTGAATCTCCACATTACAATCTAGAAAATAATAAGCTCTATTTATGTTATAGCATTTTTCAATGGGGACCAACGACAGATGATGCTTCCTGTTTTCTTATACCTATGAATGACGTATTATATTTGACATATAGTTTCCCTTCGAAAGCTAATATTGTTGGTTATAATAGTGTTTCTGGTGTAGCTATAACACCATATGAAATTATTCATGTAATTGAAAATGCTTTAAGTGAATTGAAAGGGTTGGAATAATATTAATTCTATTTTATGAGTGAAAGTATACCATTTTCAGCAATACTTACATTTCCTTTCTTAGATCGAATACATTTAGCTGTATTATAAAATTTAAGCTTTAATTGTTGTGAATACTAAAAAATGGGTCAGTCCTTATGAAACTCAATTCTTTCTCTCCACTCCCTGAAGATGATGAGGAACTCCATCTGCCAGAGCTTGTGTATTGGGCATCACTGGGTGATGTGGAACAAGTCGAACAGCTATTGGCCGCAGGGATAGACCCCAACCAGACCGATGACGAAGGCTATAGTGCGCTACAAGCAGCTGCTGAGAATGATTATTTAGCAGTGGTGAAGCTACTTGTGAGTAAAGGGGCAAATGTTGCTTATAAAGGCGAATACACTGCGTTGCAGCTTGCTGAAATGGCAGAAAATACCGATGTGGTTGTGTATTTAAAAAGTCTTTGAGTTGTGTATAAAAATGACAGATAAAAAAGAAGCCCCATCATCCTGACGGGGCTTCTTCATATTCAGTTTATGTCGTTGATATCCTATTAACGACCACGTCCTGTGTATGTTTTTATTCTCAATGAGACTTCCTGTCTCTATAATTTGTATGATAGGTGAAAATCTTAGGTTGGGATATTCGCCAATCGCTGCGATTGTTGTAGGTTTTGGCTTACAGCAATTTTGAGTGATGTAATCATAAATAATAAAAAACGGAATCAAAAGGTTCCGTTTTTTAACTTCATCTGGATTTAGAAATGAACATCTAAACCGATATAAGGGCCTTTAAAATTAAATTTAAGATCATTTTTTTCGTAGTCATCTAATTTAATATCTAAGATACGGTAGCCAGCTTTTAAGCCGACATCGACCAATAAATTATCAATAAAGTTGTATTGTAATTCGGCTTGAGCATCGGTGATCTTGGTATCATTAAAATTACTATATAACAATTCACCTTTGGCACTTAGACCTGTAAATGGCAGTTTTACGCCTGCTGATCCATAGACCACAGGAACGGTTTTATCAATATCCGTTTTGCTTAAGCCTAGTGTTTTCACATCACCATTTAAACTGGTTGCACCTAAACCAATATCAGCATTTACCACATTGTCTAAAATCTCATAATATAAAATGAAATCAGTATGGTCGATATTCAGGTCATAGACGGGTTGTCCTGCGACTTCTTTTTCTGTCTGTGATTTTAAATTCACATAGCGAATTTTTGCATTTGGAATCAGTGGAATTGGATGTTCAAATGCAAGAGAGACTTGAGCAGAACCTTTACGGTCTAAATCGTATTCTCTAGAATTTTCATAAGGATCCAATAGCAGATTATCTATACCCGTTTTATTTGATAGAGAAGTTATATTATTGGGTTGAACTTGTGCCTTACCATCATAAAACCAATAACTTGCATCTGCTTTTACACCAATCATATCCGCTTGTGCTAAACCACAAAAGCTTGATCCTAAAGCTAAGATTGATATTTTTAATATTTTCATTGGATTGTCCTAATTCATATCAAAAAGCGTAATGAATTGTTGTGAATTCATCAGTGATTGGGCAAATCATATAGTGATCTCAGAAAATATACAGTAGTCTAATTTTAAATTTTGAGAATGGAATGAAGAATAATGGCTGATGTATGCGATGTTGTGGATTATCCTTTGTATGTTGCAGGGAAAGCAGTAACGACAGGTCAATGGTTAGAAGTACATGATAAGTATCGAAATACAGTCTACGCACGGGTGGCATTGGCCGATGCTAAAGTACTTGAAAAAGCGATTTCTGCCTCGGTAAAAGCAGAAGCGGAAATGGCAGTACTCAAGCCTTTTCAAAAACAGCAAATCTTGCTGCATTGTGTAAAACGATTTAATGAATTACGTGAGCAACTCACTGAAATTCTGATTGCTGAAGGGGGCAAACCCCGTGGTGCAGCCAGTGCAGAAGTGGAGCGTTTGATTAATACCTTTCAATTGGCAGCTGATGCGGTCACGCAACTTGATGACAGTCATCTGTTGCCTTTAGCTGTTACACCTGCTGCCGCACGGTTTCGTGGCATGGTCAAACAGGTGCCAATTGGTGCGATTTCTTTAATCAGCCCGTTTAATTTCCCCTTAAATCTCGTTGCTCATAAGATTGCTCCTGCGATTGCAGCAGGTTGTCCATTTGTATTGAAACCTGCGAGTTTGACACCGATCAGTGCATTAATGATTGCCAAAGTCTTGGCGGAAACGGATTTACCCAAAGGCTCATGGTCAGTGTTGCCTTGTGATCGCCAAGCAGCGGATATTTTGGTAACCGATGATCGCTTTAAATTACTCAGCTTTACGGGGTCAGATCAGGTTGGTTGGGACATGAAAGCGCGTGCAGGTCGTAAGAAAGTCACTTTGGAACTCGGCGGTAATGCTGCGGTTTTGATCGATGCAGATACCATGATTGATGAGGCGCTCATAGATCGTTTGATCAGTGCTGCTTATGGGCATGCGGGGCAGGTCTGTATCAGTGTACAGCGCATTTTAATTCATGCAGATCTTTATGCAGATGTAAAAAAGAAGCTCATCGCAAAACTAAAAAAAATTAAAGCAGATGATCCAACACTCAGTACGACGTTGGTAGGCCCGATGATTAAGGAAGCAGAAGCTATCCGCTTGAAGAAATGGCTTGATAAGGCGGAGAAAAAGGGCGCAAAAGTTCTAGTAGGAGGGAGTTTACAAGGCGTCTTGTTTGAACCTACTTTGTTAGAGCATGTCGATGCCAAGTTAGAAATCTATAGAGATGAAGCATTTGGCCCAGTGGCAATTTTAGAAAAGTTTAAGAATTTCGAGCAAGGTATTACCACAATCAATCAAAGTCGTTTTGGTTTACAGGCAGGTGTGTATACGCAAAATCTGAATAAAATGCTGTATGCATGGGATCATTTACATGTGGGTGGTGTCATCATTAATGATGTACCCACGTTCCGTGTTGATAATATGCCTTACGGTGGTGTAAAGGACTCAGGTTTAGGTCGAGAAGGCATTCATTCTGCGATTCGGGATATGCAAGAAGAACGTTTGCTTGTGATTAAAGAGATATCGTGATGAAAGGTTGGAGGCTTATTCTACTGGCTGTGTGTATGGTCTGGAATATGTCGGTAGCGGCATTTTCCTCACAGCAACTTGTCACTGATGCGAAGAAACAAATCGGTGTCACCCAATATTATGATCCAGCGTATACGCGCTTAAGTTATCCCATGGGGGATGTTCCTCTGATTAAAGGAGTATGTACAGATGTGGTCGTACGATCGCTCCGACAACAAGGTATCGATCTACAACAAAAGATACATGAGGATATGCGTAAGCATTTCAAAGTTTACCCGAATAAATGGGGGCTCAAAGCACCTGATAAAAATATTGATCACCGCCGAGTGCCCAACATTGCGACTTATTTTCAGCGACAAGGCTATCAAGTCACTGACCAAAATTACCGTATTGGGGATATTGTGACTTGGGATTTAGGGCAAGGATTAGTGCACATAGGTATTGTTTCTGACAAAAAAAGTTTCTTTCAGAAAATACCGTTAATTTTACATAATATTGGTCATGGCACTGAAGAGTCGGATATTTTATTTCAGTATAAGATCACAGGGCATTATCGAATTAAAAAATAAATGCCTATTTAATGTGATTAAGTGGCTCACATTTTTATCAATTGATAAATTTATAAGCCACTTCTTCGATTGAGCTGAAAAATAATCAATTGTGTTGAAATTAACGATAAACGGCAGAATTTATCTGCATAATTTACAGTAAAAAGAAATAAAAACAGGTATTGTTCGGCTATTAAAAAGCAGAAAAACACAATCTGATCTTTAAGGAAGATGGTTTGGTTTTTGCTTGTTTGTTCATGAAAATAAGAGACCCACAAGGTTGAAATTTCATGCAAGCAAAACAAGATTTTTACGGTACTTTTCATGTCTGTTGGATAATAAAACCTAACGCAGTATGAAAAACGCCAGTGTATATATTTAGGTGTCTTATGACAGATTCTCGTGAAAACTGGACATCACGATCTGGTTTTATTATTGCAGCCGTTGGTTCGGCTGTCGGTTTAGGTAATATTTGGCGTTTTCCTTATGTTGCCTATGAAAATGGTGGTGGTGCGTTTCTTATTCCGTATTTACTCGCACTAATTACAGCTGGTTTACCCTTATTATTTTTAGATTATGCGACAGGACACCGTAGTACAGGTTCTCCTCCCAAAGCGTATCGTGCTTTATTTAAAGGTGGTGAAACGCTGGGTTGGTGGCAAGTCTGTGTCTGTATCATTATTGGTTTGTACTATGCCAGCGTTCTCACGTGGGCAGGAAGCTATATTTACTTCTCAATTGGTCAGGCGTGGGGAAGTGACCCAGAAAGTTTCTTCTTTAATACCTACTTACAGACATCGAAAGCATCTGGTTTCGACTTTCAGTTTGTGAGCCATTTATTGTGGCCAATTGTTGGGATTTGGGCACTGACCTTAGTGATTTTATATGGTGGCGTTAAAAAAGGTGTTGAATTATCAAATAAGATTTTCATGCCTTTGTTATTTGTCCTGTTCACCGTTCTGGTGATTCAATCATTGCGTTTACCTGGTGCAGCCGAAGGCTTAAATGCATTTTTCACCCCGAACTGGTCTGCGATGATGGACTATAAAGTGTGGTTAGCCGCTTATGGGCACACTTTCTTCTCATTATCTGTTGGCTTCGGGATCATGGTGACATATTCCTCTTATTTAAAGCCGAAAACCAACTTAACAGGTTCGGGTCTGATCGTTGGTTTTGCCAATGCTTCGACTGAAATCTTGGCGGGTATTGGTATTTTTGCAGCATTGGGCTTCATGGCACATGCGGCAGGCAAAGAAGTACAAGATGTCGTCAGTGGTGGTATTGGTCTAGCATTTATTGCGTTTCCAAAAATCATTTCAAGCTTAGGTGCAGGTGCGGATTTATTCGGTCTATTGTTCTTCTCTTCGCTTTTTGTCGCAGGTATTTCTTCCATGGTCAGTATCTTGGAAGTACCGATTGCAGCGATGCAAGATAAGTTAAAATGGAGCCGTAAGAAAGCAGTTACCATCATTGGTGGTGGTAGTGCATTCGTTTCAGTCATCTTATTCTCAAGCGTAAATGCGATTAAACTGGTTGATATTGTGGATCACTTTATCAATAACATTGGGATTATTGGTGGTGCATTATTATCAATCATCAGTGTGGCTTGGTTTAAGCGTTCTGCTTTAATTGAACTTCGTGATCATGTGAACCGTATTTCGACGATTCAATTGGGTAAAGGTTGGGATTTCACCTTAACCGTGATTACTTCTCTGATCTTATTAACCACATTGAGCATGACTGTGTTTAACTTGGTGAAAAACGGTTACGATACGTATAGCATGAGTTTACAAGGCATCTTTGGGTGGGGCAGTGTGATTTTCTGTGCTGTCGTTGCAGTTATACTCAGCAAAATGAAAGATCGCTAGGAGCGCAGTTATGAATACTTCAGCAATTGTGATGATGATCATTTCAATGGTGTTCTTATGGGGTGGACTGATTTTGTCTATTCTACATTTAATGAAACATCCAGAAGAACTTGATGAGGTTCTGGAAGAAGTTAAAGATCATCATACGCTTTAAAAACAGATTAAAAAAAGCAGGCTTTGAAGCCTGCTTTTTTATTAGCCTAATTTCTTAATCTGACAATAGTAGAAACCATCACCTGATTGTGCAGTTGGTAATAATTGACGACCATAAGTCTGTTCAATACCCCAGTCTACATTGATTTTAATTTCTTCTGCATCTGGATGTTCGGCGAAGAACACAGCCATTTGCTGTTCATTTTCAGCTTTTAGAATCGAGCAGGTGATATAGAGTAAAGTGCCACCGACTTTGAGCTGTTGCCACATGTTTTTCAAAATTTGCTGTTGTAAGGCAGCCGTTTGCGCGATATCAGTCGATTGTCTTAATAGGCGAATATCAGGATGGCGACGGATTACGCCTGTTGCAGAACAGGGGGCGTCTAGCACAATGCAGTCCACAGTTTCTTTCGCCTGCCAAGTGGTTGCATCAGCTGTCACGATCTCAACATTATCTTGAGCTAAGACAAGGCGTTCTAAATTTTCAGAAACTCGCAATAAACGTTTTGCATCATGATCAAGTGCAATCAGTTTCTTCGGGTTAAAGTGCTCAAGAATGTGTGCTGTTTTACCCCCTGGTGCAGCACATGCATCGACAACCACTTGGTCATCTAAATTGGGTAAAAGCATCGCGCACAGTTGAGCATGTTCATCCTGAACAGAAAAACCGCCTTCTTCGAAACCTGGTAAATGGGTAATATTGCCTGTTTGCTCCAAAACAATCCCCACATTTGAAAGCATACAAGGACGAGCATCAATCTGTTCTTCATCTAAAATATCAAGATACTCATCACGACTGATTTGACGTTCATTGACACGAAGTGTTAGAGGGGCGACTTGTTTTAAATTTTGACAGATTTCATCAAATTGATCAGGCCAATCTTTTTTGAGTCGTTTGAATAACCAGCTTGGTAAACCATGCGTATTATTCAAAGCTGTTTGAAATTCAGATGTTTCACGTGAAACACGACGCAGAATCGCATTGACCAAACCACTCATTGGTTCGAAACCGAGTTGCTTAGCCGCATTTACCGTTTCCGAAATCGCAGCATGTACAGGAATACGGGTACATAAAATTTGATATAAACCAAGATATAAACAACTTTCTAGTGCTTCATTGTCTAATGGTTTCGTGAGCAATGGTAAGGTAATTGCTTTTAAAGAATACCACTGGCGTAAACAACCTAAAGTAAGTTCGTGATATAAACCACGGTCACGTTCAGAAACAATATTGATATGTTGATTCAAAACGGAAGCCAAAGATTGCCCATTTTGAACAGCTAAAAGTGTTTTAATCACTTGCGCACGCAGGTTCAAATTTTTTGCAGATGATTGATTTGATTGATTCATGGGAGAATTTGTCCAATATGCAATTTTTGAGTTTGGGCAATTTGTACTGGATTGAGGGCTTTAGCACCTGGCCACTGCAAACTGGTTAGGCAGACTGCTGTATTGTCGCCACAAGCAACATGTACGCCTTGTCTATCAATTCCTATGATTTCGCCCAATTGAGCATCCGTTTTGCTGTGTTCAGAAAGGATCGAATTCCAAACCCTTAAAGCATTGTTTTCATCAAGTTGAATAAAAGCGACAGGCCAAGGATTAAAAGCACGAATATTACGATCAATCTGCACTGCATTTTGTGTCCAATCAATGCGAGCTTCAGCCTTGACGAGTTTGTGTGCATAGACCGTAAGTGCTTCATCTTGCACTTCACGTTTTTCGATAAAATCCTGCAAGCTTTGTTCAGATTCGAGTACGGTACAAATCGCTTCAGCCCCTTGGACTGCAAGCTTATCATGCAGCGTTGCAGAGGTATCTTCAGCAGTAATTGGGCAAAAGGTTTTATACATCATATCGCCTGTATCTAAACCTGCTGCCATTTGCATGATGGTAATTCCTGTTTCCACATCACCTGTTGCAATGGCACGTTGGATGGGTGCAGCACCACGCCAACGAGGTAGTAAAGAACCGTGAATATTTAAGCAGCCATATTTAGGTGTATCTAATACTGCTTGTGGCAAGATTAAACCATAAGCAGCAACGACCATGACATCTGCACCTAAAGCAGCGAGTTGTTGTTGAGCCGCTAAGCCTTCTTCAGTAGAAGCTTTGAAATGTAAAGGTTGATAAACAGGTAAACCGTGTTCAATTGCGAGTTGTTTTACAGGAGAGGGTGTTAATTTTTGCCCACGTCCCGCTTTACGGTCAGGCTGAGTATAAACAGCAATAATCTGGTGTGATGTTTTTAATAATGCCGCCAATGCGGTTGCCGCAAATTCAGGCGTACCAGCAAAAATGATTTTCACAAATGGAATCCAAATAAAACTTACTTCAAATTATAAGCGAAAAAGTCAGTAGACCCTAATTCATCATGTATCAGATCCATGTGTATTCAATGAATTCATTGCTGCTTTAGTGGATTTAAAATAGACAAATAAAGCTCTGAGACAGATTAAAATTTCGATTAAAAAAGACCAATGTAAAATAAAGTTCAGCCACCAAGTCGGGTAACGTGAGCTGACTTCAAAGAATGCATAAGATTGGTGAATAAATGGAGCAAATAACCAAACATCTCCGACAAATAGATCGAGAAAAATATGCAGAATCGCTCCACTACAAAATAGGCAAGTCAGTAATGCAAATTTAGATTTAAACGATTTAAAACAATAAAGTGCGATCAAAAAAATCGTGATCCAAACAGATAACCAATGTGGAAAATATTGATGATGATGTACTGAACGTTGATCAATGAGATAAAAATAAAATAAATTGAGATCTGGAAAAATAGCACCCAGCATGATGATGGTAAAAAATGATTTAGTCTGAATACCTGTTGAATGAAGTTTAGAATACAGGGCTTTTGCTAAAATATAACCAGAGGGCAGATGGGCGATAAACATAATGAGTTCTTATACTATTTGATAGACTGTGAATATTTTAATAAATATCAATAAATTGAGTTTGATTTTTGTGTGAAATAAACACGCTGTCTTATGTTTTTTATGTGAAGTTGTACAAACTCATATTTAGTTATGGAGTGTGATGAGAAACCTGAGTGACTGTAGAATAAAAAAAGATAAGTTTGCTGGTCATCTGTTAAACGATAACTTGTAGTATGATGGAAACAGCTCACTATATCATTTCGCCAGAGAGAATTTTTGATTCATCTCGAGCACACACTTGTTGGGAATACAAAATGCCTGATTATCGTTCTAAAACATCAACACATGGAAGAAATATGGCTGGCGCGCGCGGTTTATGGCGTGCGACAGGTATGAAAGATGAAGATTTTGGCAAACCAATTATTGCGGTGGTCAACTCATTTACCCAATTTGTTCCGGGGCATGTACACCTTAAAGATTTAGGGCAACTGGTTGCACGAGAAATTGAAGCTTCTGGCGGTGTTGCGAAAGAGTTTAATACGATTGCCGTCGATGACGGGATTGCCATGGGGCATGATGGGATGCTGTATTCACTCCCATCACGTGATTTGATTGCCGATTCAGTCGAATACATGGTCAATGCACACTGTGCTGATGCAATGGTATGTATCTCGAACTGTGACAAGATCACCCCAGGAATGTTGATGGCAGCGATGCGCTTGAATATCCCTGTGGTATTCGTATCTGGCGGCCCAATGGAAGCAGGTAAAGTTAAGTTTCGTGGTAATGAAAAAGCCATTGATCTTGTTGATGCCATGGTGGTTGCAGCAGACGAAAGTTATACCGATGAAGAAGTTGAAGCTTTTGAACGTTCAGCTTGCCCAACCTGTGGTTCATGTTCAGGGATGTTTACAGCAAACTCAATGAACTGTTTAACCGAAGCTTTGGGCTTATCTTTACCAGGTAATGGTTCAATTGTGGCAACGCATGCCAACCGTGAAAAATTGTTTTTAAGAGCAGGTCGCTTAGTAGTTGAACTGGCGAAACGTTATTATGAACAGAATGATGACAGTATTTTGCCGCGCTCGATTGCAACCAAAGCCGCTTTTGAGAATGCGATGACACTTGATATTGCAATGGGTGGTTCAACCAATACGGTATTGCATTTATTGGCGGCTGCACACGAAGCAGAAGTTGATTTCACTATGGATGATATCGACAATTTGTCTCGTAAAGTACCTGTATTATCTAAAGTTGCACCTGCAAAGTCGGATGTGCATATGGAAGATGTGCATCGTGCAGGCGGTATTATGGCGATCTTAGGTGAACTAGATCGTGCTAATTTATTGGCGACATCATGCTCAACTGTGCATGAACCGACACTGAAAGATGCCTTAGATAAGTGGGATATTATCCGTACTGAAGATGCAGACGTATATGAATTTTATCGTTCATCACCGGGTGGTATTCCGACCCAAGTGGCATTCTCACAAAACCGTTATTACTCAACTTTAGATGGCGACCGTGAGAACGGTGTGATTCGTAATGCTGAACATGCCTTCTCTAAAGACGGTGGCTTGGCTGTACTTTATGGCAACATCGCTTTAGATGGGTGTATCGTGAAAACTGCGGGTGTAGATGAGTCTATTCTGAAATTTACGGGTACAGCACGCGTTTTTGAAAGCCAAGATTCAGCAGTTGAAGCGATTTTAGATCATAAAATCGTTGCAGGCGATATTGTTGTGATTCGCTATGAAGGTCCACGTGGTGGGCCGGGTATGCAAGAAATGTTATATCCAACCAGCTATTTGAAATCGAAAGGTTTGGGTAAAGACTGTGCTTTGATTACTGATGGTCGTTTCTCGGGTGGCTCTTCAGGTTTGTCGATTGGTCATGTTTCACCAGAAGCAGCAGAAGGTGGTGCAATCGGTTTGGTTCAAGATGGTGATACCATTGAAATTGATATTCCGAATCGTACCATTCACCTTGATGTAGATGATGCAACAATGGCACATCGTCGTACTGTTCAGGAAGCCAAAGGTTGGCATCCAGAGGAAGAGCGTAAGCGCAAAGTTTCAAAATCTTTGAAAATTTATGCTTTGCATTCAACTAGTGCTGCGAAAGGTGCCGTACGCGTTTTGTAAACTTTTGCCAAGCAACTATGCTAATCATCCCTCTTTATTACGATAAAGAGGGACTTTTTTCTGATTTTATAAGATACTCAATATACTTATTTACTCACTTGCTAGAATGTAAGTTAGAGAAAATTTACCCATTTATAAACGTATAACCATTAGAGGCTATCGACATGTCTTTGCTACGTCGTTGGTTTGATCCCATCCGATCGAGTTGGTTCTATCAAAAACCTTCCCGTCAGGCGGTGTTACCCACGGAACAGGGTTTAAGTATTTACCTACGTCTAGACGATGTTTATAGTTATCTTGCAGTACAGCAGCTTGATCAGCTCAATGAAATTTTGAGTGATGAACTCAAACCTTTAAAAGTGATTATTTCAAGGCAGGGCGCTGAGCCTCCGAATGGTATGTCTAGGCAAGATTGGCAAAACTATTGTTTAAATGATGCCAAAATTCTCGCTAAGCAGCATCGTTTTGGTTTCGATGAAACCCCTGAAATACCCAGTGCAGAAGCATTACAACAAGCAGAAATCATTCTAAGAAATACGCCTTTAAGAGAACAAAATTTTTTACATTTACTCGAAGACGTATTCCATATGTTATGGCAACAACAATATGGCAAATTACGTACTTTGTATGCGATGGCAAGCCAACATCAAGCCCCTCAAGATTATCCTGAACGTATCTTTAAAGATGTGCCTGTTGCAGCCAGTTATTTCGAATTTGGTGAGCGTAAATATCAAGCCGTTGATGATTTATTACGCCTGACACGCCGTTTAAAACAACAAAAATTACTGACTGGAAACCCAATTTTCCTGATCAATCATATCGAATGGCGTGAGCATTTGATTAATGATGGTGAGGCACTGGCTGAAGTGCAAGCCTTACATCCAGAATTAGATTTGTATATTGCACTTGAAGATCCAATGAGTTGGTTACTTTTGGCTTATATCAAAGAAGAACTCGCCAATTATTATAATATCCAGTTGAAAGTCTATCCCTTGAGTTATCACGGACGTGACTGGTTCGATTGGAGTTTGGCAACACGCGTATCAAAACGAACACAAGTCGCATTTACGCCGTTTTGTCGCCCAACCAAAGAAGCGACTTATGAAATGGCGAAGCTATTTTATAGTGTTGCAGAAGCAGAACAGGTCGATTGTATTCATGAGATTTTGGAAGGTATTTGGACGCGTGGCAAAGATATTTCTTTCAAAACACATTTTCAACGGATGCAAAAGCGTTTAGCGATCGAACAGATCACAGAACAAGATGTGGGTGCTTTGCTTAAACAAAATGATACCTTATGCCAGCAAAAACATCAGCCTGATTTTCCTGTATTGGAATTACGTATAGATGGGCAAAGTTATGTGTTTAATAGCTTATATCGGGTTTGGATGATTGAAAGTATCATTAGTAATGTTTTAGAAGAAAAATATAAGCAAGAGAGTGAAGAATAGTTGATTTTCCTCAATAAAAAGCTTTAATAGGAATTGCCTGAAAAAACTAATAAATAGGAAATAAAGATGGGAACTTGGTCACATGAACCATTTGGGAATGACACGGCAAATGATTGGGCTGACGAATTAGAAGATGTGACTGATTTTTCAGTCATTGAAGCCACTTTACAGACGGCATTGGATGAAGGACAAGAATATCTTGATGCAGATGTTGCGATGGAAGCTCTAGCTGCGATAGAGGTGCTTGCCAAGAGTCTGGGGCATGGTACTCAAACAGATGTTTATACTGCGAAAGTAGATGAGTGGCTTGAGACAGTTTCACTGAAACCAAGTACAGATTTATTGCTAAAAGCTCAGCAAGTCCTTGTTTTGGTTTTGTCTGATCAGTCTGAATTAAAAGATTTATGGCAGGAAGCGGACGATTATGATATTTGGTTAGCCAGTATCCAACAGCTCAAAGATGCGCTTCATTAAATACATCGAAGAATAAAAAAAGCAGCTTTCACTGCCTTTCTTGTACTAGTTTTTATCTTTTAAACTGAATAACAGATTCAGAAAAATTGCCGCAAACGTTGCAGTTCCAATTCCACCCAAGTTAAAGCTACCAAACAATAATTCAAAGTTACCTGCACCTAAAATGATGGTTACAGATGCCACAATCAGGTTTTTATTATTGGAGAAATCGACTTTATTTTCGATCCAAATTTTAGCACCCGCAATGGTGATTAAACCAAATACCACAATCGAAGCACCCGTCAAAACGGCGGTAGGAATGGTACTAATCACAGCTCCAAATTTTGGTGACAGACCCAAGAAAATCGCAAACACACCTGCAATCACAAACACAATGGTTGAATAAACCCGAGTGACTGCCATCACCCCGATATTTTCACCATAAGTGGTCATCCCTGGTGCGCCTACACTTCCAGATAAAGTAGTTGCAAGACCATCAGCAACAAAAGCTTTACCCAGTTGCGGTGTAAGATCTTCGCCTGTCATTGCACCGACTGCTTTGATATGACCTAAATTTTCAGCCACTAAAATTAAGGCAACAGGCGCAATGATTAAAATGGCATTCAAATCAAAAGTTGGGTGTGAAAAAGTTGGGATACCAAACCAAGGTGCGGCTGCGATTTGGGAGAAATCAATTGGTTTACCAAAACCTAAAAGATTGGTGGTGATCGCATAAATTGCATATGCCATCAATAGACCGACCAACAATAACAAGCGCTGTAACAGACCTTTGGTAAATACGGCGATGATGCCCATACTTAAAACAGTGATCAATGCCATCCACATTTCAAAAGGCTGTCCAGCAACGCCTTTAATAGTAACGGGTGCAAGGTTGAGACCAATAATCATCACCACAGCACCTGTGACGACAGGTGGCATCAATTTTTCAATCCAGCGTGTCCCTGTCAGCATCACAGCAAAGCCGATCAAGGCATAAAAAATACCACAGGCAACAATGCCCCCAAGCGCAACGGCTAGGTTTGGGTTAGCACCTGATCCTGTAACGTGACCTGTTGCTGCTGCAACGACACCAATAAAGGCGAAGCTTGAGCCTAAATAACTTGGGACACGCCCACCCGTGATCAAGAAGAAAATAATGGTACAAATCCCTGACATTAAAATGGCAAGGTTCGGGCTAAAACCCATGAGGAGTGGTGCAAGTACAGTGGCACCAAACATTGCAAATGCGTGTTGTACCCCTAATACCGCACTTTGTAAGGGCGGTAAATATTCGTTTGTCGCAACAGGGCGATGATCAATCTTTCCCTGATACGGCTGCCATTTTGGAAACCAATTTGACATAGATGAGACTCATTATGTGATATCAGTGGGTATAATACCTTGTCTTAAAATGTGCTTTCATCTATTGATCTTTGAGAATGTAGTTAGATAATTCGTTGAAGTTTAATATTTTTACCTTTTGGTAAAATATTTTTTAAAATAACCTATCGTATTTATTATTTATTTTTCTCTAGATTATTTGAAAAGTTAACTATCTTATTTAAAAAAATATTTTCTAATTTTTTTAGAAAAATGGAATATTTTGCCAGTCTTGCCATCAACACGTGTGATTTATGCTGATGGCAAGGTTCTTATTTAGCCGGTATTGCGCAAACCTGCGGCAATCCCTGCAATACTTACCATTAAGGCATGATCGACAGGGCTATGCTCGGTTTGATGCTCGGCTAAATATAGACGACGGCGTTTCATCAGCTCTGCTTGTAATAAATGCAGAGGCAATAAATATGGTTTACGCACCTGCATGGATTGATCCAATACTTCATTATTACTCAGAAGTTTGGATTCACCTTTGAGACGTAGCAGTGTATCGACGGCATTTTGCAAGCGTTGGCGTAACTCAACGCCTAGAACTTTTAAGTCCTGATCTTGGGTGAGATGAGATTCATAGTACAACGCAATGTCTGCATCAGATTTGGATAATACCATTTCCAGCATATCAATTAAGGTTTGGAAATAAGGCCACTGTTCGAGCATCTCATTTAAGGTATTTTTGTGCTGCTCATGTACCTGATTAATTGCAGTGCCTGTACCGAGCCAAGCAGGCAGCATCAAGCGAATTTGTGTCCATGCAAATACCCACGGAATTGCACGTAACGATTCAATTCCACCACTGACTTTGCGTTTGGCTGGACGTGAACCCAGTGGCAGCATTTGCAACTCTAGTTCAGGCGTAACGGTACGTAAATAGCGAACAAAATTGGGGTTTTCACGCACAGTTTGGCGATAGACCTGTACCGATAAATCAGTCATTTGATTCATCAAATCACGCCATTGTTTCTTTGGCTCTGGGGGGGGCAATAACGTTGCTTCTAAAGTTGCCGCTGTATAGATTTCCAAATTTTGTAGTGCGATGCCTTCTAAACCAAATTTAAATCGAATCATTTCACCTTGTTCAGTGACACGAATTGCACCTGAAATCGAACCTGGTGGTTGAGAGAATAGCGCTTGTTGTGTTGGCGCACCACCACGACTGATCGAACCGCCACGACCATGAAATAGCGTTAATTGCACATCATGTTGTTTGGCGATCGCCGTTAGTTCTTCTTGAGCGCGGTATTGTGCCCAGTTCGCAGACATAAAGCCTGCATCTTTCGCAGAGTCCGAATAGCCAATCATCACCTCATGTTTGCCTTGAATATGCTGTTTGTACCAATGCATATTGAATAAGGTACTCATGGTTTTGGCTGCGCCGTCGAGATCCCTTAATGTTTCAAATAAGGGTACGACACGAAGAGGATGCTGAATGCCTGCCTCTTTTTGCAAAAGCAGCACCGCTAAGACATCACTCGGATATTCTGCCATCGAAATAATATAAGCACCCAAGCTCTCGGTAGGTTGTTCTGCTAAAGTGCGCATGGTGGCAAACACTTCCAAAACATCAGGATGCTGAATCAAGCTGCCTTCTGGTTCATTGATAAACTTAGGTAATAACGGACGTTTGCTTTGTAGTTCCTGAATGAGGAAGTTCTGACGGGCTTGCTCCGTCCACGATTCAAAGTTACCCAAACCTAAATATTCGGTAATGGCTGAAATGGCTTGACGATGCCGCCCTGATTCTTGGCGAATGTCGAGTTTGAGTAATTCAATCCCGAAACAATTCACACGATAAATGAAATCGAGTAATTGCCCATTGGCGATTTCAGCTAAGTTACTGTCGATCAGTGAGCGATAGCACAACAAGAGTGGTTGTAGTAATTCATCTTTATTTCGAATGATCTGGCTATCATCGGCTTCTAAGCCTTGTAAGCGTTGACCCAAGCAATAACGGGTTGCTTTCAAGCGTTCACGAGTTTCACGTAAATATTCACGATAGGGTTCAGGGTGTTCATAACCGAGTGCTTGAGTGAGTTCATCCGAACAGCTTTGAATTGACAATTCCCAGCGTAGATTTTCAATATCACGTAGATACAAATCAGCAGCTTGCCAACGTGATAACCATAATACTTCTTGGGTGACTTGATGAGTCACATTGGGATTACCATCACGATCACCGCCCATCCATGAGGCAAAGCGAATGGGTGCAATATTGAGTGGCAAATACTGTTCACAATGCTGCTGGGTGAGTTCATTCAGCTCACGAATAAACTTGGGTACAGCATTCCATAAGGTTTGTTCAATGGTGGCAAAGCCCCATTTCGCTTCATCGACAGGGGTTGGGCGATGTTGGCGAATTTCATCGGTTTGCCATGCCGAGCTGACCAATTGTTTCAGTGTGGCAAGGGTGTGTTGACGCTCACGTGGAGTGAGTTTTTGTTGATCGAGTTGAGAGAGACAGTCCGTAATATCATCATATTTTTGAATTAAGGTACGGCGGCTGACTTCGGTTGGATGTGCTGTCAGTACCAATTCAATTTTTAAATCACAAATTTGTTGGAAGAGTTGTTTTTGATCGATCTGTTCGGTTTTGAATTTTTCAAATAAATGTGACAAAGGATTTGGATTGGGTGCATGTTCATCAAACTCAGCCTGACGACGATTACGCACCACATGATATTGTTCCGCGATATTGGCAAAATTCAGGAAATGTGAAAATGCACGGGTCAGCGGCAAAATTTCTTCATCTTTCAAGCCGAGAAAAAGTTGTTCGAGCTGTTTTTCTGCTTCAACTTGACCGTCACGAGCGCCTTTGGCTAATGCACGGATTTGCTCAATTTGATTAAACAAATCTTGCCCAGCGTGTTGCTTTAAGGTCTCTCCAAGTAGATTGCCCAGTAAACGGACATCTTCACGTAATGGAGCTGTGATTTGTTGAATCATTCTATTTCTCCTCATGGTCTCTTTCGACTATAGCGCGATTGAGAGACAATCCAAGTGGAGAACGTAAATAAATGTGAATTTTATCTAATTTTTAGGTTGATATTTAAGCAAAAAAAATTCAATTGCTTGTTCAATCATTTGCTCGATTTCCATAGTGGTTGGAACGGGATCTAAACCAAGCAAGACTTTATGATGACGTATGCCTAACAGCAATGACATGATGAGGTCAGTCAGTTTAAGTGGCTCATCTGCCTGAATGAATTTAAACGCAATCGCCTGCTCAAAAAAATCACACCAAACATTACACATTCGCGTATGTGACGCATCAAAAAATTGTTGTGTAAGTGGACTTTGTTCAGCGGCAAGTTCAAACAAGAGACAATCTAATTTAAGTGCCTCAGGCAAATAAATAATGCTTAAGGCTCGATGACACATTAAATACAGTGCTTGCTCAAAATCGGACTCAGCTGTCAGTTCAAATTGTTTCGCTCGAATTGATTCTTCACAGCTTTCTTCAATCGCGCAGATAAATAAATTGGCTTTGTCTTGAAAGTGGTTATACACCGTGAGTTTGGTGACACCTGCTTCTTTTGCAATCTGATTCATATTGGTCGCGTGGTAGCCCATTTTTAAAAAAATAGATTTCGCAGCCTGTAAAATTTTGGCTCTCTTTTCTAAATCTTTAGGACGACCACTGTGAATTTGCACGTTACCTTTCTCTTTAATTCAATTAAAAATCAGAATGCTAGATTTATTTTTTAATTAGTGTACTCATGAGTATATTAATTAAAAAATAAACAATCTATCATAATGTTCATATTGTGCCTTAAAAAATCAATTTGAATAAGAGCGAAACAGAGATGAATCTGCTAAATCATGTAATTGTGGGGTTGCTCGTACTCAGCAGTGTCACTTTAACGGCATGTCAAAAAGAGGTTCCCAAGACAGAGGAAATTCCTTATGTCATGGTGACGCAGCCGAATACGAATCATATCGATCAAAAAAGTTATGCAGGTGATGTTCAAGCCAAGCAACAAACTGCATTGGCATTTCGTGTCGGGGGGCAAATTACCGAACGTTATGTTGATGTAGGTGATCGGGTCAAAGTCGGACAGGTTCTGGCTAAACTAGATGTCAAAGACGCACAATTGCAAATGAACGCTGCCAAAGCACAATTGCAAAGTGCTGAAGCAGCAGCAAAAATTGCTGCTGAAGAATATCAGCGTTATCAACAGTTATTACCAGTCAATGCAGTGAGTCGCTCACAATTTGATGCGGTGAAAAATCAGTATGAATCTGCTCAAGCAGGGTTACAGCAAGCGCGTTCTAATTATGAAGTGTCTTCAAATCAAACCGGTTATAACCAACTTATTTCGAATAAGAATGGGGTGATTACACAACGTCAAATAGAGGTTGGACAGGTCATCGGAGCAGCACAACCTGCCTATCAACTGGCGATTGAAGGCGAGCGAGAAGTCGTGTTTGGCGTACCTGAGCAAGCCGTTAGCAGCATTAAAGTGGGTCAACCTGCTTGGGTTACGTTGTGGTCTCAGCCTGATGCTCGTTTTGCAGCGAAAGTTCGTGAAGTGTCACCTGCTGCAGATCAATCTCGAACCTTCACAGTTAAAGTTTCATTATTGGAAGGGCAATCTAGCATCCAGTTGGGGCAAAGTGCGCGAGTAATTTTTGTTGCAAATGAAAATAACGTGTTGAGTGTGCCTTTATCCAGTGTCACCGCCAATAATCAACAAGCGTATGTTTGGGTGGTCACTGCCAATCAAACCTTACGTAAAGTCCCTGTGACGTTGGGCACTTATGGGCGTGATAGCGTACCGATCCTTTCAGGTTTGAAAGCTTCAGATTGGGTCGTAGTGGGTGGTGTGCATCTATTACGTGACCAACAAAAAATTCATCCTGTAGATCGTGATAATCGCGAAGTCACCGTTAAAACGGGAGGTTAAGCATGAAATTTAACCTTTCAGAATGGGCGCTGAAGAATAAGGGCATTGTTCTGTATTTTATGCTGTTACTCGGCATTGTCGGAATTATGTCTTATTCCAAGCTCTCTCAGAGTGAAGATCCTCCCTTTACGTTCAAAGTGATGGTGGTACAGACCTATTGGCCAGGTGCGACAGCCAAAGAAGTGTCGACACTCGTTACCGATCGTATTGAAAAAGAATTGATGACCACTGGTCAGTATGATCGCATCATGGCGTATTCACGCCCTGGTGAATCGTTGGTGACCTTTGTTGCGAAAGACAGTTTGCCATCGAGCCAGATTCCTGATATTTGGTATAACGTCCGTAAAAAGGTCAATGATGTACGTTCACAGCTACCGAGTGGCGTGCAAGGGCCATTTTTTAACGATGAATTTGGCGATACCTTCGGGAATATTTATGTCCTGACGGGCAAAGATTTTGACTATGCGGTAATGAAAGAATATGCCGATCGTTTGCAACTACAATTGCAACGGGTCAAAGATGTCAGCAAAGTCAATCTCGTTGGTCTGCAAGATCAGAAAATTTGGATTGAATTATCCAATACCAAAGCTGTTCAGCTCGGTGTACCCGTTACTGCAATTCAGGAAGCGATACAAAAGCAAAATGATATGGCAGGTGCAGGTTTCTTTGAAACAGGTACCGACCGTATTCAAATTCGTGTCAGTGGGCATTTACATAGTGTCGATGACCTGAAAAAAATGCCGTTGTTGGTCGGGAATAAAACCATTCAATTGGGTGATGTTGCTGAAGTCTATCGTGGTTTCAGTGAACCTGCTCAGCCACGTATGCGTTTCATGGGCGAGAACGGCATTGGGATTGCGGTGTCGATGCGCAAAGGTGGAGACATCATTGCACTGGGCAAAAACCTAGAAACTGAATTTAATAGCTTACAGAAGAGCTTACCTTTGGGCATGAAACTGCAAAAAGTTTCAGATCAGCCTGTAGCGGTACAACGCAGTATTCAAGAATTTTTAAAAGTACTGGCTGAAGCGGTGATTATCGTTTTATTGGTGAGTTTCTTCTCGCTCGGTTTCCGTACAGGGTTGGTCGTTGCATTGTCGATACCGCTGGTACTGGCGATGACGTTTGCAGGGATGAGCTTATTTGATGTAGGGCTACACAAAATTTCTTTGGGTGCATTAATTCTTGCACTGGGTTTGTTGGTCGATGATGCGATTATCGCTGTTGAAATGATGGCGATTAAAATGGAGCAGGGTTACAGTCGACTGAAAGCCGCAGGCTTTGCATGGCAAACCACCGCGTTTCCAATGTTGACAGGAACACTGATTACCGCAGCAGGTTTCCTCCCAATTGCTACAGCTCAATCAGGCACAGGTGAATATACTCGTTCTATTTTCCAAGTGGTCACGATTGCATTGATTGTGTCGTGGATTGCTGCGGTTTTATTCGTACCTTATTTGGGCGAAAAATTACTGCCTGATTTCACCAAGCAGAATCAACAAGCGGCGTGGTATTTACGCCTATGGGCAAGGTTACGCAAGCAACCAGCACCTGTCGTTGAGGCACATGCTGGGCATCATGATCCATATCAGTCAAAATTTTATCAATCTTTCCGTGGTATCGTTGAAATCTGTATTACCTATCGTAAGACAGTGATTGCAGTGACCGTTGGTATATTTGTGTTGTCGGTGGCGATGTTTAAATTCGTTCCACAGCAGTTCTTCCCAGCATCAAACCGTGCGGAGATTTTAGTTGATTTAAAATTAGAAGAAGGCGCATCACTGGTTGCGACTGAACAGGCGGTGCATAAGGTTGAGCAATTCCTTGCGAAACAAAAAGGGATTGATAACTATGTAGCCTATGTCGGTACAGGGTCACCACGTTTCTATTTACCTTTGGATCAACAGCTTCCACAAGCCAGTTTTGCTCAATTTGTGGTATTGGCATCGTCTTTAGATGATCGTAATGAAATTCGCCGTTCTTTAGAGAAACAAATCAAGCAACTCTTGCCACAAGTACGTACCCGTGTGTCTTTACTTGAAAATGGCCCACCTGTGGGTTATCCATTGCAGTATCGTGTCTCAGGTGAAGATTTGGCAACGGTTCGGGCAGAGGCACAAAAAGTTGCTAAAGTTGTAGGTGAAGACCTGAATACCACCAATGTCCATTTGGATTGGGGTGAGCCAAGTAAAATTATTGCGATTGAAATTGACCAAGACCGTGCCCGTCAAATGGGTGTTTCTAGTGTTGATTTAGCCAATTTCTTGAATGCTTCGGTGACAGGCTCAGTGATGAATCAATATCGTGAAAAACGTGAGTTGATTGAGATTCGTCTACGTGGTGATAAAACTGAACGTGCAGAAGTGGCTTCTTTGGCAAGCTTAGCTGTGCCAACCACCAAAGGAACAACCGTACCTTTGGCACAGATTGCAAAAATTGAATCACGTTTTGAAGAAGGCTTGATTTGGCATCGTAACCGCCTACCAACGATTACGGTTCGTGCCGATATTCGAACCAATTTACAGCCTGCAACCGTGGTTCAGCAGTTAGCGGATAAAATGCAAACTTTACGTGCGGATTTACCAAATGGCTATTTGCTTGAGGTGGGGGGTACGGTTGAGGAATCTGCGAAAGGTCAAAATTCAGTGAATGCAGGTATGCCATTGTTCTTGGCTGTGGTGATGACCTTGTTGATGATTCAATTGCGTAGCATGTCACGTGCAACGATTGTTCTGCTGACAGCACCGCTTGGCTTAATCGGGGTGGTTGCATTCTTACTCTTGTTTAATAAACCGTTTGGTTTCGTGGCGATGCTTGGGACGATTGCATTGTCAGGGATGATTATGCGGAACTCGCTGATTTTGATTGATCAAATTGAACAAGATATTCAGGCAGGGTATGCGCCGTGGGATGCGGTGATTGGTGCAACCATGCGCCGTTTCCGCCCAATTGTATTGACTGCATTGGCTGCGGTACTGGCGATGATCCCGTTATCACGCAGTCTTTTCTTTGGTCCAATGGCAGTTGCAATTATGGGTGGTTTGATTGTTGCGACTTTACTCACCTTATTTTTCCTACCCGCATTGTATGCAGCATGGTTCAGAGTAAAGAAAGCAACACCTCTATCGTAATTATTTTGTGAATAAAGGTGCGAAATATTGAAAATTTCAATATAGTAGCACCTATATTTGAAGACCAAAAAATAATGGAATTTCATTGCTTGACCAGTTTGGCAAAATGCAGTGAATGAGGTGATATAGAGCATGGGGCAAGACAGTATTGAGCAGCATCGCCGTTACGTGGCGATTTCTTATGTGTTCATGTTTCTTGCATTATTTACAATCGTGTTTGCAGTATTTGCATACCTATTAGCACGAAAAGTTGCGATTGTGGATAATGCTGAAGTATGGATTCATGCACATGCCCTTTGGATCATGCGTAACGTGCTGTTATTTATCATGATCGTTTGCTTTGCATCGCTATGGTTTATTCCGTTGTTCTTTTTTGCATGGGACAGCGCATTATGGGTCACGGGCATGACGGTTGCAGGTGTGATTTTCAGTGCGATCGCATGGTTATTTTTGCTGAATGCATGGATCAACGGTCTTGCCAAGTATTTTAAAAATAAAGCGGTATTCTAATTTTATCGCTTTTTTATTGTGCGAGACCTTGTAAATTTAGAGTAGCGCCCTTATTAAGGCTCTGTTGACTTTGTAAATAAAATGTCAACAGAGCCTATTTATTTGTAGAGATTGAACTAATTCCGTGAGGAGCATCGCCAACCATGGCTAAACGTGATTATTATGAGGTTTTGGGCGTTTCGAAAACCGCAAGTGATGATGAGATTAAAAAAGCCTATCGTAAGTTGGCGATGAAGTATCATCCAGATCGTAACCCAGACAATGCTGAAGCAGAAGATAAGTTCAAAGAAGCTGCAGAAGCCTATGAAATCCTGTCTGATGGCGAAAAGCGCAGTATGTACGATCGCGCTGGTCATAGTGCTTTTGAAGGCGGTTTCGGTGGCGGTGGTGGTGGCTTTGGCGGTGGTTTTAGCGCAGAAGACATTTTTAGTCAGTTTGGCGATATTTTTGGTGGTGCTTTCGGTGGCGGTGGTCGCCAGCAGCAACGTCAACGCCGTGGCTCAGATCTTCGCTATGTGATGGAATTGACGCTTGAAGAAGCTGTCAAAGGCGTAAAAAAGACCATTACGTTTACTGCACCTGCACCTTGTGATACCTGTGATGGTAAAGGTTCTAAGAATCCAAATGATGTTGAAACTTGTCGTACCTGTCATGGTGCGGGTCAAGTGCGTATGCAGCAAGGTTTCTTCTCGGTTCAGCAAACCTGTAGTACCTGCCGTGGTCAAGGCAAGATGATTAAGAATCCATGTAACACTTGTCATGGTTCAGGCGTTGCAGACCGTCAACAGACGCTTGAAGTCACCATTCCAGCAGGCGTAGACAATGGCGATCGAGTACGTTTAACTGGTAAAGGTGAAGCGATTCGTGATGGTCAAGCAGGCGATTTATACGTTGAAGTCGTGGTTCGTGAACACGAAGTCTTCCAACGTGATGGCGCTGACCTGTATATGGATGTGCCTGTGAGCATTGCTGATGCTGCTTTGGGCAAAGAAATTGAAATTCCGACCCTTGATGGTCGTGTTAGTTTAAAAATTCCTGAAGGTACACAAACAGGTAAATTATTCCGTTTACGTGGTAAGGGTGTTCGCCCTGTACGTAGCAGTATGGTTGGTGATTTATTGTGCCGTATTGTGGTTGAAACTCCTGTCAATTTAAACAGTCGTCAGCGTGAATTGATGAAAGAGCTACAAGCTTCTTTTGATGGTGATGGTCATGCTTCATCGCCAAAGAAGAAATCATTCTTTGATCGTCTATTCGATTAATTGATGCTGAGAAAAAACCTGCTTCGGCAGGTTTTTTTATGGGAATTTTTTAGCGTATGCACAGAGTTTTGCTATAGTAGCGAGATTGTTTAAATAAAAGACTGGGAAAAATTATGTCAACTTCTCCACGCATTGGGATCTTGGGTGCAGGCGGACGCATGGGGCGTATTCTGATTCAAGCGGTACAACAAGCAGGCTATCAACTTGCAGCAGCAGTTGAACGTCCTGAAAGTAGCTTAGTGGGTGCCGATGCGGGTGAGCTTGCAGGTGTGGGAAGTCTTGGGGTTAAGGTTGTTGGCAGCTTAAACGAAGTGTTAAAAGACTGTGATGTGGTCATTGATTTTACCGCACCTGTTGCCACTGAACAGCACTTGAAATTATGCCGAGAAGCGGGTGTGGCCATGGTGATTGGTACCACAGGCATGAATGATGAACAAAAAGCATTCCTCGATGAAACAGCAACTCAAACACCCGTTGTCTATGCTGCGAATTATTCAGTCGGTGTCAACGTTTCAATCAAGTTATTGGAACTGGCTGCAAAAGTCTTTGGCGATACTGTGGATATTGAAATTATCGAAGCACACCACCGCCATAAAGTTGATGCACCATCAGGTACCGCATTTATGATGGGTGAGGCGATTGCAGATACTTTAGGTCGTAATTTGAAAGAAGTTGCGGTGTATGGGCGTGAAGGTTATA
Organism: Acinetobacter tjernbergiae DSM 14971 = CIP 107465; assembly: GCF_000374425.1. GTDB lineage: Bacteria > Pseudomonadota > Gammaproteobacteria > Pseudomonadales > Moraxellaceae > Acinetobacter > Acinetobacter tjernbergiae. The sequence continues at coordinate 100,029 of NZ_KB894364.1, read as the reverse complement.
CCGGTCCACGTGATCGTCAAACGATTGGTTTTGAAACCATTCGTGGTGGTGATATTGTAGGTGAACACACCGTGATGTTTATTGGTGAAGGGGAACGTGTTGAAGTCACCCATAAAGCCACCAATCGTATGAATTTTGCTTCTGGTGCAGTGCGCGCGGCTGCATGGGTTGTTGGTCGTGACGCACGTAAATATGATATGAAAGATGTTCTCGGCTTTAATGATATTGAAGTTTAATCTTTCTTTTTTCGATAAAAGAGCTTGTTGGGCATCTAAAAAGGTACTGTTCAAACAAGCTCTCACAATCACTAAAACAAATTGAGCATGACATGAATAAAAAGCATATCGTTCTTGCTGCACTGCTAAGTGTGACGAGCTTGGTTGCCAGTGCCGCAGAAGCACCTAAACTGAGTTTACATCGTAATAATATTAAAGTTTGGACCTACCAAACAGAAAATAATCCTGTCTTTCAATATAAAGCAGAAACGACTTTTGATGTGCCATTAGAACGCGCTGTTGCTGTGGTATTGGATGTTGAACGTACGCCACAATGGGTACCTTATGTTGCTAAAGCACAATTGTTGTCTCGTGATGAAAAGAAAGGCGAATTTACCCTATATATGTTGTTAGATTTTCCATTTCCTTTAAAAGACCGAGATGTGGTGATTAAAGGTAAAATGATTAAAAATGCGGATGGTAGTATTACAATCAAGAATAGTACAGTGAAAAATAATTACCCTGAACAGCCTGATGTGATTCGTCTAACGCAGTATACGGGTGATTGGACATTTCAACGGCTCGCCAATAATAGAGTCAAAGTCATGACCAGTGGCTACGCTGATCCAGCAGGTTCGATTCCACTCAGTTTTGTGAATATGTTTGTACAGCAACAACCCTACCAGATGCTGATAAAAATGAAGAAAGAGATATACAATCCCTTATATGCACAGCCACATTTACCAGATTTACTGAAGTAATTATTCAGGGTTGAATTACCACTTAAATAAAAAAACCTGATTTCAATCAGGCTTTTTTATTTGAGCTTAAGCTTGCGGACATTGTTGTAATGGCGAATCAGGTTTGCTTGCTAATTTCATTTGAACAAAAACTAGAAGTAGTCCAATACTAGCGAGTATAGCGCCGATCATCGATACTGCCACATAGTTCAAACCAAAACTTAACACTGCACCTCCTGCCACTGCACCAATTGCATTGCCGAGGTTAAAAGCACCGATATTCACCGAAGAGGCGAGACCATAGGCTTCATGAGCAACTGACATGACGCGCATTTGTAAAGGTGGAACGATGGCAAATGCTGCTGCACCCCAGATCACTAAGCCAATGGCTGCACCCAGTTGTGATTGAGCAAGAATTGGGAAAATCAACATCAATGTAATCAGTAACACCAAGAAACCAATCAGGGTCTTGTCTACTGATAGATCTGCAAACTTACCACCGAAATGGTTGCCAATAGAGAAACCAATCCCGATTAAGACCAACATCATAGTGATAAAGGTTGGCGAAGCATGGCTGAATTCAACCAAGCTTGGTGCAATTAGGTGTACAAGCTAAACATCGCTGAAGCACCAAATACCGTGGTCAAGAGTGCCAATACCACAGGCAGGCGAGTCAGAACTTTGAGTTCCATTTTCACATTGGGTTTTTGACCGACTGAACCCGCAGGCAGTGCTTTCCAGAGCGATAGCATGGTGATGATACCGAGAGCTGAAATCGCGAGGAAAGACATACGCCAGCCAATGTTTTGCCCCACCCATGTTGCGAGTGGTACACCACCAATATTGGCGATGGTGAGGCCCATAAACATAGTAGCAACCGCACTCGCCTGTTTATTTGCTGGAACAACACTGGCGGCCACTACAGAGCCAATCCCGAAGAAGGCACCGTGGTTTAAGCTAGTGATCAGGCGAGCGCCCATTAAACTCATATAGTTGGGTGCAACGGCTGCGATCAGATTACCAATGGTAAAAATTGCCATGAGTAGAATCAGTGCATTACGACGGGCAAAGCCACCAAACTATAAGGTCATGATCGGCGCACCGAGCATCACGCCCAGTGCATAACCCATAATCAACATGCCCGCACTTGGGATTGATACTCCAAGATCATTGGCAATATTGGGCAACAGACCCATTGGAGAGAACTCTGTTGTTCCAATTGCAAATGCACCAATCGCCAGTGCCAGCAAAGGAAGACTGATACGGCTGCTCATGTTATTTGTCCCATTCAGGCGCAAAGGGTTCAGGACTTACTTCTCGACCATTACGTTCAAGTTGAGCGATCAACTGCATTTCCTCTGCACTTAAAGTTAAGTCTTGTGCTTTTAAGTTGCTGATCAGGTTTTCACGTTTGGTTGATGATGGAATCACCGCAAAACCATTTTGCAATGCCCAGACCAATGCCACTTGAGCAGTTGTTGCCTGATGTTGTGCTGCAATTTCAATTAAGGTTGGATCATTCAGCACCTTGCCATAAGCCAAAGTCATGTATGAGGTCACGTCAATGTTTTGTTCACGTAAATAGTTCACTAGATTACGGTTTTGTAAATACGGACTGAGTTCAATCTGGTTGGTGGCAATGTGTTCGACACCAATGCTATCAATCGCTTGTTGGGTCAAGGCGATGTTAAAGTTTGAAATCCCGATTTGTTTAGTCAAACCTTGTTGTTTCGCTTCGAGCAGCAATTGCATGACGCTTGGAATAGATACACCTAGCGCTGGAGCTGGCCAGTGAATCAAGGTGAGATCAACGGTATCGGTACGAAGTTTTTGTAAGCTGTCTTTTAAGCTGGGAATAAACTTATCTTCAGCAAAATTATCGACCCAGATTTTTGTGGTTAAGAATAAATCTTGACGAGCGACACCGCTTTCGGCAATGGCTTGACCAACCGCAGCTTCGTTTTCATAAATTTGTGCAGTATCGATGGCACGGTAACCCACTTCCAGAGCGGTTTTAACTGAATCAATGACTGCTTGATCTTTAAGACGGAAAGTGCCTAAACCGAATTGAGGGATACGCATATTTTTTCACCTAATCTTTTTCATGCTCGGAAGAGCTATTCTGTCGATGGCTGTTATTTTGCGATGATTATTGTTGCTAAAAAATAGATGAATTTGCAAAATATAGTTGACTAAATATCAATAATTGAGGAAGTGGCAATGAAATCTACGGTAGAAGAACTACTTGCTTTTATGACCATTGTCGATACAGGATCGTTTATTGCTGCTGCCGAGCGACTTGGTCAGACAGCGTCGGGAATGAGCCGCTCTCTCAGTCGTCTAGAATCAAAGCTTGGAGTTACCTTGCTGGAGCGCACGACCCGAAAGTTAAAACTGACCCAAGAAGGACAACAGTTTTTACAGCATGCGCGTAAAATCCTGAGTGATTTGAATGCGGCCGAAGAAGCATTACAGAAATCAGATCAAGATACTTCGGGGGTGATTCGGATTGACTCAGCCACACCTTTTATTCTGCATGTCATTACGCCATTGGTACATAAGTTCAGACAAAGTTATCCCAATATTGAGATTGAGCTGAATAGTAATGATTTAGTGATTGATCTATTAGAACATAAGACTGATGTGGCATTTCGTTTTGGTGAATTACATGATTCTAGTCTGCATGCGAAACTGGTGTGTAAAAGTCGTATCTATATTGTTGCCAGCCCTGAATATCTAAAACGCAAGGGCACGCCTTTACAGCCTCAAGCATTGCCTGAACATGATGTGATTGGTTTCACCCGTCCAACCTATATCAATACTTGGCCGATTAAAATTGAAGGTGAGTATTTCCAAGCTCAACCTAAAGTTAGAGCGTCCAGTGGTGAAACCGTTCGACAACTCTGTTTACGTGGACAGGGCATTGCTCGACTATCAGAATTTGAAATCTGGCAGGATATGAAAGCAGGGCGCCTTGAGGCACTATTTGAAGATCAGATTGAGCACTCTTATCAAAGCATCCATGCTGTTTATTATCAACAAGCGCATTTGCCGAAACGGGTTCGCTTATTTATTGAGTTTTTGACTGAGCAACTAAGTCATGGCTTTGCGGTTTGCCAATAGCTGTTTCAGCGAGTTTCAGTTCTAAAACTTGAACAAGTTGGCCAGTCGGTTGTTGTACTGCAACTTTGATCTGTTGCTGTTGTTGCGTGCATACAAATTCAACGGTCGGTAGCAGTAAACTGGACATCATTACTCCACTTTCAGTCGGCTGCTTATAGGTCAGTTTTAGAGTATTTTGTTGTGCCTGAGTGACAATCTTTTCTAATCGCCAAAACTGATACTCATCTTGATTTTGTATTTTTAAATAACCATGTGATAAAGTTTTACAGACCTCTTGCTGCTGTTGCGCCGCTGGGTTTTGAGCTTTGCAGCCTATTAATAAACAGATGCTCATTATAAATAAGATATTATTTTTCATGCTCTTATCCTTTCATTGTTGATTTTTATAGCTTAACGGTGTTGTATAAACCAATACAGACACAGAAATTTATAAAAAAGCAGTACAGAAATGACTTTTCAATATCAGCGTTTAGCCGAACAGTTGGCACAAAGAATTTATCAACATGAGTTACAACCCCAACAGAAGCTAAGTTCTTTAAGGGAATTTGCTCGTCAGCAGTGTGTTAGTTTGAGTACTGCACAACAGTGCTATGAATTATTAGAAGCAAAAGGCTTGATCTATGTAAAAGCAAAATCAGGCTATTTTGTTAGTTCACGACAATATCAAAGTGCTGTTCCTGACAGTCCAAGCTTTGAGTCTAAAGCTCGACAAGTTTCAAACTTGGATTTGCAAAATCAAATTCAAACCGCCTCGATTCAAAATCACTTAACCCCTTTAGGTGCGATTCAACTATCTCCTCACTTGATTCCCGTTGATGGACTACGCCGTTCCTTACAACGAGCGCTGAAGCATTGTCAGCCTGAAGATTTTTTGTACTGTAATAGACAGGGGCATGAGCAGTTACGCAAAGCATTATCAGACCATTGGCGTGAAGATGGGATTTATGTCGCCACAGACGATATTTTTATTAGCAACGGTTGTATGCCTGCCTTGTCTTTATTGATTCAACAGATGAGTCAAGAAGGGGATAGCATTTTAATTCCAACGCCAACCTTTAATGGTCAGTTGCAAATGTTGGCAAGTCTTAAACGCAAGATTATTGAGATTCCAGCTGATCATCGTGGTATTGATCTCGAACGCCTAGAGTTCTTTATGAAACAGGGCAGTGCCAAGCTGTGTTTACTCACTGCCAATTTTCAAAATCCATTGGGCTATTGTTTGAGCCACCAACAAAAGCAAAAAATTGCTCAACTTGCACAGCAATATCAGTGTTTTATTTTAGAAGATGATATTTATGGTGAATGTAGTTTTCAAAAAGAACGCCCTTTGCCAATTCGTTATTGGGATCAACAAGGCTATGTGATTTGGTGTGGGTCCGTCTCCAAATCATTATCCAGTGCTTACCGTGTCGGTTGGTTTTGCTTAGGGCAGCAGTTGCAACATTTACGTCCACAATTGTTGGCAAATAATATTGGGGTGAATACACCTCTACAGTTGGGCTTAGCCGATTTTATTTATAGTCGTGGTTATCGCGAACATTTAGAGGGTTTGAGACCTAAGTTAATGCAACAAGTGGAGCAATATCGTGCGTATATTTTGGAAGTATTTAACGGTATTCCGATCGCGTTGAGTCAATCACAAGGTGGCTATGCATTATGGATGCAGCTTCCAGAGAATATGACCGGTTTAGCGTTGTATTATTTGGCACAGAGCCAAGGGATTAATATCGTGCCTGGAGAGGTTTTTGGTGAAGACCTGCGTTATCAGCATTTCATCCGCTTAAATGCAGGGCATGCATTGACCACCGAAATCCGCCAAGCGATTCAACAGTTGGCGGATTGGGTGAGAGAATCTTACCTTAGTCAAAGTCGGCTTTGAGTACGATGCGATAACGTGCTTGCCCTGAATGTAATCGTTCAATCGCCTCGTTGAGTTGAGACATTGGGAATAACTCAATTTGTGGGGCAATATTCTTGCGTGCCGCAAATTGTAGAAGCTGACGCAGCGCCAAAGGCGAACCTGTTGGAGAACCTGTCACTGATTTTGCACCGTCAATGAGTGAGCCGACTGCAACAGGAACAGGTTCCAAAGTGAGACCAAGAAAATGTAATGAACCGTTTGGTGCAAGGGTACTCAAAAAAGCTTGCCAATTTAAGGTCACGTTTACGGTACTCAGCAATAAATCGAATTTACCACGTTGTGCTTTGATCGCTTGAGCATCACGACTATTCACCACATGATCAGCACCCATGGCTTTCAGCTCTTCGGTTTTGTCTGGATTGGAACTGAATGCAGTAATTTCACAACCCCAAGCTTTAAGTAACTTAATGGCAATATGCCCTAAGCCCCCAATGCCAATCACACCGACATGATGTGTCGCTTGGATTTGGTGTTTGAGTAAAGGATCAAATACGGTGATCCCACCACAAAGTAATGGCCCTGCGCTTTCAGGGTCTAAATCTTCTGGCAGAGGAATCACCCATTGCCAACCTGCACGTACTTTTTCAGCAAAGCCGCCCGCATGACCAACGATAGTCGCAACGCTGCCACCTGTACATAACACTTGATCACCACCAATGCATGGATCACAGGCTTGGCAGGTCTCGGCAGTCCAACCAATCCCAACACGTTGACCCAGTTTCAGTCCTTTGGCTTCTGAGCCGAGTGTGATAATTGTGCCAATAATCTCATGCCCAGCAACCGCAGGATAAACTGATGAGCGCCACTCATTATTGATCACAGACAGATCTGAGTGACATAGACCGCAGTATTCAACTTTAACTTCAACCTGATGTGGCTGTAATACACCTGCATCAAATTGGTAAGGGACGAGTTGTTCGCCTGCTTGCATTGCAGCATAAGCACGAATTTGATTATTGCTCATTCGGGAACTCCTTTTAAAGGAACATGAATTGGTATTATTTAAAATGGCAGTGATTTTCATGATCATTGACCATGCCTACGGCTTGCATAAACGCATAGCAAGTCGTGGGGCCTACAAATTTAAAACCGCGTTTTTTTAAAATTTTGGATAGGTTTTGGCTGATGTCCGTTTGAGCAGGTGCATCACGATAATGAATTACATCATGGTTTGGTGTTTGATGGTCAACGAAGCTCCATAGCCAGTGAGATACATCACCAACTTCATTTTTGAGTTGCTGCCATGCAATTGCATTGTCTCGAATCGCTTTAAGTTTACCTAAATGACGAATTAAACCTGCATCACTGAGTTTGAGTTCGAGTTGATCATCGGTGAGTGCTGCGACGTCTGCGATAGAATATTGAAAGAAGTGTGAACGGTAGTGTTCGCGTTTTTTCAGTACCGTGATCCAAGAGAGTCCTGCTTGCTGTCCTTCCAGACAGAGCATCTCAAATAGGTGGGGTTCATCATGTTCTGCCTTACCCCATTCTTGGTCATGGTAAGCAATGTAGAGGGGATCATTGGAGCACCAGCCACAGCGTTGAGTTGTCATATTTGATGCTCCTTATTATTATTCGTAAGGCAGAGTTTAGAGAGTGAATGCCACCCATTCATTTGGGCGAGTATCCCAATAATACAGTTCAGCCGTATTTAAATCAGTAAATTTAAGCCAAAAGTCTTTACCCGATTTATCTGCAAAACCTGTGCTAATCAACAAAGCATCTTCGGTAATTTCCATAATCCAGCCTTGATAGCTCGTACCATTGAGGATGATTTTTTGCTGATTTCCAGACTCTGCAAATATAACCAGTCGTTCAATCAATGCTTCTGACATCGTGTGTTCCTAACGTAAATATGGGTATGGATTGACTGCTCCACGCCCTTTGCCATTTAAATAAATGCCGTAATGTAAATGTGGGGCGGTCGCGTGTGCATTGCCTGTATTGCCCACATAGCCAATCAGGTCACCTTTACGAACATAATCACCAACATTGAGACCACGTTTATGATCATCTAGATGTGCATAGTAGTGCCAAGAACCAGCAGGTCCAATAATCCAAATGATCTTGCCACCTAAATTATTATTGCGTAAATCAGCGACGAGCCCTTCGGTAGCACTATACACTTTCGTCCCACGCTCTGCCATGATATCAATGCCTTCATGGTTACGCCCTTGGCTGCGTGCAGCACCCCAAGTATCACGTAATTCATTTCGATTGATACCTTTGACTGGTACAGGAAGACGGTTATCTAAACGTAAATTTTTAAGCTTGTCGATTTGCGTATTCGGTAAGCTTGTTGGTTTTTTAGGCGTTGTGCTACATGCAGAAAGTAGAATAATCAAGATACCAAGCAGGGTAGATGAAATTGAATGGCGCACACTCACTCCTTGTGATCTTGATTGAGAATATTAAGATGATCCAGTCTTTTGTTTTGCAGTTATCAATTTTTTCATGGCAGTTGGAATGCCCTTGGCAATCGCCGCTTCTGGACTGAGCCATATGCCATTCAGTTCGATACTGATTTGCTCTTTCTGATCATGTTCCACGTGGAACAGTTGTTCATGCAATATCCACGTAAAGTGGGTAAAGCTATGGCTAATCTGTAATGATGATACTTGAGCTTGCAGTTTGAATTGCTGTTCAATCTGTTGTAATTCGGTTGCTTGTTCAATGATCGGTAAGCAATACAATCCACCCCACAACCCATGCGCTTCACGTTGTTGCCACAGCCATTCATGACCTGACTGAATCAGGAGTACATCCGCCGTTTTAACAGGGACAGGTTTTTTGGCTTTTTTAAAGGGTAACTCTTGTTCCAAACCTTGTTGATAGGCCTGACAGTGTTGTTGCATCGGGCAGTATAAACATAAAGGCTTTTTAGGGGTACAGACGGTTGCCCCTAAATCCATAATCGCTTGGGTGTAATCATGGTTACGTTCTGTAGCGCACAGTTGTTCTGCAATCTGCCATAAAGCGCGTTCATGCTGCGGTTTGGAGAGGTCATCTTCTATGGCAAGAAAACGTGCTAAAACCCGTTTTACATTGCCATCCATAATCACGCCATACTGACGTAAGCCAAGCGACATCAGCGCACCCGCAGTTGAACGGCCAATGCCTGGTAATTCAATCCATTGTTCTACGGTCTCTGGAAATTGACCTTGTTGATAAACAAGCGCTGCAGCTTTGTGTAAATTTCTGGCTCTTGCGTAATAACCTAGTCCTGCCCAATATGGGGCAACGTCATCCCAACTGGCTTGACCTAAGTCCTTTACAGTCGGAAATCGTTCGATAAAGCGATCAAAATATTGCAGTACCGTTTTGACTTGGGTCTGTTGCAGCATGATTTCTGAGACCCAAACTTTGTAGGGATCATCTGCAACTTGCCACGGTAAGTCATGACGACCATGTTGGTCGAACCATGTGAGTAGTGCATCAGAAAATGAGAAATCAGACATGAATCAGAACAGTCAAAAGCAGAGGCGTAGTATAGCGGAAATCAGGGATTGATAGGATGTTATCTGTCTTTCAAAAATACGTGATCGAGATACAGTAAATGATTTTATTTGAACGCTAGTCAATATTTTCTGGTGCAAAGGCGGCATTCATGTCGCCTTGCACTCGTAGAAATTGTCTAGGATTGAAACAAACTATATATTCGCTCAATTCTGTATTTATAGGGTTTTTAGAGATAGTTTTTTTAAATCACTTCAAATGCTTATCCAATAGCTCATACATCGCTTCAAGCCCTTGGCGTTCAGCTTCTGCGTTATAGCCTAAGTCAACATGATTGGCTTTAGCACGTTCATCTGCGAGTGGGTTACTAAAGCCATGTTTCGCATCTTCAAAAATGATGACTTCATGTTCAACTCCTGCACCATGCATTTCTTGGCGGAAGCTTGCGACATCATCCAAAGAAACCATACTGTCGAGTTCGCCATGTAAGACGAGGATTTCAGCCTGAATCTTGCCTTTCTCGGCAGGTGCTTTCGGGCTTAAATTGGCATGAAACGTGACGACTGCTTTTAGGTCGGCACCAGAACGTGCTAGATCAAGCACCACTTTACCGCCATAACAAAAACCAATTGCTGCCAATTTTTCAGTATTGACCTCGGATTGTGCTTTTAAAGCATCTAAGCCCGCTTGAGCGCGATTCACAACGGTGTCTACATGGTCAAAGGTTTGCATCATCCATGCAGATGCTTGAGGAACATCAGAGGTAACTTTCTTGTCGCCATACATATCAATGGCGAGAGCGGCAAAACCATGTGCTGCAAGTTCACGGGCACGTTGCTCGGTGTATTCTGTACGCCCCCACCATTCAGGTGCAACAATAACACCTGCAACAGGCATATCTATCGCTGGTGCTGCAAAATAACCAATTAAACGTTGGCCATCTGGCGAGGTATATTCAATTTCACGCGTGGTAATCGGGAAGCTCATGTTTAAAATCCTAGTCTATATTTTTACAATGTTTTGATTACAACATCAAAAATTAAATTGCTGATAAGGCGAATAAATAAATTTAAACTTCTTTTAAGTTAATATTTCTCAATAAAAAAAGAAGAATACAATGATTCTTCTCTTTATAAAATTCTACCATCTCTCAAGACTATACTTTACCGCGGGATAAAAAACCGACCACAGCTAGAATAGCCGCGATTACTAATAAAATGACGGCAAAGTCTTTGGACAAACCAGCAACACCACCAAAACCTAATAAACTGGCGATTAATGCAATCACTGCAAAAATAATAGCCCAACGGAACATAATACGTTCTCCTAAATTTATCGTTATGAATTTACTATAGCGTGTGTTTTTGGGGCTAAATGTGGTGTTTCTGTGGTGGAAATGTTCAATCATTTAAGAATTGTTAATCGCCTAATTCACTCAATAATCAGGTTGTTTAAGAATAAATGCTATAATAAATACGAATTCTAAAGCCTAAAAAGTTTGCTATGTCTACCGAGTTACGTCCCCACTTTTGGAAACAATATCCGCTTGAGCAGTTAAATCGTGCTGAGTGGGAGGCATTGTGTGATGGATGTGGCTTATGTTGCTTGGTCAAACTTGAAGATGATGAGACTGCTGAAGTTGCGTATACCAAGGTGGCATGTAAATTATTAGATTGTAAAACGGCACGTTGTTCAGATTATGCCAATCGCCAACAGCAGGTTGCGGATTGTATTCAACTGACCCCTGAACGATTGCAAACAATTACATGGTTACCGCCCAGTTGCGCTTATCGTCGGTTGAATGAAGGTAAAAACCTACCTTCTTGGCATTACCTAAACACAGGTTCGCGTCAAAGTGTGATTAAAGCGAAAAAATCAGCAGCAGGACGCTGTATTTCAGAACAAGACATCAATGACGAAGATATCGAAGATTATGTCGTACGTTGGATACGATAAGATAGAGTTCTCTTTATTGATCAGCGTTTCTCAGCAATAAAAACAATACTTTTACAGTAATTTTTCTATTCCCCCGATAGGATGAGCATCGAGAGGCAGGCATTGTTGCCGCAGGCTCTCTGGTTGTTTGAATTAAATGAGTTTGGGAAATAGACATGATCGCATCAAGAATGCTGTTCTTCACCGTAGGGCTTTTATCTTGTTATTCTTCGGTTTGGGCGCAGCCGCTCAGTGAGCAGCAAGTCAAAGAGATTGTAGATCAGCAATTTAAACCATTATTAGATCAATACAAGATTCCTGGATTAGTGGTTGCGGTGACATTGAAAGGGCAGCATTACTTTGTAAATTATGGTGTTGCTTCCAAGCAAAGCAATCAACCAGTGAGTAATAAGACCTTATTTGAACTTGGCTCGGTAAGTAAGACCTTTAATGCTACTTTGACAGGCTATGCACAGGCACAAGGGCAGTTATCATTGTCTGATCATCCCGCCAAGTATTTCCCTGAATTAAAAAATACAGCAGTGAATAAAGCCACAATCTTGAATTTAGGCACCTATACCGCAGGTGGTTTTCCACTGCAATTTCCAGATGAAGTTGTTAGTCAGCAGGATATGATTCAATATTTTCAGACTTGGCAGCCAAAAACTAAAGTGGGTGCAGCTCGTCAATATTCCAATCCAAGTATTGGTTTGATGGGTTATGTCACGGCACTAGCATTGAAAAGACCCTATTCTGAATTATTAGAAAAAACACTTTTTCCACAATTGGGATTGAGTCAGAGTTTTATTCATGTGCCTGAGCAGCAGATGCCGCAATACGCGTGGGGCTATAAAAATGACCAACCCATTCGCGTTTCTGCGGGGATGTTTGATGCGGAAGCGTATGGCGTGAAGAGTAGCAGTTTCGATATGCTGAAATTTTTAGATGCTCAAATTTACCCACAAAAATTAAAACAGCCTCTTCGCAAAGCGATTGAAAATACGCATGTGGGGTATTTTAAAGTCGGTGCGATGACCCAAGGTTTAGGTTGGGAGCAATATGCTTATCCTGTTCAGTTAGAGACCTTATTACATGGTAATTCAAGCAAGATGGCTTTAGAAAGTCATGCTGTTACACCGATCAAACAACCAAAGCGGGCTTCAGCAGCAACATTGTTTAATAAAACAGGTTCAAGTAATGGCTTTGGTGCTTATGCTGCATTTATTCCACAGCAGAAAATTGGGATCGTGATGCTCGCGAATACTAATTTCCCAAATGATGCTCGTATTACTGCAAGCTATCATGTTATGCAGCAGTTACTTCAGGCGAACACTGCACAATAGAATGTCGCGTGATTGCAGATTCAAATTGTAGATTTGAGTCAGACACAATAGACTAGGATAAAACAGCATAAAGCCAATAATGATGTCAGATACGCATATTCCTTTACCTGAACGTTTACGCCCTCGTGATTTGTCAGAGATCATTGGGCAGGATCATTTGCTGGGTGAAAATGCCCCATTACGTCAAATGATTGATCAAGGGCACTTGCCTTCGATTATCTTTTGGGGGCCGCCAGGGGTAGGAAAAACCACGGTTGCTTTATTATTGGCGCAAGCAGTCGATCGTCCTTTTATTAGCTTATCTGCATTGAATACAGGCGTAAAAGAACTGCGTGAAGTGATTGCTGAAAGTGGTGATCTATTGACACCAGTGGTGTTTATTGACGAGATTCATCGTTTTAATAAGTCACAACAAGATGCCTTACTGAATGCGGTTGAAAAAGGCAAAATAACATTGATTGGAGCAACCACTGAGAATCCATCTTTTGAGGTGAATAGTGCATTGCTTTCTCGTTGTCAGGTCTACACGCTGAATAGTTTAGATGCTGATGCGATTCAGACACTACTGAATAAAGCGATTCAAACGGATAAGTTTTTAAAAGCACGTTTTATTCAGATTGAAGAATATGATGCACTGATTCAATTTGCTGCGGGTGATGCACGCAAAGCACTCAATCTGATTGATTTAATCGCCAGCACTTTTGAACCTGATATTGAAAATATCGTCACCAATGCAATTGTGGTCAAAGTCGCACAGCAGAATATTGCACGTTATGACAAATCAGGTGAGCAGCATTATGATTTGGTTTCGGCATTTATCAAATCGATTCGTGGCAGTGATGCTGATGCGACCCTATACTGGATGGCACGCATGCTCAAAGGTGGTGAAGACCCTGTTTTTATTGCACGTCGTATGTTGATTGCCGCATCGGAAGATATTGGCAATTCCAATCCAAATGCCTTATTGCTGGCGGGAGAGTGTTTCCGTTCAGTTCAAGCGGTAGGGATGCCTGAAGCGCGGATTATCCTAGGGCAATGTGCCGTGTATCTGGCTACCAGCCCAAAAAGTAATAGCACTTATCTTGCAATTAACAAAGCCTTAGAGCTTGCCGAAAAAACTGCGAATTTGCCTGTGCCGTTGCATCTACGTAATGCACCAACCAAATTGATGAAGCAACAAGGTTATGGTGTGGATTATCTCTATCCACATCATTACCCTGAGCATTTTGTTTTACAGGATTATTTGCCACCTGAGTTGCGGGGTACGAAGCTGTATGAGCGAGCCTTAAATAAACGTGAAGTTGAAGCCGAGCGTTTGCAGCAACGCCGTTGGCAGCAGGAACAGCAGCAACAATAAAGAGCTGTTTAAACAGATGAGTTGTATTTTCACATTTCACCTAGTCAAGTTCCCAAAAGTGTTAATGGGAATCTGGCTGCGGTTTTATCTTCGATTTATTTCAACATGAACTCAAAAAAAGCCACATTCATTGGATTGCTTGCGATCTTCCTTTGGAGCTTGATCGTTGCATTGATCAAGGATGTCAGCTCGCATTTTGGTGCAGTCGGCGGTGCCGCATTAATTTATACGCTTGCCTCTATTTTCCTGTTTTTTTCCGTAGGTTGGAGCAATCTTAAAAGTTCCCCAAAAGCCTATTTAATTTGGGGCAGTATTTTATTTGTGAGCTATGAGCTTTGTTTATCACTTTCAATTGGATATAGCAATAACAACCGAGAAGCCATCGAAGTTGGGATGGTCAATTATTTATGGCCAACCTTTACCATGGTGGCTGCAATTCTGTTTAATCAGCAAAAAGCCAATTTACTGATTATTCCTGGTTTTGTGATTTCATTGTTTGGTATCTGTTGGGTATTAGGCGGTGAGCAAGGTTTTGATTTGGCAGGTATGTGGGGAAATATACAACATAACCCACTGAGTTATGGATTAGCTTTTATCGGAACCCTACTTTGGGCGGCTTACTGTACCCTCACTGCGAAGATGGCTAAGGGCAGTAATGGGATTACCTTATTTTTTATTTTGGTCTCAATGGTGCTTTGGATTAAATATGCATTGATGGGTGGCGGCACATTTAATTTTGATTGGTCATCTTCCATGTCCTTACTTTTTGCTGCTGCCGCTATGGGCTTTGGTTATGCCGCATGGAATGTCGGGATTCTACATGGCAATGTCACGTTATTGGCAGGTGCTTCGTATTTTATTCCTGTATTTTCAGCGTTCTTCTCAGCAATTTTACTGAGTACACCACTGACGATTTCTTTTTGGTATGGTGCCTTTATGGTGTGTATGGGGTCGATTTTATGTTGGTTCTCGACTCGAGTGAAGCAATAAGTAGGCGCATTTCAGATGGGTAGATGCTTTTATTCTGAGTTGTTATAGTCACTATATTTTTTAAGTGGCTACTAGACACTTCACATAAAAGATCGCATTATCGCGGCATATCACGGATGATAAAGCTCTGCCATGATCACAAACAAAATCAATGCTGCGGAAAGTATCCGAGGCTTAGCCTGCCTTGCGGTTGTGTTGTCACATCTATCGTTGACATTCTTTCCTCAAATGCATCATTTTGATTTAAGTGCTGTGCCTCAATATCCCTTTTTTGATCAACTTTATCATTCCCCATTTGCTTTTTTTTATTCGGGTACAGGGGCAGTTTTTGTCTTTTTTGTTTTAAGTGGTTATGTCCTGAGTTTATCGAGTTTAAAAAAGCAAAATTCAGCTGAAAAACTCAAAAAATCATTAATTAAACGTTATCCACGTTTGGCTATTCCCGCTTTTATTTCTTGTATTGTTGCCTACCTCGTTTGTTTTGTTCCTGTCGATGTTTCGCATGTTTCTGAATGGGGGGCTGCTTTGGCGAATCCTCATCCAAAATTAACGACAGCTTTGTATGAGGGCAGTATCGGGGCATTTCTATTTGGAGACTCAAGCTATAACTGGGTGTTGTGGACGATGCAGATTGAGCTGCTCGGTTCATTGGTGATTTATCTCGCCAGTTATTTTTACAGCAAACGACCGATGTTTGCAGGTCTGTTCTTGCTGCTGAGTATTGCGACAGCCTACCTGATTTCACAAATGGTATTACTCGGTATCCTGAGTTTTATTTTAGGTATGGGTTTATTCCTTTACGCAGCAGAGTTAGCAACAGTGCTATCTGTATTGCTATTCGTGCTGGGGTTATATTTCTGTGGTGCGCATAATGAGAGTTGGAGTTATCGAATTTTTGCTCAATTTTTAGGTGAGCAAACCTATGATTATCTGAACTTCATGGGTGGTTTCTGTATTGTCTATGCGGTGCTTAAAGGCAAATGGTTGGCACAATTTTTTGATTCACGGTTCTTGGTTTTTTTAGGTAAGGTGTCATTTTCCATTTATTTGATTCACCTTGCTGTGATTTATGCTTTGGGCATTCCTTTGTTTAATCTATTGCATGTCCAATTCGGTTTTTCATATTTACTTGCAGGTTTGTGGGCGAGTTTATTTACATTGATCATCAGTATTGTTTTAGCTGATCCTTATAGTCGTTATGTTGATGATCTTGCGATTAAAGTATCAAATAAACTGGCAAAGATGTTTTAAGTTTCCATCCTCTTTGGGCTCGATGTGATGGATCTTGCATCGAGTTATGCATGATTGCCATATTACAAAAAGAATCTTTTAAACCTTTTTAAACAAAAAAAGAATAGGGTTTAATAATAAAGCCATAATAAAAACATGGAATTATATAGATGAATCTTAAATATATACCCAAGGCTTCACTTGCAACTTTCATGTTGATTGCCTTGTCAGGCTGCATAACTGTCAAAGCTCCTCAAACGACCACCGAAAAATTATTTTATGACGGCTCTATTTTGACGATGGAGGGAATGCAGCCTAAATATGCTGAAGCCTTGTTGGTGAGAGATGGAAAAATTGTATTTGTTGGCTCGAAACAGCAAGCCGAACGGTTGGCAAATGCCCAAGTTCAATATATTAATCTAAACAATAAAACCTTATTGCCGAGTTTTATTGATGCGCATAGCCACGTGAATATGGTGGGTTTTCATCAAATGGTGGCGAACTTGTATCCGATGCCTGATGGTTCAGTTTCGGATATTAACTCACTTGTAAACGTAATGAATACGTGGAAAACACAAAATCCAACAGTGATTAAGACGATGGGCGGTTGGATTCTAGGCAATGGTTATGATGATGCACAATTGTCCGAACAACGCCATCCTACCGCAACTGATTTAGATCGTGTGTCCAAAGATCAGCCTGTGATGATTTTGCATCAATCAGGGCATTTGGCTTCTGTGAATCATAAGGCATTAGAATTACTGAATTTTAATCAAAATACACCAAATCCAGAAGGCGGTGTTATTCGTCGTGAAGCCAATTCAAATATTCCAAATGGAGTCTTAGAAGAATCGGCTTTATTTACGGCGATTGGTTCAATTTTTAAAGATGTGCCGCCGCAAGTGATGTTTCAGATTGCACAAAAAGGTATTGATGCCTATGTGAAAAATGGTTTTACCACGGTGCAAGAAGGGCGTGCAGATCAGGGCACAACGGAGATGTGGCATGCTTTAGCCAAACAAAATCAATTGCCAATTGATGTGGTTTCTTATCCCGATATTACCACCAGTCAAGAGTACATGCTCAAGCAAGGAAGTCGTCGCCAATATGATCATCATTTCCGTATCGGTGGCGTTAAAATCAGTTTAGATGGTTCACCACAAGGCAAAACCGCTTGGCTCACACAGCCGTATTTAGTTCCACCTGAAGGTAAAGACAAAAGCTATAAGGGCTATCCTGCGATTAAAGATAATCAACAGGTCAATCAATATATTAATTTAGCCTTTAAACAGGGGTGGCAAGTACTTGCACATGCCAATGGCGATGCGGCAATTGATCAATTTATTGGGGCTGTGAAAGATGCCACAGCAAAACAAGGCAAAGCAGATCGTAGAAGTGTGTTAATTCATTCTCAAACCATTCGCGATGATCAACTCGATCAACTGAAAGCCTTAGATATTATTCCATCTTTCTTCTCCTTACATACCTTTTATTGGGGCGATTGGCATCGCCAACAAACCTTAGGAGAGGTGAGAGCAGCACGTATTTCACCGACGGCAACGGCTTTGAAAAAGCAGCTTATTTTTACAGAGCACCATGATGCACCTGTTGTGCCACCGAACAGTTTGATGATGTTAGATGCGACGGTGAATCGAGTGACACGCAGTGATGATGTACTGGGTGCAGATGAGCGCATAAGTCCCTATTTGGCATTAAAGTCGATGACCGATTGGGCCGCCTATCAATATTTTGAAGACCAGCACAAGGGAACGTTAACTCAAGGAAAATTGGCTGATTTAGTGATCTTAGATCAAAATCCGCTTACGATTCCAAGCCGAGAGATCAAAAATATTCAGGTATTGGCGACTTATAAAGAAGGGAATCTGATTTATCAGAAATTAGGGAAGTAGATAAACCAATAAAAAACCAGCCTAATCAGGCTGGTTTTTTACTCAGAAGTTAGAGTTTAGGCTTAGATATCATCTAAGTTAATCCCTAAACGTGTAGCAACTTCTTCATAAGCTTCAACCACACCACCTAAACCTTGGCGGAAACGGTCTTTGTCTAATTTTTTCTTGGTATCTTTATCCCATAAACGGCAACCGTCTGGAGAGAACTCATCTCCTAATACGATACGATCGTGGAAAACACCGAATTCAAGTTTGAAATCAACCAGAATCATATTACCTGCATCGAATAATGCTTTAAGCACGTCATTCACTTGGTAAGTGAGTTCTTTCATCTTTTCAAGTTGAGCAGCATTTGCCCAACCTAAAGCGATTGCTTGAGATTCATTGACCATTGGGTCGCCAAGCGCATCGTCTTTGAAAAATAATTCAAATGTTGGAGGCGTTAACTCTTTGCCTTCTTCAACGCCTAAACGACGGCATAAAGAACCTGCTGCGTAGTTACGAATCACACATTCCACAGGAATCATTTGAAGTTTTTTAACAAGCACTTCAGTTGGAGAAAGCAACTTTTCAAAATGCGTTTCGATACCCGCTTCAGCTAGTTTTTCCATGATGAAGGCATTAAAACGGTTGTTCACCTTGCCTTTACGATCTAATTGCTCAATTTTTTCGCCATTGAATGCTGATGCATCATCACGAAAGACTAAAATTAGGTGATCGGCATTATCTGTTTCATATACAGATTTTGCTTTACCAGTATAGAGCAAGGTTTGTTTTAACATGGGGGAACCTTTTGAAAAGTATGCCTAGTAAACGACTAGGCTGGCCAATTTTGGTAAATCTGGGTTAACACTTCGGTTGCAATAGCAGGGTCTGCAAAAGTGGTGTCAAGTTTGAATAGTGCAACAGTATTGCTTGAACCTACAGCTGATAGCTTGAGTAAG
The DNA here is from genome assembly GCF_000374425.1 of Acinetobacter tjernbergiae DSM 14971 = CIP 107465. Classification (GTDB taxonomy): domain Bacteria; phylum Pseudomonadota; class Gammaproteobacteria; order Pseudomonadales; family Moraxellaceae; genus Acinetobacter; species Acinetobacter tjernbergiae. The sequence continues at coordinate 80,865 of NZ_KB894364.1, read as the reverse complement.
TAATTTTGCTCACCCACTTTAATCGTTGCTTCATAGCCATTTTCTGCTTGAGAAACAACCTTATAGTTCAGACTACTTAATGTTGCAAAAGTATATTGCCAAGCACTTGCTGTTGGGCCTTCAACTTTGAGTAATGGATTTTTATTTCCATCAGTCACGAGTTGTGGACGCCCCACACTTGTCGCATTTGCAGTGCTATTTGCCGAATTTTGCATTTCCTTTGGACGAGGTAATGCATAACGATTGCCACTTTCATTCTCAAGCTTTGGCGCATGCTCAATTGCAAGTGGGTCAACCGTAGGAGCAGGATACAATGGTGTAAATGGTCTTACCGTTGCACCCTCTGGAAATTTGAGTGGTTCAAGGGCTTGAGCTTTTTTATAATCTAAAGAATGATTATTGAGGGCAAAACGACCACAACCAGCCAAACTCAAAGCTGAAATGACTAGGACAACACCAAGACGTAATTGCATCATAAATTGCTCGTATTAAATAATTCCCGCAACTTTTAAATTAGTGCGGAGCGGTTCACGATATTGTTCTGCTAGAGTGGTTAATGGTAAGCGTACGCCAGTACCAATTGATCCCATCTCGTGCAATGCCCATTTCACAGGAATTGGGTTTGATTCGCAAAACAAAATATTGTGTAGATTTGCAATTTGTTGATTCAAGCTTTGTGCTTTTGCTTTATCTCCAGCCAATGCCGCTTCACAAATGTCGCTCATTTGCTTTGGTGCGACGTTCGCAGTTACAGAAATATTGCCTTTCGCGCCAAGTAGGATCAGCTCCCAAGCGGTCTCATCATCACCAGAGTAAACTGCGATTTTACCATTTAAACCTTCGATGAGTGCTTGACCACGAGGTACATCGCCTGTTGCATCTTTTACACCAACAATGTTTTTAATATCTGCAAGACGAATCACGGTTTCGTTTTGCATATCGACACCAGTACGACCTGGTACATTATAAAGAATTTGTGGAATATCAACTGCTTCAGCAATTGCTTTGTAGTGTTGATATAAGCCTTCTTGTGTTGGTTTATTATAATATGGCGTCACGAGTAGTGCAGCGTCAGCACCTAACTCTTTCGCAGCTTTGGTCAACTCAATCGCTTCACGCGTTGAGTTTGCACCTGTACCCGCGATAATCGGAATACGTTTATTCGCTACACGAATCACTTCTCTGATGACTTGTGTGTGTTCTTCCATGCTTAACGTAGACGCTTCGCCCGTTGTGCCGACAGCAACAATACTATGTGTACCTTGTTGGATGTGCCACTCAACGAGCTTCTCAAGACTCTTCCAATCTACGCCGCCATCTTCAAACATAGGGGTGACGATTGCGACAATTGAGCCTTGAATATTCTGTGCTAGCTGAGTCATTTTAAAAAAATATCCTATTTTCCCATCCGGATTTGAAGTGAGTGAAACGAAATATTGGATGGTTGCAGTATTTTGGTTCGTCATTCAACAACTTGATTGGGTTGAATGACAATTATGCAAATTATGACTGATCGGAGGCATAAGAACAATATGCTTTGGTCAAACTGTGGAAAACTTTAATTCATCTTCGTATTGAATATTTTTAGCTCGATAAAAATTGAAACATACCTAGTCAGATGATAATGAGCAGGGTATTGTAAAAATAGAAGATTTAGACTGGGTCATCACATGCGAAAACAAGCAAATCATGTCGCATTAATTGTTGTTGATGTACAAAATGGGTTTACACCAGGTGGAAATTTGGCAGTTGCGGGGGCAGATCAAATTATTCCAGTCATTAATCAACTTACAAGAAAGTTTGAATATGTCGTGCTGACGCAGGATTGGCACCCTGAGCAACATATTTCCTTTGCGGACAATCACGAAAATAAAGTGCCATTTGAAACCATTGAATTGCCGTATGGAACACAAGTGTTATGGCCGAAACATTGTGTTCAAGGCAGTCACGATGCGGAATTTCACCCTGAATTAAATATTTCGGCTGCACAACTGATTATTCGTAAAGGTTTTCATCCCGATATTGATAGTTATTCTGCATTTATGGAAGCAGATCGTAAAACCCCAACGGGGCTGAAAGGATATTTAAAAGAACATCAAATTGATACGGTGTATATCGTGGGAATCGCCACAGATTTCTGTGTCGCATGGACTGCATTAGACGCAGCACAAATGGGTTTTAAAACCTATGTGATTGAAGATGCTTGTAAAGCGATTGATTTAAATGATTCTTTGCAACATGCTTGGCAAATCATGCGCGAACAAGGCATTGATCGGATTCAATCCTCTGCGATTTTGTCCTAAACTTGTGATGCCTGATCTAAAAGCCTTAAACTTTTAAATTCTGGTGAGTGTTGATCGCGATTTGAATTATTTAAAAGACTACAACTGAGCGTTTTATGACTGAAGAACTAGACGATTTTGATCAAAAAATTATCCATCATTTACAGATGAATGGACGTTTGGCTAATCAAGAGTTGGCAGAGTTAGTGGGGTTATCAACCTCTCAATGTTCACGCCGTCGAATTCAGCTTGAACAAAAGAAAATTATTACGGGCTATTATGCGCAAATTGCTTTGAGTGCAGATCCAACACCGATCATGGGCATTATTGAAGTGAAATTGCAGAATTATAATGATGCAACTCATGACCGCTTTATTGAATTTCTTTTAAATGAGCCTGCAGTGAAGGATATTCATAAACTCACGGGGAGTTATGATTTTGCGCTGAAGGTCGCAGTCAAAAATTTGGATGAAATGGTCAAACTGATCGGAATTCTATCATCCAATAACTTTGGGGTGAGTAATCTGAATACCTCGATTGTTCTAGAAAAATTAAAAGAAAATGGTATTGCGATTAAATAACAAGATTTTGCTACACGAGAATGATATTCAAAATAATGCGGTTGATGTGCATGAGTAAAGCTCATTTCAAATCAGTTATTTTGAATATAAATTGTATTTATGGGTAATAAATAATAATAAATTGCGAAATATAAATAAAAATGCTCAAATATCCCATATCTTTCATTGAAAGAATGCTCCCTCTGCTGTTGTTTCCCTATTGAGTTTATCGCTATGAATACCGATCAGAATGTATCTATGGTCATGCCTGTGATTGATCGACACTCTAAGATTGAAGATGGACTGGCGATGTTGATCGGAACATTCATTTTATCTTTTGCGATGACGCTATTGCAGCAAGCAGGCATTATGACAGGTGGAACGGCTGGCTTATCGTTGTTGATTCACTATATTACGGACTTGAAGTTCGGTATTTTATTTTTCTTGATCAATATTCCGTTTTATTATTTTGCTTATCAAAAAATGGGCATGGCATTGGTAATTAAAACCTTTATTGCCGTTGCATTGTTGGCAGGTTTTACCGAAATCATCCCTCATTTCTTTCATTTATCCAGTGTAAATCCGATTTATGCCACCATTTTTGCAAATGTTCTGATGGGCGTGAGTTTTCTGATTCTCTTTCGGCATCGTTCCAGTTTAGGGGGCGTTAATTTGCTCGCGCTTTATTTGCAAGAGCGATTTAAGATTCCAGCAGGAAAAGTACAGATGGCGATAGATGTGGTGATCTTATTAACTTCTTTATTCTTTGTGGATTGGCAGTTGATTCTAGTTTCGATTTTAGGGGCTATTATTTTGAATTCAATCATTTTGCTCAATCATAAAAGCAGTCGATATGTGGCTTAAAATTTTATGATTAGATGGCAATAAGAAAGGAGGGCTAACCTGTGGTTAAGTAATAAAGTTTCATCCTAAAATCAACACAAGTTATTGATTTTAGGTTTTCAGCAAGATTCTTACGAAAAATAAAGTTTCATCCTATATTATAAATTCTTCTCGTATTTCAAAAAGTAGATGTAATAAAGTTTCATCCTTTAATATTTGCTATACGATAGTACCTACATCTCTAAAGTGTATTGCCATACTCGCCGCAATCCAACACTTGTTTCTCTTTTATATGATATACACATGGGTAAGATAATATTTATCATTCCATTCTGGCTTTGATGTTGTCCCTCTTTCCACCAATAATAAGCATGACCAATTACTTGTGCTTTCGTCGAGAGAGGACAAAGATAAATATTATGTTTTAAATTTTGTTCTCTGTGATGAATTATAGCTACAATTCTTTGAATTTGCTTAGCTGTTGAAAATGGATCATTTGCTGGTGCAAAGAATTTCCGAGTAGTTAAATCGTTCTCCTTTATTGGTATAATATTACTCGATCTAAAAGCACTCTGTTGAAACATATCAGCACTTAAAGAGGGAAAACCATACAAAGGATAAAAAGTGGCACTTTCATAATCATTAACAACTTGTGACATTAAATCATGATCAAAACCAATAGACATTATTAATGAGTCTTTAGCATTTGTTGTGATTGTAATAGCAGTTCCATCTAAAGCTTTGACTTTAAGAGCCGAGATACTGAAGTGAGTATTTTCGTTCTCAATATATTGTATTGGTTCAGAATAAAGTACACTAATTTTTTTACATCCCAGATACCCTAGAGTAATTATTAATAGAGCTAAAACATTTCTCATAAAACCTGTACTATCAATACAAATTTTAATGTTTTCTATATCTGTAATGTTTATTGAGGATAATAAAGAGCTAACTTGATCTTGTTCACCAAATTCTATAGGTTTAATTGTGCTTGTTGCATGAAATTCTGTCAGTTCTTCATCTGAAAATTGGTATTCTGGATGGATTAGCCAATATTTTTGGGAGCTATTAATTTTGTCAAAAACTTCTTTTACTCTATCACTTGCATTGAATGCAGATATAAAGATATCGAAAGGAGTCGAGTTAATTGGATTATTTTCTACTGGTAGTAATTCCCGATAGAAAATATCGTAATCAATAATACTCAAAATGGTAACTTCCCTTGTTCTGGTAGCTTAGCAGTAGATCCAACATTTTGCTTAATATTCGTATCTAGTTGATCTATATGTATAGTATTCCATTTCCGTTTAACTCTGTTCAGATGCTCATCAAAGCTTGTATTCTCAGGGTCAAAAATAGCATTTAGAATATCAGCATTTAGAGTGAGATCTCCACGATATACTACAGGTAAATTCCATAAAGGTGATAGCATAGGGTTGAGTTTGATAAGTTTGTGTAATTGTTTTGAATTCCTGTCTGATCTTTGATCAGGCATTTCTTGGATTAAAGAGAATTCTACAGCAAGATTGTAGACTTCTTTTGCTTCTCTATTTAAGTCTTCATCCTTAAAGCTTGCTGCAAGAGGAGAGATCTCAGGAATGTTTAATGCATATCTTGCTGTAGCTAAATAGGCAGCGAATTTAAACATTGCTTTTTTTGCCTTGTCACTTAAAGAACCGTAATTAGAATCTTCTTCAGCAAAATATTTAGCAGCTTGATTAATTGCTTTTGTTTGAGTCTCAATATCAATACTATCTTGAGAATAAAAGCTTTTTCCTTCAAAAGATAACAACTCATATATTTTATTTAATATATTTAATACATTTCTTGGATTTCCAGATGACATTTTGAAAATTGTTTCAAAACCTGCATATGGGATATTTGTCTTATATCTCGCATCCAAGCATATCTGTGCAAATAGATCATACTTGTAGTGATTGAATGACGTTGCATATTTCCCAGTTCGGCGCTGTTCTTTTTCTCTATATATTAAGCTTTCAGAATGAATCTGCTGGGCTATTTCTAAGAAATTAGTACTATTTTTACGTTCTTTACAAAATCTTAAAATATTAAGTTTTTTTAGAATAAGCTCATCTATATCATCACAAAGTACAGAAAAAGTGGAATCAGCATATTGACGAAAATCACTAGGAAAACTTCTAATAAAATTTTCTTTTGTTAACTTTAGAATTTTATTAATAGGAAGATCCAAAGTACGTATTGCTTCTTGTAGTAGGCCACTTGTATCTAATGAATCAAATAATTGATTCGCATTAATTTTGACATGAATATTTGGATTGTTATAAAGACGATTTACTATAAAATTATTTATAAAGTGTTTAGTATCTTGGCTCATAAGTATTTCATCTAAATTTATCTTTAGAAACTCATGGCCACTTAGGTTACTCTCATTTACACCAGTTATTGTGTTGGTTCTTACCCCATTTGGTCTAGTTGCAATTCTAAAGGATACAAATGAATTCGCCATTCTTACAAAATCATTAAATATACTTTGATAGTTACTTTCTAAATTTTCAAATTCATCAATAAGGAAAACTAAAGGAAAATTTGTTAAAGAAGTTGACCATATATTTATTGCAGGTTTAATAAAGCTAAATAAATTATTTATTAATAATATTGATTCAAAAAGCTCAACTTTTTTTATAAAAATAAATTTATTTAAGTTTCTATCAATTAAAACCCTATGTTCAAAAATCCAAACTCGTAAACTATCTAGATCTTGGATTGAATTTAAAGAATCATGACCAATGTTTCTACGAATTTCAGCTAGAAAATCTTCGTCATTATGAGCTAAATCAGCTGTGGTATTTTTAATATCAATTAGACATTCGACCACTGCTTCAAACAAGGTTAATTCTACATATGCTTGAAATATTATTTGTTTTAAGTTTTCAGGTAAAGAATCAAATTTAGAAGCCCCAAAGTGATTACATCTATAAAAAATAGTAAGTGCACCGAGTTGCTCTAAGACTTCTACACCCGTTAAGTCATCCTGTCGTTGTCTAGTAACGAGATATGAATAATATCTAAGAATATGAGTTTTACCTGATCCCTTTCCTCCGAAAATATATTTTGGTGTTGCACCTGATAAATCTAAAATAGAGGACTTAATATCATACTCAAAATCAACCCATAAGTGATTTATTTGTTCATCCGTGTATTCCGCTGCGCGAAGAGAACCAAAAGGGTTTACAGAATTCATAATTGCCTCAAGCATATATTTTGCTGTATCTAGCAAAAACTGGTGTCCAATAAACTGGGTGTTTTGCCCAAAATATTGGCAAAGTATTGTCAGGGGTGTTATATGAAAATCCAATCATCAATTGGCAATTTTTATAGCCTAATTTATGTGGTTCCTCAAAGCCCAAATATGTTGAATAAACCTGACAGAATTTTTTAAGTTTTCTACGACTAGGTTTTCTCAGTGACTTAAAATTTCTAGATTTCTTGCTGAATATCTTATAGGAATCATCTAAATGAAATAAGCAATGAGCATTCCCATTGAACATTTCAACGGTATTTAGGGCTTCTAGTCCAGCAGTTGTAGCAAAAAGACACATAAATTGGAGCTTGATTGAAGGATTAGTGGCTCGAATTTGTATCAAACGATCTTTTAAATAGTCCGTTATTTGGGTACCTGATGCAACTAAATCGTCAAAAAAAATATACCTGTTTATTAAAGTTGATTGTGGATGGAGTTCATTTGAAATTTGATCCTTATAAAATGCTCCATAGAAGTCAGAAAATCTTTCTTTTGATAAGTCATTCATTTGTCTAAAAAAATAAAGCAAATGTGCTCCGCTCTCAGAAGGATTTCCAGCACCAATAAAGAGAGTTTTGTTGATCTCTTGAATTAATAAACTGTTGATTAAATTAATATCAGTGGTATCCCCATTTGCTTTACGTATTTCTTGTTTTAAGGGGATAATAAATTGCTCTTCATAGCAAGCCTTAAGCATCTCTCTAATAGTTGAATTACCAAAATAGATAAAGTGTGTAAGTAAATGGAGGGCTAATAGGTATTCTTCCTCTTTTGGGAAGCAGCGACCAGTAAAATTAGTAAGCCATTGCTCAATTTCAGGCCATTTCTTATCATAATCCCAAGCATGAGAGCTGAGTTTCATGAGCTGGTTTTTATAGGCTTCTAATTTAGGTTGAAAGTCAGGTCTCAACATATCTTCCTTTAAAAATTAAAAATATCCATAGTTGCTACAGTCTGATTACATGTAATAAGTAAAACTCATGGAATACGTACTTCTATTTTTCAAAAACTAGAACCGTTTCACGAGAAATTACAGATGCTGTTCGATTCCGTTTGGTCATTAAACCTCGTGATTTAATGTCATCAATTAAAATTAATTTGAGTTTTAGATGATGTTTTTGGAAACATTCAATGATGAATCTGTCATTTCTCAGAGTTTCACCACAAACTTGATTATTACCAAGTACAAATATAACACGCCCATTAGGTGCCGTCACTCGGGAAATTTCATCAACAACTTGAGACATTTCAATTAGATATTTTTGAGTAATCTGAGCTCTTACTTCATTTTTAAGAGCAATTTTTTTTAAGAGCTGAACATAATCTTGAGGTAGATTACTTTCTTCTAAGCATAAAGGTGTCTTTTTTAGATGTTCTCTCCCAATTGATTTTTCTTCTAAAGAGCGAAGTTCTTTGGGAGAAGCAAGTTCTAACCAGTTTAGAGATAGACTAGATGCTCTGACATACTTTTGTGCACTTCCATAAGGTGGAGATGTAATGACTAAAGGCACAGAGTTATCTGGCATTGGTATTGAGCCATTAGGATTGGTAAATAATGACCTTGCATCAATACCAACTTGTTTAGCAGTGAAACGATTTGGATATTTATTATTTGTTTCTATTACTCGCTCAATGTTAGCATCCACAATAATATTAAATTCTTGAATAATATTAGCACTTTTAATCCAATCCAGCCTTTTATTAATTCGTGCATTTATTGTAGGGGAAAACTTCTCTTTAGTTTTTAGGCGAACTGGAACACTAATCGCAGGATCAGCGAAACTAACTTTTTTAGTAAGAGAAGAGAAACAAATTTTAAAAAAAGCTTTCTCTTCCTGATCCACTACTTCTTCAATAGTTCTTAATAAAATTTCTAACCGTTTTTTATGTTCTGGTAGATACCATAAATCAGGATTTACTATATCTATTGTAGGTGCGACTTTATACCTTATATATTTATAAGATATTTTTTCCTTGATTCGTATCAATTTCTCTATGCAATAGGGAGTGGTTTTTACTTTTGTCAATAATAGTGCTAAAGGATTTGCATCAGCAACTAGAGGTAAAAATCCATGTATAGAGGCTTCCAGAGCTACAGTTCCTGATCCACAAAAAGGGTCAAGTACCAATTTTTGTGTAAGATTTTTATGAGCTTTAAGAAAAAAATATGCAATATGAGGTAATAGCTTAGCTGGGTATGGGTGAATTTGATGAGTTAATTGATCGCCTGCTCTTAACCAATGGATCAGTTTTCTAAAATCAATGTCTATAGGAGTTTGATTTTTATGATACTCATCCATCATTTGAGATAAGGTTTCTTGCAGGTATTGATCTAATAAATCTTCCTTTTTTGTGGAGTCTAGTGCATAACTACTTAAAGCCATGAGATTTGAATTGAGATCGCCCATTATGCAAAATTGAATTCCATGAAAATTAAGGAAAATTAGAAAACTAAGAGCAGCTTAAATTAATAAAAGATTTTCATCAAGCTTAATCCTTAAAAAAGGATAATACCCTAAAAGATATGCCCTAATTTGAGTCAGAAATCCTTAGGATAAGGACAGCAAAGTTTCTTCTAGTCGTATTCGCCAATTTTTAAATTCTTCATCAGATTCAGCCATTTCGGCTAGATTTCTTGGATGATTAAAGGTTTTCCTTATCCCTATATCCAGTAACGACTTGGCTGTCGGCCAACGTAAAGAGCGCTTAACGACTTGTTTCCGAAAAGTTGGAAAATGTGAGTTCCATGAGTCTGTATCTGAGATTTTGACAATCAGTGTAGAAAGAGGCTTCAGATTATCGCTGGTATCTATTTCCAGAATGACAAATTTTTTGCTTTGAAAGCTAAGCTGGACTTCAATAATACACCTCGGATTACCATCATGAGTTCTATGTAACTTAGAACGATTGACCGCAGGCAACTTATGTACATGAATGATGGGCTGAATACGATGTTGTGATGCAAATTGTTCAATCATGACTTTGAATGCTTCAAACCTTTTCATGAAAAATTCAAGATCATCACTTTCATCCTGAACATTTTCAAATTCCCCACGACCAATTTCACCAAAGATCGTAGTTTCACCTGTACTCACACCATGATCGGGTAGAATTTCAACATCATTATTCTGATTCGGTATACCTTTTTTACCTGAACGTTTAAGTGTCGCCTTTTTTGTTTCATAAGGACTGGCAAGGAACATAGCAATTTTTGGAGATTCAATCTTGATAATTTTCCGATCACTATCTGCCTCTTTTTCATCATCAATGGTTGGATCATCATTGGCAGAGGTACGTCCTCCAGAACTTCCACCTGTTTTTTCATAACTATTTTTTACGGTAAAGTTTGGATTACAAAAAATCACTTCATTAGAAATATCAGTTGGTAAATTAGCAATCCCAATGATCTCATTCACATAATATTGTTCATTTTTTTCACTGAAGTAAACTTTCATTGTAATTTCAGCACCTCTTAGTGAGGGAGGTGCAAAAATAAAATTCCAAAAAGTTTGTGTTTTAGTTCTAAATTGTTCACTTAAAAAATGTTTGGAAATACTCTCATAAGATGCTCGTGCCTCAGTATCCAGTAATATCCATGAAAGTAGACGGCGCATACCGACATTATCATATTGATAGGATGGGAAGCCACAAAACTCATGGACGTGAATAGTCGTTTGATGTTCTTCAGGCACAATATAATATTCTGCTGTCAGTTTTCCTTGTGTTAAAGCTGCACGAGATAGATAGGCATTATGGAAGAATAAGACCCGAGCCAGTTCAATGTGTGGTAAATGAATTTGAATATTTTTATATGTTTCTTCTAAGTCACTCACAATATGGCTAAATAGATATTGTCCTGATTTACTTGTGGTTATCTGCCAATTTTTAAAGTCATCAATTTTGATGGTGATGATGGATTCATTGTAGAGTGGAATCTCTTTGGTCTGGTTAAATCGTCTATTTTTGGCCAATAATGGCATATTAGAAAAGCGAGCGTGTTTTATCATATATTTTTGATAATCAGCCGAGTTTGTATAATGGTTTTCCAAACCAATATTAATATTCCAGTTTACCTGTTTGTTCTCTTTAAAAATAGAACCCAGAAAGGTAATTCTGGAATTTTCTGGAAAATTCTTAATTTTCAATATTGTTCTCCAAAATTTAAATATCAGATGAAGTCTTGTATGTGTGTAGCTTTCACCATCCGATGGTAAATACGTTATTTTTAGGGCATTTTAAAAAGCATCTCAAATAAATAAATCAGCCCATATAATGCCAAGAAAATGATAAATAGAAGACTGGAATTTAAGATAAATTTGAGTGATTTATAAGTTTTATAATGATTTTCTTTTAACTTTAGTGATTTTTGTTTTAATGGCGCAATATTTTTAAAAATCTTACTAAAGAGACCGCATTTATCTTCAGGCGTGTTTGGAACAACAGTACCTTTCACAAGAATGCGATAGCCACTGTTAAAGATTCGTCCAAAAATGTTCATCGGACGATCTACATCACACATTAGGATTAAACGTGCTGAATTTGTTGTGTTGTATGCAAAATGTGGATAGGTTTCATCAAATACAAAATCTTCACCATCAAACCAAGTACAGGTTTGCCCATCAATATTAATTTGGCAATTTTTAGAGTTCGGTGTTGCTAAACCTAAATGATATCTGAGACAGCCACCTATAGGGTCAGAATGTAAACTCAATTCAGAACCAGCAGGTAGAATAGAGAACATAGCACCACGAATGGCAGGGATTTGATTGAGTAAATCCAATGTTTGAGGACATAATCTTTGAGCAGAAAGATGCGTTGTTCCATACCATTTTAAGTAAAATTTACTCCAGCCTCGCTTATAAAAAGTGCGAAAACCAACATCATAATAACCATCTGCACCAACAGTTTTGATGGTATCAAACAGACCAAATGATTGTATAGCAAGGGCTTCATCTCTAATGATTTGCCAGTTATCCCTAAGTATTTTGATATTTTGCAAAAAGTCAGCACGTAATATCGGATTTTTTGCTGATCTCTTTGTAGTCATATAAAGAATACAATTGAATGGTGCAAATATTGGCCAACTTTTTCTTAGAAATTGTGAGAATGTGTCATAACGCACTGCACCTCGCCAATGGTATACATAAGCAATGGCACTTATCGAATAGATGATTAAGCCAATGATGACAATTATACTTGGATTCATGAATGCTGCTCCGATTATAGTTCATTGGTTTCAATGACTTGAGCTTGGTCTTTGTTAAATAAAACCAATATCTTTTGCTCAATCTCATCCAGATAAGTAAAGACCACAGGAATGACCAACAGGCTTAAAATGGTTGATGTAATTAATCCACCAATGACGACAATCGCCATAGGACTACGAAAACTTGGGTCAGCACCCAAGCCAAGTGCAATCGGTAACATACCTGCCCCCATAGCAAGTGTTGTCATCACAATGGGGCGAGCACGTTTTCTACACGCATCCAGTGTGGCTTCAAAACGTGATAAGCCCTGTTCATGTTGTGCGATTAAAATATAGTCAATCAAAAGAATCGAATTTTTAGTTGAGATACCCATGAGCATGATTAAACCAATCATGGATGGCATGGAGAGTGGGGAGTTCGTTATGAATAATGCGATTAATGCACCAGGAATAGATAAAACCAAAGCAATGAGAATCACCAATGGTCGAATAAATCCTTTAAACAGCAATACCAAAACCATATAAATACACAGCACACCCGTTGCCATGGCTAAGCCAAAACTTTGAAATAATTCGCCCATCACTTCGGCATCGCCTGTTGTGGTATGTACAATGCCTGTTGGCAAGTGCTGTAAAGAGGGTAAAGATAGGATTGCGCGTTCTACATCACCCAAAGCCAGTCCATTGAGTTCGATTTGGATATTGATATTTCGCATACGGTCATATCGTTCAATTTTGGATAAGCTACTATCCATCGAAAAAGTGGCGACATTTTTTAAAGCGACAAAGCCTGTTGCACTGGGAATCGGCAGATTTTCAAGGAGATGTAAATCTTTGCGAGCCTGTGCTTGTAACTTTACTCGGACAGGGATTTGCCGTTCTGTGAGATTGAGTTTTGCAAGTTCCTGCTCATAATTACCATTGGTCGCAATACGCAATGTTTCCGCAATCGCTGCCGATGTGACCCCTAAATCCGCAGCTCGTATAAAATCTGGACGAACGACAATTTCAGGGCGAACCAGTGCTGCCGTTGAAGTGACTGTACCAATATTGGCGATACGACGAATGTCTTGTTCAACCTGTCTGGCATATTGGTTGAGTTGTTGGGAATCTTCGCCTGCGAGTACCAAAACATAGCTTTCGGCATCGTCCATTCCGACTTTGATGCGTACACCAGCCAATGGTTGTAAAGCGTCCCTAAATTGCGACTCAATCTCTTGTCGAGTTACGCCTTTACGCTGCTGACGGGGTAAAATATTGATGGTCAATGTTGCCTGACTGACATCAGCAAATTGACTGCTAGAAAAAGGGTCACTCTGTGCTGAGGTTTCGCCAATAGAAGTATAAACTTGCGTGACATGGCCATTATTTTCCAGTAATAAACGAGCCTGTTCTGCAATCGCTTTGGTTTGCTCTAAGTGACTGCCTGAGGGTAAAGTGAGGGTAACTTGCGTTTGTGACAAATCATCAGGCGGCATAAATCCTGTGGCTAAAAATGGAATCAGACATAAACTACCGATAAGAAAAGTACAGGCGGCAACCATCGTCAGTAAACGATGTTTTAAGCATATTTTTATCCACTTTAAATAATGACTTAACCAAAAGGGTTGTTTTTCTTTAAATTTTGGTACTTTAAATAAATATGCTGCCAACATGGGTGTAAGCATTCGGGCAACAACTAATGAAAAAAACACTGATATTGCTGCTGTCCAGCCAAATTGAATAAAGAATTGACCTGCAATACCACCCATAAATGCAGTGGGTAAGAACACCGCAATTAAGGTAAATGTTGTGGCAATCACTGCCAAGCCAATTTCATTGGCGGCATCTATCGCAGCCTGATAAGGTGTTTTACCCATGCGTAAATGCCGCATGATATTTTCGATTTCAACAATGGCATCATCGACCAATACCCCAATAACCAATGAAAGCGATAAGAGTGTCACCACATTGAGACTAAAACCCAGCCAATGAATCAGCAGAAATGTCGGAATCACCGATAGAGGTAAAGTGATGGCGGAAATCAGCGTGGCACGCCAATCTCGTAGAAACAGGAAAACCACGATGATGGCTAAAAATGCACCCTCATAGAGCAGCATCATTGAACCGTGATAGTTCTCATTGACAGGTTCAACAAAGTCCAGAACTTTTGTGAGATGGATATGGGGGTGTTGTGATTGAAATTTCTCTAAAACTGCCTGAACATCTTTTGCTACTTCAGTTTCGCTTGCAGATTTTGCACGGGCAATTTCAAAGCCGACCACAGCTTGTCCATTGAGTAGGACAATAGAGCCAGGTTCTGCAATATCATCATCAATGTTTGCCACCTGTTCCAGTCGTACCACCCGACCATCAAATAAGGGAATCGGCATTTTTGCCAATTCATCGGCAGATTTTACCGTGGCTAAGGTACGGATTAATTGTTCAGCATCGCCTAAACTGGCTCGACCAGCAGAAGCATCCTGTTGGACGTGTTTTAATTGCTGTGAAATATCATTGACTGTGGTATTCAATGCCATCAATTTAACAGGGTCAATGTCTACCCGAATCTCCCGATGAACCCCACCAATCCGCTTTACGCCACCCACGCCTTTGACTGCCAAAAGTGCTTTGCTGACTTGATGTTCAACAAACCAAGATAAAGCCTCATCATTCATTTTATCGGAGCTGATGGTATAACTTAAAATTGTATTTCCCGTCATATTGGCACGTTGTACAATCGGGTCAGTGAGATATGTGGGTAAATCGGAACGGATTTGCGTGACAGCAGCATCGACTTCATCTACGGCCTGTTGAATGTTTTTATCCAGTTCAAAGCTCACGCTAATATTTGCCTGACCGTCTGAAATCTGACTTTGGATATTTTGAACACCTTGTAGGGTTGCAAGAGCATCTTCAATTTTTCTGACCACATCATGTTCTAATTGTTCTGCGGTTGCCCCCGATAATTCCGTATTAATCAGGACAGTGGGTGTTTCGATATCAGGAAAGTTCTGCACATGTATGGCATTAAAACTATATAAGCCTAAAACGGTCAGTAAAATAAACAGTAGAATGACAGGGGTAGGATTGCGAATTGACCAAGATGAAACATTAAAATTCATGATTCACCTCACGATGAGCAGTTGATGAATCTAAAACTCGTACCAAATCGCCCTCTCTTAAAAAGCCTCCACCTGTTGCGATGACTTGGCTCAAGGGGGTTAAGCCCTCAATAATTTCAATTTGATTTGCAAACGATTGTCCAATTTTGACTGGAATTTGTTGTACTCGAGAACTAGCATTGACCGTCAATACAAAGTGAAAGCCATCTTGAATGAAAACAGCACTTTGCGGCAGAGTGAGTGCATTTTTCTGGGCAATGGTAAATGTACCTTTGGCAAACATTCCCATTTTGACATAAGGATTGGCAACCAAATCGACATAGACCAACGCATTGCGTGTTTGCACATCGACCACAGGGGCAATCCTGCGTAATTTTCCCTGAATTGTTTCGCCATGACTTAACGTTAATGTGGCAGTTTGCCCAACTTTGAGCTGAATCAAGTCAGCTTCTGCAACTTCTGCACGCCATTCTAACCGACCATGGCGAATGAGCCGGAATAATTCCTCACCTGCGGGCATGACTGCTCCAACCGTTGCGATGCGAGCCGAAATCACCCCATCATCAGGGGCTAAAATATGCGTTTGTTTAAGTTTTAGCTGGTATATTTTTTCCAGTGCTAAAGCACTGTCCAAACGTGCTTGGGCTGCTCGTTCAGTATTGATAAGTTGCTGTATTTCCTGAGCAGAGACTGCCCCAGTGTCTTTTAATAATTTGGCACGCTGGGCATTTGCTGCGGCATCGGCTAAAGCAACGGTGGCTTCACTGACAGTTGCTCGACTTTGTACCAATTCGGCTTGAATGGTATCGGTTGCAAAACTTGACAATAACTGACCACGCTTTACCGTATCGCCAATATTGACCTTTACATCAATCAAGCGAAGCCCATTGGCTTCTGTTCCAATACTGGCTTCCTGCCATGCCATAATATTGCCGTTTGCCATAATGGTCTGCGGTACAATATTCTGTTGTGGAGAAATAATTTCTACACTGAGTACAGGTTTTTCCTCTGTAACGGGGGGGACAGATGTTGAGGGAAGTCGCCATATCATTAAAAATATCGCAATGCCTAACACAACAATGCAAGTCATAAGACGATGCCGTAATTTCATAAAGTTTGTCTGCTCGTGTCGTATTCATATCTCATGCGTTTCCATAATTTCGATAAAACAGGAATACGCAAAATGATGTGACCACTATGCAAGATTGAAACTTTCTCAATGCTTACTGAAAAATAACGCAGTTAAAAAGGCTTAAAAAGAAAAGCGTAAGTATGCAGTAAGTCACTTTCCCTGAAGCTAGTGAAAATTTCATGAGGAGAACTTCAATGTACTTATTTTCTACTATTCACAAATTTCAGGGCGTGGTTCAAAGTAAGCTAAAAATGACAGCACTATTGATAAGTGCAGTTGCATGTTCGATGTCAAGCCTTGCACAGCCGCCCGAGCAAGACGGTTGGGAATTTGGCTTGGGTATTGCAGGGATAACCAGTCAAAAACCATATAAAGACATTGACCGTAAAACAATGGCGATTCCGATTATTCAAGCAGAAAATCAATATATCCGTTTATTTGGTCCAACACTGGATTTTAAACTACCGAGCTTGCAACTTGATGAATCACAAGAATTAAATTTTAATCTGTCTGCCGAGTATGATTTTGGTGCTTACGATAAAGATGACATTAAAGACACCCCTATTTTAAATGGTATGCAGCAACGCAAAGGTGGCGTGTGGGCAGGTGCGAAAGTAGAATGGAAAAATGATATTGTTGATGTAAATGCCGCTTGGCTTGCTGATGTATCAGGCAAAAGTAAAGGACAACGTGCCAGTTTAGGCTTGGAAAAAACCTTTCATATCGCTGAACGTGTGATGCTAACCCCTTATGTCACAGGAACGTTTTTAGATAAAAAATATGTAGATTATACTTATGGTGTTCGTCAACATGAAGCTCGTCCTGACCGCCCTGAATATCATGGCGATTCCGCATTTCAAGTTGAATATGGGATGAGAGGTATGTATTTGTTTGATATGAAAAATTCGATGTTTATTGATGTTGCGGTCACCAACCTGTCAGATGAGATTAAAGATAGCCCTATCGTGGATAGTTCTATGGAAAATCGTATCATGTTGGGTTATCTGCATCGTTTCTAATGTAACCGCTTATGTATAGAATCATTTTAGTTGAAGACCATGAACGCCTTGCAACATTGGTCTGCAAAAAATTAAACATTGCGGGTATTGCAGTTGATGTCTTTGAACGTATTGATACGGCTTGGGCAGCGATACAGAAAATTCCTTATCAGGCATTAATTTTAGACCGTGGCTTGCCTGATGGTGATGGACTCATACTGCTAAAAAGATTACGCCAAGCAAATCATAATATTCCGTGTTTGATATTAACCGCACGGGATATTCTGCATGACCGTGTTGAAGGGCTTGAAGCTGGGGCAGATGACTATTTACCCAAACCTTTTGAAATGGAAGAAATGGTGGCTCGGGTCAGAGCATTATTACGCCGACCTGCGGTGAGTATTATACTTGAACCGCAATATCACGATATTTGCATTAAGCCCGAAATCAGTGTGATGTGTTGCCATGATAAGCAGGTTAAACTTGCTCCAGCCGAGCTGCAAATTATGCTGTTATTTGTACAGAAAAAAGCTGATGTGATTCGTCACCATGCACTGGAAGCAGCAGGTTGGGGATTGAGTGAAGCCGTTACACCGAATGCACTAGATGTGGTCTTACATCGTTTACGCAAAAAACTGGGTGTGATTGATTCCAGTCTAGGCATTGTGAATATGAGAAATCTTGGTTATGCACTTCGTGAAATTGCAGTGGTTAAAAAGCCTGAGTTTTAAAATCATTTTTGCCTATGTGGTTGGGGTGATATTCAGCATTATACTGGTTTCACTGATTGCATTTTGGTGGGTGGTCATCAGAAGTCATTATTTTGCCAGTTCTGATGTCGCTGCATTAACTTATGAACAAGCAAAAAATGTCGTTTTTGACCAAACAGGCACACCGATTGGCTTTGCCGATGATATGGAGGGCAACTTAT
The DNA here is from genome assembly GCF_000374425.1 of Acinetobacter tjernbergiae DSM 14971 = CIP 107465. Taxonomy (GTDB): domain Bacteria; phylum Pseudomonadota; class Gammaproteobacteria; order Pseudomonadales; family Moraxellaceae; genus Acinetobacter; species Acinetobacter tjernbergiae. The sequence goes on along the minus strand of NZ_KB894364.1, from coordinate 62,526 downwards.
CTTGGATATTTGACAGCCTAAAACAGGAAACTGCTTATCGCATACTAGATGAAAATGGAACGACCTTTTTATCTTCTGGTGCAGATGAAAATTTTTGGCGTAGTGTCGATATTCAGACCTTAGAAAATCAGCAACCTTTCCAGTTTAAAAATGATAGTGGTGTGGTATATGCTGCAACGGCTTTAATTCAAAATCAGAATAAAAACTGGTATCTACAATTTGCAGTCAGTGCAAGATTACATTACCTTTTACATCGAGGATTTGCCTTACCCTTTATGTGGTTGGGGATGATGCTTTTTAGTTTTGTATTATGTATCGTGTTTGGATTATGTGCCTATTTTACCCTTAAACATACCCTAAAACCGTTACGCAAAATTTCAGAATCTGCGACTGCGATTTCCCCACGCTCACTGCACGAACGGCTTTTAGTGGAAAAAGTACCCTTAGAAATTGTGCCTTTGGTTGAGGGTTTCAATCGAGTTTTAGACAGACTGGAACAAGGTTATCATCATCAACAAGAATTTTTGGCAACCGCAGCACATGAATTAAAAACCCCCTTGGCACTGATTCGAGGACAAATCGAACTGGAAGCCCCCAGCGAAGACCGTCAAATACTGTTAAATGACGTTGAACATATGGCAAGGCAAGTACAGCAATTGTTACTGCTCGCCGAAGTTAGTGAAGTACAAAACTATAGTTTAAAAGAGGTGAATCTGCAAAATATGCTGGATGATGTGGTGCAATATCTACAACCTATGGCAAACCGAGCCAAGATTCAGATTAGAATCATTCAAAGTGAAAATGTAAATTGGCAAGCGGATACTTCTGCTTTATTCATTCTATTAAAAAATTTATTAGAAAATGCGATACAACATGCCCCCGAAAATACGGAAATTCATATTCATATCAATGCGAATCAAATAAGCATCCGTGACCACGGTCATGGAGTTAAAGAGGATGAACTGGCAAAACTATTTATCCGATTTTGGCGAGGTGCTCATCGTCGAGATTATGGTGCAGGGCTTGGCTTATCCATTTGTCAGGAAATTGCTACTGCTCACGGTTGGCAGCTCACAGTAGCAAATGTTTTCCCTGGGTTATGTTTTAGGGTATCGGTCTAATTTGAGGGCTAGTTTCGTGAATGATATTTTTACATAACATACTTTTTTGTTGTAAAGACTCTAAGGCACAAGAAAATTTAAAAAAGGATTGGCTTCTTCCATAAGTCTTTCTTTACTTAGAGTTGCATTCAAAATATTCCGTTTAGTAGTAACAGATAATTTTATATATAAAAGTAGTCTAGAAATAAAAAAATTTTGCTGATGATGGTTGAATAATTGTTGAATGTAGCCATATTGAACAATAGCAAGGCAAATTTTGCCTTTTAAATTCATTGACATTATGAGGCAAAAATATGCCAACAATTAAAGAAAGTTTACAAACTTATAAATATGATTATACATGGTCTAGAGATGATGGGGATGCACCTTATAAGGGGAAGTCTGATCGTATTAAAGTAGATAAAGATGAGGGTTACGAAGTTGTTTATTTTATCAAAAAATTTATGGAGAAGCATTCTCTAACAAAAGTTGCAGATGTTCATAAAATTGAAGATGCTTTACATGCTGATAGTTTATCGTCAGTGGTGTATCGTGATGACCTAATTGCTGCAATTGAAAAAAAACTGGGCTATTAAATAACTTTAAAAAGGAGTCCATGCTATCTAATGGTGGACTCTTATCTCATTTCAACTTTTTACAATACATTGAGCAGAAATCGACTAGCTTCCGAAACCATACGCTCATCACTTAGACCTGCTTTGCGTAGAATCCTCCAACGAGGCAGAACTTCTCCCTTTATTTTCATCTCAATGAAAGTTTTGGTTAAACGTCTAATCTGATATGTCCCAATATCTTCACTATATTTCTCTAAAAATAACTTGGTTAAAGGCAGCATATCTAAATTTTTCTCAATGGTTGATATATAAGAAGTTTGCTTCATCCACCATTTTGTTGAGCGTCTAGGACTATCTATATCCCAGATGAGTTCATGATTAAGTTGAATTAACTGCCTAACAAAGAACAGATCACGGCTATGCCAATCAACCTTAGTACCTTGAGGAATAAATTTCTGATGAAAAGATAGATTGGTATTTAATAACCAGTTTTTATCATTACGATATAGCCATGCGTATAAAGCAGCGTTTAAATGGCGAGCTGGTTTGATACTGTGTTCTTGTACTAGATTTAGCCATTTCTCTCTATATTCATCTATTAAATCGCTAATATGGATGGCGGGATTATTTAACAACAGATTTTTTCTGGTTGTTTTTCTAAAAGATAGTACTTGTTTAAATATATCTACAAAAGACCATTCTTTATCCATTAGGGATTCAATAGCAATAATATGTTCCAGATAATTCAAGCTTTTGCGATGTTTCCTAAAAATACCATGTAGCCAACTGGTTTCTGAGATTAAATCATCTAAATGATATTGTTTAAGCAGATCCAGTGACCAGCGTATTGTAATCTTTTCCAGAATATTTGGATAGAAGATATGACATTTCCCCCGAATACAATCGTTCTGTCTTGCAAGCTGCTGATAGAACATTGTCCACTGCTCATAAGTTGGAGATTCAAAAGGTGGAATTGTGAGGAGTTCAAGTATTTTGTGGGTAAGAAAAACATCATCTGAGATGGCAGGATTTTGGGATGACTCTGAACAGTGTTTATCATTTGGTGCTAAAAATGCATGGCGATGTAAGGATCTTAGGTCTAGTTCTGAATCAACAAGTTTTCCATGATAAGGACAGCAAGCTCCCTGTATTTGCCATAAGCGAAACCAATAATATTCACCATATTTCTCTAATTGTTCTGCCAAACATTGTGGGCAATAACGTAATTTATGTATAGGTGGGATACGTGAGGTATTAATGCCTAATGCAAGATGAATTGAACCTTGAGAAATATCGGCCATCCATTTTAAACATTGTTGTCGTCTTTTTTCGGGAACAAAAGGTGCATAGAGTGGAAACAGCGTATGCTGATAGGCGATATCTTCAACGGTAAACTGATGATTCGAAAACTGATGAATAATAGCGTTTAGATGACAAGGTAAATCTACAGTTGCAATCACCTTACGATTTTTAAAGACTTCATCCAGTAATTGTTTAGGACTATCTAAAGCCAAACGAGTCCCTGCCCGAGCCACAGTACTGTAAATCAGCTCGTGTTGGTAAGGCATGGGAAAGTTTAGCATGGCTAACTGACCTGTTTGAGCCAGTGATCAATATCAAAAACTATATGGGTTTGAGCTTTTAAATGCTCATAAAAGCTATGTTCACTTTCTTTTTGTGAGAATTGGAAACGTAAGTCTGCCGTATCCAAGGTTTGCCATTGATCAGGTTTGGTGCTTTTACCTTGTGATAATTTTGGTTTTGATGACGATGAACTGGATTCTTGCGTAACATCCTGATTTAACCAACGCATAATAATAGGGAGTAACTCAGTTAATTTTCGATCTGGATGTTCTTTAAATGCTCTTTTAACAAGAGGAATTAAAAGCTGGGAATCATAACCAAGCTCAAGCAGTAGATTATGTAAGCGTATGGATTCAGCATGACTTCGATATTCTGCCAGTTGGTCATTTTGATCTAGGCTACTTTCTTCAATTCGGGAGATTAGTTTTAATAATTGCCGATCTACTTCAGGTGTAATCAAGTCGGAATATTCTGCAATTCGTCTTGCATCACCAGAGCGTAAAACATCTATAATTTTATGAATCGGTTTAAAATCTTCCTGAAATGTGGTTTTAAGCAGTTTAACCGTAATACATTCCAAACCTGATTCAATCGCCCGTATCTGTGCCAGAACGAACAGTTTGACCACAATGTCCAAAATACCCTGACTCAGATCAAACCAGCATTGGCGTAATTCTTCAGACAATACAGGGTCCGATTTTCTCAACCATTGATATTTCCAGAGTGAGTCAGTAAATGTCATCCATTCGGATTTTCTGACTTTTCCATCTGGTGTGGTGTTTGCAGGCTCATTTTTCATCGGTTCCCAATGAATTGAACCCAAACCTACCGCTCGACGTGATGAACGGAGATCCTGCTCAAAGATTTGAATTGCTTTAGGTGTCCCGACCATGACGATGGGTAGGCTATAAACATTGACTAAAGTGACAAAGAAATTAAGCATCTCATCTGAATTTTTGGATCGATTTGCCAACAAGTGTTGAATTTCATCAATGACTAATAAGCCAATGGCATGAAGATGGGCAATATGCCCCATAAGCTGTAATAGCTTTTGTTCATTATGGCGTTTTTGCGTATATTGTTTTTCGTAAGTTGTTCCCAATGCACGATCTACGGCACTAAAGAAATTTAAATATAAAGACTTAAGTGAACCATTGTAAGGACAGTCGATTTTTAAATAGACAAGTTGGGTAAAGTTATGCTCAGGGTGGTAAATCTTTTGTTTGTAATTTCTTAAAATTCTGTTCAGGGTTGTGGTTTTCCCACTGCCTGAAAAACCAATAAAGGTAAGGCTCTGCGCTGTAGAACGTACATCATTAGAGGGTGTTGGTTCAAAATTGTTGGATAAAGCAATTTGATGGCTACGGTTTAGAATTCGATTAAAGTCGCCAGTCACAATATTCCTCCCTACATAGCCTTTCCTCAGCATGATGGAGATTTTCTGCTCTAATTCTAAGTGTCTGCGAATAGGATGAAAAAAGTTATTAAATAGCTGTGAAATAATATGGGCACGAGTATTATTTGGTAACTGCCGATCAGATTGTTTAAATTCGATTGAACCTTTGATCGCTTGAATCGTGTCCTGTGCCTCAAAAATGGGTGGCAAAGCCTCGATAAAAGGATTTCCCTGATAATCCGAAACTGGGCTAGGTGTATATACTGCATAATCATTTTGATTTGTCATAAACATATCCTAGAGTAGAGCTGGATGTATTAATCCTCATTATCTGAGTGATCAATATCTTCCAGCAAGTCCTGATAAATACCAAAAGTAAGTTGGTAATCCTCATCATGTTCCAGCTTCTGTTTGGACTTAGGCATCTGAATAATGTTATTTGTTGATTCAGATACAGTTTCAGTTGGTTGTTCAGGAAGTGGATTTTTCAGATGATCTGCTTTCCTCGCCAAACGTTCATGATTCTTTTCCCGTTGACGATTTTCCCTAATGCCTGTAACACGTTGTTTTTTGCTTGATGCTGTCTTTGGTTTTTGAGCATTGGCTTGAGCAATAATAGACTCTATATGCTCTTCAAGAGCAGCTTTAGATTTATTGGTTTCCAGCTCTTGAATTGCTTGGGTTTGCTTCTGTTCCTGTTGAACCTGCCAAACCTCCCAGAAACTACAACCCGTAAATTCTCTTGATCTTGGTGCAAGTACAGCTTCCCAATAGTGTAGGCTATCTTCCTGATAAAAAACATAAATTATCTCAGCATTACTTGGATCATAAGCGACTTGTAAAGTATCTGGTCTTGAGATTGATTTTTTACGGTGCATCCAGCCTTGTTGATGAATTTCCGCACAATAATAGAATACGCCAAAAATTTTGAGCCCAAGATCAGATAAGGTTGCTTTGGTTTTAGGAAGCAGTGCAACACGTAATGCCTTTTCGGAAACCTGTTTTAATCTGCCCACTCGGTGTTGTATACCCCAGTTCCAGAGATGAATCGGAACTAAAGATAAATCCGTTGGCATATCAATATCACGGTCATACTTTTTTAATTGGTGTGTCAGGTTGTAGGTGAGGACTGAACCGATAATAATCTGCTTAAAATCATGAATTGTTAAAGTAGCATCTAGACGATAGTCCGAACCACCTCGTTTTTTCTCCTTAAAGGGCTGTACCACACCTGAAGCAAAAGGCTTAAATTCTGCCTGAGCAGTTCTGAAATAACGCTCTACAATAGGTTTTAAATCCCCTCGATATGGTGCAGTATTTTCAATCCGAATTGAAAAACTATGTTCTAGTGCCTCAATCTGATGACCTAATAGTTCTCCACGATCTGCTAAAATCGCATCAGGCAATCCAATACAAGGCCATTCATCACTGGTAATTTCATAACCATATTGTTTGCATAACTCAACTTTATCGGTCACAGCGACTTGTAGAGCCTGCATTGCGGTTACATATGAAGCATTTTCAAAACCAATATAAAAACCGACTACCATTCTGCTAAATACATCAGCGATGAAGTAAATCGTTGGTCTTCCCACAATACAGGCACGATCAGAATCTGAAACAAGATAAATATCGGCAATCGTTGCATCAATCTCATAACGTGATCCTGGCCCTAAGACTTGGGTATTCACTGTCGAGTGAAGTGCCCGAATATCCTTGTTATATAGAATTGGATTACTACGGGCAGCAAGTTGGGCAACTTTAGGAAATTCACGTTCATAAAAATGTTTAAACTGCCATATTGATGGAATCTCAGTATCCTGAACATCAGAAAACAATGAACGATACATCGTATAGAACTTACGATAGGCATAACCTAAAGAATGTTTATCCTTGGTTAACATGTATTTATTGATGTTAATTCTAAATAATCGCTCAATATTTACATCAATAAGTGCCCCTATACCTGGCATAAATTTTCTAGGTCGTCCCAGCTTTTTATCTTTGGCAATTCGTTTACTACCTTTGGCACCAGAATTTTGATAGCTTGGAATAAGAGCATTAGGTATTTGACCTCGTTGCCAATACCTGCGGGCAAGCCTATAAATCGTCTGATGAGTAGATTTCTGCTGCTCCAATATACGTTTAACAAGATCAAAGCGAATAGATGGGTCAAAAAATTGATCATGTGTAATGAGCGGTCTGATTAATGCCATTCCAGCATCACGTTTTTGCTGCTGGATACTACCCTCAACAACTTTTAGCAATGCGATATCTGCAAAGGGGTCTTCAATCCATTCAGCTTCGTTTGCTTCTATAGATTTAGTTAACTCATTTTTTTCGATCAGAAAGGGGTTAGCACTCTGACTATCAATATCAATCCATACGATGTGATAAAGTGTCATTTTAAGGATACGAAAAGATGTATCGTGCAGCTTATAAACATCATTGATTCGAAACATGGCGAATTTCCTCCCACACTTCAATATCACCTAATGTAATTTCAGATAATTTGAGCTTTTTATAGTCTTTGGTTATATCAAAAATAAAATAACGTTGAGCAAGAAGCTCTCGAATTTCTGATAAAGATGAACCTAGTTCTAAATCATATGCCTGATCTACTTTTTTACTTAATTCGATTAATGTGAGATGAGGATATTGGGTAAATTTCTGGATATATTCATTGAGCTTTTCATAAACAGGGATAGTAGATTCCCTCATGGCAGGATAGAGCCATTTGATATTGTGAAGTACAGTGGCAGGAATATCTTTTTCTGTAAGAATGTACCAAGGTATCTTTGTACTTTCCCAATATCTTCGTTCCAGCTCAAGTTTTTCAATGGTTCTGATATCTTCCAAATCTGCTACGTATTTCGTTTGCAGAACAAAATTGGGTTGTTTGGAATCTTTACGGTCTATATAAAAATCCGAACTCATAATTTGTAAGGCATTACGAACTCTAGGGTGAGTAATTTGAGCCTGTTCTGCAATTTGGGTTGTGGCTTGAAGCGGTAAAGGAAACTGTTCTCGAATATCAATAACTGACGGATTCCAGTCTAAAAGTAGAAAGGTTGCAAGTTCTAAATCAGACAATAAATGATGTGTACGTTTGGTTGTATGTCCATATACACGATGTGAGCGACCTTTTGAGCCAAAATCACGCACAGTTACCCAAGGTTTATAGTTCTTTAGGTAGCCCTGACCACGACCTTCTTTAATCCAATTGTCTTGTTGTTTTTCAGTCGCCATAGCAAATCGCCTGCTACTCTCATTAATTTAAGAATAACAGGCGATTGTTATTTGAGCAATATGAGATGATACTTTATTACCTAAGATGAAACTATATTACTTAGGATGATACTTTATTATTCTCATACATAACCCTCCTTTCTTATTTTGTAATTACTCTACCGTTACACTCTTGGCAAGGTTACGTGGCTGATCGACATCTGTTCCACGTAATACCGCAACATGATACGACAGCAATTGCACAGGAATACTATAAACAATTGGTGCTAACCATTCATTGACTGATGGAATATGTACAACGTGTTGGCGGTCTTTACCATGAATTCCACTGTTTTCATCAGCAAAAACAAAGAGTTCACCACCACGAGCTTGAACTTCTTCCATATTCGATTTTAACTTGTCGAGCATTTCATCATTCGGCGCTAAGATCACGACAGGCATGTCATTATCAACGAGTGCAAGTGGGCCATGTTTAAGCTCACCAGCAGCATAACCTTCCGCATGAATATATGAAATCTCTTTCAGTTTCAATGCGCCTTCTAAGGCAATTGGGAAATGCGTACCACGACCTAAGAACAGGCAGTGGTTTTTCTCAACGAAAAGTGCGGATAAACGTAGAATTTCAGCATTGCCTTGTAACGTATTTAAAATGACTTTAGGGCAGTGCCATAATTCTTCAATAATTTCGGTGAGTTGAGTATCTGCAAGACGTTGTTTAACTTGACCAATTTTCAAGATTAATAGCATTAATGCCGCAAGTTGCGTGGTAAATGCTTTGGTCGAAGCGACTCCAATTTCTGGGCCTGCAAGCGTAAGCAAATGATGATCTGTTTCGCGTACCATTGATGAAGTGGCAACGTTACAAATGGTCATGGTGCTAATGTCGAGGTTCTGAGCTTTAGCTCGTTTCTGTGTTTCACGGAGGGCAGCTAAAGTATCAGCTGTTTCACCTGATTGTGAAATACAGATATAGAGCGTATTCGCGACAATCACTGGGTTGCGATAGCGAAATTCACTGGCAATTTCAACTTGGCAAGGCACGCCAATCAGTTGTTCGAACCAGTATTTTGCAATCATGCCAGCATGATAACTCGTACCACAGGCAATAATTTGAACGGTTTGAATTTTGGCAAAATCAGTAGTTGCGTATTGTAGGAAATCTTCACGTAGACTATTGCCATTTAGGGCTTGAGAAATCGTTTGTTGAATGGCTTCAGGTTGCTCATAAATCTCTTTGAGCATAAAATGTTTATATTCACCTTTAGAAACATTACTAACTGTTGCATCAAGTTCTTTGATCGGACGCTCTACACGTGCACCATTTACAAAAATTTCGATGCTATTGCGCGTCAAACGGGCAATATCACCTTCTTCTAAATAGACGAAGCGATTCGTGACAGGTAATAAAGCCAACTGATCTGAACTAATAAAATTCTCACCGATTCCAACACCAATCACTAATGGTGAGCCTTCGCGAACGGTGATCAGTTCATCAGGGTGTGCGGTATGCACAATACCAAGCGCAAATGCACCTTTTAGACGAGGAACAACAGTTTGGACTGCTTCAAGCAAACTATCAGTTTGTTTTAAAGCATCGTTGACAAGATGTGCAACCACTTCGGTGTCTGTCTGTGAAGTAAAGACATAGCCTAAAGCTTGTAATTCATCTTTGAGTTCTTGGTAGTTTTCAATAATACCGTTATGCACAACCGCAACATCACCTGAAACGTGAGGATGCGCATTATTTTCGGTTGGTTTACCATGGGTTGCCCAACGGGTATGTGCAATACCCACATGGCCCATCAAGTTTTGTTCTGATACAGCTTCAGCTAGATTTGCAACTTTACCTACGCGACGCTCACGCAAGATTTTTTGATCATTCAGTAATGCCAAACCCGCAGAATCGTAACCACGATATTCGAGACGTTTTAATCCTTCAATGAGGATATCGGTTACAGAACGTTCAGCAACACCACCAACAATACCACACATAATTGTATCCTCTTATTTTTTCAGCTTTTGGGGACGTTGATAATTTGCTTTTTCAAACTGTTTAGATCGTTCGACAGCTAAACTATGCTCAGCCACATTTCGAGTTAAGGTTGAGCCTGCGCCTGTTGTTGCACCTTGACCAATTTTGATCGGTGCAACCAATGAGTTATTGGTCCCGATAAACACATTATCTTCAATAATAGTGCGATGTTTGTTTGCACCATCATAATTACAGGTAATCGTGCCTGCCCCAATATTACAATTCGCACCAATATCTGCATCACCTAGATAAGTGAAGTGATTGGCTTTTGAACCCTGTCCCATATGGGTATTTTTAATTTCAACGAAGTTGCCAATATGCACATCATCCGCCAAGTTCGCACCTGGACGTAAGCGTGCAAAAGGACCGATTTGGGTATTTTCACCCACAATCGCATTCTCAAATACGCTATAAGCTTGAACTTTAGTGCCTGCGGCAATTCGCGTATTCTTTAAAATACAACCTGCACCCAGCTGAACGTTGTCACCGAGTTCACAGTCACCTTCAATGATGACATTGACATCAATTTGTACGTCTTGCCCACATTTAAGGCTGCCACGTAAATCAAAGCGATTTGGATCAATTAAGTGTACACCTTGTTCCATCAGCTCTTTGGCTTGCTGTTGCTGGAATTGGCGCTCCAAAGCAGCAAGTTGTAATCGGTTATTGACCCCTTCAACCTCAAATGCAAAATCTGGTTCAACCGAAGCAACTTCCAGACCATCCGCAATCGCCATAGCGACAATATCAGTCAGATAATATTCACTTTGCGCATTTTCATTTGAAAGTTTAGGCAACCACTCATGAAGTTTTGCGTTGCTAACACAATAAATGCCTGTATTAAATTCTTTAATTTGGCGTTGTGCCTCGTTTGCATCTTTATGTTCAACAATGGCTTGAATTTTGCCATTTTGACGTACAATACGACCATAGCCCGTTGCATCTTCTACGGTGAGCGTAACTAAGCCAATTCCTGTCTGAGTGGATGTATCTAATAATTTTTGTAGGGTATTTGCATGAATGCAGGGTACATCACCTGATAAAATCAGTGAAACACCTTCCTGTGGTAAAACAGGTAAGGTCATTTGTACCGCATGACCTGTGCCTAATTGTTCAGCTTGTTCAACCCATTCAATATGCTCTTCAGCAAAACTTTGTTTAACGAGTTCGCCACCATGTCCATAAATGGTAATAATATTTTGGGCATGGAGTTTTTTTGCCGTTTGAATCACATGTCCTAAAAGTGGACGACCAGCTAAAGGTTGGAGAACTTTGGGTAATTGAGAACGCATTCGCGTCCCTTTCCCTGCTGCAAGAATAATAACAGTTGTTGACATAACTAACTCTAATTCAATGGCTTAAGTCAAAATATAAAAATGAAGAATAAAAATACAGAGTGCTGCCCAAAGACCTGCGATGATGTCATCAAGCATGATCCCTAGACCGCCAGAAACTTTTTGGTCGGCCCAGCTAATTGGAAATGGCTTCCAGATGTCGAATATACGGAAAAAAATGAAACCGACAATGACCCATAACCAGTTTAATTGCTGTACATAGAGCAAGGGCAATAGCGTAATTGATTGTCCTGCGAATTCATCCCAAACGATGCGTCCATCATCATGTACATCAATGACTTTGGCAGTATGTCCGCAAATGTATATACCGATGACGGACATAATCGTGATTGCGAAAACGCTCAGATTAAAACCAAGATATAGCCAGAGTGGCGTAAATAGCAATGCAAAGGCTGATCCAAACGTTCCTGGTGCTTTAGGACTAAGACCAGAACCAAATCCAACACCGCAAAAAACGATGCAACGGTCAAACCAAGTCATTTGGCTGAAGTGAATGGGGGGCTTATGCAAAGTGTTGGTATCCATGAACATGTAATGGGGAAATTTCACCCATATACTCAAATAACAATCCAGTTTGTTGGGTAATTTTGCCGATTATTGTAAGCGGAACATCTAATTGTTGTCGCGACAGTTTTTCAAAATTTTGCGGTGATATTGTAAAGCATAGTTCGTAATCATCACCACCTGCAAGTGCATATTGCCAAGCTTGTCTTAAATCTAATTTTTTTAGTGATGCATCTATCGGAAGTTGGTCGAGGGATAATTTTGCACCCACATTTGAGGCTTTGAGAATATGCCCTAAATCTTGTGCAAGCCCATCTGAAACATCAATCATACTCGATGCTAGACCCTTGAGTTGTTGTCCTAACTGGCAACGTGGGGTTGGATAATCTAGACGCTGTTGTAAAGGATACCCTAAATGTTGTAATCCAAATGCGGCATCACCGACTTGTCCACTCACACAAATATGATCGCCTACTTGTGCACCTGCACGCGTGATGGCTTGACCTTGTTCAATCCAACCTAATGCAGTAACTGTTATGGTTAATTGAGTACTTTGAGTGGTATCGCCACCGATTAAAGCGACGCCAAATTGATCACAGCAAGCAAATAGTCCCTGACTAAATCCAGCTAACCAATCATGATCAACGGTAGGGAGACTGAGCGCGAGTAAAATACTATGTGGTTTTGCACCCATTGCAGCAAGGTCAGAAAGATTGACCGCTACACTTTTCCAGCCAATGGCATGGGCAGAGGTATCTAAAGGAAAATGACGACCAGCAACTAAGGTATCTGTGCAGATGACCAACTGCTGTGTTAGAGGAGGGGTGACGATGGCGGAGTCATCACCAATGCCTAAACTTACATCTGTATTGGATGTGCGTTTAAAGTAGCGATCAATAATTGAGAACTCAGCCATCGTACATCAAGCCTATTATTTTGCTTGTTGTTTTTCAGCTTCACGAAGCTTTGATGATAGACGATCTAATACACCATTGATGTATTTATGACTGTCTGCACCACCAAAGTGTTTTGCTAGCTCAATTGCTTCATCAAGTACAACACGGTATGGAACTTCGAGATGATCTCGTAATTCATAAGCACCAAGTCGTAAGGTTGCAAGTTCTACACCGTCAAGTGCAGTTAACTCACGATCAAGTACAGGGATGAGTAACTCATCTAAAGCTTCATGTTGAGCAACCACTTGAGTGAGCAATTCATGGTAATAGTTAAGGTCAACTTTGTGCATTGCATTTTCTACACGCGTGCGTGCTTCAATTTCATGTACAGGGTTACGACTCATTTGCCATTCATAAATACCTTGTACAGCAAAACGACGTGCTTTGCGTTTCGCTGCATAAGCGGCCTGAAGTGTTTGCGACATGCTTTAAATTGCCTTTAATAAGTTAACCATTTCGATTGCAGTCAATGCAGCTTCGCTACCTTTGTTGCCTGCTTTCGTACCTGAACGTTCGATTGCTTGTTCAATGCTGTCAGTTGTTAAGACACCATTGATGACAGGCATAGTGCTGTCAAGTGCAACCACACCTAAGCCTTTGGCACATTCACCTGCAACAAAGTCAAAATGTGGTGTGCTACCACGAATCACTGCACCTAAGGCAATGATGGCATCAAACTGATTTGAAGCCGCTAATTTTTTTGCAACGATAGGAAGTTCCCATGCACCCGGTGCATGAATAACAGTAATCGCTTCTTCTGAAACGCCATGACGTTTTAAAGTATCGATCGCACCTTCAAGTAAATGTTCAACCACGAAACTGTTGAAACGTCCTACTAAGATCGCATAACGACCTTCGCTTGCGAGATGTAATAAACCTTCAATTCGGCGAATTGCCATAGCAACCTCGATTATTTTGCTGTGATTTGATCGGCAGTGATGTATTCCACTACCTCTAAATGGAAACCTGACAAAGCATTGAAACGAAGTGGAGAACTCAATAACTTCATTTTTTCAACACCTAGATCACGTAAAATCTGTGCGCCGACACCAATCGTTTGGTACTGATGCGACAATGCTGCATTTGATTTGAGTGGTTTCGGTTGATTTAACTGATCTAAGGCATGCCCTAAATCTTCTAAATGATCCTGACCGATCCAAACTAAAACACCACGTTCACTTGCAGCAATCGTTTTCATTGCTAGGTCTAAATTCCACGCAGGTGAACCGTCGGCTTTATTTAGTTTTAATAAGTCGCGAACAGGATTAAAACCATGCACACGAACAGTGGTGATGCCTTGTTTTGGCTCGCCTTTCACTAAAGCTAAATGGATATCTGGATTACCAATTTCACGGTATTTATACAGTTCAAATGTACCGTATTCTGTATCAATGCTTTCTTGAGATAAACGCTCAACGGTTTGCTCATTGGTCATACGATAGTGAATCAGATCCGCAATCGTACCAATTTTCAGACCATGTTTTTCTGCAAAAACTTCTAAGTCTGGACGGCGTGCCATGGTACCGTCTTCATTAATAATTTCACAAATCACTGAAGCAGGTTCAAGACCCGCTAAACGTGTGAGATCACAACCTGCTTCGGTATGACCTGCACGATGGAGTACACCACCTGGTTGAGCCATCAATGGGAAAATATGCCCAGGTTGTACAATGTCACTTGGTTTTGCATGTGCCGCCACAGCCGTACGAATCGTATGCGCACGCTCAGCTGCGGAAATACCCGTACTGATCCCTTCTGCTGCCTCAATCGAGAGCGTGAAGTTAGTGGCATGTTGTGCGCCGTTTTGATCAACCATCAAGGGTAGGTTGAGCTGTTTACAACGCTCACGACTCAGTGTTAGGCAAACCAAACCACGTGCATGTGTAATCATGAAGTTAATATCTTCAGGGCGAACATGCGTTGCAGCGATGACTAAGTCACCTTCATTTTCACGATCTTCATCATCCATTAGGATGACCATTTTGCCTGCACGAATATCTGCGACAAGCTCTTCAACACGACTCAGCGGCATTCGCTTTCACCTTTTATGCTGCCTTTTAGGGCACTAGTATTCGATAAATCTGGTGTAGTTTACCGTATTTTAATAAATTTCGCCTGTGCTTCTTTATCAATTAAAAAAGTGAACAGAGCAAATAATAAAGCAACGCTTTGTCCTGAGGGGCATTTATAGCCTTGTAAGGGAGCGTTGCATTTTAAATTAGAGCCAATCTAGCCGATTAGCCTAGGATTCAGTCGAAGCTTTTACTTTTTTGCCCATTAGAATTTCAGTGCGAAGATCCTGAGCTAAAGTTGCACACTGCTCATTCATACCATTAATCATAAAGGCATGACGAGTCATAATGTTGCTTGGATTTGGCATGATGACCAACTCATAACTGTTTTGAACCGTTTTCAACTGCTCATGATTAAGATGCAATGCTGCTTCTTTGGCATGTAAATGCTGTGTTAAGCGTTTAGCCGCTTCAATTGCATCTAACTGCATAGCATCTACAGCACTGGCAACCGCACCACGTGTTTGTAGCGCAAAGCGTTTATCTTCACGATAACGTTTATAGAGGACATCCGCTAATAATTGGAAAACAGCACCAACCATCATCAGACATTCTAAGGCATGGGCGTGTTCTGAGGTCGTTGATAAGGTTGCACCCTCAGCATTGAACTCTTGGACTACGCGAATTTGTGCGACATCGAGCTGATAATGTTTAGCGCAGAGATCAATGCTTTTATCTAAGAATAATTGGCAGAGTTTAAAATAAGGCACAGAAACCGACTGATTGACACTGCTCAAGAGTTGTTTTGGATCGTAAAACTGGATGTTGAGTGCTACGGTTTGATGATCGAGTTGAGCTTGATCTGTTGAACTTTTTTCAATTCGTGATTTTGGTTGTGCTTTTGCTTGTTGTTGCGCTTGTGCAACCAAGGTCACGGTATTTTGTTTTTCGAGTGCAAGTGCCTGAGTTAAACGTTGAATTTCATGCTTGAGATGATTTTCTTGGTTAATACGGGCTAAATATTCACTGCGTGTTGGTCGAGCAATGGCACGGTATGCTAACCAAATCAACCCATGAATAAATAAAGATGCCAAAATCGCCAGCCATTGCGTGCGTAAGATTTCACCAATACTTGGTTGGATGAGCGTGATTTCAACCGTTCCAACTTTCTTCTCATTTTGTAACGCATCACGGACAAAGACTTCACCTTGACGCGTCTTTGCCATACCACTGGTCGCAAGGACTTGTTTATTGGCATCTAAAATACGAATTGAAGCAATACTCGGATTGGTTGCATAGCGATTGGCAACCAATGCCAATGAGACAGTATTGGCGGGTTCCAACTCTGAAAGACTATCCGCCACTAACTGACTAGTCATCAGTTGTCCTTGGCTGGCGCGATTTTCATTGAGTTGATGTGTCGTTGCAATCACCAATAAAAAGGTATGCAATGCAAAACTTACGATCAGTAGGCTAGCAAATAGCCCTTGGCGAGGCGCATTCAAGTTAAACTTCCAAGGCAAATAGATTTAGGTTGGGTTATGTTATGATTCTTACATACAATAGTTGTCGCTCAAACACGAGTCAATTCATGCGTGAAATCATTCTTATATCCTTTTTAGGACCAGATCAACCGAATCAGTTTACTCGATTAATGCAGGTACTTTCCGTGCATTCTTTGCAAATACTCGATGTGGGTCAGGCGGTTATCCATAATCAACTTACTTTGGGAATTGTTGTTGCTTCGGATAATGAGACTGCAACGGCATTGGCAATGAAAGAGATTTTGATTTTAGCACATGATATTGGCTTAACTGTGCGATTTAAACCAATCTCTAACGCAGAATATGATCAATGGGTGAGTGAAGGTGGGCGAACTCGCTATATCGTAACGGCACTTGCACCAGAACTCACTGCTGAACATTTGCAAGCGGTCACAAAAATTGTGTCTAGCCAAGGCTTTAATATTGAAACAGTCACTCGTTTATCGGGACGTTTAGACCTGGATGCAGAAAGCCAATTTCCACGTCGTGCCTGTGTGCAGTTTGGCCTCAGCGGACAGATGTTGGATGCACAAGCGATGCGTGCAGCATGTTTAAGCCTATCTGGTGAGTTAAATATTGATGTCGCTGTGCAAGAAGACAATGCATATCGCCGTAATCGTCGTTTAGTTTGCTTTGATATGGACTCCACCTTGATTGAGCAAGAAGTGATTGATGAACTGGCATTAGAAGCAGGCGTTGGCGCTCAAGTTGCTGAAATTACTGAGCGTGCCATGCTGGGTGAACTTGATTTTCAACAAAGTTTCCGTGCCCGTGTTTCTTTATTAAAAGGTTTGGATGCTTCTGTATTACCGAAAATTGCCGAACGCTTGACCGTGACTGAAGGGGCGGAGCGTTTAATTTCAACGCTTAAAGCGTTGGGATATAAAACTGCAATTTTATCAGGCGGTTTCCAATATTTTGCAGAGTATTTACAAGCAAAATTGGGGATTGATGAAGTCCATGCCAATATTTTAGATGTTCAAGATGGCTTGGTGACAGGTGAAGTCAAAGGCGCAATCGTGGATGGCGCACGTAAAGCCGAATTATTGCGTCAATTAGCAGATAAAATGGGAATTTCACTAGAGCAGGCGATGGCTGTTGGTGACGGTGCCAATGATCTACCAATGCTATCAATCGCAGGTCTAGGCGTGGCGTTTCGCGCTAAACCACTCGTTCGTCAAAATGCCAATCAAGCGATTTCGAGTGTAGGTTTAGATGGTGTTTTGTACTTATTGGGTATGCATGATAAAGATTTAAATCGTGCTTAACACATCAGTTCTTATACGTAAATGAAGCCGCTTTCGAAGCGGTTTTATTTATTTTGCAAGCGTCATTAATTCGTCATATTTATGTCTAAATGTATAGAAAAACAACGATAAAAAAATTCTGAAAAAAGTTTCTGAATGATTAAAAAGAGGTATATTTTTTTGTAATGACACGCCGCAATTGATGCTATATAGCACTTTGAGACTTTTGTAATTTAAAAAAATGTAATGACAAAAGCATATTGCGACACCTTGTGTCGTATGGTTAATTTCAGACTCTTTTTTTCTATAAAAAACTCGCCATAATGCTTTAAGACATTAATGCAATACAAAGTACTGTTAGAAATTACAGAACAATATGAGGTCTGAAGATTATACAGACCACCTTTTAAAGACGGAGGTTTCTATGGAAGCAGCGAATTTCACCATGTGGGTTGGATTTGGCTTAATCGCTGTCGCAGTTATTGCTGTTTTCTTTTCTCCGTATCGTCGTTGGTTAGGTTTTATGCTGGCAGGTATGCTGAGTTGGGGACTATTAGAAGTGGTGCGCTTTGGTATGCAAACCATGTTCGAAATGTCGGTCGCCTACAGTTATTTGACAGCCCTAAGCCTTGCGATGGTAACGGTTACATTCATACTTTTACGCGAAGATAAACAAACCCAGAAGCAATTGGAGAAGCGTCAATATATTGAACACACGCCAGTTTACAAGAATGATCAACAACAATGTTCTAGCCGATAATTTATAATAATTTGAACAACAAAAAAGGTATGCTCAGCATGCCTTTTTTTGTATTCATTTTCTGCAACAAAGCTTTTACAGACTGATCTACAATTGTGCTAGGATACAGTTGTCTTAATTTTCATCATTATACTGTGGGCATAAATGTCATGAAGCTTTCTTCTCTACCTGTCGTTAAGTTACCGATCGTTGATCTAAGCACTGATCCACTTGATTTGTTAGTGGCAGGTTTGGCGTTACGTATGAAGCAATTGGCACGTACTAGCCCAAAGTTTATTGAGTTGGTTCATGACCGTGAATTCCGTATTCAGATTGGTACAGATTTAGGTTTGGCACGTCAGATTATTGTCAACCGCGGCAAGATTGATACCGTTGCGGGTAGCCCTGAAAAAGCTGATTTTATTTTGCAATTTGCTTCAAGTGAGCAAGGTGTGAAAACTTTAGTGAAAGGTGATCCAACGGCATTCATGACAGGCATGCAAGATGGCAGCATTAAAATGGAAGGCGACTTTAGCTTGTTGGTTTGGTTCAACCAAGCAGCGAAATTAATTCCACCAAAAGTGCCAAAGCCAGTAAAAGAAAAAATCCGTCAAGCACGCGCATTTATCAAACAAAAAACAGGTAAATAAACCAACCTGAAAAAAAACTCCCTGAATGGGAGTTTTTTTTATTGCTTAGTACTATTCAATTTCTAAGTTAAACGTCACAGGTCCATCATTGATCAAATGGACTTTCATATCAGCAGCAAAAATACCAGTTTGGATATTTTCAAACTGCTGTTGTGCATATTCAACCAATTGTTCATACAGTGCTTTCGCTTCGGCTGGCGGCATGGCAGGTCCAAAGTCTGGACGCAAACCTTTTTGAGTCTGAGCCATCAAGGTAAATTGCGAAACCAATAATAGTCCACCTTTGGCTTGACTGACATTCCACCCCATTTTGCCTTGTTCATCATCGAAAATTCGATATTTTAAAATTTTATCAATCAGTTTTTGCCCTTTCTCTAGCGTATCTTCTCTGCCTAGACCTAAAAAAACCAGTAAGCCGTGTTGAATCTCCCCCGTGGTTTGACCCTCAACCACCACTTTCGCTTCGAGAACTCGTTGAATTAATGCACGCATAAGATTGAAAAAACAGAAAAATGAAGTGGGTAAGTTTAGCAGAGACACGCTATAAAAATGAGTTGTGCAGCAAAAGTCTACTATCCAACAAGCCTAATTTGATTGTATAACAACAATTATTATGCAAAAGAATTGGTTATAACCATCCGCTATGTCTGCCATTATTCGATCTTTATTGGACACTGACCTATATAAATTCACGATGTTACAAGTGGTGTTGCATCAATTTCCACAGACACATAGCGTGTATTTATTTCGCTGTCGAAACCTAGAAGATACGGTTTATCCTTTAGTTGAGATTCTAGAAGACCTGAATCATCAGCTTGATTTACTCTGTGAATTACGTTTTGCCGAAGATGAATTGCAATATCTTCGTTCTTTACGTTTCATTAAAAGTGATTTTGTTGATTATTTAGAATTATTTCAGCTTAAACGTCGATTTATTCAAGCCAATATTGATCAGGCAGATCGTTTGGATATTCGTATCGAAGGGCCGATGGTTCAAGCGATGATGTTTGAGATTTTTGTGTTGGCGATCGTCAATGAATTGTATTTCCGCCGTATCCGTAGCGATGATGTATTGGCAGAAGGCGAGCATCGTTTACAGCAGAAATTGATGCAATTAGAAAAATATTCGCAAGAACAACGGGATAATGAGCCACCATTTTTAGTTTCAGATTTTGGTACTCGTCGTCGTTATAGCTTTGAATGGCAGAAACATGTAGTCAAGGCATTTCATGCTGCTGCACCTAAAGTGTTTCGTGGAACCAGTAATGTCCTACTCGCCAAAGAATTAGGCATCAGCCCGATTGGTACAATGGCACATGAGTTTTTGCAAGCCTTTCAGGCTTTGGATGTGCGATTGCGTAATTTTCAAAAGGCAGCGCTAGAAGCTTGGGTACAAGAATATCGGGGGGATTTAGGCATTGCCTTGACTGATGTGGTGGGAATAGATGCCTTCTTACGTGATTTTGATTTGTATTTTGCCAAACTGTTTGATGGCTTACGCCATGATAGTGGTGATCCGTACGAATGGGGCGATAAAGCTTATGCACACTATCGTAAATTAAAGATTGATACCAAAACCAAGATGCTGACTTTTAGTGATGGTTTGAATTTAGAAAAAGCATGGTTATTACATCAATATTTTAAAGATCGTTTCCAAGTGAGTTTTGGTATCGGAACGAATCTAACCAATGATATGGGACAGACGCCATTGAATATTGTGTTGAAATTGGTGGAATGCAATGGTCAGTCGGTCGCAAAAATCTCGGATAGTTCAGGCAAGACTATGACTGATAATGAGACTTTCTTGGCGTATTTGCGTCAGGTGTTTGAGATTGAAGAAGCCTAGCTATTCTTTCACACTCAAATGGAATAGCTCAAACGTTATGAGAGATCTGTATAGGCACTCTTTACTTTTAAAAGATCAGAATTAACAAAAATCTTTTGTTGAACTGACGGCACATCCTTGATGCCGCAGTTCAACGGGCAGCATCCATGCCGCCTCCGCACCAGTAAATTGTCTCGATAGATTTATATGGCTTAACTTTAGCAATGGTCAGCAAATTTTATACTTTTAATCCATAGTCGTTGGGCTTTTTGCTATATCTCCTTTTCTGCTAAATGAATGCAAAAAATCAGACAAAGATAAAAAGTCGGCTATGCTAAAATCATCCACAATGCGGATGATAAAACAGCATAACTATGACTGACGTAGATTTTAAACTGGGTTTATTGATTGAGCCTGAACAACTGGTGCCTTATCTAGGGCATGAATTGATTCGTGTGGTTGATTTAAGCCGAGCTTCGGTATATGAGCAACTACACATTCCCCATGCGATTCATTTGCAGCCAAAATATTTGGTTGCGCAGCAAGAACAAGCCAATGGGGTATTACCTGATTTAGCAGGTTTGCAGGCTTTAATTGAGAAATTGAATATTACCCCTCAGCACCATGTCGTGGTCTATGACGATGAGGGTGGTGCATGGGCAGGGCGTTTAATTTGGAATTTACATTGTTTAGGTTTTGAGCGTACCAGTTTAATCAATGGTGGAATTCATGCTTGGTTAGGTGCAGCTTTGCCAACAACCGCAGATGTTGAAAAAGTCATACCAGTCGCTGATCTTCTACACGTTGATTTAGAGACGGTGCAACAACATCGTATTGAGTACAACGAATTACTTCAGCAAGTGCAAGAACAGAATATTCAGCTATGGGACTGCCGTACCAATGAAGAATATACTGGACTACGTTTAGCTGCACGACGCGGTGGTCACATCCCAAATGCATTGCATTTTGAATGGAGTACTGCCCTAAACCGTGAAAATCATCTAAAATTACACTCGCTTGAACGCACACAACAACGTTTAGAACAATTAGGCTTTAATTTACAACAACCTGTCGTGGTGTATTGTCAGTCTCACCATCGTTCGGGCTTGGCGTATATTTTGGCAAGATTGCTCAATTGGCAAGTTAGAGCCTATGACGGTGCGTGGAGTGAATGGGGCAATCGCCTCGATAGTCCTATTATTTCAGGGGAGTCACCGTCTTGAGTTTTTCAGCAGATTTAAAAAAACAACTTTTTATCCAAGCACAAAATTTAGTACCACAACATCAACTCAGCCGTGTGATTGGTAAAGTTGCCGCAAGTGAAAATGTTTTGGTGAAAACTGCTGTGATTCAAGCATTCAAAGCAAAATACGGCATTGATATGAGCATTGCCAAGCAAACCAATCCGAACCAATATAAGTCATTTAATGAATTTTTTACTCGTGCGCTTAAAGATGGTGTACGTGGTGTAGATGAACAAGCGGATAGTATTGTGTGTCCTGCTGATGGTGCGATTTCACAGCTTGGTAAAATTGAAGCGGGTGACATTTTTCAAGCCAAAGGTCAAAGTTTTTCTGTTGATAAATTGATTGGCGATCCACAACTGGCAAAACCATTTATTGATGGTCAGTTTGCAACGGTTTATTTATCACCGAAAGATTATCATCGTGTACATATGCCATTGGCTGGCACGTTGACTGAAACTTTATATATTCCAGGTGAGTTGTTCTCAGTCAACCAGACCACTGCTGAAAATGTACCAGGTTTGTTTGCACGTAATGAACGTATGGTGTGTTTGTTTGATACTGAACTTGGTCGTATGGCGGTAGTCTTAGTCGGTGCAATGATTGTGGCAGGCATTGAAACTGTTGCGACAGGTAAAGTAAAACCATCTGGCAAAGTTGAATTGCAGCATCATCAAATGAAATTGGATAAAGGTGCAGAGTTAGGTCGTTTCTACCTAGGTTCTACTGCTGTGGTTTTATTTGAAAAAGATAAAATGGTTTGGGAAGAACAGTTTAAAGCCAATTCAACTGTGGTGATGGGCGAGCGTTTAGGTCATACCGTTTAATTTATAAAGTGATTTGGAAAGCCCCAAAATTTTTGGGGTTTTTCTGTTTAGGTCTTGTCTATTTTATTCAAGCTATATGAGATTAATTTAAATCATTTAATTTCATTTAGTATTAACTGGGCTTGAGGATAGCCATTACTCGCAGCTTTTTTTAGCCAGTTTAATGCTAAAACTCTATTTTTAGATACGCCTTGCCCTTTTTCATACATCATACCAAGATTAAATTGAGCTTCTATATCACCTTGATCTGCCGCTTTATTATACCATTCAAAAGCTTTGGCATAATTTTGATCTACGCCTTCACCCTTATAATACATTTCCCCTAAAGCAAACTGTGCATCTACAAAGCCTAGTTCAGCTACTTTATTATAATATTCAAAAGCTTTGGTATAGCTTTGAGGTACACCTTCACCTTTGTCATACATCACACCAAGACTATATTGTGCATGTCCATTACCTTGATCTGCTGCCTTGTTATACCATTCAAAAGCCTTAGTATAGTTTTGTGGTACACCTTCACCATTGTAATACATCACACTAAGATTGAATTGGGCTTCCATGTCCCCTTGAGTAGCCGCTTTGTTATACCATTCAAAAGCTTGAGCGTAGTTTTGGGCTACACCTTTGCCCTTATAATATATCTCACCAAGATGGCTTTGAGCGTACATATTACCTTGTTGTGCTGCCTTATTCATCCATTCAAAAGCTTTGGCATAATTCTGTTTGACATCTTGAGTGCCAATATAATACATATATCCGAGTTGAGTTTGGGCATCAATATTTCCTTGATGAGCAGCTTTTGTATACCATTCAAAAGCTTTGGTATAACTTTGTTTAAGATTTTCTCCCATATAATATAGATCACCAAGCTTTTTTTGCGAAGAAGCATTGCCTTTGTTTGCTGAATCTAAAATCTCTTTAATCGTATTTTCATTGGCAAACGTAGAGCTAAGAAAAAAACATGGAAATAGTATCAAAAGAATTTTTTTAAATTTCATTATTTGTACAGCTATAAAGTATTATTGGACAATTCTAGACTAACCATAATTTGCAATGATTTTAATTTCAATAGATTAATTTTTATAGCTAAGCAATCGTATGTGTATGTTGGTTTTATTTATATATTATTAACTATCAATCAATAGAAGCATGTACGCTTTTTCTTACACCAATTCCAGTCAATGACCCATATTCGTACCGATCCAAATCACCTAATATCAACTCATCAGGGAACAGGTAGTTCCAAAACATAAAACAAAAATAATAAGTTTGAGCATCAGGACGTGAGGTAGGACAGGAGTTATACCTAAAGTGCGAAATACGAAAAAGCCCGACAGGATGTTGGGCTTTTTTCATTTGATTTTAAGCTCAGTGAGTTCTTCAAAGTTCATCTGTTTAGTATTGTAATAAGCATAAATAGCATCTGCACACATGTTGATGATAGGGTCTTCATCCTTTTTCCAGATTAATCTGACTTCACTCAAAGCATTTTCATCATGAATTGGAATCAGTCTGACATTGTTGGGCAAAATCACTTTAAATTCTTCAGGCACAATACAAACACCAAAGCCATTCGCGACCAGTTCCAGTTGAGACCTTTTTCTCGAATAAATTCTGGTTCTTTTCGGACTAAAACCGTTGACCAAACATAAATTGGCGGCCAGATAGCTTAACCCACCACGGGCTTTATGCGGTACAGAAACAAAACTCAATGGCTCCAATTCACGAATCGTCACACTTTCTTTTTCACGTAAGAATGGATCTAAAATATGGGCAGCAACATATAAGGGGGCTGTGTATAAACTGATTGAGTTTACATCATTTAAATTGTGATAAATCGGGGGTCGAATAAAACCCAGATCAATTGTCCCATTCAACAAATATTCAAGCTGTAATTCAGAGGATAGGGTGTTCATTTCGATATCAATCAAATGTGTATCACAGAGCTGTTCAAAGATTTCCAGCTTGTTTTGATCCAATACGATACTACTGGAATGTGCAATTTTAATAATTCGACCTTCACCACGGCTGATGCTTTGGGCGCTGACAATTGAACTTTTTAAATGATCAATATTGGTTTTTAAACTTTTATACAGTGCTTCCCCTGCAGGTGTTAGTCTAATTTTCTTCTCAGATCGATCAAAAATTTCAAAACCTATTTCTTCTTCTAAATTTTTAATTTGTCTGCTCAGTGCTGATTGAGCAATAAATAGCTTCTCTGAGGCAGCAATAAAGCCCCCAGTTTCAACAATCGTGATTAGATAATTGAATTGTTTAAATGTCCACATATCTCAAAATTAGATCAGTGCTTGTTTTTTCTATATTAGATTAGATGGAAGAAATCTTATACCTTTTTTATAGATCCTTGATTTAGGTAGCTGACGATGACAATAAGAAACAAGATTTTGACCTTGATTGCTGCTGTAGTTATTTGTCTACTGGCACAAAGCTATGATCACTATATGGGTGTAATGACGACAGAGCAGCCTATTGATTTATTCGGAGATTAATCAGTTCTCTAGACTTATTTCTCTATACTTAGTTACTTTCTTAATGATAAGAAAGCTCAGCAGTGTACGCTTTTTCTTACAGTGATTAGGGTCAATGTCCCATTTTCAGGCATGATTGAATCACCTAATATCAACTCATCAGGAACAGGAAGTTCCAAAACATAAAACAAAAATGATAAGTTCATGCATCAGGACGTGAGGTAGGACAGGAGTTATACCTAAAGTGCGAAATACGAAAAAGCCCGACAGGATGTCGGGCTTTTTTACTTTTGCTTTGATAGCGTTAACTAGAACCTAGCGCAGTCACATTACAATCGAATCCAAGTCATATTTCGGAAAGTATTATTGCTAGGATTTTTTGCATTAATGTTCAGCATTTTACCAGTTTTGCTCAAACGTGCATTCAGGTTGTATTTATAGCCATCATAAGGATTTACCCAAATACCGAGTCCAAATTCCTCATTTGGAGTCAGCATCTTAAGACCTGTTAGAACTTCCATACCGACAATTGGTTGATTTTTTAAAGTACCTGAACATAGGGTACATAATGTCGGTATTGCCTCTTTACCCAGAGGGTACATTTTGACAATCACAGCACTATATTGTTCAGTTTTAGAATTTCGTCTAATCACAATATCAGATAAATAAGAGCCAGTGCGTTCATCTACAACCTTCCAAGTTCCAATTAAAGGATCAAAAGGTGTAGCCATTGTAGCAAATGGAATACCGAGTCCAAGGAGAAGTACCAATGTGCGGAAAAAGTGAGGATTCATAAGTATTTTACATCGAAATAAAAATGCGTTAGCAATGAAATAAAGCAGATTATTATTATATTAGTATTGTAATTAAATTGTAATATCAAATATTTAGGGAACCTTATTAGTTCCCTGTAATTTTCTAATTAATACGATAAAGCCGTTCTTTTGGAAAAACAGCAATAAAGGTTGAACCTTCATTTTCTTTAGAACTAATTTCTAGATGAGCACCGTGTTGCATTAAGACATGCTTTACAATTGCCAACCCTAAACCTGTACCACCTGTTTGACGACTACGCGCACTGTCTACGCGATAAAAACGTTCAGTTAAACGTGGTAAATGTTTTGGATTAATACCAATCCCATTATCTTGCACGGTAAAATAAGCATGATCACCATCTTCATGCCAACCAATCGTAATAATCCCACCTTTCGGGGTGTACTTAATTGCATTGGTAATTAAATTGCTGAAAGCACTGGCGATTTCCATATCTGAGCCAATTAAATCACAATGGCTATCGATATCGAGATTTAAAGTATGACCATAATCCAAATTGTAGGCACGAGCATCGTCAAAGAGTTGATTCATCAAATTTGCCATGTCAATAATCTGATTTTTTGCGACCTTTTTATTGTTTTCTAAATTGGATAACAATAGTAAATCATTGACCAAAGCATTCATACGTTTGGTTTGTGATTGCATTTGTGTAAAAGCACGTTTCCAGCGCGGCGTGATGTCATCTTGATCGATAAATGTTTCAATATAACCACTCAGTACGGTGAGGGGCGTGCGTAACTCATGTGAAATGTTATCCACAAAATCTTTACGCATTTGCTCTAGGTTATGTACACGTGTGGTGTCATACGCGACCAAAAGGCGACTTTCTCCACCAAAACGTGTCAGTTTCACTTGCACATAGCGGTCTTCATCCATTTGGGCTTGTAGGCGAATACCATCAGGTGCTTGATCAATATGATTAAAATATTCAATAAAACTCGGTTGGCGCAAAATAGCCAATAGATTACGCCCGCGATCTAAGGGATTAATCCCCAATAATTTTTCTGCTGCAGGATTCCACCACTCAATTTGGTGTTGATCATCGATTAAAACCACAGCTTCGGCGAGTGCAACCAAAGAAGATTGCGCTCGATCAATCAAACCCACCATTTCCGCTTGAACGATACGTTCTTGGCGTTGTGCACGATGAACATTAAACAGTAAAGCCCCCCAAATTCCACTGAGATTTGGTGGTACATCATAAGGGCGGTTCGAAATCCAATCATTCACGAGATAAAGCGAGCGGAGCTGCAGGATAAAGAACACTACAAAAGCGACAAAAATACAGCTCCAAAAGTATCCGACCCCAAATCCGATTAAGCTCGCAATCAATAAAAAGAACATTAACAGTCTTAAATCTTGTTTTGCAAACGCCCATAAACTGCTATAGCGGAAACGTTGATGTTCACGTGCCAGTTCAGGGACGGGATAAGGTTCATACATAAAGGATTTTTAACCTGCCGCTAAATCAGCGCGTGTAGAGAAACGGTAACCTGTGCCACGTACGGTTTGCACAAAACGATCAACGCCGAAAGGCTCTAAAACTTTGCGTAAACGACGGATATGTACATCGATGGTACGGTCTTCGATATAGACATTGCCACCCCAAACTTGATCAAGTAGTTGCGCACGTGTGTAGGCGCGTTCTGGGTGTGTCATGAAGAAAGCCAGTAAGCGATATTCAGTTGGACCCATCTCTAAAATACTGTTACTAAAACTAACGCGTTGGCTGACAGGATCAAGCATTAAACCATTGGCATCAATCACTTTCTCACCACTGAGTGCATTAGCACGGCGTAGGACAGCTTTGATACGAGAAACCAACTCTCGTGTGGAGAATGGTTTGGTCATATAATCATCTGCGCCTGCATCAAGACCTTGTACTTTATGATCTTCTTCACCACGTGCAGTCAGCATAATCACAGGAATTTCTGCCAAATTTTCATCGCGTTTGAGGCGGCGACAAAGATCTACCCCACTGATGCCCCCTGGTAGCATCCAATCTAACAAGATCAGAGCAGGCCGCTGATCGACAATAATCTGATGTGCTTGTTTGGCGTCTTCAGCTTGTAAACATTGGAAGCCTGCCATATCTAAAGAAGTATGGATCATCTCACGAATCGGTAACTCATCATCGACAATTAAAATATAGTCATCTTTCACAGCGCAATACCCTTAAATTTGTAACGGTGAACCGTTTTGTTGTTATGACAGGCTTATTACAAAGATTAATTATGACAATATCATTGCAAAAGAGTGAATAAAGTCGAATTTAGCAATAAATTGTGACAATTCTGGGGCAAAGCAGTGACCAAATGATGACAAGTTGTTTGTAAATAAAACAAATGAATTCATTTGGTTAATACTGCTATAACCTTATACTTTTGTTTGTCACAAAACTGTAAAAGGATTTTAATTTTTTTGAGAGGTTGTTTCGATAAAAGATAAAAACACGGCGCAACACGCAGATAAAACATCTTCTAAGGGCTGTTTAAAATTTTCAGAAACCCAACGAATAATGATATGGGTGACATAACCATTTAAACCTGTTGCCATTAAAGAAACTTCTTCAGCACTTTGTGGTGCATTTGGCATGGTAATCATCACGAATGCTTGAATAATACGATCAAATTGGGTCAAGGTTTCCTGAATCGTGGCTTGATTATGTAAGTCTTGAACCAACATCGCATCGATATAAATGATCCGGGCCATACGGGGATCATCTTTAATCGCATTGAGTAAAGCAGATAAACCCGCATTGACCATATTCTTGGGTTCGGGTGCAGCCATTAATACCGCTTGAGTTAAACAATGCTGCATTTTGCCGATCATTTTTAAAAAAACAGTTTGGAATAGTTCCTCACTTTTTTTAAACGATTCATAAAAATAGCGTTCAGTCAGTTTCGCCTCATTACAAACATCTTTGACGGTGACAGAAAAAAAACCATGTGTTCCATACGTGGCGATACCTGCATCAATCAGTTTTTCCCGACGTAATTCTTTACGTTCAGTTAAAGAGAGACCTTTAAACTGACGTTCTTTCGCTTCGGTATTATTTTTTTTACGTGTCGCTAGATCTTCAGTTGCCATTGAAAAAACCGTTCCCTAAAAAGTCTTTGAATCGTATATCTAAGATTTATTTACATTTTAAACAGGTCTTGCAGATTTAGAATAACTAAATTTCGTAAAACATGCTTGATCACATCTCAACATCTCAACATCTCAACATCTCAACATCTCAACATCTCAACATCTCAACATCTCAACATCTCAACATCTCAACATCTCAACATCTCAACATCTTAAGTCATAAAATGTAAATAGACCTAATATGACAAGCAATATGTTGGTTCCTGCCATTTGTCTTAAAACAGTAGTGTACTATATTGACAACACGTATTGTCAAAATTATATTGGTTATATCTTAAACGGCACATGATCTAGACAAATATGTGCATATCATTCGCAATACAAAGGATAGGCAATGAAAAATTTTAAAAATAAAGTCGCAGCGATCACAGGTGCAGGTTCTGGGATTGGACAACAATTGGCAATTTTATTGGCTAAACAAGGTTGTCATTTGTCATTGAGTGATATCAATGAGAAAGGATTGGCGCAAACTGTTGAGTTGGTAAAACAAAATCCTATCACTGTAACCACCAAAGTTCTTGATGTGTCTAACCGTGAAGCGGTGAAGCAATGGGCGCAAGAGACTGTTCAAGATCATGGTTCTGTGAATATGATTTTCAATAACGCAGGTGTGGCCTTAGGTTCAACTGTTGAAGGTGCGAGCTATGAAGATTTAGAATGGATCGTGGGGATTAATTTCTGGGGCGTGGTTTACGGCACGAAAGAATTTTTACCATTCATTAAGCAAACCAAAGATGGTCACATCATCAATATCTCAAGTATTTTTGGTTTAACCTCACAGCCAACACAATCTGCTTATAACGCAACTAAATTTGCAGTCCGTGGCTTTACTGAATCATTACGCCAAGAGCTTGATATTGAAAAGACGGGTGTAAGTTCACTGTGCGTACACCCAGGAGGTATCCGTACCAATATTGCGAAAGCTGCGAAAATGAATGACAGCTTAAAAAGTTTAGGTATGGATCCAAATAAATCAATCAAACAGTTTGATAAATTCTTACGTACACCACCTGAGGAAGCTGCACGTCAGATTCTAAATGCTGTGCTGAAAGATAAACGCCGTCTGTTGATTGGAACAGATGCACGTATTGTGGATTCTTTCCAACGTTTGTTCCCAACGGGTTATCAACGCCTTGCTGCATTCGCCACTAAAATGATGTAAGTTTCCGTGATTGTAAAAAAGCCATTCTGATGAGAATGGCTTTTTTATTGAAATTGCGAATCGTTGCTTGTGCGAATTTTAGATCAAGACTTTGATCTTACTTTTCTTCCAAACGAATTGATAATAAGACGCTTGTAATACGCATAAGCAGACAAAAGAAAGCGCGTAAGCCGTCCAAATGCCCGTTAAGCCCCATAACGAGCTAAACCAATAGGCACAAGGAACTTCAATTAAAATAATGGTCAGAATATTGATCATCATCGGAACATTGACGGTTCCACTGGCACGCATAATTGAGGCAAAAATGGCACTCGCACCAAAGAATAAAAGCGACCACAATACGATGAATAAGAGCTGCTGCCCAAGTTCAATGACGCTGTGATCGGTAATAAATAGTGCCATTAAATATTTGGAAAATAAGTAGGCTAAAGTGATCAAACTGCCTGTGAATATCACATTCATTCCCAAAGCAGTTCGTGTGACTTTGGCTAATAATTCGGGTTTTCCTGCACCAATTGCCTGAGCGGCAAAAATAGAAGCCGCAATTGAAATAGAGAGGGCAGGAAACTGAATATAGTTGAGTACTTGGTTCACTGCACCATACGCTGCGGTCGCATGCGCACCATAATGATTAACCAAACCAATGATGACTAAGCCTGCCAATGACGTCGTCACCATTTGGATGCCTGTTGGGATACCAAGCTTTAAGATCAGTTTGCTTAGGTTGCTATCATGACGAATACTTTTCAATAGACGGGCATCTATTTTCAGTGGATGGTTCTTATAATTGAGATAGAAGCTCAGAAAAATAAGGACTGCGGCATATCCCATAATGGTTGCCACCGCAGGCGCAACAATGCCCAGAGCAGGAAAACCAAAATAACCTTTGAGTAAGACTGGAGTAACGGCTAATCCAATTAGGCTGGTTAAACTCAAAGCAATCAGAGGGGTAACGCTATCGCCTACACCACGTAGAATTGAAGTGTAAATAATATAGACAAACAGTAATGGACTACCCACCAGCATCCATCGAACATAGGGCAGAGAGAGGTGCATGACTTTAGGATCTGTGCCTAATAATTTCAAAATATGCTCAGCAAAGCCCCAACCTAAAATGGCAATGATACTGCCACCAATCAAGGTCATAAATAGGGTCGAGCCAATCACACTTCGTACTTTTTCAAGGTTTTGCGCACCCCACGCTTGCCCAATCAGTACAGTCGTTCCTGCTGAAATACCGATGACAAATGCCAATAAAAAGAAAAGAATGGGAAAGAAGACGGAGACCGCAGCAATTGCATCTACCCCCATCATTTGACCGACAAAGATGGTATTAATCGTTCCCGATAAGTTCTGTAAAATATTGGTGGCGATCAAGGGAACCAGAAAAACAAAAAATGTTTTCCATAGATTGGGTTGCATCACCAAAGGTTGGCGTGGTGTCATTCTATTTCCTTCACGCTTCATCCAGAAACGTTTCTATTTTTTCCACGATACCATCATCGGTCATATTGACGTCATGATTGTTCGGTTTATTTTTGTTGATCAACACTGTGCAAGGATTGCTCCTGCACGTTGTAACGTCTGATCAGTTTTGGCAAAGCAGAATCGAATCAGACGAAGTGATTCAGGGGCTTGTTGATAAAATACGGAAATTGGAATCGCGACAATTTTGTGCTGCTCAGCGAGGAATTGGCACATGTCGACATCATTGAGGTCAGGGCGAATGGCACTGTAATCGAGATTTTGAAAATAGGTACCTTGCGATGGAATGAATTGAAAACGTGAGTTTTGAATTTGGGTATTAAAAAGATCCCGTTTTGCCTGATAAAAATTTGGGAGTTCCTGAACGTGCTCAGGATGCTGCTGCATATAGTGCGCTAGGGCAACTTGGCAAGGTGTGGTGCCGCAGAAATTGGCAAATTGATAAATCTGACGGAACAGATGCATCAAATGCGGAGCCGCAACACAATAGCCAGTTTTCCAACCTGTGACATGATAACTTTTGCCAAAAGAACCAATCACATAACTACGTTCACGTAATTCTGGAAATTGCAGTGCGCTATAGTGCTTTTGCCCGTCAAAAATCAAATGTTCGTAGACTTCATCTGACAGCACCACAATATTTTTATCTTGAATGAGTTCAATCAGTTGGTGCCAGTCTTGTTCTGACCAAATCGCCCCTGTTGGGTTATGCGGTGTATTGACGATAATCATGCGAGTTTTTGCATTGATACAATCTTTGACCTTCTGCCAATTCACCTGAAATGTTGGTGCTTCTAAATGAATATGAACTGATTTTCCCCCTGCTAGTTGTACCGCAGGAGCATAGCTGTCATAGCTCGGGTCAAAAATAATGACTTCATCATCTGCATGAATACAGGCTTGAATCGCACAAAAAATTGCAATGGTTGCGCCAGGGGTAATGGTAATTTCAGTGACAGGATCAAGTTGTAGTTGATCTCGCTGTAAAAATTGCTTTGCCAATTGCTCTCTGAGTGCCAACACACCATCACCCGCAGGGTACTGGTTATAACCTGAAAGCGTGGCTTGGCTCAGCGCTTCAAGCAATGCAGGCGGAGCAGGGAAATCGGGAAAGCCTTGTGATAGATTCAGTGCATTCAGTCGTTGTGCAAGTTCAGTCATCACGCTAAAAATAGTCACGCCTTGGCTTGGGAGTTTTGACTGGAGCTGCAACATTGTAGTTAACCTAATTCCATTTTATTTTGAGGTGATTGTATCTATAAAAAGGGGCTTTTTCCAAATTATCGATCTCTAAATAAAAAGAGATATGCCTCTCTTATTGGTTTAAGGAATGTGTTTCTCATCAAGAGAAATATTGGAATTGTGTCTTAATAAAAACAATATTGACAGAATTGGTCAATTTTGACTTAAAAATATCAAATTAATTGTTAATTTTCAATTATATATGCTATTTAAATTTTGGTTGTTAAGCGATATAATTTATGGATGGTGATTAAAATAAATACAAATTTTTGTGAAATGGGACATTAAGTAATGGACAGTTTCGATCTAAAAATACGCTATCCACATCATATTAATTTAAAAGATGTGGAGCAGCTTGAAGCACTGAATACCATTGGAGTATTAACACACTTTGATAAAATGGGTTGGAAAAAACAATTAAGCCGTTGGTTACAGCTCAATGGTGCAAATCCGACGTTTACAATTACAGATGAAAACAAGGAACGGACGATTGAAATTGTCTTGAATCCTTATGGGTCTGCTCAAGAGCTTAAATTTATCGTGAAGACTAATATTCCAGTGGTTATTGCTAAAAAGCAAATCTTTGGATTAATTACACGTCAGGCAAAAGAAAAGATTCATTTTGATCAACTTTCATTAGTGCAAGTGAAAGCCTATCTAACTGCATTTTTAAAGCAAGATACAGACGCTTTGACTCGTTATTATCAAGAAAGTAAATACATGGTTTGATCTACGAAAAGAAAGTGAAATGACAGATCTCTAAATCTGATGATAGTCGTATTGGGGCTTATTTTATTGCAGTTCAGTGATAAAAAGACGGCAAAACATCACGGTTTTACCGTCCTTAATCATATCACTTACAAAACATTTTCAACAATGGCACGAATCACACCGAGGGCTAAACCAATAAACGCACCCACGATGACGCCATTGACACGGATCATATGCAAATCACCACCCACCTCACTTTCGATTTTGGCAATCATTTCACGCGAATCCCATTCATGAATGCGCTCACTGATATAGCGAATAATCTTATCGCTGTATTGCTCACTGAAATTGGTTGCTAAGCCGACCATTTTCTCATTCAAGACTTGGCGCACTTTTTCATTTTGAATCAAGCTTTCACCCAACTGTTGAATCGCGACTTGTAAGTTGGTGGCAATGCCTGAATCTTCTTGCATTAAATCAGTTTTAATCGCATCGCATAAAATTGCCACTGCACCACTGATAAAGTTCAGCACTTGTGGGCTATCGAGCAGCGCATCTTTTCCACTGTTTAAACGTTGACTGGCATCACTGTCTGTATCTGCCAGTTGTAACATCAGTGCATGCGTAGTTGCTTCAATGTCTTGTCGCCATGGATGTTCAGGGTTGGCTAACATTGATTCAACTTTTTCGATCAATGAATCAATGGTACGTTGTTGTACATCAATTCCGATCCAACTTGCGCCTTTGGCAAGCTTCCAAACACCTAATTCTTGGAACAGTTTACGGGAAAGATCACGTGCTTCTTCAGGATGAGAGACCATCCATTCATGCGCAAGATCCAGCCCACGTTGTAGCACATCTTGATGGAAATCATTTTCCAAAACAGCACGTAACATTTCACTGGCGAGTTTATTGACTTTAGTACTGCGAACCCATTGCACACTATTATTTTGTACGAAATGGGCAATTTGATCTTGGCTTACAAATTCAAAGATCTTCGGTACAGTGTGCTGAATCATCTGCACCACTTGCTTATTGTTTTTTTGATTGGCTAACCATTGACCCACTGCCAAGCTGATGTCGGTATTTTGTAAACTGCGTTCAACGATCTGTGGTGATAAAAAATTTTCTTGTACAAAGCGTCCCATAGATTCAGCAATACGTGCTTTATTTCGGGGAATAATTTCGGTGTGGTCACGCAATAGTTTGGGTAACGGCATTTTCCCGAAAGGGTTGCGAAAGAGTACAGTTACCGCATACCAATCGGCTAATCCACCGACCACGCCTGCTTCTGCACCGAGCATCAAGATGTGGATGACCCATTTATATTCAGGTAGAAAATGTGCCACGACCATTAATGCAATCCATGCCACCACAGCAATAATCAATGCCATTGTGGCGAAGTATTTACTTCTTTGTAGACTCGGTACGTGAATTTCTTCGACTGAATTCATTAAGTCATCCTTATCAATTTACTTTTTGTTTTGAGGTGGTGCAGGGGGTTGCAACACGTCTCCTGTTGGACTTAAGCCATATTTCTGCCCTAATGATTGCAAAATGAGTTGTGCATCAAAAGCATCAGGGGATTGCTGTTGTGTCTGAAAACACTCAATAGTATACGACACTTGGATTGGATCAAGATTGACCACTTGTGGCATATCATAGAATGGATCGGGCCAAAAGGCAGGGTGACGACGATAGTAGCCATATGGGTAATACGATGGGGTGGAGTAAATCACGGCTTGGCGTTGCGTTTTATGTCGTGCGTTACTTGGGTCATCGACCACGGTAAAATAATGGAAACCATTCTTTATCGTGGTTTGTGCAGCTTTGAGTAAAGTAATTTCCTCTGCTGTACCATAACTCAAATTATTATCTGCTTGGAAACCAATACGGTAAGTTTTGTTATTTAATGGATAAGCGGTGAATTGACCCAGTTGATCGAAGGTTTTGGGTTTAGATGGAACGGTTGCACAGCCTGTGAATGTCAATGCAACAAGGAGGGGCGTGTAGATCAATAAAGCTTTCATCTGCAATTCCTATGGTCAAAGTCGTGGGAGATGCGCGACTTAAAAGCTGCTATTCGGTTGTGTTAAAAACGCTAGTTCTTCGGGGGTTGAGACGCGCCCTAATAGTGCATTGCGATGTGGGTAGCGTCCAAAACGGTCGATAATGACTTTATGTTTTTTCTCGAAATTTAAGTTAATTTCGTTGCCCAAGCGTTGAAATAGTTTCAAGGCAAACTCATGTATCAGCTTAGATTCACTATGCATAAATGGCATATACAAAAATGCACGTTGTTCAGGGCTAAGTTGAGCATCGAGTTGTAAGCTAATCGCTTCTTGAGCCAGTATCAACGCCATATTGTCATAGGCAAAGGCGTGTGGCTGATCGCGGTATAAGTTACGAGAAAATTGATCTAATACGATAATTTCAGCTAAACGACCTTCGGGTGTTTGTCGCCAAGACCAAAGCTCTGCTTGGATCGCTTGATGGTGAATTATTTGAAATTGGTCGCGAATTTTTGCATCAAATTCATCACTTTTGGCAAACCAAAGCGAGCGATGCTCAGGGTCAAACCAGAAATTAATAATGTCCTGCGCTTGCATAGTTTAGTATCCATCGGAAGATTTATTTTTTAATAAAATCACAATTTCAGCATGTCTTATGTAATAAGATTGTGATAAAAATTGCCAAACTAAATCAGATGACTAGATCACAATTGTCGTTATAATTGGCGGAATAACCGAGTCGCGACCATTGATGTGGTTGGCTGATCTTAAATAAGCGAGCATATAAATTATGAATCAACCCAGCATACTTTCTTCCTTTGTGATACCGACTTGGGTAGATGCTTCGCTATTAAAAGGAATGTTACGGGGTCTTGAACGCGAAAGTTTACGTATGCAAAGCAATGGATTTTTATCACAAAAAAATCATCCAGATGCTTTGGGTTCTGCACTGACACATCCGCATATCACGACAGATTATTCAGAAGCGTTGATGGAGTTTATTACCACACCGAAAACAACCATCGCAGCGGCATTAGATGAATTAAGAGATATTCATAGCGTGGTGCATCAGCAGCTAGAACAAGGCGAAAGACTTTGGCCTCTTTCTATGCCGTGTATGTTGGACGACAACGAAGAGAATATCCGATTAGCACAGTACGGTAGATCTCATATTGGTCGCTTTAAAACCTTATATCGTCATGGTTTAGGTGTGCGCTATGGTCGCCGTATGCAAACCATTTCGGGTGTACATTACAATTTATCTTTTCCTGATCAATTGTTTGCAGTATTGCAACAACATGAAACCAAGCCAGAATTAAAACAACTCAGTTTGCAGGATTATCGTAGCCACCGTTATTTTGGTTTGATTCGAAACTTTATTCGTTTGATCCCTTTAGTGATGTATATGTTGGGTGCAAGCCCATCTGTCTGTCGTTGCTTTTTAACAGGGCGCGAGCATCACTTGCAGCCGTTGGTTAAAGGAACTTTATATTTACCAGAAGCGACTGCATTGCGAATGGGGCGTTTGGGCTATCAAAACTCAGCACAAAAGGAATTGGGCATTCATTACAACGATCTACATGATTATCTCGATGGATTACAAAAAGCGGTGCATACGCCTTATCCTGAGTTTACCGACTTAGGTCTCAATGATGCGCAGGGTGAACCTATTCAGATCAATGATCATGTGCTTCAAATCGAAAATGAATACTACAGTCTAGTTCGTCCGAAGCAAGTGCCACAAGCGGGTGAAACCCCATCACAAGCATTGAAAAATCGTGGTGTGGGCTACGTGGAATTACGTGCAGTCGATGTCAATCCCTATAGTGCGATTGGGATTGATGAAATCTCGGCAGGTTTCCTTGAAAGTTTAGCATTGTATTGCTTATTACAAGACAGTCCTGATTTGTTTGCAGAAGAACAGGAGCAAATTGATCATAATCAAACTGAAGTGGTCAATCGCGGACGTGCAGCAGATGCCAAAATTCAAGATGGTCAAACCACAGTTTCACTTCAGGATTGGGCACAACGTCATTTAAATGCGATTCAAGACTGTGCCATTTTGTTAGATCAAATGGATGGTTCAGCGTTATATCGTGAGGCAATCCAAGTAATGCAACAGCGTTTGGATCATGTTGAAAATACGCTTTCAGCACACGTGATTAAAGACACTTTGGATAATGGTGGGACATGGAGCTTTGGCAGTGTCATGGCCCAACAGCATGTCAATCGTTATGAGCAACATCAGTTAAGTGCAGAAAGAGAACAATATTTTGCAGAATTAGCGCAAACATCGTTGCAAAAACAGGTGCAACTTGAACAAGATAACGACATGAGTTTTGAACAATATCTTGCACAATATCGCTAAAATTTTAGAGGGCTTCCCATGCGATGGAATTACCGCTTAGTTAGTGCATTACTGGTACTGACAAGTATTATTGGTATCTCATTTGCGTTGTATTTAGAACATGTACAAGGTTTGGAGCCTTGTCCATTGTGTGTTTTTCAACGTATTGGCTTGATTGGAATGGGATTTATTGCTTTAGTGGCATTTATCCATAATCCGATTTCAAATGGTTTTAAGCGTTTTTATGCATTGTTGGCGACGCTATCGATTGGTTGGTCCGTTGGAGTTGCAACCCGTCATGTTTGGCTACAGCATTTACCACCCGATAAAGTACCAAGTTGCGGCCCTGGCTTGGATTATTTGGTCGATGCATTACCCATGAAAGCGGTATTCCAAGAAGTGCTTTCGGGTTCAGGGGAATGTGCTGCAATTGATTGGACGTTCTTAGGTCAATCCTTGCCAGTATGGTCGTTGCTTTATTTCAGCCTGATCTTATTGGTTTGTTTATGGCAGCTTTTTAGAAATTATAAGGTCGCTAAATAAGAAAAAAAGCCAACGTGAGTTGGCTTTTTTTTCGCATGAAGAATACGGATTAGGTTTCTACAATGCCATCTAAGTCATCAAAAGTATAATTATTCGGGACGTTGATCAGATGTGTCTGAATACCTTCTTCAACCACTTCATCGGCTTCAGGGTATAACCAACGGGTAATCTGCTCTGCCACACTAGAATGGTACTGAATTTCAAAATGATTCAGTCCATAGAAGACAGCTTTATGCGTATCAGGTAGTTTTAATTGAAAACGTGGGTTCGGATGTTCTCCTAAGGCACTTTTTACACTGACCAAATAATCGCCAATGACAGAGAGTGCTTTATTGCGCAACTTCTCAAATTCTAAAGTACCTGCAATCAAGAAGGTATTGATATGTGAGGGCAATGGTGCAGGTTTACGATTGTCATCAGCAAAGCCAATCCGCGCATTATTATGTTCCCAATCATCATCTCGAACACTGCCATGACGCAAATCTAAAATGCCATTACTGCGAATGTTGACCAGCTGACCAATTAAGCTAATTAACGGGAAAGCGCCAAGTTTATCTTGCAAAATAAAGCCAAAACGTTCTAGCACCGCACCATGATGTGGCGAACCAATACAGACTAAATTCTCAACCATATGTACCCACTGATAGAGATTTTGTTTGCCATAAAATAGAGCGCTGCGAGAAACCAAGCCACCCATACTATGCCCAATCAAATCGATACTGGTGATTCGTGGATTCCGTTGAACTAAATCCTCAAGTACATTGGCATAACTACGGCCATTGGCTGAAATACGTCGCCCCGTATTGTAATTGAGGTACAACATGGTGTTGTTATCACGTTGTGCCAGTAAACGTTCGCCAATTCCACCATAGCGATGATTTGACCATGTGAGGTGATTCATACATAAGCCATGCGCTAGAATGACGACACGCCCTGTGAGCTCACCTTGTTGCAGTGATCCATAGTGATCATAAAGTACCATTGGTAATGCAAGTGGATTATGTTGCTTTAAGAAAAAATCTCCAAAAATCCCGTTTAATGCACCAACGGCAAAATGTAAGGTTGGCGTAAGTGGTTTATCGTGTAGGACTGGAAATTTTTCAATAATACGGCGTAAATTAGGCGCAAGAAAACTGCTGCCGTATTTCTGGAGTGAATCATAAGAAAATTGATAAAACTTTTGTAATTGTGGATGCTTTTGTAATTTCTTGGCTTTTTGTGCACTTAAACCGAGTGTCGTCCTTAACACTTCAGTTTGTACCAATTGCACCAATTCGTGTACTCCACTTAAACTCGTGCTGACAACTTGTGCCAAACCTTCCAAAACATCTGCCTGACTAGGGGGTGTACTGTCCCATTTGCAGTAGGTTTCATGCAGAGGTGTTAAACTTGGCATATTGATTTCCCCATCCTTGATATATACCGAAGGTTTGAAGTAATTGACTTAATATTATTTAGATAAACTACAACAAACGCTTACATCTTATGTGTTTCATAAGTAATTTTTTTAGAATACTGATGAACGGAGTGCAGTATCGTTTTTTGTGTCTGACAATATTAAGCTTAAATGTAATTTATATTGTTATTTGTTTATCTGTTAATCAAAATAATGTGATTTATTTCACTATAAGTCAAGCTCTCGACCATAATGGTGCGTATGCAAATTATCTATTTACATGGTTTTCGAAGTGGCCCGATGTCTAAAAAGGGGCAACAGTTGAAACAATATTGTGCAAACTACCATCTAGCACAGGTACATTTACCTGACTTAAATCAGCCACCAGCGCAAGTCATTCAGCAACTCTCTCAACTTATCAAAAATTTATCACACGATAAAGTTGTTTTAGTGGGAAGCAGTTTAGGTGGTTTCTATACGACATATCTCGTCGCAAAATATGCTTGTGCTGCTGTACTGATTAATCCTGCTATGCAACCATGGCAATTATTCGAAGATTTATTTGGAATTGAACAAATCCCGCTCAAAGTCACGGAATCCTGGACGCTTGATGCTGATCAATTGCAGCAATTACAATCAATTGCTGAGACGAAGTTACAGCATGCTGATAAAATTCTCGTACTATTGCAACAAGGCGACGAAGTCTTGGATTATCGTCAGGCACAACGTTATTATAGTGCGACACATCCATCTTCATTGATTTTAACCGACGCTGGTGGTAATCATGCAATGGATGATTTTGAAGAAAAATTACCCTTCATACTCGAATTTTTATCGACAGCCATCTAATAAGGAAGTCAGACCCAGTGACACAATACACGGCACAATCCCTTGAAGTTCTTTCTGGTTTAGATCCTGTTCGTCGTCGTCCCGGTATGTATACCGATACTTCACGCCCAAACCATTTGGCGCAAGAGGTGATTGATAATGCGGTTGATGAAGCACTTGCAGGACATGCCAATCAAATTTGTGTCACCGTGTATGAAGATGGTTCATTATCTGTAGAAGACAATGGGCGTGGTATGCCTGTCGATATTCATCCTGAATATGGGCAGAGTGGTATTGAAATTATTTTGACCAAGTTACATGCAGGCGGAAAATTCAGTACCGATAATTATCAGTTCTCAGGCGGTTTGCATGGTGTCGGGATCTCCGTTGTGAATGCGTTATCAACACGTGTTGAGGTTGCGGTACAACGTCAGGGTAATCTGTATCAGATGGCGTTTGAGCAAGGTGAGCCGGTTGCACCTTTGTCGGTCTTGGAAGGTAAAGTGGCGAAACGTGCCACAGGAACAACGGTGCGTTTTTGGCCTGAAACCAAATACTTTGATAGTCCCAAATTTGCACTCAAAGCACTGAAACATAATTTAAAAGCCAAAGCCGTCTTAGCAGCGGGCTTAAAAATTATCTATGACGATAAAATCAATAAAGAAAAGATTGAATGGCAGTTTGAAAATGGTCTGGTCGACTATTTAATGGATGAGCTAGAAAATCGAGAAATTTTACCTGATCCTGCTTTTGTCAGTAGCGGGCAAGCGGATCGGGCTGCCTGTGAATTTGCAATTTGTTGGAATGTTGAAGGTGGCGAACAAATTCAAGAAAGTTACGTCAATTTGATTCCAACCGCGCAAGGTGGAACGCATGTGAATGGTTTACGTTCGGGTGTCACAGAGGCTTTACGTGAATTTTGTGAATTACGTAATTTATTGCCACGGAACATGAAACTTTCAGCCGAAGATGTCTGGGATGGTGTCAATTTTATTTTATCGCTGAAATTTCAAGAGCCTCAATTCTCAGGGCAAACCAAAGAACGTTTATCTAGTCGTGAAGCCTCTAATATTGTGCTGAATATTGCCAAAGATGCCTTTGCCTTATGGTTAAACCAACATGCTGAGATTGCAACGCAGTTAGCTGAAATGGCAATTGCCAAAGCTGGACGTCGCTTAAAAGCAGCAAAAAAAGTGGAACGTAAAAAGATTGTCTCAGGGCCTGCATTACCTGGAAAACTTGCTGATTGTGTGGGCTTGACTCGTGAAGACAGCGAATTATTTATTGTCGAAGGGGACTCTGCGGGCGGAAGTGCCAAGCAAGCGCGTGACAAAAATTTCCAAGCGATTATGCCGATTCGAGGCAAAATTCTAAATACATGGGAAGTTTCTTCGGATGAAGTATTGGCTTCGCAAGAAGTACATGACATCGCGATTGCCATTGGGGTTGATCCGGGCAGTGATGATCTGTCTGAATTGCGTTATGGCAAAGTCTGTATCCTTGCCGATGCGGACTCGGATGGTTTGCATATTGCGACCTTACTTTGTGCGCTATTTGTGAAACATTTCCCTGCTTTGGTTGAAGATGGTCATCTGTTTGTCGCAATGCCACCACTGTATCGTATTGATATTGGTAAAGATGTACATTATGCGCTTGATGATGATGAGCTAGAGACGATTCTGAAAAAAGTGAAAGGGAATAAGAATCCACAAATCACTCGATTTAAAGGATTGGGTGAGATGAATGCCAGCCAATTGCGTGAAACCACGATGGATCCGAACACACGCCGTTTGGTGCAATTGGATTTGGATGATGCACATTTTACCGCAGGTTTGTTGGATAAACTGCTCGCCAAAAAACGTTCTGCTGACCGTAAATCATGGTTAGAGCAAAAAGGTAATTTAGCGGATATAGTCGTTTAATTCTTTTCAATAAAAAGATAAAAAGCCAAGCTTATGCTTGGCTTTTTTATTGAAAAAAAAACCATTCTTGATGAAAAAATCTGCATCATTTTAGTTCATCTCGTTCTTTTTGTATGCAATGTTGTATACAAGATTGAATTCTTATTCATCCGATTTGATAAATATTAAAATAAAACAATGGTTTAAATTATTGGCATAGAAATTGAATAACTCCACTCAGTAAAAATCACAATATCAACCTGTGGAGAACAAAGATGCAAAATAAATTGATGTCGATGTCTGTACTTATGGCAGCGATGATGGGGATAGGACTGGTCGGCTGTTCAAAACCGACAGAAAAAGTAGAACAAACAAAAACTGAAACTAAAGCGGCACCTGCGGCAAGTGGCGATACGATTAAGGTGGGGATTTTACATTCACTTTCGGGCACGATGGCGATTTCTGAGACATCTCTGAAAGATACTGCATTGATGACCATCAATGAAATCAATGCCAATGGTGGGGTGATGGGTAAAAAACTTGAACCCGTCATTGTTGACCCAGCCTCAGATTGGCCACTATTTGCTGAAAAAGCACGTCAGTTAATTACTCAGGACAAAGTTGCGGTTATTTTCGGTTGCTGGACGTCAGTATCACGTAAGTCGGTTCTTCCTGTGGTCGAAGAATTGAATGGTTTATTGTTCTATCCAGTGCAATATGAAGGTCAGGAACAATCAAAAAATATTTTCTATACAGGTGCAGCGCCGAATCAACAAGCCATTCCTGCCGTTGAATATTTAATGGGAGATGAGGGTGGTAAAGCACAACGTTTTGTTTTACTCGGCACAGATTATGTCTACCCGCGAACAACCAATAAAATCTTACG
This sequence comes from Acinetobacter tjernbergiae DSM 14971 = CIP 107465, assembly GCF_000374425.1. Classification (GTDB taxonomy): domain Bacteria; phylum Pseudomonadota; class Gammaproteobacteria; order Pseudomonadales; family Moraxellaceae; genus Acinetobacter; species Acinetobacter tjernbergiae. The sequence goes on along the minus strand of NZ_KB894364.1, from coordinate 18,701 downwards.
TGCATTCTTAAAGTCTAAAGGGATTGCCGATGCAGACATCATGGAAGAGTACACGCCATTTGGTCATAGCAACTATCAAACCATTGTTTCCAATATCAAGAAATTCTCTGCAAGTAAAAAGACTGCGGTGATTTCAACTATCAATGGCGATTCCAACGTTCCTTTCTATCGTGAGTTAGGCAACCAAGGTATTAAAGCTGCTGATATTCCAGTGATGGCTTTCTCAGTGGGCGAGGAAGAATTACGTGGGATTGATACCAAACCATTGGTTGGACATTTAGCTTCATGGAACTATTTCATGTCGGTGAAGAATCCGAAAAATACCGAATTTGTAAATAAATTCAAACAGTATGCAGTGGAGTACAAACTTCCAAATGCAGACAAAGTTGTGACCAACGATCCGATGGAAGCGACCTATGTGGGTATCAATATGTGGAAACAAGCAGTTGAAAAAGCAGGTACAACGGACGTTGATAAAGTTCGTGATGCGATGGCGGGTCAAACTTTCGCAGCACCATCGGGTTATACCCTCAAAATGGATGAAACCAATCACCATTTACATAAACCTGTGATGATCGGACAAATCCGTGGTGATGGTCAATTTGATGTGGTTTATAAAACACCACAAACCATCAAAGCTGAGCCTTGGAGCCCATATATTCCTAAATAATTTTCTCACGCAACCTGCTGCCTAGGTAGCGGGTTTTTCTTAGTTTTTAGTTTTGATTAATTGGTTTAAATAGAAAATATAAGGGGAGTCTTATGGCGAAACACTATGTTTTGGCACTGCTCTGCATCATGGCACAGATCATTTTTAATCCTGCATGGGCAGAAGTTACTTCACCAACAACAGTGACGTCTACAACTTCTCAGGATGCCATCCAGACTTTTGTTAAATCCGATTTTACTGCTCGTCGTACCATGTTGAATCAATGGCCAGCGAGTATTGAGCAACTGGATCAATTGGTCGCATATATTGATCAAAATGAGTTATATACCGATAGTTCAGGTCATACTTACATTTTAAAAAACGATGAAAAATTATTAAGTTATCCGCAATTGCAAGCCATCGACATTTGGCCATCTGATTTATCGCAAGTGACTTTGGTCAATACCTTGCGTAAGGCACTTAATTTTGGACAAGCCAAAGTTAAATTGAGTTCTGATGATGCATCACAACGTTTAGCTGCGGTGGATATTTTAGAAAATAACTTGGATGAGCTCGATGTAGCAACGATTAAGCAACTTTATCTCAATGAAAAAAGTGAAGCGGTTAAAGCACGTTTGGCACAACTGAAAGCTCGTTTAGATTTTAATAGTTCAGATGAATTCACCAAGAGCGAAGCGGTAAAAATTTTGGCAGATTCGAATCGCCCAGATGTATATGCTTTAATCACACAAAGCTTAGAGCAACCGCAGAGCAATCCAGCACTCAAGACAGCTTTGATTGAAGCACAAAATAAAATTAAAACCCGTTTACAAATCAGTGAGTGGTCAGGACATGTCTTTTCGGGTCTCAGTACTGCCAGTATTTTACTGTTAGCAGCGCTTGGTCTGGCAATCACATATGGTTTACTTGGTGTTATCAATATGGCACATGGTGAACTCATCATGATTGGTGCTTATACCACTTACGTGATTCAAAGTTTTTTTAAAACGCACTTTGCAGGCTTAGTCGATTGGTATTTATTGGCTGCGATTCCTGCTGCATTTCTGGTGAGTGCGCTGATCGGCATGTTGATTGAACGCACAGTGATTCGCCCGTTATATGGCCGCCAACTGGAAACATTATTGGCAACCTTTGGTGTGAGTTTAATCTTGATGCAATCGGTTCGCATGATCTTTGGCGCACAGAACGTTGAAGTGTCGAATGTCGCATGGCTCAGTGGTGGTATTGCCCTGACGCCAAGCCTAATGTTGCCGTATAACCGTATTGCGATTATTGGCTTTACCGTGGCGGTATTACTACTTTTAGTTTTCTTATTAAATAAAACCCGTTTCGGATTATTTGTCCGCGCTGTGACACAAAACCGTCAAATGGCGCGTGCTGTGGGTATCCGATCTGCACGTATCGACATGATGGCATTTGGCTTAGGTTCAGGCTTGGCTGGATTGGCAGGTTGTGCGTTGGCACAAGTCGGTAATGTCGGCCCAGACCTCGGACAAAACTACATCATCGATGCTTTCCTTGTTGTTGTCGTTGGTGGTGTCGGTCAAGTATGGGGTGCGGTACTTGCAGCCTTAGGCTTAGGGATTAGTGGTACAGTTTTGGAGATTGGCTTAGGTGCGGTTTTAGCAAAAATTATTCTCTTAGTTCTTGTGATTTTGTTTATCCAAAAGCGTCCACAAGGTTTGTTTGCCATCAAAGGTCGTTTCGTGGAGTAAGCCAATGAAAATCACTTCTTTATTTGCAGATAAACCCTATAGCGCAATCGCGATTGCCATTTGTTTTGCCGTGTTATTGAGCTTACCTTGGTTACATCTATTATCCCCTGATTCGGCATTTTATCTGTCTGCGTATTGGATCACGTTGATTGGCAAAATCATGTGCTTGGCTTTGGTCGCATTAGCACTGGATTTAGTGTGGGGCTATGCAGGGATTTTAAGCTTGGGGCACGGTTTGTATTTCGCCCTCGGTGGTTACGCCTTTGGCATGTACTTGATGCGCGAATCCGCAGGCGATGGCTTACCTGATTTCATGCGTTTCCTCAGTTGGACAGAGCTCCCTTGGTATTGGGTGGGAACAGAGCATTTTGCTTGGGCAATGATTTTGGTTTTATCAGTGCCTGCTTTAGTTGCCTTTATTTTTGGTTTCTTTGCTTTTCGCTCCAAAATTAAGGGTGTGTATTTCTCAATTATTACCCAAGCCATGACTTTTGCTGCGGCACTCTTGTTCTTCCGCAATGAGACAGGTTTTGGTGGAAATAATGGCTTCACGGGTTTTAAAACCTTACTCGGTTTTGATATCACTTCAGCGCCGATGCGTGCCACTTTATGTTTTGTCACTGCTTTGGTGTTAATGCTGTGTTTTATCGGCTTACGTCAACTGATGAATCGTCCTTATGGCCGAGTGCTTGGCGCGATTCGTGACAGTGAAAACCGTTTGCAATATTTGGGCTATCGCACACTCTGGTACAAGCTTTCAGCGTGGGTACTCTCTGCCGTAATTGCAGGTATCGCAGGTGCGTTGTATGTGCCACAGGTTGGTATCATTAACCCAAGTGAAATGAATCCAGTTAATTCGATTGAAATGGCAGTGTGGGTTGCCGCAGGCGGTCGTGGCACTTTGATTGGACCGATTCTAGGTGCAGGTTTAATCAATGCGGTGAAGACTTATTTCACTGTAGCAGCACCAGAAGCTTGGTTACTGATCTTAGGTGCTTTATTTATTGTGGTGACGATTTTCTTACCGAAAGGTGTGATTGGATTATTTGACCGTTTTAAAAAGGAGAGCAATTAAATGAGTGATTTATTCATAGACTCAGCTCAACATGGCGGTCAACTTGGTGAGGGCTATGGTCGTGCCAAAACCGAAGGCGCAGATTTTAGTCACGGGATTGCCTTGTATTTAGAAAAAGTCAGTGTGTGGTTTGATTCGTTTCGCGCCCTCAATGATTTATCACTGTACATTGACGAAGGTGAGTTACGCTGCATCATTGGACCAAACGGTGCAGGTAAAACCACGCTAATGGATGTGATTACAGGTAAAACACGTCCAACTACAGGTACAGCATTTTTTGGACAAAACTATGATCTTGCCAAAATGAGTACCGAGGAAATTGCGGAAGCTGGGATTGGACGCAAATTCCAAAAACCAACAGTATTTGAAAATTTCACAGTCATGGAAAATTTACTGCTCGCTGCACCACGAGATAAGCGAGTGAAAAAGAGCTTGTTTAGCCGACTTGATCCAGAAGCGCAGTTAGCATTGGAGGAAAGTTTAGAACAAATTCGCTTAAAGGAATTTGTGAAAAAACCCGCAGGATTATTATCTCATGGTCAAAAGCAGTGGTTAGAGATCGGCATGTTGTTGATGCAACGTCCGAAGCTGATTTTATTGGATGAACCTGTGGCAGGAATGACCGATGCAGAAACAGAACGGACTGCTGAACTGTGTTTGGAATTGAAAAAAAATCATACGCTTGTGGTCGTAGAACATGACATGAGCTTTATTGACACCATTAGTGAAAAAGTCACGGTATTGGCGCAAGGTGCAATTTTGGCAGAGGGCACATTGGCAGAGGTACAAGCCAATGAAGATGTGATTGAAAAGTATTTGGGACGCTAGGAGACTGCCATGTTAGAAGTGAAAGAAGTTAACCAGTTTTATGGTGGCAGTCATATTCTGCGTGATGTGTCTTTATCTGCACCTGTTGGAGAATGCAGTGTCGTTTTAGGACGGAATGGCGTAGGTAAAACCACGTTGCTGAAATGCTTGATGGGGATTCTACCGATTAAATCAGGACAAATTTTGTTAGACGGCAAAGATATTGCCAAAATGTCTCCTGAACAACGAGTACGTTCAGGATTGGCGTACGTGCCTCAAGGACGAGATATTTTTTCAACTTTGACGGTAGAGGAAAATATCTTAATTGGTATGGCGAAATTTTCGGGTGCAAAAACCCGAAAAGTACCGAGTCATCTCTACGAAATTTTTCCTGTCTTGGATGAAATGAAGCATCGCCGTGGTGGAGATTTATCAGGTGGTCAGCAACAGCAGCTCGCAATTGCGCGAGCTTTGGCTTCTGAGCCAAGGGTCTTGATTCTGGATGAACCGACTGAGGGGATTCAGCCCTCAATTATTAAAGACATTGGTCGGGTGATTCGTAAATTGGCAGATCAAGGCGAAATGGCGATCGTCTTAGTGGAGCAGTTTTATGATTTTGCTGAAGAATTGGCAGATAACTATACGGTAATGGCTCGTGGACAGGTGATTGCACAAGGGCAAGGGGCAGAAATGCCTGAAAAGGGGATTCGGGAGTTGGTGGCGATTTAGAATTTTTCGGTTAACCATTGTTTTATCTATATTTTAAGTAATATGTCTTTGCGACGCACCCTACTTTTGATGGATCAAAAGTAGGCAAGAATTCTTTGTCCGATTGATGGTAGTGAATATTGATGAAGAGGTAATTTTTTATTTTGTCGAATAACAAGATAATAAAATCAAATATGACGAAATTTTAAGAAAAATATTCAACTCCCAAATTAATATTATATTTAGCTAATAATTGGAGTTGTTTAATTGTAAGTGTATCTCCTATATTCCTATTACTCATTAGATTTATAATGAGATTAACTTCCCCACCATCGGAAGTTATTTCTTGAAAGAATTCTTCTAATTGATGTTTTTGTATTAGATCAATGAGAAAAGTTACCGAATAATTGAAAAAATCTCTTCGACCTTGTATTTGAATCTGATAATTCCAATAAGTCTCTTTTCTGATACCTCCTAATTTTTCTCCATTTGGCGCTCTTCGTTCAGTTCCGATGTCCCATCCATTGCTCATCGGTAAAGGTATTTTTTTTTGAATCAGTGCTAGAGGTTTATATGTATGTTTAATATAAAAATGCAGTATAAAATTATAATGATCTAAATCAGTATGTTCCATGAATCCCTTTATTTTGCTCGTTTAGTTTGGTTGAACTTCTATTGCCTCATTTCACTGTGCTGTATATTTCATCTAAGTTATTTACTCTCCACTTTATAGAACGTGCCACCAGCATAAACATTATGTCCAAAGCCACATGAGGACTCGCCATTGTTCTGTTCTACCTCAATTTTTTGACCATTTATTGGATCATTTAAAAATTGCAGTTTGATCTGACAGTCTTCATAGCGATAGTTTGCTTGCTTTGCAGTTATTGGCATGTTGGTATCAAACTCACCCAAGTTTGGACCATAAATCAGCCCACGAATACCAAAATAATAGCCTTCAAAATTAATTCGATATTGATGCTGCTGTTTCGTGACAGTGATGTAATCCCATTGTCCAAAACCATTGGCTCGAACATAAGTGCCTTGTAAATCTGCTGCAATTTTTGGTTTTGGTAACTGTTTGAGATTATATTGACTGGTTTTAGATTCAGCATCTCGTAAAAACCACACTCTTGCCCATTGTGGTTTTCCAAGTTTTGCATAGCTGAGACCGACATTATTATTGGCAATTTCAATCTCTCTATCGCTCACTTGAATGCCACTTTCGTCAGCATTCATTAGGCAGAATTGCGCCCATGCTGCCTGATCTTCAAATTGTTTCGCAGCTTGGGCATATTGCTTTTGGTCGTAAAGCTTTTTACCCGTTTGGGCGTATTGTTTTACTTTGCTACAGCCTTGTTGTAACTCTTGTTCAAACGAATCTTCAGCAAAACTACTGCTTGATAGAATTACGGTAGCCGTAATCATACTGAGTTGAGATATTTTAATCATTTTCAATATTTTAAAAGTTTTAAGGTGTTTATTCTAACCAATAAATAGAAATACATGCTGTGAGCAAATTGTTAGCTTGGAAGTTGCAGTTGCATCCAAACTAAATCGCGCCATTGTCCAAATTTTTGTCCAACCTGTGGCATATAGCCTGTTTGTACAAAACCAAGCTGTTCATGCAGAATAATTGAGCCTGTATTTTCACTATCAACCGCAGCAATCATCATATGCATGTGTTGTTGGGCCGCAAGATGAATGAGTTGTTGCATTAGGGCTTTGCCTAGACCTTGGCGTGCATACTGCGGATCAACAAAGACAGAATGTTCAATGCTTTGACGATAACCGCTAATCGCTCGAAAAGCTGAGTAATAAGCATAACCAGCAATTTTATCATTGTGTTGGTCTTCAACCACAATCATTGGGAATTGCTGCTGTTGCATGTCCTGAAAACGTTGTTGATATTGTTCTGAAGTAACTGCTTGATCATTCCAGTTGGCTGTACCTGTCAGGATTTGATGATTATAAATAGCGAGAATCTGTCCCAAATCATCCATCGTGGCAAAACGAATTTGATAAGATGAATTTAGAGAATATGCTGCAAGCTTAAGATCGAATGACATGAGAAAATAAAAGAAAGTTCACATATCCTCAATATGCGTGATTGCAAAAAAAACAGCAAGACTGAGCTTGCTGTTTTTGAATAGATTGACGGCTTAGAAATGGTATTTAACTAAAGCGCTGACATTGTTTTCATCGCTGCCTTTGATACCAAATTTGTTATTCCAAACAGAATGCTCTACACCTAAATATAAACGTGTTTCAGGTGAAATATGTTTACCGACATTCCACTTATATTGTGTGGTCCAGTTGAGTTCACTCGCATGATCTTTTTCTGCTGTAGACCAGTCAATGAAACCATCAACCACAAAATCTTCTGTAGAGACTTTAAATGGCAACGCATAAGCGATGGTCATTTGATAGTCATCAGCGGTTTTTTCATTATTGGCACGGTAGAAGTTTACATTCGCATATTGGAAATATGGAACTTTAAGATCAAAACCTACACCATATAAAAAGTTGTCAAAATTATTGCCATCAGCGCTGTTCGCTTCCCATGTGGTTGAGATCAACACATCTGTTACTGGACCGAAAGCAAGCTTTTGACCTGAAATTTCACCCAAGCTTAATCGTGGAGAAAGTTCGAAATAGGTACTTTTGTTGTCATCCCCACCGCGCATACGATCCATAAAGAAAAATACATCGGCATATTTTACTTTGGCAGCATATTCAACCGTTAAAGTCGTTTGTTTTTCGTCAACAACTTCGTAGTTTTCACCGTATAACCCAGTGAGACTAAAATCTTGCCAAATAGGCTTTGCCTGAACGAAAGCTGCTGTAGATACCAATAAACAAGTCGCTGCAAGTTGCTTCAATTGCATTTAAAAAATCCCCCCAAAAATGGCGTGTCAAGCATACAAGGAATTAAGCAAAAATAAAGCCAAATTTGACCAAATGCTCAAAAGAATTATGTTGAGCCGATCAAAACAAAAAAGTGAATGAATTTAAAAATATTTTTAATCAAGTTTTAATGAAAATGTCAAAAATCAGCTTGCATATTTGTTATGAAAGTCAGATATTGGAGTTATAGAAGATCTTCTTAACTACTGAAAAGCAACAGATGTAAAGCAAGGAGACCACACGCATTTACATAATCAAAATATACAACTGCATTGAATGAATGCATGCTCAAAGCGTGCTAAATATAAAAGTTTCGTAGAACTGTCTCACAGAAAAGAGAGGAAGATATTTATGAATATTGAAATCCGTACAGATAAAAACATTCAAGGTAGCGAACGACTAAATAGTTATGTCCGTGCAGAACTTATGCAAGAATTCCAACGTTATAGTGAACGTATTACACATTTTTCGGTTCATATTAGTGATGAAAATGGGGAAAAATCGGGAGATCATGATAAACGTTGTATGATCGAAGCCCGTCCAGCAGGTTTGAAGCCACTTGCCGTGACTCATAAAGCTGCGAATATCGATGCATCTATTCATGGTGCGATTGATAAACTAAAACGTAGTCTGGAACATTTATATGAGAAAAAAGAACATCATCGTGGTGGTTTACCAGAATATGTTGACGTCGATGACGATGTAAAAATTGATGATGAAGCGTAAAATTAGCGCATAAAGAAAGCCCAATTGAGGGCTTTTTTTATGCGTGTATCAAATTTATACATGATTTTTAGATCGTTTTATAAAAACCTGTCGGGATATTCGGCATAATAGAAACATTCAATACAATGTGAGAATTGGTCATGTTAAGCAATCAGCAGCAAGCCTTGGTGCAAGCCATACAACAACTCGATTTAGACCAAGTGCAATCTTTACTTGCTGAAGGACTCGACCCGAACTTTATTGATGCTGAACACGGTTTTCCTGTATCTATTGTATGTGATGGTTTATTTGTGTGGTGGGAAAATGTGTGTGAAGCCTATGAAGCCGGCAAGCCATTCACCGAAGTTGAAAAACAACAACAACTGCAAGTTTACCTACACATTTTAGATGCATTGATTCAAGCAAAAGCCAATTTACATTTATGGGATGCAGAAGAATTCTATGGCCCACTTTGGGATGCCGCTAGTGCAGCATGTGTACCTGTTGTACAGCGTTTACTCGATGAAAAAGTAGATCCGAACACACGTGACGAAGAAGGTTTAACGATTTTATCTTCAATCAGCCAACTGTTTTTTGATTGTGATTTTGATGAAATTAATTGGTCAGAATCTTTACCAGAAGAACGTGAAACTCTCGAGTTATTACGCAACCATGGTGCGAAAATGTCAAAAGAGCTAACGGTATAAGTTCAGCCAATAGAATAGAAAGGGGATAATCATGAAAAAAATTGGAACATTGAGCTTGATTGCTGCATCAATGATGGCAAGCACTGCTTTTGCAGCAGATTTCTCTTTTGACCGTCCTGGTATAGGAATGGGCACAGGTATTACACCTGTAGGGCATTTGGCTTGGGAACAAAGTTTGCCGAGTGTCAGTTATCAAGAAGGTATCGTTGATGGTGAAAAAGATAAAACGCTAACAGTCAACGGTGACATGCTGTTACGCACAGGTTTAGCTGATGGTCTAGAATTACAATTGGGTTGGCAAGGCCCTGTTTGGCAGCAATACAAACGTGCGGGTGCCAAGAAAGAAAGCAATGGTTTAGGCGATGTCAGCATTGGTTTGAAAAAGTCGATTGATTTAAAAGATGATCGTTTATCAATGGCATTGTTGGCTAAAGCAATCATTGCCACAGGGAACGATGAGTTCACGGCACATGATGATATTTATAGTTTAAGCTCAGCGGTTGCTTACGAATTTAGTGATTTAATTGGTACCTCGATGACCATGCGTTATGAGGCACAGAATAGTAACTGGGCAGTAACGGCGATTCCGACCATTGACTACAAGATTGCAGGTAAATTATCTGGGTATTCAGAATTTGTTTACCGTAAAGCGGAGAGCCAAGACTATGAATATGGTCTAGGCACAGGTCTTGTTTATGCTTTAAATAATCGAACTCAACTGGATGCGAGCATTGGGGTTGACCTCAATGGTGACCAGAAAAGCTATAACGGTGGCTTCGGCGTATCGGTTTTATTCTAATCAAAATGCACCTGATTTCTCTTAAATGAACTCCTGCATTGGAGATCGGGAATTTGGGGGCAAGATAGAGAGATCATCATGAAAATGTCTATTCAGGCTGGGTTTAGTTCCCAACTGATGAGTTACTTTTTGGGTAGTTTATTGTTGTTATGTGGGTCTTTGACTTACGCTCAAGAGAATTTATCAGCACCTTTGCTTAGCCCAGAACAGGCATTTGTATTTTCCGTTGAATCGACACAAACCAATCAAGCACGATTACATTGGACTATTCAGCCGAATTACTATTTATATCAACATAAATTTGAAGTGCAGCAAGGCAATCAGCCTGTTGCATTAAAACTGCCCAAAGCAGTTGAACAATATGATGAAAATTATGGGCATAGCCAAGTTTATTATCAGCAAGTTGAGTTCAATATCACCACACAAGCCGCTCAACATTATCGGGTGACATGGCAAGGCTGTGCCAAAGACCGAATTTGTTATCCTCCTCAAAATATTGAATTTCAAACTGATGCTGATGGATTGGTGAGTGTCGAAAATGTCAGCTCAAATTCCCAAAAACGTTTTTTAGATATTGCTCGTTCAGCAAATACCTTGAATGCGCAAACAACAGATGTTGAAGACCTGACAACGGGAAAATCAGTATCAGCAAATATCAGTAACTCAACACCAATGGCGCAAGACCAAAAGTGGTCAAATACTTTAGAGCAACATTCGCTCGCTTACAGCCTTGTGCTGTTCTTAGGTTTGGGCATTTTGTTGGCATTTACGCCGTGTTCTTTGCCGATGTTGCCAATTTTGACCTCATTGATCATAAGAGAGCATAAAGGTGTTAAAGCTTGGACAATTGCGCTGACCTTTGTGGTCAGTATGGCAATGGTTTATGCCGTTTTAGGTTTAATCGCTTCTGCTGCTGGACTTAATTTTCAGCGTTGGTTACAGCAACCCGCGACCTTAATTGCCTTTAGCTTATTGTTTGTGATCTTTGCATTGAACCTGTTTGGCTTATTTGAGTTAAAACTACCGCAGAAATGGGTGAATCGACTAGATCATATGCAATCCACACAAAAAGGTGGAACGCTGGTGGGTGCCAGTGTGATGGGAATGATTTCTGCTTTATTGGTTGGGCCATGTATGACCGCACCTTTAGCAGGGGTTTTACTGTTTATTTCACAAAGCCAAAACCAATGGCAAGGTGCATTATTGCTGTTTAGTTTAGGTTTTGGGATGGGCATCCCTTTGCTTCTTGCCAGTGTTCTCGGCGCGAAAACCTTACCCAAAGCAGGGGAGTGGATGCATCAAATTAAGGTGATTTTTGCCTTTTTAATGTTGGCACTCAGTCTTTATTTTATTCGTCCCTTATTGCCAGAGTTGGCAACTCAAGTTCTGAGCTTAATACTTGGCTTAGCATTTATTATTTATGCAATTTATCGTTTATTCGGTCAGAGACGTCAGTTGCAATGGCTATATGCGCTATTACTGCTTTTAGCGATTCCATTGCTTGCTTTGAATCAATATCAACACATCCAAAGTCTTAATGCAGTTCAAGCTGAAAAATTGGCAGAATGGCATGTGGCAAAAACCGCAGACGAATTTCAACAGATTTTGAGCCATGCGCCAAAAGACCGTGGTATTGTGATCGATGTCTATGCGGATTGGTGCGTAGCGTGCCAGCCGATCGAGCATCGTATTTTAAAAGATGCAGAAGTACAGCAAGCTTTATCAGGTTATTATTTAATTAAACTCGATTTAAGTCATTATGATGCTTCGCATCAAGTCTTATTAAGTCAATGGGATATTTTAGGGCCTCCAACCTACCTATTTTTAAACCCACAACAACAAGAAATTCGTTCATTACGTCTAACAGGTGCATTCCAAAAAACGGAATTATTACAACAACTCAGCTTGTTTAAAGGAAAGTAATAACGATGTATCAGTTATTTATTGGCAATAAAAATTATTCGACATGGTCAATGCGCCCTTGGATTCTACTAAAACAAGCAGGAATCCCATTTCAAGAACATTTAATTCAATTTGATGGTCTTGAACCCAATAGCCAATTTAAAATCGAGATTTCCAAACTCAATCCAACAGGTAAAGTACCGATACTGGTGGATGATGATCTCATTATTTGGGATAGTCTTGCCATTTGTGAATATATTGCCGAGCAAAGCCCAGAAAAAAACTTGTTGCCGCAGGATAAAAAATTACGTGCCAGAGCACGTTGTATCAGTGCAGAAATGCACAGCAGCTTTCAAACTTTACGGAATCTGTGTCCAATGAATGTTGAAGCAGATTTAGCGCATATTGGTCAACAATTATGGGCTGAGCATGCGCAATTACGTGCCGATGTTGCCCGAATTGATCAGATCTGGTCGGAACGACCGAATGAAGATGGTTTTTTATGTGGTGAGTTTAGTCTTGCAGATGCATTTTATGCGCCTGTGGCGATGCGTTTCGAATGTTTTAAATTGCCGATCTCACCATCAAGCCAAGCCTATCTACAAAAGATATTGTCTTTGCCATCTGTTCAACAATGGATGACTGAAGCCAAACAAGAACAGATGTTCGTTGCTTTTGATGAGCCTTATCGCACGCATCGCGAAGAATTTTTAAAAGACCCAAAGTACAATCAAAACTAAAGGTATTTTGAGATGAATGCCAGTCAGTTAAGCATTTTTAATCCACCCCTTGCGAAGTGATGCTTCTCACCTTTTTCAAAGGAGAGCGTATTTCGAAATTCAATGGTGTTCCCCTCTTTTTCAAAGAGGGGTTAGGGGGTGATTGATCAATCAGTAATCATGAACGTACGCTTAACTGATCAGCATTACATTCTGAGATATCCTTATTCGCTTAATTTGAAAATAATTCAGTAAATACTTTGACCTGATTACGACCCGCTGCCTTTACCGCATACAATGCTTGATCTGCTTGGCTAATAACCAGATGTGGCTCATCTGCACTTAAAGTGCTACTAATTCCAAAACTGGCACTGACCGAAAACTCTTGATGATCTTCTGATGTGAAGGTTAAGTAAGAAATTGCTAGGCGACAGCGTTCAGCAACATTCTGTGCTTGAATCGTAGTGGTATTGGGAAGGAGCAAAATAAACTCTTCTCCACCAAAACGTCCGATCATATCTTGATCACGTAAATTGTTGGCCAAGCATTTTGCAACCTTTACTAAGACTTGATCACCAACACTATGACCAAAATAATCATTAATATTCTTAAAATGATCCAAGTCTAATAACACGATGGAATACAGTTGATTAGGCTGTTGATGTAATTTTTCCAATTGATTACTGATACTACGGCGATTCATCACATTGGTTAAGGGATCAAGTCGACTTAAGACTTGGATTGAAGTTTCACGTATACGCCATTGTTTAAGCAGGATTTCAAACAGACATAAGCAAGCAATCAAGATCGGGAGTAAAAAAAAGAACATACTGCCGACCCAAAAGGGATGCATCTCCGCTTGATTGAGCACTTCTCGTTTAAAAATGGGTGCGTATTGGAGTACGCCATACATACTCAAAAAATTACAAAAAAGTAAGGCGATTGTTGCTGGTATTAAGGCGCAATAAATCATTTTTCGGTCAAATAAAACTAAGCCAACACCAACAACACTAACATAAGCAACCATTGTTGCTGGACTAAAGCTACCGATCAAATAACCCGTATGACAGAGCAAAACGGTAAAAACTTGCACGCTTAGAATAGGGATAATTTCTTGTACCCATTTTTTATGTTTATAAAAATAGCAGGGTACAATCAGACTTAAAAAAACAACAAGCATCAGGAGGTTGGTCCAAAACTTAGACCAAACCAAAGGCAAATTGACCCATTGCCATGTAATTGGATTCAGCAGAACGAAACTGTCCCAAATAATTCCAAACAAGCTCATAAATGAGGCGAGAATGAGTAATAGAATACATTTCTTTAACATGTTCCAGTTTATCAGAGGTTCATGTGCCCAGAATTGTGAGAAATTCCATTTTTCTCGAAGTACGAACCGCTTAAATTGAATCTTCATCATTGGCATGCATCCTTTATGCAATGAGATTCCTAAGAAACTTTATAAGTGTAAATTCATCATCAAAAAGATTGTGAAATGATTATTAAAATAACAATAACATCTTTGGAATGAGAATAAAGTCTAGCTCCATGCTTTTTAATGCTAATTAGGACGGGATTTTTTTTTGAAAAAAGGCACTATGATCTGAATATCCAATCAATTTTATTTTATGATGACAAAAAGAAATTAAGAATGACAATGGTCAGACATAGCTGACCATTTTTTGCACAAATATTTTAGGTTATTTTAATCAAGGTCAAGTGAGTGAGCGAATTCACTAATATCGGCTAAAGCTTGTTTGGCTTCAGGGAACCATGCATTAAACATTTGGAAGTTATGCCACATGCCTGTATACAGTTTAAAGTGTACTTTGACGCCCGCTTTTTCTGCTTTTTCTCTAAAGCGTTTTGAATCATCTAGTAAAATTTCTTTTGAGCCGACTTGAACCAGTGTAGGCGGTAAGCCTTTAAGATCATCAAATAGAGGTGAAACACGCGGATCATCCGCTTGAACACCATCTTTTAAGTAATGATTAATTCCTGCTTGTAAGGCTTCAATGGAGAGTAAGGCATCATGTTTTTGGTTAAAGCGTAGAGATTCACTGGTTAAGGTGAGATCTAAATAGGGTGACATGAGAATTAAACCACTTGGCATTAACTCTGGTTGTGCTTTTAGTCTTAGACACAATGCCAATGCGAGATTTGCCCCACAAGAGTCACCCGAAATAATAATATCTTTGGGTTTGATACCTTGTACTAACAATGCTTGATAAACATCAAAAATCGCATCAATGGCTTCGGGAAAAGCATGCTCAGGCGCTAAAGGATAATCGATATGAACCACTTGCATTTGAGTTCGTGCAGCAATATCTGTCATGAGGGCACGATGGGTATTTAAACTGCCTAAGAAAAATGCACCGCCATGAATATGGAAAATTAGTTGAGTGGCCGATGCTTGTGCTTTGATCTCTTCGCCACGAACACCCGCTAAGCGCAATGGTCGAATTTTTACTGTGCCATTTTGTGGAAATAAACGACAAAGTTGATCGAGTAAAGGTCGTAAAGCATTCGGGGCTAAATTGAATTGACTCGGCGTACGAATGGTCGCTTTTAGTAATGATTCAGTAAAATAATATTTCCAAACAGTACCAAGTTTCATAATTTTTCCATATTGTTAGGTCAATATATAAATAGGAGTTTTGACTTGCGCTGCAATAAAAGCAGTGCTTTGTTTTTGCTCAAAGTATACCCAATAGTCATAATCAAGAATTGCAATATTGATAAAAATTCTCAATACTCTTAGTCTTGAAAAGACCCCTTAAGGATATTACAAAAATGAAGAAAATTGCTTTAGCATTTGGATTGCTCGGTTTAACAACTTTTGCCAATGCAGCAGATATATTAAATGGTTCAGTTTGGCAAACCATTGATGATGAAACAAAACAGCCAAAAGCGATTGTTAAATTTACTGAGCAAAAGGATGGCTCGCTGACTGCATCTATTCAAAAATATTTAGTTCCAGGTCAAGAGAATGCATGTTCTAAATGCGAAGGAACATTTCATAACAAGACATTAAAGGGCGTAACGATTGTTCATAGCCTTAAAAATGTGGGTGGCGTAAATTATGATGGTGGTTCAATTATCGATCCTAAGAATGGTAAAACCTATAAATTGAAAGCTGAAATCATCGAAGGTGGTAAAAAGCTTAAATTACGTGGTTATATTGGTGTCGCGGCATTAGGTCGTAACCAAACTTGGGTTCGTGCAAACTAAGCGTTTGTTATCCTAAAAAGACCGAGTCTAATGACTCGGTTTTTTATGTTTGCTCAGTCGCTGTTTGAACGTATTAAGCAGACAAAGCTTGATAAGTGGCTTCCTCAAAGCCAATCACCAAGCCTTGAGGGGTTTGCAATACTGGACGTTTAATTAGGCTCGGTTGAGCGATTAACGTTTCAATCAGATTTTCTTGATTACTGATCGCATGTGCTTGTTCCACTTCGGTTAATTTGCGCCATGTCGTGCCTTTTTTATTTAATACTTTCTCCGCACCCATGTCTTTTAGCCACACTGCTAAAGTCGCTGCGTCAATGCCTTGTTTTTTGTAATCATGAAATTCGTAAACAATACCTTGTGCTTGTAAGGCATCGAAAGCCTTTTTCATTGAATTACAATTTTTAATACCATAAATTTTAAACATACTGAAAAACCATCAAGATGATAGATATATTTGCATGAAAGCCTAACGCAAAAGAGCGAGATATTGCTAGTTGAAATTTTTTATAAAGTTTGTGGGTCTATTGTCTTTCGTAAACGTGCATTAATGATTTATGCGCAAGATAAAATTAAGAAAAATATTGAATATATAAAAAGAGAAAACCCGCATCTAATCATCCTGATCATGCGGGTCTCATTTCAACGTCCAATGTCTCATCCTTGCAAATAAACTTAATCTAAGTTTATTTTGTCTTCCTACGGCGTCCTATCCCTTTTTGGTCATCCTGACCGCTTCCCTGTGCCGTGGTGCTATAATGCCGTTACAGCTGGTAAATAAAAATACACAAAAAACGACATGATATGTAAGCTAAAGAGGCGGTCAAAGTGAACAAGTGTTCACTTATTCGTGTATTTTATAATCAATAATCACAGGTGCATGGTCACTAAACCATTGTTCTTTATACACCCAAGCATTTGCAGTCCGTGCTTTCCAATCTGGAGAACATGCTTGATAGTCGATACGCCAACCGACATTTTTCGCACGTGCTTGCCCACGATTTGACCACCATGAATACAATTCGGGTTCTTTTCGTACCTCACGGAAGGTATCTACATAGCCAAGTTCATCATAAATATGGTCAAGCCATGCACGTTCATGCGGTAAACAGCCAGATGATTTCTGATTGCCTGACCAATTCTTAATATCAATACGTTTATGCACGATATTGTAGTCACCACACACGATGATGGATTTATTTTCATTTCGCCATTGTTTGAGTATTTGGGCATATTCTTGAAGAAATAAATCTTTACGTGCTTGGGCTTCATCACCACTTGAACCCGATGGCAAGTATAGCGAAGCAATATGAACTGGCTGTGACAGACCTAAATCGAATTCCGCCGTGATAAAACGTCCTTGCGAATCTGCTAGCTCAAAACCTAAACCATTTTGAACAGATACAAAGGGTAAGCGACTATAAATCGCCGTGCCTGCATAGCCCGCACGTTCAGCGGGGAACAGATGTGTATACCAACCTTCAGGTTTAAATTTATCAGTCCATTGTTCATGAGTAATGCGGCTTTCTTGCATACACACTACATCGGCACCAGACTGTTCTAACCATTCGAGTAGACCCTTCGTTACCGATGAACGTAGACCATTTACGTTGATTGAAACGACTCGAAGAATTTTTACATCACTTGAATAGCTATCCTTTGGTATCATACGTCTGTTTAACCTCAATTAAAGAATTTGGAGCACCTTATATGACAACGCCTGTGTCATTTCATCCGCAAGCTTTTATCGAACTCGCATTATCACGTGGTGTGCTTAAATTTGGTGAGTTTACCTTAAAATCAGGTCGTGTCAGTCCTTATTTCTTTAACGCGGGTTTGCTCAATGATGGCGAAGCGTTGTCTTTGTTAGCAGAAGGCTATGCAGATAAATTGGTTCAGTGTGAAAACGTTGGTGTGATTTTTGGTCCTGCGTACAAAGGTATTCCTTTTGTCGCGGCGACTGCGGTGGCGTTGTCTCAAGTACATGGCAAGAGTGTTCCTTGGGGTTTTAACCGTAAAGAAGCCAAAGATCATGGTGAAGGTGGTGTGTTGGTTGGTGCATCGGTTGCAGGTCAAGAAGTCTGGATCATTGATGATGTGATCACTGCGGGGACTGCGATTCGTGAAGTTGTGACAGTCTTAAAAAATGCAGGTGCGACGATTGCAGGGGTTTTAGTGGCGTTAGATCGTCAAGAACGTGGTCAAGGTGAACTTTCTGCGATTCAAGAAGTGCAAAAAGAACTCGAAATTCCTGTACATGCTTTAATCACGATGAAAGATTTGATGGATTATTTGGATGCAAAAGGCGAGAAAGAAGCTTTAGCAAATATGCAGGCTTATCGTGAAAAATATGGTATCTAGGTTTTAGGTGGTAGGAAAGGAAGCGGGGAGCTTCCTTTTTAGTTAGAGATTTAATGTTCAAGCGTTCATCAGGATTGCTAACTTAGCAAACCTGGTTTTAGTCATTATTTAGATAGATAAGATTTGAACAAAGGTATTAATAACCCGAATCGTGGATAAAAAATTGACTTGAAAAATAAAAGAACTAGAGCCATCAGTTGAGTTACCAAACCTAAAGCTCTAGTCCTAATGTTCAATAGTACCGAATTATTCTGTGTAATCGATGATTTCTTTCTTAAATTTGAATCAACTTATTGGAAGTTTCTCAAACAAATCCGCTACTCTTTAAGAATCAGAACTGCACAGCTGACCATCTCGGAAATTAGCTTTATCGCCATTTGGTATAAGTGTTCTCACTT
>NZ_KB894363.1 GCF_000374425.1 Acinetobacter tjernbergiae DSM 14971 = CIP 107465 | reverse complement strand
CACCAAATAAGCGTTGCATGCCTCTTAAACTACCTCGTTCAAGATAAGTATTCATAATGAGTTCTTTTTGCTCTTCTGTGTATTTGATTTTAGGTTTGAGCACACTTGATCGACCACAATCTTTACATCTGAACTGTGCATTCCCACTTTGGTTGTGCCCATTCTTATAGATATTTGCTGATTGGCAACGGGTACATACATAGCTTATCGTTTCTATGATCATATTTAAGGTCTATTGCTCAGGCGTTTCCATTTTTATTCTAGATTAAAACACGTTGATTTTGGACACTACCAAATTTTTATTATTTATGATATGGGTGACTTATATATTAAGCTCTAATAATTTTTTTGGCTTTTAAACTACAGTATAAGAAGTAAGCAATAATAATCGGCCCAATGATTGAATAAAGAGTTAAAAAGAATAAACCGATATAGGTTGTATATTTAATAAAAGAGGATATGGTTTTGGTACTAATTCCTGTAATTATTGTACTTGCTAATATGATACAACTCGCATACATGAAAGATTTAAAGTTTTCAGAAACCAAGAAGAAACTAAAACCAAATACCCAGCTTAATCTAAATAGAATAACAAAAATACTTTTATAAAAAACTTTTTTCTCTGTTAGCTCAGGACGGTTTTTATTATAACCAAATATATAAAATAAAGGTCTGAATGATTCTGGTAGTAATAGTAAGCTGACTGGGATTAAGCTATATGCAACCAACCATGGATAATTCGGTTCACCAATCAGATAGAAGAGGGTCATGAGCACGATAGATATTGCAGTGAGTCCAATATTAATCATCCATATATCGAAAGTAATAAAAACACTCTGTAATAACTTGTTTATACCTGTTTCAGTATTCAGTTGTATGCTGCCCAATAATATAATTGAGCATACTAACCATCCATATGTTAACACTTGATGTAAGATTTCAGGAAGTAATGGTGCAAAGCCACAGAAAATAAACCCCGATAGAAGCCAAATTTTACGATAAGAGATTAATTTTTCTTCATGATTCTCACGACCTAAAATCTTAGTTTGAAAAATTGGTTGTAAGATGAAAATAAAAGTAAGACAAAATAAAAATGTTGTTACGAATCCTGTTTCTCTATAAAGTGTTGAATTAAATAGTTTTTCTGAAAAATAGAATGTTCCAATAATAAAGATCAAGCTAATTAGTGCTAATTTCTTAAAGTTATCTAGACTCTTTAAAAAAATATAATTTTGATTTTGTGCTGAATTCTGAATTTGAAACTCATTGATGACTATATCAATCGTTGGTTTCGAATAAGCTTTTCTAAACTTCCTTCTTAGTTTGAGCATCTTAAAAGGCTTAAATTCCTTTTCACCTGATAACTCTTGTAATTGAAGATATTGATCTTGAGGGAGTTTTTTTAATAACTGTCGTTTTGATAAATAATTGGTTAATTTCTCTTGCAACAAGTTTGAATAATAAGATTGATCATATTGATTGGCATCATCAGGATAAGTCTCATGCCATAATTCAAGGAATCTGAAGTATTCGGGTTGTAAAGTACTTGAATCAATTTCTGCAAGTGGTGCAATAAGTTGATCTTTAATCTGAATTTGTTGGCTCAGAGGGATGTCAAATTTCTGATTCAGTAGGTATTTAAATTTATCAAAAGTAATATCATCAATATCCTTATTCCATAAGGCTTCTGTTACCTCATTTAGATAAATTGGGATAAGTGATGCAGTATTCTCTGCTAAGACTTCTTCTGCATGATCGGGTGTTAATTCAGCTTGATCAGTTCCATCGTTATATATTTGATTGATTATAGATGGTGTTATATTCTCTTTAGTTTCTTCATCTTTGAAAATAGTAAGAAAGTCATCTAAATCATATTTTTTTAATAGGTCTTTTATTTTATCTGTATAACTATTTTTTAGATCACTGTTTTCACATGTTTGTAGGAGCAGGTCAAATTGAGTTAGCTCATCTCTAATGTTGAAATTAATATCATAAATAGAAATATGCTGTTCAATTTTTAAAAATGAATGATTAAGTTGATCTTCAATAGAGAGTGTTTGGTGATGTTGAGCTACATAAACATCACTAGTTTCATTTTCAAAGAAGTAGTCATCTGAGTCATCATACTCATACGCCATATGTTCGGCTTCATATTGTGCTTGTTCAAATGCTGCTCGTAATGCAATAAAATCATCAGGTTGTTGATCTTGATCAATCAGTTTAAGTTGCTTTGCATAAGCTTTTTTAATTTCTCTTTGATTATCTGTTGGTTCTAGTCCCAAACGCTGCCAAGCTGTCATTCGTTTTACTCAAAATATTTTTAATAAATTAAAAGTGAACTTAATCAAATTTTATTTGATAGATTGACTCATATTTTATTTATCTTTCATAATTTTACAATTAGTTGATAATATTTTTAGCTTAAAAAGCTGCCGATTCCATCGCTGTATTCTATACCTTTAAGGAAAATAAAAGGTCAATTAAATTATTGATTTATGTTTTTGGTTGATCGTCATCGAAATGGTGCAGTTGATAAATTTAGCATTCCATCAATCTAGTGATAAGTCATATCCAAAGAATTGATCATTGGGCTGATAGAAATGATTTATTTTATAGAAATAAATAACTATAGGATAAATCATGAATATAATTTTCCAACTCAAAAATAAATTAATCAAACAAGGTATTCAGCTAAATAAACCAGCAACATGGCAACAGATTTTAGCTTTTGAATATAAATATCAAGTTAAATTATCACCCATTTTAAGCGCTTATTTTTTAGAGTTTAATGGTATTGCTGATGGGGAAATGGATGATAACTATTTTACATTTGTTTCATTGGCTGAATTTCAATCTGTTGAAACTATTTTAAGCTATGGTGATAAAGATAAGTTTTTATATCCGAATTGTTTTGTAATTTCAGATTATCTAGTGTGGTGTTGGGGGTATGCCGTGCAACTAGACCAAATAGGTTCAGATGGTATGGTATATCAAGTGGAAGGAGCAACAAAAATAGAAATTTCGGATTCATTCACAGCATTTTTGCAGCAATATCTAATTGATAGTGATGAATTATTATAAAAATATATAGAATAATAGCATAGTGAAATGCAAGAGGGAGCTACAGAAAATAAATACTCCAGAGGTGCCGCTGCATGGTCGTTACCCTGAACCCGATGAGTTCAAGGTGGAGGTGACGTATACTTACTGGGTTTCCTACTCGAGGCAGGCATACACTCAAAATACACAGAACACATCCATAAATTTAAGTATCGGCAGGGGAATAGACGTACTGGCAAACACCCTAGAGCTAGCTTTAGTATAACTGATCTTTACACGATGACAATCCTTGCAAGCCACATATCTGTAAAGATACTTACTAATTGATGAGGCTTTGTGCAATTTTACTCAACAGTTTGTTCTATCTCTTCCAAGATACTTTGTAGTAAATGCTCACAATGTGCATATTCCTGCAAAGATTTATTTAAACCAAAGACTTCTTGCGCCATTTGTAATGCGACCATAATTACAAGTTTATTATGCTCAACTCGTGGGGCATTTCGGCGCATGTCATGAAATTTTTGATTGAGTAGCTCAGCCGCTCGCTCCAATTCTTCACGTTTATCTTCAGTTGTATTAAGGCGGAAAGTCTGTTCGATTAAGCGAAGCTCAACAACAATAGGTTCACTCATCTTCAGATCTCCTCTTGGGTTTCAGCATTTGGGTGTGCGAGTTGCTGGATTTCTTGCGCATGCTGATCTTGTGCTGTACCTAAAACCGCAAGACGTTGAATGATAGCTTCAACTTTAGATTTTGCTAACTCATTTTTCTGTTGTAAGCGATCACGGTCTTGCTGTAGGTCTTGGATCTCTTTTTGACTATGATGTTGTTGTGCTTGTAATTTTTCTTTAGTCAAGCGTAAATCATTTCGCTCAGCCAAAATCTCTTGAAAGCGATTTTTCAAATCAGTCGTACTTTTTTCTAAACGACTATAACGTTCCGCTAAAGTAGTTGCATCTTGATTTAGTTGCTTAAATTGATCTTGTAGCTGAGATAATTGTTCAGTTAAGTTATCAACTTCTTCCTGCTTCTGCGTGATGATACCGTTTTTTTGCACAACTTGTGCATGGTGATCAGTTTCAGCTAATTGTTTAGCTTCCGTGAGCGAAGTATTCTCTCGCTCGAAATGATGTAAGCGTGTTTTTAAAACACCAATATGCGCTTGTAGACGCTGTAATTGTTCTAACATAACGAAGGTCGCACAGAGTTGCAATCAGAGGTAATATATACAGCAGTATAGAGATTGGATAAACGAATGCAAGACGATATTTTAGGTTGGACAGAATGGAATGCTCATTTTGATGGAATTGAAGAAATTTCAAGCCCAAGTGAGTTACATGGTTTGCTAACAGGTATAGTTTGTGTGACACAAGCAGCGACTCAAGATGAATGGTCACAAATTTTAAATACTTTGAATGTGCCGACTTTAACAGCAGAAGCACTGGAAAGTTTGACGAATGAAGCTGAAGATGTTGCTCATGCCTTATCAGATGATGAATTGGATTATTTACCAATGTTACCAGACGATAGTCATTTGCTTGGAGAGCGTGTACGAGCACTAGCAGATTGGTGTGCAGGTGTTGTATTAGGTTTTGGTCTAGCTTCAGGAAATATCCGTAAAGATGAACAAGAACTAATTGAACATTTACAAGATGTTGCAGCTGTAGAGTTTGAAGATTCAGATAATGATGAAGAGGGTGAAGAAAGTTATCAAGAACTGTATGAGTTTGTTCGCTTGATTCCTGTAAGCTTGTCGATTGGTCGCAAAAAGATTACTGTCGCCGAAAGTTCTTTATTACAAAACTTTCACGCCAAAAGTAGAAATCAAGAAGTGGCAGTTGACCCACAAACTGTTGTAGAAATGTTTACCCCACATCGTCCGAGTTAAGGCGGTTTTAAATCTCCCTAAATCCCTCTTTGTAAAAGAGGGACTTTCTAGTTGTAGGATAGTATGAAATTAACTCAAGCCGATTTTAAACAACGCCGTGATCTTCTCGCTAAAAAAATAGGCAGTAATGGTATTGCCATTATTGCAACGCGAGCAGAAATGTATCGTAATCGTGATGCTGATTATAAATATCGTGCCGATAGTAGTTTTTATTATCTCACTGGGTTTGCAGAGCCAGAGGTGGTTGCTGTTATTGAAACCTTTGCAGAAGGTGAAGATTATAGTTATAGCTTGTTTTGTCGTGAACGTGATCGCGAAATGGAAATTTGGAATGGCTATCGTGCAGGCGTTGATGGTGCAGTTGAAATTTATGATGCCGATGAAGCATATGCGATTGATTTACTCGATGAAGAGATTATCGACAAGCTATTAAATAAACAGCGCCTTTACTATCGTATTGGTCAGAATGCTGAATTTGATGCGCGCGTGAGTCAATGGATTCAAAAAGCAGATGGGCAACAGCGTCGTGGTGGTGCTGCGCCTGCTGAGTTGATTCAGCTTGATCGCATTGTTGATGAAATGCGTTTGAAAAAATCAGCACAAGAAATTGAGTTGATGCAAATCGCATCGAATATCAGTGCCGAAGCACATACCAGTGCCATGCAAACCGTTCAACCGAATATGATGGAGTATGCACTTGAAGCAGAACTCAATTATATCTTTGGTAAAAATGGTTGTGTGCCTGCTTACAATAGCATTATTGGTGGTGGTGAAAATGCTTGTATTCTGCATTATGTTGAAAATAACAAGTCATTAAAAGATGGTGATTTGGTCTTGATTGATGCAGCGTGTGAATATGAGTTCTATGCATCCGATATCACCCGTACTTTCCCTGTGAATGGGAAATTTAGCCCTGAACAGAAAGCACTTTATAATATTGTTTTAGATGCTCAACTTGCAGCGATTGATGCAACCCGTATTGGAAATCACTATAAATATCCGCATGAAGTGGCTGTAAAGATTTTAACTCAAGGTCTGGTTGATCTTGGTTTATTAAGCGGCAATGTGAACGAGTTGGTTGAAAGCGAAGCATTCCGTCAGTTCTTTATGCATGGTACAGGGCATTGGCTCGGTATGGATGTACATGATGTCGGTGCGTATAAGATTGGCGAAGATTGGCGTACTTATGAAGCAGGCATGGTCGTGACGGTTGAACCAGGTTTATATGTTGCGCCTGATGATGAAACGGTTGATGCCAAATGGCGTGGTATTGGCATTCGTATCGAAGATGATATCGTTGTGACCGAAAATGGACCATTGGTCTTGACTAAGAATGTAGTCAAAACCGTTGAAGAAATTGAAAGTTTGATGACGAGTAATTAAAATAAGATTGAGAAAAAGGCTTATCAATAGATAGGCCTTTTTATTTACCCTAGATTTAACTTAAATTTTTTCTAACTTATTGAAAAAAATATCTTTGTGGAATCTTCTTGAGTAATCATCCAATTTTAGGATAAGCCGTCGGCTGGACCTACTTTTGTTTCGGGATGAGGAACGACGTTCCGCAAGGGCAACTATCTTGCGCAGCTACATCGCTACCCACAGCAAAACTCGTTGCTTGCTGTCAGCTAATTTAATGAGTCGCAGAAACAATATCTTATTAATGGAGTCCTGTCTCAAACAGTTGCGGATGACATTTCCGAGTATCATATTATTGTCGAACTCAGATTATCTAGTTTGATGCTCAAAACAACTTTTGAATATATTTTAAAAACATAGACCAAACAAAGTACAAATTCCCTTCCTGATTTAAGTTAGAGTAAGATAGTCCCGAAACATCAAGTCATGAAAAACTGATAAGGAATAATATTATGCAGCAACAAGTCATCATTGTCGGTGGAGGTATGGTTGGACTCAGCCTTGCTCTAATGTTGGCAAAATCTAATATCGCAGTAAAGTTATTAGAAGCTGTGAAATATCCAAATTATGATGACGAAAATGTTGCCCCTTATCATTCTAGTTTTGATGCGCGTAATACTGCATTGTCACGCCGTAGCGTACAGATTTACCAAAAGTTAGGCTTATGGGAAGCCTTACAACAACATGCAACACCAATTCTACAAGTGCATATCACTGAACAGGGCAGCTTTGGAAAGGCCCGTTTAGTGGCAGAACAAGAAAAAGTAGAAAGCTTTGGGCAAGTGATTGAAAATGCTTGGTTGGGGCGTGTCTTGCTGACACAAGTTAGCCAACAGCCTTTGATTGAATTGATTGATGGTGTACAAGTAACTTCATTGACACAAGATGAAGACCATGTACAAGTCGAAGCCATGCGCAATGGTGAGTATATCCATGCTTTAAAATCGAAGTTGGTGATTGCTGCTGATGGTCGTGATTCTTTCTGTCGCCAAGCCATTGGGGTAGGTGTTGATGAACATGATTATGACCAAGTGGCAATCGTCACCACCGTACAAACCTCGAAACCACATCAACAGGTTGGCTTTGAACGTTTTAGTGCTTTAGGGCCATTGGCACTGTTACCTTTACCGGGTGAATACCGCCGTTCCGTGGTGTGGCCTGTGAAAAAGGGCACTGAGGCAGAATGGTTAGGTGAAGAAAACGATCAGCATTTTTTGGATGCTTTACAGGAAACCTATGGCGATCGTGCAGGTAAATTTGAAAAAACAGGCAAGCGCTTTAGCTATCCACTGGCTCAGGTCTTGGCACATAAACAAGCCGTTGGGCGTGTGGTGTTGATGGGTAATGCCGCACATACCATCCATCCAGTGGCAGGGCAAGGTTTTAACCTCTGCTTGCGTGATGCAGATGTGTTGGTTCGTTTCTTGATGGAACAATTGGCGAAGTCAGATGATATTGGCAGCCCTGATAATTTATTGGCTTATGAACAAGCACGCTTAACTGATCAACAACGGGTGATTAAATTCTGTGATTCAGTGGTACGTGGCTTTAGCAATCAAAATCCAATACTCAAATTATTACGGAATACTGGATTGATTGCATTTGATGTGATTCCAGGGATTAAGCCTCTAGTTGCCAATTATGCGATGGGGCTGAAAGCATGAGTGAATTATTAGATGTCGTGATCGTAGGTGGCGGTTTAGTGGGTGGCTTAACGGCTTTGCTATTAGCGCAGGGTGGTGTGCAAGCGACAGTACTGGATGCTGCTCCAGTCCTCGATCAAGAAAAAACGTTGGCTGTGATGAATCCACGGGTATTGGCTCTGAGTCAAGCAACCATTCATTTACTTAAAACAGTGGATGTCTGGAATGATTTAGCACGTCAAATGCCTTATTCAGGTATGCAGGTCTGGAATAAAAATGGCTATGGCGAAATTAATTTTGGGCATGCTTCAGAGCAGCAACCCCAATCAGATCAGGCTTTGGGTTCAATGGTTGAACCGAGTGTCTTGAATGTTGCGATTCAACAGAAAATGTTGCAGCAGCTTAACGACTACCGTACCCAAGTGAAAGTGATACGTATCGAGCAGATTTCACAAGGCTGGTCGATTCAACTGGCTGATGGGACAACATTAAAAACCAAGTTATTGATCGGTGCAGATGGCGCAAATTCATTTGTACGTGAGCAAGCTTATATTGATTTAGATGTACTGGATTACAAGCAAGCTGCGATCAGTTGTGCGATTAAGACCACTCAACCAAATCAATATGTTGCTCGACAAATTTTCTTGCCTACAGGACCATTGGCTTACTTACCAATGGCGAGTCTTGATTCGCAAGAGAATGGCTATTGGCAGTCGATTGTGTGGACTTTACCAGATGACTATGCGGATGAATATTCAGCATTAAATGATCAAGACTTTATGCGATTACTCACACAAGAGAGTCTGCATATGTTGGGTGAGGTGGTTGAGGTGCGTTCAAGAGCGCAATTCCCATTGAAAGCTCGTGCAGCGCAGCGTTACGTTAAATCAGGCTTGGCATTAATCGGTGATGCAGCACACGTCATTCATCCTTTGGCTGGACAAGGTGTGAATATTGGTTGCTTAGATGCCGCAGTTCTATGTGATGTATTACTACACGATTTAAAACGTGGTGTATGGGCAAATGAACAAACCTTATTACGCTATGAACACCAGCGTAAGGGACAAAATGATGCGATGATGCATAGTATGTCAGCGATTGGTTGGTTAGAAAGTGCAGAATTATTTCCGTTTGTTTGGGCACGAAACTTTGGTTTAAAACAAGTTGAACAATTGAATTGGTTTAAGGATCGTTTTATGCGACAAGCCAATGGATTTGATGCCTTAGAGCACACGAGTTATGCTTGCTAAAAAAACAGTAGATATTTTTTAAACAATCATTTATAAATCAGAGTTAATTTGGTTATAAAAAGTACAATTTGATGAATATTTTGCTTTGATAAATGAGAAGAGCTTGTTAAATTTCTTCAAGTTCTGATGACCAAATAACGATGATGAGAGTTTAGTCATTGTGGGGAGAGTAATATGACGGAAATGAATGATTACGACGAAAACACAGAAGATTCTGCTGTAGACGATGAAGAGGCGAAAGCCGCAGAAAGTGGTGCTGATAATGAAGAATCGAGTGCCAATGACGCAGATCTTGCTGAAGCAGAAACTTTAACTGTGACTGCAAAGTTAAAACAGCGTCAAGCTTTGGAAGATGAAGTGGCTGCGTTTCTAGCACGTGGTGGGCGTATTACTGAAGTTCCACCCGGTGAGCATCAAGATTAAGTCTGCAAATGACAAAGAAAAAGCATCACGATTGTGATGCTTTTTTGTGTTGATGCGCTTCATGCCCACATTCGAGTGGTTGATGTAGCTCTTTTAAAATCCCACATTGTTCAATCGTACGATGTTGTGAACATTGTTGTTTTAAATGGGTTAAATCTTGTTTGAGATGCTCTAGATTTTTAATCTTCTGTGATACCTCAGCAAGATATTGATCAATTAAGTGATCAACTTCCATACATGTCTGAGCGGGATTGGTTGATAATGCTTTGAGTTTTTGAATATCTTGTAAGGTAATGCCAAGCTCTCGACAATGTTTTAGAAATAAAAGTTCTGAAAGCATTTGCGCAGAATAATAACGATAATTTCCCGCAGTTCGGTTGGCTTTTTCGAGCAGCCCAATTTTTTCATAATAACGAATGGTATCAACTGAGACGCCTGACTTTTTTGCTAATTGTCCAATCGTGAAATTTATCATGCTTGACTCTGGAGTTACTCTAGGGTTTTAAATCACTATAAAAGATTGAGTGAGAAAAGTCATGGCAGGATGTGGTTGCAATACAACATGTTCACCAACACAAAAGATTAGCCCCAAATTTAGAAAAGCGCTTTGGATTGCTTTAGTACTCAATGCATTGATGTTCTTTGTCGAGATGATTGGGGGATCACACGCACGTTCGGTATCATTATGGGCAGATGCGTTAGATTTTGCAGGTGATGCTGCAAACTATGCAATCTCTCTGGCAGTATTGTCCATGACCTTGTATTGGCGGGCGACAGCAGCTTTGCTAAAAGGCATCACGATGGCCGCATTTGGGGTTTTTGTCATAATTAAAGTGATTTGGTCATGGTGGTTAGGTGTAACACCTGAGCCTATGTTGATGGGTACAATTGGTCTACTCGCATTGGTTGTGAATGTCGTTGTTGCATTGATGCTTTATGCATTTCGTGATGGTGATGCCAATATGCGTTCTGTATGGTTGTGTAGCCGTAATGATGCGATTGGCAATATCGCCGTGATTATCGCGGCAGTCGGTGTGTTTGGGACAGGCACCATGTTCCCTGATTTATTCGTGGCCTTTGTGATTGCATACTTGGGTGTTTCTTCTGGGTGGAGTGTCATTCAACAAGCCAGAGTAGAAAGAAAAATAGACCAAGATGCTTTCGGCACAAAAGCTTAAAAGAGATTGTTTTGATACTTTATCTTAAAAGAGGTGTAGATTTTACAGAAATCTACACCTCTGTTTTTAATCTTTTTGAGTGAGTTCTAAAGCTCGTTGATAAGCGATTTTCTTTTTAATTCCAATTAAATCAGCAGCGAGTTGCGAAGCAGCTTTGACTGATAAATCTTGTAATAAGCGTTTTAATAACTCATCTAATTTATCTTGTTCTAGGTCTTTTTCAGCAGATGCGCCGCCTACCACAACTACAATTTCACCTTTTTCTTGATTGTGATCATTTTCAATAAAATGAATCAATTCTTTTAAGGTCATTTTCTTGATCGTTTCAAACGTCTTGGTAATTTCACGGGCAAAACCCACAGGACGATCTTCACCAAATACCTCAGCCATATTTTTAACGCTGGCTAAAATACGATGCGGTGCTTCATAAAAAATAAGTGTTTGTGTTTCATCTTTTAGCTTTTCAAGTTGGCTAATGCGTTGCGAGGCTTTAGATGGTAAAAAGCCTTCAAAACTAAAACGATCACTTGGTAAACCCACAGCACTCAAAGCTGCAATTGCGGCACAAGCACCAGGTACTGGAATGACGCGAATATTGTGTTCTTGCGCTGCACGTACTAACTTAAAACCAGGGTCACTAATTAATGGTGTGCCTGCATCACTAATCAATGCAATACTTTCACCATTGAGCATTCTTTGTATAAGCTGATCAATTTTGTTACTTTCATTGTGATCATGACATGCAGTTAGTGGTGTTGAGATATTATAATGTTTAAATAGTTGAGCAGATTGGCGTGTATCTTCTGCCGCGACGATTGATACTGACTTTAAAATATCAATTGCACGAAAGGTCATGTCATCTAAGTGCCCAATCGGGGTTGCTACAACAAATAACTGAGCACTCATAAAAGGTAACTCCCTGAAGGATTAAAAAATATTGGTTGCTGCTCAGTTTGGCAGCAATGATGAGTCCAGTTTATACGGACGTATTGGTGATTCTACCCGAATCGGGTGTGATAGCGCGAGCCAGTAACGGCATTAGCCCTTGTTTCTTGAGTGCTTATACAGCATCTGGTGGCAAAGAAAAAATAATTTTTGTAGATTGAGCCAAAATAACAGCAACCTGATTTCCAAGAAATTGGGTATGAGCCATATAAAGATAGAAGCCAAACTTTAAAATAAAAAATGAGGAGCGAATGGAACAAGACATTTTAGATTTAGGAAAATGGGCTGAGCAGCAAGCACGAGCATTATTGGAACGAGAGAATTATCAATATGTAGATCAAAATTATCATTCACGTTATGGTGAAATTGATTTAATTGTTAGATTAGGGAAGGAGCTTGTTTTTGTTGAGGTAAAGGCGAGATCTGCTGGGAGTTATGCAGCAGCATGTGAAGTCATCACCGAGTCTCAACAACGTAAAATTATTAAAACAGCACAAATGTTTTTACAAAAACACCCTAATTATGAAGATTTTGATTGTCGTTTTGATGTGATTTGTTTTGATTTTCCAAAGAAATTTGCAAAAACAGTACAACCAGATTTTTCAAAATTGCAGTATGATCAGCAATGGATTAAACATGCGTTTACTTTGGATTGAGTAATCACTTATTATTTTTAAGATAAATGCCAACAGGTTTGTAGATAGGGAGTCTTGCCAAGTGTTAAAACATTTAACGATTACGTTACTTTGTGCTGCAAGTTTATCAGGATGTGCGAGTTTTATTTCAGGTGGTACTGGGACTTCGCCTATTGGTACTGAAAGTGGTGAACGTAGTCTAGGGCAGGTTTTTATTGATTCCTCAATCAAGCGTACCGCAAACGTTAATTTATATAAATTAGATCATCGTTTTAAACAGTCACGTATCAATATTGAAAGTTTTCACAGCAATGTTTTATTGACAGGACAGGTGCCTGATCCATATTTAAAACAATTGGCAGAAGATAACCTTAGAGCGATGAGTGATGTGAAAGCTGTGCATAATTACATCACTGTTGGAGATAAAGTCGGCTATAACACGATTATGCAAGATTCAACGGTCACTGCAAATACGCGTGGTCTATTGATGAAAGCACCAGTCGTTTCTGATAGTAAAGTACTTGTGCATACCGAAAATGGCATACTTTATATCATGGGGCGTTTGAATACTGCTGAGTTAAGAGATTTAGATAATGTCTTACAAAAAGTTGGTAATGTGAGTAAAATTGTGACGCTGATTGATAATATTGATCAACCATCTGGAACGATAGCAAGTGCTACAGCAGCAACACCAATGCTTGGCAGTGCTTCAACACAACCTTTAGTTGAAACTCCAGTTGCAATTGATCCTGATCAGACTGAACCTGCGACTATTACTCCGACTAAACCCTAATTTATGAAGCAACTTATTCAACAAGTACAAGAAAATGTTATACGGGCGAAAAACTTTTATCAGGAATTTCGCCTTTATGATTTAGCAAGTTATTCGATGAATTATCTGACGCCAAAGGATACTTTTGAAAAAGAAGAACATCTTGCTTATGGATTAAAAGCCAGAAATCGACTGGATCTTTATCGAACTAAAAATCCCAAAAAACAAAAACCTTTGATTGTTTTTGTGCATGGTGGATCATGGCAACATGGTAATAAAAGAGACTATGTATTTATTGGCGAGACCTTCGCGCGAGAAGGCTATGATGTTGCGGTTATTAATTATCAACTCGCGCCTGAGAATATCTTTCCAGCATTCGTTGATGATTTAGCTCAAGCGATTCATTATCTAAATCAAAATAAAAGTAAGTTGAATATTTCAACGGACAATATCATTTTAATGGGGCACTCAGCGGGTGCTTTTAATGTGATGTCTGTGGTGTATTCAGCTCAACCTCAACAGTTTAAATATATAGACAATATCAAAGCAATCGTTGGATTGGCTGGCCCATATCATTTTGATTACAAGAACGATCCACTAGCAGAACATGCCTTTGATCAAAAAATATCGTATCAACAAGTGATGCCGTATTATTTCATTAATCAGAATAAGATTAAGCATTATTTGTTGATGGCTGAAAATGATCAGTTGGTTGAGAATCATAATAGTTTTGATCTTGATATGGCATTAAGCGAAAAGGGCAATCATAGCCATGTGGTGATTATCCCAAAGACAGGACATATTACCATTGTGGCGACTTTGGCAAGTTTTGTGAGCCATTATTTCAAAACCAAGCGAACGATTTTGCACTTCTTGGATGAAGCTTTGGAAGATTAAGTGAAAAGCATCTTTATTAAGATGCTTTTTTATTCTCGATTATTTGCATGATCATTGCATGAGCAATACTACCTTTAAATGGAATTTCAGGTAGTTGATCAAATCTAAAGAATTGGGCTTCGCTAATTTCTTCAACTTGTAGTTGAATCTCACCTGAATCATATTCAGCACGAAAAGCGATCATTAAATTGCTTGGAAATGGCCATGGTTGGCTCGACATATAACGAATGTTTTTAAGTTTTAAACCAACCTCTTCAAAAGCTTCTCGTTGTACAGCTTCTTCTAGTGTTTCACCGACTTCAACAAAGCCTGCGATTAACCCATACATATTACTTTTATTATGCGCTGATTTTGCAAGTAAGACTTCATTATCACCTTTGGTAATGATCGTGATGATACAAGGTTGAACACGAGGGTATTGATGATAACTACAAGCGGGGCAAACCATTGCATATTCTTTGGAATGAATTTCTGTTGCATGCCCACAATGGCTACAGAATTTATGGTTGCGTCGCCATTCTAGTAACTGGACGGCACGACTAGCCTGTAGGAACTCTGTGGTTGACCACGATTGAATTAATTCACGGATAGGTACTAGTTGATAGCCTTCGGGAATGGCTTCATTCTCAAGCAGATCACGCGCGATGACGTGATCATTATGATGTAAGGGTAGATCACTTGCCAATTTTTCAACTTCTGGTAGTTGAAGGTTTTGGTTGACTAACAGGTTTTGGTGTTGAAAAATATAAGCAAGTGATAATTGAGTCATTATGCGGCTATGTTTTGTAATTGCTGACTGCTTGATAATGCCACATCAAACATAGATTGCAATACGGGTTGCTTATTCTTTAGATTATCTACGAGTAGATCTAAACCAGCCACAACATTGAGGATGCAGTTAATTTGTTCAGCATCAATGATTTCATTTTGATCTAAACGATGCTGAGCAAAATGTGCTGCACCTAATAAAGCTGTTTGTTGCACTGTGCTACCTAAGAAGAGTGCAGCACCCGATAATTCATTGAGATATGTAGGAAGAGCTTCTAAGTTGTGTGCTGTAGGATCTTGAACATAGAGACTGAGTGTTTGCGTTAAAGTGTCAATTAAGGTCTTGGTTTCTGTGAGTAATCCTCTATGTGCTTCATCTAAGCGATCGAGGGAAATCTGCATATTATTTACACGTAACTGTAAACGGCTTGATGTGTAATTTCGCTCTAAGATACCAATGGAATTCATTGATGCTAAAATGCTATTCATTAACTGTTGGATTGAGGTCGCATCTGTTAACGTATTGGGTTGACTCAATTTCTCAGCTTGTTGAGTTAATTCCTTCGCCGCTTCATTTAAATTAAGTACTTTAAACACATTGGAAAGCTGACTTAATTTTTGCTGAAGCTCTTGGGTTTTTTCTGCTGACATATTCTGATGGTTATACTCAATTTCATTACGAATTTGCGCCATTTCATCTGTCATCAATTGACTAATCGTATGAACCGTTTCATAGTCTGGACCGTATAAATGGCGGCTGAGAACTTGAAGCTGTGTATCACTCAGTAACTCATCACCGATATTCAATTGTTCACGAATATGTTGAGATAACTCATCTTCTTGACTGATACAAATACTTAAAATGTCAGCGAGATCGGAAATATTATTTTGAAATACTGATGGCTGAGCTAGGAATTTTGAAATATTTGTTTCGATTTGAATCAGAGTGCGTAAACGTGCTTCTGTAATCAAAAGCTCATCAATATGTCCTAAGCCTACATTGACCAACTGCCAATATTGTTGGCTAGGTAGATTGTTGGCTAAACCGGCAAGGTAAACACCAACGAGTTTAATTCCCTGCAAATCGAGAGGAGATTCACTTTGTTTAATCAGCTTGTTTAAGCATAATTTATAGAGCTGGTGAATATACTTCGATTGTTCCAAACTTGGTGCTTGTGGCAAATTAAAATTCGGTGTCATTAAGTCCAAAAAAGGTTGCAGTGTTTGTCCTTCTTTGGTGATCGGCTTTCCTAGTGCTTTTTCTAAACGATTGAGCGTATCAATCAAAAATTGAGGCACTTTGACTTCACGTAAACAAATAAATTCGATATAGCGTTTTAACATTGTTGTGCCTTCACTGAGAGCAACAACATCGCTAGTTTTAATTTGTTGTGGTTGCGCCATAATTTGACGCATCAGCGCAGCCGAATATTGAGTGATCTGTGCCAAGTGAGGCATATCAATTAAAGCAAGTACTTTAGTACATTGTTCGAATTGACTAAGTGCATCATCAATTCCGAATGGTAACGCTTGTTCTTCGGCAAGCGTATTGACTGCTGTCTCTACCAATTTGATCGAATTGTCGATCTCATTTTTTATTATTAGTAATGCTGTTGGGTCGAAGTGAATCGAGGTTTGGTAAGACATATGACCTACACCTTTCCTAAGTTGTTATATCCATGAACCTCCTAGAATAGGAGGTTAAAACTATTAATAGTTAATATAACTTAAGTTTGAAAACTTGAAATACAAAAAGTTACATGCATCAACAAATTTATTTTGCAAAAAGGCATTCTTTTCCATATTTTTGCTCAAATTGTTTGATCCAAGTCTCATGTTCATTTAATTCAAGTTCTGATGGATAAATAATTGGCAAATCAACTTGAATCGTTTGACGTGTTATTTTATTTGGATTTTGTTCAGTTTGAGAAAGGGCATCCATATCAAAAGAGACTTGCCCACCCGTCATTGCTAGATAAACATCGGCTAAAATTTCAGCATCGAGTAGTGCGCCGTGGAAAGTACGATCTCGTGCAGGAATTTCATAACGGCGCACCAACGCATCTAAAGAATTTTTTTGTCCTGGATGCTTATTTTTTGCAAGTGCGAGAGTATCTGTGACTTCACATACTTCAGACAGTGAAGGTAAACCAACACGGTTAAATTCCATGTTGAGGAAGTTCATATCGAAGGTTGCGTTATGGGCAATAATTTCAGCACCTTGCAAAAAGCTGAATAATGTATCGGCAATTTCGGCATATTTCGGCTTATCTTGTAGAAACTCGTCGCTAATACCATGCACATTCTCAGAATCGCCAACAGGTTTCTCTGGATTGATATAAATATGGATTGAACTGCCTGTTAGTTTTCGATTGATCATTTCAATCGCACCAACTTCGATAATACGGTCGCCATCTTGGAAATAAAAACCCGTGGTTTCGGTATCTAGGATCAGTTGGCGAGGCCCTTGAAGATTTAATTTTGCCTCGGTGATGACAATGTGGGGGTGTTGGGTACTTGTTGAAATATCTTCTGTTGCTTGGGGCACAGTTGCTACCGCATCAATGTTCGGTTCTTCGATGCTAAGCTCGTCATTGTCTTCGATTAATTCCTCTTCCTCTATATCGAGATCAAGACCGAAAGGATCATTTAATAGCCAATCCGCTTCAGGCTTTTTTATATCAGCGTTAGCCTGTGTTGAAGATTTCATTTGTTGAGCAGTTTGTTCAGCACCAAGATTGGCTAATTGATCTGCCATTTCATTACCTGCATGTCCTGCATGACCTTTAATCCAATTCCATTCGATATCACGATTGGCACAAACGGCATCTAATTTTTGCCATAAATCAGGGTTTTTAACATCTTTCCAATTTTTCTTTTTCCAGCCATGAATCCATTCGGTAATGCCTTGTTTGACATAATTAGAATCTGTCCAAATAATCAGCTGTGCATCTGTTGGACAAAAACTGACTCCTTCGATTGCAGCTTGGAGCTCCATTCGATTGTTGGTCGTCGCCGGTTCACCACCATAGAGTTTATGTTCACCTTGTTCAGTAATAATATACGCACCCCAACCACCTAAGCCTGGATTGCCTTTACATGCGCCATCAACATAAAGCGTGATTGTTTGAGACATAGTTGAACCTAAAAATTAAGAATTTGAGTTTGTACTGCAACCAGAAGATCGAAATAAAAGCGGTGTTTTATTTGCGTATATTTCATGAAAGTTTAGCACTCTCGTTAGATAAGTTATATTGTAAAGCGAAATTTGAGTGCTGAACGGTTACAAAACTCATATTTTTTAATTTCTTGTAACATTTCCATGCAAATCACGTTAAATTATTGCCTTGTCTAAGTGACAGGCTTTACTACAATGGCAAATCAAAGAAATAAACTAGCGTGAGTTGACTGGAAGTTTTTATGTATAAATCGAACACATTGATGTGGCAAACATCTGCAACATCATTATTCAAAATTACTGTACTCACTTCCGCTCTCGCTGCGTTGGGAATCACAACAGGTTGTTCATCAACCCCACAGACAAATAAAGTATCCTCATCTAAACAAGTGAGTTCAGGATATTTAGACGCAAGTAGTTTAGATTCTTTGGAAGATTTACTTTCAGCAACGGATATGCGGGCGGTTGAAGGTGATCGCCTGTTGGTCTTGAAACACGGTGATGTGTGGAAGCGAATGACGGTTGGATTCAAAATGGATTTAAACCATTGGGATTCACGTATCGAAGCTCAGCGTAGTTGGTTTATTTCTCGTCAACCTTATTTAGATCGTCTAAGTGCGCGTGCCAGCCGTTATTTATATCATACGGTTAAAGAAGCTGAACGTCGTGGTATGCCTACCGAATTGGCATTGCTTCCTGTTATTGAAAGTTCTTATGACCCCGCTGCAACCAGTAGTGCAGCAGCGGCAGGCTTATGGCAGTTTATTCCGAGTACCGGACGTATTTACGGTTTACAGCAAACTGGTTTATACGACGGTCGCCGTGATGTAGTTGAGTCAACACGTGCTGCTTATGAGTTCTTAGGCAGTTTATATAATCAATTTGGTTCGTGGGAATTGGCTTTGGCTGCTTATAACGCAGGGCCAGGTCGAATTCAGCAAGCCATTAACCGCAACCGAGCGGCAGGCTTGCCAACAGATTATTGGTCATTAAAGCTTCCACAAGAAACCATGAACTATGTGCCGCGCTTTTTAGCGGTGGCGCAAATTATTAAAAATCCAAGTGCATATGGTGTTGCTTTACCTCCAATTGCGAACCGACCGCACTTTCGTGAAGTAGGTCTGGCTGGGCCTTTAGATTTGAACCAAATTGCTTCGATTACAGGTTTAAGTCGTGCTGAACTGTATGCGTTGAATCCTGCACACCGTGGAGAAATGGTCGACTCATCGAGTCCAATGCGTATTTTAATTCCCGCAGATTTAAGCCCATCGATTGATGCAAAACTACGTTCTGGTAAAGCCAGTTCTGGCGGTTTCTGGGCAAGTAATAGTCCGCCACCTACGATGAATACTTCATCTAATGTGGCTACGACGACAGTTCGTACCACAACCAATTCAGGTCAGACGATCACACCTTCAACAAAGATACCACCGGTTTTAACAGCAACAAATACGCCACGTTCAACAACAGCAACAATCACGACGAGCAAAACAAATACGCCAAGAGGCTCTGATGCATTGGCGTCATTTGCAGCTGCGGCTGATGTACCGAGTGCACCACGTATTCCTGTTGCAATTACACCTGCTGCAAATGTTAAACCAGTCAAAATTGAACCACCCATTTCAATCAAAGAGCGTGAGCAAATTATTACTGCTGTGAAAGAAACGGGTGAGAAGAAAACAGTGACTCAAGTTTTAGAGCCACAGGCTACGCAAGCGGAGAAAGACCGTGTTGTTGCCGAGATTAAAGCGATTGCGCCACAAGGCACCGAAATTGTCGATCCATTTGATGGCAAGATTAAGTTAACCGCAATTCAGACCAGCCAATCGGTTGCAGATCAAACAGGACAAGAAGTCACCAAGGGCTTTGCTTATCCTAAAAATTTAGTTGAAGATGCTGCAACTGCAAATAGTGAAGATGCGAAGCGAAATCAAGGTAAGCCGTATATTAAAACCGATACTGATGTGGTCGTGGTTGCACCGAAAGGCAAGCGTAGCACCTACGTTGTACTACCTGGCGATACCCTAGCATTTATTGCACAAAAGAATGGTGTGAATTGGCGTGATATTGCGACATGGAATCAAATTGATCCAACAGGTACGTTATTTGTAGGTGCAAGCTTGTATTTGTATGATGCAAAGCCACAAGTGATTGAGACACCGAAAGTGGTTGAGCGCAAACCTGAGAGTTATGTAGTTCAATCAGGAGATAATCTCACTAATTTAGCAGCACGCTTTGATTTAACTCTGAAACAGTTAGCTGACTATAATAATTTGTCAGTCACTGATAATTTATTTGTTGGGCAAAAATTATCGTTAAAAGAACCAAAAAATAATACACGTAATACTCCAATGACTGCACCACAATCAACGCGTAGCACAGAAACGAAAGCATCTATTGCACCGAAGGTTGCTACGAAGTCTTATACGGTGAAACGTGGCGAATATTTAAAGTTGATTGCTGATCGTTATGCTTTATCTAATCAAGAGTTGGCTGATTTAACCTCAGGTTTGACTGCAAGCAGTAATTTATTTGCGGGACAAAAAATCAATGTACCATCGCATGAGGTCTCAAAGGCTGAAGAAGTGGTTGAGTCTAAAAGTACAGTTAAATATGAAAATGTAACCGCATCGAGTCATTATAAAACAGAGTCTTATATTGTACAGCGTGGTGATACTTTATCGAGTATTGCAACGAAATCTAAAATCACACCGAATGAATTGGCTGAATTGAATAACCTGAAAACCAATAAAGCTGTGCGTTCAGGTCAGGTTTTAAAGATTCCAGCAGGTTCAACAATTCCTGAGCAGTATGTGGTGCAATCTGGTGATAGCTTAAATGCAATTGCCAGTAAATATGAGCTTACCGTGAATTATATTGCTGATCTAAATGGTTTGGAACGCACAGCAGGCGTTCGCGTTGGACAAAAGCTAAAACTCACAGGTGATGCACCAAGCAAAAATAATGTGAGCAGTAGTAGCAAGTCAAAAGACAAGGATAAGCAAGAAACTGCGCCAGATATTTATACTGTTAAATCAGGGGACACTTTAGGCAATATTGCGAGTCGCTATTATTTACAACTGGATTATGTGACCGCTTTAAATGGCTTATCTCGTGGTAGCAGCGTTCGTGTGGGTCAAAAACTGAAACTCACAGGTGATGTACCAAAAGCAGAAACAGCAAAAGCGGAAAATAGTAAGAATAGTTCAAAGTCAGTGCCAAGCAAGAATACTGAGAAATATACGGTTAAAGCAGGCGAGTCTTTGAATAGTATTGCAAGCCGTTTTGGTTTGTCAGGTCGTGAATTAGCAGAGTTAAATGATCTGAAAGCCAATGCAAGTTTACAACGTGGTCAAAGTATTTCTGTCCCTAAAATAGTGACTGAATATAAAGTAAAACGTGGTGATACTTTGATTGGTTTAGCAAGTAAATATGGGATGGACACCAGTGCGCTTGCTGAAATGAATGATCTCACTCCAAGTACTCAATTGCGGATTGGTGATGTTATTAAAGTACCAAACCTGTAATTGTTAATGGATTCATTGGTTTTATTTAAAAGGCTTAGTCTATTTTATGGATTAAGCCTTTTTGCTCAGCTTTCATTTGCGACGATGCAGACCACGCCTTATTTAGCGATGCATGTTCAGCCCAAATATGCAAAGTTGAGTGCGATGCCTTATGCCAATCCGAATGCACCTAAAGGGGGAATGCTCAGTCAATCTAGTTTAGGCACATTCGATAATTTAAACAGCATGAATGGCAAAGGGAGTTCTACGGAAGGTGTAAATTATCTTTTTGATAGTTTAATG
This sequence comes from Acinetobacter tjernbergiae DSM 14971 = CIP 107465, assembly GCF_000374425.1. Classification (GTDB taxonomy): domain Bacteria; phylum Pseudomonadota; class Gammaproteobacteria; order Pseudomonadales; family Moraxellaceae; genus Acinetobacter; species Acinetobacter tjernbergiae. The sequence goes on along the minus strand of NZ_KB894363.1, from coordinate 106,768 downwards.
GATCGTGCTTTAGATGAGCCTCGGGTCATGTACCCGTTACTCGCAGAGAAGGTGAGTTATGATCCTGATCATCTTAAAGACGTGACCTTTCATTTAAACCCTCAAGCCCGTTTTAATAATGGTCAAGCTTTAACAGCAGAAGATGTTAAATTCACCTTTGATACCTACCAAACCAAAGCCAATTTAGGCTTTCAAATGTATTTGTCTGATTTAGCAAAAACAGAAGTGATTTCTAAGTATCAGGTTAAATTTATTTTTAAGTCCAAGAACAATGTGGAAATGCCACTGATTCTGGCGAGTCTACCGATCTATTCAAAATTGGATTGGAAAAATAAAGATTTTACGCGTGTGACACTACAACCGATTGTCGGTTCAGGACCTTATATTGTTGATCGAATTGATGCAGGGCGTAGTATCACCTATAAACGCAGTCCGAACTATTGGGCAAAAGATTTGCCTGTCAATAAAGGGCGTTATAATTTTGATCGACTCAAATATGTGTATTATCGAAATTTAGATGTCAGTTTTGAGGGTTTTAAATCTCGACAATTCAATTTATATGAAGAAAAAAATATCCGAAATTGGGTCACAGCTTATCATTTTCCCGCCGTGCAAGCAGGTCAGATCAAAAAATACAAAGCACGTTTGGGGACACCGCTCGATATTCAAAGCTTGGTATTTAATATTCGTCGTTCACCACTGAATGATATTCATCTTCGTAAAGCACTTACGTATGCTTATGATTTTGAATGGCAAAATAAGGCTTTATTCTTTAATCAAAATCGGCGTTTGCAAAGCTATTTTGATAATACGGATTTGGCTGCAACAGGTCGACCCAGTGCTAAAGAGTTAAAAGTACTGAAACCTTTCTTCGCTCAACTAAATCCAGTCATGCGACAGGGTCTTTTAGCCGATTGGCATTATCCTATTTCGGATGCGAGTGGTTTTAATCGGCAGAATTTATTGGTTGCACAACAAATTTTAAAAGATGCTGGTTATGTGATTCGTCATAATCAGTTATATGATCGACAGGGTAAAGCGATTCGTATTGAATTATTAATGCAGCAAGAAAATCCACAACGTGAGCTCATGCCTTTTGTGCGTAATTTGAATCGTTTAGGCGTCCAAGTCAATCTCAGACAGGTGGATGTTCCACAATATATGGAGCGAATCCGTCACCAAGATTTTGATATGATGATGTTGAAATTGCCACAAACTTTGACACCTGGTAAGGAGCAAGCTCAATTCTGGGGCAGTGCTGCTGCGGATGAGGCAGGAAATTATAACTATTCAGGAATAAAGAACCCTGCAATTGATCAGATGATCGAGAAAATTGTGGCAGCCAAAAGCCGTGAAGATGTGGTGCTCTATACACATGTGCTCGATCGTTTATTACGCGCAGGTTATTATCAAATTCTGACCTATGGGAAGCCTGAGCGATGGTTTGCCTATTGGGATATCTATCAGCAACCTCAAATTAAACCGAAGCTTTCAGTTGGTTGGGAATATTGGTGGGTGGATGGCACGAAAGCGAAGAAACTCGACCAACCTATACGAAAATCTGACTTAAAATAATTAAGGATCTTATTAGATGGTTCACTATATTCTGAAAAGAATGTTATTGATGATCCCAACTTTATTTTTCATTTTATTGATTAATTTTACGATTGTGCAAATTGCACCGGGTGGCCCTGTCGAACAAGCCATTCAGCAAATTCAGAATGCGCAAGGTTTAGGTGTTGGGAATAATGCCCAATCCAGTTTGAGTACTTTGGCTCAATATCAAGGGGCGCGTGGGTTAAGTCCAGAGATGATTGAAAAGATCAAAGCACAGTATGGTTTTGATCGTCCTGCATATGAACGTTTTTGGTTAATGCTCAAGGGCTATCTCACCTTGGATTTTGGCACCAGTTTTTTTAAAGATAAACCTGTAACGCAACTGCTCTATGAAAAGTTGCCTGTCACGCTGTCTTTGGGAATATGGAGTACTTTTCTCATTTATTTGATTGCGATCCCACTGGGAATTAAAAAAGCCAAAAATAATGGTTTACTGTTTGATCAATCTACTTCGTTATTACTTGCTGTGAGTTATGCCATTCCATCATTTGTCTTTGCCATTCTGCTCATCGTTTTTTTTGCTGGGGGCAGTTATTTGCAATGGTTTCCATTGCAAGGTTTGGTATCAGAAAACTTTACTCAACTCAGCCTATTGGCAAAAATACAAGATTATCTGTGGCACATGAGTTTACCGATTCTGAGTATGGTATTGGGTAGTTTTGCTGCACGAACCTATCTGACCAAATATTCCTTTGTAGAAGAGCTGAAAAAACCTTATGTCCTAACGGCACGATCAAAAGGTTTAAATGACAATCAGGTGCTTTATGGGCATGTTTTTCGTAATGCGATTTTGGTGGTGGTTGCAGCTTTACCCGAAGCATTGGTCGGTATTTTCTTTGTCGGCAATTTATTTATCGAGATTATTTTTAATCTCGATGGGATTGGCTTATTGGGTTTTGAGGCGATCACTCAGCGGGATTATCCTGTGATTTTTGGAACCTTATTTTTATTTACCTTATTTGGAATGATCTTACGTTTAATTGGCGATTTGCTCTATCAAATGATTGACCCTCGGATTGATTTTGAAGCGAGAGGTGGAACATGATGTCACCGCTGATGCGCGCACGATTTCACCGTTTTAGACAAAATAAATTGGGTGTCCGTTGTCTCATTCTATTTTTAATCATTTTTATTTTGTCATTATTTGCTGAGTTGATTGCCAACGATAAACCTTTGTTGATTCGTTATCAGCAGTCTTTGTATTTTCCTATTTTTAAAGATTATCCAGAAACCACTTTTGGTGGTGCTTTTGAAACGGCGACAGATTATCAAGACCCTGCGGTAAAACAGCTGATTCAAAAGCAAGGATGGATGATTTCTCCACCCGTTGCATTTTCTTATCAATCTCCAAATCTATCACTTACGGTACCTGTCCCGTCAAAACCAAGTCCACAGAACTGGCTTGGAACGGATGATCAGGGACGGGATGTATTTGCTCGAATCCTTTATGGTTTGCGTATCTCGCTCTTATTTGGATTTGCCTTGACGCTTTGTTCTGCTGTGATTGGCATTATTGTTGGTGCAATACAAGGCTATTATGGTGGATGGGTTGACTTGATTGGGCAGAGGATTCTGGAAGTGTGGGGTGGTTTGCCGATGCTGTTTATTGTCATGATTCTGGTCAGTATGTTCAGCCCCAGTGTGTATTGGTTATTTTTGATCATGTTGTTGTTTGGTTGGACAGAATTAGTGGGATTAGTCAGAGCAGAGTTTTTGCGTGCCAGAAACTTTGATTATGTTCGTGCAGCTCAAGCATTAGGTGTTCGTGATCATCAAATTATCTTTAAGCACATTTTGCCGAATGCCATGAGTTCTAGTCTGTCGCAAATTCCTTTTATGTTAACTGCCAATATTATTGCTTTAACTGCATTAGACTTTCTCGGTTATGGTTTACCTGCTGATGCCGCTTCGCTTGGGGAATTATTATTACAGGGCAAAAATAATCTCGATGCACCTTGGTTAGTGCTTTCAGGATTCTTTACTTTAGCGATTGTATTGTCTTTATTGATTTATATTGGGGAGGCGGCACGTGATGCATTTGACCCAAGACGATAATACGGTTTCGAATCCACCTTTATTAAGGGTTCAGCAGCTCAGCATTCACGATGAAACAGGACATTGCCTTGTGGATGACTTGAGTTTTGATGTTTATCCCGCACAGACTGTTGCGATTGTGGGTGAAAGTGGTTCTGGTAAGTCAATTAGTACTTTAGCTTTATTGGGGTTATTGCCTGAAAATTTAACCGTGCAGGGAAATGTTAGATTCGCCAATCAATCACTTTTGTCTTTAACTCAGATCCAGTTACAGCAGATTCGAGGCAAGCGAATTGCCATCATTTTCCAAGAGCCAATGACTGCTTTAAATCCTTTGCATCATGTCGAAAAAATGATGGCTGAAAGCCTGGCCTTGCAAGGTGTTTGTAAAGCTGATATTCGACAACAGACGCTTTCTTTATTGCAGGATGTCGGGATAGATGATGCAGTGCAAATTCTTAAATGCTATCCACATGAGTTGTCGGGTGGGCAACGACAGCGTGTGATGTTGGCGATGGCTCTAGCCTTAGAGCCAGAGATTTTGATTGCGGACGAACCAACAACGGCTTTGGATGTCGTGTTGCAAGCACAGATTCTCACGTTGTTAAAAAAACTCCAAGAGCAACGAAACATGGCGATGATTTTGATTAGCCATGACTTAAATCTGGTTAAGCAATATGCAGATCAGGTGCTCGTGCTGAATCAAGGTCGCGTAGAGGAACAAGGATGCACGACTGAAATTTTTACACATCCTCAAACGGCATACACACGAAATTTACTCAATCACGATTTTGGACAAGCTCTAACGATCGCACAGACTGAGCGCTTACTTGAACTAAAAAATGTCACGGTCAAGTATCCCATCAAACGTGGTTTATTGAACCAAATTAAGGCTTATAAGATTGCAGCAGAATCAATTAATTTCAATTTATTCAAAGGTGAAGCTTTGGGTATCGTGGGGGAAAGTGGTTCAGGAAAATCATCATTAGCTTTAGCTATTGCTCGCTTGATTAAGAGTGAGGGTGAAATCCAGTTTTTGGCGCAAAATTTAAATCAACTTAATCAAAAACAACTTCGCCCCCTACGCCGTGATTTTCAAATTGTATTCCAAGATCCTTTGAGTAGTTTGAATCCTCGCATGTCTGTTGAGCAAATTATTGCGGAAGGACTTCACCTTCAAAATATTTCCAAACAACAATCTAATGCAAAAATTGAAGCTGTTTTAGCAAAAGTCGAACTCTGTTTGGAGGATAGAACCAAATATCCACACCAGCTTTCTGGTGGGCAACGTCAACGGGTCGCGCTTGCACGTGCTTTGGTTTTAAAGCCTAAACTGATGATTTTGGATGAACCGACTTCTGCATTAGATCGCAGCACTCAAATGGCGATGATTCAACTATTACGCCGTTTGCAGCAACAAGAGCAGATCAGTTATGTGTTTATCAGTCATGACTTACAAGTCATTAAAGCACTATGTCAGAACGTAATGGTCATGCATCAAGCTGAAGTATTGGAATATCAAGCAACAGAACTTTTATTTACTCAACCTCAAACTGAATATACACGTCAGCTTATTTCTGCAAGCGAATATTAGCATTGTAATTAAATTGACATATGTTATTGTCAATTTATCGGAAGAACCCTTGACAGTCACAATAATCAGATTAAATTAGAGTAAATACTCTAATTATAGCAGAGGATGACCATGAGTCAGATTGCAGACAGTATCCAAATTCGTAATACCACATTTAAAAACCGCATTATTAAAGGGGCTATGAGTGAGGCACTTGCCAATCACGAAGGGCAGCCGAATGAGTTACACATTGGTTTGTATGAGGCTTGGGCAAAAGGCGGTTTAGGTTGTGCGATTACAGGTAATGTAATGGTCAATATTGCTGCCAAGAATGAACCTGGTGTGGTTGCGATTGAAACTGAACGTGACTTAGCAAAATTAAAGCAATGGGCTGATGTTGGTAAAAAATATGGCATGGTGCAATTGATTCAATTGTCACATCCAGGTCGCCAATGCCCTAAAGGTTTGAACAAAGAAACCGTTGCCCCATCGGCAGTCCCTTTTAGCCCCATGCTTGCAGCAATGTTTGGCACTCCGCGTGAACTTCAACATGAAGAAATCCTTGATATTATTCAGCGTTTTGCAACAGCAGCAGCAGTCTGTGAAAAAGCAGGATTTGAAGGTGTGCAGCTTCATGGTGCGCATGGTTATCTGATTAGTCAATTTCTATCTCCATTAACCAATAAACGTACGGATCAATGGGGTGGTTCGATTGAGAACCGTATGCGTTTCTTGGTGGAAATTTATAAGGCTGTACGTGCAGCAACATCAGAAAACTTCATTATTTCGGTGAAGCTCAATTCAGCAGATTTCCAACGTGGTGGGATCACTGAAGAAGATGTGATGACGGTATTTAAAACCATTGATGCTGCGGGAATCGATATTATTGAAATCTCAGGTGGTACGTATGAAGCGCCAGCAATGGCAGGTGCCAAAGCTGAGTCTCGTAAAGCCAGTACCATTGCACGTGAAGCTTACTTCCTAGAATTTGCTGAAAAGATTCGTCAGCATGTGACTTGTAAATTGATGGTTACAGGCGGTTTCCGTACTGTAGCAGGTATGAATGCAGCACTTGAAAGTGGTGCATGTGATTTTATTGGTATTGCACGTCCATTGGCTGTTGAAACTGATTTAACTGATCGTTTAATTGCGGGTAATGATGTACGTTATGCCGTAAATCAAATCAAAACAGGGATTCCTTTTGTCGATAAAATGGCAATCATGGAAATCATTTGGTATGCAGCACAATTCAAGGCAATTGGACAAGGTAAAAAGCCAAATCCTAAATTGTCACCTTTAATTGTGTTTTTAAATTATGCAAAAGGCAATATTAAGGCTGTTGTAAAAGGGCGAGTGAATTCGCGTAAATCAGCATAACTGAATTACCACGCAATTGTCCAATAGGACTGAAACGTAGAAGCAGACCATTGCCCTTTAATTAAAGATTTTTTAAAGGCGGGTCTGTTTTCTATTTGGGCTAAATAACGCTGTATATGTTTAAATTGATGGTCATTTTGCGAGCAAGCCAATAATGGAAACCACATCAAAATATCTGCAATCGTAAATTGATCTTTTAAATGTCCATCGATCATACACATTTGTCGCTGTAATGATGGATTTAAATAGCCTTGATCAATCCATATTTTAAAAACTTTGAAACGAAGCGAATTGGAAATGGTGTGCGTTGTACAATTTGGTTAAAAATTTGTTTGAGTAACAGATCTGGAATAAATGTGCCTTCACAATAATTTTTCCAATAATAAAAACTTTGAAGTTGTGATCCTAATAATTTACTCTGCCCTAATTGAGGATATAGATAAGACAAGTAATCAATAATCGCTGAAGTTTCGGCTAAGATAGAGATTTGTTCTTGATTTATTATTTCAACGGTAGGAAATTTCGATAATTGATGCGGTGAGTTTTTCTTTTCATCTACGTTTGAATGGTGGTTGATGACTAACTCGTAGGGAAGTCCTAATTCTTCTAAAAACCAAACGATGCGTTGAGAACGTGAATTTTGTAAGTGGAATAAACGGATTTGCATATTAGGTTTAAAATTATGGTTTTGATCTGTTTTCAGTATAGGGTAGAAAATATGCTAAGGATAATAAAATAGATTTTTCAAAATAATTATTTTGTAGCAGCTCTATTTATAAAGAACCAATAAAAAAGCCACTGTCTTAAAGATGCAGTGGCTTTTTAAAATTTGGCGTCCCTACGGGGATTCGAACCCCGGTTACCGCCGTGAAAGGGCGATGTCCTAGGCCTCTAGACGATAGGGACTTCTTGAGGTGGGTGTATATTAGGGCTCTGTCACCAAAGTGTCAAGAAGGTGAGGAGACAGTTTGTTCAAAATATAGCAAAACAGTTCAGCAGTTTTTTGCGTATCGTATAAAGCAGAATGTGCTTCTTTACCATCAAACTCAATTCCTGCTTGAATACATGCACGTGCTAACACGGTTTGACCAAACATCACTGCACTCAAAGTCACAGTATCAAATACTGAAAAGCTATGAAATGGATTTTGATTTTTAGTACCAGAACGATTGATTGCTGCTTGTAGAAAACCTAAATCAAAATGGGCATTGTGACCTACCAATACCGCATGGGTACAATGCTGTGCTTTACGCACTTCATTTAATGATTTGAAAATACGACGTAAAGCACCACGCTCATCTTCGGCCATTGCCACACGCATTGGATTAAATGGATCAATCCCAATAAAATCTAATGAACGGCGATCTAGGTTTGCACCCTCAAAAGGATTGATGTGTGCATGGAAAGAAGGGCCTGGTACAAATTGTCCTTGTTCATCATAGATGATCGGGATACACGCAATTTCGAGGAGGGCATCGGTTTGTGAATTAAATCCTGCGGTTTCTACATCAACCACCACAGGTAAAAATCCACGAAAACGTTGAGCAATCACTGGAGCTTTGTTTTCTTCTTGGGTCACACTTTTCTCCATTGTAGTGTTTTACCTGCATGAAGTGGAATGATTTTTTGACCCTCAAGATAGTCAAAAGATTCAGCGACTGTATTTTCTTCTTTCACTAGCGTGATTGTTGATGTATTGCGAGGAAGACCATAGAAGTCAGCACCAAATATGCTTGCAAAGCCTTCTAAGCGTTCTAATTTACCAACTTGGTCAAATGCTTGAGCATACAATTCAATTGCATTTGGTGCACTGTAGCAACCTGCACAACCACATGCATTTTCTTTCGCATTTTGTGAGTGAGGTGCGCTGTCTGTACCCAAGAAGAATTTTGGATTGCCACTGGTCGCAACTTCTAATAACGTCGTTTGATGAGTTTGACGCTTTAAAATAGGCAGGCAGTAGAAATGAGGTTTTACGCCGCCAACCAACATATCATTACGGTTAAAGAGTAAATGTTGCGGTGTAATCGTCGCTGCAACATTACGATCTTGTTCAAGTACAAAATTCGCCGCATCACTGGTGGTAATATGTTCTAAAACGACTTTTAATTTTGGGAACTGTTTTAATAACGGAGACAAAATTTCATCTAAGAATCTTTTTTCACGGTCAAAAATGTCGACATGGTTGTGAGTGACTTCACCATGCAACAATAACGGCACTTGATGTTCTTCAAGTTGTTCAATCACCGCATAGACTTTACGAATATCGCTCACACCATTATCTGAATTTGTGGTCGCACCAGCAGGATACAATTTGATGGCATTGACGAACTCAGATTCTTTGATTTTACGAACTTCATCTGGTGAAGTGAAATCTGTAAAATAAAGTACCATACGTGGGTCAAAGTGAAGCCCTTCTGGAACATGAGCAAGAATACGATCACGATATGCGAGCGCTTCTTCTACCGTTTTGACAGGTGGAACCAAGTTCGGCATACAAATTGCGCGTGCAAATTGTTTAGCAAGATCTGGTACAGTACGTTTTAAAGCTAATCCATCACGTAGGTGTGCATGCCAATCATCTGGCTGTAAAAGTGTAATTGTATTCAAGGCGTACTTCAGACTTAAAAATAATATAAATAATAATGCATATGGTGTAAAAATGGTAACTACAATTATGGATAAGTGGTTACGTAAAGCTCATGAAAATATGAGAAATTGTGTTATTTTTATGTTGGATAAGAATACAGCATTATAAGAAGAGTGAGAGGGATGGAAAATCAATATGATATTAAGCAGTTACGCAAAACAAAAGAAGATCTAGAGCAGCTTGTTGTTCGACATTCTAGAACGAATAAAACACAGAAAAGTTTGCCTGCTCAACTCGAAAATGAGTTTTGGCAATTTAATATTGATCGAACCAGAATGAATGCGATTCAGTTCTTTGGTCAAGGCGTAATCACATATACCATTTTTGTACTTTTGATTTTACCATCGAACTTATTGGTTATTCGAACAAGCACTCATTTTCTCTTAGATCTGATATATAGCATTCTCAGTTTGGTTGTAGTGGGAGCAGCATTATTTTCATTTTGGGCATTTTCTCGCTTTAGACGCTTGAACCGATTATTTTATCCAGCTACATGCGTGATCGTATTTTGCACAATTCTTTTTCCATCTTTATTGATGATGAGTATTTCTAATGCGGTGTTGCAAAGTCAATCAATGGTATTGATTGCATTTTTGTATATGTTGGGCTTTATTCTTAGCGGAATTAAGCCTAAACATATGTTATGGATTGGTTCTTCTGCCGCGATCGTGATTTTATTGTCCTTATATTTTCTCAAAGTACCCTGTGATTTTTTAATGTTAGGGCGCACTTTCATTGGAAGTCTCTTATTAGGCTTTTCCATTAGTGTGATGCTCATCTCTAAGGAAAGAAAATTATTTCTAAAAACTAAAATAGCTGAAATTGATGAAAAAATTTTGCGGTTGCAGGCATCTGAGCTTCTACATTTAAGCCAACATGATGAATTAACCAAGGTCTCGAATAGGCGTACTTTTGAAGAAATGTTTAGTTATTACTATGACTTGGCATGTAAAGATAGTAAGGCAATGTCTGTACTGTTTATTGATATTGATTTTTTTAAAAATTATAACGACTTCTATGGACATCAGATGGGAGATCAAGTGATCTCTGCCATTGCAAAAAACATCAAAAGTTCAATTCGACATATGGATTTTATTGCACGTTATGGTGGTGAAGAGTTTGTTGTTCTTTTACCAGAAACCTCTGCTCAAGGTGCTTATGCAGTTGCAACAAATATTTATCGAGCAATTGATCGGCAGATGATTCCTCATGAAAAATCTTTAGTTTCTAATCATGTCACCATTAGTTTAGGGATTACGGTTTTTAATGGCAATCCTAAAATCAGTCAAGATTTAGTGATTCATACGGCAGATAAAGCGCTTTATAGAGCTAAACAACTTGGGCGTAACCAAATCTATTATCAACCCTTGCCCAGTGTCGAATAAAAGAAAGCGTGATAAAAAAAACCGAATACTGATGGTATTCGGTTTTTTATTGAATAATCTAAATTATTCTAAGAACTTTACAGTAACGCCAGAACGTACTTTTCCACCTAAATCATTTGCATCCCAGTTGGTTAAACGGATACAACCATGCGATGCTGTCTTCGAAATCAAAGAAGGATTTGGTGTCCCATGAATACCAAAAGATCGTTTGCTGAGACCAATCCAAATATTACCAACTGGTGCGTTTGGACCAGGTGGTAACATGAGTGGTTTAAGGTTATTACCTTGAACGAAATTCGATGGTGAATAGCTGTAGTATGGGTTTTTGGTTACACCTACTACTTTATATGTACCAGTCGGAGAAGGCGTGTCAGTACTACCAATTGTTGCAGGAAAGGATGCAATCATTTGGTTACGACTATTGAATAAATAAAGCTGTCTTGCACCTTTGTGTGCAACGATTAAATGAATATCTTCTGGTAAATCATTGCGTACATTCGCAACAATAATTTTTTCGCCCGCTTTTTTGAATGTTGCAGTTGGATTTAGTTTTTTGAGGAAACCTTCATCCATATGAAACTTTTCACCTAACATTTCTGTTACACGGGTGTAGTACAAACCTTTCATTTTTGCTTGTAGTGCATAGTCCGAAGGAATTGAATCCGCATAAGGGCCTTTTAAATCCGCATCAGTGAGGGTGTATTCAATATATGCTGGTTTGGTTTGTTGCGAGACTAAAGCATCCCATGTTTCTTTCGTCAGTTGCCCAGTCGGCGTGAGACCATTCATTTGCTGGAATGAAGCAATTGCTTTTAAGGTGTTTTTACCATTTGAACCATCAATTGCACCTGGTGAAGCATGAGCATTGTTGAGCATCACATGTGCACGTGCATATACAGGCAATTGACCTTTCTCAAGATTTTCATACCAATCGGCAGTATTTAAACTGTCCAAAGTCCATGAAACTTTAACGGTTGGTGCTGTTGCCGTCGTTGTCTCTGGTGCATTTTCTAGTTTTTGAGATATTGCCGAAGCAGCTCCTGTATTGACTTGTGGCTCAGAAGCAGCTTGAGTCACAACACTTGATGCAGGTTGAGCCATTACACTCGATGCGGCAGAACGCTCGATAGATAATGGGTCAATAGGATCTTGTACAGGAGCCGAGATTTTTTTTGGATTTAATGCTTGCTCAGTTGTTGGGGCAGCAAAAGCAACGTTAGCAAGAATACAACTTAAACTCATAGCGAGTAATGAGCGAACAAACATGTAATTCAACCTTAAGAATTATTCATATTGAGATATAAGATATTGCAAGTATTACAGAAAATAGAACAGCTTGCAGTAGCAGTTTTGTGTCAAAGCAAAAAAATTAGTTGAAGTCTGATTTTTTGTATGGGTTTACAATTATAAATTCAGGGCTAACTTTGTTATGATGCATCCTACATGAAAAAATTTAGAGATTGGTAATGACAACGTTGAAAAATGATCGTTTTTTACGAGCTTTGCTGCGTGAACCTGTAGACACCACACCTGTATGGATGATGCGTCAAGCAGGGCGTTATTTACCAGAATATCGTGAAACTCGTGCGCAAGCAGGAGATTTCTTGTCTCTATGCAAAAATACCGAGTTTGCTTGTGAAGTGACTTTACAGCCATTACGCCGCTATGAGCTTGACGCTGCGATTTTATTCTCAGATATTTTAACGGTTCCTGATGCACTGGGCTTGGGACTGTATTTTGAAGCGGGCGAAGGCCCTAAGTTTCATAAAACTGTTCGTACTGAACAAGATGTTGCAAATTTACCGAAACTAAATTCTAAATCAGATTTAGCTTACGTGATGAATGCAGTTTCAACGATTCGATCTGCTTTAAATGGACAAGTGCCGCTGATTGGTTTTTCGGGCAGCCCTTGGACCTTAGCAACCTATATGGTTGAAGGTGGTTCAAGTAAAGAATTCCGCTTTATTAAGAATATGATGTATGCACAACCCGAAGTGTTACATGCCTTACTTGATCATCTTGCTGATTCAGTGATTGATTATCTCAACGCACAAATTGATGCAGGCGCTCAAGCAATTCAAATTTTTGATAGTTGGGGCGGCGCATTAGCACATCGCGAATATGTCGAATTTTCATTGAACTACATGAGCAAAATTATTGCAGGACTGCAACGTGAAAAAGATGGTCAACGTATTCCGATTATTGTATTCACCAAAGGTGGTGGTCAATGGTTAGAGACCATGTTAAGCACAGGTGCAGATGCATTTGGCTTAGACTGGACCACACCACTGTATACTGCACGTGATGTGGTTGCAGGTCGAGCTGCCCTACAAGGAAACTTAGATCCAGCAGTGCTCTATGGTTCAGCAGCTTCAATTGAAAAATCGGTAAAAGCAATGCTCGATGATGCTTATGCAAATGGTGACAAAACAGGGTATATCGCAAACTTAGGTCATGGCATTACCCAATGGGTTGATCCTGCCCAACCTAAGATTTTTGTCGATACTGTACATGAATACAGCGCAAAATATTTAGGTTGATATTGAGCATATTTCAAGACTAAACACGCTAGGATTCATTTTGTGCAGTTGATCGTATTATCCCTAAATTTCATGACTAAGGCAGCTTCGGCTGCCTTATTTGGATTATTGCTTTTAATTGCTTTTGCATTGACAGCACCTATGGGAAGTCATGAGTACTATGGTTTCTTTCGCTATGACTATTTACTGTTTTATGCATTAGCGATTCAGGTTTGTTTGTTGTACTTGAAGCTTGAATCATGGGCTGAAGCGAAAGTGATAGCCTTGTTTCATATCATGGCAATGGGGATGGAAATTTTCCTCACACATCCTGCGATTGCTTCTTGGCAATATCCGCAACCTGCAATTTTTAAACTCCTCACTGTGCCATTATTTGCAGGTTTTATGTACTCGGCTGTAGGGAGCTTTTTTGCTCGATCTTTAAGACTTTATCAAGTATCTTTCGAAAATTTACCACAGTTCAGCCATATGCTGTGTTTAGCAGTTTTGTCGTATTTAAACTTTATGACCAAGTTTTTTATTCCAGACATTCGTTTGGTTTTATTTACTTGGAGTATTGTCATTTTTTGGAAGACTAAGCTCTCTTTTCAGCTTGAAAGACATACTTTTAAAGTTCCAATGTTACCTGTGTTATTGGTACTTGCATTCCTGATTTGGATTGCGGAAAACATTAGTACATTTTATAAAATTTGGCTATATCCGAGTCAGATCGATGCATGGCATATGGTCGGTTGGGGAAAATTAGGTTCTTGGTATTTATTATTACTTTTAAGTTTAGTCTTGGTTTTGAAAATCTTAGGTACTAGAAATAAAAAAGGAATGTGGCAATTACATTCCTAAATTCTATATCTTGAAATGTATGTAATGAAATTACACTTCAACAAGCACATAGTATTTTTTAACAGCTTCAATGACTTCAAATGTACCGATAAATGCAGGGGGAATAATGCCTGCATTTCCCGCAGTTACTTCAATAAAAGAATTGGTTTTTGCATCATGGATACGGACAACCCCTTCAATCACTTGAAAAAACTCTTGTTTATTGTCAGCAAATTGAATATTCCAAGCACCCACTTCACATTGCCAAATACCACAGCCCATATGTGGATGTTCATATAAGCTATAGGTGAGACGTTCAGGATTTCCTGTGACTAGGCGATCAGGTCGAGGAAAATCAATGCTGGCTTGGTTTTGAACTAATTCACCAAAATCTGCTAACTGAATAGATGACATATGAATTGCTCGGTTCAATAGCTTTCAGGTACAGCACTTAAGAACTCACGACGTGCATCTTTGTCAGTTTTGAAATCACCAACAAAAGAAACTGTACGTGTGGTTGATTCTTGCTTGCCGACGCCACGCATCATCATACACATATGGGCTGAATCAATCACAACCGCAACACCACGTGCCTGAGTCACTTCTGCAACTGCTTCGGCAATTTGCTGTGTCAAATTCTCTTGAATCTGTAAACGACGTGCAAACATTTCAGTAATACGCGCAAATTTAGAAAGACCTAAAACTTGACCTTCAGGTAAATAAGCAATGTGGACACGACCATAGAATGGGAGAAGGTGATGTTCACAAAGCGAATAAAACTCGATATTTTTGACCAATACCATTTCATGGTTATCGGAAGGGAAAACCGCACTATTTGTAACTTCTTCAAGGGTTTTGCTATAACCAGAAGTTAAAAAAGAAAAAGCTTTAGCCGCACGCATAGGCGTATCTTTTAAGCCTGGGCGATTTAGATCTTCACCAACGGCAGTTAAAATATTTGCGTACGATTGCTGCATAGACATAACAATGTTCACTTAGGTGGGTTGAACAAAACGGGAATTGTATCAGAAAACGACTCAAAAACTTAATTTTGAACCAAATGCCGATTATTGTTTGTGCTTTGGGTTCTTTTCTGCACGTTTTAAGAGCACTAAAACAGCACCAGTACCCCCCTGATTTTCAGGTGCGCTGACAAATGCAAGCACATCACGATGTTGTCTAAGCCAGCCATTGACATAGGTTTTTAAAATGGCTTCAGGTCCTTTACCGTGAACAATTTTGATGACATTCTGATTTTCATCTTTTGCCATTTGAATGATTTGTAGAACGGCTGCTCGGGCTTGTTCAACGGTACAACCATGTAAATCGACTGCTTCAAACCAACGAGTTTTACCTGTTTTTAAATCTTCAAAGACTTTGTGCTGCAAGGTTGCAATGCGATAGCTTAAAGTCGCTTGACTTGCCACTGGGTTTAAGATGGCTTGAGTATCTGAAATTTCTGTAAGCTCTTGCTCAGTACCACCTTCGGCTGCTGCGCGTTTTGCTAAGGTTTGGGCATCAACTTTTTTGCGACGCGCGACTTTGGTATCGGCAATGTTTTGATTGTCGATTGGTTTTACGCCAAGAAGGGCCTTTTTAAAAAGCTCAGTATCTTCTAACTCTTCAGCGATCGCCTGAGTTTTTTTTGCCTCAACTTGTTTTGCAATAGCGCTAGATTGAGGGTTAGAGATTTGCTTTTTAAAGGCTTTCAGTAAGTTAAACTGATCTTTAGAAAGCGATGAATCGTGTTTACTCATAAGTTTAGAAAAATAGGCAAGATACGAGAGATGTAAAATTATAGTCCGAAACTGTGATAATTTGAACTGAATTGCATTCATACAATGTTGTAGATAATCTAAAGTCGTGAGTGGCTGTTCAAAAATGGTCAATTAGTTGTAATTATAAGATTATTCAAAATTAGCTTGTTAAGAAAAAAATTTTATAAAACTAAATGTCAAGTAATGACTCATCAAACCAAACGTCTTCATAATTATTAGCTATTAAGAATCTCCAACCAGGAGGTAATGCTAGAAACTTTTGTATTTGTGGGCACCATTCAGTGATATGTTCTATATGTATAGATTTAAAAAAATTAGGATCATCAGAAAAATCTTCACCGCCCCAGATATACCATCCATTTGTCTTACCTTCAGGAGGATGTCTTAAACCATTAATAGGATTTATATTTTCTTTGATATTCAGTGTTATTCCTAACTTTGTTCCCTCTAAAATTGGACAATAAGGAGTATCATATTTTCCACATAAGCTTCTTTGTAATGATTCAATTTCTTTATTCGACATAAATTCATGCTCTTTATTTTATTGTCAATTCAAATCCATATTTTGGCATGGTATTTTTAAAATAATTATCAAAGCCCAATGATAAAGAATTGGGCTTTTTATTTCGGTTTGTTTTTAAACTAGATCAGGTTGCCCAAACAAAGCATTAAATGCTTGATCAGGGCGAGGCTGTTTCATAAAGCTTTCACCCACAAGGAAAGTGTGAATATCATTGGCTTGCATCATGTCTACGTCGGCAGGCGTGGCGATACCACTTTCAGTAACCAATACACGCGAAGCAGGTAACAATTTCTTTAAACGTAATGAAGTATTTAAATCAACATCAAAGGTTTTAAGATTGCGGTTATTCACGCCTAGAATACATTGCTCAGAAAGCTTTAACGCACGTTCCAATTCATATTCATCATGCACTTCAACCAACACATCAAGTTGATGCTCAAATGCAGTTTTTGACATTTCTTCAAGTTGTTGATCTGATAAACATGCCACGATTAATAAAATACAATCTGCATGTAAGGCACGTGCTTCAACCACGTTATAAGGATCAACCAAGAAGTCCTTACGCAAAGCTGGTAGGGCACAATGATTACGTGCAATCACAATATTTTCATCAGCACCTTGGAAGAAATCCACATCAGTTAAGACGGAGAGACATGCTGCACCTGCTTGTTCATATTGCTGTGCAATTTCCGCAGGATTAAAGTCTGCACGAATGATGCCTTTAGATGGTGATGCTTTTTTAATTTCAGCAATCACAGCAGGGCGTTTATGCTGTAAAGCATTCGCAAAACCACGAACTGGTGTTGCCTCTTTTGCCCACTGTTCAACATCGTGCAAGCTACGTTGTTTTAAACGTGCTGCAAGCTCCTCATGTTTGCGGTCAACAATTTTACCTAAAATGGTATTTTGAATATCGATCATGAGAAGTCCTTAGTCTGCTTGGTATTGTTTCAATGTCTTGGTGAATTCAGCCAAAATACTCATTTTTTCTAAGGCTTGACCGCCGTAAAGAATATCCTGAGCGAACTCAACTGCTTGTTTGTAGGTCTTGGTGATACCTGCAACATAAATACCTGCACCTGCATTCAGTGCAATCATATTTGCTGCTTTTTCACCAATTTCTGATTTGTCACGACCTAAAGCATCTTTGATCAGCTTTAAGCTTTCTTCTGAACTGTTGACCACTAAGCCAGTCAGTGTTTGAGAAGGAATACCAACTTCATCAGGCGTTAGTGTCCATTCGCTAATTTCACCATCTTTAAGTTCAGCGACAGTTGTTGGGGCTGCAAGACTGATTTCATCTAAACCATCTCTTGAGTGTACAACCAATACATGGACTGCGCCCAGTTGTCTTAATACTTCTGCAATAGGACGACACAGCTCATCTGAAAATACGCCAATCACAAAACGTTTGACACCCGCAGGGTTGGTCAATGGACCTAGTAAATTAAAAATACTACGAATACCTAATTCACGACGGGGTGCGACGGCATAACGCATTGCTTTATGATGATTTGGTGCAAATAAGAAACCAACGCCGATTTCACGGATACAGCGTTCGGTTTGTTGCATGTCTAAATCAAGTTGAATCCCCATTTGCTCAAGCACATCAGATGAACCCGATTTACTTGATACGCCACGGTTACCATGCTTGGCGATGGTTGCACCCGCGGCTGCAATTACAAAACTTGAAGCAGTAGAAACATTGAATAGATTTTGACCATCACCACCTGTACCAACAATATCGACAAGGTGAGGAATATCACTGACATCAATTTTTATTGCAAATTCACGCATAATACGTGCAGCTGCGGTAATCTCATCAATACTTTCACCTTTCATACGCAAGCCCATCATCAGCGCACCGATCTGTGCATCGGTTGCTTCACCTTGCATAATGCTACGCATGACATCTTCCATTTGTGGCTGGCTAAGATGAATGTTTTTAGTAATGTGATTGAGTGCCTGTTGGATATTCATAGTCATGAGTTACAGCATTTAATGATTAAAAGATTGAGCAAAACCAGTTGATGATGAGGGGTCGCTTTCAGTGATATATGATTCACTTGCTAATTGGCTATGTTAGCAGAAAATAGCTTTAGTTTTGAGCTTAGGCTTAGTTTTTTAATTTAAAGTATTTTCATGATGCAAAATAAAAAACAGCCTATTTTTAAATAGGCTGCTTATCTTAGAGCTTGAGTTTACATTTAAGCGTAAATATCTAAGAAATTTTTGAAAATTTGGTGCCCATGTTGGCTCAAAATAGATTCGGGATGGAATTGAACGCCTTCTACAGGTAGCGTTTTATGCTTTACGCCCATAATCTCTTCAATCGTTCCATCGACTTGGTTAGTCCAACACGTCACTTCTAAACACTCAGGCAATGTTTCTTGCTCAATCACCAATGAATGGTAACGTGTTGCCGCAAAAGGTGAGGGTAAATTGCTAAAAATACCTTTATCGCTATGATGCATATCGGATAAACGACCATGCATGACAGTTTTTGCACGAATGATACGACCACCAAATGCTTGCCCAATGGCTTGATGCCCTAAGCACACTCCAAGTAACGGAATTTTTCCTGCAAAATGATTAATTGCTGGAATTGAGATTCCAGCTTCGCTTGGTGAGCATGGACCTGGACCAATTACCAAGTATTTAGGCTGCCATCGTTCAATATCTTCTAATGTGACTTGATCATTACGAACAACTTTTACTTCTTGATTCAACTCGCCAAAATATTGAACGATGTTGTAAGTAAAACTGTCATAGTTGTCAATCATTAAAAGCATGATTATAACCTTTTGAAAATACGCACTTTATTGTGCTTTTGCTTTTGATAAACCTATCTAAAAATGATATTCCTTTCGCACCGTATGCATCGTAAAGGCATTTCTTAGATATAGAGGACAATAATCATAACAAAAACAAATGATCAATGTTGAATATTTCGTTTAATAGATGTTTTGATGGATTTATATACTGAGGATATAAAGAGCCATGGAAACAGATAATAAACCTCATAAATTGAATAACTTGGGTGAAAATATGCAAAGTGAACCAAAAGTCTAAATGAATTGATTGGAATGAAGTTGAAAAGAATGATATAAAAAGCCAATTTAATGCTAACTAGTGATGGTGTGCTTTTGCACTACATTAGTTCTCTGTTATATGTTTTGCACCACTTTGGTTCGTTATGTCTGTTTTGGGGACTAGCTGAGATCGGAATGTTTAAATATGGTGCATTTGCGAAAGCAAACATTATAGTGGATATGGGACATGGAGCTTAAAGCATTTTTTCTGCAAAGAATTTCAATGTTTTAGGTATGTTTTAAAATTGTTGGTATGATAATTGCTAATTATACACCAACAACTAACACGCACTTAACAAGTGCATAAAAATTTCATTGGAGCAAATGAGCATGGCGAACAAGGTCCTTCAACTCATCAAAGAAAGTGGCGCAAAATGGGTCGATTTTCGCTTTACTGATACTAAGGGTAAAGAGCAACACGTAACTTACCCAGCTGACACAATTGATGAAGATACCTTTGAAGACGGTAAAATGTTTGATGGTTCTTCAATTGCTGGTTGGAAAGGCATTGAAGCTTCTGACATGATCTTACGTCCAGATGCTGCAACATGTTTTCTTGACCCGTTCTTTGCTGAACCTACAGTTGTTGTGACTTGTGACGTAATCGAGCCATCTACTGGTCAAGGTTACGAGCGTGACCCACGTTCGATTGCTCGTCGTGCTGAAGAATATTTAAAATCTACTGGTATTGGCGATACAGCATTCTTTGGTCCAGAACCAGAATTCTTCGTTTTTGACGAAGTTAAATGGGATATCGATATGTCTGGCGCGCGCCATACATTAATCGCAGAAGAAGCTGCATGGTCAACTGGTAAAGACTACGAAGCAGGTAACTCTGGTCACCGCCCACGTGTAAAAGGTGGTTACTTCCCAGTTCCTCCAGTTGATTCTTCACAAGATATGCGTGCTGAAATGTGTGCACGTATTGAAGACATCATGGGCCCTGGTCGTGTAGAAGTGCATCACCATGAAGTTGCATCTTGCCAATTAGAAATTGGTGTGAGCTTCAATACATTGGTTCGTAAAGCGGACGAAGTTCAACAGTTCAAATATGCAGTTTGGAACGTTGCTCACCAATATGGCAAAACAGCTACATTTATGCCTAAGCCAATGGTTGGTGATAATGGTTCTGGTATGCACGTTCATATGTCAATCTCTAAAGATGGCAAGAACTTGTTTGCTGGTGATGAATATGCTGGTTTATCAGAAATGGCATTATTCTTCATTGGTGGTGTGATCAAACATGCTCGCGCATTGAATGCAATCACAAACCCAGGTACAAACTCGTATAAGCGTTTAGTTCCACACTACGAAGCACCAATTATGCTTGCTTACTCAGCACGTAACCGTTCTGCTTCTATCCGTATTCCTTACGTTTCTAGCCCTAAAGGCAAGCGTATCGAAGCACGTTTCCCTGATCCATTAATGAACCCATACTTAGGTTTCTCAGCATTGTTAATGGCTGGTCTTGATGGTATTCAAAACAAGATCCACCCAGGCGAAGCTGCTGACAAAAACTTGTATGATCTTCCTCCTGAAGAAGAAGCGAAAATCCCAACAGTTGCTCATAACTTGGAAATGGCTATTGCAGCACTTCAAGTTGACCATGAGTTCTTGTTGAAAGGTGGTGTATTCACTAAAGAAATGCTTGATGCATATATCGAACTTAAAACTGAAGATGTACGTCGTCTTAACACGACGACTCACCCAGTTGAATTTGATATGTACTACAGCTTGTAATACATCCGATTCAAAAAAGCTCGCTTCGGCGAGCTTTTTTTATGTTTTTGATTCAATTAAAAGTCATGTGCTTTTTATTAAAAAATTACTGTAAACTAATCGCGATGTTTTTAGTGAGCCGAGCATGCGAAATTTACGACCAAACAGAATAAAAGGGGAAGAGATTCCTGTTGAATTAAAAAAATGGTTGTATGCATCTGGTTCGCTTACACAGCAATTGACTGATTTAGGCTGCGGTGAATTTCATGTTGAACGTATTCAAGAACAATACCGACGTTTAACTTTCACTGATAGTAAATGGATGAACATGCCAACACATCATATTGCATGGGTGCGAGAAACCAATCTTTATGGTAGTGAAACACAGGCATGGGTCAAAGCAAAAAGTATTTTTCCTATTCTAAGTTTGCAGAAAAAAGCACGATTATTCCGTCATATTCGTAATAAGCCAATTGGTTGGTTTTTGTTTCAACGGACTAATCCTGCATGTGAACGACGTGTGATTTATCTTGAAGAAGGTTGGACACGGCAGAGTTGTTATACTTGGCATGGTTGTAAATTCATTGTGCAAGAAACGTTCTTGCCTGCATTTGAACAGTTTATTCGATCGCATTGACTCTAAGGATTCATCATGGAAACAGTGCAGCACACAACATGGCGACAACGTTTAGAAGCCTACTATTATCTTTGCCGTTTTGATAAGCCGATTGGTACAGAACTGGTATTCTGGCCAACAATGTGGGCTTTGTGGATTGCTTCAAAAGGCACACCAGATTTTAAGATTCTGTTTATTATGATTTTGGGTGTCATTTTTATGCGTGCAGCAGGTTGTGCGATTAATGATTTTGCAGATCGGAAAGTGGATGCTCACGTTGAGCGTACTAAGAACCGTCCATTAGCTACAGGTGTCATTCGGGCGAGAGAGGCTGTTTTTGTTTTTCTAGCTTTAGTTGCAGCAAGTGCTTGTCTTTTATTTTTTCTACCGATTGAAACGTTTTACTGGTCATTTGGTGCATTATTTTTAGCGTTTATTTATCCATTTATGAAACGCTATACCAATTTACCACAAGTATTTTTAGGTGCTGCTTTTTCTTGGTCAATTCCAATGGCATATACAGCAGTTGGGCAAACACCAGATGTCACTTGTTGGCTTCTATATTTTGGAAATCTAGCATGGACAGTTGCATATGATACGCAATATGCAATCACTGACCGTGAATATGATTTGAAAATTGGTGTGAAATCTACCGCAATTTTATTTGGTCGCTATGATCTTCAAATTATTGCTTTACTTCAGATATTAAGTATGGGGCTAATTGGTAGCGCATTATATTTAGAAAATCTGTTAATACCATTTGGATTGGTCGCATTATTGATTGTTGCGGGGGATTTTATTTATCAAGCAGTCAAAACCAAAGATCGTGATCCGAAAATCTGTTTTTGGGCATTTCGTCACAATAGATGGATTGGAATGATAATTTTTGTTGGAATCTTTTTGGAATTAATATCTTAATATGACCAATTAGTTGAAAAGTGTCCTATGCAGGGCACTTTTTTTATGCCTTAATAATATAGCATGTGGTTTCATGCACAAAAATAAGACAAAGACGAAAAGGATGTTTTATGAAACGGTCAAAAATCGGTTTGGCAATCACGTTCTCAATTTCTGCACTATTCTTAACAGCATGTAATGACACTAATGATGATTACACTGGAGTGGATTCGAGCAAAACGTATTTATATGAAAGCAATTATGCAATTGATACGGTTAATAATGCTGCCTCAATTAAAGTAATGGCGTATAACATGGCAAATATTCAAGAGCGAACAGCAACTGCAACAGCGATGGTGCTTTTTCCTAAAGTTGCTAAACCTGTAGATGGTTATCGTGTTGTTGTGTGGGAACATGGAACTGTTGGGGTGGGTGATGGTTGCGCACCAAGCAAAAATGTGATTAATCCTCGTTTTAGAATCCTTGCTGATACTCTATTGGCGGCTGGTTACGTTGTGATTGCACCTGATTATGAGGGCTTAGGTACACCAGGTGTTCATCCATACCTTAATTTAAGTAGTGAAGCAAAATCGGCACTAGCTGCGGTAAAAGCAGTAAAAGACCATTATGGCAATCAGCTGAAAGGTGATTGGATGTCAATTGGTCAATCACAAGGTGGACATGCTTCATTAGGTACAGCTGAATTTGCGAATGCGGATATTAGTTATAAAGGCGCAGTAGCGGGTGCTCCTGCATCAAGCTTGGGTACAATTATTCAGATTTATATTGACCCACAATTTAATCTTGATGCTAGTGGGAAACCTAAGTCTTTAAGTAAGTTGGATGAGGCCTTACAGCAAGTACGTTATGCAGTAGCGAATAATATACTCACACCAGCTCAAGGTCAGGCAAAAATTGATGAAATTGCAGATGGCTATGCCGAATTGTTGGCTTATGCTGCTTTGGCTAGTGCAGGAATTAAGGCGCAGCAACCAAACTATGATTTCAAAACCATCTTTACATCAGGTGCAGCTGATATTGCTGAATTTGCATATGGTCGTACAGGTGATGATGGAGCATGTTTAAGTTACCCAGCTCCAGATAGTGCAAATGGGTTGCAAGAGAAATTTAAAGCAGGGATTTTAGCTTTCTTGGCAGATCCTACACATCAAATTACACAGTTTGGTATTGATCTCACTAAATTTAAAGCAGATGCTGTTGTTCAAAATTTCTTAGCTGCAACTCAGCCTGCAACTAATGCGACTAAAGAAAAAGTAATTAAAACCCCGACTTTACTTATTCAGGGTGAGAAAGATCAAGCGGTATTACCAGCAGTTACGCAACTTTTAGTTAAGAATATGAAAGACAATGCTTTAAAATTCTTCCCACAGGCAGATTATGATCAAGGCTATCAGTTGGATATTGTGCCGAATGCAACGCATACACAGGCGATCATTTGTAGAAATGCCAAAGCTGTCGACTTCATTCAAAAGTATATGTCAGCAGGTACGGGGATTGTACTGACTGATGCACAGAAAGACGCCAGTCAAAATCCACAATGTACGGGTAAGTTTTAAGCTGATTTAAAAACTCTAATCTGAGTTTTAATATGAGAGTCTCTTAAAAGAGGCTCTTTTTTGTTATATTGTCGCATTATTGAGAGTTTCCGAGTCTGAATTACCGATGAGCCAACAACCTGCTGAAAAGAAGCCGATACCGTGGTTATTAATGAGTCTGGGGCTTCTGATCCCAATCTTTATTATAGGCATGGCATTTCTAGCAGCCAAAAGTGATGCGGAAACGAAGAAAAAATATGATCAGCAACATGCTGAGATTGCTAAGAAGTTTGAGCAGCAGAAAATTGCTGAACAAGCAGCAAAAGCTGAATAATTTAACGCTTGTTTTTTTATCGGATATCCATCTGTAATTGTTTTATAGATGGAATCTGAGTGTAACGCTGCACTTGATATCCCGCTTCTTGCAGCATTTGATCTCGTTTTTTGTCTTCCAACTCTTTGCCAAAATGACTTGGGTCATCGAGCTCAATAATGGCTAATACTTTCATTTCTTGGTCTAAGACTACAAAATCAGTAACTTTACGATTGAACTGACTACGGATTTTGTAGTGATCGCTGGTAATTAGTGCGCTGAAGGCAACTTGGGCGAGTATGTGATAATGTGGAAAAGCCTGTTGCAGCCTTATGAACATTCTAGATTCAAAAGATGTAATGACTGGACGGGCGAAAAACTTCTGTTGCGGGAGAAAAGGGCGTATGCAGCTTATTAGGAGTAGCAGTGTACTAACGATCCCAATAAGTAAGAAGATAAATGGATTGGATTCAAACATATTCTTATCAAAGTATGAATAAAAAACCCACTCTAATTGAGTGGGTTTTTAGAATTTGGCTCTCCAACCTGGGCTCGAACCAGGGACCTGCGGATTAACAGTCCGTCGCTCTACCGACTGAGCTATTGGAGAATCTGGGTAGCATTCTATGCATGTAGATAGTTTTGGTCAAGTGATTCGTAAGAAAAAATTTAAATATTGATTTAATTGTACTTTTTATCATCGTTTATATGGTTTTGGTGTGTTTTATATATGGTTTAAGAGCGGATTTCTAGAAAGAAAAAAGCCTATATCATCGTGATATAGGCTTTTTAGAATCTTGGCTCTTCCACCTGGGCTCGAACCAGGGACCTGCGGATTAACAGTCCGTCGCTCTACCGACTGAGCTATGGAAGAATAGTAGATTGGCTCTCCAACCTGGGCTCGAACCAGGGACCTGCGGATTAACAGTCCGTCGCTCTACCGACTGAGCTATTGGAGAATCTGATGCGCATTTTAGGCATGAAAAACTAATGCGTCAATAAGAATAATAAATAAAATGAATTGTTTGCTTGATAAATATGCTTTTAATTTTTTATATATAAAAAAACTGCCCAAAGTGGGCAGTTTTTATTCAAGAAATAAAAATTATTTCTCAACACCTGCTGGTTGACCTGCAAGTTTTGCATTTGCATAGTCCCAGTTCACTAAGCTTTCTAAGAAAGTTGCGATGTATTTTGGACGTAAGTTACGGAAGTCGATGTAGTAAGCATGTTCCCAAACGTCAATTGTTAATACTGCAACTTGACCGTGAGCAAGTGGCGTATCTGCATTTGCAGTTTTAGTAATTGATAATTTACCATTTACTTCGTCAGCAACTAACCAAGCCCAACCTGAACCGAATTGAGTGATTGCAGCAGCAGTGAATTCTTCTACGAATTTTTCATAGCTACCGAATGCTTCTTCAATTTTAGCTGCAATCGCGCCAGTAGGTTGACCGCCACCATTTTGTTTCATACTGTTCCAGTAGAAAGTGTGGTTCCATACTTGTGCAGCATTGTTAAAGATACCTGCTTTAGAAGCATCACCAGCAGAAGCTTTGATGATTTCTTCTAAAGATTTACCTTCAAGGTCAGTACCCTTGATTAAGTTATTCAAGTTAACAACATAAGTGTTGTGGTGTTTGTCGTGATGGTATTCTAAAGTTTCGCGAGTGATGTGTGGCGCTAGATCATCATAGCCATACGGAAGTGCAGGTAAAGTAATGGTTGTCATGTTCCAATCCTTGCAATTGCTGGGTTTTACGTTAAGTGGCTCTATTGTAAATGATTCCAAAGATAATAGGGCGGTCTTTTAAAGAACGATATACAATAAAGGCTGAATTAAAAACGATAAATAAAATCGGATTCATCAATTCTATTAAATTGGATTATTCAACTCAAAATAGATAGTTTCTACAGCAAATTGATCAGCAATCGCTTGTGCTAAACGTTGTACGCCATAGCGTTCAGTTGCGTGATGACCACAGGCAAAATAATGAACACCAAGTTCTTTAGCTTCATAAAAAGTACGTTCACTGACTTCACCTGAAATATAAGCATCACAATTTTCTTGTGCGGCTTTATTGATAAAATCTTGAGCACCTCCCGTACAAAACCCTACTTTTTTGATTTGGGGTTTGTCACTTGGTAAATGAACCACATTAAAATCAAAAATAGTCTGTAACTTTGTTTTAAATTGTTCAGGGCTAAGTGCATGTTCTAAATAAGCAATGTTTCCAATCGGATATTTTTCAGATGAATCTAATGCTTCTAAGTTTTTTAAACCAATTAAATCAGCAATCGCTGCATTATTTCCGAGTACTGGGTGTGCATCTAAAGGTAAATGGTAGGCGATCAATGAAATATTATGTTGGATTAGTTTTTTGATGCGATTGCCACGCATGCCCGTGATTGGGTAGGGTTCGCCTTTCCAAAAATAGCCATGATGCACAAGCAAAACATCTGCTTGCTGAGCGATTGCTGCATCGATTGCATCCTCAGATGCGGTGACGGCACAGACTATTTTTTTGATTTCTGACGTGCCTTCAATTTGTAAGCCATTTGGTGCGTAGTCTTTAAATTCATTTGCTTTTAAAGTTTGATTACACCATTGCACAATATCATGCAAATTTGCCATGCGATTCCTCAACTGAATGACATTTATAGATTCAAGTTAATAAAAACATATTTTTAAAAGTAACTAAAGCTAGACAAAACTTTTTTAACTTTTACATAGATCTAAACTAATTTACTTTACAATAGATTAAAGTTGTTGTTCTTCAATAAATAAGTTTGCTCATAACATAATTTTGTCTAGAGGATAATAAACGTGCGCCGTGCATTTACATGGTTACCTTGGGTTTTACTCGTTGTTGTTATATTTAGTTTTCTGGCTTGGCAGAAATCACATCGACCGCAACCAACAGTTGCTGCTGATGGTGTCAAAATGCCTGCTGAGAAAGTTGAACCTCTCATTGATACAACTCGAACAGGTGGCGTTGTTTCCTATAGTGCTGCCGTAAAAGTTGCTGCACCTGCGGTTGTGAATATTTTTACCACTCAGAAAGTGAAACAGATGAATCATCCTTTGTTGAGTGATCCTGTATTTCGTGAGTTTTTTGGTAATCAAGCCCCTCAACAGCCTCAAAATGAAAACAGTTTAGGTTCAGGTGTGATTGTGCGTGCAGATGGTTATATTTTAACAAATAACCATGTGATTGCGCAGGCTGAACATATTGTGGTGGCATTGCACGATGGTCGTCGTGCTGAAGCAAAAGTGATTGGTACAGATCCAGATACGGATTTGGCTGTGATTAAAATTGAGCTAGATAAACTTCCTGTTTTACCATTTAAACTCAGTGGTAATGAAGTCGGTGATGTTGTACTTGCAATTGGTAATCCCTTTGGTGTTGGGCAAACGGTAACACAAGGAATTATTTCTGCGACAGGTCGTTCAGATTTAGGAATCAATACTTATGAAGACTTTATCCAAACGGATGCAGCAATTAATCCGGGTAACTCTGGTGGTGCATTGATTGATGTTGCGGGTAATTTAATCGGCGTGAATACTGCAATTTTTTCTCAATCGGGTGGTTCACTTGGGATTGGGTTTGCGATTCCTGCAAAAATCTGTCAGCAAGTTTTAAACTCAATTTTGAAAGATGGTCGTGTTGTCCGTGGTTGGTTAGGGATTAGTTTAATTCCAAATACCGTGGAAGATGATGTATTAGCTGCGAAACCGATTGGTGTAATTGTTGCTGATGTATTGCGTGATGGTCCAGCCGATGTTGCAGGCGTAAAGCGTGGTGATAAAATCATTCAAGTCAATAATGAACAAATAACTTCAGCTTCACATTTGATCAACTATGTTGCATTACAAGCACCGCAAAGCATGATTAATGTCGTAGTTGAGCGTGGTGGTAAGCAGCAGACGGTACAAGTCAAAGTGGGTGAGCGTAAAGTGCAGCAGAATGCGCAATCGCAATACATTCCATTACCTAAGCATCAAGACTAATATGATCTTGTGATTCAATTTGAATATAAAAGGCTACTTAGAACGTAGCCTTTTTATTTAGGAAAAGAAAAAAGCTTGCTGATAAAGGTCGATCAGCAAGCTTTTTGCAATTTTTGGACTTTTTTATTTTTTATTAAACCATCGAAATTTGATAGTTTGATGACAGTTTTTTGATGATTCGATTACAGAACCTCTAAGTTAATATTTATAATCAACTTGGAACCATAACTTTTGAGTGTCTACTGAAAATTCTTCAGCTTGATAATCTGAGAATTTTGCTAAAGCAGACAAACCTTTCACAGGTAATGCATGAGAATAAGAGACTGAAAATTCTTGACCATAGTCCATATTTTTTACATCGCTGCGATATTGATGTAGTTCAGTGCTTAATTTACCTTTACCAAATACATTAAAATTTGATGAAATGTATAAGTCGGTCAAGCCATTCACTGGAGTTGTCAGGAATAAATCAGCCCATCCATTGAACTTATGTTTGGTCGCTAATGGTGTTTGAAATGCAATTTTTCCTGCATCACTGCCGAGCACTTCATAGCCTAGTGCAATTTCGCCTAGTGCAGATCCTTTGTCTGTAATGCCATAACCTAATTCTAGCGCATAGTAATCTGCATCGTAGTTTGTAGGTTGGTCAGCATATTCACTTTGTTTTGCATATTCAGCAACGTATCTAAAATTGTTTTTCTTCCCAGTTAAACGTAAGCCGTAAGTTTGATTTGACCAAGCAGCTAAATCTTCGAAATCCATCAAATAACCATAAAATGTTGAATTTAACAGAGGGCTATAGTTAACTTTAGCTTGAATCAAGTGGATTTGACTGTCTTGTTTACCATCTTGAGCTCGGACAAATTTCGGTTTTGGATCGTCACTACCAAAAATGGTGTTGACTTGATCAATATATGCATAATACAAACCAAATTTTGCGTAAGGCTTGATATTTAGACTAATCGCATCAAAGGTTTGATCGTTTTGGCGCCAAGCTACTGACCCCACAAAGCGTTGGTTATCTAAATTGATAACTTGACGACCAACGTTTAAATCAAATTTTGGGCTATATACGTATTTTAAATAAGCTTGATTCAATTGTAGATTTTCAGGATCAGTCACAGTGCTATAGTTTGTTTCAGCATTACGTGTACTGTTGAAATTATCATTTATTTCAACGGTGCCTTCTCCTTGTACAAATGCACTTAAACCATGCCATGTGCCAGTTTCGAGGGAAGGGCGAAGTCTTAATGTCCAAGCATCAGCATTTTTAAGTTGATTATCTTGGTCAACCAGCTCATAACGTAGGCGACTATCTAGAGAAAATTTAGTTTTGGTTAGAAAATCATCTGCGGCAAATGTAGCTGTTGATAAAAGGCTGAGCATAGCAAGGCTAAGAAGATTCAATTTCATATTGAGACCCCTGAAAAATATCGTTTAAGTATGAAAGTATTAGAGCGTGTTGTGTGGGATGAGCATCCCACACTGAATTACGATTAAGCGACAGAGTTGCGTTCTAGAATGGCTTGTTCAAACAATTGTTGTTCTTTAGCTTTATGTTCTACAGAGAAGCGGATGAGGATAACACTGAAGGCTGCAACCGTAACGAGTCCACCTAGAATCATAAGACAAGTTTGGACATCCAGTAGACCTTTAAGAAGGAAGCCTGCGGCAACTGCACCGACATTACCACCCGCACCAATGATGCCTGCAACACCACCTAATGCATTACGGTCAATAAATGGAACGAGCGCATAGGTTGCACCACATGCCATGTGTGTAAAGAGTGCAAAAACGGTCATGCTGATGATTGCAAGGCTAATCACATTCATTTGTGAAAATAGCATAAGGAATAAACCTTCACATAAAATCAGGATGAATAAGATTTTGGTACGACCGTCTAAACCTTTTGAAACAGCAACTTTATCAGAAATAATCCCACCTAAAGCACGAGCGAATAATGCAAGTAGACCAAAGATACCAGCAGTTAAACCAGCTTCTTTAAGTCCCATATTGAAGTGATCTACATAATACATTGCAGCAACGTTGTGAATGAAAATTTCAATACCAAAACATGCAGCATAAGAAACAAATAGAATCCAAACACGATAGTTACGAGCAGCTTGCATCAAGATAGCAACACCACCTTTCTTACCACTACCAACTTCTACGCCATTCGCACGTAATTCTTTAAAATCACCTTGAGGGCAGTCTTGTGTGAATTTCCAATATAATACGCCAACGATCAGCATCATTACACCAGGTACAAGTAGGGCAATTCTCCAACCCATTGCTTGTTCAACACCAAACATCACAATTGCACCTAAGATTAATGGCATAATTGCTTGTGTTGCACCACCACCAGCATTACCCCAACCAGCTGCGGCAGCATTTGCTGTACCGACAACGTTTGGTGCAAACATGACACTCGTATGGTATTGCGTAATAACGAAGCTTGCGCCAATTGCACCGATTAAGAGACGGAAGAATAGGAAAGATTCGTAGGTATTTGCAGCAGCAACACCAAAAACAGGAATACTACCTAGGATCAAGAGTGCTGTATAAGTTTTACGAGGACCATACTTATCACATAATGGACCGACAATCAGACGAATAAGAATTGTAATGGCCACTGCGGCAATATTGATGTTTGCGATCTGATCTTTGGTGAGATTAAATTCGCCTTTGATCACAGGCATCAATGGTGCACAGGCAAACCACGCGAAGAAGCAGACAAAGAATGCGAGCCAAGTCATATGGAAGGCGCGCATAGCAGGTGTTGAAAAGCTGAATAATTTTATTTCAGTTGCTTTCTTAGCATTTAGATTCATTTTTGAAGACATAACCTTCCCCTGAACTGAACGTAATATATTTTTGTTAAGCAGTCTTTCTGCATAAACAAACCGAACAGAACGGACATCATTGGCCGTCAGCAAATTTTTTGTGAATCGTCGTTGATTCATCATGTAGGGTATTAAGCAAATGTTGTGCCAATAAATTTTTTTTATTAAATAGTTAATTTATATTAATGATTTTGATTGTTTAATATAATTTATTTTGTTTTATTTTGAATGTGTATGCATTTATCAGAGAAGCTCATATGGAATATTAAAATTTATGCTAGCCTATAATTCGAATATTGATTGTAATTGGTGCATGATTTTCATGCTGAGTGGTTTAAAAGGTGGCGATCAATAAAAACAGCCGAAGCTGTTTTTTCTGTTATTTAAAAACGATAACCAACGCCTAGATAGGTAATTAAGGGGTCAATATCAATTTTAGTATTCGCTCGAATGAGTTCTTTGCCACTATTGCGGTCAGTCACATAAATTTGAGCTTCATTATTCATTTTAGAATAAGAGATTGACCCAACAGCAAACCAATTCGGTTTAAAGTCATAAGTTGCACCTAAAGTCACGATAGGTGCAAAAGTATCAGTTGCTTTAAGTTTGACTACTGGGTCAGCAGATGAAGTTTTACCATCTAAAGCAGCACCTGCTTTACCATCATGGATGTTTTGGATCATGTGACCTGCTTTAATTAAATCTGACTCAATCCCTGAATTCATTTTTAAATCATTGAAATAGGCATACATCACACCTGCACCAATATAAGGACGGAACTTATTCACGCCTGATTTACCAAATTGATAATGTAGTTCTACAGCAGGTAACCAAGCACGTGCTGTTGCTGCTCTAGCACCTTGATTCAAATCAGTGATATGAAGATCCTGTTTTAAGTCAATATCACCTAAAATAGTACTTGCTGATCCACTCAATGGTGCATATATGTCACCTTTTCCTTTAATATCAACTTTTGGAGGAATTCCTGCCTTAATCTCTAGAGACAAATTATCAGTAAAGTGATAATTCGCCATAATACCGACGGTATCTACATTGTCCGCTTCTAAACCTGTACCTTGGCTTTGCCAGTTGGATAATCCTTTAATGGTAGCTGTACCTGTTGCAAGTCCAGATACAGTATCGGTTGGCCATAAATTAATGGCACCGTAAACGATAGGATTGGAATCTTTGACTGCTGCATCTAGTACGGCTTGTTTAGATACATCACCTACTTTAGATTGTGTTCCCTCAGCTACAGTCGTATTGATATTAATAGGATTTGCAGAACCTTGTGGCATGGCATGTAACCAACCTGCTGAAACTGAAAAGCGTTTAAAGCCATCTCCATCTTTTAGACTAAAATAAGGTGAGTTAGCAAAACTCAAGGTTGGTATAAATGCGACAATGCCAACAGTCGTACAAAAAATATGCTTTTTCATGATGCAAGGACTCCATGTCCGATTTATAAAAACTTTTATACCCACCAAAGTAAAAGGTTTTTACTAAAGAGTTTGTTTAGTTAGGATTTATAATTGTTGTGCTTATAAAGCTTTTTGTTGAGTTTAGATAAATTGATTGACGAATTGTGAACCAGTAAAAAAGCGACCGAAGTCGCTTTTTTACAAAATCAAAGGGATAATAAATTACACAAAACGAGATAAATCTTCTTCAGGACGAGCAGTTAACACTTCGATGCCTGTTTTAGTCACTAAAATCGTATGTTCGTATTGCGCTGATAACTTATGGTCTTTGGTGACGACAGTCCATTTATCACCTAGTAATTTGGTTTGCCATACACCAGCATTCACCATGGGTTCAATGGTGAAAGTCATACCAGCTTCTAAACGCATTCCAGTACCTTTTTGGCCATAGTGTAGGACTTGGGGTTCATCATGGAATACATTACCAATACCATGCCCGCAGTATTCACGTACAACGCTAAAACGTTCCGACTCAACATATTGCTGAATCGCATATCCAACATCACCAAGATATGAACCATCTTTTACGGTTGCCATACCGCGATACATGGCTTCTTGTGCCACTTGGCATAAACGGTTTGCAAGAATGGAAGTTTCACCACCTACGATATACATCATATTGGTATCACCGTGATAACCATCTTTAATCACAGTTACATCAATATTTAAAATATCACCATTTTTTAAAACTTTATTGTCAGAAGGAATACCGTGACAAACCACATGGTTAACTGAAGTACAAATCGAATGTTGGAACGCAGGGCGACCTGGGGCAGCACCATAACCGACACAGGCTGGAATTGCTTGTTGTACATTTTCAATATGATTACGGCAGATTGTATCGAGTTCTAATGTATTCACGCCCGCTTTAATGTACGGCTTAATCATGTCTAAAATTTCAGCAGCCAGTTTCCCTGCAACACGCATCTTTTCAATTTCTTCGGGCGTTTTGATTAATCGACGAGGAGCTGTATAAGTCGTGTTCATGATCTCTAAAAACTTTTGGTAATTTGCAAGTGTCTATGGTATAAATAGCCGCCTATTTTATCAAATGCTTTTCGTGAATATCTTTTACGAAGATATTTGATAATAAATAGTCGTAAAAAATCCGCACATATATCGACACATTACTCTGGGTGCCTAGCAATAGGTGGAGAATGCGGATATATGGAGGCCTAACCCAAACTTTAAGGTAAAGAAAATGGCAGATTACAACGTAAGCATGCGCGACCTTCTTCAAGCAGGCGCACACTTTGGTCACCAAACTCGTTTTTGGAATCCCAAAATGCGTCAATATATTTTCGGCGCGCGTAACAAAATTCACATCATCAACCTTGAGCACACTGTTCCTGCGTTAAATGATGCTTTGAACTTTGTTAACAATCTTGCAAGCAAAAAGAACAAAGTATTGTTCGTTGGTACGAAACGTGCTGCTTCTAACATCATCCGTGAACAAGCTCAACGCGCTGGTCAGCCATATGTAGATCACCGCTGGTTAGGTGGTATGTTGACGAACTGGAAAACACTTCGCCAATCTATCAACCGTTTAAAAGATCTTCAAACTCAATCTCAAGATGGTACTTTTGCTAAGCTTACTAAACGTGAAGCTTTAGAGCGTACTCGTGAGATGGATAAACTTGAACGTGCTTTAGGCGGCGTTAAGAACATGGGTGGTTTACCTGACGCATTATTTGTAATCGACGTTGATCACGAAGCGATTGCAATCAAAGAAGCGAAAAACTTAGGTATTCCTGTAATTGGTATCGTTGATACAAACTCTAACCCAGACAACGTTGATTACGTTATTCCGGGTAACGACGATGCGATCCGTGCAGTTACTTTGTATGCTTCAGCTATGGCTGATGCGATTCTTGCTGGTAAAGAATACGCTCAATCACAAGCGAATGCACAAGCTAAAGGCGAAGAAGCTGCGAAAGAAGCTCCTGAGGCTTAATGCGTTTTGACGCAAGCTTGTCATTTTTGTGATTTAAAATGATGACAAATTGAGCGTCGAGAAAGCAAAACGGCCCAGAGAAAACTTTGGGCCGTTTTTGTTGAACAGATTCATATTCTACCGATTTTAGGAGAACAACATGACTGCAGTTACTGCTAGCATGGTAAAAGAATTACGTGACCGCACTGGTCTTGCAATGATGGAATGCAAAAAAGCATTAACAGAAGCAGGCGGTGACATCGAACTTGCGATTGATAACCTTCGTAAATCAGGTCAAGCAAAAGCTGCTAAAAAAGCAGGTAACATTGCTGCTGATGGTGCGATCACTATCATCCAAAACGGTAATAAAGCAATTCTTGTTGAAGTGAATTGTCAAACTGACTTCGTTGCTAAAGACGAAAACTTTGCTGGTTTCTCTGCAAAAGTTGCTGCTGTTGCACTTGCTGCAAATGAAACTGATGCTGCTAAAATTGCTGAACTTAAACTTGAAGATGGCACGACTGTAGAAGAAGCACGTGTTGCTCTTGTTCAAAAGATTGGTGAAAACATTCAAGTTCGTCGTGCTGCTATTGTTGAAGGTGAAAACCTTGCAGTTTACAAACACGGTTTAAAAATCGGTGTAGTTGTTTCTTACACAGGTGATGCTGACACTGGTAAAGGTATTGCAATGCACGTTGCTGCGTTCAACCCAGTTGCTGTAAATGCTGAATCAGTTTCTGCTGATTTAATCGCTAAAGAAAAAGAAATTGCTGAAGCGAAAGCATTAGAATCTGGTAAGCCTGCAAACATCGTTGAGAAAATGGTGACTGGTTCAGTTGAAAAATACTTGAACGAAGTTGCGCTTGATCGTCAAATGTATGTTATCGACAACGACAAGAAAGTTGCTGACGTATTAAAAGCAACGGGTACTGTTGTAGCTCAATTCACTCGTTTCGAAGTAGGCGAAGGTATTGAGAAGAAAGCTGAAATGAGCTTCGCTGATGAAGTTGCTGCTGCTCAGGCTGCTGCTGCTCAATAATTTTTATTGAATCAGTAAAAGTTTAAAAACCCAGTCATTTTGACTGGGTTTTTATTTATTTGTAATTTGGTTGAGACTATTCGCCATACTGTGCTTTAAATTTTGCTAAGGCTTCAATTCGATACTGAATCAGCATTTCACCAATTTCTGCACCTTGAATATGTTCAGGTAAATCTTGTGCTTTGATATTTCTAACGATCTCCATCGCATCCAAAATATACTGCGCCTGTGGATAAGGACGGTCTTCTAAACCTAAACGACCTTTGGCATCACATTCACAGGCTTGCACAAATGCTTGTACCTTTTCGGGTCTACGCAAAACATCCAAGCGCTGTAGTAAACGCCATACAGTACCAGGTTTCAAATTCTTGATTTGATGGCATTTCAAATGTTCTTTGCAAACAATTAAAGCCAAATTTTTTAAATGAGTTGGGACTTTTAAACGTTCACAGACATCAGTAACGGGTTGTAAACCACGTTCTTCATGCATGATATGTCTTGGTAGCTCATCAATAGGGGTGAGTGCTTTACCTAAGTCATGCACTAAAACAGAAAAACGTACGTCTAAGGCATAATTTGCCTGACAAGCCTGTTTTAATGCCATTAATGTATGAATGCCACAGTCTATTTCAGGGTGGTACTCAGGGCGTTGTGGGATACCAAATAAGGCATCTATCTCAGGAAATAAGATTTTTAGCGCATCGCAATCTTTGAGTGTTTGGAAATAGATATCTGCATGATCTTCCATTAATGCACGAGATGTTTCTTTCCAGACACGTTCAGGTGTCAAAGCATTTAATTCACCTGAATCGGCAATGCTTTTCATTAATTGCAATGTTTCTTCGGCAATTTGAAACCCATAACTGGCATAACGTGCAGCGAAGCGAGCGACACGGAGCACGCGTAAAGGGTCTTCTGTAAAGGCATCTGAAACATGGCGGAGTATTTTCTGATTAAGGTCTTGTTGACCACCATAGGGATCATAAACTTGACCAGCATCATCCATTGCCATCGCATTAATTGTTAAATCACGACGAATGAGATCTTCTTCCAATTTAACCGTTGTATCTGTGAAAAATTGGAAGCCATGATAGCCAATGCCTGATTTTCGTTCGGTACGCGCAAGTGCATATTCTTCTTTTGTTTTTGGATGAAGAAATACGGGAAAATCTTTTCCAACGGGTTGGTAGCCTTCGGATAATAATTGTTCGGGCGTTGCTCCAACCACAACATAATCTTTTTCGTGATAGGGATGACCGAGCAAATGATCTCGAACAGCACCGCCTACTAAATAAACTTGCATGAAAAAACCTCGATTCTTCACACAATCATGCTACAGAATAGAGGTTTTCT
Organism: Acinetobacter tjernbergiae DSM 14971 = CIP 107465; assembly: GCF_000374425.1. Lineage (GTDB taxonomy): Bacteria > Pseudomonadota > Gammaproteobacteria > Pseudomonadales > Moraxellaceae > Acinetobacter > Acinetobacter tjernbergiae. The sequence goes on along the minus strand of NZ_KB894363.1, from coordinate 69,618 downwards.
CAAGCATTAAGCAAAGCTTTTAATGTTAAAAGCTTTGCTTAAATTGATTAGTTTCGGCTTTGTTGAATTTCCGCAACTGTTAAAGCAGTCATATTCACTAAACGGCGAGTTGTCGCAGTCGGTGTTAAAATATGTACTGGTTTTGCAGCACCTAAAAGAATAGGGCCGATTGTTACATTATTACCAGATGTTGCTTTTAATAAGTTGAATGAGATATTTGCAGAATCTAGATTCGGCATAATCAACAAGTTCGCTGAACCTTTAAAGCGTGAATTTGGGAATGCAAAATGACGAATGTTATCATCCAATGCTGCATCACCATGCATTTCACCTTCAACTTCAAGTTCTGGTGCTTGTTTAGAAAGTAAGCGATAAACTTCACGCATTTTTTGAGCGCTAGGATCAACTTGATCACTACCAAAGCTTGAATGCGAAAGTAAAGCAACACGAGGTGTCATACCAAAACGACGAACTTCTTCAGCTGCTAAAATTGTCATTTCAGCAAGTTGTTCAGCAGTCGGATTTGTATTTACATAAGTATCGGCAATAAATAAGTTACGATCTTCAAGCATTAATGCATTGAGTGTAAAGAGGGTGCTACGACCTTCTTTTAAGCCAATCACATTTTTGACGAAATCTAAATGGATGTCGTAGCTTGAATAAGTACCACATAACATACCATCAGCTTTGCCAAATTTAACCAACAACGCAGCAATAAGTGTTGAGCGACGACGTGCTTCACGTTGTGCATATTCAACAGTCACACCTTTACGTTGCATGGTCTGATGATAATCTTTCCAGAAATCATCATATAAAGGATTAGTTTCTTGATCGACGATTTCGATGTTCACGCCATGTTGTAAACGTAAGCCAAGCTTTTTGATGTTGTCTTCGATCACAGCAGTACGACCAATCAAGACTGGCTTAGCTAAACCTTCATCAACTACGATTTGAACTGCACGTAATACACGTTGATCTTCACCCTCAGCATAAGCGATACGTTTAGGATCAGTTTTTGCTTGAGAGAAGATAGGTTTCATTAAGAATGCTGAGTTATAAACAAACTCAGAAAGTCTTTGACGGTATACCGAGAAGTCTTCAATTGGACGTGTTGCAACACCAGAATCCATTGCAGCTTTAGCAACGGCTGGTGCAATTTCTAAAATCAGGCGTTGATCTAGTGGGCGAGGGATGAGGTAATCACGACCAAATGATGCAGATTTTTCACCATAAGTTGCTGCGTCAGCTTCAATATGTGCCATACGCGCAATCGCATGAACACAAGCGATTTTCATATCTTCATTGATTGTTGTTGCACCAACATCGAGTGCACCACGGAAGATATATGGGAAGCAAAGCGCATTGTTTACTTGGTTTGGATAATCTGAACGACCCGTTGCCATAATCACGTCTGAACGTACTTCATGTGCATGTTCAGGTAAAATTTCTGGATCTGGATTTGCAAGGGCGAAAATGATTGGATTCTCAGCCATTTGTTTAACCATTTCTTTGGTTAAAATCCCTGCTGCTGAAAGACCCAAGAACATGTCTGCGCCTGCCATTACTTCATGTAATTGCGTTGCTTGAATGTCTTGAACATAACGTTTTTTCGATTCATCAAGTCCTTCACGAGAAGTCGTCAGAAGACCACGAGAATCAGCAACAATGATATTTTCTTTATTCACGCCGAGAGCGCAAAGTAAATCTAAGCATGAAAGTGCAGCAGCACCTGCACCAGATGCAACGATTTTGATCTCATCAATTTTTTTATTAACAAGCTGTAAAGCATTGAGTAGCGCTGAACCTACGATAATACTTGTACCGTGTTGGTCATCATGGAACACAGGAATTTTCATGCGTTCACGAAGTTTCTTTTCAATATAGAAACATTCTGGTGCTTTGATATCTTCGAGATTGATACCACCAAAAGTTGGTTCTAATGAAGCAACGATATCAACGATCTTGTCTGGATCATTCTCGGCAATTTCAATATCAAATACATCAACACCTGCGAACTTTTTGAATAGAACGCCTTTACCTTCCATTACAGGCTTAGAAGCAAGAGGACCAATGTTTCCTAAACCAAGCACGGCTGTACCATTACTCACAACGGCGACCAGATTTCCGCGTGCTGTATATTTTGCAGCGGCAGAAGGATCTCGTTCGATTTCCAAACATGGAGCAGCAACACCTGGTGAATATGCAAGCGCTAGATCCCGTTGGTTAACGAGTTGCTTGCTCGGTGTCACACTGATTTTTCCTGGTGTTGGAAATTCATGGTAATACAAAGCGGCTTCTTTTAAAGATTGATCGTCCATCTGAGTCTCGATTGTTCCGATAATAATCAGGCATATATATGGCTGATTATTATATTAAGATAAGTGCACAAGAATATAGCATTAGTTCATGTTTTCGCCCAGTCAAAAAAGCTTATTTTCACTAAACGATCATGCTTATTGACAATTTATAATTAGAGAAAAATAAACTGCCACAAGCTCAAAATGGGTTCTAAATGGAATATCTGGCAATTGATAGTCGCATATGTTGTTGTAGGTATTCAGTCGCATGAATTGCAGTTAATGGCTTAGCAAATAAGTAACCCTGTAATATGTCACAATTTTGTCGTTTTAAGTAGTCGCGTTGTTGTTCAGTCTCAACGCCTTCTGCAACAACTTTTAAGCCAATTGTTCTCCCCATTGCGATCATGGCATTAACAATCGCATCTTGTTTTGGATTGCCAATTTTTGAAATGAAAGCTCGATCAATTTTTAGAATATCAATTGGATATTCGGTAAGGTAGGCAAGGGAGGAATATCCTGTTCCGAAGTCATCCAGTGCAATCGAAATATTACGTTCTTTTAGGGCGCATAAAACTGTTTTCACATTTTCGGTATTTTCAAGAAATGCTGATTCGGTAATTTCTAATTCTAGATTCTCGCCAGTAATTGAATATTGATCGAGTACAGCATCGATATCATGTAATAACTGACCACGTAAAATTTGCTGCGCTACTATATTTACAGCGATATGAATTTGAGTAAAGCCTAGTTTCTGCCATTCTTGCAATTGTTTAGCAGCCTCATACAAGACGAAGCGTCCAATATCTGAGATTAGGCTAGTGCTTTCTGCTAAAGGAATAAAAATATCGGGCATAATCAGCCCTTTCGTTGGGTGTTTCCAGCGAATCAGAGCTTCGAATCCATTAATTTGACAATTTTGAGTGGTAATTTTAGGTTGATAATAAACAACGAGTTCATTATTTTGGATGGCTTTTCGTAAGTCGAGTTCTAAGTCAGTATGTTTGGCGACAAAGTTAGTTCGTTCACTTGAATAGTAGCGAATGGTATTGCCACCTAAACGTTTAGCTTCTGTGAGTGCTTGCTCGGCATGTGTGTTTAGGTTGTCAACTTGACGACCATGTTCAGGATAAATGGCAACGCCAATTGAAATACTTACGACATATTCTTGATCTGCAATATAAAATGGTTTACTAAAGGCTTCAACAATATTGCTACACAATTGGTTAATTGGTGGATGGAGTGGAGACATTTCATAAATGATGGCGAAATCATCTGCACTTAGATGTGCGACTAAAAGCGCATCGATATTGCTAATACGCAAGCGTTGAGCTACTTGCTTTAAGAGTTCATTTCCTGCTTGATTACTAAGTAATTCATTTAAAGCACGGAAGCGGTCGATATTTAACCTAATAACAGCTAAATGCTGAATCGAAGCTTCATTAATTAGATACTGATGTAATTGCTGATGATAATAAAAACGGTTTGGTAGATCCGTTAAAGTGTCATAATTGGTTAAATAGGATAGGCGTTGTTCTTGGTGTTTACGCTCAGTTTGATCAGAGACAATACCAATATAGTTGATTATTCGATCAGCTTCATCTTTTACAGCATTAATGTGTATCCATAAAAAACATGATTTTTCAGAAAGGTAGGTTTCTTGAAATTCACCTTCGTATTCATATTCTTCATGTAGGGTGTCCAGAATAGAGAGGTGAAAATTATAATGGTGCTGTTTATTTTGCTTGGTAATTTCAAAAAGCTGTTTTTCTAAAATAAATTGTTTGTCTAAGCCTGTCAGTTGCTCATATTTGGGATTGATTTCGAGATAATGAAAGCTTTCATCTAGAATAAAGATACCTTCGGAAGCCTGTTCAAACACACTAGCAGCTAATTTTAGACGTTCTTGATCTTTTTTTTCTTGATTAATATCTCGATGGATACCGACCATACGTAATGGTGTTTCATCTTTCGGGTTTCTTAAAATAACTTGTCCAACATCATGAATCCAAACCCATTCACCGCTTGGACGTTTAATCCGAAAAGTTTCTTCATAACGTTTGGTTTGGCCGCAAAGATGATTGTATAAGGTATTTTTAACTCGCTCAACATCATCTGGATGTACAATTTTATGCAGTAGGGAATAGTGGTTTTCAGAGTCCCGCGTGACTTCTTTACGGTGAGAATTGGTTATACCAACTGTATTATTTTCAAGATTCCACTCCCACGGGCGTATCCCCGCAGTTTCATGAGCAAAAGCTAAATTTTGACGATGTTCTTGCAAACTATCATTCATTTCAGTCAGGTCAAAAGTACGTTCCCGAACCTTTTGTTCTAGCAGGTGATTGTTAAATTGAAGCTGAGCTTCAATATCTTTAGACTTATTGACTTCACGTTGTAATTGTTGGCACAGTTCTTCTGTCCACTGGTTGTGTTGTTCAGCCACATCAATCAATTGTTTATTCTTTTCTAATACTTGATATAAGCGTTGATGGATTTTGAAAGTTGCTTGTGCGCATAATAATGTAGCAAAAAAAGATGAGTAATAAGCGAGATAAAAGAGACTATGCTCTTGATCTCTATGTATAATTTGGGAAATAACTAATGGGGTGATACTTGGAATAAAGAATAAAAAGAAGTATCGAATATGTTGGGTAAGGAAGGTGAGAGCAATAATATGTGATGACGTTAGCAACAATGCTGTTAAGGTGAGAACATGAGAACCAGACAAATCGGGTACATCTTTCACTAAAAAATAATTGATAATAATCGTACTAACGCCCAGTAATAAGCCTGTGAAAAAGCAAATAATTTGGAACGTGATATTGGTTCTTTGGGCAAATCGTACAGAAGAATAATGTTTTAATGAAAAATGACAAACACAATAAAAACAAAAGAGTAGCGTGAGAGTAATGCCAATCCAAGTTGTAAAAATATTTGCATTAAAAGAATAGAAAAAACCAAATAATAGATAATCTAAAAGCGAAATGCAGAATACGCTTAAAATAAATAGGCGTACGTGATTTGTATAGTTAATTTGATCCGTATAAATAAAATGCGGCAAACTTTTTTCATGAACCCCAAGCATACAAAAAATAGTCCTTTTCATTTTTTATCTATGTTCACAGTCTTTGTTTTTTTGTAAACAGAGTAGAGTTTTATTTTAAATTACCGCTAAACCAATACGAAAGCAATGTAAATACTTTATTTGATTGAAAAGTGATAATTTAAAACTGATAAAGCTACGATTGGAGCGGTTTCTGTCCTTAAAACACGATCTCCGATACACCAGTTTTGAAAATGGTTTTGGTTCGCAGTATCAATTTCTGCTTCACTTAAACCACCTTCAGGACCAATTAGTAGTGCTAAATCAGGTGTGCTATTTAGCAATACGTTTGCTTGATCTTTATTTGGTGCGAGTACAAAACGTGACTGTGGTAACTGTTCTGATTTGATCCAATCACTTAATGCAATAGGAGCTAAAACCTTTGGCACTCTATTCATTCCACATTGTTCGCACGCCGCGATAACAATTGATTGCCAATGATCTAATTTCTTTTGATCACGATCATATCTTAACCGCATTTCGCATCGTTCACTAGTTAATAGTTGAATTGTTGTAACGCCAAGTTCAGTTGCTTTTTGAATCGCATAATCCATACGATCACCTTTACTCATGACCTGACCTAAAATCACTTGAAAAGGTGGAGTTCTATCTGAGGCATTAAAATGATCAACCGATACGAACGCATTTTTTTTATTAATTTCATTCAATGTCACGAGAAACTCACCACCTTTTCCATTGAAAAAGATGGCCTGTTCTTGCTCTTTTGCACGAAGTACACGTACCCAATGATGAAACACCGATTCCGTTAATTCGATAGTGTTACCAATATTTAATTCGGCTTCGATATAAAAACGATTCATGTTTGGGCGAGACTCTTACAAATTAATTTAAACCAAGATCAACAACAAGTTGTCGAGTTGGCTCAGTTTGGTTCATTGAATAAAAATGGAGTGTTGGCGCACCACCAGCGATCAAACGTTCGCAAAGTTTGACAATCACTTCATGACCAAATGCTTTAATACTTTCGCTGTCATCACCATAGGCAGCAAGTTGTTTACGGATCCAACGTGGGATTTCAGCCCCAGTCCCATCTGCAAAGCGAATTAAATTACTTGCATTGGTGATTGGCATAATCCCTGGCGCAACTGGAATATTCACACCTGCTTTCGCAATACGTTCGATGAAGTAAAAATATGCATCTGGATTGAAGAAGAATTGGGTAATACCTGCATTTGCACCTGCATTTACTTTTTCGACAAAACGTTTGATGTCTGTGTCAAAGCTTTCTGCTTGTGGGTGCATTTCAGGATAAGCTGCAACTTCAATATGAAAGTAATCGCCTGAATGTTCACGGATAAAACGAACTAAGTCTTGTGCATAAGGGAGTTCACCCAGACCAACTTGACCTGAGGGTAAGTCACCACGTAAAGCGACGATACGATCAATACCTTGAGATTTATACAAATCTAAAAGTTCAGCAATACGTGCCTTGTCATCACCGATACAAGAAAGGTGAGGTGCAACTGGTGTACCTTTACCATTAAAATCATTAATTGCAGCTAAAGTACGTTCACGTGTAGAACCACCCGCACCATAAGTAATTGAGAAAAACTCTGGATTTAATAGCTGTAATTCTTGATGAACGCCACGTAGTTTTTCCGCACCTGCATCTGTTTTTGGTGGGAAAAATTCAAAAGAAATAGGAACACGTTTAGTCATTTCAAATCCTTTTTAAATACATACAAAAATTTTAGAAAAAAGGGCAGTCCGTAAAACGTCTGCCCTGATTTTCTTAGTATTTATAAGCGTCAGATTTGAACGGCCCTTCAACAGGAACACCTAAGTAGTCTGCTTGTACTTGAGTGAGTTGGGTTAATACACCACCAAAACCAAGTACCATTGCAGCAGCTACTTCTTCATCTAATTTCTTAGGAATCAGTTCTACACGGATTTTCGCAGCTTTTTGATCTTCAGGAAGATCGGCAAATTTCTCAGCGAACAAGTGTATTTGACCTAACACTTGGTTAGCAAAAGAACCATCCATAATACGTGATGGGTGACCAGTCGCATTACCTAGGTTAACCAAACGACCTTCTGAAAGAAGGATTAAGTAATCATTTTCATTTTCTGAACGATACACTTGGTGAACTTGAGGCTTAACTTCAACCCATTTGTAGCCACGTAGGTAGTTCGTGTCGATTTCAGTATCAAAGTGACCGATATTACAAACTACCGAGCCCGCTTTTAATGAATCAAGCATTGCTGAATCACAAACGTGGTAGTTACCCGTTGTGGTTACAATAAGGTCAGTGTTTTGAAGAAGCTCAAGATTGATGTCTTCTTTCTTGCCTGTTTGAACGCCATTTTTGTATGGAGATACAACTTCGTAACCGTCCATGCATGCTTGCATTGCACAGATTGGATCTACTTCAGTTACACGTACAATCATGCCTTCTTGACGAAGTGATTGTGCAGAACCTTTACCTACGTCACCGTAACCGATCACAAGTGCACGACGACCAGATAACAACATATCTGTACCACGTTTGATCGCATCATTTAGAGAATGGCGGCAACCATATTTGTTGTCGTTTTTAGATTTCGTTACGGAATCATTTACGTTGATTGCAGGAACTTTTAAAGTACTATCACGTAACATTTCATACAGACGTTGAACACCTGTTGTGGTTTCTTCAGTTACACCGTGGATTTTTGCAATCACTTCAGGGTATTTTTCGTGAACAAGTAGTGTTAAATCACCACCATCATCAAGAATCATGTTGGCGTCCCAAGGTGTGCCATTTACATTGATTTGTTGTTCAAGACACCACATGTATTCTTCTTCAGTTTCGCCTTTCCAAGCAAACACAGGAATACCCGCAGCAGCGATAGCAGCAGCAGCGTGATCTTGAGTAGAGAAGATGTTACAAGATGTCCAACGCACTTCTGCACCGAGTTCAACTAATGTTTCAATCAGTACAGCCGTTTGGATTGTCATATGAATACAACCCAAGATTTTTGCACCAGCAAGTGGTTTCTCAGCCGAATAACGCTTACGTAAACCAATCAAAGCCGGCATTTCTGCTTCAGCAAGTTTGATTTCTTTACGGCCATAATCAGCAAGTGAAATATCAGCAACTTTATAATCTGTAAATGAAGCAGTAACCGCGTTCATCAGGATCTCCTAGAAAAAATAGTATGGATCATTCTGTTCGCGGATGCCGTTGTCTTGCGAAGCGTTGCTTCTTACATCGAGCCTGGCAAATCGATCTTTAGTACCAATCAATTGTCGCAGCATCCCTCGATTAGGGCATTATGATACTTGGAAATCGATTTGGTTCCAATGATATTTTATGTGAGATGGTTAGAAAATGATGGATTAATGCTGAGATTAAAGTCGTTAATATTTTTCAACATAGCTTAAGGATTCCAAATCCATTTGGAACCCTAAAATATAAATAATTATTATGCTTTTAAATGGTCTTCAAATTCTTCGCCAAGTTGCATAGCTAAAGCATTTCCAGATAAATCACATGTGACAAGACCATATTCTTTTTTAAAGCTGAACGTAAAGCCTCTGTTATCAGCAAGACTTTTCACTGAATATCCTAATTTTTCTAACCAAATACGAAAAGCCAATAAATTTTTTGCTTTCACAACTCTAGTTTTCATGTTTGAACTCCTTTTAACTTATATCTATTAATAAGGGTGACCCAAAATTTTTTAAAGGGGCATTGCATATATTTATTTTTCTTCGTGTAACTAATGTAAAATTAGTTTAATCAAAACTGAATTTAATCTTAAATTTGAGATCTTGTTTTTTTATAATCATATGATTTTATTCGTTTTAGATGGTGTTGCGATATGTGTTGTTTTTCTGATTTTTGTGCTTAATTAAATGTAAAAAATGATTTCACTTTCCACTTTATTTAAAAGCATAGAATGAAATCATCAACATTGTGTCTTGAACTTAAAATTGATCTTTTAGGGCACGTATACGTGCGAAGTCTTCGGCACTGTCTGTACGTAAAAAGGGGTTTGTTTCTAGCTCCAATTCAATTGTGCTTGGTAACGTCATTTGCTCTGCATCTCTTAATGTTTTGATATGTTTCATGCGCTCTTGCAACGCCACATTATGGGGTTCAATCGTTAAAGCAAACTCTGCATTTGCGAGGGTGTATTCATGTGTGCAGTACACTTTTGTTTGGATTGGTAATGCAGCGAGTCGATTTAATGAATGGTACATTTGTTCAGCTGTACCTTCAAATAAACGTCCGCAGCCCATTGCAAATAAAGTATCTCCGCAGAACAGCGTATCTATTTCTTCAATAAAATAAACAATATGACCTAAGGTGTGTCCAGGCGTAGCAATAATTTCGATTTTCAAATGATTGAAATGAAAATGATTATCATGTTGCAAGGGATGGGAAATAAGCGCAATTTTACTGAGTTCTTCACGAGGTCCAAATACTTGCAGATTTTGATCTGCCAATAAATCTTGTACACCATTGGTATGATCACGATGCCAATGGGTCAGCCAAATTTGTTTAAGTTTAAGTTGATGCTGTTTGCAAAAATCAGTCACAAGCTCAGCTTCTGTTGGATCAATCACAACAACTTCATGGGTATGCGTATCTTCTAATAACCAAATATAGTTTTTTAAGGTGTTTTTTACGTCAATTGCATGAATTTTATAATGCATAGCCGAATCCTAAATCTCTGTTTTATGAGGTTATTGCTGGGTGGAATATTTGAATCATCCGAATATAATCAGTTTAAGTGTAAATCTATAAGAGTGCAAAAGTTCCGATAGGAAGCCGTATTGAAGACTGACTTTTTAGGGTAAATTATGACTGCTTGGAACACCTTTATTTTTTAGGTTGACAAGCCGTGTGTTTTAAATAAAGATGGTATAAAAGTTTGATAAATTAATGGTTTATATTCATCTTTATTGATATGTAAGATATTTAATTAAAGCTAAATAATTTAAGAATTAGATTTAACAATATTTAACGAAGTACAAATTTAGAGATGAAACTAAAATAAATCATAAGAATAAAGAGAGAGCATTATGACTGATTTGGTCGATCATGAAATTGTCATTATCTTCAAAAAATATTTACATCCTTTGTCTGCCAAACTCACAGAAATGTTGAATGAACATTTTAGTCATCAAACGGAACGTCGTGGTTGTGGGTATACTCAAGCGACACGTGTGATTGCCGAATTCGTTTCGCAACCTCGAGATATGATGGGCTTTCAAGATTTTCGTATTTTTGAAGATTATGAAATTAAAGGTTTAAAAAATATTCTGAATCAAAGCTCTTCATATGGTTTGCTATTGGACACTTGGCGCAATTTGGATATTGATCCGCATGTGCAACAGTATCTAAAAGTTGCCAATTCACAAGATTCATTTACCCAAAATTTGCAGCAAGAAGTTGATTTCCAAGCGAAGCTTCGTACCATTCACCAGTATGCAGAACTTGAAGAAAGCGTATTAATCTGTCAATTACTTGCAGATATTCTTCTTCCACAAACAGTACATACAATAGAAATGATCGAATGTGATTCTTTAGAGGAAAAACCCAAAGTTGGCTCATGTCCGATGGCAGAAAAGTTTTTCTTGCGGATAGCCCATCACCGTTTATTGAGACAGGGTGAAATTAACATTTTTGTCGATGATAAAGGTTTACCCATCATGATGGAGAAACTGAATATGGGAGATAATCATTCCTGTATTAGTTTAGTTCCGTTGATGATGAATGGGGTGCGCTTACCCGCAGGTAGCCTTTTTTCTGCAAGTTATGACATTGATGTGCTAGAAAAGCAGCCTAATAAACAATATAAAGGATATGTGATCCCAATTGCTCAAATGAATGGTTTTTGGTTTTTACGGCTTACGACATTGGCTGTTTCTCCAAAAAATCGCGCACGTGCGTTTGGTTATCATTTTAAACAGCAGGTTGATAATGGTTTATTTCGACCCGATACGACTGAGTTGAGCCAACTGATCGAGATTGCACGAGATCAATTATATGTAGGACATCCATGCTAAAAGCTTGTTACGCTCCACGCTATTTTGCACGAACGCATACCAATAGTATGGAAAAACTGACCGCCGTTGCGGATGTGCTACGCACGGATCAAATGGTTGAATTGATTGATCCTGGTTTAATTGATATTGAAATTTTAAAAAAACTACATAATCCGCAATATGTGGAGGCTTTCTTATCTGGAGAAACGGCATATGCAACGATTCAGGGTTTTAAACCTTGGAATGAACAATTACGTGATGCAATCTTATCAGTGCAAGCAGGGCAATTATTGGGTGCTGAAATTGCATTGAAAGAGGGGATTGCCGCAAATATTGCACAAGGTTTTCATCATGCCAGTTATGAATCTGGCGCAGCATATTGTACTTTTAATGGCCTAGCTTTGGTTGCTAAACAATATCCTGAAAAGCGTATTTTTATTTTAGATTGTGATCAACACGGTGGCGATGGCACAGCGATCTTTAGCAATCGTATGACCAATCTAATTAATTTTAGTATTTTTGGAATCCGTTTTGGTTGCAAGTCTGGTGAACGGAGTCTGACTCGTTATATTCACCCGAAACAGGGGGATTTTGAACAATATCGAGAAGCAATTTTAGAAAGTTTTCAATATGCTTCCCGTTGGGATGCTGATTTAATTATTTATCAGGCGGGGATGGATTGTCATCAACATGATAAATATGGCTCAAAATGGTTTACCACAGAATTATTGTTCGAGCGTGATCGTTTAGTTTTTGAGATGGCTAAGAAAATGAAAATTCCATTACTGTTTGTGTTGGCAGGTGGTTATCAAGAACTCGATGATTTAGTGCCTTTGCATGTCAATACATTCAAAGCGGCAAATCAGATTTACTTTCCTTAAAATAGAAAGAAACAAAAAAGCCCTCAAAAATGAGAGCTTCTTGTTATGCTGTGATTAGCGTAATTTCGCTAACCAATCACCAAATGATTGAACCAGTTGAACCAAAACCAGTAATACAATCACGGTTAAAATAACGACACTGGTATCAAAGCGTTGATAGCCATAAGAGATGGCTAAATCACCGATACCACCTGCACCGACCGCACCTGCCATTGCTGTTGCACCTATTAAAGAAATCGTTCCTGTGGTGAGGTTGAGAATCAATGAGCTACGTGCTTCAGGAATAATAAACTTGAAGATAATTTGCCAAGGCGAAGCTCCCATTGCTTGAGCGGATTCAATAATACCCTCATTCACTTCAAGTAATGAAGTTTCAATCAATCGCCCTAAATATGGGCCAACATAAATGGTGAGGGGGACAATCGCAGCCCACGTCCCAATAGATGTACCAACGAGCATTTTAGTCAGTGGAATAACGGCAATCAATAAAATGATAAAGGGTAAAGAGCGCAGGGCATTGACAATCGGGTTGAGGAAGTAATAAATCACTCTGTTCTGTAAAATACCGCCAGTGCGAGTGACAACTAGAGTTACCCCTTGAATCAATCCCCAAATACAGCCAAAAAGTAATGAGAAGAAAACCATTTGGAAGGTTTCTTGTAGGGCTGTGACGAACTGATCAATTGAAAGGGAACTTTGCCAGAATGGTGCAGAAGCTTCCGTCAACCATTGTACAATTAAATCTCTCATTGGCTGACTCCAGACTGCTCAACTTTAACACCCTGAAGCTCTAAGAATTGGATTGCTTCTTGGATAATGAGGGGATCACCTAAGAGTTGAATAAACATCTGTCCAATCACGGTGCCATTGATTTCAGTCATGTTGGCAAATAGGATATTTAAGCTCAAATCAAACTGTTTAATTACAGCTTGAATCACGGTTTCTTGCGCGGATGTACCCAAGAACTGCAAATTATAAATACTATTATGATGTTTATACTCAAGATTATTGAGGATATTAATTGGTAACTGTTGTTGTAAAACAGTTTGAATGAAGGTCTTGGTCGTTGAATGTTGCGGTTGGCTGAAAATACTGAGGGTAGGTCCTGTCTCAATGACATGACCTGCCTCCATCACTGCAACATAATCACAAACAGATTCAATCACGTCCATTTCATGCGTGACCATCACAATGGTGATATTTTGTTCTTTATTAATCTTTTTTAACAGTGCTAAAACGGATTGAGTTGTTTGTGGATCAAGTGCAGAGGTGGCTTCATCACAAAGTAAAATTTTAGGATGATTGGCAAGCGCACGTGCGATACCCACGCGTTGCTTTTGTCCGCCTGAAAGTTCATCGGGGTAGGCATCTTTCTTTTGTTTGAGATCAATGAACTCTAATAGCTCCGCTAGACGCTTTTCGCGCTCAGCTTTGCTATGTCCCAATAATTTGAGCGGCATTTCAATATTTTCAGATACTGTTTTAGTTTGCAGTAAATTGAAGTGCTGAAAGATCATGCCTATATTTGCACGTTCTTGACGAAGCGTACGTGCATCCATTGCAGTAAAGTCTTTCTGATTGATAATCACTTGTCCCTGAGTCGGGCGTTCAAGCAAATTAATCAAACGGATCAACGTACTTTTACCTGCACCACTATAACCAATAATGCCAAAGATACTGCCTTCTGGAATCTCTAAATTAATTTGATCCAGTGCGTTGATCGTTTGACCTTTTAGTTGGTAGTGTTTCGAAATGTTTTTAAATTGGATCATGTTCGTCAATACTAAGCAAAAAAGAAAAAACAGGCAAAGTCACTTTGCCTGTTTCATTGAAAATATTATATTACGATTTTGCTTCTGTGAGATAGCTTGTCGGTTTGTTTACATCAACTTTGGTGCCTGCAAAGTGTTCTTGCACATATTTTTTCACTGCTTCTGTATGGTAAAGCGCACCGACTTTTTGTAGTACAGCATCGTTTTTACGTGATTCAGCCACAGCTAAAACATTTACATTTAACTTGGTGCTTTGATCAATTGGTTCGTAATAGATTGCATCTTTAAGAACGTTTAGACCACCTTCCAACGCCAATGTATTACCTAATAAGATCGCATCAACTTCGTCTTTTACACGAACTGCTGTTGCCATCTGAATTGGTTTAATGACAATTGCTTTTGCATTTTCAGTAATGTCAGCAGGTGTGCCTTTTACTGGGTCAAAGCCTGCTTTTAATTTGATTAAACCAGCACTTTGTAAAAGTAGTAAAGCACGTGATTCATTTGCGCCGTCATTTGGGATTGCAATTGTTGCACCTTGAGCAAATTCTTCAACCTTTTTGACTTTGCTTGAGTAAATGCCCATTGGTTCCAAATAAGTCGTTGAAACAGGTGCAATCTTGTCTTTATTTGCGGCATTAAAAGCAACAAGATAAGCGTAAGATTGGAAGGCGTTAATATCAACTTCTTTATTGGCAACGGCAGTATTCATTGCAACATAGTCAGTAAAGTTTTTTACTTCAAGTTTAATACCCGCGGCTTTAGTTTCAGGTAATGTCGCAATATAACGCCAAATATCAGCGTCTGAGCCAGTAGATGCCATAACAACAGTTTGTAATCCACCAGCATTCGCTTTTTGCTCAGTAGATGCGGTATCAGGTTGTTTACTGCACGCTGCAAGTAATAACACAGATACACTTAAAAAAAGGCTAATCAGCTTTTTCATGTATAAATCCTAGTCGGAACAATGCCGAGAAAATCTTCACTTTTCTAGCATCAGGAATCGCAATGGTTTTGTATGTTGTAAATTGGCATCATCATTCAAAATAAATAGAGGACTATTCCGAAATTTGAATCTAAGAAGTTGTTACAACATATGGAAAATAGATGAATGTTCATGTTCTAGTCTGATGTGTGCAGACCTAGAAAAAGAATAGTTCAAATTGTCTTCATACTAAATGTGGAATTAGATGAAATTTTTAAGTTTTCTATTAATATTCTAAATATTTGAAAATGATCAAAAAGAATATTAATTAAACATAAGAAATCATCTATTAATTTACCAATCATAACAATAATTTAGACTTTTTTATAGAGGGTATACTAGACGCTCTAAGGCATAACAGCATGATTGTTTAAGAAAAATTATGTGCTAAGTAAATATAAATGGATGATAGTTTTATGGATTTTTCTGAATATGAATTTGAATGGTTTATTTCATAATCAATATATATTTTTCTGAATTTGTTATTTTAATAATGAATATAGATACCTGTTTTATGCACTTTTAGTGAATAAAGAAGCCTTCCAAAGAAGGCTTCCTTTCATCATAAAAAGGCTTATTCAGCTTGTTCACGTGCAATCGCACGGTAACCAATATCGCTACGATATTGCATACCTGTAAATGTCACTTGACCACATACTTCTAAAGCATTGATTTGTGCTTCAAGTACAGTATCACCGAGTGCTGTTACACAAAGAACACGACCGCCAGCTGTGATGATATGACCATCTTCAGTGGTTGCTGTACCCGCATGGAAGATCTTAGTATCTTCAGGAGATTGTCCGATGCCAGAAATCACATCGCCTTTGCGTACTGTATCTGGATAGCCTTCAGCAGCGAGAACGATACCGATTGATTTACGCTCATCCCATTCAGCTTCGCTTGGTAAATTACCAGCAATACCAGCTTCAACCAAATCAACCAAAGATGATTTTAAGCGCATCATAATCGGTTGTGTTTCTGGATCACCAAAACGACAGTTGAACTCAATAACGCGTGGTTGACCTTGTTCATCAATCATCAAACCAGCATATAAGAAACCTGTGTAGACATGACCATCTGCTGCCATACCATCAACAGTTGGGCGCATGACTTCATTCATGACACGTTCAAATACTTCTGCTGTAACAACTGGAGCAGGAGAGTACGCACCCATACCACCAGTATTTGGACCTTGGTCACCTTCAAAAATACGTTTATGATCTTGTGAGGTCGCCATTGGTAAGATGTTGTTGCCGTCGATCATGCAAATGAAGCTTGCTTCTTCACCAGCAAGGAACTGTTCAACCACAACACGTGAACCTGCATCACCAAACTTGTTGCCTGCAAGCATATCGTCAATTGCAGCAAAAGCTTCTTCGTTGGTCATTGCAACGATCACACCTTTACCTGCAGCTAAACCATCCGCTTTAATCACGATTGGTGCACCATGCTGTTGAATATAAGCTTTCGCAGCGTCAACTTCAGTAAATACATCATAAAATGCTGTTGGAATGTTATGACGTTTTAAAAAATGTTTAGCAAATGCTTTCGAGCCTTCAAGCTGCGCAGCGTACTGAGTCGGTCCCCAGATTTTTAAACCTGCTTCACGTGCGGCATTAACCACACCATTGACTAATGGTGCTTCAGGGCCAACGATCACCAATGCCACATCATTTGCTTTTGCAAATTCAATAATGGCTGGATTGTCTAAAATATCGAGGTCAATGTTTTGACATTTGTCTTCAGTTGCTGTGCCCGCATTACCTGGTGCAACAAAAACTTGCGTTACTTTTGTATCTTGTGCGATTTTCCATGCAAGTGCATGTTCACGGCCACCGCTACCCAAAACTAAAATATTCATTATTAAGTTATTTCCTTTTTCCGTATTTAAGAATATACCTGTTCAGAATAAAAAAGTCCCCTCTGAATCTCTCCCAAACCCCTCTTTGAGAAAGAGGGGAACATGCTTTTTTAGTTTAGATAAAAAGTAAGTCCCCCTTTTATAAAGGGGGATTTAGGAAAATTTGTGCTAGAGACTCTAATTATTTAGTGACGGAAGTGACGCATACCCGTGAACACCATTGCAATACCAGCTTCATCAGCAGCTGCAATTGTTTCTTCATCACGCATAGAACCACCTGGTTGGATAATACATTTAATGCCAGCTTTAGCCGCATTATCAATACCATCACGGAATGGGAAGAATGCATCAGATGCCATTACTGCACCTTCAACCACTAAACCAGCATGCTCAGCTTTGATCGCAGCAATACGAGCAGAGTTGACACGGCTCATTTGACCTGCGCCAACACCAATGGTTTGACGATTTTTAGCATAAACAATCGCATTTGATTTCACGTATTTTGCAACTTTCCAAGCAAAGATAAGATCATCAATTTCTTGTTCAGTTGGCGCACGTTTAGTTACAACTTTAAGGTCATCTTTAGTGATCATACCCAAGTCTTGGTCTTGAACCAATAAACCGCCATTCACACGTTTATAGTCAAGTTGTGCAGCACGAGCATCAATCGCAGGAAGTTCGCCACATACTAACACGCGTACATTCTTCTTCGCGCCTGTGACTTCAAGTACGCCATCAGCAATACTTGGTGCAATAATAACTTCAACAAATTGGCGATCTACAATTGCTTGTGCAGTTGCAACATCTAACTCACGGTTAAATGCAATGATGCCACCAAATGCAGATTCAGGATCAGTTGCATAAGCAAGATCATAAGCTGCTTGAATACCATCTAATGAAACCGCAACGCCACATGGATTTGCATGTTTAACGATGACACAAGCAGGTTTTGCAAATGATTTAACACATTCAAGTGCTGCATCTGTGTCGGCAATATTGTTATAAGATAATTCTTTACCTTGTAACTGTTTTGCAGTTGAAACAGAAGCTTCTTTTGCATTTTCTTCAACATAGAAAGCAGCATTTTGGTGAGGGTTTTCACCATAACGTAAATCTTGAGCTTTATTGAGTTGGGTGTTGAAAGTGCGAGCGAATAAGTCTGCTTCACCTTCAGCTTTTCCAACACGCGCACCTAAATAAGATGCAATCATGCCATCGTATTGTGCTGTGTGTTCAAATGCTTTCACCGCTAAATCGAAACGAGTTTCGTAACAAAGCGCACCATTCTCTTTTAATTCAGCAACGACTACATCATAGTCAGAAGCATTCACAATAATACCCACTGAAGCATGGTTTTTCGCTGCCGCACGAACCATGGTTGGTCCGCCGATGTCAATGTTCTCGATTGCATCAGCAAGTGAGCAGTTCGGTTTAGCGACTGTTGCAGCAAATGGATAAAGATTGACCACAACTAAATCAATTGCATCGATGTTGTGTTCTTGCATTACAGCTTCGTCTAGACCACGACGTGCCAAGATACCGCCATGAATTTTTGGATGTAGTGTCTTAACACGACCATCCATCATTTCAGGAAAACCTGTATGTTCAGAAACTTCTACTACAGCGATATTGTTGTCTTTAAGCAACTTATATGTACCGCCCGTAGATAAAATTTCTACACCTAGCGCTGCAAGGTTTTGAGCAAATTCAACGATTCCAGTCTTGTCGGAAACAGAGATTAAAGCACGTTTGATAGTCATGATTTTGGTCAACAGTTTGAAGTTTACAGATTAAAACTAAGGCAAAAAAAATGCCCACGAGAACGTGAGCATTTTATCAATTATTCACTCATTAAACCGTGAGCTTTTAACTTTTTACGTAAAGTTCCACGGTTAAGGCCTAAAATCTCAGCAGCGCGTGTTTGATTGCCACGAGTATATTCTAAGACCACAGATAAAAGAGGTTTCTCCATTTCTGCTAAAACCATGTCATAAACTTGAGATGGTTGCTCACCTTGCAATTGTGCAAAATAATGACGAACTGCGCGATCTACATGGATGCGAAGAGCGACATCAGATTGAGCCGTAAAAATAGGAGATTTGCTATTCATGCGTATTAATCCGAAAAATCAAAAATACCACTTGGGTAAAGTGATATATAAATGTGGTCTAAATTAACGAGTCCTGTTTTAGATCCTAAAACAGTGACTCTAAAACAAAGGAACTATTAGCTTGCCACAAATCCTCGAATTGTGTAAAAAATAAGCGCAACAATCGTTAAAGATTTGTTACAGCCTAGTTTTAAAAACAAAAAAACCAACAATGCGCTTATATGATAGAAGCACAGTTCGTTTAACGATTTTATTGTTTATAAATAACGAGGAGTATGTGGGTTAAGCATTCGTGGCGCGTATCATACCACTGTCTGTGAAAAAATGAGCAAATTAACTGCACTTTTTTTAATTTTTTTGTCACTTTTTTATGCTTTTAGGGCTGTACAATTTCTAAACTATAGTCATCAAAGCTATTTTTGCTTTTTGGGATCGTAAATTGAAATCGAAAAGGGCTATTGCTTGGAATACGTTGAATGGTTTTTAGACTGTCGACTAAATAGTCTTGTGGCTTAAGTGTAATATCGGTCGTGATCTTACCATGCTCTTTTAAAACAACTTTAATAGAAGGAATAATGAGACTGTCTTTGTGGTGATTGATTAGTACCCCTGAGAAACTTGTTTCATCTTTACCAACACGTTTCACTTTTATTTTTTCAAAACTTAAAGACTTATATTGTTCGTTTTCCATTTTGCATGTAACTATTTCACAGGTAAAATTGAAAATGCGATTTAATGCTGGGCTTGCGTGCATCAATTTTGGATTGAACCATAAGATCTGAAAAGCAAATACGAGGATTAATGCAATATTGCCTACCCCCCAAAGCGTATAGTAAAGCCAACCGTGTTGTTTGTGGTTTTGTTCATGGTCAATCAACACATTGTCTTCTGATAGATTCAAATTAGGCAATGCCGTAACGGGTTCGGTATTGAAATAATTCAAATTATTTAAATATGTCAGTAAATCAATATTTGAGTTTTCAATTTTTTGGTCAAAAATACTTAAAATTTGCATTTGCTTCTCAGCAAACGAACTATCGGGTTGGATTGACGAAAATAATGACCGATTGGTTGGTGTTAGTATCGTATCATCCGTTTCAGACTCTAAGAGATTGGTTAATGCATTAAAATTAATCACGCATTTAGGGCAACAAACCATACCCTGTGCAACACTAAGTTGTGAAAGGGTTACTTTGTACACAGTGGAACATTTAGGGCAGCGGGTTTGTTTTTCACTCATAAGGAACAATATTCTCAAATTGTTGTTTTACGTTTTCCTGAGATGCGACACCAGTTTTCTTCACGTTTTTCGATTTCTAATATATCAAAAAACTCAGAATAAACACCAGAAACATCAGCAACTTGCTCTTCAATTACACCAGCAAGTGCAAACTCACCCTCATTTTTCAATAAAGTTGAGAATTCAGGCGCAAGCGCCATTAATGGGGCTGCTAAAATATTTGCAACAAGTACGTCTGCTTGTTGATTAAATGCTTGATTGAACTCTTCTGGTAATCCTACATAAAGACGATCAAGTACACCATTTAATTCTGCATTTTGTTTGGTTGCCAATACAGCTTGTGGGTCGATATCAGTTGCATAGACTTTTTTAGCACCAAGTAGTAAAGCCGCAACGCCTAAAATGCCCGAACCACAGCCGTAGTCAATGACGATTTTATCTTTAACGTCAGTTTTGCCTAACCATTGTAAGCATAGGAACGTACTTGCGTGATTTCCCGTACCAAAAGCAAGACCTGGATCAAGTTTAATATTAGTTGCATCTGCTTCAGGTGGTTCTAACCATTCAGGTACAATCCAGTATTTCTCACCAATTTGGATGGGTTCATAATAATCCATCCACGCGCGTTCCCATACTTGATTCTCTAAATACTCATGGCGTATAGGAACATCAGGAAGTTGTACTTTTAGAAAAGCTTCTAACGTATCAACATCAATTGGATCATCTTCTTCTTGTTGATAGATTCCTGTAACAATAACTTTATTCCAAAGTGGCGTTTCACCTGGTAATGGTTCAAGTAAAGCTTGATCTTCTGCATCATCCAAAGTAACACTCACCGCGCCTAGAGAGAGAAGGAGTGTTTCAGTAAGCTCAACTTGATCTTGATCAACGGTAATATGGATTTGTAGCCAGTTCACAGGAAAACCTAAGTAAATGTATTTGAGGTTATTGTAATAGATTCAGCTTGTCTAAAGGGATTATAAAATAAGGAGATTACAATTTTAAGATATTTTTTTGAATTTAGTGTGTTTGCTGTATCAAATTAGGATAAAAGAATGCGTTTGTGTCACATTCTTTTATCATTTAAATATTGATGAGGATGTTATTGGCTTCAAATTTACGGTGTGTCTGGCGAACTTATTGGTCGTGGTGCGGATTGAGTTTCTGAAATTTTGCTTTGAGTTTCAGGTGTTGCATTAGTTGCTGGCATTGGTGGTTGGAATGTTAATTTCCCTGTTTGATTGGGTTCGCATGTGCCATTAAAAACCACACCTTTATAGGCAAAGGAAACCATGTCACCTTGTTTTTTACTTTTACAAATTTGTTGAAATTTTTGAGTCTGCGCATCAAGGTTGGACTTAGCATGGGTTTGTGCTGCGAGGGTGAAACATAGACTACAAAGAAATGATGAAATTAAAAGCTTTTTGTTCATGTCATTTTCCTAAAGTATGTTGTGCACTATTTAGAATAAAAAATTGCTTAAATAAAGCAGTGGTGATCAAGTTAATAATTGTGTGGCACTGTGTTAATCGTAGAAGACAAATGCAACAGAAGGTTTCTTTTTGTATGTTTTGTAGGCAAATCAGTGTCTTGGAATTTGCAAGAATATAGCCCATTTTTGTCAATTTAATGCAAAACTCCTGTATAATACTCTGTCATTTTTTAAATATACATTACCACTATGCACTATCCTAAAGTTTACGACGTTATCGTAATTGGTGGCGGTCACGCTGGTACGGAAGCGGCACTTGCTGCGGCACGTATGGGAAGACAAACATTATTGTTGACGCATAATATTGAAACTTTGGGCCAGATGAGCTGTAACCCTGCAATCGGTGGTATTGGTAAATCACATCTTGTTCGTGAGATTGATGCGCTGGGTGGTGCAATGGCACTTGCTGCGGATAAAGGTGGTATTCAATTCCGTATTTTAAACTCTCGTAAAGGTGCTGCGGTTCGTGCAACGCGTGCGCAAGCTGACCGTGTACGTTTTAAAGCTGCAATTCGTCATACCTTAGAAAACCAAGCCAACTTGGATATTTTCCAACAAGCGGCAGATGATCTCATTGTAGAAGGCGATACTGTTAAAGGCGTTGTGACCCAAATGGGTATTCGTTTTGACACGAAAACAGTTGTGCTAACCACAGGTACATTCTTGGGTGGTGTGATTCATATTGGTTTACAGAATTCTAGTGGTGGTCGTGCAGGTGATCCGCCATCAATCGCCTTGGCACATCGTTTACGTGAGTTAAATCTTCCGGTTGGACGTTTGAAAACAGGGACGCCGCCACGTATTGATGCGCGTACGGTTGATTTCTCTGTGATGACACCACAACCTGGAGATTTTCCATCTCCAGTAATGTCATTTATGGGGGATGCATCGATGCATCCTGAACAAGTGAATTGCTATATCACACATACGAGTGAAAAAACTCATGAGATTATTCGTGGTGGTTTAGATCGTTCACCCATGTATACAGGGGTGATCGAAGGTGTGGGGCCACGTTATTGCCCATCAATCGAAGATAAGATTCACCGTTTTGCTGATAAAGATTCGCATCAGGTTTTCTTAGAGCCTGAAGGCTTGGATACGCATGAACTTTATCCAAACGGGATTTCAACATCATTACCGTTTGACGTGCAGTTCAATTTGGTTCGCTCGATTCGTGGCATGGAAAATGCGCATATTTTGCGTCCTGGTTATGCGATTGAATATGATTATTTCAATCCACAAGCATTAAAATTCTCACTTGAAACCAAAGCCATTCAGAACTTGTACTTTGCGGGTCAAATCAACGGTACGACAGGTTATGAAGAAGCGGGTGCGCAAGGTTTACTTGCAGGCTTAAATGCTGCACGCCGTGCTTGGGAACAAGAAGAGTGGACACCAAAACGTGATCAAGCTTACATGGGCGTATTGGTTGATGATCTGATCACGCTGGGTACTAAAGAACCTTACCGTATGTTTACTTCACGTGCGGAATATCGTTTGATGTTGCGTGAAGATAATGCTGATCAACGTTTAACATCTATTGGTCGTGAACTCGGTTTGGTTGATGATGAGCGTTGGGCTGCCTATAGCGAAAAAATGGAAGCGGTTGAGCGTGAAACATCTCGTTTACAACATTTATGGGCAGCACCAAATAACCCAATGGGTAAAAAATTCGTTGAAATGACGGGTGCTGATTTAAGCAAAGAATGTAGTGCCATTGATTTGTTGAAACGTCCAAATATCAACTTTAGTCAAATTGCTGAATTAACAGGTTCGGAAGTTTCAGAGCAAGTGGGCGAGCAAATTGAAATTGCGGTGAAATACGAAGGTTATATTCATCGTCAGCATGAAGATGTTGCACAGTTAAAGCGTCTTGAAGAGACCAGAATTCCCGCTGATTTTGAATATGATGGTATCTCAGGTTTGTCACGTGAAATCACCTTGAAGTTAAAAACAGTTCGTCCTGAAACTTTGGCGCAAGCAAACCGTATTCCGGGTGTCACTCCTGCGGCGGTACAATTACTGATGATTACCATCCGTAAAAATAATATGGCGAAGAAATCAGCGTAATTTTTTGTGATTAATGTTCTGCATTAAAAAATACCCTCTTATGATAAGAGGGTATTTTTTTGCCCCGTCTAATTTTAGCGATTAGAGTATGTTTTTATAGGAGGTAACATGAAGAATTGGCTCTTTTTATTTATCGCAATCATTGCGGAAGTGATTGCTACTTCAGCCTTAAAAAGTAGTGAGGGATTTACTAAGCCGATAGCATCTATTGTTGTTGTACTCGGTTATATGATTGCATTTTATTGTTTATCTCTCACATTGAAAACAATTCCAGTTGGTATTGCTTATGCGGTTTGGTCAGGTGTCGGGATTGTCCTAATTACCACCGTGGCATGGTTTGTATTTGATCAAAAGTTGGATGTTTGGGGGATTGTTGGTATTGCCTTGATTATGAGTGGTGTACTGATCTTGAACTTATTGTCTAAAACGGGTTCACATTAATCAAATAAAAAACCGAGCGGATATTTGCTCGGTTTTTAGCTTAGATTTTATAAATCTAAATTAACGTCCAGCAAAATCAAATATGCCATTGATGTGAATATTTTTATTTAATTCAGGATGTTCACCCTTATAGAATAAAGCCGTATTGCTAAATTTAAGTTGATTGTCTTTTGGGCTGTAGCTTATACCTTGACAAGATTGAGCGGCATCACAAGTAAAGTTATATTCAAAACGTTTTAATAAACCCGTACTTGAATCAACGCCTATTAAGAAGTCTTTAAAATTTATCTTCTCGATCTTGTTGTTTTTAAGTTCTATCTGAATCGTATTATTTCCAAACCTTTGTTGGTTATGGTTGATGACATCAAAATATAATGCAGGTTGGACAACGGTTCTATTTTCCCCATTTTTAAATGTTGGTGTAATTTGGAGTTGGGTCAGTGGCTTGTTGACTTTAACTACGCCATCCAATTGTATAAATGTGGTTGCACACGTTTGCTGAATTGGAATATTTGGAAATAGAGGAGGAATGGTATTATCTTGATAAATAGATTGATTGAATTTTAGGCTAATATCATTGGTATTGTCACTGGCTTGAATTGATGCAACATCTTTAATCCGGGTGCTCACGACAAAAGACATACAAGCACCTGAAAAGCCATGTAAGGTCTCAGCTTCAACTAAAGCATATTTCGTAATCGTATTTTCAATTGAAGTCGTAAAGTTGGTTGGTTTTAAACCTGAATCAATCCAATTATCTGCATAGGAACTGAATAAAATCTCTTTTGTTTCTGGATCATAAATAGCATCTATAGGAGAAATTGATTTTTGGTTTACAGACATATTAATTTGGCTTGTTTTTCTAATATTTTCAAATGTTTGAGCTGGAATAGATAATGAACCTGATATTTTACCTGTTAAATAAGTATAACTTTTATTTATTGGTGGCAATTGAACGCTATCCAAAGTATTCACTGGAGTTATGGTTATAGTTGGTGTATTTGATAGTTTTAGATTTTCAAAATTAATTTCGCTATTACCAGTTTTTTCATCAAATTTCACATTGATATTCTTGCACGCTTCAAAAAGAATAGAATCTGAACAAGCGAGGGAGTTGTTGTTTGATGAATTAATATTAAGTTTGGTTAGGTAAGTTTTTCCAATAGAAACACTCAATACTTTCTTTAAAATAGGATCATAATTAATGTGTAAAGTTTTATTTATATCACTTTTATCAAAATTATAAATTAAAATGATGGATGAGCTGCCACGATAAAAGCGATGTGTAACCGAATAAGCATTTACATCATCATTTTGATTGCTACGTCTTCCTGAAATCTGAATGATAGGGTCTGAATCTTTTTGTAAAGTTAAATTACTTTTAAACTCAGTAGTGAATGGTGTAGAGCTAGTCGAATTATTTTCTTTAGATTGATGATTATCACTACCACAAGCAGATAGTATTAATGATGCAGTTAAGACAGCAACACTCGAATTAATATTTAACATTGTTGGTTTTCTACTAGGGTTATTTTGTAGCAGAATAATATCGATTAATTATTGTGTTTAAAAGCTTCCGAATTAATAATTTTTACAGCCTAATCAAATATGATTAGGCTTTTTTTTGATTTTACAGAGCAACCTCAACCCCTTGATGCAAATTGTGCTGATCCAACTGCGTATTCGCATCAATCTTTGCATAAGCTTTAGGTAATAGGCGACGAGCAGCACGATTAACTCTTTTTTCTAACCACAATGGCATTTTCATAGCTAAAGGATTTGTTTCGGTATGTGATAGATCAGTTAAAACACGTGTTCCCATAATATAGTCAAACCAAGGTTTAGTTACACACCAGTTGGCATTTTGGTTGCTGGTCATGTGGTGGTCATAATGCCACGGAATCCGTTTCTTGGCATATTCAGGATCTAAATGTGATTTGGCATGGACTTTCCAATAATTCCAAATACCATAATACAAACCAACAGTAAAAAAAGGCGCAACGGGCAGGAAAATTGTTGATGCTGCTGCTAGACCAATGAGGGCTGATTTCTCATTATACATTTCAGAATTTTTAAACATTGACTCTGCATAGCCTTCGTCATGAAAGCTATTTAGGCGTGCGCGTTTGTGGTGAGCAATGTGCGTGAAAAATGGACTGTTTCTATTTTTGCTTGGAAATTCATGTAACCAGACTTTATGAAAATACCATTCCATACCATTTGCAACAAAGATACCTGCTGGAAAACCAATCATGTGAGATGACCTCGTAAAACATGCATCCGATTTTAAGAAAATCACGATGAAAAGTTTTGACCGAGCTGACAGTTTTAATCTGCCTATCAAATCAAATTATTTTTGTTTTCTTTGTCGATAAGCAGTCGGTGTTTCTCCAGTCCAACGTTTAAATGCTCTAGAAAATGCAGATGGTTCAGAGAAGCCTGTAAGATAAACAATTTGATCAATGTTTTCTTGGGTGTGGGACAATAAACGACGTGCTAAACGTTCACGATATTGTGCGATGACTTTTTCATAAGTGGTGTTTAATAGTTGTAAATCAGCTCTTAGACTGCGGGAACTACGATTCAAATGTTGTGCGACTATGTTTTGATCAAATTCACCTGATTCTAGTAAACCGCTGGCTAGAATTCTTTCTATTTGCTCGATGAGTTGATGTTTATTAAGGAGTTCAAGTTGAGATTCTGCGTGATGCTCGTGGATTTTTAATAATTCAGGTTCATATGCAGGTGAGGGAATATTTAATAGTTGTTGATCAAAGCAAATATAACCATCTGTTTGTCCGAGTTTGACAGGACAACCCCATGTTTTAAAATATTCTTCTTGTGTTGCACCTTCTTGATAAGGCAAACCGATTTCAATTGGGGTGAATGTGTTTTCACTCATATATTTGAAAAAGTTGAGTAAAATTCCAATCGCACATTCTAAATAATGTCGAACAGAATGGTTTAATCCTGAAATGATGGCAATATTTTTATCATTTATTTCTAGTTTAAATGATATGGCATTGGTGAGTAAGACTTGATAGCGAATGGTTCGTTTTAGACCTTCCCCGAAGGTTGGGCTACTGAGAAAAAGATATTCGATCACCTGTCCACGAAAGGCCGGAATATTGGCACCTACATGTAAACCAATATCATGATCTTGACTAATTTGCTCCGCTGCGCGCCAAAAACGTTGTTGAGTCGAATTATCACGACGGACAAATTTATCAGGAGCTTGGTCGGGTAAATGTACACTGGCAAAAATGGCTGCTGCATCTAGATTCATCTTTTGCATGGTTTGATAAACCATCCATAGAAAGATACCTGCATCACTGGTTTTTTTTGAAGTCATAAAACAAGCTAAGAACGAGTTTTAAAACAATATACTATTTTTATGATCAAAATGAATTGTATTTTATAACAAGGTGAAAGAAAGGCACTTACAGCAAGTAAGTGCCTGATGAATTTATTCAGTCACTTCTACAGTAACGCTATAAGTATAGGTTTGAGTCGCAGGTTGTTTGCTATTGTCATTATTTGCTTCTGGATAAGCTGCTGTAATTAAATAAATACCAGCTTCATTAAACTTAATTTCAATCTCGCCTTTAGCATTGGTCTTCACATGTGGTTGTTCACGTTTTGCATTTGGCTGATAGCTACTTGCACCTTTAAAGACATCAACTTCTAAGTTAGGAACAGCTTTGCCATCCATTAAAACTTGTGCTTTAAGTGATTCACCAACATATAATTCATTTGGGTGTGTTAAAAATTTAAATTCAAAACCTTTATTTTCAACTTGTGGAATTGGGCTTGGTTTGCCTTTGGTCACAAAACTTTCGGCAATATAATAATTGGTGGTTTGTATTGTTTTTGCATTGGCTGGAACTTGGTCTTCAGCAACAAAACGAGGTGGTTGGTTTGCTTGCTGAGGTGCTTTTTGTTCAGCATTTGCTTGAGGTTGCATAGGTGCGGCATTTGCAGGGCGTGTTGGACGCACACGTAACCAATGACCATCCACTAAAGCATATTTGGTTGGATTACCTACAGCATCTTTGGTTCGGATACGATACGTTCCTTCATTGGTCAAATTGAATTCAGCAATATTAAATTTTTTCAGTTCTGCCGCTGCATTCAGGAATTCATTTTTACCTTCTGGGCTTGTGACTTGATAACTGGTTTTAAAGTTTCTGCTTGGAACAAAGAATTTTTCTACAGTGATACTACTTTGGAAACTAACATTGTCTGACTTACTATCAAATACTTCTGGCAATAAAAAAGGGCTAGCCGTATGGGCAAAACTGAATGTCGGTAATGCTGAAAGTAATGCAATCGTAACCAAATGACGCATGAAAAATTCCTTAAAAGATAAATAAGTAAAAACGCAAAAGATTTGTGACAATCTACTTGATAACGAGTATCAATTGCAATATTATTTCGATAATTTTTTAGTCTCTGTGTTTAGAAACTTAGTCAGTCATTAAAAAATTATTTACCTCGTTTATGTGAAGCCTAATTTGGATTAATACTGTTGATTTTATTTAAAAATATAATCTATTGTTATGCCGAAATTGAGCTGAAGAAGATGAGCATTAAGATAAAGTGAAGAGTATTGCTTGAAATTTATTGGTCATTAAGTTTTAGGTAAATCTTGGAGAATGGAACCCTAGTATGTCATCAACTCAACAACTTTCGCGTCCAGTACAGATAATCTTTCGTTTATCCTCGTTGATGGCAGCGTTGGCTGTATTCATGTCACCAATCACGGCGACTCAAGCCAATGAGCAAAGTCTCAGTGAAAATGCAATACAACAGTTATCCGAGTCGGCTCAATCACCAAGTTATCGTTTTCATCAAGATCATGTGCTAGGTACATCTTTAGATGTTGTCGTAACCACATCTCAGCAACAAGATGCAGAAAAAGCATTACAAGCAATTCAGAAAGAAATTGCTCGACTTGATCAGATTCTTTCAGTTTGGCGTGATGATAGTGAAATCAGCCAATTAAATCGTGAACACCAAATTTCTGCTTCATCTGAGCTTTATGAGGTTGTTGCTGCTTGTGAGCAATGGCGTAGCGCAACGTGTGGTGGTTTTGATGCGCGTTTGGGGCAGTTGATTCAGTTGTGGGAACAAAGCAATCAAGTCCAACGCTTGGATGACAATACCCAAGAATCATTGCTGAGTCAGTTACAAACGCAAAGTATTGAACTGAATCCTGAAATCAAACAAATTAAAACACCTTCAGCAGTTAAAATTGCGCCTGATGCTTACGCCAAAGGTTATGTGATTGACCGTGCTTTGTTGGCAGCAAAACAAGCTGTGCCACATTTACAAGGGATTCTGATTGATATTGGCGGTGATATGCGTGTTTGGGGGCAATCACCTCAACAAGCAGGTTGGAAAGTTGGTGTACAAGACCCGAATGAACGTTTTGATAATGTTGCACCAACTCAAGTACTTAACCTTAAAGATCAAGCTGTAGCTTTTAGTGGTCAAGGCTATCGTGGATTCGCAGATCAATCACATTTGTTAAATCCACATACAGGACAACCGATTCAGAACGTTGAACAATGTGTTGTGGTTGGGCAGTGTGCTGCTGATTCAGATGCATTAGCAACCGCATTAACTGCAATGCCTGCGCATGAGGGGATGCAACTGATTGAACAACTCGTTGGTTATGAGGCTCAACTGATTGCAACTGATGGCACACGTTATCAAAGTTCAGGATGGTCATCATTATTAGATGCCAATCAACCTAAAACAATGCATCATGTCGCTGCAACTGGTACAGCAACAGCTTGGCCAAAAGGCTATCAAGCTCAGTTAGAAGTGAATATTCCAAAGATCGCAGTAGATAACTACCGTGCGCCTTATGTCTCGGTTTGGGTAACGGATGGTGATAAAAAGATTGTGCGTACCTTAGCTGTTTGGGGTAAAGATGAGAAGTGGGTTAACTCTAACTATGTTTGGTGGCGTCGATATGGTCGTCAAATGCCAAACCTAGATGCTGTTGCAAAACCTTCACGTCAACCAGGACAATATAAGTTGGCTTGGGATGGTAAAGACGAAGCAGGTAAAATGGTGAGTGCAGGTAAATATATTATCCATATTGAAACCTCGCGTGAGCATGGTGATCATTCTTATCAAACCATTGAGTTGAATGTCACACCAAAAGCTGCAACACAAACGCTGCCTGCTCAAGCAGAAATTGGTACAGTTAAATTGAATTTCCAACGTGGTGCTTAAGCTTTAGCATCACTCCATCTATGAGGCTAGTCCCTTGTATCAACGCCGTGATTTTTACCGCCATGCACGTTATGTGCATGGTTGGCTTTCTGCCTTTGCCTTTATCGTTTTGATCTTCTTTGCTGCCACAGGTTTATTCCTCAATAATCCTGATTGGTTCAAATCAAAAAATGCAGAGCAGACCACCACACTCACTTTACCACCAACCTTGGTTGCATCTCTTCAAACACAAGAGAATCCAAGCCAAAGTATTGTGGAATACGTTCGTTCGAAACAACCTTTGATTGGTCGTTATCAAAGTAGTGAAGTACTAGACGGTGAGGTCATGATTCGTCTCGAAAGCCCTGCAGGTTCAACCGACTTGTGGGTGCTACTCGATAATGGTGATGTTGAAATTACACAAAAACCAGCTACTCCTGTTTCACTATTGAATGATTTACATCGTGGGAAAAACGTTGGAACAGCTTGGCATTGGTTAATTGATATCAGTGCAATCATCATTATTTTATTATCGTTGGCTGGTTATATTCTGTTCCTGACCATTAAAGCCCGTTTAGTGACACATCTGCTTTTAACAGCATGTAGTTTATCGGCAATTATTCTGCTCATTTGGTCTGCTATTTAAGGTGAAAGGATGACTCAAGCTGTACTGACAATTATTGTGATATTGGCAATATTATTGAGTCTACATCTTTTTATAATTGTTTGGTTGTTATGGCAACAACGTTATGCGAAGCAAAAAGCCAATCAAGATCATCCTGCTTATTTAGTGGTGTATGCCAGTCAATCAGGTCATGCTGAATCTTGGGCAAAGCATACGGCTGAACAATTGCGTTTAATTGATCATCACACTGCAATTCGAAATATTCAAGAACTGAGTATTACTGATTTAACCCAACATCAACGTATTCTATGGGTGGTGAGTACTTATGGAGAAGGGGATGCACCTGATGCAGCCCAGTCATTTGTCCATAGAATATTGTCCCAATCTTTAGATTTATCGCACTTATCATTTGCAGTGCTTGCATTGGGTGATCAACGCTATGCGAATTTTTGTCAGTTTGGAAAAACACTAGAACAATGGTTATTGAAGCAGCAAGCTCAGGCTCTATTTTCGACTGTTTGTGTCGATCAGCTTAATAGTCGTGATTTAGAACAATGGTTGCTTGGCTTGGAGCAATTAACCACCACTCAATTTTCAGCACTATCTATTGAAAAAGAGCACGTGGAATTAAGATTTGCTCATCGCCAATGCCTGAATACAGGCAGTACTGGGGATGCAATTTATAAAATCCAATTGATTCCTGAACAAGATTTGGTTTGGTCATCAGGTGATATTTTAGAGATTCAATGTGAAAATAATACGGCTGATATTCAGAATTTTTTGGTAGCGCAACAGCAAGAAGATGCAGTGGATTTCATCCCTCAACTACGCCGCTTAAATTTAAGAAAGTTACCGCCTAGAGCTTCGCTTTTATTTGCAGAATGGATTACACAGTTTGAATCATTAGCCCAGCGTGAGTATTCAATTGCAAGCCTACCTGAAAATGGTTTAATCGAATTGGTGGTGAGGCAACAACAGAGTGAATCAGGTTTAGGACTAGGTTCAGGTTGGTTGACAGTGGGGTTGGAGCAAGACCAATTGCTGCAAGCCAATATACGCCATAATCCAAGTTTCCATTTATCTCATGATGAGCGACCACTGATTTTAATCGGCAATGGTACGGGAATCGCAGGTCTGGTCGCACATTTACGTCAACGTGAGCATTGGGGATATAAAAAAAATTGGCTGATTTTTGGTGAAAGACAGCAGCAGTTTGATCATTTATACCAAACAGAGATTCGCTATTGGCAGCAGCATGGTTTTCTGGATCAGGTGGATTATGCTTTTTCACGTGATCAAGCTGAAAAAGTCTATGTGCAAGATTGCCTAAGAACACAATCGGTTCAATTACAGACATGGATTGCACAAGGTGCAGCAATATATGTCTGTGGTAGTTTGCAAGGCATGGCGAGCGGTGTGGATCACGTTCTAAAAGAGATTCTAGGGCATGAGCACGTAGAACAGCTTAAGCAGGAACAGCGTTATCAACGAGATGTGTATTAAGTCTTTAATTAATCGGATTGGGCTAAGACCAGTGCTTTAATCTTGTCAGCTTTTTCAAAATGATTAAGTCGATGCTCTATGATCCACCAATGGGCAGCTTCCATTAAGCATTTAGGATCATCATTTTTATTGGCAAAGAAAGCATAGAACGAAAGTCCGACGTTACTGCCTTTTTTTGCAATTTTTGCATCGCAGACCTGCACGATTTTGGCTTTGAGTTCGGCTCTCATATTATCCTCTAAGCGCTGATGAAAGTAGAATACAGATCATAGCATTCCCAATATTGGGAGTTTTCTTAATTCAATTTTTAATATCTA
Organism: Acinetobacter tjernbergiae DSM 14971 = CIP 107465; assembly: GCF_000374425.1. Classification (GTDB taxonomy): domain Bacteria; phylum Pseudomonadota; class Gammaproteobacteria; order Pseudomonadales; family Moraxellaceae; genus Acinetobacter; species Acinetobacter tjernbergiae. The sequence continues at coordinate 36,695 of NZ_KB894363.1, read as the reverse complement.
TCTTGAAGTCTAAAAAGCCAGCTATAAAAATAGCTGGCTTTTGTTGATCAAGAATCAACGTAGTCTTGGCAGAAAAGTTAGAATTTTTTCTCTAGAGAGAATTGGAAACTAGGCATGCCTTGGTTTGTTCTTGCTTGATATAAACTACCATCAGATTGGTTGGTCAATCGTTCTTTATAATCCGTGCTTAATACATTGTTCAGATTCAAACTTGCTGCCCAACCATGAGTAAAGCGTTTAGTTGCACTCAGATCTACACCAAAGCGTTCATTGGTGGTTCGATCATAAGGTTGATTATCTAAGCCGCGAGTGAATTCAGGAGTATAGCTCACATTGATACTGGTAGAAAGTTGCCAAGGCTTAAAGTTATAAGATAAACCTGCGCTTGCATTATAGGGTGCAACATCACTCACTAAACGTTGATTGTGTTGTTCATCTTCAACTTTGGCACGGATGGTTGATACTTGCCCATTCAGCATAAATGAATGACCCGCATCTGTTTGTTTCAACGCATAACGTCCAGAAAGTTCAACTCCATATGTTGTTGCTTCATTTTGGTTTTGTGGACGCTCGACATAACGTGAACCTTCAAGCGCAATCACCTTTTCGATGTAGTCTTTAATTTCACGATGATATGCAGTTAAGCTGACACCACCACTTGCAGAGTCATATGCTAGTGTTGATTCAGCAGCACGGGTTTTTTCTGGTTTTAAGTTTGGATTTCCACCACGATCTGGATTGTTTAATGAACCGGCATCGCTATCTGTAGAAACTGTCACATTTGGAATGAGGCGGTCTGTCTTTGGGCTGTTAAACGCTTGGCTTAGGTTCGTTTGGATCGACCATTGTTCGGTCAGATCAAAACGATAAGCCAATACTGGGCTCAAATGCTGATCTTGATAATCGACTAAACCTGAGCGATTTAACCATTCTTGGCGCGCACCTAAAGTAATGGTTTGTCGATCAGTGAAACGCCAGCTTCCTTCAGCATATAGGGCATAGCGTTGTTCATCTAGGCTATCACTTACATTGCTATCTAGATTATTACTACGTGCGTCAACACCAAATTTAATTTGACGATCTGGATCTAATTTACGCATACCATCATAAGCTAAACCATATTCATTAATGGTTTCATCGGTATAAATAGTATTTTGAAAAGAACGTGTAAGCTGCGTTTCGGTCTGACGTTCTACTGATAAACGAATTTTATCACTCAGATCTTTGTCTTTGCGTTCATAGCGCGTGTTTAAACGAATACTATCATTCTTATCATCTTGTGTTTGATTTGCTGAATAACCATTCATTTTGATGTTGCGATAGAATAATTCAGCAATCAATTTTTGTTGATCATCAAGATCATATTGCAAGCGAGGTGCAAACATTTGCATGGTGCGATTGACAGTACGTGCTTGTTCACGTGTTCCTGTTGCCGTTTCAGTTTTAGTGAGTGATGTATTATCAACCCACATTTGATTTGCAGAAACACTATATGACCATGCGTTGTCACGACCGTCTGCTTGAATATTAATTTGTTTATTTTCAGACTCTTGTTGTTGGCTACTGCGTAGCCCATAACCTACTTTTACCGAACCACTTATACGATTATCCAGTGGTTCTTTTAAAATAATATTGATCACTGCTGATGATGCAACTGAAGCTTGAGCAACACTTGGTTGTTTAACAATCTCAATACGTTCAATCATTTCAGGGGTAATGGTGTCAATGATAGACATCCCACCACGAGGGCCGCCTTGCACTGGTTCGCCGTTGATTAAGAATGTCGGGCCAGCGCCACCACGAAAACGCATTCCAGAAGCACCGCCACCACCACGAGGACCTTGTCCAGGCGTTGGAAGTTGAAAACCTGCCGCACGGCGTAAAGCATCCATGATGGATTGATCGCCATATTGCAGCATTTCATCTCGGGTAATCACTGTCTTAGGAACTGCACTGATGTCATCATCTTTTTGTTTTTGTGGTTCTGAAAATACTTCAACGGAGAGTGTCGGTAAAGTTTGAACTGTGGGTTCGGCAGATGGAGGCGTTGTATTGGTATCGGCAGCAAAAATTGAAGAACTTATACTGAGTAATGCCGAACTGAGTGCGCTCAGTTTTCCATAATAGAGAGGATGTTTCATTTTAAATGCCCCAAAAAAGAATCAAATTATTTTGCATGTAGCCTAATGTAAAATTGTGTAGAAAAATGGAATTTAGCTTGAATAATTTAAGGGGTTACAAATTTTTTTAAAAATTATGATAATCTAGATTAGAGTGTTTATGAGAATTTAAAGGAGGCTAGTAGTTAAATAGATATAATGTGGTAGTTGAATTTAATTTTATGTGTTAAATCGATATAGTGAGTATCAACAAAACACAATTAATTTTAATCATTTTCTAAACAGTATTTTTTCCATTTATTTTTAAAATTTTCTATAGCCTTTTCAGCTTATTTTTCATCTGTATAAATAGGAGAGTTCTTCACTTCATCAACTATTCTGTTAAATATTTCACCTTTTTATTTAAATAATTGAGCATAAATTCCTTTGCTTTTTCGACATCAGATCCCATCTGATGGAATGTCATTAATGTATCAGCTGCATATTCTATACCTGCACATTTTTCTAATTCTGTAGCATGAGTAGATGTAATTAACAGAACTGTGAATAATCCTATGATTATTTTTCTCCTAAAAAATCTTAATACAAAAAGAAGAATAGAGAATATGTGCCTTTTATTCCAATATATGAAATCTGTAGTTTTAAAAAAACTACGGATCAATTTGATCTAAATAATTATCCTTCACTTTCACATAATGACGTGCTGAATAAGGAAGGAACTGCATCTCTTTTTCAGTCAGTGCACGAACTTGCTGTACTGGACTACCGACATAGAGATAACCGCTTTTTAACACTTTACGTGGCGGAACAAGACTACCAGCACCAATCATCACATCGTCTTCAATAATCACGTCATCCAAAACGACGGTATTAATCCCGATTAAGACACGATTGCCAATGGTACAACCATGTAAAGTCACATGATGACCAATAGTTACATCTTCACCAATGACGAGCGGAGAACCATTCGGTTTAGCTTGATTTTTATGGCTGACATGCAACATACAATGATCTTGTACATTACTATTTTTGCCAATCTGAATTGAATTCACATCACCGCGGATTACGGCAAAGGGCCAAACAGAAACATTTTCAGCTAATTTGACATCACCAATTACCACAGACATATCATCAACATAGCAGCTTGAATCAACATCAGGTTTTTGATCTAGATAAGGACGAATGTTGTTTGACATAGCAGTGTTCAATTGGAAAATTTAGAGGAATTATAAAATAAAAAAGCATTCATGCCCAAGAGCATGAATGCTTAATTAGTCTATTCTAAAATTAGAATAAATTGCTAAAGAACATTTTGATATGGTCAATCATACGTGCAAAGAAGCTTGCTTCTTCAACAGCTTTTAATGCAACCAGTGGTTTCTCTGCAATGACTTTACCATCAAGGCTAGCAACCAATTTCCCGACGACTTGACCTTGGGCTAAAGGTGCATTGAGTTTAGGTTGAACCACAAGCTGAGTTTTGATTTTATCCGCTTGACCTTTAGGCATCGTTACATTGAAGTTTTCAGCTAGACCAATTTGAACATTATCTTCTTTACCAAACCATACTTTGGCTTTAGCAAGTACTTGTTTAGCAGGTTGTACATTTGCTGTTTCAAAGTTCGCAAAGCCCCATGCTAATAATGTACGAGTTTGATTGGCACGTTCATTCATGCTTGGTGTGCCAAAGATTACTGAGATCAAACGCATTGGTCCACGTTTACTCGAAGTGGTTAGGCAATAACCCGCTTCATCAGTGTGACCCGTTTTTAAACCATCAACACTTGGATCTGTATAAAGCAGGGCATTACGGTTGCCTTGTTTAATACCATTAAACGTAAATTCTTTTTCCGAATAGATCGGGTAGTATTTAGAGCTATCTTTAATAATATGTTGCGCTAGTACAGCCATATCTTTAGCAGTTGAGTAATGACCTTCAGCAGGCATACCTGTTGCATTGATGAAATGAGTATTCATCATACCAATACGTTTGGCTTCTTGGTTCATCATATGGGCAAATGTACCTTCGTTGCCCGCAATGTGTTCAGCCATTGCTTTAGATGCATCATTGCCTGATTGAATAATAATACCACGTAACATTTCTAGAACAGTTGCTGTACCATTTAATGGTACATACATACATGATTCAGCACTGGTACCACGACACCATGCTGATTCATTCATACGGACTTGTTCGTTGTCTGTTAATTCACCCTTTAAAAGTTTTTGTTCTATGATGTAGCTTGTCATCATTTTAGTCATAGACGCAGGTGCAAGTTTTTCATTTTCGTTTTTTGCAGCAAGGATTTGTCCAGTCTCATAATCCATCAATACATAGGATTTATTATTTAATTCTGGTGGAGACGGTAGGACAGTCGCTGCATATGAAAGGCTTGGCAAAAGTAATAATGCAGCAAGAGCGCTTTTTTGAGTCATTCTAGGTGGTTCCAATATCTTGTGTGAAGCAGATGAGCCTAGCATTTTAGGATAAAGCACAGCCGACTTCTATGGTAGATGGCGGCTTTTTCATGCAGTATTGTAACTAATCAGTTACTTGGAATAATAATTTCGAACATCATCGCAAATTTGGCGATTATCATCTTCGGATGCAGCCTTAGCATCTTTACGTGCTTCTGCCAAAGGTGCTTGAAACTCTTTGGTTGCGGCACGCTTATTTAGAATATCTACAGCGTTGGGTTCATTGGATAAATAAGATTTGACTAAGCTGTCATATGCTTTATTAAATTTTAAATCTTTACCAATCAGATCGGGGCAGATTTCAGATAAAACATAAATCGCAGCGAGTTCTTGTGGGGTAACGCCCTCTGAGGTTGGGGTGACTTCAATTTTCTCAGTTTCAGATTTTTTTTCTGCGGCAAATGCTGTTGTTGTGAGAATACTAGAGGCAATCAACAATGATAAACCTAGTGTTTTGAAAACATTTTTCTTCATAAGAATTCAAACTCAGAAACAAGACTTAAAGAATTTGAATAGCTTATAGCATAAAAATATGAATAAATTGTATGTTTGCTGTAGGGAAGTGGAGTTGTGTGGCTTTAAATATTAAAATTTAAAACCACAAATTTTGAATTTAATCATTAGCCTTCAAAATTCAATACATCTTCACATACTGATTTTTGTTCAGCTTTTTCAACTTCCTTCGCTGCGTCACGAGCATCTTTCAATAAAGATTGGAATTCTCCGTCCTTTTGTAGACTCTCAAGGGAAGCTGATTTATCAGAATAGGTGCTTAAATAAGAACCCACCATCTTTTTGATGTTTTCGTCAAATTTAGCATTTTTTCCAATTAAGCTTGGGCACATTTCAATGAGGACTTGCGCATTGGCAATATCATCTTTGATGAGTGCGTCTGCTTCTTTAGCTGAAACCGTTGTGTTTGCAAAAATTGCGGGTGCTGTTAGAAGTGAAAAACTTACCCCTAAAACACGGATAAAAGTAGATAAATGTCTCATGGCGGCATAAATTTCTAATACTATGAAGTTACAAATATATATAATTCACTGAATAATTCAATTGAAAAAACTACGTAGTAACATTTGAAGAGACAGGATCAAAGTGAATATTTTAATAGCAAATGATGATGGTGTTTTTGCACCAGGCTTACAGGCTCTAGCACAAGCGTTAAAGCCTTTAGGTCGAGTAGTCGTGGTTGCACCTGAAAGTGAGCGTAGCGGTTACTCAAGTGCCTTAACTTTAGATCGTCCTTTACGACCGATCCCAATTGCAGAGGATGTTTGGGCTGTGAATGGAACACCCGCAGATTGTGTTTATTTATCAATGAATGGTCTATTCGATTTTGAATTTGATCTTGTTGTCAGTGGTATTAATAGTGGCGCAAACTTGGGTGATGATGTGCTGTATTCGGGGACTGTCGGTGCTGCTTTTGAAGGACGTTTAATGAAGCAGCCAGCGATTGCGGTTTCATTAGCAGGCTCAAATGTACGTTCATATGAGCATCCCCAACATTATGCTAAAGCTGCACAATGGGTGCACGATTTTATCACAAAGGGTCTACCGATATTACCGCCACGTCATATCTTTAATATTAATATTCCTGATGTTGAGCAAATTCAAGGAACACAAATCACTTATCAAGGACGTAGAGCGCAGTCCAAACCGATTAGTAGTCATGTCGATCCACGTGGTCGTCAGGTCTATTGGATAGGTTTAGCGGGGGAAGCTGTCACAGAACCTCAATCTGTTTCAAGTAATATTCAATCAGATTTTTTCGCGGTTGCGAATGGTTTTGTGAGTATCACACCCATTCAAATGGATGCAACCAATTATGCTGTACTCGACAATTTACATCTTCATGTAAATGGTTAACGGTTGCTATGTTATAACTTTGTGAATATAGAAAGTGAGAGCTCGTTTTTTCTCACTTTTTTGATACTCTTAGGCGCAAATAGATCAAGGTTTTTTCGATGAGGGCAAAGATGCATTTAAACCATGTCTCGATTTTTCTATCACGAAAAATGATTAAAACCATTGTGTTGTCTATGGCAGTAACAAGCATTGTTGTCGTTACAGGTTGTGCATCAAAACCACAAGCAAAAGGTGGTAATCGTTATGTACAGCAAGCACCAAATTATTACACCGTACGTTCTGGCGATACGTTGAGCGCGATTGCAAATCGTTATGGTTTGAATTATTTAGATGTGGCTGCGCTGAATGATATTGCGCCACCTTATCGAATTTATGTCAATCAATCATTACGTTTAAAAGGCTCTGTTGCACAAAGAACGACATCTACACAAGCAGTCGCACAGACAACGCCAATTCAACGTCAAAGTATTAATTTACCGCCTCAACAGCAACCCGTTGTTCCAAAAACACAACCTGTTGTCCCTAAAGTTGCTCCAACAAATCCTATAACGCCTACATCAACGACTCTGGCTTCGAGTTTGCATTGGGTAAAACCATCAAATGGAGCAGTTATTCAAAGTTTTAATTTGGCAAATAATGTCAAAGGAACACGTTATGGTGGCAATGAAGGTGATCCTGTTTTTGCTGCTGCAAATGGACAAGTGGTTTATGCTGCTGATGGCTTAAAAGAATATGGAAATTTGGTGTTGATTAAACATATTGATGGTTATATCACCGCATATGCGCACAACAGCAAAATGTCAGTAAAAAGTGGTGATAATGTGACAGCAGGGCAAAAAATTGCAGAGATGGGATCTTCTGGTGCATCTCGTATCATGCTTGAATTTCAGGTCCGTTTAGATGGAAAACCTGTAAACCCAACCACGGTTTTACCAAATTAGATGAACTTGTTAATAGGCTTTTAACAAATTGTTGATAATATCTAGTTAAAAAATAGACTTCCCTGTATACTCTTGTGAATTGCTTTAATTAGAACAATAAGCATATTAATAAATTAAGAGGGAAGTCTATGTTAGATCAATTGCGTGCAATGGGGGTCTTCGCTTGCGTTGTTGAAAAAAGTTCTTTTAGTGGTGCAGCGCGAGAACTAGGGATTACAACAAGTGCAGTCAGTCAGCAGATCCGTTCTTTAGAACATGAAATGGATGTCACTTTACTTCACCGTTCAACTCGGAAACTCAGTCTCACTGAAGCTGGGCAAGCTTTTTTTCTCAGTTGCCAAGAAATGTTGGCAGCAGCTGAACGTGGCAAAATTCGTATTAATGAATTACGTGATGATCTTGTTGGTGATTTGCGTATTGCAACCACACCTGAGTTGGGTGCGTTGCATGTCATACCTGCACTTTCTCACTGGATGTCAGCGCATAAAGGATTAGCCATTCATTTTGAAGCAGATCATCGCTATATTGATTTGATTGAAGAACGTATTGATATTGCTATTCGGATGAGTTTAAAAGTTGATGATCAACAGTTGTGTGCTGTACCTTTGGCGCGGGTCGATCAGGTCTTAGTTGCTTCACCAAGCTATTTGAATCAATCATCATCAATTACACGTCCTGAAGATTTGCGTAATCATGAGTTATTACCTGTCACATTGATGCAAAATTATCAACATTTCTCATTCCGTCATGGTTTGAGTAATGAAGTTGTCAATGTCGATATGAAAACACGTCTAAGTACCAATAATGTTTTTGTCGCAAAATCATTGTGTCAACAAGGGCATGGTATTGCGCGTATTCTCTATATGGATATTCAAAAAGAGTTGATCAATGGGTCTTTAGTCGAAGTTCTACCTGATTGGCAACTTCCTGCTTATACGCTACATGCTTTAACCTCGAAGCGTGAACAATATCCAATGAAAGTACATCGTTGTATTGATGCACTGAAACAATATTTTGCTCAATTGCCAGGTGGGCGCTCTTTGCAAGGCGTTGCTTAAGCAAAAAAGCCATGTTCTCTAAAGAACATGGCTTTTTCTTTATGACCTATTTTTTTTACTGAGCATTTTTAAGCTTTTCGCTTCAACGGTAGAATCTTCTAAAGTTTTTGCATCAGCATCATCTTTCTTGGTTTTCTTGCGCTTTCTCTTTTTCTTTGGCTCATCGTCCTCAACAGCTTCACCATCTTCAATCGCTTGCCAATACTCTAATTGTTGCATGACAGCCGCATAAATTGAGTTTTTACTATATCGACCTTTCTTGTCGAGTGTTCCAACAGGGCGAGCCATTAAAATTTCTAAAGCTTGATCAATTGTATCAATGGCATGTACATGGAATTGACCTGCTTGTACTGCGTCAATCACATCTTGGCGTAGCATCAAATGTTGCATGTTTTGACGTGGAATAATCACGCCTTGTTTACCTGTTAGACCTTGAAGTTTACAGGCATCATAGAAACCTTCAATTTTGGAATTGACCCCACCAATCGGTTGAACTTGACCGAGTTGATTCATTGAGCCTGTAATTGCCCATGACTGATCAATTGGAATTTGACAGATGGCAGAGATTAAAGCTGACAGTTCTGCAACAGTGGCACTATCGCCATCCACTTGCCCGTAGCTTTGTTCAAAAGCCAAAGCTGCAGAGAAGTGTAGAATCTGCGCACGACCAAAATGAGCTTTTAAGAAACTCGACATCAGTAACACGCCTTTGGCATGTAGTGAACCACCCAATTCAACGCTGCGTTCAATATCGAGGATATCGCCGCCACCTTGATAGACGGATGCGGTGAGACGAGAGGGTAAACCGAACTCAACATCTGCATAGTGAATTACAGACAAGGCATTGATTTGACCCAGGCGATGTCCTGTGGTTTCAATGAGCTGCGTACCACGCGAGAGATCTTGCCAGTAAAGCTCTCTTAAATAGCCTAAGCGATATTGGCGATGGTGCAAGGCTTGATTAACGTGCTGATCAGTGACGATTTTGTCATCGGCTTTAAAGGCATGATGATGTGCTTCACGAATTAAATCGCCGAGTGTAGAGGCATGTAGAGAGAGTGAACTTTGATCTTCTGCCTGACGGCTAGAATCAGTGAGCAAAGCTGCAAGTGCTGAACGATCAAATGGAAGTAATTTATCTGCTTGAACATAGTCTGCAATCAGTTGCATATAGGCTTGTTCATTGCTGTTATTGCGTTGCAAGGTATCGGTAAAGTCAGCGCGAATTTTAAAGACACTACCTAGCTCAGGTTCGACTTCTAAAATTTCATAATAAATTTCAGGTTCTGCCAATAGAACAACTTTAAGATCAAGGGGAACAGAAGCAGGTTCAATCGAAATACTGCCTGTTAAGGTGAGCATGTGTTCCAAAGATGAAAGTTTGAGCTGTCCTGATTTTAATGCACGTTTTAAACCTTGCCATGCATAAGGTTGTTCAAGCAATTGTTCTGCTTCAAGGATTAAAAAGCCGCCGTTGGCTTGATGTAATGAACCTGGGCGAATTAAGGTGAAATCAGTGGTAATCGTACCATTGTGTGTAAGTTGCTCAACATGACCCAATAAATTGTAGTGTGTTGGAAAATCTTCGAAAATAACAGGTGCACCGCTATTGGGTTTATTGGCAACGATCACATTGGCTTGATAGCGTGAAGGAACACGGTTGAATAAAGCAGGTGTAAAGTCATCTTCTTCTTGCTCTAAAATTAGCTCGACATTATCAATAATGTCCTCAGCATAATGTTTTAGATATACATCGAGACCTTTGACTTCTTTATTTTTATTTAAAATTGATTCCATGCGTGGCGTAACCACTTGGGTCGCAATGTCACGGTTTAAAATCGATACTTGATCGCGCGCATCATCTTCTAAATCGCCAAGGTGTAAGCCTAAACGTTCTAGCTTTTTCTCCATATAACGCATGTTGGATGTGATTTCAGCGCGGTCTTTGCTGCTCAGAGCATCAAGATCATTTTTTGTTAATTCTTGATATTCATTCTCTCTGAGTTGCATTGGAATAAAGACGTGTTTGTCATCACGAGAAATCAATTTTAAATCGAGCTCTTGCCCCTCTTTTGTGAGTTCTATCAACGCTTGTTGTTGTACATCACCCGTGTCTTGACGAATACGCTCAATACGATTGTGATAACTTTCTGCGCTAAAACGGCGTTCTAACTGCTTTAGAATGATCTGCCATGCTTGTTGTAATGCATTTTGAAATTTTGTGCCTTGTCCTGCGGGGAAACGCAGCGCAATTGGTTGTCTTGGGTTTTTGAAGTTATTGACATAGACCCAGTCATTTGGCGTTGGCATGGTTTTGGCGTGCTGCTGAAGCAAACGCTTAATCATGGTTCGTTTGCCTAGACCTGCTGTGCCGACTGCAAAAATATTATAGCCTGAATATGGTAAGGAAATACCTGCTTCAACTGAAGCACGTGCGCGATCTTGCCCAAGAAAGTTATTAAGGGGTTTGATGCGTTTCGTTGAACTTGGAATCTCAGCTAAATTGAGAATGTGGGTGAGTTGCTCTGGACGAAGTGCTGTTTTCGTGAGTGTTGCTTGAATATCCGTTTGCTCAAAGGCACTTGGTAATAAATTGATCTTCGCTGTAATCGTGTTTGTTGGTGTTAAAGATAAAGTTGTTGCAGTCATTTGATCAAGTTTTTGGGTCACTGTTGCTATCCAACAAATAAACGAAAGTTAAGTAATTAAAGGTATACAGTTTTAGGTCTAAAGATCAAGCGAACTTGTGTTTTTTATCGGCAAAACAAAACAATAGTTGCATAAAGCAACTTGCAAGCGAGTGCAAGAAACGATTGAATAAGCACATTCACGCTGTTCATGGAAAATAATAACCAATGACAACTCAAGCCACTGGCTGGGCATCCGCATTTAAAGCTTTTTGGGATCGCCGCGCACTGATCATGCTATTTCTTGGTTTCTCCGCAGGGATACCCATTCTATTGATTTTTTCTAGCTTGTCTTTATGGCTAGGTGAGGCAGGAATTGATAAAAGTGCTGTGACATTTTTTAGTTGGGCTGCATTGGGCTACTCTTTTAAATTTGTTTGGGCGCCTTTAATTGATGAATTGCCCGTTCCATTTTTAACGAAAAGTTTAGGTCGCCGCCGTGCTTGGTTGTTGATTGCACAAATTTTAATTATATGTGCAATTTGTATTATGGCATTTTCCGACCCAGCACTTGGACAAAGCTATTTAATCCAAATGGCAGTTGGTGCAGTCTTACTGGGATTCTCCGCAGCGACCCAAGATATTGTGATTGATGCTTATCGTATCGAGCTTGCTGAAAGTGAGATGCAAACGGTTTTAGCTTCAACTTACAACGCAGGTTATCGTATTGGGATGATCGTTGCGGGTGCAGGGGCTTTATTTCTTGCTGCTTATTTGGGAACTGCCAAAGGTAATTATATCTATGAAGCTTGGAAATATACCTATTTGACTATGGCAGCAGTCATGGCGGTGGGTATCATCACCACTTTATGTATTCGTGAACCACAAGTAAATCGCGTTTATAAACATTATAAAACTACAGACTATTATCGCTTGGTCTTTGTGTTTTTTATTGCGGTTGGCACTTTTGTCGTGAGCTATATTTATTCAGGCAATCTAACAGATGCTATCGTTAAAGCAGCAACAATTAAAGACACCGCAGCTTTATTTGGTTTAGAGGCACTACGCTTTTTAACAGCTACAGCAATGGCATTATTGATCGGTTTTGCTCTGGTTAAAATGGGTGTTGTCAATCAGCAGATGGCTAAAGAAACTTGGATTGCACCTATTCTAGATTTCTTTAAACGTTATGGTGTCAAACTTGCTTTAGTGCTTTTGCTATTGATTGGGTTTTTTCGTATCTCTGACATTATTGCAGGGGTGATTTCCAATGTGTTCTATCAAGATTTAAATTTTAGTAAAGAGCAGATTGCCGAAGCAGTTAAAATTTATGGTGTGTTGTTTAGCTTGGTCGGCGGTTTTTTAGGTGGTTTACTTGCACAACGCATGAACATTATGAAATTGATGTTTGTCGGTGCAGTGTTGGCAAGCTCAACCAATTTGATTTTTATTGGCTTGGTCAAATCAGGTAAACCACTAGATCAGGTGGACGTTCAAATCGGTGATCAACATTATCAAGTCGCAACGGACGAAGTTGGTTATTGGAAGCTGCAAGTACCCAATGCCACATTATCAAAAGCAAATGAAGTGAAGTTAAGCACTCAATATCAAAATCAAGCGGACTCTAAAATTCAATTAACCGTCCCTTATTTAGTGAGTTCTCAGCAAGCTCAGATTCAATTATTACCCATCAGTAGTGATGACCATTTAACACCAAAAGAGTTAAAACAAAGCTTGGTGATTAAAGGGCAGCTGGCAGGGATTAAAGCTGAAGACTTAAATGAGGAGAAGCCTGTTGTTCTTCAATTAGATGGTCAAGAATTTGTGACTAAGGTAGATGAAAATGGCGTATTTACAGGTGCAGTGGATGGAAAGTTGTTACAAGCTTCTCCGACTAAAGCCATTACAGCCTTAGTTCACTTAAAAAATAATACTGGAAATGAATTATTTGCAACACGACAGTATCATATTGATACAGCATCTCATGCTGAGATGGCTTTAAATGTAGAGATTCAGCCGATTGCTGTGATTGATCCGAGTCAGTCAGGGATGATCGAACTTTCTGGTAAGGTGATCAAAAGCTATAGTTCTTTGTGGCTGTACTTTGCCATTATTATCGATAATTTGGCTTCAGGTTTAGCAGGTGCGGCTTTTATTGCCTTTTTATCGAGCTTAACCAGTGTGTCATTTACTGCGGTTCAATATGCGATTTTCAGTTCATTAATGACGTTAACCCCCAAATTATTGGGTGGTTATTCAGGAACAATAGTCAGCAATATCGGTTATCCGAATTTCTTTTTAATGACGACGTTAATTGGTATTCCAATTTTAATCCTCGTGGTTTGGGTTGCGAAACTATTACGTGACCATGAGAACCACATCATACAGCAGAAAGGTGAATAACGATGCGCATGTTACATACGATGCTACGAGTAGGTAATTTAGAACAATCTTTAAAGTTCTACACTGAGGTACTTGGTATGACCTTGCTACGCCAGCGTGACTATGAAGAAGGGCGTTTTACCCTGGCTTTTGTCGGTTATGGCGATGAAAGAAATAACACTGTACTTGAGTTGACACATAATTGGGATACGCCTAGCTATGACTTAGGGAATGCTTATGGTCATATTGCGATTGGTGTAGAAGATGCTTATCAAGCATGTGAACAAATCAAAGCACGTGGCGGTAAGGTCGTCCGTGAAGCAGGGCCAATGAAAGGTGGCATCACGGTGATTGCTTTTGTTGAAGATCCTGATGGTTATAAAATCGAGCTGATTCAGCAAGATCAAAACGCACGTAATAATTGATTTTAGGCTTTGTAGTCTAAGATTTTTGATTTAAAGCCTTCGCTTTATTGATACAGCTCAGTATGATGTTTTGATCAAATGGTCAACAATGTCGTATTGGGCTTTATTGTTATTGGTGAATGGATAGGGATAGATTATGTTAAAATTATTGGCATTGGATCGCTTTACAATATTATTAATTGCTATGGTGATACTGGCGACGTTCTTGCCTGTTGCAGGACAGCTAGCGCATTATTTTAATATGCTGACGACGGTTGCTATCGCCATACTTTTCTTTTTGCATGGTGCAAAATTATCACGTGAAGCTGTGCTTGAAGGTATGCTGCATTGGAAAATGCATGCTTTAGTTTTTGCTTTTACTTTTGTGATTTTCCCTGCGATTGGATTACTGGCTAAACCCGTATTAGAACCAATTTTAGGGCAGCAATTGTATTGGGGCTTTCTGTTTATGTGCTTCTTGCCATCTACAGTACAATCTTCAATTGCATTTACTTCTATGGCAAAGGGCAATGTTGCAGGGGCTGTTTGTAGTGCCTCTTTCTCCAATATTATTGGGATGTTTATTACACCTGTCTTGGTAAGCTATTTTATTTTAGGTCAAAGCCAACATGGTTTTGATCCAACAAAATCTATTATTCAGATTACGCTGTTATTGTTGGTACCCTTTATTTTAGGGCAGTTATTACGTCCTTATGTATTTCCTTATATGCTCAAATTACCAAGTTTGGTCAAGGCTTTCGATCAAGGCTCGATCTTAATGGTGGTTTATGGTGCGTTTAGTAGTGCTGTAGTTGCAGGCTTATGGCATCAAGTGAGTGGTTTGACGCTATTTTATTTAACCTTGGCATGTTCTGTATTATTGACGCTTGTGATGTTACTCGCTTTATATTTACCTAAATGGTTAGGCTTTAATTCAGCAGATCAGGTCACAATTTTCTTTTGTAGTTCTAAGAAAACGTTGGCAAGTGGTGTACCAATGGCGCAGATTCTCTTTATTGGGCAACCTTTAGGAATGATTGTGCTGCCAATTATGATTTTTCATCAAATCCAATTAATGGTTTGTGGTGTGATTGCAAATCATTGGGCGAAAACCAATCAAGATTAATTCGCTAATTTGATTTTATTGGCGTATAATGTTCGGCACTTGTTGGCTTTGCTCTGACCTTTATGAGTCTCGGTAAGTCAAAAGAAATGGTCTGTTATGGTATTGATCTGCGAGTTTAAAACTCTGCTTTCCTCACTTTGAGAGTGATCAATTTGCGATAACAGCTTAAGCCTTTCTTTCTCTATTAGGAGCATCGACCATGCGCGCCGATATTCACCCAAAATACACCACATTAGTTGCAACTTGTTCATGCGGTAACGTTATTGAAACTAAATCTGCTTTAGGTAAAGACACTCTTTATCTTGACGTATGTTCAGCTTGCCACCCATTCTATACTGGTAAACAAAAGAATGTAGATACTGGTGGTCGTATCGACAAATTCAAACAACGTTTCTCTGGTATGTCACGTTCTATCAAACGTTAATATCGAGAAATGTAAAAACGGGCAATATGCCCGTTTTTTTATATCCATTAATTGCCCCCGTTTTTTACGGAGGGCTGGAGAGGATATCTTATTGGTCTTGTACGTCAGTTAAACGGTCAAGTTTCTTTTGGAAATAATTACCTTGTAAGAAGCGAGCTTCTACATTCCACGCATTTGCAAATAAAGTCATGTCATTGAGTTCTGTTAATAAGATTTCAACTGGTTTTTGAGCAATAGCATGTAGAATTTTTTCCTGTAATGCCGCCATTTCTTTCTCTGTACCTAACATCTTGGCTAATTTGCTGTGGAAGCTAAGATATTGAGTATCAATTTGCTCAAGAATAGAATTGCTATACAGTGAGTTACCAAAGTGACGAATTGAGATCTCAGCACCATGTTGGCGAAGTGATGCAATTAGAGGTTGAGCTTGTGATAAATTTTGTTGTAGAGCTTGCTCAGAAAACTGTAAAATTAATGGGTGACCTTGTTTACTGCCAATTATCGTCAATAATTTAGCAACTAATTCCGCCAGTTTTCTATCATTTAGTAAAATGTGATGATTAAGATTTACAATCAATTTTGCTTTTG
Organism: Acinetobacter tjernbergiae DSM 14971 = CIP 107465; assembly: GCF_000374425.1. Lineage (GTDB taxonomy): Bacteria > Pseudomonadota > Gammaproteobacteria > Pseudomonadales > Moraxellaceae > Acinetobacter > Acinetobacter tjernbergiae. The sequence goes on along the minus strand of NZ_KB894363.1, from coordinate 20,678 downwards.
GATATTGGGTAATAAAATTATGTAATTGCTTGCAGGCTTCTACAAGTACCCAACGATCTAATTGTACGGATAACTCTGGGTCATCTTTTAGATCGTCTAGATCCATTAAATCTAACCATTGGTTGTTATAAATAAACCCACCTGATACTTCATAGGTGTGGGTAAATTGGTCTTGCTTATCATAGAGTTGTTGATATTTTAAATGAATGGCACCAGCATCTAATTTGTGTTTTAACTCTTGTAAAAGGCTGAGTTGAATGGTGGTTGGAATATTATCCGTTGTTAGACCAATATCAGCATCAATAGTTGGATTATTCAATACGGGTAATCCAAGTGAAAATGCCTTGCTTAGAATTTGTTCAAAATTTGCTTCATCGACAATCTGTTGATTAAGTTCGTGATACCCTAATTTTAGATGTAATGGGAAAGTGTAATTCTCGGTGACCAGTAACTGAGGTTTTTGTAGGCTATTTAAGCCCATTAGTAACGAGTTTAAGACTGTTTTTGATTCAGCTTGGAATAAACTTACATAAAGTGCCGTACCAATCTGATAAATTGGAATGTTGATTTGTTCTTTAATAAAGTTTTGGATATTGGCAAAGTAGGCCTTAGTACCGCGCCAGTCCGATTGAAAAACTTCATTGGGGCAATTATTTAAGCTAAATAAAACTAATGCATTCGCATTGGCAGGATGGTTTGTTAAATGGCGATTAATTTGTTGTAAAGCGGTATTTATACCTGAAGTTTTTTCGGGTGTAATCAAAATAGGTGTTGCGGGGAGTGCTGTGTTGGTCGTATCTGATGGCTCACATTCAATATTGAGTTGAATTTCATCATCATTTCCTGAAGGTAAAAATTCGACTCGAAGTAGGTTGTTTTTGACAGTTGAATTTTGTGTGCGAATTTCAAAATGTGCTTGTTCAAATTGACCTTGAGAGATTTTTTTAAAACGTAATTTAAATTGACTTAAATCTTCGGGCTGTAACACATCCAAAATTGGTAAACCAATTAACTCTTCTTCATTACTGAAACCGAATAGATGAGCATATTCAGCATTTGCATTGATATGTATCCCTTCTTGTAAAATAGCAACCGCTTTATGACTTTCTGCAACCAAAGATTGTGCTTGGGTTTGCGCTGCTTCTAATTCAGTCAGTAAACGATGCTCAGCTTGAACTAAACGACTATAAGACAAAGATCTAATAATACTAATATAGAAATTTTCTGGTGCTTTTAGATTGATGACATCATAAAGACCTTTATGAATATAATTTTGATATTGTTCTAAATTATAGTCGTCAGGTTCTAGTAATAGAATCGGCAAACTTGGCTGAGCAGAGGCTTGGATTAAGGATAATGTCTGTTCAATTTTTAAATCGTAAGCTCGACCAAAAATGACAATATCCCAAGTGAGATTCAATTGTTTTTCAAAGGCCTTAAGGTCATCAAGTAAGGTTGCGTGAACTTGATGTTCTTTTTGCGCAAAAATCTCTAAAATTTGATTATAACGCAACTGGTTATCATCAATGATGAGTAGGCGCGTTTCTGTCCGTTTTAACTTTTTAGAGAGTAAGGAATTTCTCACTTCAATGCTTCCCATAAATCTTGATCATTTGTATCCATGTTTTTTTGCGCAATAAATTTATGAAGAACAGGTTGTTCTTCTTCATTTAACAACTCAAAGTCAAATTGCACAAAACTTTGGGTAATCAGCTGTGCTGTTAGTAGATACACTTTTATTTCCTCTTTCCCCAATCTTAAATGCACCGCTTGCTGTTCACGAAAAATTTGTGATCCTGGTAAAATTAATGTTGTTTTAGTTTCATCCAAATTTTGATTTTTTAATATCAGTGCTGGATGATAATTACTTATATGCCGATCAGCCTGAATTCTTACAGCACAAGGGAAAATCTCTTGTGCTAAAACCTCTAAGCCGAGTTCTAAACTTTTTTCAGTTGATTGCTTTAACCAACGAATGACACCCCCACGCCAATGACCGTGAGAGGTTTCTTTGACTAAAATATATTCGCCTGTTCTAAGATTTTTTGGTGCTTCCCCTGACCATTTAATACGGTATCCATTGACACTGATATCAAGAATATCAACTTGATAGATAGCTTTATTTTCACGACTTAATCGTTGAATCGATGATTCTTGATTGCCAGATGCATCTTTTTTATCCCAAGTTGATAGAAACTTTGATTCACTTTGTAAACCATAACCATGCTCTAGCAATAAGGTTTCAGAGAAATTTTTTGCCTTTGATAGATAAAAATGGGCAGTCAATAAACCAAAACAAATATGTAGTTGAGCCGAGTATTCATAGCGTTCATGGCGACGTTCAGCCGTTGAGCCTAAAATAGTTTGGACATGGAACTTGAGTGCTGGGGTTAAATAAATTTTTTCATTTTTGGAAATGTATTCAGCATTTTTATGTAATGTTGCGGTTATGTGATCCAATAGACTATACGTACTAATAAAAATATTAGGATTAAATCCAGAGCTTTGTTTTTTATTATAAATAGGTGGGTGGTCTTTAGTCGTATCTACAACATATTTGGTTAAATCAGTCTCTTTGGGTAATAGTTGCAGCATTTTTGCCCAATCGAAGCTACATTGAAATAATGCTTGTATCTCAGATTGGCGAATTTGATTCGTATTAAAAATATCCATCAAAATCAATTGAGCATAGGCTTGAGCAATATTATTGAGGCTATTGGATTTACCTTGAGCTTGTTCTAAGTTGATTTGATGATATTTATGTGTAACGGCTGCATCGTAGAGTTGATGAGCAATCAACCACTGTCCAGCAACAGGCTCGCTATATAACATGTGTTGTTGATATAAGAGTTGGGTTAATTGCTGTAGTGCTTGGAAAGTTGCCAGTGTTCTTGCTGTGTGTAAATTCTTTTTTTGACTCAGGGCAAATATTGAAAATTTTTGATGGTCTAATTGATCATTACTACGGCGAACAATATTGATATAAATGGCTGCAAAATAACAGCGTAGTAGCATTGCAAGTTCAATAATATGTTCATTACGATCAGAACTAATTACACCTTGGTTAAAAAAATTTTTTTCTAGGCTACCTAAAATATTTTCAACAGTTGGGTGTAATGTTTGGATTAAGTCAAAACGTAATGTTTCAGAGCATTCCAATTCACTTAGTTCTAATAAGGCTGCAAACAACGCTTTTGAAGTATCACCTAACTGCATGATAGAAAGCGTTGAAATCCATTCGGTTAAACTTTTTGTGTTTGCATCACAAAAGCTGAGTTTATTCCGGTTTAATACAGTAGGAATTTGAAAAATATCCGAAAATGCATTATTCATCATTGTAATCAGTCTCAGAATGTTTGAACCCCAAAAAGCGGTGTTTTATTTTTTTCGCCCGCAATTTCCCTGACGAGTTTCGGGACTAAATATCCAGCTAAACTCGCTAATACATCACTGTATATATGATCTATCTCTGAAGATCTTAAATCAAAATGTTGAGCACCTTTTACTTTATCCAATACATGCAAGTAATAGGGCATAACCCGCGCTTCAAACAAGCGATAACTTAGTTCTGTTAACGTTGTTGATGAATCATTCACACCTTTAAGTAAAACCGTCTGATTTAACACAGTTATATGTTGCAATGATAACTGTAATAACTTTGAACACGTAAAATCATCAAGTTCTGAAGCATGATTTGAGTGTATCACTACTATAATGCGTAGCCTACTGTTTTTTAAAATAGAAATAAGCTCATCATCGATACGATTTGGAATAACAATCGGAACACGTGAATGAATTCTCAATATTTTGAGTTGTGGTAATGACTCTAATCGCTCCACCCAAAGTGCTATTTTTCGATTAGATAAAGTTAAAGGATCGCCGCCACTGAGAATAACTTCATTAATGGTAGAATTATCCTCAATATATTGTTTTATCTTTAGCCAATCATCATTTTTAGGTAAATTTTCTTGATAAGGGAAATGACGACGGAAACAATAACGGCAATGAATTGCACATGCGCCTGTTAACGTGAGTAGAAACCGTGATTGGTATTTATGTAAAACCCCAGCCATCTGATTGGCTGCTTCTTCACCTAATGGATCTGTGACGAATTCTGGGTGTTCTTCAAGTTCAAGATGATGCGGTAAGACTTGTAAAAGAAGGGGATCAAAGGGATCACCAATGCGCATTTTTCCGACGAATGCACGTGGCACACGTAATTTAAACTGTTCAGATGCCAGGATTGCCCCTGATAATAATTGCTCAGTCGATAATTCCAGCAGATTTAACAACTCTAAAGGATCAGTAATTAGATCACTGAGTTGTGATTGCCAGTTTTGCTCTTGATGTAAATAGTTTATCATGCAATACGTTAAAATAGTGTTAGCCTTAGCTGTGTGTGTAGTCTAGCACTAATAGATTTGAGTTTTAAGTTTGGAGTGAGCCTTTCATGGCCTATTATTCTACAAATGATTTTAAAGCAGGCCTTAAGGTTATGCTTGATGGCAACCCATGTTCAATCATGGAAAATGAATATGTAAAACCAGGTAAAGGTCAAGCATTTAACCGTGTGAAATTACGTAACCTTCGCTCAGGTAAAGTATTAGAAAAAACTTTCAAATCAGGTGACTCTTTAGAAGCGGCTGATATTGTTGAAGTTGAAATGGATTACCTTTACAACGATGGTGAAATGTGGAATTTCATGGATCCTGTATCTTTCGAGCAAATCGCTGCGGACAAAACTGCAATGGGCGATGCTGCGAAATGGTTAAAAGATGATTCTAATGAAAAATGTACGATCATGTTGTTTAATGGCGTACCTTTAAACGTGAACCCACCAAACTTTGTGGTGTTGAAAATCGTTGAAACTGATCCAGGTGTACGTGGTGATACTTCTGGCGGTGGCGGTAAGCCAGCGAAGCTTGAAACAGGTGCGGTCGTACGTGTTCCATTATTCGTACAGCAAGAAGAAAGCGTTCGTGTTGATACGCGTACAGGTGATTACCTAGAGCGTGCATAATCGTAAATGAGTAGCACTGCTACGTAAGTGATACGATTATCGAAGGGATGATTAAACAATCATCCCTTTTTTTATGCCAAAGTATTAGATAAATCATTTTTAATAACAGATAGACTCACAAAGATATTTCTTCTAAAGAAAATATAGAAAGGGAAATCTAAAACTACAGCTTATGTATTTGAGAGGTTCTGAATGGAAAAAATACAAGCAAAGACCACACTATCCTCAAAAATTCTATGGAGTTTAGTCGCCATTATTGGTGCAATTTCATTTGGAATTTTGGCAGTAAGTCGTGGTGAGCATGTTAATGCAGTTTGGCTCGTTCTGGCTGCGGTTTGTGTATATAGCATTGCGTATCGGTTCTACAGTTTATTTATTGCAACCAAAGTCTTTGAATTAAACCCTAAACGTTTAACACCAGCACATCGTTTGAATGATGGTCTGGATTATGTGCCAACCAATAAATATGTTCTATTTGGGCATCACTTTGCTGCAATTGCAGGTGCAGGACCTTTGGTTGGACCCATTCTCGCAGCGCAAATGGGTTACTTGCCGGGAACCATTTGGCTTTTAGTTGGTGTTGTGATTGCAGGTGCGGTACAAGATTTTCTCGTTCTATTTATATCGACACGGCGAGATGGTCGTTCTTTAGGGGAAATGGCAAAGCAGGAGCTAGGTACTTTCGCGGGTGTTATTGTGATGTTGGGTACGCTCGGGGTCATGATCATTATCCTTGCGGTACTTGCATTGGTTGTCGTAAAAGCTTTGGCGCATAGTCCGTGGGGTGTGTTTAGTATTGCAGCAACCATCCCAATTGCATTATTCATGGGCATATACATGCGTTATCTACGCCCAGGGAAAATTGCTGAGGTTTCGATCATTGGTTTTGTGCTAATGATGGCGGCGATTGTCTTTGGCGGTGATGTGGCAAAAGACCCTTACTGGGGGCAATTGTTCACCTTAACTGGAACTCAACTGACTTGGGCATTGATCATTTATGGTTTTATTGCATCAGTATTGCCTGTGTGGTTATTGTTAGCGCCTCGTGATTATCTATCAACCTTCCTTAAAATTGGTGTGATAGCTGGTCTGGCGATTGGAATTATCTTTGCGATGCCTGAACTCAAAATGCCCGCAGTGACGCATTTTGTCGATGGTACAGGGCCTGTATTTGCAGGTAGCTTATTTCCATTTCTATTTATTACCATTGCTTGTGGGGCAATTTCTGGTTTCCATGCCTTAGTATCCTCAGGGACAACGCCAAAGTTGGTTGATAATGAAGTCAACATTCGTATGATCGGTTATGGCGGTATGTTGATGGAATCATTTGTCGGTATCATGGCAATGATTTGTGCAACTGTACTTGATCCGGGGATTTATTTTGCGATTAATGCGCCTGCTGCTGTTTTAGGTACAAATGTTGATACTGCTGCTGAAGCCATTCGTAATCTTGGCTTTGTAGTTCATCCAGAAATGTTGACAGTATTAGCACAGGAAGTCGGTGAAAGTACGATTTTGTCTCGTACGGGTGGTGCGCCAACCTTTGCAATTGGTATGGCACATATCATTTCAGAAATTTTCAATAGCCGTGCAATGATGGCATTTTGGTATCACTTTGCCATTCTATTTGAAGCACTATTTATTTTGACCGCAGTGGATGCGGGAACACGTGCTTGCCGCTTCATGGTACAGGATACAGTTGGGATTGTTGTGCCAGCAGTGAAGCAATCAGGTTCATTCTTTGGAAATTTGGTTGGGACGTCTGTGGCAGTTGCAGGTTGGGGCTTCTTTGTCTATCAAGGCGTGGTTGATCCTCTCGGTGGTATTAACTCCTTGTGGCCATTATTCGGAATTGGAAATCAAATTCTCGCGTCTATGGCATTGATTTTGGGTACGGTTATTTTATTCAAGATGAAGAAAGAGAAGTATGTTTGGGTAACAATTATTCCAACGATTTTCTTATTTATTACTTCTATGACAGCGGGTTGGCAAAAGATTTTCCACGAAAATCCGAAGATTGGCTTCCTTGCTCAAGCGAATCGTTTCTCTGATGCCATTGCACGTGGAGATGTTCTTGCACCTGCGAAGTCAGTTGCTGAAATGCAGACCATTGTGATGTCGAATCAGATTAATGCGGTGTTATGCGGATTTTTCATGATTGTTGCAATTGTTATGATTATTGCATCGATTGGAATTATTCGCCGTGCTTTAAAAAGTCCTGTGCCAACTGTAAATGAAGCGCCTGCAGTATTCACGGAAACTGCGATGACAGCAGAAACAGTGAGGGGAGAATCGTGATGGATTTTAAAATTGCTCGGCAAGGACGTGCTGTGATTGTGAAGATTATTAAATTCACCATCATGTCACAAAAGCATTTGATCTTTTCACCTAAAAATTGGTCTCGTATTGCAGTGTTATGGCAAAACTTGCAAAAAAGTTTTCGTTTGATGGTGGGTGTACCTGATTATGAAAATTATGTAAAACACATGCAAGCGCATCATCCAGATTTAACCCCAATGGATGCCAAGACTTTCTATCGCTATTGTGTTGATGCACGTTACCCATCGTCAGGTGGGAATTTGAAAAAATGCCCTTGCTAGAAATTATTTGATTTCTTTGAAAAAAAACTAAAACAGTGTATGTTGAATCATGCACTGTTTTAGTTTGGGGATAGAGTTATGTGGGGCATGGAAAACGCTTCTGTTCAAGAGAAAAAACAACAAAATCAAGAAGTAGAACAACATATTAAGCATTTTAGTCAGAAAGTTGAACGTTTTTTACTTGAAGTGAATCAGCTTATTTTAGATAAACCCCAGCAAACTAAATTGGCGTTGACTTGCTTATTGGCAGGTGGGCATGTGTTGTTTGAAGATTTACCGGGATTAGGTAAAACGACTCTAGCCAGTGCCTTAGCTCGTCTAGCAGGGCTGCATTTTCAGCGGATTCAATTTACCAATGACATGTTGGCGAGTGATGTGATTGGCATTAATATTTTTAATCAAAAAGAACATCTATTTGAGTTTAAAAAAGGTCCAATTTTTACTCAGATTTTATTGGCAGATGAGATCAACCGTTGTAGCCCAAAAACACAGAGTGCATTGCTCGAAGCCATGGAAGAAGGAGCAGTCACTGTTGATGGAACTCATTATGAATTACCACAACCATTTTGGGTGTTGGCAACGCAAAATCCACTATTTCAAAGTGGAACTTATGCTTTGCCTGAGTCGCAACTTGACCGTTTTTTGATGCGTTTATCGCTTGGTTATCCATCTCGCCAAGCAGAAAAACTACTGTTACAGCAAAGCTCACGTCAGGTTTTAATTCATCAATTAGAAGCAGTATTTACGCAAGTTGATATTTTGCAATTACGTGAATTGGCGAAACAGGTTTTTTTAAGTGATGCTGTACTCAATTATATTTTAGATTTGGCTGCTGAAACACGTAAACAACGTCATGGCTTATCAACACGTGGTGTATTGGCATTAAAAGCTGCTGCACAAGCTTATGCACTGGTTGAAGGTCGTAGCTTTGTAACCACTGATGATGTGCAAACCGTTTTTGTTGCCGTGGTTGCCCATCGTTTAAGTTTAGGTGAAATAGAGGTAAAACAAATTTTGCAATCAGTTGATGTCTTATAGTTGAGATTGGCTTATGCAAAGGATTCAGCAGTGGATTGCGAAACGCTTTCAAGTTGATGGGACTAAAACCCTGTTACAGAAAGATGTTTTGGTTTTTATTTATAAGCAAGGTTTTTTATATCTCGTTCTGATTCTAATTACTTTTATTGCAGGTATTAACTATGCAAATAACTTGATTTTAGGTTTTTGCTTTTTAATTAGCGCCATTTTATGTATTAGTTTTTATCTCACCTTCAAGCAATTGCATGTTTTAAAAATTGATCTGATTGCAGCTGAGGTTGGGCAAGTCGATCAGCCTTTAATTTTAAAACTTCGGTTGAATCAGCCATCGGTAATGACCCGATATTTACGTATCCAATGGCTGCAACAAGAGCAACTCATTTACTTAGATCAGCAACAACATACGCTAGAACTTGCTTTTTTTCCAAAGCAGCGTGGTTTATATGAATTTGGTGCGATGAAAATTTATTCGACCTATCCTTTAGGTTTGGTACGAGCGTGGACTTATTTATATCCGAAACATAAAGTTTGGATTGCACCTAAAGCTTATGACTGGCAAAAAGAACATAAAAATCAACCAACCAACGCCAATGATAGCTTAGATGAATTTAAGGAACTTAGAGCCTTTCAACAAGGTGATTCTTATCAAAATGTGGCATGGAAGCAAGTTGCTCGAGGACAGGGTTTTTTTATCAAAATGTTTGAGGCTCAAGCCAATCATCAACATTTAGAAATTGATTATCAAAAAATCCCTGCGCAAAGTCATGAGGAAAAATTAAGCTTTATGATGGGCTTAATTGAGCAATGTGAACAACTTGGTGATGATTATGCATTGATACTGCCACATGCAAGATTAGAAAGTGGTCAGGGGCGGATACAGCTTCTTCAAGCAAAACTTTTACTTGCACAGGCTTAAAATCATGACCAAACAAATCTATTTTTGTATTTTAGCTGTATTGGCATTTGTATTAATTGGGCAAGTGGCTTTTATTCCTATGACATTGAGTGGGTTGTGGGGTGCTATTTGGCTCATATTGGTCTGGAGATATAGCAAACAAAAACTTGCACCATTTCCGCGACTTATTTTAGTTTTTTTCTCTTTATTATCTTTAGGTCTGATTTATTTAAATTATCAGACTTTACTCGGGGTGGAAGCCGGAGTCGCTTTTTTAAGTGCTTGTTTATTTGCAAAAAGTTTGGAAACCAAAAATACCCGTGATTTACTAATTGTATTCAATTTTGCCTTATTTGTTAGTGCCAGTTTATTGTTACATAGTCAGGCATTTTGGATGGCTGTTATTGTTTTTTCAGCATTTGTGATGTGTTTGATGGGACTATATCGGATTCAAACTGGTCTATTTAACCAGCATCAATTATCATCAAATCAGTTAAAAAATGATGTCAAACAAATTCTAAAGTTGGTCGGGATTGCGACGCCGTTCTTTATTATATTATTCATTTTCTTTCCTCGTTTGCCACCTCTTTGGGCAATTCCAATTCATAAAGATCGAGCAATTACAGGGATCAGTGATCGTATGTCTCCAGGAGATATTGCGCAATTATCACAATCATCGGCTTTGGCTTTTCGTGTTGTTGCGGATATGAGACAACTACCAAATAGACAAGAGTTGTATTGGCGTGCTTTGGTTTTGGATGAATATGATGGAACCACATGGACCAGTAGTTTTTATAATCAGCAAATTAAAAATGTGGACTCAACTTCATATCGCGTTGCTTATCAATATTTAGCTGCTGATGAGCAGGCAAATTGGATCATGGGCTTGGAATATTCCATTCCACAAGAGCGTTATTTACAATTATATCAAGATGATAGTATACGACCATCAAAGCTGATTAAACGTAATCAACCCATACAAATGTTTTGGTTGGGGCGAACATCAGCACCATCTATTTTACTATCGCCACGCAAAATTGAATTTAATACTCGATTTGATGAGGATCGTGATCAAAAAGCACAACAATTAGCCCATCAACTGTTTGAACAAAGTCAGAAACAGCCTGAGAAATATATTCAAACGGTGTTGAATTGGTATAGAACGAATAACTTCGTTTATACGCTGACCCCTGGAACATTAAGTGGGGATCGCATAGATCAATTTTTGTTTTCTAGTCGAAAAGGTTTTTGTGAACATTATGCATCTAGTTTTGTGATGTTGATGCGCTATGCAGGGATTCCTGCCAGAGTTGTGACAGGTTATCAAGGTGGACAGTTTGCATTAGATCGAGAAAGTTGGGAGGTTCGTCAACTTGATGCACATGCATGGAGTGAGGTTTACCTGCACGGTCAATGGAAAAGGATTGATCCTACCGCAATGATTGCACCACAACGTATCGATGGTGGAATGCAGAATTATCTAGCTGAAGATCAGCAAGTTTGGGGAGATACACAGGCGCAAACATGGCGTTTACAGCAATTTAAATTTTTGAAAAATATGCGTGTTTGGAGCGACTATTTAAGTTATCAATGGCAGTCCAAAGTTGTGGGTTATGATGCGGAAACACAAAAAAATTGGTTATCTAAACTAGGCTTTAATTCAAGTTATAGTTATGTGGTGATCTTAATTATGGGTATTGCAGGAATTTTAGCTGTGTATGTTGGCTTCTATTGGTGGAGGCAAACACGGCAGCAAGCGTTATATCAACGCATTGTTATGCAATTTCAAAAGCAGTTGCCTAAGCATTTGCATAAAAAACCAGCAGAAACATTTCAAGTTTGGATGCTGCGTTTATCGAATTTAAGTGGTGATCAGCAATTATTTCAGCAAGTTATTGTTTTATATCAAAAAATTGTGTTTTTAGAGCAGGATAGCCAGCAAAATATTCAAGAATTTAAAAAATTGCTTAAAGTCTGTGCGATTGAAATTAAACAATCTCAAAATAACTTGTGATAATTTTTAAAAATGAATATCATGCTTGCATCCTAGGTGTATAGCTCAGTTGGTTAGAGCGCTACGTTGACATCGTAGAGGTCAGCAGTTCGAGTCTGCTTATACCTACCAAGATATATCAAAGACTTATAAGCGAATCAGTAGCTTATAGGTCTTTTTTTATGCCTATCGTTGCGTTTTAATCTTGGTATTGTTGGAATTTTTGTTAAAAAATGGCAATATTTACAAGTTAAACGTGTCAAGAATGTGTCAAGAATGAAGCTGCCAGTTGCACGAAAAAGAGGAGATACATATGCAATCTCTATTTCATACGAAAAAAAGAGATACTATTGTACTCGTGACACTGCAAAAGAATGTGAGCAGTGGGCAGCATTAAAGCTATTAGAATTGAAAGCACAAACAAAAATTGAAAATGGTGAGTTAAAGCCAAAATTTTTGTTTCGTGATCTTAATACAAAATACTATCAAGATGTAGGTCAATTCAATTCGTCTAAATCATCACGAGCTTGGATCGCTGGTCAGTATAAAAACTTTGAAATGAAATTTGGTGCTTTGGCACAAAAGTCTATTTATGACATTACTCCGAAAGATTTGACGCACTGGAGAAATAAGCGTCTAACTGAAGTAGGGGAAAATACAGTTCTTAAAGAGATTTCACATTACAGTGCAATGTTTACTTATGCTCAAAAAGAATTGTTCTTGCTTGATGAAAATGCTTGGATGTTAATCACTAAGCCGAAAAAACCAAAAGCGCGTGATCGGCGTATACATCCATCTGAAATCGAACTGATTTTAAAAGTTCTTGATTATGAACATGGCAGGCAACCAGTTTTATCACAGCATTATGTCGCTTGGGGTTTTTTGTTTGCGCTCGAGACAGCTATGCGTCGTGGTGAAATTTTGGCAATGGAAAAGAAAGATATCTTTGATGGGCATGTGCATTTGCCAAAGACGAAAAATGGCGAGTCAAGAAACGTTCCTCTTTCTGAAGAAGCAAAAGCATTGCTTGCATTGATCAAGCATGATGGCCGCAGAATCATTCCGCAATCTGAAAATGCATTTCGTTTGATGTGGGAAAAAAGAAAGGTGACTGTGGGGCTTAATGAGCTGCATTTTCACGATACACGACATGAAGCAATCACACGTATGGTTCGAGTAAGAAAGCTTCCAGTTGAGATTCTAGCGAAAATCACAGGGCATAAGAAAATAGATGTGTTGGTGAATACTTATTACAATCCGAATGCCGCTGATTTGGTTGAAGCGTTTAATAGTTAAAACTAAGCCCGCATATAGCGGGCATTCTGATTTATCAAATTAGAGCTAAATATCCATATTTTTATGCTAATACAATATTGAGTTTACTTAGCTGTGTATTAATATAAGCATTCGTTTCATCTGCAACTTTTTGCATATTTTCATCGCGCCATAATGAGTTTACCTTAGTATCAAAGTTTGGAGCTTTTTTACTAATAGTCTTTCTATTTATTCTGCAATGCCATACACATTTTCCATTTGGAAATCGTTCCCAGTGGAATGCTTCTTGAGGAGCTATATTCCAAATTTCTGTAATTGAAACAGCAGTGTTAGTTGTTAATCTTTTCATAATATTGCCTCTTTAAATAAAATGGCTATACGGAATAACGTGTGGAAAAGTTATAAAAACCAATCCAGACGAAACGACTTATTGAGTGGAAACTTCAAGATCATCAAGTTCTTCTTCAACGCTGTTACGCTTTATTAATGATTGCTTCCAATCACTATGCAGATTGAAGTTAGGGGCTTCTTTCATTGAAATATCTTTACCCCAAAAATCACCACGTTCTGAAAGGTGTGGCTCATTTTTTGTGTACCAAGCATCTCCATCAGCATCCACACTGTAATATTTGTAATCAGCATCAATCCCGATAAATACAGCTTCTTCACGCCCAAATGCAGTGATTTTTAACTCTGCTAGTGTGATTTCTTTATGTTTATTAGCATTGAAGTACCCAAGAGCCGAGTTAGGACTAAGTAAATCAGCTCCTTCAACATCAAAATAATCAGCGAGAATGCGCCCATCTTCGTATGTGTATAGATATGGTGCTGTGCAAGGTTCGGTGCAATTACCGCCCCATTGATAGCCTAATTTGATGAATGCAAACCATGCTTGTGTAAATTCTGAATGGTCTGCCAATTTGATTTTTAGTGCTTGTTTCATGATAGTTACCTTTTTAAATTACACACGTTATTCCGAAATACGGATTTTTCTTAAAACTTAAATTCCACTACTTATTCCGCATAGCCAATAAAATAAGTGAATTAATTGATACGTTTTGCACCGCGTCGAATTTTGGTGTTTTTCAAAATTGCATCGGCTGCATCTGGATCATAAAGATGTTTGCCGTTGCTGCCTTGGTTGATTGCTGCGCACTTTGTGCGGATCGTTTCATCTGACAAGCTATATTTAGAAACTAGATCAGCAACTGAAACTAACTTTTTCTTTTCAAGCTTTAGGGCTGTAATAATTCCGCCAAGGATTGATTGCCCAAGTACCAATTGTGGTGCTGAATCAACTTCTATGGTAATGATGATCTCAGGCATCTTCACCACCAGTTTTTTGGTGAATTTCATCAAGTAACTCAGCAAACAATTTCATGCCTTCACGTAAATGATTTGCGTATTTCTGTGGTGCTGGATCAACGTATTTAAAGCGACCATTTTCCTGAAATGGAATTGGTGGTGTTAAGTGAGCAGCCAAATAAACGCTAACAATTTGCCCGCCAATCGCTGATTCAATTTTTGTGATGATTTGAGGCTGTTCAAGCATTTCTGTATATGTAGTCATATGATTCCTCCTTCATCGCCAGCAATAGCCGCATGAACGACATTCAGCTTGTGAACCTGAACTTGAATGACTACAACCAAATGAGATCTGAGAGCTGTAACACTTAGGGCATATGAGGTTTGAACTAAATTCGATGCTTATGATTTTCATGCCACTTCTCCCAAAACCACAACATCACTTGGAAAGCACAGAAAAGTACGGCCATCATCTAAACGTCCAAATACTCGGCCATCTTCAAGACGATCTACAACACCAGTACCCGTAAAACGTTTACCCGAAAAAATTGTGTGCGATTCACTAATAAAATCTACTTTGACTTTAGAGCCAACTTTTAGCTCAGCACTGTGGCTCAAGAATGATGTGGTTTGATCATAAAAATCCTTTGGCAACGTTTTGTGATATCCGAACCGAGCAACATACACTTTGTGATGGCCGCTCACTTGAAGTTAATCCAGATATTGAAATGGATTTTAGAAATATGCCTTTCAATGATGGACAGTTCAATTTAGTTGTATTTGACCCCCCACATCTATTTAAAGCAGGAAAGAAAAGTTGGCTAGCTTTAAAGCAGGGATCTAAAATTTTTTTATTCATCACTTATCTCCCAAATGACGAACATAAACCGCATGTTCGTTTGCATTTTGGAATTGTGCTTGGTATGCAATAGCACGTTCTGCATCTTGATCAATTGAATGCGCGCAGCTTTTTAAACTTGAAAAAACTACAAATCCAAGCAATAAAAAAACTGAGATATAAAACGAGGTGCTCAAAAATGCGGTACATCATCGTCATATTTGCGTACTCATTTACGCCATCGTTACAAGATTCCGCGCCCAGAGCTAATGCAGGCTTTGGCTGATCATTCTGAAAATCGTTTCTCATACGCTGATATTGTCCGCTGGTTCTATAACTTAGAAGTAGCTTAAATCCATATAAAAAATAAAAAAATGAATGAATTGGGAGATTTTAAACATGGTTCTTTCTTTAAATGAGCGTCGTGAACGTGCTGTGATGCCACTCGAATTAGCAATAAAAGCTGCTGTCAGTAATTCTGATAAAGATGATTGCTTGATGGCACTGATTGCAGATAAAAACGGTTTTAATATCAATACTTTTCGGAGTTCTATAAATCCAACGACTCCAACGCACAAAGCGAATATTCATCATTTTGAAGCCATTCTTTCTGAGACAAAAGATGCTCGGATTATGGACAGTATTTGCTCTATTCATGGAAATGCTGCTTGGTTTGAGTTGCCAAAAATTCAAATGCTATCCAGTGCTGATTTCATTCTTAAAGTCGGGAAATTGGCGCATGAGAACGGAGACCTGGTGCAATCAATTGTTGCTGCGATTAAAGATAACGTGATTACAGATGATGAGTTGGCAGTTATTCGCAAAGATGCTTATGACTTGATTCGTATAGCAGCGACTTTACTTGCAATGGCTGAATTGCATCATGAGGGGAAAGGCTTATGAATGCATATAAATATGTGAAAGAAATGGGTTTGGAGCAATCGAAAGAACATACGCTTGTACTTGCTTATATCGAAAATTATGAAGACCTTAATTTGCTTCAACAAGCCATTGCTGATTTTGAAAATATTGAATTTTATGGTGGTTTGGAAGTTGTTAAGCAGAAAGTTAAGCGCGCTAAATTAAATGGTTGGTTTTGTATATCTGCTTCATGTGAAGACGGTTAGACAAGCCATCACATTGTTAAAAGAGTTAGAGCAATATCGAACGGAATCTGATTTATTATTTGCAGGTCGAAATAGCCTAAGCCAACCTATTTCGGATAACACCTTTAATATGGCATTAAATCGTATGGGGTATAAAGGGCGTCAAAATCCTCATGGCTTTAGGCATATTGCAAGTACTGCATTAAACAATCAGTTTAGTGATAAAGAGCAAGTTGTTGAAGCTTGTTTAGCCCATATGAAAAAGGGTGTAAAAGGTGCTTATGATAAAGGATCACACCTTGAGGAACGTGTTGGAATGATGCAATGGTGGGCAGATTATGTTGATCAGTTATTAGAAGATTAGGCTGGATTTTTATAACTTTAGCTTTGAGGTATTTTATATGAAATTGTTTTTTAATGATTTAAGTCTTTGTGATGGCATTCGAAAAGTTGAATTATCGAATATTCATAAGCATGAAGAAATTATTAATGTACTTGATCCAGAATCAATAATGGCTGAATCAACTGGTGAAAATGAGATAGTGTTGATTCAGGCGGAAAGAAACTGGTCAGGCTTTGGGCTGTTTTATCCAACGCAGAGTATGATAGCTAAGTTGGCATTAATGAAGAATATACCTAAGATTTTTCTATTAGATAGGCATGATTCTGCTATTAGTGTATTCAACGAGATTGGCAAAGTTGTATTTGATTGTGCAGAGTACGAGAGGGAAGTAGCTAAACTAGTTTTCTATGGGGCATACATTTATGATGAAGATGAATAGGTAGACAGTTTAATGTGAATTTTAAATTATGTGAATAAGTAGCAAATACGCTTGAGAATTTTGTAAGTAAATAACAAGAAAATATTAAATAAAAAATAATTATAAATAAAGTGGTTTTTGAAAAATTTGACAAATATGAGAAGTGCTATTAATATGCGCCACCTCAGAGTGATAGAGTCATTAATTTATTTCTACTAATACTATGTTTAAGTAATAAAAATAATAAATTTTGAAGTTGAGAAATTTAGTTAAATATCAATTTATATCTATATTAAGAGTACATTTGTGTCATAAAGAATAATTTAAAACTATATCACTAATTATTAATCATCCAACTAAAGAGAACTTGTTATGAAAAAAGAAAGAATACACATTGATAAAATATCTATTAAAATTGAAATTAATCATGATCCAAAAAAAATATCATCATGTTATCAAATTTATAGTAATGATAAATATAGTTTTGATGACGCAGTTATTTCATACAAAGCAAAGAAAGTAAGTTCTGAGTTTGATAGTGTTATTAAGATTCAATCATTTTGCACAAAAGATGAAACTAGCACTGGTTTAAAGCTTTCTGGCAATCTATACAAATTTTTGTATGGCCATAATGTGACAGGCAACAGTGATATAATTGATTTAATTTTAAAAACAATAGATAAATTAAAACATATGAATTTAGTTCAACCAACAGATAAACAGTTAGAAGCTATTAGGCTCGGTCAATTTAGAATTCATAATATTGATATTAAGAGAGATATAGTTTTCGAAAGTAAGCAAAATGCTTTGCAATATTTATCTCATCTTAAGAAAAATGCTACTTATACGCATAAAGAAAAAGCAATATTTGAAAATGGTATCTATTTTGGCCTTGGCTCTAAGCGTTGGCATATTTGTAATTATTACAAGGGACGTGAAGTTGAAGTAAATGCAAAGAAATCTAAGACAAGCAGAGAGTTAAAAGCTTTAGCAGATTTAATGATTCGTCAAGAAATAAGAATTCATTCAAAACAACTTTCGACATGGGACCTGAGGTTTGGTCATCAATGGTTAGATTTTAAAAGTATTGATATTTTTTTTAGTAACTTGTTTGAGAAAACTCGTATTCCAACAATAGAACTAAAAAATTCAAATAATAGTATCACTGATAATAGTGATAGAAAGTTTTACAATTGTGTTATCAATGGTGACTATGAAAATCTTTTTTCTAAATCAACTATTAACAGAAAAAGAAAAAGATTTTTAGAAGAATATAACATAGATATTAAAAGCTTATAAATAGAGGTATTAAATAATGAGAAAAATAAGAATAACAAAAAAAGAAGTATGTTATATACTTTCAATAAAAGCAGATAAGTTAAGAAAACTAATAATAGAAGATGATACTTTTCCTCGTCCAATTAAAGAGGGTAATACCAGACAGGCAGCAGTATATTTTGATATGAATGCGATTGAAGAGTGGTGGGGTAATAAATTAACTAATTCAGTTCAATTAATTTAATAAGATGAAGAAAGCAAGATATTTTGAATATCTTGCTTCCTTTCTAAAAATTATATTAATCATAATCGGTTACTTATCAGATAAAGCGATGATCATATCTCTAATAATTTTTTTATGCGATGCTGAAAGTTTGAGATAAGCTTCAAATACATCTTTATCTCTATAGCCTAATTCTTTTTGCCACAACTGATCACGTTCTTTTATTGCTTTTTGGATATTTTTTTCAAAGACCAGTTCTTCAGGAGGCACTTCTAACCATTTTGCCAATGTTAATAATTTATCACCAGATGGTATCGCTTCACCTATAAGCCATTTACGTACGCCGTGCAGAGTCATCGGTTTACCAGAGTAGTTCAAATTGAACTCTCTTTCTAGAACCGAAGCTTTTGCTTCATAGCCTTTTGATCGCATTGCTAAAGTTAAGCGCTTTGCAAATAAGGTTTTTTCATCATCATCTTTTTCATCTCCTCAAAATAAGCAGCTTAACTAATATTTACGTAACTATTGATTGAAATTACGTAAATATGTAAACTTTGATTACGTTTGTGGTTTAGCCTGTTCGCTTGGGGAAGACATGATTAAAAACACTCCATTGTTTATTCAAAAGATAACGACACTTACTTTGTTCTCTTTATTTTTTTCTTTACTCATATCATTTCTTGATCAGGCGGGCTTAAAAAATGAATCAAGTGGATTATCAATTTTAGCGATATTAATAGCTAATATCATTATAGGCTTAATATTTTTTACTTTAATTTATTTTTTATCAAAAAGAAAAAAATATAGCAAGATTCTCTTTAATTCTATTGTTAGTACTAGGTATATTGGCATATGTATTTTCACTAATAGTTGATCATTACTCAATTTTTCAAGGATCGCTATACCTATTATCTATATTGGTAGATATTTATACGCTAATTTTATTAATTAGTGATGAAGTAAATGGTTTTATCAAGTCTGGCTATGTTAAAAATGAAGTTAAAGGGAGCTATAAAGCATGGTTCTCAGTAGTATCAAGTGTAATTTTTATTATGATTGTTGGTGCAAAAATTTTAAATAAATATGACTTAAAAAATCAGGATCATATGGAACAAGAAAATATTAAACAATTATCAGCTAATAGACCTATAGAAAACCATAGTGAAGATAATTCGACTGAAGAAAGCAGTTATGTGACTCAAAGTTCAACATGGGAGGATAATCCTGACTTTAGAGATGAAGGAATAGATGATGAAAATAACTCAGATCAAGGAAATTTTTCTAATAATATTGAAGAAGGTCAGCCAATTGGAGTTAAATTTAGTATTAATACTTATGCTACTTCACTCTACGATAAAGAAACATACAATATTGTTATACAAGCAGTGTCTGATAAGGAAGTGACTATATATGATGTTATTTTAAATAGAGGTAATAGATGCAGAATTTCAGAATATGCTAAAAATAATAAACTTCCAATTACTTTGAAATTTGGAGAATATACAGAGTTATCTATTGGGAATTGCGATGCTCAAATGGTTCGTGAAATAGTAGTAAAAACAAGTTTAGGGAATTATCAATTTGGTTCACAAAGCTAATTTTAAACAAAGATATTTATTAAATGGGAGATGTAATAAGGTGAAGAAATTTTTTATACTTAGCTGTCTGGCATATTTTTCTTGTGGCGTCACTTTTGCTAATAAAGAAGCCCTAAAGCCAGCAAACGGCGAGCAGCCAACTTATTGTGAACAACTAGTTTCATTACATGGTTTATTGAGTCGTGCTCAACTTCAATGTGGTTATACTCAATATAATCAAGAACTCATTGATGACTCTCGCAAATGCTTTGAGCATGAATTGGGAAGTAAACGCGGTACTGAAGTATTAAAGTTTGGTATGAGAGAATTTGATAGAAATGAATCTAAGCAAGGTCGTAAGGCTATCTGTGCTGATTTGTTGAAATCTTTTCCAGAGTATATTCGAAAATAATTTATTTATACGAAAAGCAAGATTGATAAGAATCTTGCTTATAAATTTTATTGCTGACATCTACCTTTAGAAATTGGGTAGTGTCCAAAATCAACGTGTTTTAATCTAGAATAAAAATGGAAACGCCTGAGCAATAGACCTTAAATATGATCATAGAAACGATAAGCTATGTATGTACCCGTTGCCAATCAGCAAATATCTATAAGAATGGGCACAACCAAAGTGGGAATGCACAGTTCAGATGTAAAGATTGTGGTCGATCAAGTGTGCTCAAACCTAAAATCAAATACACAGAAGAGCAAAAAGAACTCATTATGAATACTTATCTTGAACGAGGTAGTTTAAGAGGCATGCAAC
>NZ_KB894362.1 GCF_000374425.1 Acinetobacter tjernbergiae DSM 14971 = CIP 107465 | reverse complement strand
TCAGTTCAGCCAAAGATACGGCGTATGGATTACTGTGCTCAATCACCGAATTTTGTGACCACGAACGTCGAGCCATGAGTACCGATCATCGACTCGATTCAGCATGGTTTGGAGCAGGCGCATCCATTAAGCAACGTGGTTTAGAACAAGCACTTCGAATGATTGCCTAAATTCAGTTTCAGTTAAGCCTTCTACATTAGCCTAAGCATACGGTAACACCGTACAAGCACAGCAACACCTTTAGCCACATTTCCAGATGTGGCTTTTTTTATGCCCGAAATTTAGCTTTTACGATTTTACTCATACAGGAATATTTCTAATGAATAGCCATACTCAAATTCAAAACACCTTAAATCATCCACCGTTACAGCCTTATTTCCCTAACTTAAACCAACCTAATCAGCAGATTGAGGTGGGAACCCGAACCAAACGAGATCGACCGAATACGCAACCACGCAAAACCAAACCATTCACTGCCAAACGACTTGCCAACACCAAACAGATGAATTACCAGCAATGGTTAGAAGTTCGAAAGCAGGGTATAGGCAGTAGTGATGCAGCAACGGCCTGTGGACTGAATCCCTATATGTCGATGTTGGAACTGTGGATGATCAAGACTGGGCGGATGCAACAAAATATCGAGGATGAAAGTGCTGGTTATGCACCGTTGTACTGGGGCAAACAGTTAGAACCGCTTGTTGCTGAATACTACAGTATGCACACCAACCATAAAGTTCGTCGAGTCAATGCAGTATTGCAACACCCTGATGAAGACAAGCACTTTATGTTGGCAAACCTTGACTATGCCGTGGTGGGTAGTGACGAAGTTCAAATCTTGGAGTGTAAAACTGTCGGAGAGTATGGCTCCAAACTTTGGCGGGATGGCGTACCGCTGTATGTCCTCTGCCAAGTACAACATCAACTCGCTGTGACAGGAAAGCAGGCAGCACATATCTGTGCTTTGATCTGTGGACATGAAACCAAGATATTCAAAGTCACACGCAACGAAACGGTAATTCAGCACATCATCAATGCGGAACGCCACTTTTGGCAATGTGTCGAAACTGGTATTCCTCCAAGTGTCGATGCATCCGATTCAGCAGCCAAAGCCTTACAACAACTTTACCCAGCACAAACTCCATTACAGGTAGAAGACTTGACCCAAAATGAACAAGCCAATTACCTATTTAATCAATTGTTAGAGGAGCGACATAAGGTTGAACAACACCAACAGTATTTCGATGAACTCAAACATCAACTGCAAATGCTGATGAAAGAAGCGGAGCGAGCAGTATTTACAGGGGGATCGGTCACTTGGAAGAAATCACAAGACTCGATCAGCCTAGACAGCAAATCACTGCTTAAACAGCACCCTGAATATCTACAGCAGTTTCCACAAACTAAGGCAGGCACACGAAGATTTCAGATTTACCCGAATGGTGGATAAGGCAGCTACGCATATCCAGCATTTATTTCTTCAACAAACATATCAAATCAACCAACACCAAAAACCAACACCAAAAACCAACCGATCCCATACCTCAACAGGTATGGGATTTTTTATGCCCAAAATTTTATTTATACATCTATAGAGAGGACAGCATCATGATTAAAGGACTCGCAATCACACCACCCGTTTTAGGTCGTATCAGTATTGGTAAAATCGTGGAAAAGAATGGCAAACGACTCCCTGAAAAGGATGACCAGTTCACCATCACTAGCCAAATCCAAAACAAGGATGGTTGGGTGAAACATCCATTGGATGAACAGCTACGTGCCAAAGCACCCAATCAGAATCAAAAACTTAGAACTATTCCAGTTCGTATGATCTTTAATGATCCTGAACTCAATCTACGGGCGGAGTACAGCTTATTTGATCGTCAGACTGGACGATTAATCTGCTCAGGCAATGGAGAAACCTGTCAGCGACTCGGACAAAATGGCGTTGAACAACACCCATGCCCATCACCTGATTTATGTCCATTGGCACAAGGTGGACTGTGTAAACCTTATGGCAGACTGTATGTCAATTTAGATGAATCAGATGAGTTCGGTACATTCATCTTTAGAACCACAGGCTTTAATAGCATTCTTACTTTGGCAGCAAGGCTCAGTTATTATCATGCAGCATCGGGTGACTTGCTTTCGTGTTTGCCATTGCAATTGACCTTGCGAGGTAAAAGCACTACGCAAAGCTACCGCACCCCGATCTACTACGTGGATTTAACTTTACGTGATGGTACTAATTTGCAGGAAGCGATTATGTCAGCCAAACAGATGGATGAACAGAGCAAGGCCGCAGGGTTTTATCAGGAGGCTCTGGATCATGTCGCACGGCAAGGTTATGGCAATGCCAGTTTTGAGGTGGGAGGGGAAGAAGGCTTGGATATCGTGGAGGAGTTTTACAACGATGAATCTAAAACAGAGTATCAGCAAACGCATGATCTCACTCATGTTCAGGATATCCAAAAAGGGTTGCAGCAGTCGGTGCAGGCTTTGAATTAAAATGAATTTAATTAGAAAAGAGTATTTGTACTCTTTTTTTTTGCAAATTTGGGGTAGGAGGTTTGAAATTGATTCATGTGTAAATGTGAGGCTAAATTAGATTTACTTTAATAGAGCTTTTTAGTATTTTGTTGGCAAGTTAGATGTATGTTCTTTGATATGCGTTCAAGTGGGACGACCAAGCTTATACTCGCATTTATCCTGTTTTTGTTTACAATAACAATTACGGGGATTCATGCGTGGGCGCCTGTCTTACTTGAAAATATTGAACATCAACATGAACTGAGTATTGTTGTGGAAGATGATGCATCTAGTCATTGGTCTTTGCTGCACTTAGATGATTCTTTTACAAGTACGACTGATCATGATGTAGAAACACATACTTGGAAGAATTTTGATGAGCCAATTTATCATCATTCGGTGAAGCCTATTTCTTCTGATAGCGATCTAAGCATAGATCCTGTCTTTATTCTTAGTTTTGCACTTCCACTCGTTTTATTCTTTTTTCATTTTTTTGAGAAGCCCGTTTATCGAGCTTTCTTAAAACGGCGACCCCCTCTCGTATTTAGTAATTCTTATACTTACTCCAAAGACTTAATCGTTCTGCGTAATTGATATTTCTATACAAAAAATAATTTTTCATTTTTTTGTATAGGTAAAGTCATGTCTAAAATTTATCAGCTATTTCTTAGTTGTGGTTTTGTAGTAACGGCAGCAAGCGTATTTGCGGAAACGAATTTTGGGGCAAGCAACTTGAACCACTTGTAGCGGAATACTACAGCATGCACACCAAAAATAAGGTACGTCGGGTCAATGCTGTGCTACAGCACCCCGATGAAGACAAGCATTTTATGCTTGCCAATCTAGATTATGCCGTAGTCGGTAATGATGAAGTTCAAATTTTGGAATGCAAAACCGTAGGAGAATATGGCTCAAAACTATGGCGAGATGGCGTACCACTGTATATCCTCTGCCAAGTCCAACAACAAAATAGTTATGATGTAGCAGGCAATATCACTAAAAAAATAGAAAAAGGACAAACTACAACATATAGTTATGATTTAAGTCGTAATCTTGAAATTTCACGAACAGAAGCTGTTGGTACTGCACAAGAACGAACAATAAATACCATTTGGCATAGTGACTTTCCAAAGCCAACAAGAATTGAGGAAGTTTCCCAGACACAAGTCGTTAGAGTTTCAAATTATGCCTATGATACGCAAGGCAATGTTCTAACAAAATCTATGACTGATCCTGTATCGCAGGAAATTCGTACATGGAGTTATGAATACAATAACTTTGGTCAAATGACTAAGCAAGTTGCTCCAAATGGTGAACAAACTACTTATCAATATGATGAAGTAAATGGAAATCTATTAAGTAGTACAGATGCTAGTGGTATAGTCACTAGTTATAGTCTACATAATGCTGATGGACAGCCAACGCGGATCACGACAAGTACGGGTGTTATTACAGAACTCGTTTATGACGATGCTGGGCATGTTATCCAACAGAAACAAACAATTAGTAATGATGAATTACAGCAAGAGAATAGTGACAGCGGATTAAGCTGGTGGCAACAATTTGTTAACGCAGTGTATGGGCTATTTAATCAAGAACAACCCTATACAGAAGCAGAACAGAAGTTTGTCGTCGTAGCCAATCAAGGTCCATCACAGCAAGCGATCAATACCTATGAATACGATGCTAGAGGTTTATTGATTGCGACAACCTTAGCAGATGGTGAACGTGTTGAATATACTTATGATGATGCACATCGCTTAACTGAAATCAAAGATCAGTCAGATAATCGTTCAGTTTATACCTTGAATCGCAATGGTGATATTACTCAGACTGAGGTTTATGGTGAGTCAGGTCAGCTTGAAGCGAAAACCCAGCAAGTCTATGACAATTTAGGACGTTTGCAGAACACATTAGGTAATGCTCAACAAAATCAGACATTGGGTTATAACTATAATGATCAAATAGTTAGTAATAAAAATACGCTGAATCAAAATTATAGTTATACCTATGATGCGCTAGGTCGCCAGAATAAAGAGACTGATCCTCTCAATCAAAGCAGCAATTATGAATACGATGCTTTAGATCAACTGAAAAAAGTCATTGATGCGAAGGGGGGTACAACGACTTATCAATATAATGCTTTTGGCGAAGTAACGCAGCTTAATAGCCCAGATACTGGTACAACCAATTACCAATACCAAAATGGCAAACTTCTAGAAAAAGTTGATGCTAGTCAGCGTAAGCGCCGTTATCAATATGATGCTCAAGGGCGAGTTACGCTACAGCAAGATCAATTTGTTGATGGTACAGATCAATATGAAAATACAACTTTTGCTTATGGGCAAATAGGTAATGATCAAGGAAAATTGGTACAGGCAAACAACAATCGAGCAGAAACTCAATTTGCTTATAATAATTTAGGTTTGGTACGCCAAAAGTCGATTAAGTATTTGAGTACATCACAAAGCACCGCACCTGAGCTGAAAGTTCATTATGCATATAGCTTAGGTGGAAAACTCAAACAAGTTGGATTACCAAGCGGCAATATTGTTAATTATGACTATGATATAAAAGGTCAACTTGCGGGAGTTAGGCTTAATAACCAATCATTTATCAGTAATATTCAACATTCGATTAATGGTGTTAAAGGTTGGCAATATAGTCAGGTTGGTGATCAAGTTCAATTCCAATATGATCTAGATGGTCGTATTAAAAAAATCTTGATGCCGAATGTCTATGATAAAAATTATAGTTATGATACAGCCGATCGTATTTTAGCTATTACTGATCCAACGAATAGTAATACAAACAGTAGTTTAAAGCATGATGCCTTAAGCCGTTTGATTGAGCAGAGTCTTTTCAATAAAACTTTTAAATATAGTTATGATGCCAATAGCAATCGACTCACAAGAAATCAAACAGTAAATAGTACGGCAACTACTGAAAACTATACGATTCAGTCGGGTAATAACCGTATCAATACCATTACACAAGGAAGCAATAGTAAAACCTATAGCTATCTCGCTACAGGTCAAATCACGAGTGATGGTGTAAGAAGTTATACTTACAATGCACAAGGTCGTAGCGAAAGTATTAGTACAGGTACAAGTAGTAGTTTCAACATCTACGACGCATTTGGACAACGTATCCAGAAAATTGGTAGTAATGCAGGTACACAAAACCAAACCCTATTTGTCTATGATGAAAATGGACAGTTACTTGGAGAATACACTCCACAAGGTGAAGTGATCCGAGAATACATCTGGTTAGAAAATCGTTTAGTTGGCCTAAGAAGTTATCAATATCCAAATGAAATCTTGCGAGTGCATACCGACCATTTAGGTACGCCAAGAGCGATCAGTAACAATCAGAACCAAATCTTGTGGAGATGGGAGGGAGATCAGTTTGGGGATGTTCTTCCGCAATCGTCAGTTAATCTAGCCATGCCATTAAGACATGCAGGGCAGTATTATGATAGCGAAACTGGAATTTTCTATAATTATTTTAGGGACTATGATCCGATTACTGGAAGATATGTGGAAAGTGATCCAATTGGCTTGGATGGTAGGTTAAATACTTATGGGTATGTGG
Organism: Acinetobacter tjernbergiae DSM 14971 = CIP 107465; assembly: GCF_000374425.1. Taxonomy (GTDB): domain Bacteria; phylum Pseudomonadota; class Gammaproteobacteria; order Pseudomonadales; family Moraxellaceae; genus Acinetobacter; species Acinetobacter tjernbergiae. Next base: position 122,967 of record NZ_KB894362.1, on the reverse strand, counting down.
GGGGGGGGAATTCACTTATGGAAATCGATCCGTTAGGTCTTTTAGAAGCTAGTTGGATTCGAGAACCTATTTTAAATATCACTAATAAAAACATATTTGATAGAGTTGGTTTAACTAAACCATATTGGTCATGGTGGGGTTATATCAAATTTATTAGGGTTTATGGAAATTTAACAGGATATATTAATATTGATGTTAAGTGTAAAGATGAATGTAGAGAGTGGGAGATACATGAAAAAGAGCCTTTTAGTTTACAAGGGCATGTCGATATAGGTCCAAATTTATATGCTTTAGGAGCGGGTGTTGCAACTGGTAAACCCTCTATAGGTATAGGTGCAAATGTACTATTAGCAAGTGGAAGTTTACTTGAATTAGAAGCATCTTTGTTGAGAAAAGCTTCTCCTTTATTATCTAATGTAAAGCAGAATGGACCATTAGCTATTTGCAAAGGAAATGGAATGTGAATATTGAAACAATCCTTGTGCTAACTTATTTTTTATTTTCTATTTTAGCATGGCTAATTTGGCTAATTTGTAATAAAAAGCTTAAAAATTTTATTTGTGAAGTCACTCCAATATTCAAAAAACATATTAATGATAGTTGGAGTGATGGAAAAATTTACTTTATAAACTATGATTGGCGTAGGTTGAAAATCATAAAGAAAAACTTAAATTTGCTAACAACTATTCAGATAAATAAATATCATAATATTTTTAAGTTACGTTTATTTGCAGTGACATTTTTTATGTTGGCTATTTTCCTAGCATTATTTGGTTATTTGGTTATTTGATTGCTGAAGAAATAGATATTTTATAAGAGATGTGTTTTGAAAGGAGTGAACATGTAAGTAGAATATGAATTTAGGAGCACTTTTCTAAAATTGTCATGCAGGTCAGTACCACGGCCAGGAAGTTAACCTGTTCTATAACTACTTCCGTGACTATGATCCGATTACTGGACGTTATGTAGAAAGTGATCCAATAGGAAATATTGTAGATGAGAAAAAAGTTAAAAAATATTTATTAACAGAAATAAGTAAACTTGAATATTTGGAGGATGAAAATGCTTCTATAAAAAGTATTTATAACTTTTCTTACAATTATGCTTTAAATTCTCCTTTAACTTATTATGATCCTAATGGTTTATATCCTAAAGATGCTTGTGGGGTTGTAGATGAATGTAAGAAATGGTGTAAAAATACAAAGAAGAATGGAAGATCAATTGTTTTTTGTCTATTGTGTTATGCATCTGATAAAAAGCCACCTCCACCAAGGTTACCTACTCCAACTATTCCTAAACCAAGTGAACCAAAGAAATGAGATTATTATGGAAACTGATGATTTATATTTAAAATGCCATAATTTGATAGAAGATAGAGAATATGAAGAAGGATTGAGCATATTATTTGAGATAAAAAATAATATTAATGCGAAATTTTTATTAGCTTATCTTTATGAAATTGGAGTAGATGGTTTTTTAGATAAAGATACTTATAAGTCTATTCTAATTTACGAAGAATTAATAGAGTTAAATCAAGTTAATGCTTTGTATAATTTAGGAATGTTATATCTTAGAGAAAGTGATTTTAATAAATCTGTATTTTATTTAAAAATGTCTTCAGAGGTCGGTAATAGTTCAGCAAGTTATTGGTTGTATCGTATTTATGAAGAAAATTTTATTAATGAAGCTGAAAGACAAAAATACTTGATGGTTTCAAAAAATCAAGGACATTTGCAAGCAAAAAAAAGTTATCTTATAGAAAAGCGGATTAAATCCAAATCTTATATACAGAAATTAAAGTTGAGTATTCAAATACTATATCTAAAAATTAAAGTTATACCCATTATCATAAAAGATCCAAAAGATGAGAGATTAGTTTAAAAATGACTTCACCTATCAAAATTTGACTATACTAAAAATAGTTGGTGATAATAAAAGCTTATTGCATCGTAGATTATTTTTGCATGTGCAACTTACAGGAAATTTAACTTCCCAAGTTATCATGCTGGTAAATATTAATTTAGTAATGAATAATGAGTTAGTGGTGTGGACGGTATTTAAATTAAAAATTTTAAGATAGGTTTGGCGACGATAATTAGATTTAACATCATGGCCAAAGATAAATATCTGAGACATCCAATTCTTGACCTGTACTATGATTGGTGCTAATTTAAACAATAAGGAAGTCATATACTATTTGGGATTTAAGAGAAATCTTGCCTAAATGAACAAAGATATGACAACCTGAATACAAAGCTAACAACGAACGAAACGATTCAGATCGTTTTTAAAAATGTTCAAGGTTGTAGAAAAGCCCGTTAATCGGGCTTTTTTAATGTCCATCATTTTTAAATTAAATTTACGAGATTGTTTTTAAAAGATGGACGTAGAATTTTTAATTACCTTACGGCACTTCGATAGTAAAACTGAGGCCAATCAACTATCAAATTTTTTGTTTTTACATAAGTAAGAGTTTCAACGTCGTCAGGTCGCTTATGTGTAAGAACATGTTTTCAAACTTTATGTGGATAATCGGTTTATCTGCTGATTAATCAAGGAAAGTAGACTGAAAACCATATGTTGTTATGACTCGGTTTTGTTTATAAATAATATAGCTTAGGCGATTTATAATTTTTAAGTCGTCTATTCAGTTTTTATAATTTCAATTATGAACAACTTTCCAAAGTTATGTGTAATCCTGAATGAGTGCTGTAAAAATATGTGTAAATTGCTAGATTGCCTCATAAATTTGTTTGAGTATAGATTCAGACAGTGGAATTTACAGGATAAATATCATGGCAGTGAAACAAACTATTCTTTTAAAATCTCTTTTTATTTTGGGTCTTGTGGTAAGTTCTTCCATGACTAGTGTAACTTTCGCAAGTTCCGAGCAGGCATGGAACAAACATGATCAAGAAATAAAAACAGCTTGTATTAAAGCGAGTCAACTGAAGAATGCTAAACCAATAAGTAATGTCATGCTGTTTGATGATCGTGTTGGATATTCATCACTCCTGATCCAAGGAAAATATCCGCAAGCACATATGAAAAATAAAATGGGTCAAGAGCTTTGTTTATGGAATAAGACTTCGAAGAAAGCTTATGTAACTGAAGCAAACATGAAAGTACGTTAAGGGGTGCATATGCATAATGCTTTCTGGATGAAATACAAAAAATTATTGTTTGAACTTTTGTATTAAAAATAGCGGTAAAAACTAAATTTTAAATTTTTTATTTATCAATGTATTAATTTGACTATGACTGCATCCACCAAATATATAAATAAGTCTTTGTTTTTACAAGGGCTTATTTATATCCAATTTATTCATTTAAGAAACTACAATAGATAAATCATATGCTTCTAATGCAACTTATTTCATACCTTATAAAACTCAGATTTCTTATCAGTCTTATGATCCATAACGATCAGATGCTTTTCTTTAGTCCTATAAATTCAGTTTGATTTAAGCTAATTCCGTTAATTTAATCATAAGGTAAAGCCGTACAAGTATAGTTACACCTTTCGCCACATTTCCAGATGTGGCTTTTTTTAATTTCTTTAACGTTACTATCCAATACTCAAAATATTCTGCCAGATTGATGATGGTTAGTTTAAGTCGGATAGTTTTGATCTCTGAGTAGCCTAAGCGAAGTTAAATCCTAAAAAGACCGCTGTCGTATAAAATGAATTATATAAATTTGTAGATCAATCATTTTGTGGGAAATTAGACTTCCTCGCTTTTTTAGATCATTTTTTGTACTATTTAGGCTTAAAAAAATCACAAATTTTTCATCTATAACATCTTAATATCATCCAAATATTTAAATTCTGATAACAGATGATTGATAGTTATCTATTACATGAATTTTTGAGTTTAATTCTAAAAGTAAGGATGATTTTGTGATTCAGACAGCTCAATATCTCGATGGTGATATATCTAGAATTATTGAAATGGCTTGGGAAGACAGAACCCCATTTGAAGCGATCGCTCGTGAATATAGTTTAAATGAATCAGCTGTGATTCGACTTATGCGGCTTCATTTACAAGCCAATAGCTTCAAGCTTTGGCGGAAGAGAGTAAGTGGACGTAAAACAAAACATTTGCAGTTACGTTCACCTGAAGTGTCTCGTGGTTATTGTACACGCCAATACAAGCATCATTGAATAAGTTCAGTGACAAATTAGAAGTTTTCGTTCATAACTCATTCTACAGCATAGATTTTCTTTATATAGATCATGTGCATATCACTAAGGTAAAGTAATGTCTAATTTATCAATTGCTTATATTTTTCAACAACAGCAGCTTTTAGTGGATCAAGATTTTCAACTGCCTCAAGTTGAAAGATTGCTTAATGATCTGGCGTTATCAAGTGATCATAAAGTCATTGCTCGAGATTTATGTGAAAATGAAACCATTCCTGAAGGATTCGATTTTGTACCGATTCGTCAGTTAGTACAGTTTTGGAATAAGACCCAATTTGAGCAAGCAAGTCGCGCTGTACAACTACTCGAATGGCGACGTAATCATCAGTTTTGTGGTCGATGTGGAATTAAAACCACCCAAAGCATTGAGCAGTTTGCGATGGTTTGCCCAAGTTGTGGCTATACACAATATCCAAAAGTGAATCCATGTGTTATTACGATTATTACACGTGGTGATGATGAAATTCTACTCGCAAAAAATGCACGAAATAAAACGCAAATGTACAGTTTGATCGCGGGTTTTGTTGAGGTAGGGGAAACATTAGAAGATGCTGTTCGACGTGAGACACTTGAGGAAGTAGGCCTACACATTAAAAATATAAAATATTTGGCAAGTCAGCCTTGGCCATTTCCAAGCAATTTGATGGTTGCATTTAAAGCAGATTATCACGCGGGCGAAATTGAATTACAGCAAGATGAGATTAGTGATGCACAATTTTTTAAATTTGATCAACTTCCAGAAATTCCATTTAAAGGCAGTATTGCCTATGCCATGATTATGCATATCATTCATGGTACAGCAGTCGCCGATGATACGAGTGAATGGTTGTAATACCGTATTGATTCACTTAATAGCATTATTTGGGCGGATTAAGCTAAATTAATAATTCAGATACCCAAGTATTTTATGCTGAATTTTTGCATAAAATACTTTTCGATTAAGCATGAAAATAATTAGAGTTGTATTTACTCATGAATTTGTAATGAATGAAATTGAGAATGATTATTTTTATTTGGTGTTAAATGATATTTGTTTTTAGTTCTTGATATTTAAAATATTTCTTTAAAAATTAATTTAATTTTAAGATTACTTTTATAATGTAATAGAATGTTTTTATATATTTTTAAATATGAATTTTAATATCGGGGTGGTATGAAAAATAAATATCCTTTTCCTGTAATGATTGTGCATTGGCTGACGCTTGTTCTTGTCGTACTTGCTTATATCACTGGCGGAGATCCAACAGTACATCTAAAAAGTGGGGAACTGCATGTTTTTGCTGGAGTCTCTGTATTTCTGTTATTTTTTATCAGAATTATAATGATTTCTATTTATAGAAAAGATCTCCCACACAATAAGCCGATGAGTAAATATCAGAAAACTTTATTTTTAATGGTGAAACATACGCTTTATTCATTGTTATTTTTAATTCCTGTATTAGGTTGGTTTACTTTATCTGGATTAACCGAAAGTTATCAGTTATTTGGAATGAATTTACCTTTAATAAGTAACTCATGGGACGTAGAAATAATTGGTGAAACTCATGAATTTCTTGGAAATTTTTTCATGGTACTTATAGGTTTACATGCACTAGCTGCCTTAATTCATCACTATGTATTTAAAGATAATGTTCTGAAAAGTATGCTTTATTTTAAAAAATGAACCAAGAGCTTAAAAGATTATGATTGAATCAAATATTGATCTTGAGTCGAGAGCAAAAGCTGCTTCCAAATCAACATGGATAAGTGTTGTTGTTAATATCTTTTTGTCGATTGGACAGATATTGATTGGTATTTTTTCAAAATCACAAGGTCTAGTTGCAGATGGTATCCATACTTTAAGTGATTTAGTTGCGGATTTTATTGTATTGGCCGCGAACCGTCATAGCCAAAAAGCACCTGACGATGCACATCCATATGGTTATCTTCGTTTTGAAAATGCAGCATCTTTTATACTTGGTCTGATCTTATTCATTGTTGGTGTTGGCATGTTATGGACGGCAACGCATAAGATCCTTCATCCTGAACAAATTCCTAAAGTGCATAGTATGGCGCTTTGGGTTGCGATAACAGCCTTGATCTGTAAAGAACTTTTGTTCCGCTATATGCTCGCTATTGCCAAAAAAGTAAAATCAAGTTTATTGATTGCAAATGCTTGGCATGCACGTTCAGATGCAGCATCTTCTTTTGTTGTTGCCTTAGGGATTTTAGGTAATCTCGTAGGATATCCAATTCTTGACCCAATCGCAGCCTTAATTGTTGGTTTAATGATTGCCAAAATGGGGTTTGAATTTAGCTGGACGGGCTTACATGATTTGATGGACAAGTCGGCGAACGAAGATGAAATAGCTGCGATCAAAGAAACTTTATTGAAGAAAGACGGGATATTGGGTCTACATCAACTGAGAACACGTAAAATGGGTGACATGATTATTGTCGATGTTCATTTGGAAGTCAGTGGCGAACAAAGTGTCAAAGAAGGACATAGAATTGCAGTAGAGGCGAGAAATGAAGTCCTTAAAAATCATAATGTCATCGATGTGGTCACTCATATTGATCCAATATAGTGAGGCATTAAAAATGCAAAGGCATCTAGAATAAATGATATTCAAGATGCCTAGATTTGGATGATTTATTTAAGATGTGCAATCAGTTTATCGGCTTCAATTTCCCCTTGAACGCGTAAATTTTTTAATTCATTGCCATTGTTGTCGATAAAAATAAGTGCAGGTGGACCATACAAATGCATGGCTTGTAGCCATTCTTTTTGTACTTGACTGCTTTCGCTCATATCAAAACGAATTCTTTTATATTTCGAAAATGCTTCAATCACACGGCTATCGCGAAACGTTGAACGTTCCATGATTTGGCAAGCAGCACACCAATCAGCAGATACATCGATTACAACAGTCTGTTTATTTTGTTTGGCTTGATCTAATAAGGCTTGTAAAGCTTGCGGTTGGCTCACTGTTTCAAAGACGACATTCACGGGTTTAGTGGTGTCGGGTGATACTGCCGTATGGCTTAAAGCAGCAAGTGGGTGTAATGGATCATCTTGGCCTGTTGCAGCACCGATCCATAAAAATAGCGCCAATAAGCAAGGGACAGTTTAAAACCTCTCCATCCTGTCAATCGCTCACTTTTTTCACCTGCAATCAAACCTGAAAGAATCGGCATCATGGGAAATACACAAGGTGTAAATGCAAGACCTGCACCTAAGACTAAAAGTGTTAATAAAATAAGTGGCACACTCGCATGATTTAAAAATGCAGCAAGACTAGAGGCGTTATTCAGATCGTAATTTTCATCTTTATTTTTTACAGGACTGATGGTTTCTAGAGAGGTATTGGGCTTTTTAATACCCGTTGCAGAAACCAATTTTAATCCTTTGGGATGAATGGTGAGCACTTCATCTACAGCTGGAAAGCATAAGCCACTATCAGCACAACCTTGGTAACGCAATTTGATTTGGACGGTTTCTGGTTGGCTACTACCTAAATGGGTAATACCAACTTTCATTGTTGCAGCATCATGAAATACAGCCACACGTCCAAAATTAGGATCTTGTTTCCATACCATATGACCAGCAAGCTCGCTTGAGGAAAATGTGGAGTCAGTCGATGGCTTGGGAAAAACAAACGTTAGCAAAAATAAAATGGCGAATTGCAGTTTTAGCATTACTGAGTTGTGGTAGTGCTTTGAGCGTCAGTGCAATTCAGGCAGCAGAACCGTCAGCAGTTTCTGTGAACAATAAAATGTTGCCAGCGAGCGATATTAATTGGTCGAAATACGCAGGGAAAGTGGTTGTGATTGATTTCTGGGCCAGTTGGTGTGGCCCTTGTCGAGAATCTTTTCCTTGGATGAAACAAATGCAAGCCAAGTACGGAAAAGATGGATTGGTTTTCATCGGAATCAATGTAGACAAAGATCCTGCATTAGCGCTCAAGTTTATTCAGCAATATCAGCCTAATTTTGAAATTAGATCAGACCAACAAGGAAAGTTAGCCAGCCAATTTAAGGTACCAGGAATGCCTTCCACATTTATTCTTGGGCGCGATGGTCAGCCAGCAGCAAAACATCAAGGTTTCTTCAAGGCAAAAGAAGCCGAGTATGAGGCTGAGATTGTGCGCTTAGCCGCTTGGGTGCGTTTGATGCAACGACCTACGGTGTTAAGTTTGGGATGAATCTTGCAAATGACCGTGAGCTGAGTTTCCGCGTCGAACAATATGATCAGAAAGCTAAAGATTTAAAACCGATTGGTGGGAATTTAGCAGGACAAATTTTGCAACCAGATTTATCGGCAACCTTTGTTCAACTTGGTTATAGTTTTAAATGGTAATAATTTAATCTAAGCTATTAAAACCTATTACTTTCGAGCGGTAGGTTTCATAATTTATACTGATTTAAACTAAGCCTGAGTATGATGTCTCATAGATTAGAATTAATACAAGAAAATGATGCGCTTCATCAAATTCGCTTTACTGCGATGGCAAGCCCTTGCCAAGTTTTATTAGATCATACTGATTGGACGAGTGCAGCACATATCGCACAAGCTGTTTATGCAGAATGTTTACGCATTGAACAGAAGTATAGCCGTTATCGTAATGATAGTTTTTTAGCTGCTTTACATCGCAATACCGATTGTTGGTTTGATGTGGATGACGAAACAGCAAAATTATTTGATTTTTCTGAAATTTTATATCAATTGTCCGAAAAAAAATTTGATATTACCTCTGGTGTACTTGGAAAAATTTGGCATTTTGACGGTTCAGAGCAAGTTCCAAGTATTGAGCAAATCAATCAGCTTCTGCCTCATATTGGTTGGGACAAAGTGAAATGGCAGCAATCTCAGAAAAAAATTTACTTACCTCAAGGAATGTCGCTCGATTTTGGTGGAATTGGTAAAGAATACGCAGTGGATCGTTGTGCCGAAATCATTGAGCAATTAAGTCAGCAAGCTTATTTAGTCAATTTTGGTGGGGATCTCAGAGCGAGAGGGCCAAGAAAATCAGGTCTGGCATGGCGAATCGGTTTAGAAACACCTGAACAAAATAATCAAGCGCAAGCCTATTTTGATTTAAATACAGGGGCTATGGCGACCAGTGGTGATAGTAAAAGATATCTGTTCAAAGATGGTGTTCGTTATAGCCATATTTTAAACCCATTAACTGGGTCATCTGTAAAAGATGCACCGCGTTCAATTACCGTTTATGCTCAAACCTGTATTCAAGCTGGCATGTTAGCGACCTTAGCAATGTTAGAAGGTGCAGGTGCAAAACAGTTCTTAGCAGAACAATCAGAGGGACAAGCATGGATTATCGACTAAGTGGACAACGTATTTTTTTAGTTGAAGATGATCTTATGCTGGGTGAGTCTTTGTCCGAAATCTTGCAAGCTCAAGGTGCAGAGGTAAATTGGCATAAGAATGCTGAACGCGTTATGGGTTGCTTGCAAACGTCAAGCTATGACTTGATGATTTTGGATATTGGTTTACCTAAAATTTCTGGTTTTGAATTACTTGCTCAATTACGAGAAATGCAACAAGACTTGCCTGTTCTGATTTTATCGGCGCGAGATACGATTCAAGACCGAGTTTTTGGTCTCGATCTTGGGGCAGATGATTATGTTTTAAAACCTTTTGACTTATCTGAATTACTGGCAAGAGTTCGTGTTTTAATTAGACGACGTTGTGGCCGTGCGCAGACCAAAATTAAAATTGGTGAGGTTTGTTTAGATCCAAGTTCACATCAAGTTTTTTATTTAAATCAAAAAATTAGCTTATCGCGTCAAGAGTATCGCTTGCTGAAGTTGCTGATGGAGCATATCGGACAGGTGATCACCCGTGATCGTTTAGAAACGGCATTATTAGATAAAGATGAATTAGAAAGTAATGCTCTAGAGGTGCATATCCATCATTTACGTAAAAAGCTATTTCCTGAGTTTATTCGAACCATTCGTGGTGTTGGATATTTAGTTCAAGTAGAACTGTAATGCAGAAAATATTATCGATAAAACAACAAGTTGTTAGAACAAGTTTATATGCGCTTATTCTCGCATTAGTGTTGAGTAGTATTTTAGGCTATCTTGCGACAAAACATGAAGTAAATGAGTTGTTTGACGCTACGTTAATTGATAATACCAGAATTATTAAGGGCTTAATTGATTCAGAGCAGACCCACCAAAATTGGATAGATTTGCAAAAAAGCCTTGATGAAACATTACTTGAACATATCAGTTCAGGCGATCAACGCTTCAATGGTCATGCGTATGAAAAGAAGATCGCAATTCAGGTCTGGAGTAAAGAGGGTGATTTAGTCCTGCGTTCGGCCAGTGCCCCAAATCATGCTTTAGCACCATTAAAAGAGGGATTAACACAATTTCAAGGCGGAGAATATGATTGGATAGTTTATACCGTTTGGCTGCCTAACAAAAAGAGCTGGCTTGCTGTTGCAGAGCGATTAGATATTCGACAGGAGCTATCAACCAATATCGAAGCGAGTCTATTACTCAGTTTGATTTTTGCACTTTTTTTAGCCTTATGTTTATTAAAACTTCAACTTAAAAAAGCATTTGCACCGTTAGTGGAATTGGGTGAAAAAATTTCTCAACGCGATTTCAATGATTTAAGTGCGTTACATTTACCTCATTCGCCCGATGAATTAAAACCCGTGATAACGGAGTTAAATGATCTATTCCATCGAGTAGATTCTTCATTAGAAAGAGAAAAACGTTTTTTAGCTGATGCAGCGCATGAACTTAGAACGCCACTTACAGTGATTAAATTGCAAGTTGAACAAGCATTGATTCAACCTGATGCAAGAGAAACGATTTTACAGCGTTTATCTGAGAGTGTAGAGCGTAATCAGCAAGTGGTCGAACAAATGCTTTTGTTGGCTCGTTTAGAGGCGGGGCAAATGTCTGTACATACCACAACTGTTATTTTTTCAGCTTTAATTCGAGAGGCAATTGCTCAACTCATGCCATTGGCATTTAAGAGAAATATTGAATTTCAATTAGATGTTGAAGAGGTGACGATGAATGGAGATTCGGCGCTTTTACTCTCATTGTTACGTAATTTATTTGATAATGCCCTAAGGCATTCGCCAAATAATGCTGTCATTTCAGTAAAATTATTTAAGCAAGCTCAAATGATAATTTTTGAAGTGGTTGATGCTGGAACGGGGATTGATCCAAAGTTTTTAGGTGAGGTTACCAATCGATTTACGCAAGTTGGTGGAAGTGATGTTGGAGCTTCAGGATTAGGATTGGCAATTGTATCTAAAATTGCTCAATTACATGGTATGCGCTTAGTTTTAAATAATCATGAAACAGGTGGTTTGATTGTAAGTCTACTTTGGGTAAATCATAAGGTTTAGATGCAACCACAGCTTCATTAGGAAAGCCTTGTACCCAAATTATGCCTTTAATTTGAATCGTTTGGGGTCATTTAACTTTTAAATTTTTATAAATATAGTCTAGGTTCTAGCGAAATAGAGGTAAAAGGCTTGGATTGCGATTTAATTTAATTGCTAGAATTTGTAGAACCCAACAGATTAAAATGATTTATGCGAGAGATTGATTAATACTTAAAGTGAAGTAGCTTAAATGTGATATTTGTTATATTTATTTTTTCATGAACTGTACCTATTTTTTAATTGATACCTGTTTAGAATATGATATTTACGCTAATACAAGGTATCTCAATGAGTTCTTTAAACAAGGAAAATAAAGCTAGTTTTGTATTCTTTATTATTACATTGTATGCATTTTTAGGATTTGGTTTAGGTTTCATTATCTGGGAATATTTTTTGTAAGTAGACTCAGATATGAGTATTAATTGTATCAATCTTCGGTTGCTGAGTTTGGTGTTTAAATGAATCTAATCAATGAATGATGTCTTCGAACTTGAAAATATCTAAGAGTAAATTAAACTTCTCATTTTTAGTAATTTAAAATGACAAAATTAAAATTGATTTAATTTTACTTTAGATGAGGTTTTGGTAAGACATGTTGATAAAACAACATTGATCTAAAAAAATGATGAAATATAAACATCTACATATTTTAAAATAATTATAAGTTGTTGAAAAAAATAAAAAATAATTTTGGCATGAAAGCTGCTCAACACAAGTGATATGAAATTGGAAATATCCTAAGGAATACCTATGTCACTTGTTATCGATAAAAAAGAAAATTCTAAAGAATTTGCGAAAATTACTTTATCCGAAATTTGGGTAACACGATGTCCAGTTCCAACTGCAACAGGTATCTCACTAAAACGTGGAACCCTCATTGAAAAGTTTGAACAGCATGGTATCGATGTTGCTGTTTTACAAGATGCGCGCAAAGGTCTATCTGTTCATCATTTTGATCATCAGCTGCCAGCATTATTTCGAGAAGGCGGAAATGTTCCAGCATTAGCTGCTCGTTCTGAAGGTGCTCCAAGTCGACTCATTGGTTTGACATGGATTGATGAATGGCAAGTGTTTATTGTTCGTCCGGATTCTGAAATCAGCCTGCCAGAGCATTTAAAAAATGTGAAAGTTGCTTTACCAGAATATGCAGATAAACGAGCGGGTAGCATCTTTAGAGCCATGTCTTTACAAGGTATTCGGGGCGCTTTGCAACTCGCAAATTTAACCTTCCGTGATGTGGATTTTATTGAAGTGCCTGAAAGAGCGGAATCACATAATCAAGAACGTGATGCGAGTACTTATTGGTCGGGGTTGGATGCATTAATCACAGGTGAAGTTGATGCCGTTTATGTTAAAGGGGCATCGGCTGTCGAAGCTGCGACAAAACGCGGTTTAAAGGTTGGAATTGATCTGGATCAATTTGAGGATGTGACCTCTCGTGTAAACAATGGGACGCCTCGTCCTATTACCGTACATGAAGATTTATTGAAAGATCACTTTGATGTTGTCGTTGATTTTCTCGAAGAACTGTTTGATACCGCAGATTGGGCTGAAGATCATTTAGATGAAGTACTGGTTATTCTACAAGATGAAACCATTGCGGGGGCTGAAAGTGTCGCTACAGCGTATCGTAATAATTTCCATAAATCTTTACATCCTTCATTAAGTGAAGAACGCCTTGAGCTTTTAAAACAACAAAAAGATTTTCTTTGGTTACATGGCTTCCTTGAAAAAGACGTAGATCTTGATACATGGGTCGACCACCGTCCTTTACTCGAAGTTTTAAAACGCCGCCAAAATAAACAATTTTAATAGGATATTGATCATGACAACACTTATTCAAACCCCACTGTCTCCTGAACTGAATGACTTTATTGAACTGAACCGTGAAAAAGCTGAATTTGCTTTTGAAGTATTCCGTGAAACAAGAACAATCACGGCAAATGGAACGGTTAATTTTGTTGAACGTGGACCTGATAACACTTTAGTCACTTTTAACTATGCAGGACCGTGGTCTAAAGATAAAAAAAGCAAAGTACTTGTGGAGACCATTGATGGTGAAGTTTTATTGGGTAGAAAAAATGCAGGTGGACGTTATAACAAGCTTTTTCGTGAGCACGCAGATGTCACCACAATATCTCATGTACACGCGCCGAATTTAGGGGCTTGGGCGCAAACCCATCGTACCTTACCGATTCGTTATGTGCCTGTTCAACGCTTTCATTTATTTAAAGAACTACCGATTTATATTGATCGCCGTCAGGCAGAAGTAGATTTCATTTTAGATCAACTCAAAATTGATATCGAACATCGAGCAATTTTAGAAGCCAACGGTGGTGCAACGGTATGGGGACGTCAGGGATTACAAGAAACAGCTGAATTTATCTTGTTACTTGAGGAAGGTGCACAGATTCAACTACTTGCTGAATTAGCTGGGGGAAGCCGGGAATACGGACAAGGTGTTTTACATCAGCAGTGGCGAATGAGTGGTTTAACCGATAAAGCGAAGTCGCTTGGATTACTTCCACTTCATTAGAAATCTGATTCAAATATAAATATAGAGAATACTATGGCTGTAAAACTTTTATGGTATCTCACTTCTCCAGATGGGCCATATCCTTGGTTGGAATCTGGGCGGTGGGATACCGATTATGAACACTTGCAACAGATTGCGATTACTGCGGATCGACTTGGTTTTTACGGTTCACTGATGGGTACCAGCGAGTATGAAACACTTGCTGTTGCTGCAAGCTTAATTCCCTTTACTGAACGTTTAAAGTTTCTGGTTGCCCAACATCCTGGAGAAGTCCAGCCAGCAGTATTGGCAAAATATGCGCAAACTTTTGATGCATTTTCTAAAGGGCGTTTGTTATTTAATGTCGTCAATGGAAATGATAAGGGTTTGGCAGCTTTAGGTATTCACTATACTCATGATGAGCGTTATGACTTTAGCAAGGAATACTGGACAGCATTTCAGCAAAACTATTTAGGAGATAGGTCTGGATTTGAGGGGGAATTTATTCAAATTGCGCCACGTCTAGAAAGTGGATCTCCTATGTCCAAATGGAGTGGTCCAACTCAAAAGCAGGGTGTTCCTTTATGGGGAGCTGGAACTTCTGCGAAAGGCGTTCAGCATTCTGTTGAATTACTCGATGTGTATTTAAGTTTTGCGAATACGCCACCACTGCTTGGAGAAAAGTTTAGCAAAGTCTCGGATGAGGCTGCAATAATTGGGCGTACTTTAGAGTTTGGTACTCGATTGCAAATTATTGTTCGAGAAACAGAAGAAGAGGCTTGGCAGTATGCTCAGTCATTACTCGACAAAATTGATTTAAATTATGCAATCGAAGCTGTTAAACGGCAGCTTCCTCCCAATGAAACTTTTGAGAGTTATCACAGCTCAAATCCGATCGTTCAAAGGAACCTCACTTTGTTACGACATGGGGTATTACCTCGTGCCAAAGACTTTGAAATTTACCCGAATGTTTGGACTGGGCCATCTTTATTTGGTTTTGATATTTTAAACCCAGCAGCAGGTACTGCCTTAGTTGGTAGTGCTGAAAATATTGCTGAACGGATTAAAGAATACGAAAGCTATGGTGTATCTGCTTTTATCTTATCTGGTTTCCCTTTAATTGGAGAAGCCTATCGTGTAGCTGATTTATTGTTCCCGTTATTAGAGCTCGATCATGGTTTTGAGTTACCTAAGCTCAATAAAAATTCATCCATTGATTCTCTCTTGAATCAAGAAATCGTCGTTTAAGGGAGAAAAAATGAACAAAATTACACGTCGAGAACTGATTAAGCAGACTGGATTGGGGGTTGGAGCTGTTGCTGCAATGAGCCTGATAGGATGTTCTAAAACTGACTCTTCATCTTCTGAAAGTGCTCATCCTAGTAATACTCAAAATGATATTCCGAAAAAAGGCGGTGTGATCAAAATTGGAGTAATCAATGGCAATCAAGCAGGTAATTTAGATGCGCACAAGCCTATTGGTATGTCCAGTGCATTCAGAGGTTGGCCTTTATATGCAAAATTATGGGAATGGGGTAGAGATATCCAGCCCAAACTCGCACTTGCTGAATTTGCGGAGCCGAATAATGATGGGACGAAATGGACCATTCGCTTAAAAAAAGGACTCGAATTTCATCATGGTAAAACGATTACTGCTGATGATGTTATTTTCTCCTTACGCCGTTTAACCGACCCTAAACTCGCTTCTCCATTTGCAGCCTATCTTTATTCTTTGCAAAGGAATGAGATTAAAAAGCGAGATGAATACACAGTTGAGATTCCTTTTACTCAAGGAAAAGGCTTGGTCGCTTTACCTGAGGCATGGATGAGTTGGGGGGGTATCGTTCCTACAGATTATGACCCAGTTAAAAATGTCGTAGGAGCAGGGCCGTTTAAGCTTGACAGTTTTACACCGGGCCAGCGTTCACGCTTTGTCCGTTTTGAAAATTACTGGAAAGAAAATAAACCTTATGCTGATGCAATAGAAATCATTGATTTTAAAGACCAGACAGGGCGGCTTGCTGCTTTACAATCGGGTCAAATTGACATTGCTTCAGGGGTAAGTGCCGAGCATATTTCTTTAATTCAAGCCAATAAACGATTGAATCTCGTTTCCTCAGAAACAGATGCTTGGCAATCTTTTGATATGAATACCTCAAAAGCACCTTTCAATGATCCTCGAGTACGTCAAGCTTTTAGATTGATTGCCAATAGAGATGATTTGGTTAAACGGGCTTTAGCTGGACAAGGACGAGTTGCAAATGATCTCTATTCCTTTAGTGATCCAGTATATGACCACAGTATTCCACAGCGTAAGCAAGATTTAAATAAAGCGAAGGCGTTGTTGAAAGAAGCTGGTTTTAGCAATAGCTTGGCAGTTGATTTATATACAGGTCCAGATAGCAATGCTGCATTGGTTTTTGCTCAGCATGCGGCTCAGGCTGGTGTTATTGTTAATGTTAAACAGGTTGAAGCTGCCACCTTTGCTGATGCTGTAAAACAAGATTGGGCATTTAGTACAGGTTCAAACGTTTCACGACCTTTTTTATTAACCGTTTTGCAAATTGATGGGCCGGGTGCGGCAAATAATAAAACTCGATTTAACAATGAGCGTTTTACTGAATTGGTTCATACCGCATTACAACAGCCTGATTTGGAAAAACGCAAAGTTCTCATTCATGAAGCACAGCACATTCAACATGAGCAAGGTGGTTTGCTCATTTGGGGTTTTAATAATGTACTCGATGCACATTCTGGCCAAATTGGTGGAGTAACACCCGATCGCACAGGCTTTGCTGCGTGGCGTACAGATGAATTTTGGCGTAGGGGGTGACCGCTATGACAACGCAATCCAGCAATATAGAGACAGCCATTTCACATCAAACAATGACGAGCTCATTTGAAATACCAGCATGGTTACCTTGGTTTTTCACACGGTTGTTGTCAGGTGTATTGGTCGTATTTGTGATTAGTCTCATTGTATTTATTGCCACACAAGCACTCCCATCTGATCCGGCTCGCGTCATTTTGGGCCCAGAAGCACCCGAAGCGACGGTTCAAATACTTCGTGAACAATTGGGCCTGAACGATCCAATATTGATTCAATACTGGCATTGGCTGAGTCAATTATTGCAAGGTAATTTTGGCCGTTCGATTGATTCAAATGTACCTGTTGTACAGATTGTTCAGAATTATTTTGGTAACACCGTTGCATTAACGATCTTAGTTATTGTCATTACAGTACCACTTTCTGTGGTACTGGGGGTGTGGCTGTCACTCCGTCGAGATAGCAAACTAGATCGTATTATTGTTTCTAGCTCTATTCTATTCAAGGCTGTTCCAGGATTTGTGATTGCAATCTGGTTAATGATGTTTTTCTCAACCTCAATCCTGCACATATTGCCAGCTGCATCCTTGTTGATTCCAGAGCAGTCAGCTTTTAGCCAAATAGAGTTTTTAGTTTTACCGATTTTAACTTTGGCCTTATCGCTTATTCCATATTTGATGCATTTAGTTCGTGGTTCCATGATTGATGCACTTGAGTCGGACTATGTGACCTCTGCACGATTACGTGGTATTCCTGAGCGACGGATCATATGGAAACATGTTTTACCAAATGCATTGGTGCCCGTGGTGCAGGGAACAGCATTAACGATACGGGTTTTGCTGAGTGGTGCTCTCATTATTGAAGTGGTTTTCAGTTATCTGAGTAATCCTGCACCCGAATATCCAGAACAGGCACTAGAACGTGGTTGGGAGGGTTCTGTGATTTTAAGGGTCAAAGTATTAGCAAATGGTAGCCCTGATACGGTCAGTGTCAAGCAAAGTAGTGGCAAAAAACTTTTAGATAGCGCTGCTGTAAGAACAGTAAAGCAATGGAAATTTTCACCCGCTTTAAAAGGTAAAACCCCTGTAGAAGGTTGGGTCGATGTTCCAATTCATTATCAATTACCGAAATAAATTTAATTTTATAGATTAAGAGGATATTTACATGACTGACATTAATTCATTGATCCATGACGGCACTATCTGGTTATTAGTCGCTTTCTCTATTGTGACTTGGGCATTGGTTGTAATCAAAATTGTTCAGACCCAAAGAGCATCAAAACAAGATAAACGTTTCGTAGAGGCGTTTTGGAAAGCAAAAAATTTATCTGACGCCGTAACTAAATCTGAATCGGGTCAAGGACCAGCAGCACGTGTTGCAAATGCGGGGTTTAAAACACTGATAGAAGCAGATGAAAAAACACACCATGACTTGCAAAACAGTTGGAGCCGTCAGGACCTATTGGAACGTCACTTACGCAAACAAATTCTAACTGAACGTCGTCAATTGGAGAAAGGTTCAGCGCTATTGGCATCTATTGGTAACAATGCACCCTTTATTGGTTTGTTTGGTACAGTATTCGGAATCATTCATGCATTACAGGCGATTGCCCATTCTGGTAATGCAAGTATGGATGTCGTTGCTGGACCGATTGGAGAGGCATTGATTGCAACAGGAATTGGTATCGCTGTTGCTGTACCTGCTGTACTTGCTTATAACTACTTTGTACGTAAAGTTAAAGCGATTGGTGCAGACTTAGATGATTTTGCAACAGATTTTGTCAGTTTAAATCAAAAGGCTGGTTTTCAATTGCCGACTGCTAAAACCAAAAATACAGCAGAGACTACGATTCTGAATGATGCTTCAACAAAAGAAGTGAAAGAGAAAGGAGTATTCGCATAATGGCAATTTCTACCTCTCAAGACGATGATGTGGTGAGTGAAATCAACATTACACCGTTGGTGGATGTGATGTTGGTTTTGTTGATTGTCTTTATCGTCACAGCACCTTTGCTGACCAATACGGTGAAAGTCAATTTACCTAAGGCCGCACCGACTCAATCTACTGATCAGAATAAAGCTGTCGTGATTAGTGTTAATCCACAGGGTGAGATATTTTTGGATAAGGACAGAGTGTCACTTGCAAGTTTTGAACAAGAAATTCAGTCACGCAAGAATAGCAACCCTAAGCTGGCTTTGAACCTGAATGCGGATGAAACTGTTCCTTATGGGACAGTGGCAAAATTATTGGCAAGTATTGAACGAGTCGGCGTAGATAAATTATCGGTGATCACTGTTCCTCAATAATCCCAGCCACATCTTAAATAGCTGCTTCGGCAGCTTTTTTAATTTATTCTGCCAGTAGAATAAAAATCCCCTCATAAAGAGGGGAAGCAAAGTTAAACAGATGTGCTTAAGCCTTCCATAATTTCTCAAAACGCCACGTTGGAAAAATAGTATGTTCTGGGGCTAAGCCTCCAATATTTTTTGTCGCTGCATCAATGGTATGGCTAAATCCCCAAATTAGCATCCCACCACGTTCATGTTGAATTTTCTGTGCTTGGATTAAATACACTTTTCGCTTTGCTAAATCTGGTTCGGCAAGTGCCTTATAAAACAACTCACTATATTCAGGATCTTTAAAATTGATTTTATTGGTTGTTGAAATCGGCGCATCATTGACAACAGCAGTAGATAAATAGGGTGTACCGACATTGGTTGCGTTACTCGACAATTGCCATTTATTGCGGTCTGCTCCATTAAATGTAGCGGCATCGACTTGTTTGACTCGTATATTCACATTGGCATGTTTTGCTTGTTCTGCAAAGATCAGTGCAGGTTGGGCGCTGCCAGCAGGCGCAACAAGTTCAACATTTAAACCATCTTTAAAACCAGCTTGTGCCAATAATTTTTTTGCTTCCTCGATATTTTGCTGACGTTGGGGGAGGTTAAGAAAAGCAGGGTCCTGTGGTGAGTAGAGATCATTGGCAATACGTCCCTGACCATTTAAGCCACGTTGTACAAGCTCCTCACGATTGGCAATTAAACGAAATGCCTGACGGACTTTAGGATCATTAAAAGGGGCTTGTTGCGTATTAAAGTCAAAACCATTATGGGTATTGGTTTCAGAACGAATGGTTTGAATATGTTTCGCCTGCTCCAGAATTTTAATGTATTCAGGTGAAATGGCATTGGCGACATCAATTTGTCCTGCTAATAAGGCATTTAAACGCGAGACTTGATCTTTAAAATCAATCACCTCAAAACTGTCTGCATAAGGTTGATCCGCTTTAAAATAGTTTTCAAAACGGGTGAAGACAGAACGTTGACCGGGTATAAATTGTTTAACTTTATAAGGCCCAGCACCGACTGGATTGTGGATTGGATCAAAGTCGGTAGGTACGATTCCACCAAAATTCACCCAAGTTTCAGGTAGTGCAACGAAACCAGCAATTGAATTGATAAAAGGAATACGAACAGTATATTCATCTAATTTTTGAATGCGATCCCGATCAATCCATTGCACCAGATTTCGAAACGGTGAAGCAAGCTTTGGGTCAGTTAAACGTTTTACTGAGAAAATCACATCATCAGCAGTAATTGTTTTACCGTGATGGAATTCTAGACCTTTACGTAGACGAATGGTCCATTCACTCGCATTATGATTTGGTTCAGCAAATTCAGCCAAGGCAAGACGTGGCAGCATATTTTCATCCCATTCCCATAGCTTGTTATATATGGCAAAACCTCGGGTAATTCCTGCGCTTGAAGTAGACAGATGTGGATCTAAACTGCCTGATTGTTGTCCACCAATTAGACCCAATCGAATCGTTCCACCATGTTTGGGAGTGAGTGAAGATGGGCTCTGTACTTCAGTACCCGTTTGTGGTGATTGATCGCAGCCAGACAAGCTCCCTATTAAAGATACACCACCTACTGCGCTAAGACTTTGTGCTAAAAACTTTCGACGTGACAATAGAATTGATCGACTTGTCATTATAAATACTCATATTGGATAGTTATCTTTATGGACTTGCAGAATAAATGCCAATAATTTATTTATATTTATCAGTATCTTATTTGATTGTAGTTTTTGTTTACTGTCTTTATTTCAACAAATCTGTTGAAAAAATAAACATTTATAAAGCTGATATCTAAATATATAAAAATTAAAAACTATTAAATCAATATCTTGGGTGTCGTTTTGAGGCTTTTTAATGATTGGCATAGGCCTTGCGTAACGTACTGTAAATTTACTTTACTGAGTATGATATGAAGCAGCCTTTTCAATTAAAACCTTTAGTGATTGCCTTAGCCTTTTCGGGGGCATCTTTACCCATACATGTGTTTGCCGAAGAAGCCCAAAATACATCGGCAAATACTGAAAGTGATGTGATTACTTTGGCAGATGTCGTGGTGACTGGTGCAAATAAAAAACAAACTGTTGTTCCCAAACGTAAAGTGACTTCAATTTATGGAACGGATAGCTCTGTATTAGACACACCTCGTGTAGTGTCCCAAGTATCGGAACAACAATTTCGTGAAGATGTGATTCGTAGTGCAGATGATCTTGTTAAATATGCGCCAAGTATTACCCGAGGCGGGGGACAAAATGCCAATTTCGCACCGCAGATACGGGGGAAAAATTCAGAGGTCTTTCAAGATAGCCAACGAATTTATAGTACCCGTCATCCGACTAATTTAAATGCCTATGAAGCGGCTGATATTGTTGCAGGGCCGACGGGAGTAATTTTTTCGCCTACTTCGGGTTCAGGTGGATATATTAATTATCTCACTAAAAAACCTAACTTTAATAAAGCAGAAACAACGATTTCTGGCTCAGTTGGTTCAATCTATGCAGGAAAAGGTACAGAACCTAATTTTTCTGTCAGTATTGATCATACAGCCCCGATCTCTAAAGAACTTGCATTTCGTGTCAGTGCAACAGCCCAAAAAACTGATGATTATTATGACAATGTGAAAAACAATTTTAATGCATTCTATGGTGCATTGGCTTGGCGTCCAGATGATAGTCTACGTGTTGACTGGAATATAAGTTATGACGATTATTATGATTTTAACGTGACACATGGTTGGAATAGGGCAACACAACAATCTGTTGATAACCGTCAGTATTACAAAGGTAGGGCTACGCCAATTATTCAAAATGGTTCAGCTTTCTGGTCACCTGTATTTGAATCTGGAGCTGCGAATTCCAAAGTGATTGGTTGGCAGAATCGACAAAAGAATGATAAAAACCAATATATTGCTGTAGGCCCAATTCAAACAACACCTTTACCTAATGCAACAGCAAATCAGGCTGGAACGATTCGAGGTTGGGTCTATGATCCATCTATACCTGGTAATGGATTGGTCAAACTAGACGATAATATTTCTGGTCGAAGTGAAGATAAAAATAGTGCCAAACGATTCAGCACCCAATTAAAATTAGTTAAAGATTTGAATACGCATTGGTCTGTTTCTAATAGTACGCTTTATCAAAATAGCAAGGATTTAGGTGATTCGGTTGGAAGTTTCTTTACTGATTTGGAACATGAGTTATTTGATAATCGCCTAGAATTCCTCGCAGATTATGATTTCGAGTTGTTTGGCCTGAAAGTGAATAATAAAAGCAGTACAGGAGGCGCTTATCGCCGTGAGGAGTTTACTTCTTTAGCGGCAAATAATAGTTTTAATATTAATCCTTATGATCTGACCAATGATCCTTCTCAAAAAAATCCAGGGGATTTACTTGGGTTGGTCAATAATAGCAGTTCAACAGGAGGCTGGATTGGACAAGTCGGTGTTCCTCAATATTCTCAGTACTTTGGTTATTTAAATCTACCAAGAATGTATCCAGTCGGCCATGGCTTATATGCTGAAAAAGGTGGTTTCCCTCCCAATGGTGGTGGTGCTGTTTATACAGGAACGGGGTCTTGGGATACGTGGAGTGTGTTTACTCAGCAGAATTTTACTTTTAATGATGTGTTTGGCATTAATCTTGGGATTAATCACAGTTCAATCAAAGCCAAACTTGAAAACCCGTTGGTCTTAGTGCCGACAGATGTCCGTTCAGATCGCAATAAATATAGTTTGCTCAGTTATCAAGCCAGTACATTTATCAAGCCAACAGAAAAAACTACACTGTATTTTACCTATGATACGAGCACTGCACTCAACACAGGTGTTTTTGGCCCATTTCTAATTTGGGGAGCAGGCAATCAACTGAATCCTTTAGCGTTTGACAGTCAAAGTGAATTAAAAGAATTAGGATTTAAATATGAGCCGATCATCGATCAACTATTTCTCACATTAAGCGGATTTGAGCAGAAGCGAGATTTATCACCTGATACAAATGGCAATATGGCACGCTTTGAAGTGAAAGGGATTGAATCTTCACTACGCTGGCAGCTACAAAAAAATATTGCAATAGGTGGTAACTTAACCTATTTGAATGCTGAATATAGCTCAATTATTCCAGCAGGATTTTCTCCCTTTGGCTTCCACGCAGACAATGCGACTGTCTGGGGGGACAGTAATGGGTTAAACCAGCGTAAAGCAGGTCGTTATGATGCGGCGGGCATTCCGAAATACTCTGCCAGTGCTTATGTGGATTATCAACATCAGTCAGGTTTTGGTGTAAATCTCTCAGGCTGGTGGACCAGTAACTGGTATACCAATTTAAGTCAGACGGTTAAAGTTCCAAATAACTATAATTTAGATTTGGGATTATATTATCGACAACCACAATGGACTGTGGGTTTAAATATTCTGAATTTAACCAATGAACGTAATTTTGTGAATGGTTTAGCCGGCGCAAATAGTGAATTCTTACAACCAATGCGTCCACTCACGGTGCAGGGACAATTTAGTTATAAATTTTAAATACATGAAATATTTTTAATTCTAAATAGCCATACAGTTGTATGGCTATTTTTTCTTTCATTTTCAAAAACAAACAATGTTGGAATAACAACAACAACATAGGGAAAAATGTTTATCTATCAGCAAAATCTAATCATAAGTTTTACTTTTGTTTTTTAAGATATTGAAATTTATAAAATAAATTAAGTGGCATAGAAGTTGCCAATATAAGAATAGATTTATTTAAATGGAGTCACCATGTTTAAGGTCACAAAAATTAGGCAGAGTATTTTAACTGCTATGTGGGGAGTAACAGCGAGTGTTTCGACATTGGCTTTGGTAAATGAAGAGATCGATACAGGCATCACAGCTGAGCAACAGGCGCAGGTGGTCAATGCAAAAGATGTCAAAAAGTTAAGTGATGTGATTGTAACAGCACAATATCGAGCACAAAATATTCAAAAAGTTCCAACCGCGATTACGGCTGTTTCTGGTAAAGATTTGGCTGCCAAGGGCTCAACCTTTATTGGTGATGTTTTAACGTATACACCGAATGCAGCAGCGGAAAATCCAGATGGTGATAGCCGACCACGTTGGTATATCCGTGGTTTGGGTACAGGGGATGTTGCTGCATCGACTGTATTTCCTGTTGGAATTTATGCAGATGGTGTTTATTTGAATGCTCCCGTTGCAGGTGCAGGAGACTTATTCGATCTAGAGCGTATCGAGGTTTTACGTGGGCCACAGGGGACGCTTTACGGTAAAAATACTACAGCAGGTGCGGTTAATTATATTTCTAAAAGACCAACTTTCTCAGAAAAACCAAATGGCTATGCAACGATAGGTGTAGGTGATCATAACCTACGTACTTTCGAGGGGGCTGCTAATGGTAAAGTCTCAGACAATATTGCAGTACGGGGAGCTTTTTATTCTGAAGATCGTGATGGCTATGCAAAGAATTTAGCCAATGGCGAAGATTATGGTGATGTTGATAAGAAATCTTTCCGTTTCCAGATTTTAGGTAAAGTGAATGACCAATGGAATGCATTAGTCAATTTACATAGTCAAACCTACAATGGTTTAGGAAATAATGGTTCTCTTAGTATTGGAAAATATTGGGGCGTCTATGAAAGACCAGAGGGACGTAATACCAATTTAGATTTAGATGAAAGTAATAAAATTCAGCATGATGGTGCTTCATTCACTTTAAATGGAGATTTAGGAGGGGGCCATAGCTTTACCTCAATCACGGCTTTTGACAAGACTACACAAAAGTCGATTTCAGATGGTGATTACACACCTTATGATGTTGCGCGAAGTTATAGCGATAATGAATGGCGTCAATATAGCCAAGAGTTTCGAATTTCATCCGATGCGAACAAACGTTTAAGTTGGATTGCTGGATTACATTATTTTAACGAAGAATTAGATTCTACCGGTGTGAGTGCACGGGTCCAGAAAACTTTGCCAAATGGTGCTGCTGCACAGACGGCATCAACCCCTGCATTTAGAGACATTACTTATAATCAAGCTACACAAAGTTTTGCCGTATTTGGAAATAGTACCTATAAATTTACAGATAAATTTAAGGTGACAGGTGGATTACGCTGGACCAGTGAAGAAAAAGATATTGATCTCGACCTGACTCAGATTACAACAGGCGACTACACCAAAGGTAGTTGGTGGAAAAAAGATGGGTATAGCAATGCCGTCTATAATCCAACTGCAAATGCGAACGGTTCAACAAGCCGTAAGAAAACATGGAATGAGTTGACCTATGACATTACACCAGAATATGAAATTACACCTGATTTAAATACTTATTTTAGATTTGCACGTGGATTCCGTTCTGGTGGTTTTAATACAGGTTTATCCAGTAGTCTAACCCAACTTGCTGATGTTAACCCTGAATATTTAAACAGTTACGAGCTCGGTTTGAAATCTAGCTTACTGGGTGGGGATTTAGTCGCAAATGCCAATATTTTCTATTACGACTATAAAGATATCCAAACCAATTTATTAGTTGCAACAGAGGGGCAAGGCGGCGGTGTTACTTCAATTTTAGCCAATGGACCAAAAGCAGAAGTAAAAGGTGCAGAGTTAGAGCTGGATTATTTAGCCACTGAAAATCTACGTTTACGTTTTGCAGGTGCTTATTTAGATAGTGAATATACTGACTTCGTTGACAAGAACCCGGTAACCAATGTGGTCAATGCTGACAATACTGGGAACAGTTTAGTTCGTTCACCAAAATATACCGTCGGTGTTGGTGGTGAATATACCTTCAATTTAAATGATGGCGCTCGTATCGTTGTTGGTACTGACGCAAGCTATCGTGACCGTGAATATTTCTTGGTGAATCGTCAAGACTATTCGGTTGATCCAATCCTTAGCCAAAAATCTTATACCTTGTGGAATGCCAATATTGGTTATCACAGCGCAAATAATAAATATCAGGTCAATACCTATGTTAAGAATTTGCTAAATGAAGAATATCAGGTACATGGTCGTCCAAATGGCCCGGCAGGACAATATGTTTTAACCTACGGAAACCCACGCCAAGTTGGTGTTTCTCTCACAGCCAAATTCTAACTGTTATACGGAGAACATCATGGGAATTGAATTTTTTACTCGTTTACCTTTGCATGGTGAAGCTGAATTTTTAGCAGGCGACCCTCGTAATCGTGGTGACTGGGCACGGGTATCTGGTGTGGAAAATACTGGCGCAACATCCAACTATCAAGTGGGTGATGACTTTACTTATATTGACTATTTAGCACAGGTGGCGCGCGCAGCAGAAATCAATGGTTTTGCAGGGGCTTTGATGGTCAATGCACCAACAGGAGAGGAACCTTGGACTGTTTGTTCGCTATTAGCCAGAGAAACCAAGCGACTGAATTTTGTGACGGCATTCCAGCCTTATCACTTTAGCCCATACAATGCGGTACAAAGTGCTGCAACCTACCAACGTGCAACAGGCAATCGCTTGGTGTGGAATATTATTAATGGTGGATCCGAGGTGATTCAACGTCAGGTTGGCGATGCAACGCCTCATGATGACCGTTATATCCGCGCAACTGAGTTTCTCGATGTTGTAAAAGGTTATTGGTATAACGAATCCTTCCATTACCAAGGCAAATATTATTCTGCTGAAGGTGGCGGATTAAAGTATCCCCTCAATAAAGCTGAGTTACCCATCATTTGTACCGCAGGCTCTTCTGAAGCTGCACGTGAGTTTGGCGCAAAGCACGCAGATTATTATTTAATGCGTGCTGAAAAACCAAGTGAGATTGCCACATTGATTGCAGATGTACGTAAACGTGCTGCGAAGTATGGTCGTGACAATATTAAGTTTGGTTTATCCATTGATACAATTGCTCGACGTAGCGAACAAGAAGCTTTGGCAGAGGCACAACGTTATTTAGATGAAGCAGCAGAGAAGCAACGTTTGCATGCTTCAGCTGCTCATGCAGGACTCAGATCAGCGCGAGTACTCAGTTTTGAAAAAGAATATGCGGATAAAGATGGCAGCAAAAATGTGAATGATTTCTTCATTCATCCCAATGTTTGGTCTGGCTTTGGCTACATTGGTATCCCTCCAGGTGTTGCTTTGGTGGGTAGCTACCAACAAATTGTTGAACGCATCAAGGAATATAACAGTATTGGAATCGACTTGTTCTTCCTTGCTGGTTATCCGCATTTAGAAGAAGCTTATCGATTGGGTGAGCATGTTCTGCCACATTTTAAAAACCAACGTCAGGCATTACAGCGTATACCAGAAGAATCAAAGTATCGTATTGCCTAGAATCGTTCTCAATCCTATTCAACCAAGACTTTAACTAGAAGTCTTGGTTTGTTCCATATAAGTCAAAGTATTAATTTTTCTAAAGGCCAAGTAATGTCATATTCAAATGATAAACCACTCAATATTGTCGCCGTTTCAGGTGGGCTTAACAGTCCATCAAAAACTGAAAGTTTGATTCAAACGATTTTGGATGAATTAGCGCAAGCAATAGAAATAAATGTGAGATTTGTAAAACTCAGTGAGATTGGTCCTTTATTGGGTGGTGCAATTTATCGGAGTCAGTTACCCAAACAAGTACAAGATGATTTGGCTGCTATTGAAGCGGCTGATGCCTTGATTGTTGGTACGCCAGTTTATCGTGCTTCTTTTACGGGGCTGTTTAAACACTTATTTGATTTTGTCGAGCAGACTGCTTTAGTGGATGTTCCAGTATTACTTGCGGCATCTGGTGGAAGTGATCGCCACGCTTTGGTACTTGAGCATCAACTTCGTCCTTTGTTCAGCTTTTTCCAAGCACAGACTTTGCCTATAGGTGTGTATGCAACAGATCGAGACTTTACGCCTGAATATACAGTCAAAAGTGAAGCATTGAATGAGCGTATCTTACTTGCTGTTGCTCGAGCTTTACCAATTTTGCAATGGGCACCTGCCAAAGGGCTTCGTCAAGATATTGTGAAATTCAAATCGGAAAAAGCCAATCAGAATTTAGGAATTAACAAACAAATTGAACAAGATCCAATTTTACCATCAGTTGAAGTTCCTAATCTTAATGTCGCGGAAGTTCGTTTACATACAAACAAAGTTGCGGTGATATAAATAATGATTTGATTTATCTACTAAAAATATAGGGAATAGTTGTGTTCCCTTTTTTGTATTGATTGTATCATCTAAACTTATCAATATAAAAAATTATAAAGAACAAAAAGTTAGAATGCTTTCTGTTCTTTACAGTTTATATTTAATATTGGCTTACGATCAGGTTATGGTGTTGCTAATGCTTTTGCCAATAGCGGTAAATTTTGACCTGTTGCAGCCGCTAAAATAAAGCTTTGACTCGGTGTGGTGATTGTCCATTTTTGATTATTACCACCTCCACAGCCATAGGTTATTAAAGTGCCACGACCATCTGCGCTTGGTGCACCACCACCACTAAGATCTAAACAACTGTTACCTTGACGGAACTGTTGAGTTGAACCAGTAACAGGTATTTCCCAAATTTGGTTACTAACACTGTTATTGCAGGCAGCGAGTGTTGTACCTGATAAACAAAGTTCAGGGTATTGTACGCTGTGAATTTTGCCCACAGCATCATAGACCCATAGGCTAGAATTATCGCCAGTACAGTTATTTTTACCACTCATAAATACACTTGGTTTGCCTGTGCTACTCGAAATTTCAGCTTTGAGACAAGCTGAATTCATATTTGGCATCACAAACATTGTTGCACCTGCCAGTGGATTGCTACTAGAAAGACCAAGTTGGGTGACAAAGCTTTTTAACGCATCATTTGCAGCGGTGATATTTGCAGTTAAGTCATTGCGATAGACATTGACCCAACGGTTTAAACGGTATAATTGTGCTTGTTGGTTGCTGAATCGATCAAACTCTTGGCGTGCGGTTGCTGAAAGCTCATTTTTAAAATTCTTATAAGAATCATAGAGAATTTTATTGTTTGGAGAGAGATTTGCAACAAGTTTGCCTTGGTTGCTGAGTAGAGCTTGTTCTAGTTGTGGGAGTTCAACTTTGCGTAAAGCTGTAAAGCCTTGTTGCTTACCAATAGTGACCGCAGCAGGGAGGGGTTGTGCATAGCTTGGAATGACAATCGATGAGAGTTTGTTGGCTTGTTCATTGGCACGTTTACAATATAAATCAACGCTTAGCGGTGCATCACTTTGAGCTAAATTAATATGTAATTTATTTGCATTACTGCCCATGCGATTTGGGGCGAGTGCGATATTTTCTTCTGCTTTGGATGCGTATTTGACATTGATCCAGCAGCTTGCATTTGCAAGACTCATCTGTGCTTGAGGCAGTGTGAAAATGTTCCCCCAGTTGCCGCGTGCAGCAGGGTAAAGCAGACCGACTTGGTTGACAGGATCGTAGCCACCTAAAATGGTAAAGACAGGTACACCAAATTGAGTTGGTTTTAGATAATTGCCATCAGGGCGGTTGTACCAAACTTGACTTGAGTTTGGAACTTTAGGTTGCGTGACATCCATTTGGCGAGTTGTCGCGTTCCAACGCTTGTATCCTGTAGTAGAGCTTGCATCCCAAACCGCACGATCAAATGCGGGTTGGATTTTGAGCTGCGTACTGTAGCCTGTGTAATGGGTGAAGCGAGACAGTGAACTAGAATAATTCCCACCTGCCATGGCATCAGTGCCATAGGTATAGGCATTTTGAAAGATTGGTGTGCCACCTAAGCGGTTATCTAAGTTTGTATTGTTCCAGTTTAAATTGCCTCGCATACGATTACGATAGGCAATATAGCCCCATCCACTATTTGGATGATGAGCTGCCCAAAAATAGTTTTCTCCATTTTGTCCAGGATAGTGTCCTAAACCATAGTGATGCCCAATTTCATGGCTAAATTCATTACCCGCTGAATCAATCAGCGTTAAAATACCATTACCACCACTTAAGCCATGATTGACATCACCATTTTGGTATTTACCCCAAGCATGGTGAATCACAGCACTTTGAGTCAATTGAGGTTGCTCTTGGCTAGACATAGATGCACTAGTTATACCCCAGTTGGCAAGATTGATTCCTGTACTAAAGGTGGATTTGGCAGTGTTTTCTCGCATGTCACCACTGTAGACATCACCCGTTGTGGCACTCTTATCATTATAAATCACCCCACTTGCGACCATGACTTGATTCAGTTGCATATCATCATATTTGGTGACGGTCATTTTTGCAGCAGGAATAGTTTCAAAATAATCGGTACCTGCTTTTTCAGGTTCATTCAGCATGTAATGACCACTAGACTGTCGTGGTGCAGTGAGCATACCTAAGCGAATACTTTGTACGACCAATTCACCTGGTGCCCCAAAATCAATGGATTGCGCATCGAGTCGTCCATTTTTACGGCTGATTGGATCAACGATACGAATATTTAAGCCTGGTTTGACTTCATCCCAGTTTAGAGAGGTTGTCCAAGTCTGTTTGGAGTATTGAACACGCGCACGATTATCACTGTTAGATTGATCTGATGCTGGAATTTGGGTTGGTTCTTGTAAAGCAACTCGACGTATTAGTTGACTATTCAAATAAATTTCTGCATTCAGTTGTTGAATATCACCCATATCTGCACTTGGTGTGACTAAAAGAAGTGCATCTTTTTCACTAGTAAGACGAGGCATGCTTTTCGCTTCATTACCGTTTGGGTCTACAGTGTGGTTTTGTGCGAATTGAATCATTGCAGCAAAGTTACCAACAAGGTCGTTACGTATAGGGCGTACATTGCCTTCTAGATCGTAGTCGTAGAAGCCAAGGGTATTAGAATCAAAAACATCTTTATTTGGTTCAGGGTATGCACCAGACGTAGAGAGTGCTTTTGCTTGAGCACTTGTCGCTGATTCAGTTTTGCTATTATCTGTTGTTTCTTGTGTGTTTCCACCACAACCAGATAATAGGGCTAATGAAATACATAAGCTTAATGTGCTTATTGAGGATTTTTTCACAATTTTCATATTTAGATTAACCAAATGAATAAGATATTAAATAAAATATTAGATTTAAAATAATATAACTTAAATTGAATTGCTGAGTATATAAGTAATAAATAAAATGATTATTTTATTATGTGATGCTGTTCTTGTTTTTTTGTTTAAGTGTTATTGAATTTTTATAAATATAAAATATGTGTGAGGTATTGTTGTATATTAAGATATTGTTATTGTGTGACATTTATTGGCATTTTTTAACAAATATTATAACCTTTTGGGTGTGTTTTTAAAATTCATCTAAAATTAATATTTATTTTAATTTTATTAATTAAAAAACAATGTGGTTTTAAAATAAATATAAATATTGTATCTTTGTGCTGATTTTATGTGTTTTGGTATTTGTTATTTTTAAATATGCTTATTGTTTAAAAATAATGTGCTTTTATTATCTTTGTTTTATCTAAAATGATATCAAACACACATAAATTATTTTTTTAAGTCCATTTTATTGAAAATTAAAATGAGATGGAAATTTAAAATTTAGCGCTAATATTTAATTTTGGGGTGGCGTAGAGATGAATAAAGTCTATAAGACGGTATGGAATAAGAGTCTAGGTTGTTGGCAGGTGACTTCGGAATTAACACGAAGTCATTCGCGAGGCGGTCAGAGTTCAAAGGTGACAGGGC
This sequence comes from Acinetobacter tjernbergiae DSM 14971 = CIP 107465, assembly GCF_000374425.1. Taxonomy (GTDB): domain Bacteria; phylum Pseudomonadota; class Gammaproteobacteria; order Pseudomonadales; family Moraxellaceae; genus Acinetobacter; species Acinetobacter tjernbergiae. The sequence goes on along the minus strand of NZ_KB894362.1, from coordinate 90,980 downwards.
ATGTTAAAGAGACAAAAACTTGGTTTCAGACCCTACGTTTATCTTTATTAAGTTTAGCCTTGCTTCCGATCTCGCTTTGGGCGGGAGTATCTGATGTACAATTGCCAACTGGCGGCAGTGTCACTGTGGGTTCAGCACAAGTCAGTCAAAATAATAATACGTTAAATGTCCATCAAAATAGTCAAAATGTAGGCATCCAATGGGATAGTTTTAATATTGGACAAAATGCGACGGTCAATTTCTATCAGCCAAATACATCTTCGATTGCGGTGAATCGTGTTTTGGATAGTAATGCCAGTCAAATCATGGGAAAACTGAATGCCAACGGGCAAGTTTTTTTATTGAATCCGAATGGTGTGATTTTCTCTAAAACGGCACAAGTCAATGTCGGTGGGATTGTTGCATCGACATTGAATGTCACAGATAGTGATATTATTAGTGGAAAATTTAAGCTTCAAAATCAAGGGAATGCTGCCAGTATTGAGAACTATGGCTCGGTTATTGCCAATGGTGGTGTCATCGCTTTTATTGCACCAACCGTCATCAATGAAGGGCAGATTCAGGCACATAATGGTGTGATCCATTTAACCGCAGCAGATCAAGTCACTTTAAAATTACAAGATGGTCAACTGACTGAATACAAAGTTGAAATTGGAACTTTGCAAGGTCTGATTGATAACCGTGGCGCGATTCTTGCCAATAACGGTGCAATTTATTTAACTGCAAAAGCCAAAGATAGCTTAAGCAAAGCCGTGGTGAATCATAGCGGTATTATTGAAGCCAATCGTTTGAGTCAAAATGCCAAAGGTGAAATTGTTTTGCTTGCGGATATGCAACAAGGCACAACCAATGTCAGTGGTATTTTAAAATCAGAAGGTCTCAATGGTCAGGCAGGTGGTTTTATTGAAACCAGTGCCGCACAGGTGAAAATTGCAGATAGTACGCACGTTTCGACTTTATCTGATGGCGGTAAAACAGGAACGTGGCTGATTGACCCAACTAATTTTAGTATCAATGCTGGCTCGGCTGCTCAAACGGGTAGTGGTATTGGTGCAACGACCTTACAAAATAATTTGAATAGCACCTCAGTCATTTTAGAAACACAAAATGCAGGGTCAGAAAAGGGGGATATCAATGTTAATGCTGCAGTTACATGGAATAAAGACACCACACTGACGCTAAAAGCACATAACGATATTAATGTGAATGCCAGTATTACGGCACAAAACCAAGATGGTAAAGTGGTGTTGTTATATGGGCAAAATGGGAGTGAGAGTGCCAATTATTATATTAAAAATGGCGCGAAGATAAATTTAAAAGCAGGGCAAAATTTTAGCACGCAAAAAGGTACGGATGTCAGCAAGCGTATTGATTATAAGGTTGTGACTGATTTACAGGCTTTACAAAATATCAATAATGCGCTGGCCGGTAATTACGTACTCGGAACGGATATTGATGCGACGGTGACCAAAGATTGGGGTGTTGGAGACGAAAAAGGCTTTAATCCACTTGGTAATGAATTTGATTATTTTACAGGGAGTTTTGATGGTTTAGGGCATACAGTGAGTCATCTCACGATCAATCGCCCCTATAGTTATGACGTTGGATTGTTTGGGCATATTGATGGTGCTGTCATTCGTAACGTCGGTTTGGTTGGCGGTTCAGTCATTGGTGACAGTTTTGTTGGCGGCTTGGTCGGGCAAAGTACACATCAGAGTCTGGTTGAGAATGTATTTAATACGGGAACGGTTCAAGGTTATGGGACTGTTGGTGGTCTGGTTGGAGGAAACTTTGATGGCAGTACTATTAAAAATGCTTATGCGACGGGGAATGTCACTGGCGCACAAAACTCAACCTATATTGGTGGTTTAGTTGGGGGGAATGATGGTGCCGTTATCGAAAATGTCTATGCCTCTGGAAATGTGAATGGTACTGATATTGTTGGTGGTCTAGTTGGAGATAACAATCATGGTGGTACAATCAATAATGCTTATGCAACAGGGGCAGTTACTGGTGAGCAAAATGTCGGTGGTTTAGTTGGAAATAACTATTATGACGCCGAGGTTAAAAATGCTTATGCGACTGGAGCGGTCACAGGTACTGATCGGGTCGGTGGTTTAGTAGGGGAAAACCTTGCTGCAAAGATTGAAAATACCTATGCACTTGGAAAGGTGAGCGGAACAACAGCAGTCGGTGGTTTACTCGGCAAAAATGTTCAGGGTGTTGTAACCAATAGTTATTGGGATAAAAATAAAACAGGATTAGATACCAGTTCAGGCAGTGTCAATACCAGTGGTTTGACCAGTGATGAAATGTTCAATGCCAATAAATTTGTTGGCTTTGATTTTGATAAAATTTGGGCAAATGCTGATAATCAAACCACGCCGTATTTTAAAGATCACATTGGTCCAAACCAAGTCGTTAACAAACAAGATCAATTGGGTGGTTACTACAGCGTTATCCAAAACCTCAATCAACTACAAAACATAAATCAAAACCTTGCAGGTAATTACTTACTGGGTAATGACATTGATGCCAAAAACTCACAGTTTTGGGGTGATGCAAATGGTATTGGCTTTAATCCGCTTGGTGATAGTAGTCACGCTTTTACAGGTAAATTAGATGGTTTAGGTCATCAAATTTTAGATTTATATATTTATCGTGAAACCACGGATAACGTTGGCTTATTTGGCTATATTCAGAACGCCAATCTTAAAAACTTTGGTGTTGTGAATAGCAATATCAAAGGTCAAAACCATGTGGGTGCTGTTGTTGGAAACAGTACACAGAATTCACAACTTTATAGCATTTATAGTACTGGATCGGTTGTAGGTACGGGTGATGCTGTGGGTGGATTGGTTGGGCAGCAACAAGATGGTTCAAAAATAGAAAGTGCATATTCAACCAGTCAAGTTACAGGTCAGAACCAGGTTGGTGGTTTGGTCGGTACTAATCAAAATGCAATCATTAAAGATACCTATGCAACTGGTGCTGTGAGTGGATTGAGCAATGTTGCTGGCTTAGTGGGAAGTAACCAAAACCAAGCAACGATCCAAAATGCCTATGCCACTGGGCGTGTTACAGGGAATAGTCTGGTTGGTGGTTTAGTTGGAAATAATAACAACGCAACCGTGAGTAATGGTCACTGGAATAAAGAGACCACGCTGCAAAATGCCAGCGCAGGGAGTAGTGCAAGTTCTGGTTTGACCAATGCTGAAATGAAAGATGCGTCTAAATTTACTTTCCTTGATGCTGATAGCAAATTAGGAGGGAAACAGACAGCATGGCGTATTTATGACGGTTTAAGCGTACCTTTACTACGAAGCTTTTTGACGACTAAAGATTTATCTGTCACGGATAAAACCACAACCTATACAGGTAAAGAGCAACATTTTGCGGATGTTTGGGGATTAGACAGCAGCAAATATACTGCCAATGGTCAAACCAGTGGAACGGATGCGGGTCTTTATAAAGCAATTTATTATAGTGATAACCAACATGGCTATGATTTCATTGGCAATGAAGGCACTTTAACGATTAATAAAGCTAAGGTGACCATTACTGGAAATAGTGATTCAACAATCTATAACGGTAAAACTCAATCAATTAACAATCCACATTATACGGTTGATGGATTGGTGAATGGGGAAGCTGAGTCCTTACTTGGAAATATCGCGATAACAGGTGCTTCAGGTAAAGATGCAGGAACTTATACCAATAAGGTGACTGGCGAAAATAGTAGCACCAAAAACTATGACATCGCGTATGTTGATGGCAAGTTTGTTATTAATAAAAAGAAAGCAACGGTTTATGCACTGGATGAAACACGTGAATATAATGGTTTTAACCAACAAATTAATAGTTTCCGTGCCGATGGTTTAGTTGATGGAGAAACTGAATCTGTTCTGGCAGTAAATGCTGTTGCAACACGTAAAGATGCCGGAAATTATGTGCATGCTGTTGCTTATAGTAATGCAGCAAAAGGCGATAAAAACTACGATCTCACCTTTGTAAATGGCACATATACCATTACCAAAGCCACTGCCACAATTAAGGGAAATAGCCTAGCAACGACCTATAATGGTCAGGTACAAAATGTTGCTGGATTTACGATTGCAGGCTTGAAAGGTAATGATGCAAACAATCAAGCAAATATCTTTAGTAGCGTTACTGCGTCTGGTGCGAGCGATCGAAATGCGGGTAGTTATACCAACACTGTAGCTGGAGCCGCATCAACTACGAACTATAATATCGTATATGAAAATGGTTCACTTGATATTGCAAAGAAACAAATTACAGGTAGCATCACCGCTCAAGATAAAGTGTATGACGGTACAACCAGTGCGATTGTAAATGGTAGTTTGAATGGTTTGATCACAGGTGACCAAGTCAACCTGAATGCGCAAGGACAATTTGCAGATAAAAATGCAGGTTCAAACAAGAATGTAAATGTATCAGGCAATTTAAGTGGTACAGATGCAGGCAACTATGAACTCACCACCAATGGACAAGTCACTGCCAACATCAGCAAGAAACAAATTACAGGTGTATTAACCGCTCAGGACAAAGTTTACGACGGTACAACCAATGCAATCGTCAATGGTAGTTTGAACGGTTTAATTACAGGTGACCAAGTCAACCTGAATGCGCAAGGACAGTTTGCTGATAAAAATGCAGGTTCGAATAAGAATGTAAATGTATCAGGCAATTTAAGTGGTACAGATGCAGGCAACTATAGCTTACAAGCCAATAGTCAGACCCAAGCGAGTATCAGCAAGAAACAAATCACAGGCAGCATCACTGCTCAAGATAAAGTTTATGACGGTACAACCAGTGCGATTGTGAATGGTAGCTTGAATGGTTTGATCACAGGCGACCAAGTTAACCTGAATGCGCAAGGACAATTTGCGGATAAAAATGCAGGCTCGAATAAGACGGTTAATGTATCAGGTAATTTAAGTGGTACAGATGCAGGTAACTACGATCTTGCAGCGAATACATCCGCACAAGCCAACATCAGCAAGAAGCAAGTCACAGGCAGCATCACTGCTCAAGACAAAGTGTATGACGGTACAACCAGTGCGATCGTCAATGGTAGTTTGAACGGCTTAATTACAGGTGACCAAGTCAACCTGAATGCCCAAGGACAGTTTGCGGATAAAAATGCAGGTTCAAACAAGAATGTAAATGTATCAGGTAATTTAACGGGTACAGATGCAGCCAACTATAGCTTACAAGCCAATAGTCAGACTCAAGCGAGTATCAGCAAGAAACAAATTACAGGTGTGTTGACTGCTCAAGACAAAGTTTACGATGGTACAACCAGTGCGATTGTAAATGGCAGCTTGAATGGTTTGATTACAGGTGACCAAGTCAACCTCAATGCGCAAGGACAATTTGCAGATAAAAATGCAGGTTCAAACAAGAATGTAAATGTATCGGGCAATTTAAGTGGTACAGATGCGGCGAACTATAGCTTACAAGCCAATAGTCAGACTCAAGCGAGTATCAGCAAGAAACAAATTACAGGTGTGTTGACTGCTCAAGACAAAGTTTACGACGGTACAACCAGCGCGATCGTAAATGGTAGCTTGAATGCAAGTGATGTGATCGCAGGCGATCAAGTCAGTGTTGGTACAACAGGGCAATTTGTAGATAAGAATGCAGGTCAAAATAAAGTTGTTACGGCTTCAAGTAGCTTGGTTGGGTTAGATGCAGGCAACTATGAGTTAAGTACTAGCGGACAAGTGACAGCCAACATTAGCAAGAAACAAGTCACAGGCAGCATCACCGCTCAAGATAAAGTTTATGACGGCACAACCAGTGCGATTGTAAACGGTAGTTTGAACGGTCTGATCACAGGCGACCAAGTCAACCTGAATGCGCAAGGACAATTTGCCGATAAAAATGCAGGTTCAAACAAGAATGTAAATGTATCAGGCAATTTAAGTGGTACAGATGCGGGTAACTATAGCTTGCAAGCCAATAGTCAGACTCAAGCCAACATCAGCAAGAAGCAAGTCACAGGCAGCATTACTGCTCAGGACAAAGTTTACGATGGTACAACCAGTGCAATTGTAAATGGTAGCTTGAACGGCTTAATCACAGGTGACCAAGTCAACCTGAATGCGCAAGGACAGTTTGTAGATAAAAATGTAGGCTCAAACAAGAATGTAAATGTATCAGGTAATTTAAGTGGTACAGATGCGGGTAACTACGATCTTGCAGCGAATACATCCGCACAAGCGAGTATTAGCAAGAAGCAAATCACAGGCAGCATCACGGCTCAGGACAAAGTTTACAATGGCACAACCAGTGCGATCGTCAATGGTAGCTTGAACGGTTTGATTACAGGCGACCAAGTCAACTTAAATGCACAAGGGCAGTTTGCAGATAAAAATGCAGCTTTGAATAAAACTGTAAATGTATCAGGTAATTTAACGGGTACAGATGCAGCCAACTATAGCCTACAAGCGAATAGTCAGACTCAAGCGAATATCAGTAAAAAGCAAGTCACAGGCAGCATTACTGCTCAAGACAAAGTTTACGATGGTACAACCAGTGCAATTGTAAATGGTAGCTTGAACGGCTTAATCACAGGCGACCAAGTCAACCTGAATGCGCAAGGACAATTTTCCGATAAAAATGCAGGCTCAAACAAGAATGTAAATGTATCAGGCAATTTAAGTGGTACAGATGCAGGCAACTACGATCTTGCCGCTAATACATCAGCACAAGCCAGCATTAGCAAGAAGCAAATTACAGGCGTATTAACAGCTCAAGATAAAGTCTATGACGGTACAACCAATGCAATTGTAAATGGTAGTTTGAATGCAGGCGGTGTCATCACAGGCGATCAAGTCAGTGTTGGAACAACAGGGCAATTTGTAGATAAGAACGCAGGTCAGAACAAAGTTGTCACGGCTTCAAGTAGCTTAGTTGGATTGGACGCAGGCAACTATGAACTCACCACCAATGGACAAGTCACTGCCAACATTAGCAAGAAGCAGATCACAGGTGTATTAACAGCACAAGACAAGGTTTACGACGGTACGACCAGTGCGATTGTGAATGGTAGCTTGAATGGTTTAATTATAGGCGACCAAGTTAACCTAAATGCCCAAGGACAGTTTGCCGATAAAAATGCAGCTTCGAATAAAACTGTAAATGTATCAGGCAATCTCAGTGGTACAGATGCAGGCAACTACGATCTTGCAGCGAATACATCAGCACAAGCCAACATCAGTAAGAAGCAAATCACAGGTGTGTTGACCGCTCAGGATAAAGTTTACGATGGTACAACCAGTGCAATTGTAAATGGTAGCTTGAACGGCTTAATCACAGGTGACCAAGTCAACCTGAATGCGCAAGGACAGTTTGTAGATAAAAATGCAGGTTCAAACAAAAATGTAAATGTATCAGGTAATTTAAGTGGTACAGATGCGGGTAACTACGATCTTGCAGCGAATACATCTGCACAAGCCAACATTAGCAAGAAACAAATCACAGGCAGCATCACTGCTCAAGATAAAGTTTACGATGGTACAACTAGTGCGATTGTAAATGGCAGCTTGAATGGTTTGATCACAGGTGACCAAGTCAACCTGAATGCGCAAGGACAATTTGCAGATAAAAATGCAGGTTCAAACAAGAATGTAAATGTATCAGGTAATTTAACGGGTACAGATGCGGCAAACTATAGCTTACAAGCCAATAGCCAGACTCAAGCGAGTATCAGTAAAAAGCAAATCACAGGCAGCATCACTGCTCAAGACAAAGTTTACGATGGCACAACCAGTGCGACTTTAAACGGTAGCTTGAATGGTTTGATCACAGGCGACCAAGTTAACCTCAATGCCCAAGGACAATTTGCAGATAAAAATGCAGGCTCAAATAAGACGGTTAATGTATCAGGCAATCTAAGTGGTACAGATGCAGCGAACTATGATCTTGCAGCGAATACATCAGTACAAGCCAACATTAGCAAGAAACAAATTACAGGCAGCATTACTGCTCAGGACAAAGTTTACGATGGTACGACCAATGCGATTGTAAATGGTGCATTAAACGCAGGTGGTGTCATCACAGGCGACCAAGTCAACCTAAATGCGCAAGGGCAGTTTGTTGATAAAAATGCGGGTTCAAACAAGAATGTAAATGTATCAGGCAATTTAACTGGTACAGATGCGGCAAACTATAGTTTGCAAGCCAATAGTCAGACTCAAGCCAACATTAGCAAGAAGCAAATTACAGGTGTATTGACTGTTCAAGATAAAGTCTATGACGGTACAACCAATGCAATTGTAAATGGTAGCTTGAATGGTCTGATCACAGGTGATCAAGTCAACCTGAATGCGCAAGGACAATTTGCCGATAAAAATGCAGGTTCGAATAAAAATGTAAATGTATCAGGCAATTTAACTGGTACAGATGCAGGTAACTACGATCTTGCAGCGAATACATCCGCACAAGCCAACATTAGCAAGAAACAAATTACAGGTGTATTAACCGCTCAAGACAAAGTGTATGACGGTACAACCAGTGCGATTGTAAATGGTGCATTAAACGCAGGTGGTGTAATCACTGGCGACCAAGTCAGTGTTGGTACAACAGGACAGTTTGTAGATAAGAATGCAGGTCAGAACAAAGTTGTCACGGCTTCAAGTAGCTTGGTCGGATTAGATGCAGGCAACTATGAACTTACCACTAATGGACAAGTGACTGCCAACATTAGCAAGAAACAAGTCACAGGCAGCATTACTGCTCAAGATAAAGTTTATGACGGTACGACCAGTGCGATTGTAAATGGTAGTTTGAACGGCTTGATCACAGGTGACCAAGTCAACCTAAATGCCCAAGGACAGTTTGCGGATAAAAATGCAGGCTCAAACAAGAATGTAAATGTATCTGGAAACTTAACGGGTACAGATGCAGGCAACTATGATCTTGCAGCGAATACATCCGCACAAGCCAATATCAGCAAGAAACAAATTACAGGTGTATTAACAGCACAAGATAAAGTTTATGACGGTACAACCAGTGCCATTGTCAATGGCAGCTTGAATGGTTTGATCACAGGTGATCAAGTCAATCTGAATGCGCAAGGACAGTTTGTTGATAAAAATGCGGGTTCAAACAAGAATGTAAATGTATCAGGCAATTTAACTGGTACAGATGCAGGCAACTATAGCTTACAAGCCAATAGTCAAACGCAAGCGAATATTGCAAAAGCCAAAGCACAAGTCATTGGTAATAGTTTAACGACGACTTATAACGGTCAGCAACAACAAGTCACTGGTTTCACTGCTCAAGGTTTAGTGAATGGGGAAAGTACTGAAGTTTTAACAAATGTAACGGCGACAGGTGCAAGCGCCATTTCAACAGGGAACTATCAGAATCAGGTCAGTGGTCATGATCAGAACTATGATCTGACATTTACTGCTGGAATGTTGAAAATTGAAGCGCCATTGGTCGATCCAAAACCACCTATCGTACCTGAAAAACCGAGCCAACCTGATCTCTCCATTTGGCATGATTTATTAGGTAATCCATATCAGCGAGCGATTCATTTTGCTCCACAAACAAATAAACCAAAACAGTCGGATAGCATCGAAATAGAAATTATTGGTGATGGCATCAACATGGACGGTATTCACACATTAACGGGGAATTTTTAATTATGTTATATCCGAAGACAACATTATTGATGAGTATGCTTTCACTGAGTAGTTTTTCAGTTTTTGCAGATAATGTGCCAAATGCTGGACTACTTCTTCAACAGCAAACCATACAGCAATACCAACCTCAAGCTGAGGTGAATATTGAGCAGCCTGCACAAATGCAAATCGCGCAAGCAGATGCTCAACAGCAAGTTAAAGTTGAACAGATTGTAATTACAGGAAATCAAAGCATTAGCACAGCAGATTTACATGCTTTGGTTGCCGATGCTGAAACTAATATGTTGACACTTGCTGATTTACAGCAATTGACGAAACGGATTACTGCTTATTATCAACAACAGGGTTATCCCTATAGTCGGGCGTATTTACCTGTACAAAGTTTGAAAAATGGTGTGGTTAAGATTGCGATTTTGGAGGCAAAATATGACCGTATCATTATTAATAATCAAACCAAAACATCGCCACAATTAATACAAGCTATTTTGCAGCCGTTACAGCCAGGCAATATTATTGATTCGGCGACCTTGCAGCAGCAGCTTAAATTGTTGAATCGTTTAGATGGGATTCAAACACGTAATATCATTAGTGCAGGGCGTTATGCTGGAACCAGTGATTTAACAATTGATATTCAGCCAACATCATCACTGACAGGCTATGTCGGTTTAGATAATTATGGCAATGAATATACCCGCGAAGCGCGTTTAAATGCTGGCGTTGCACTCAATAATACTTTGGGTTTGGGTGATCGCTTGACTGTGGATGGCATGACATCGGGCAATCTAAACTTTGGTCGACTGGGCTATGAAGCAACAATGAATGGTATCGGTACACGTCTAGGTGCGAGTTATTCAGATTTAGCCTATGAATTAGGTAAAGAATATAAAGCTTTAGATGCGACGGGCACAGCACAGCAAATCAGTGTATGGTTGAATCAACCAATATTATTGAATAATCGTAGTGAAGTGATTTTGGGTGTGCAATATGATCATAAACGCCTGAAAGATGATATTAACGTTGCAGAAATTTATCGGGATCGGAATATTGATGTTGGGCGTATTCGTTTAGATGCTTCGCAATATGATGATTTTGCAGGTGGCGGTTTAACTCAACTTGGCGTTGCAACAGATATTGGACGAGTTAATTTTAAAAATGCGATGGCAGAACTTGGCGATCAAGCAACGGCAAAAACACAAGGTGAATTCGTTAGTGCCTTTATGAATGTCTCTCGCTTGCAAAATTTAAATGGTTCAAAAACCCAAATCTATGCAGCTCTACAAGCACAATATAGCCCTGATAATTTAGATAGCGCTCAGCAATTTAGCGTTGGTGGCGCATCGAATATCGCAGGATATAAGAATAGTGCGTTAAGTGGTTCAACTGGATATTACGTTTTGTCTGAACTGAGACAGAGTTTATATGCTTCTGCACAAAATCAACTTGCAGCGAAGATCTATGTCGATACAGCAACGGTTAAACACCAAGCACGAGAGTGGAGTGGTTTAACAGGCAAAAATATAGAACAGATTAGTAGTGCAGGTTTTGGGTTGAACTGGTCAAATGTAATGCAATGGCAAGCAGCATTAACTGTTGGGTTCCCGATAGGCTCACAACCTGATAGCGTCGATAAGCGTAATGACGTCGAAGCTTGGCTTAATTTAAGTAAACGTTTTTAAATAAGAACCGAGTTGTGATCAGTTAAAATCGTTGGGATTCTGATGATTTTAACGAGCAAAATTAAGAAATAAAAAAGCAAAGCCTCGGCTTTGCTTTTTTAATCAACAAAACTTAGATTTTGCCAATTAGATCATTAATTTGTTTCGCTTGTTCAGCCGCATTACCTGTGTAAGTTGCAGGGCTAAGTTCAGCTAAGCGAGTGCGTTCATCTGCTGGAACTTGTGCAAGTTCATCACCTTTGACAAAGTTCACCATCATCTCACGAGTCATTGCTTGACCACGAGTCAATGCTTTTAATTTTTCGTAAGGTTTTTCAACGTTATAACGACGCATAACGGTTTGGATTGGCTCTGCAAGTACTTCTTGTGCTTGGTCTAAATCTTCATTTAAACGGTTCGCATTCAGTTCAAGTTTACCAATACCTTTTAAGCATGCATCAAAAGCAATCAAGCTTTGTGCAAAACCAACACCCATGTTACGAAGAACAGTTGAGTCAGTTAAGTCACGTTGCCAGCGAGAGACTGGAAGTTTTTCACCTAAATGACCTAACACGGCATTGGCAATACCCAAGTTACCTTCAGAGTTTTCGAAGTCAATTGGGTTGACTTTATGCGGCATGGTTGAAGAACCAACTTCGCCATCTTTTAAACGTTGTTTGAAATAACCAAGTGAGATATAGCCCCAAACGTCACGGTTAAAGTCGATCAAGATCGTATTGTAACGACGTAAAGCATCAAACAATTCAGCCATATAGTCATGTGGCTCGATTTGAGTGGTGTATGGGTTGAATGCTAAACCTAAAGATTCAACAAATGCTTGTGCATGTGCAGCCCAATCAATTTCTGGGTAAGCAGATAGGTGAGCATTGTAGTTACCGACAGCACCATTGATTTTGCCAAGTAATTCTACATTTTCAAATTGCTTGATTTGACGTGCTAAACGATAAGCAACGTTTGCCATCTCTTTACCCAACGTAGTAGGGCTTGCAGTTTGACCATGTGTACGAGACAACATTGGTTGTTCAGCGTGTGTGATAGCCAAAGCAGAAATCGCATTAAGGATTTGTTTCATGCTTGAAACTAAAACTTCACGACCATTTTTAAGCATTAATGCATGAGACAAGTTGTTGATATCTTCAGAGGTACATGCAAAGTGAATAAATTCGCCCGCATTTTGTAGCTCATCAATGTTGGCAATTTTTTCTTTAAGGAAATATTCAACTGCTTTTACATCGTGGTTGGTCGTGCGTTCGATTTCTTTAATGCGATTCGCATCTTCTTCAGAGAAGTTTGTTACGATTGCATCTAAAGCTGTATTTGTTTCAGCAGAAAAAGCAGGAACTTCAATAATTTCTGCACGATTTGCAAGTGCTTGTAACCAACGCACTTCAACCGTAACACGAGCGTGGATTAAACCAAACTCAGACAAAAAAGGGCGTAGTGCATCACATTTGCTTGCATAACGTCCATCAAGTGGTGAGAGTGCGGTTAAAGCATTCATACAGATTCCTTAATTTTGGAATAGACATAAAAATAAATTCGTCTTAGCATCGGTTTATACCACCTGATACTGTAAACGAGCGAGAGCTTGAATATCTTGTAATAACCTGCGTTTAGTAAAAATCATACTCCAAGAGCTACCACCGAGCTGCCGCCATAAATGGGCAAGCTGTAAACCCGTAAATAAGCAGGCACGAATACGGTTAGTATGATTAATATCTTTAAACGCTTCAGCATTACCGCGAACGAGGATGCGTGGATTGATTTGCCCCGCTGTTTCCACATAAGTTTGTGCAAGGTTGGCGATAATACTTGGATGCAAATAGTTATTATCGAAAAATGAAAGCTGTTTTAATATTTTTTGCTGAGCTGCTTCGATAATTTTGACGTATTCAGGATTGCTATACACTTTCTTTTCTAATTGCAATAAAGCCATTGCATAAGACATTGGCAGTTTAGCTGCTGAAAGTTTAGGAACACGAGATTTGGGTGCAGTGTTAAAAGGCTGAGTAATACAGCCTTCTAATGTTTTTAAACCGAGTGAAATATCAGCAAGTTGATTAAAAAAATCTAAAGTTTGAGTGGCATTATTGGTAGCGGGTCGAATATTAAGACTGGCTTTAATCAATAATTCAAAATAAAAATTACCACTATCCCCAATACTTTGCTGTCCCGCCATCGCGGTCATATGCGTCAGTTGCGTTGCTTGAAAGACCGCAGCCAATGCCAAAGCACGATTTTGTCGAACATTCAACGCTTGGGCGTGCTGAAAGGGTAACTCCACCATGCTTTGCTTCCAATTTCCTTAAATAAAATCTGGTTCAGGTGCATTAGTATGGTGAATCACACCACCACCTAAGCAAACCTCTCCTGAGTAGAACACTACACTTTGCCCAGGAGTCACAGCACGTTGTGCCTCGTCAAACTCAACGCGAATACCATTTTCAGTTTGTTCATCACGATAAATTGTACACGCTTGATCAGGCTGACGATAACGGGTTTTTGCCGTGCATCGGAATCCTGTACTTGGGATGTCCTGTTCACCTGCGACCCAATCAATCGACTCACTCCAAAGCTGTGTGCCTTGCATGAGTGGGTGCTCATGTCCTTGACCGATCACCAAGCGATTATTGGCAATATCTTTATGTAATACGAACCATGCACCTTCTTGTACACCTTTCATACCACCGATACCAATACCGCCGCGTTGGCCGAGCGTATAGTACATCAAGCCATGATGTTCACCAACTTCTTTACCTGACTCTAAAACAATTTTTCCAGCTTGTGCAGGTAAATATTGTTTTAAGAAATCGGTAAAACGACGTTCACCAATAAAGCAGATGCCAGTCGAGTCTTTTTTCTTCGCTGTCGCTAAATCAAGTTCTTCTGCAATTCGACGCACTTCAGGTTTTTCAATTTCACCCACGGGGAATAAGGTCTTGTTAATTTCACGACCATGCACCGCATGTAAGAAATAAGTTTGGTCTTTATTATTATCGACACCACGTAATAAAGGTGCGTAGGTTTCACCACGTGAGTTTTGTAGACTTGCACCACGACGCGCATAGTGACCCGTTGCGATAAAGTCTGCACCCAAGGTCATGGCATGATCTAAAAATGCACGGAATTTAATTTCTTTATTACACAGAATATCTGGATTTGGGGTACGACCTGCCGCATATTCTGCCAAAAAGTGCTCGAATACTCGATCCCAATATTCCATTGCAAAATTAGCAGTATGTAGCTTGATGCCAATTTTATCTGCAACGGCTTGCGCATCGGCTAAGTCTTCAAGTGCAGTGCAGTAGTCCGTACCATCATCTTCTTCCCAATTTTTCATGAAAAGACCTTCAACTTGATATCCTTGTTGAAGTAATAGTGCGGCAGAAACAGAGGAATCTACACCACCAGACATACCGACGATGACACGTTGTTGCATCTAATTAAGCATCCAAATGAGAAGTTAATGAGGGAGAGAAAGGGTGCTCATAAATGAGCGATAAGGGATGTTTTTTGCCAGCAAGAGCATCTTCAACAGCTTTTAAAACCAATGGGCTACGCGCACGTGCAGATTCTTGCAGTTCTTCTAAATTCATCCATACTGCACCAACAATGCCTATATCGAGTTGCGCATTATCTTCAACTGCCGTGACATGTGCTAAAAAGCAAAAACGGTAATAGGTACGATCAGGAAACATGGGCGGGGTATAAGTATAGATACCGAGCAGATGATCCACTTCAACGTGATGACCTGTTTCTTCTAAAGTCTCTCGAATTGCTGCTTCGATAATGGTTTCACCGCATTCGACATGACCCGCAGGTTGATTAAACACGGTATGTACAAAGCCTTCGCTGTGTTCTTCAACAAACAGAAAACGTCCGTCTTTTTCGACTACAGTGGCGACTGTGACATGAGGTGTCCAAGCGGTCATAGAAAGCACCATGATTTTAAAAACCGTATTCTACAAAATTTGGGCGTTTTTGGCTATGATAAGATTGCTAGGCATAGAGTTCTTCTTATATATCTTCATAGTCATCGAGATTTAGCCTTGTCCATGCATCGTCAATCGAGTCTCTTTCAGCAGCTTGACCATAATCAAGATCAAAAACCTCATTTAGACTTGGGTCTCTTAATACCATTTGTTCTAAGGCAACTAGGCGGATATCATCGGGTTCTTGGTCTCCTGTTAAAAACTGCCAATCCCCATCAGTATCATGAACGACTCTTAATATCGGTCGATTATGGTCTAGCCATTGTCGCGTAGTAAAAATACCTAAATTTTTAGCTTCTCTAAATTTAAAATCAATATTACGGTCTAGTAGAGGTTGGTCATGAATAAATTGTTCCTGAAAATTATCTTCCCAAGGAAATTGATCATTACGGTCCGTCCAAACTAATTGTAACGCCGAGAAGTTATCGTGTTGATAGTAATTTAAAGCAACATAAAAGTAATCTTTAATATTTTTAGGATTTACAGGTAAAAACTGTGCACGGCTTTCTTTAAAGATTTTGTCGTAATACTCTTGATAGGGCACAATCCTGTCACCATTTTTAATTAGATTAGCTACATCATTGATGATGGTATGTGCTAAGTCCGTTGGTAGCCCAAAGCATATAATTTCAGGATGCTGATAGCTTTCATATAAACCAATACTATAACTAAAAGAGGGTAAATAGTCTGTCGAACTAATTCCTATTACTTGCAACCCATATTTTTCAATATTGATCTTAGTTGTATCCATTAATTCATCTGGAGTGGGACAATCGTGTGTATGATCAGTATTCATTAAAGTTCTCTAAAATTTATACTTCTTGATGGAATGGAATTTAGTACAGTTAATGAATGTTATTTTCTAAACAGTATTCTTTCCATTTATTTTTAAAATTTTCTATAGCCTTTTCAGCTTCTTTTTCATCTGTATAAATAGGAGAGTTCTTCACTTCATCAACTATTCTGTTAAATATTTCACCTTCTTCTTTAAATAATTGAGCATAAATTCCTTTTGCTTTTTCGACATCAGATCCCATCTGATGGAATGTCATTAATGTATCAGCTGCATACTCTATACCTGCACATTTTTCTAATTCTGTAGCATGAGTAGATGTCATTAACAAAACTGTGAATAATCCTATGATTATTTTTCTCATAAAAAACCTTAATACAAAAAGAAGAATAAAGAATATGCGCCTTTATTCCAATATATGAAATTTTTAGTTTTAAAAAAACTACAGATCAATTTGATCTAAATAATTATCCTTCACTTTCACATAATGGCGTGCTGAATAAGGAAGGAATGCCTCTTTTCACCTGAGAAGTACCTTATAAGGGGGATAGTGAGGCAGCATCAACAGCAGTGGAACGAGACAATTGTTTAAAAGTGTGATTAGCAAGTTTCTTTGAATGAATGTATTTCATTCGTAGATTATGCATAAATGCTAAAATTAATGAGTAAATATTAATCAAGAAGAGGGTTGTTTTTTAATTTATAAAAAAGTTGAATATAAATCAAATTTGTACCTATGTGATTGCACAAAAGGAAATCATTTAGGGTGTGACAGTTTATGCTAGACTATTGAGCATTACAGTATTGCAAATAACTGTAGCTAGAGAATGAGTAGGTAAGATGATTGGGCAGCAGAGAAACATATTGGCGACTTTGGGAATTGATCTTTGGATTCCGAGAGATGTTGTATGTCAAAAAAATACTGCACCCAGCCTATGGCGAGATCAAGTTGTTGAAGATACGCAGCAATCGTCTACACTCACATTTGATATACCGCCAATTACTCAACAGATCCCGACAAAAATCCCAGTATTGATCACAGAGCTTGAGGTACCTAAAGAAATTGAGGTAATTGCACAGCCTGCTGTGAAAGAAGCCATCGCTGAAAAAGAACACATCGTCATAACAACTCAAATACAAACGTTTGAATTACAAATGTATGTGGTAGAAAGCTGTGCTATTTTAATTGAAGGCAGTCAACTCAGTGATCCACAACGACAACTATGGCAAAATATTCAGAAAGCAAAGCTTGGTCAGTATGCTGAATTAAAATGGCCATTTCCATTGGCTGCTTTTCAGGAAAGCCGTGGACTTTCGTCATATATTCAAGGTTTTTTAGATGCGACTGCAGCCAACAAAAAAATATTATGCTTAGGTCAACTGGAATTTATTCAGCATTCTAATATATTACATTTAGCGAGTTTAGAAGAAATGCTGGCTCAACCTTTATTAAAAAGACGGTTGTGGCAGTTCATGCAGTAAATCGGAAATTCAATAATGAAGAAAGTCGTTGTATTTAGCCAAATCGATCAGGATGTTTTAACGCAATTACAGCAAGAGTATCAAGTGGTGGTACTTAATCCAAAACTAGGTGATATCAACGAGCAGATTCGAACTGAGGTCGTTGATGCCGATGCCATGATCGGTGCAGGGCGCTTACTTAATCAAAGCAATTTAGCACCCGCACAGAAACTTAAAATGATTTCCACCGTTTCGGTCGGCTATGATAATTATGATGTTGATTATCTCAATCAACAAAGAATTTGGCTTGCCAATACGCCGCATGTTCTGACTGAAACCACCGCCGACTTAGCATTCAGTTTATTACTTAGCGCAGCACGTAAAATTCCACAATTAGATGCTTGGACTAAACAAGGGCAATGGAAACGTACGGTTGCAGTAGAACAGTTTGGTGTTGATGTTTTTGGTAAAACGCTGGGAATTATTGGTCTAGGTCATATTGGTGCAGCAATTGCACGTCGTGGATTTCACGGTTTTAATATGGACATTCTTTATCACAACCGTCGCGAAAAAATTGAAGTCGCTCAAGCATTCAATGCGCAGTATCGTGATTTAGATCAGCTTCTTCAGCAATCAGATTTCATCGTGGTTGCAGTAGATCTAAATAGTGAATCAAAAGCATTGATTGGTGCAGAGCAGTTTGACTTGATGCAGAAACATGCTGTATTCATCAATATTGCACGTGGTTCTGTAGTCGATGAAAATGCATTAATTGATGCTTTAAAACAAAATAAAATCTTTGCTGCTGGATTGGATGTATATGCAAAAGAACCGCTACAAAGTTCCCCATTATTTGAACTGCCAAATGTAGTCACTGCACCGCATATCGGTTCAGCAACCGCAGAAACGCGTCAGAAAATGGTCAAGCTTGCTTATCAAAATCTGATCGACGGATTGGAAGGTCGCATACCTCGATATTTAGTAAATCCAAAATTCGAATAATTGCTTACAACTCGATTGTTGGATTTTTAATCTATATGATCTTTTTAAGTTGATTAATATTGCTACACTTGCGCCTTTTGTAATTTTGCATTTGGGGTAGTTTGTGTTTGAGAAATTGGCTGAGAAAAGTTTAAATTTAATGGGTTGGGAACTGGATAATCATTGGGATTTGAATGTTGATCAATGCGTCATGATTGCAGCCCCACATACCAGCAACTGGGATGCTTTATATGCTCGTTTGGCATTGAAAGCTCTGGGTGTAAATGTTCGTCTTACCATTAAAGACAGTTATATGAAGTTCCCATTGGGGCCTTTTGTTCGTGCAATGGGTGGTATTGGGATTGACCGTAGTGTGAAGCAAGAAGGGCAAGAGCGTCCGAGTATGGTTCAGCTGATGAGTGACTTATTTAAAACACATCCTAAATTGGTGATGTTGGTGACTCCTGAGGGAACACGTGCGAAACAAGAGCAATGGAAAACAGGCTTTTATCATGTTGCGACTACAGCAGGCGTACCGATTGCATTAGCGTATATGGACTATGCTAAGAAAAAAACAGGTGTAGGAAAAATTGTTTATCCTACAGGTGATTATGAAAAAGATATGGCTGAAATTATGTCTTTTTATGCAGAAATTAATGCAAAATTCCCTGAAAATTTTAGTGTAGATCAACGTTATACAGATTCAAAATAATTGTGTTGATTTCAAAAATATAAACTAAGGCAGGATTTTTCCTGCCTTTTATAACACTTCGTTGCAAATATCTCCATTTTCTAATGCTATATTAAATTTCTTTATTAGAATCATAGAGAAACGACTTGAGATCGCTGCTGCTTGCATGTGGCTTAGTTGCCACAACCCAATTGAGTCACACACAGGTATTTTTGCCGACACCGACTACTGGGCAGATTGAGGTCCCCGAAATTGGAAGTGGTATAGGTTTGCTTGATCAACAAAAAGAAAAACTGATTGGTGAAAAAGTTTATCGTGAAGTTCACCGACAGATGCCAGCAGTGCAAGATACATGGTTAGAAGATCAATTTTTACAGGTTTTTTCAGGTATTCTCAGCCAAACTCAGTTAGGTCAGCCAATTGGTTTGGTGATTGTAAAAGATCCACAAATCAATGCTTTTGCTGTTCCTGGTGGTCTATTTGCATTGAATACAGGATTAATTGCTTCTGCAAAAAATCTAGATGAAATTGCAGGGGTCATGGCACATGAAATTGCACATGTTGCCCAACGACATTACAGCCGTTCGCAAGAAGCATTTAAAGGGCAGGGTTTACTGGCTTTGGCTGGGATTCTTGTTGGTGCAGCAATTGCATCTACAGCAGATGGGGATGTGGGGTCGGCAGTCATGCTAGGTACACAAGCTGCCTTGATGGATAAGCAACTCAGTTATAGCCGTAACCAAGAGCGTGAAGCAGATCGTATCGGCATGCAATTTATGTACTCCGCAGGATACAATCCACAAAGTATGGCGGATTATTTTGAAACTATGCATCGAGCAACTAGTCGAATCAGTTTTCTACCTGATTTTTGGCTCACTCATCCATTAACGACAGAGCGTATGAGTGAAGCACGATTACGTGCTAACCAACTCCCAAAAGTAAAATCAAAAATTTATGATCTCGATTTCGAAATATTAAAATTGTATACACAAGTAATTTCAAACCAAGCGACAGAAATTCAATTACAGGCTTTAGCGAATCAAAAAAATACAGCGGCGCAACTTGCACTGAGTAAGTTCTATTTAGAGCGTGGTGATTATACTCAGGCACAGGCAAATCTAGATTTAGTAAAAGCAAAACTTAAATATCATGTCTTAGTTCCGCTTATTCAAACGGATATTTACTTAGGGCAAAATAAATTAGATCAGGCTTATAATAGTATTAATTCAGTTCAGAGAACGATGCCTGAAAATAGGGCTTTATCTTATAAATTTGCAGAAGTTTTGATTCGACAAGGGCAAGTTGCCCAAACACAAGCATTAGTACAACGTTTTATTCATAAGAACCAAAGAGATATACAAGGTTGGCAATTGTTGCAGCAAGCAACCAATTTGGATAAAAGTTCACCACTGCAAGCAGTTAATGTGCTTTGCTATCGTGCTGAAGCGGAGTATTGGTCAGGCTATGAGGAAAATGCGATCAAATCGATGTTGCATGCACAGCGTTTAGCCAAAGGAAATTTAGCTATGTCAGCCAAGATTGATTCTCGTTTGAAACAGATGCAAGATGATCGGCGTATGAAAATTTAAGGCTTATGCAAACAAACAGAAAGGAAATAAAAATGATCAAAGGGCAATGTTTGTGTGGTGCTGTACAGTATCAATATCATGGAAAAATTGAAAATAGCATTTTATGCTACTGCCAACATTGTCAGCAGGCTCAAGGGGGTATTGTAGGGTGGAATAGCCCGATAGACCAACAAAAATTTGAATTTTTATCGGGTCAAGAGCAACTCAAAGAATATTTTCATACGGCTAATAAAGCACGCGTATTTTGTCAAAATTGTGCTAGCCCACTTTATTCATATCGTACAGATTTACCTAATATTATTCGTCTGCGTTTGGGTACAGTCACGGAAGGAAATATTCCTGCGCCAACAGAAGAATTTTTTATTGAGCATAAACCAAATTTTATTGAATTAAGATAAGATGACCTGCGTAAGGGATTGCTGAGAAGTTAGAATATTTATGAAGAAAATTTTAGTTTTTATTTTTGCAATAAGCAGTGTGGGGATAAGCTCAGCAGCATCCGTTGAGCAATATGTCAATTCGGTTGAGAAAATTCGTAGTGTGTACGCACAGGATATTCGTGGTTTTTTGCGTAGCCTTAATCCACAGATTTCACAGTTTACACCTGAGCAGCAAGCTCAGTATTGTGGTATTAATCAGCGTTATATTCAGGATATGTCAGATGCGATTGAAAAAAATCGCTCATCATTACCAACGCAATATGCCAGTATGGGTAAACAAGATTTAATCAAGCAAGTGGTTGAATCTAAAGAGATGCAAATGCTTGCCAAATATAATGTTCAGTGTGACTTTAAATAATAAGAAGATTTTGGGTTCATTATTAAAAATGAATCCAGTTTTTTAATTGAA
The DNA here is from genome assembly GCF_000374425.1 of Acinetobacter tjernbergiae DSM 14971 = CIP 107465. GTDB lineage: Bacteria > Pseudomonadota > Gammaproteobacteria > Pseudomonadales > Moraxellaceae > Acinetobacter > Acinetobacter tjernbergiae. The sequence continues at coordinate 69,271 of NZ_KB894362.1, read as the reverse complement.
TAGATTATATAAATGGGGAGTTAAGCAGATTAGCTTAATTTTGCTTTAATTTTAGCAGATACTTGTGCAGGATCGGCACGCCCGGCTATGATCGGACGTAGAGAATTCATCACCTTACCCATATCTTTCATGCTAGTAGCTTCTTGAGCAGCAATCGTTTGCTCAATGATGGAATCAAGTTCTTCCTCAGTCATAGCGGCTGGTAGAAATTGAGAAATAACCTCAACTTCGGCTTGTTCCTTACTAGCTAAATCATCTCGACCAGCACCCGAAAAGGCCTTGATCGATTCTTTACGTTGTTTAATTTGCTTTTCAATGACCGCAAGAACCTGAGCATCGTCAAGCTCTATGCGCTCATCGACTTCGATTTGCTTAATTGCTGCCTGTACACCACGAATAACCGTTACTGTTGCCATATCTTTGGCACGCATTGAGTTTTTTAATACGTCAGTAATCTGGTTTTTTAAAGTATTCATAGTCTTTTCAGCAGTCAATCACAAATTAATTAGTAAAGGCGAGTAGTACGTACAGATTCGCGAGTCAATTTCTTTTGATAACGCTTAACTGCAGCAGCTTTTTTACGCTTACGTTCTTGAGTTGGTTTCTCATAGAATTCACGCTTACGAACGTCAGCTAAAACACCCGCTTTTTCGCATGAACGCTTGAAACGACGGATAGCTACGTCTACTGGTTCGCCTTCTTTCAACTTAACTTGTGGCATGTAAAATCCTCTAAGATTATGGATAAGATCTAACGCACGATTGCACTAGATCGCAAGTGAAGGTCAGTATTTTACTCATTTACAACTCAGATCACAAGTCTATAATAGCTTCGATATTATTTTTGATCTTTGTAAAGGCAGTTTAATGATTGTTTTGGGCTTAGAAACTTCGTGTGATGAAACTGGGTTAGCACTCTATGATAGCGAGCTCGGCTTACGAGGACAGGTTTTGTATAGCCAAATCAAGCTGCATGCAGAATATGGTGGGGTCGTACCAGAGTTGGCTTCACGTGATCATGTTCGTAAGATGATTCCGTTGATTAATCAATTGCTTGAACAAAGCGGTGTCAAAAAACAAGAGATTGATGCCGTTGCCTATACCCGAGGTCCTGGACTCATGGGTGCACTTATGACAGGTGCGTTATTCGGTCGTAGTTTAGCCTTTGCATTTAACAAGCCTGCAATTGGTGTACATCATATGGAAGGTCATATGCTTGCTCCATTGCTTTCAGAAACGCCACCGGAATTTCCGTTTGTGGCTTTATTGGTTTCAGGTGGGCATACTCAATTAATGGCGGCCTATGGCATCGGTCAGTATGAATTACTGGGTGAGTCGATTGATGATGCGGCAGGCGAAGCATTTGATAAAGTCGCGAAAATGATGAAATTGCCTTATCCAGGTGGCCCCAATATTGCAAAATTGGCTTTACAAGGTGATGCACAAGCATTTGAATTCCCTCGCCCAATATTACATCAAGGTTTAGATTTTTCGTTTAGTGGTCTAAAAACAGCCGTTTCAGTGCAATTGAAAAAGTTAGGTGAAGAAAATCGTGATGCAGATGTGGCAGCCTCTTTCCAAGAAGCAGTTGTCGATACGCTCGCTAAAAAATCAGTGAAAGCTCTAAAACAAACAGGTTTAAAACGTTTGGTGATTGCGGGTGGTGTGAGTGCAAATCTACGATTACGTGAGCAATTAGAAACATCATTGAAAAAGATAAAAGCACAGGTCTATTATGCTGAACCTGCTTTGTGTACGGACAATGGTGCTATGATTGCTTTTGCAGGCTATCAGCGTTTAAAAGCAGGGCAACATGATGGTTTAGCGGTGACGACGACACCAAGATGGCCGATGACAGAGTTAGAACCCACCTAAAATGGAATTAATCATTTTTATTGGATGTCAGGCTTCAGGTAAATCAACTTTTTTTAAGCGATATTTTTCCGATACTCATATTCGTTTAAATTTGGATATGTTGAAAACACGCCATCGTGAAAGAATACTGTTTCAGGCTTGTTTAGCGGCAAAACAGAAGTGTGTTGTTGATAATACCAATCCAAGCCAACTCGATCGAAAGATGTATATTCAAGATGCAAAAGGTGCGCACTTTAAAGTGATTGCATACTACTTTGATAGTTGTTTGGATGATGCGCTGCTACGAAATGAACAGCGAGAAGGAAAAGCCAAAATTCCTCGAGTTGGTGTGATTTCAACTTTTAAAAAGTTGGAAATACCTGAGCTTGAAGAGGGTTTTGATGAAATTTATCAAGTTTCACTTTATCAAGAAAATGATTTTAATGTGAATTTACTACATCAAAGAGAACAACAATGAGATTTGATGATTTAGATACAAAACTAAGAAAGTATGAAACGGCTTATGATTTTTGTATCCTGCCTGAAAATTATATTGTTGTTCGGCTTGATGGTCGTGGTTTTACTCGCTTAACCAAAGAAATTTGGCAATTTGAAGTACCATTTGATGTATGTTTTCGCGATTTAATGGTGGAAACCACAGCACATTTATTACAATGTGGTTTTAATATTGTTTATGGTTATACACAAAGTGATGAAATCTCTTTGTTATTTCATTTAAATGATGACAGTTTTAATCGGAAAGAACGTAAAATTCTTTCAATCTTAGCAGGCGAAGCCAGTGCAAAATTTTCTGTGATGCACGGTCAAATTGCTACTTTTGATGCTCGAGTTTGTATTTTGCCAAATCAGCATTTAGTCGATGAATATTTTCGTTGGAGACAAGAAGATGCTCATCGAAATGCATTAAATGCACACTGTTATTGGATGCTTAGAAAATCGGGTCATGCAGTAGGTGAAGCAACTGCACAAGTGAAAGGGTTAAATCGTCAAGAGAAACATGATTTACTTTTTTCACAGCAGATCAATTTTAATGAACTTCCAGCATGGCAAAAACGTGGTACTGGTATTTATTGGAAAGACATCGAAAAAACGGGTTTAAATCCTAAAACTGGTGAACCCACCCAAACGACAAGAAGGCAATTATTTACTGATTTTGATTTGCCTTTAAATGAATTCTATAGTGAATTTATCCATCAAAATTTTTTTTGAAAATATATTTTATGAGCAACAGTTCATAACGGAGTTGTAAGTTGAAAATTTCTTATGTTTTTACATGTGGTCGATTAGAGTCTTTATTTAAGATTCTAAGCCTTACTCAACAGGGTGAGGAGAAGGTTACATCAAAAGATGCAAAAATAATTGAACAGTATAGAAAAGATATTGCTTTGGGACGACCATTTGAAGAAACTGAGCTATATCAAGTGATTGAGAAAAGTGAAGAAAAAATAGTTGTTAATCGTTTGAGTAATATTCTTCGAGACAAACCAACTCAGCAGAATAAGTTCGATTTGGATGAATATAAGACTGGTGCGTGGTCTGAGTTTAATGATTATAAGTTAGCAGTTCGATTCTCAAATGCGAAAACCGAATTAAGTGAAAAGCACTTTGCGAAAACTGGTGAATACATGACAAGTCGTGGTATCGCAAAATTGACAGGTTTTAATCCAAGTAATATCAAGAATATGTTGCATCATAAAAGAAGTGTAGTGAGAAAGATGCTAACAGCATTAGAGAAATTAGCAAAAGAGTATTGATATTAGTACGTTATAGTGCAAAGGACGAAATGCAGAGGAAATTAATTTTTCTGCATTCATGTCCGATTAATTTTGACTGATTGAATCATAGATTGATGGTTTTTGGGGATGCAAGAATGTGCTGATCGAAATACGTCAAAATCAAGATGAAAAACAGTTCATATTTTGACATTCTTATAGATGGACGATTTTATTTAAAGTGATGAAGTATTTTTAGACAACACAGTCAAACACACAAAAATCAATGCCATACCAATCCAACCAATGAGTGCGAGTTGTTCACCGACTAATAATACTGCAAATAGTGCGGCAACCAGTGGTTCAAACAGCGTCAGTGTGGTCGCGGTACTAGCTGAAATGGTTTTTAGAGCGTAGCCAAAAAGTAGATAGCCGAGAAACATCGGGATCAGCATCATATAAGCGACAACATACAAATTTACAGACTCATCAAACAGGTTCGCAGCTGTAAAAAATAATGTCGGTAATAAAAGTAAAGCACCAAATCCAAAAATTAATCCCATCGAAGCTTTTGAGTCGACTCCACGGTCAATCATCTTTTTTGCAGCCCAAGAATATAAAGAATAGGTGAGTGCTGCGATCAGCCCAAGAATAATTCCAATGGTTTTCTGGTCAGTAGCAATACCTTGTACTGATCCTTGAGAATGGGATTCTCCCAGAGATAACAGTAATACTCCTACAACACCAAAAACAAAACTAATAAACCATTTTCTTGAAAGTGCTTTTTTATCAAAGAATTTTTCTAGCAATGCAGTAAATAAAGGTGCTGAACCAATTGAAACGACAGTCCCAATCGTGATCCCTGCCATACGCATTGATGAATAAAAGGCGAGAGGATAGATCGCTACAGAGATCATTCCTGTCAAAAGTAAAGGATAATAAGAGCCAATTTGAGGTAAATGACTGCGGATATTTCTATGGGCTAATAAAGCTTGTAATAAGCCACCGCCACCCATTGCGATTGCGCCAATCGCTAAAGGACTTAGATTTGGCGCGTAAGAGGCAGCCGTACCTGTCGTTCCCCATAAAATAGAGGCAATTAAAACGGCAATAAAACCAGAATGAGTACTGAAACTAAAAGATGAACTACTCAATTTGAAATCTCTCGTTCTAATAAATTTTGAACCATTTGTTTTGCCGCAAATACTTTCTCACTGGAACTTTCTAAACCTGCGCGGGCAATCGAGCCTTCTAATATGAAAGAAATAAGTAGCGCAAGTTGTTGGACTTTTTGCGGCTCTTTGAATAATTGTGATAAATGTCCAGCCACAATATTTTCGATTTCATCTTTATGATTTTTAACGGCTAAACGTTCAGGACTATATGCAGGAAATTCGGCTGCTGCATTCAGTAAACCACAACCACGAAAACCTTTTTCATAGGCAAATTCTGCGTGATCTTGATAAGCATCAAAAATAGCTAAAATGCCATCCATCGGTGTTTTGATCTGAACTTTTCTTTTCTCATATAAGTCTAACCATTCTTGATGGCGAGCTTCGATATAACAGGTAATTAGGTCAGATTTGGTTGGGAAATTATTATACAAAGACATTTTTGCAACTTTGGCTTTGTCTGTAATGCTATTAATGCCTGTGTTAGTAATCCCATCGTTGTAGAACAGGATGGATGCAGCATCTAGGATTTTTTGTTTTGCGGATTTGGTGCTCATGATACAACTATATTGGGTATACCGATCTACCTATTATTATGGAAAAGTAGAGTAATTGACAAGAGAAATTTATTGAATTGATTGATAGAACGTTTTGTATAGGTTTAAAGGGATGGAGAGCGCTTTGATCTGCTCCATCACTGTCTTATTTATTTGATGTTCTTTTTAGTATGAATCAATGCCAAGCCATAAATTGGCCATTTCTTTTCTGATTTGAGGTTATTGACTAGCCAAGCAACAAGTACAAGAGCAATTGCACCGAGAAGTACAGGAAAAAACAAGAAGCTCCAATGGTATTCAATTGTATTCGCAGTGAGTAGAATGACTAAAGGGTTTGCTCCAGCAGGTGGGTGAATACAACGTAAAAATTGCATGGCAGCAATCGCACAACCAACAGAAAGTGCAATACTGAATGCAGAGTTACCAAAAAGTTTAAGAAATAATAAACCAATCAATGCCGAGATAAAGTGCCCAAGAATAACATTCCGAGGTTGGGCTAATGGCGATTGAGATACTGCATATAACAGTACGCAAGTTGCACCAAACGGTGCCATGATGAATAAATTATTTGTCAATTTACTGAGGAAAATCAGGATTAAAATACTCAGTGTTCCACCGATTAAGCTTCTAATTAGATCAATGGATTGGGGTGCTGGGGCGAGGTGCTCTTTACCTTGGAATATTGATAACATTTCATTCTCATTGAATGGTTGCTTTCTGGTGATGATATAACTAAAATTACAAATAGTACAGATCTGTACTATTTAAGCGAGTGAATTTCTATGTCTAAATCGGCCCACAAAATTTTGGATACAGCAGAGAAATTATTTTATGAAAATAGTTTTGTCGGTGTGGGTGTTGATTTAATTCGGGATGAGTCAGGTTGTTCAAAAACAACGATGTACACCTATTTTAAAAATAAAAATCAATTGGTGAAGTCTGTCTTAGAAGCGCGAGACCAAAAATTTAGGAATAGTCTGGTTGCTTATGTTGCAGGTGAAACTGGGCGAGCAGCATTAGATAAATTGATTGATTGGCATCTGTTGTGGTTTCAAGAAGATAATTTTAAAGGATGTCTATTTGTTCGAGCAGTTGCCGAATCGCATTTGGGTGATCAAGACATCATCATGGTTTCGAAAGAGCATAAGATTTGGATTCGAAACTTAATCGCGCAATATTTAGCATCTTTTTCCAATGCTGATGTATTAGTTGAAATTATTTATACTTTGATTGAAGGATTAATTAGTCGCTTTTTAGTTGAAGGTTATGACACCAAAGTTGCAGCAGAGATCAAAAATTCAATCAGGCAAATTGTTGATACTTTTGCTTTAATTGATCTTAATCCAAAAGAAATTTAATCCTAAATCAATCAGCCTTTGAATCATATCCAAAGGCTTGTTTTACCTAATCAAAAGCTTTTAATCTTTAAAAGCATTTTGATCTTCGACATCAATATATTCAAGATAACCACGACCTTGAACTTTTTGGTTTTGATATTCACCCGTGAAAGTGTATGCACTTGCATAACCGATCCCATGACCATAGCGGTATGGGCTGTCGACTTCTGCGATAATTTCTAGCAGTTTCTGATTAGCATCATCCTTCACAGACCATGAAAACAATTGCGGTAAACGCATCTTTTTGCCACTCGGTGAAATATAGTCATCTACATGGTGTGAAATGACTTTAAATTCAACATTGTTATACACTTCAGCAGGTTGATCTGTATGGCGAACATGCAAGCTATATGCCGCTGGTTGACCTAAAATATCGGCTTTGGTTAAAAGTAGTTGAGTGGTTTCTGTCAAATTAATAATTTGATAGGTAAAGAAATCGAGAGGGAGTTTGTAAGCTTCTGGCAGCAACTTTTTAACGATACCATGCGCGCCTGCGGCTCTGGCATATTCATAGGTACATAAACCTTCTGCGAGGGTTATTTGTCCTTGATATTCGAGTTGTCCTTTAAATTTTGACAATAAACTAAAATGATCATAAATCGGGGTTTTAATAAACCAAGAGGCTTGATCTGTAACATCCAAATCAAACTCAAACTTTAAGCCATGATAAGCACCTTTGAGATGAATATTTGGTAAAGTGCCTTCAATTGAAACTTCTTGCCCCAACTCAATTTGCCAACCATTTTCCTGAATATGAGCCTCTTCAGGCATGATATAGGCTTTTAATAGATGTTCATCTAAAGCGGCGGTGCTTGAAAAGAAAGTTGCGGTCTTGCACGGATCGCCCAAAGTAATATCATCATGATCAAAAGCCAATGCCCCAGGCGTACCGAGCAAGATCATGATATTCAAATAACGATGTGGCTCAGGTAGCAATGGAAAGAAGATGCCATAGTGTGTCCATGTATAGAATTTTTCTTCAGTTCTAGGACGAATGATTTCTGGTTCAGAAAAAGGAATCGTTGAATATTTAATCGCTTGATCTAAGGTGCTTTGTGCGAGTAATAAACTTTTACCCAAAATTTTGCTTGTAAGGGATGAGGGTGGCAATAGTTTTTTCATCTTGTTTCCTACGTTCTTTCCATACTGAAAAGCTAGGTTATGAAAAACAATTGCCTTTGCTAAGCGGAAATAAGGACAAAGCCAAAGCTTTTTAGGACAATCTCCCTAAGCTTTGTTAGACAATTTTTCAAGGTTTTGCGAACCGATCCAATGCTTAGAGAACTGATAGGCTGCACGTCCTGAACGTTGCCCACGTGCTTGGCACCATTTCAAACTTTCAGCACGGACGATATCGTTATATTCTAAATTGGCTTGAACGATATAGTGCTCAACAATTTCTAAATACAGTTGTTGATCCATGGGATAGAAGGAAAGCCACATGCCAAAACGATCGGACAGTGAAATTTTTTCCTCGATCGCTTCTTGTGGATGTAATTCTGTATATTGAGGAACATCAACTTTACGCACTGGCGTATTTTCATGCATAAACTCAGGCAATAAATGACGGCGATTACTGGTCGCATAAATAATAAAATTGCTTGAACCCGATTGAAGTGAACCATCTAAGACACTTTTTAAACTACGATAATTTTCATCTTCTGCGTTAAACGCAAGATCGTCACAATAAACAATAAATTTTTCAGGACGATGTTCAATTAATTTTTGAATTTTAGGTAAATCAGAAAGATCATCTCGCTCAATTTCAATTAAACGCAAACCCTGTGCTGAATATGCTGTGAGTAAGGCACGAACAATCGATGATTTCCCTGTACCGCGTGAACCTGTGAGTAAAACGTCATTCGCAGGTAAACCATTGAGAAACTGTAAAGTATTTTGAATAATCTTGGCTTTTTGGCGTTCAATGCCTTTCAAATCTTCTAAATACATTTTTTTAGGTTGTTGAATTGCAAGCAATTGTTGATTTTCCCATCGAAATGCAATTGCCGAAAAATCTGTGGGTTGTTTGAGTGCAGGTAGAACTTGTTGTAACTGTGTCAAAACACTGGATAACGATTGGATAATAGATTCGGGTAAATCAAGAATAGCCATAAACACAAACCAAACTCAGTGATTAATGAATAGGGATACTATCATCGCTATAGTCGAAATGCAGAAAATATCATGAAAAATATTGGAATCGATCAATTTTACCCTTGATTGTTAGTGTTGCTTTTTGCATTGTATAAGTGCGAGATGAAAAGATGATAATGAAAAATAAGGAAGGATAATGTTCAATAAATTTAAATATAATAAGAATATATATCAGTCACATAGAGTTTCTACATTAAAAGAAAGTCTGAAACATGCGAGTTCTTATGCGGAATGGAAAGAAATTGCACTAAAACTGGACGAAGAATCAGGTTATGAAGCTTGGAAATATGACAATCAATCGCCTTATTTTGATGCAGAAATTTTATCTAAACGATATAACTTATTAAAAAAATATCGAATACAGCATCGCACTTTAGATTTAATCTATGTTCTACGTGAAGGCTTGTCCTATGATTTTGCCAATATCGGGCATCCAATGTTGTTTGCTCAAACTTATATTGGCACCAAAAGAATTATCGAAAATTATGTGGAAGAGATGAGTGAATGCCTTCGCTATTTGGCTGTTAGTGAATGTATTACCTTTCAACTTAAAGAAAAGATTCAATTTTTTGAAGAATGCCAAAAGGCTTATGGTCAACCCGCACTCATGTTTTCTGGAGGTGCAACACTTGGGTTATTTCATACAGGTGTGTGTAAGGTTTTACTTGAACAAGATCTGATGCCGCGTGTGCTATCTGGTTCAAGTGCAGGGGCAATCATGACAGGTATGTTAGGCGTATCAGCAGCGGATAAAGTTCCTGAATTACTGAAAGGTGAGCACTTTTTTAGTGATGCCTTTAAATTCAGAAAAATGACTGAATTGATTCGAGAGAATGGTGGAGTTGCTGATGTGATGTATTTGAAAAAATTTCTAATGCAAAATCTAGGAGATGTAACATTTGCAGAAGCCTACCAGCAGTCAAAACGCCATATTAATATTGTGATTGCACCTTACAACACGGCACAAAATCCACGAATTATGAATGCACTGACTGCACCAAATGTTTTAGTTTGGAGTGCGGTTTTAGCTTCTTGTGCTGTACCTGTATTATTTCCACCTGTGCATTTAACCAGTAAGCGTTATGATGGTCAACATACGCCTTATCTAGCCAATACAAAATGGGTGGATGGAAGCATGCGCAGTGATTTTCCACAGGAAAAAATGGCACGCTTGTATAACATTAATTACACCATTGCTAGCCAAGTAAACCCACATATTGTGCCCTTTATGCAAAGTGATACGGAACGATTTCGTCGAGACGTACTGAGTTGGCCTGAGCGAATTATTCGGCATCAGGGCAAAGCGATTGCGATGGAGTTTCTCGACCTAACACGCCATTATATGGGGGATTTTTTTCCGATTCGCCGTATTTTAGATCATGGCTATGGAATCTTAGGACAACGTTACTATGGGGATGTGAATATTATCGCCAAGTATGGACTTCGGCATTATCATTACATGCTCAAAAACCCACGTCCAAAGCTTTTTAAAATATTACAGCAAGAGGGTGAAAGGGCAACATGGCCTAAAATTTCCTCCATCGAAATACATGCACGGATTGGTAAAACCATTGAGCATTGTTTAACATCATTGCGAAAGCAGCAAGAAAAGCAGCAGAATGATTTTTACTACGTGGATCTCTGATTCAAACATTCAATGGGATGGTTTAACTTTAACAACCAAATCTGAGAGTTATGCATTTGGGCGGCGTTTATATACTTTTCAGGTCGCACAGCAACAGTATTGGCTCAAATTCCATTTAGCGAATACCCATGCTGTGTTGGAGCAAGCTTTTCAGCGTGAATTAGATTTCTATCAACAACATGCTCAAACTGAGCAAACTTTTTTATTAGCGCATCAAATTATTCAGCTTCGGGATATTACAAATGGCATGGATTTTCCTGAGTGTGGGGTAGGGTTACTCAGCCTTGATACAAATCAATTTTTCGATACGATTGTAAATGTAGCGAATACTGAAGCGATTCAGCTCAAGATTCTCATTGCATTAGATGCGCTGGGCAGTATGCATCAACTGGGTTGGATTCATGGAGACTTAAAAGTTGAACATTTCAGATTATATGAAAATTCATGTAAATTGATTGATTTTGAGCAAAGTTGCAAATTAGAACATTCAATACAGAGTTTAACGGCGACGCCACGTTATATGGCACCTGAACTTTTCCATGGGCAGCCGAAAACCGCGCAAACTGATTTATATGCATTCGGCATTATTCTTTATGAATGGTTGTCTCAAAAGAGATTATGTGCAAAAAATTATCATGATTGGGCAGTTTTACATTGCCAAGAATTAGAGATTCAATTGCCTAATGAGTTGCAGTGTTTTTTACCTTTGCTAAATGGTCTATTGCAGAAACATAAAGAACGGCGTTTGAACTCCGTTGTTGAAGTAAAACATTGTTTAAATATGATTAATTTGCTGCAAAAATAAACATAAATACTTGATTTGAATATTATATGTTCATTTGGTAGGGTTTTTTATCAGAAAGGCTTGTCATAAAGCATGTTTCTCACTAATATGCATACCCATCGGGGGCGTGGCGAAATTGGTAGACGCACTGGATTTAGGTTCCAGCGCCGCAAGGTGTAAGAGTTCGAGTCTCTTCGCCCCCACCAAATTTAAGAAGCAAGAGTATCTTGCTTTTTTTATGATTAAGTCAGAAATGGGTTAGTCATGCCGTTATAGAGGATTGGTGTAATGGTAGCATGACGGTCTCCAAAACCGTTCGTCAAGGTTCGAGTCCTTGATCCTCTGCCAAATATAGAAAGGAGCTTTGTTTAAAGTTCCTTTTTTTATTTCTGCATTTTTTCATTTGTATATGAAAAAAGCATTAGCGTTCAGATGCATGTTTTTTTTATAAAAAGGACTTGTCAGCAAGAAAGTTTATCACTAATATACACATCCATTGGGGGCGTGGCGAAATTGGTAGACGCACTGGATTTAGGTTCCAGCGCCGCAAGGTGTAAGAGTTCGAGTCTCTTCGCCCCCACCAAATTTAAAAAGTAAGTATTCTTATTTTTTATGATTAAGTCAGAGATGAATTAATCATGCCGTTATAGAGGATTGGTGTAATGGTAGCATGACGGTCTCCAAAACCGTTCGTCAAGGTTCGAGTCCTTGATCCTCTGCCAAATTAATAAAAAAACCCTTGTATTTACAAGGGTTTTTTTATGTTTGAATTTTTCACCATTATAGTAAATGTATAAAAATAAACTAAATTGCGTCACTAAATAATTGCTAAAGTAAAATATTAAATCTTTGCTGTTAACGATAATTTTTATCATGCAAATGTAGAGGAAATTTCTTTAATTAAAAACAACTAATTTCTGACTAGTTATATCAACTGGTTCATTTAAATTGCTGATTAATTTTTAATATTAGTAATTGCTAATCAAATGTCAATTTTTAAATCATTATTGTCAATATATCCTTTATAAATTTTGTTAGATTAAGCCAAAGAACGTGTTTTTTATCACATTTTTTTATGTAAATGTTAATTTCGTTTAATATTTCAGGTTGTAGCACGACAGCTGATGATGTTGCTGTACGTTTTGCTGCTCATAATCCCGATGGTGCAAATCTTGGATTAACACCTGCATCAACTGCAACGGGTGTTTCGGTTCAATTATTAAGTGGTAGCGCTGGTAGCTCACCGATTGTATTTAACACTGGCATTGCAACTTCAGCTACAGCAACCACATCTGGCGGATCAGCAGCATATAATTTGACTGCTCAATATTATGCGAAAGCTGCTGCTGCTGCGGGGAGTGTAACTGCTGTTACTGATTATGAAGTTATTTACCCATAATAATTTTTATCAGCTATATGCTTGTTTGAACAAGCATATAGCAAATCTTTTTCTTTTAAGGAAATAAAGAAGGAAAATACTGTGGTCATGACTTCAAGATTTTGGACTGGTTTGCTGTATTGGTGTGGTGCATTGTGCAGTGTTCAACTTTCCCATGCTGATGTTGTTATGACGGGAACTCGTGTTATTTTTCCTGCAGAGACGCAGCAAAAAACACTTCAATTTAGTAATAATAGTAATCTAAGTTTTTTGGTTCAGGTTTGGCTAGATAAAGGCAATATTGATTCAACCCCAGAAACAGCAGATGCTCCTTTTAGTGTAAATCCTCAAGTATTTCGTGTTAACTCCAATACTGGGCAAATGGCACGTCTAACCTATATTGGCGATGACAAATTACCAAAAGATCGAGAATCAATTTTTTATTTGAATTTCAAGCAAATTCCAGCGATGGATAAAAAAATGATTGATGAGAATAGGTTGGTATTACTCGTTAAAAATCGTCTCAAAGTTTTTTATCGCCCAAATACGATTGTAGGTAAAGTTCAAGACCTTCCTCAGGAATTGAATTTTAATATATCGAATAATCAGCAAGGTTCATGGCTGGAAATTCAAAATCCAACAGGGTATTACGCTAATTTAACTCGAGCGACAGTCAAAATAGGCCCAAAAGAAATTAAAACGAAAAGTATTTCAATGATTGCGCCGAAATCAAGCGAAAAGTGGTTATTAGAGCAAAATATCTCTGCACCTGATCAAGCGAAAGTGACAGTGCGTTTGGTGAATGATTATGGAGCTTATATTCACTACGATATCAAAGCACAAAAATAATCATAAGCATGGAAAGACGAATATGGCTAAACATATCCATTTGGTACAGCGTTCTTTTTTGTCTGTTATTGTGAGTGGTCTTTTTTTGCAAACAGTGTATGCAGCGCAAACAGAAGTTGTAAATACTAAAACCGAGAAATCAGAAGAGCTTTATACCTTTGATCCTAATTTATTTAAGGGGGGTGGTTTAAGCGCTCGGCTTATTGAGCGTTTTAATCATCCAGATCAGTTAGAGGAAGGATCTTATACTGTTGATATTTATGTGAATGAGCGATTCACTCAACGACAAAGTTTATATTTTTCTAAAAATGAAGATGCCAAAGAAAGTGTACAAGCATGCTTACCAATAAATTTACTTGAAACAGCAGGAATTCTCGGTGATCTTGAGTTTCGACAATTACGTGAGACCAATCCTCAGGCAATTAGCGATATCAAATGCTTAACTTTAGCGCAGGTTGCTAAAGGGAGTAAAAGTGTTTTTGATTTTTCATTATTACGTTTGAACCTTACTGTACCACAGAGTTTGATGAAAAATATTCCGCGTGGTTATGTAAATCCAGCAGAATTGGATGCAGGATCAAGTATTGCCTTTATTAATTATACAGGGAACTACTATCAAACTGAAAATCGGATCAATAATAGTAATTATGAATCTGCATTTATCAGCTTAAATGGTGGGATTAATTTTGGTAAATGGCAGTATCGACAACAATCTAATATTTCGATGAATAATCAGCATGATACAACAGTTGATCATATTCGAAGTTATGTGCAACGCCCGATAGCTTCTCTGCAATCTCAATTGGTCTTAGGGCAACAGTATACTTCTGGTCGGTTCTTATCAGGCTTGTCATTTAAAGGCCTAAGTTTGATGACAGATGAGCGTATGCGCCCTGATTCTATGCGTGGCTATGCACCTGTGATTCGAGGGATGGCTCAAAGTAATGCAAAAGTATCAGTTGAGCAAAATGGTCGAGAGATCTATCAATTGACGGTTGCTCCTGGTCCATTTGAAATCAGTGATTTGTATCCAACAAATTTTGATGGAAACCTGACTGTCATTGTAACTGAGGCGGATGGTTCTAAACATTCAACAGAAGTTCCTTATGCCGCCGTTCCAACGTCACTTCGATCTGGTCTTTCGAACTATAGTATTGCTTTGGGTAGAACCGATCTTGATCGCAGTGAGAATGCTTTTTTCTCTGATTTAAATTATGAACGTGGTCTGAATAACAATATCACCCTCAATGGTGGTCTACGTCTGAGCAATGATTATCAAGCTGTGGCTTTAGGCAGTGTATATGGAAGTAACCTTGGTGCGTTGGGTTCCAACTTGACCTATTCAAGAGCGCGCTTACCGAGTGAAACAGGGCAAGAGACTGTAGACGGATGGATGGCGAACATCACTTATAGTAAAACCATTCAACCAACCAATACCACAATTGCCATCGCTGGTTATCGTTATTCTACGATAGGCTATCGTGAGTTTAGTGATGTCTTGGGTTTACAGTATGCCTCAGAAAATGGAAGTGCATGGACTTCGAATAGTTATCTGCAACAATCACGATTTCAAGTCAATGTCAGTCAACAGTTAGGTCGGTATGGGACGTTTTATCTCGCAGGCGCAACGCAGAGTTATCGTGATGGGCGAGATCGAGATACCTCTTTTCAAGCAGGATATAACAAAAGTTTTGGAGTGGTCAGTTTAAGCCTAAATTATACTCGTCAAAAAACTTATTCACTGAATGGTGGTGAGATTAAAGAGGAGCGTTTTGATAATTTTGGTGGCTTGAGTTTACACATTCCTTTGGGACGTGAACGTAATCCTCGAACTCCGACTCTGAGTGCACATTATAACCGGAGTAATGATAGTGATAATTATCAACTTGCTGTCAACGGAGCATTAGATCGTGACTACAGCCTAAATTATAACCTAGGTGTAGGAGGCAACTTTAATGGTGATCAAACACTTAATGCTGGACTATATAAGCGGTTTTCAAATGTTCAGTTGGGCTTCAATACATCATATAACGATCAATATTGGCAAAACTCTTTCAATGCAGCGGGTGCAATCGCACTTCACTCAGGAGGGGTAACTTTTGGTCCTTATTTGGGTGAAACATTTGCATTAATTGAGGCAAAAGGTGCAAAAGTTGTAAGTTCACCTTATAGCAAGGTTGATCGATTTGGTTATGTCTTAGTACCCAATATTAACCCATTCCGGTTTAATAATCTTGCACTCGATCCATCCAATATGGCGAATAACATTGAGTTAGAGGGTGGAGAGCAACGAATAGCGCCTTATGCAGGTGCGATGGTTAAACTGAATTTTAAAACTCGAAAAGGCTACAGTGTTTTCATTCAAAGTCAGTTAAATAATCAGCAAATTATTCCAATGGGCGCTGATGTACTGAATCAAGACAATGAGGTGATTGGTATGGTTGGACAAGCAGGTCAGGTTTATGTACGTGTTCCTAATCAAGAGGGGATTTTAACCCTGCGGTGGGGAGCTGAAAATGATCAATCTTGCCAATTACCGTATCACATTGAAAACCATCAACTTGAGCAAACGCTGATTAAGTTAAATGCAGAATGCAGAATGGAGAACGAATATGAAACGAATAAATAATTTTCTACAGTTCGGCATTTTTATATTTTCGATTTGTGTTGGAACAGACGCATGGTCAGCATGTCGTTCGGTTCGATATTTTGATGGGCAATATGCTGGAGTGACCATTTCAGGGAGTACGATTACAGAAAGTGCTTCTAATACAAATGGCAGTTGGGGGGATAATAATACCACTCAAACAGAGGATAATAACTCTGCACGTATCCCGATTGGTAATATTCATCTAATGGATGTCGCAATACAACCTGATGGGAGTTCTTTGGCGATAGCGAGCGTTCCGCCAACGGACTATAGAATCCGTAATACCAATGCAGAAAGCTTATTATGGGCATGTTCACCTGCAACTGATATGAGCAAGATCCGTTTTTTAGTTTCTGTAAATGGTGATGATCGGGTTGGTGGATATTTTCCTGTTTCAACTGTGGATGCAGGCGGGGAGCAGAATGTATTTTATACATGGTATAAATATGTAGGTATTCGACAATATATTGATGGTGAAGTCCTTGGACGGCAATATAAAGCTGTTCCGATTCAATATGAAACAGGCTCTGGTACAGCAGGTTGGGCAAAAGATAAGTGCCAACCGGGGTGGCGTTGTATTCGACTGAAGCATCTGCCTACGATGCAATTTGAATTAATACGCGTTGCTGGGCAACCCCCTTTTTCAAGTGCTGCAAATACGTTTTGTAATGGTCTTACCGTACCAGCGGGTGCAACAGGTAATGACCGAGGTATGGGACAATTTGGCAATTACATTTGTAATCAACCGATTTCTTATATTACTTTGGGTGACAGTGAGCATAATGGAGCTGGAAATACAGGAGATCAATATGTGGCTTTTCCACATGATGCGATTGGGGTAACTCATGGTGTTGCTTCGAATACATGGTATTTTTGGGGGGCTGATAATGGTTTTGGGTATACCTTATATAACTCTGTGAATTTAAGTAATAATGCGACAGCATGTAAATTAAATATGGTCACTCCAAATGTGAATTTTGGGACAACAACGATAATAAATCTCAATAATAATGGTATTGTGAGTCAGAATTTTCAAGTGCAAGTTGACTGTAAAAATGGGGTAAATTCAGGAACTGGCAGCGGTCAAATTGCGATAGGAATTCAACCTTCACAAGGTGCATATAATGCAGCAAAAGCATTTTCACCTACATTGGTAAATGCAAATAATGGTGTTTCGGCTTTACTTTCAGATGATTATTTGACCAATATTTTGAGAGCTAAAAATGCAGCAATTTACATTAAATATCAGGGTGCTAGTAGTTATATTAACTTACTCGGTCAACCAGGTGGTAGTGGGACGACTGTTGGAACAACAGGTAACCATAGTGTAACGTGCGGTGCAGCCAATAATCAGCAATGTTATCCTGCGGTGACTTTTCCACAAGGTAATCTAGCAGGTTGGTATCCAATTTTGAATAATGCAACGAATATTGGAACACCATTGACGGGTTATACCCGATATAACATTAATTATACTGCTGATTTGAAGAAAATCGTGGGTGCGCCAGATGTAACAGTTGGGTCTATATACTCTACAGCAACTGTGGTGGTTAAAATTCAATGAGAATTATAATCAAGTTTCTATGTTTATTAATGCTATTGTCACACAATAGCATTATTTATGCAGGGTTTGCGATATCATCAAACCGTGTGATTTATAATGAATCAGAGCGCGAGCATTCATTAATTTTAGCAAATATTAATGAGTACCCAATTGTTGCACAAACATGGGTTGATAATGGTGCTGGATATCCAGATCAGAGTACAGCTCCTTTTGTTGTACTTCCAGCTGTTTTTAAAATGAATCCTAAAGGTATTCAAGTAGTACGTATTATTCATAATGGTAATACCATGCCACAAGATCGAGAATCTGTGTTCTGGCTTAACCTCTATGAAATTCTGGGTAAAACTCAACAGCAATTAAATCTTTCTGAAGAAAGCAGAGTTAGACTAGATTTAGCAATGAATACTCAATTAAAAGTTTTTTATCGTCCTAAATCTTTAAAACCTATGGATATTGAACAAATCTCAGAAAAAATAAAGTTCTTTATTAAGGAGGTGAATGGTAATCAGGTTCTAGTTTGTAATAATCCGACACCTTATCATCTTTCATTTATAAATATTGTTTTAAAACAAAAAGATAGGAATTTTGAAATAGAAAATCAGGTTGATCTAATGGTTGCACCATTTTCGGAGAAGGTTTATGAACTAGATTCATCCCCTGAGTTACCTTACTCATACCAAGTGAACTTCACTTTAATCGATGATCAAGGTTATACTTTTAATAGTTATTTCATGGGTAAATAAGCTTAAGTTGTAGTGCTTTATAAATAGTGGATATTGTTTCAAATGTATCGTTCGCAGTATGTTGGATCTGTTAGTACCTCCTTGTTAATGATGATTGTTGATTTCTGTATGTCTCATAAGTTGAATATTCCTAGGGGATGTTTAATGTATTTAAACAAAAATACACTTCAGCCAAATGATCTTACGGAGCGTATTCCATTTCAAATTTGGAGTGATGTTTTAGAAAATCTCTATGATCAGCATCCTATTGATGGTTTAGGTTTAGAAATTGCAAAACATATTCAGTTAGCTCATGCTGGGATTTTGTCTTATCTAGCATTTTCGAAGTCTAAATTATCAAAAGCTATTCCTGATTTTGTTGAATATAATCGTTTAGTATATGATTTTAATTTAATGCATTTTCATATTGAAAATGATCATGTTGAGTTGAGTTGGGGAGATTGTCGAGGACGTCCAGGTTTATTGGTTGATGAAACTGCAATAGCACTATTTTATAATATTATTAAGCAAGCTGTTTATCCTTTAAAAATTTCCTTAAAATGTTTGAATTTTATCTATTCCATACCAAAAAATATAAAGGTCTATGAAAAATATTTTGAATGCCCTGTTTTTTTTAATGCTCAGTCTACATCCATCACTTTCTCTTTTTCAGAAATTGAAAAAATATATTTGAGCCGAGCTGATCCTATTTTATATCGGCTTTTAAAAAAACAAGCTGATCGATTAATAGGTCAATTGGATGTGTATGATGATTTTGAACAAAGACTATATACAAGTATTCATTATTGTATTAAACAAAAAATTATAAGTTTAAATGCTGTAGCAAAATACATGGGAGTTTCTGACCAAATATTACGTAAAAAACTGCTTGATACAGGAATTAGTTTCAATAAAGTATTAAATAAAGTTAGAGAAAGTTTAGCAAAAAGATATTTGAGTGATCAACGTCTTAATATAGCTGAAATTGCAGATTTGCTAGGGTATTCTGAGCAAAGTGTTTTTCAGCGTGCTTTTAAAAATTGGACTGGAGAAACTCCTTTAAAATTCAGGAATAAAATTAAATGAGTTTAATTTTTAATCGTGATGTGGGATTTATTTAATATTTTTGTCGTTAAGTAAAATACAGGTTGATTTTTTTGCTATATTTAACCTGAAGCTTGGATAAGTAAGTGACTTGAAAAAGAGAAAGACTATAGCCATCAGTTGAGTTACCACAGGCTTTGTTGCACAAACTTATAATTGAAGTCTTATTCAGCAATATCATTTCTCAATGAAGAAGCCAGCACCTAAATTCTATCGTACAATCAATTGGTCTACATATAACTAAGCTCTCATTAATCGTGGGAATATTGCCGTTTGGTTTGATCACCAAACGCAGTGGTACGAGCAGCTACAAAGCAAGCATGGTCGAAATCAAACTTATTCCGACACAGCCATCCAATGCTGTTTAATGATCAAATCCTTATTTCGTCTTTCGTTACGTATGGTCACAGGCTTTGTACAAAGCCTCATTCATCTTTGCGGATTAGATTGGATAGCGCCAGATTATTCCACCATTTGCAGAAGACAAAAGCATATTGATATTCAAATTAACTATGAAAAGAGTTGCAACGGATTACATCTACTCGTCGATTCCACAGGCTTGAAGTTTTTAGGGGAAAGTGAACGGAAACGCAAGAAACATCAACCTGAACATGGTTGCCTATGGTGTAAACTGCATATCGGTATAGATCTAAAACCTAGCAAATACGGGCAAGTTCAACTCACTGCGAACAATGTCAGTGACTCACAAGCCCTTGGGGGTTTACTTGATCAAATCCCGTTAGATGAGCAGATTGATTCAGTGTATACAGATGGGGCTTATGATACAAAACAATGCCATCAGGTCATTGCAGATCGGCAAGCACATGCAATTATTCCACCCACAGAAAAATGCAAAGTCTTGGAAAGATAAAAAGACGAGCTCACGAGAGAGAAATGAATTACTTCTGACAGTTAAGTATTTAGGCAGGACACTATGGAAAAAATGGTTAGGCTATCATCGGCGAAGTTTGGCCGGAACTAAAATGCATTGTATCAAGTTATTAGGAGATAAACTCAGTGCTCGTAATTTTGACAGTTAGGTTAATGGTGTTCATGCTCGCATAGCCGTCTTAAATAAATCTATAGAGTTAAGTAGTCGTCATACCCAAGTTGTCACTTAAGTTGGAATAACCAAGGGAAATCCTATCTTTAAAGGCTTTGTGCAACAAAGCCTAATGGTTATGAAAAAAATATTACAAAGAAAATTGATGAAAATAATTAAAGTTTTGACGAAATGCCAATTGTTCTAATCCTAGATATTTTGTTGAATTAATATTGGTTCTGCAGCTAATTTTTCCGCCAAATATTGAATGAAGACACTCAATTTAGGTGGAATATGTCGTGTTGGTGGGTAGAGCAGCCATGCGCCACCACTGTAATGGGTTTTAAAATGCCAATCAGGTAAGACCTGTACCAAAGAACCTTGTTCTAAGGCATGTCTTGCCACGAAGTAAGGCAAACTTGCAATGCCTAGATGCTGTAAAGCGGCACTGAGACGCACGCCGGTATGATTGGCGGCATAACGACCACGGATTGGTACCGTAATGGATTTCTGTTCTTGCTGGAATTTCCACTTTGAGTCATTAGGTTGTTCACCCAAATAAATACACTGGTGCTGCTTTAAATCATGAGGATGTTGCGGTATGCCATGTTGCTGTAAATATTCTGGTGTGGCACAGATTAAATGATCAATATCAATCAGTTTTCGTCCCATCAAGCCACCCGGTGGCTGTTCGGTAATACGAATCGCCAGATCTACACCATCATCAATCAAGTCAATATAGCGGTCTTCCAATAGCAGTTGAATATCAATTTTTGGATACAGTGCCAAGAATTCGGGTAAATGAGGATGCAGCATAAAATGCCCAACGGCTTTGGGCACACTGATCCGAATAATGCCCTGTGGTTCAATATGAAACTGACCTGAGCTTTCCATTACTGCCTGTGCAGCATTGACCATGTCGACACAGCGTTCATACACCTGTTGACCACTTTCACTTAAGCGCAGTTTACGTGTGGTGCGATGCAATAAGCGTGTACCTAAAGCTCGTTCTAAACGCGCAATGGCACGGCTCACGGCAGACGGGGTTGAACCGAGCTGTCGTGCCGTTTCAGAAAAACTTTCCGTTTCGACAACTTTGACAAAAGTTGCCATTTCATTTAACAGAATCAGACTTTGATTTGTGCTCATCAAGCAAAAGTTATTTGGATTTTGATTGGATTATCGCGATTTAAAAAGCGCAATACAATCTTTTCCTGTAGTCATGATGGAGATAAATCAAATGTGGCAGTTGTATGGACATGAATTTCTTGCCTTGGCATTGATCCATTTTATGGCCGTTGTTTTACCGGGACCTGATTTTATTATTACCGTTAGACAAAGTGTTCGATATGGCTATTTGATTGGTTGTATCACTGCAATCGGCATTGGTGTCGGGATTTCAGTACATGTGTTTTATACCTTGGTCGGGGTGGGGGTATTAATCCAGCAAAGTGTCTGGTTAATGTCTGTATTACGTGTGGCAGGAGCGGCTTATTTGATTTATTTGGGCTGGCAATGTTTACGTAGTCAACCGAATGCCAATCTGGATATTTTAGCTGGCGAGGCAATGGGTAAGCCAAGCTTAATCCAAGCCTTTAATATGGGTTTCTTAACCAATTCACTAAATCCCAAAGCAACCGTTTTCTTTTTAGCAATTTTTACCACCATTGTTAGTCCGACCACACCGTTAAAAGTTCAAATTGGTTATGGCGTCTGGATGTGTCTAGTCAATGCTGTGTGGTTTATTTTGGTCAGCATTATGTTTGCTCAGCCTGTTGTTCGGAAACGCTTTTTAGAGTTTGGGGTATATTTTGAACGGGTGATGGGAATTATTCTTGGGGTCGTTGCAATACGATTGATCTGGAGCGTTGCCTTTGCCTGAACATAAAAAAAGACTGCGCTGAGGCAGTCTTTTTTTATTGGAGAGTGATTAGGCACTGCGTTTGTTTCTGGTCAGTTGATGTAAGACTGATACCAGCAAATCAATTTCTTCAGTGGTGTTATAAAAGGCCAAAGAGGGACGTACGGTCTGTTCCACACCAAAACGACGCAAGATTGGCTGAGCGCAATGATGCCCAGAACGCACTGCAATCCCATGCTGATTCAGTGCTTTACCCACTTGCTCAGTAGAATAACCTTCAAGAGTAAAGGACATCACACTGGCTTTATTTCTGGCTGTACCAATTGGTCTCAAACCTGCGACGCTGCTTAACGCATGCTGGCCATATTCCAGCAAGTCATGTTCATAACGAGCAATATTATGAATACCGAGGCGTTCCACATATTCCAGTGCTGCACCGAGACCCACGGCATCGGCAATATTGCCTGTGCCTGCTTCAAACTTATTGGGCGCGGGTTGGTAAACTACTTGTTCAAAGCTCACATCCTGAATCATATTACCGCCGCCTTCCCACACTGGCATCGTCTCTAGGATTTCGGGCTTGGCATAGACAGCTCCAATCCCTGTCGGCCCAAACACTTTATGTCCAGAGAAGACAAAGAAGTCGGCATCAATTGCTTGGACATCGGTTGGCATATGTGAAACCGATTGAGCACCATCAACCAAGACTCGCACACCTTTGGCATGCGCGATTTTGATGACCTCAGCGACAGGTGTTACCGTACCTAAGGCGTTGGATACTTGGGTAATCGAGATCAGTTTAGTCCGTTCATTGATCAGTTTTGGCAGTTCTTCCAAAATGATTTGACCCGTGTCATCCACAGGAATGATGCGAAGTTTGGCACCGACTTTTTTGGTCAGTTGGAACCAAGGTACGATGTTGGCGTGATGCTCAAGGTGAGACACAATGATTTCATCACCTTCACCAATATTCTGTTCACCCCAGGTCTTGGCAATCAGGTTAATCCCTTCAGTGGTGCCACGAACAAAAATGATCTCTTTGGATGATTTTGCTCCAATAAAACGAGCCACCACATTACGCGCATGTTCATAGGCATCGGTTGCACGTGCTGCCAGTTCATGTGCAGCACGATGAATATTGGAATTTTCATGCTGATAAAAATAGGCAATACGATCAATCACGCTTTGAGGTTTCTGCGTGGTCGCTGCATTATCAAACCAGACCAGAGGACGGCCATTGACGCGTTCTTGCAGAATGGGGAAGTCACGACGGATCGCTTGAATATCCAAAGGTTGGGCTGCGTTGGCTACAAACTGTGGTTGTGAAGGTTGATAATTACCATAACCTGTGTTGCTTTGTGGCAAATCTAAAAAATAGAAACCTGTAGAGGCAGGACTTTGGGGGTGAGCTGAACTAGGATGATCTTGCTGCAACAAGCTTTTTAGCGCATCGCCATGTGGTAATTGAAATGATTGTGCAGTCGCAAAACTGGCAGCATCAAATTCAGAACTTGATGTGCTAGGTGCTGCAAAATCATTTAAAAAATAAAATGGTGAAGCCTCACTTGCAGATGGACGAGAAGGTTCAACCAAAGGCACATTTGGTGCACTATGAATGGCCTGTGGAAAATTCGGTTCAATCGGTGGGCGAGGTAAGTTCGCCCCACCGACTACTGGCGCAGAGGCAATGGCACGACGTTCAGGATAATCGGGATAGTTTGGAATATGCTCAGGATATTCAGGATTTAAACTTTTTTCATAAGCAATATTGGGCACACGTCCACTCAGTGCTGCCAAAGGTTCAGCAGGTTGAGGTTGATGCGGTGGTGTTCCAATCGGTAAGTCCAAATTCAAACCAGACGAATGACCACTACCTGAGCTTGGCAGTGCAGCAAAAAATTCAGAGGCAAGCCTTGAAAGTGTTGCTTCATCTGGGAAGTTGGACGGTGGGCGGCTAACACCGACCACTTCAGAACCTGTTGGACTACCGTTTAGATTACTTGTAGTTAACTGGGTAGTCATGATATTTGTCCACCTCCACATCTTCGAGTACAGCCAACGCATCCTCAGTCAATACCGCCAAAGAGCAGTACAGTGAGATCAGATAAGACGCAATCGCATTGCGATTGATGCCCATGAAGCGTACTGAAAGGCCCGGAGATTGTTCGCCAGCTAAGCTTGGTTGGAATAAACCAACTACCCCCTGACGTTTTTCGCCAACACGTAATAACAGGATTTTGGTTTTACCATCTTCGACTGGAATTTTATTCGAAGGGATCAGTGGAACACCGCGCCATGTGATGAACTGTGAACCAAATAAGCTTACGGTTGGTGGTGGTACACCACGACGGGTACATTCACGGCCGAATGCAGCAATGGCATCTGGATGTGCAAGGAAGAAGCCCGGTTCTTTCCAAACTTTACGTAATAAATCATCAAAATCATCTGGTGTAGGGGGACCACTTAACGTTGAAAGTCTTTGTTCGTCTGCCACGCTCGCCAATAAACCATATTCAGGGTTATTGATCAGCTCACTTTCTTGGCGTTCTTTAATCGTTTCAATGGTTAAGCGTAATTGTTCTTTGATTTGATCATGTGGGCTGCTGTAAAGATCAGCAACACGGGTATGGATATCCAAAACAGTAGAAACACCATTTAAGAAATATTCACGTGGTTGCGCATCATAATCTACAAAGGTTTGTGGCAAAGTTGCTTCATCACGTTGCGTACAAGCGACTTGAATGTCGTCTGTATTACTGACACGGTTGACGCGATAAATACCTGCTTCAACAGGTAACCATTGCAATAAATGTGTGAGCCATCTCGGAGTAATCGTTGAAAGTTGTGGAACAGTCTTGGTCGCATTGGCAAGCTGTCTAGCTGCATGATCTCCAAGTGCAAGTTGGACTTTATCGGTGGTTTTTGCCATGAATAAATTTTCCTATTGTGTTTGGCTTTGTTAATAAAAAGGTTGATTTTATTTCAGTAATATTTAATGATTTATTTAGTTAGACTAGAGAGTATTTATCATTTTTAAAAATATTATTATGAGATAAATAATATTGAATTATTATCTTATTACTCATAAGAATATATTTATAAAAAATAAATATAAGTTGTGAATATACGTTATTTATTTCAGCGCTGATTACTGACTCCATTCCATATTTCATTTGATTAAACTTTGCTGTTATGTATGGATTCACTTGGTGATTGTAAAATTTGACTACCTGCTGCAACGCTGTAGGTCAGCCAGACATTTCCACCAATCACTGAACCTTTACCAATCGTGATACAACCCAATATGGTTGCACCTGCATAGATCACTACATGGTCTTCAACGATTGGATGACGTGCATAATCTTTTTTTAATGCGCCATCCTCATTCAGTTCAAAGCGTTTTGCACCCAACGTGACAGCCTGATAAATGCGGACGAATTCACCAATCACTGAGGTTTCACCGATGACGACACCCGTGCCATGATCGATAAAGAAACCTTTGCCAATTTGTGCACCTGGGTGAATATCAATTCCTGTCGCTGAGTGTGCTAACTCAGAAATAATCCGTGAGAGTAGCGGTACACTGTGATAGAGCTGATGTGCTACGCGATGATGGATAATCGCTAAAATACCTGGATAGCAAAGTAAGACCTCGTCTACACTATGTGCTGCGGGATCACCTTCATAAGCGGCACAGACATCTGCATCCAACAAGCGACGGATATCAGGCAAGGTATTAGCAAAGTCTTGTACGATGGTGTGTGCCAAAGCAATTTGCTGTTCGTACAGCAGACGTTCGTTGCTCGAAACAGGAATGGGTTTGACTCGACTTTTGGCTTCGTAATTTAAAGCCAACTTGACCTGTGCAAACAGTTCATTCAAGACACGATCAAGGGTATAAGCAATATAGTAATCCTCTGTTTCCTGTCGTAGATCACTGGGTCCAAGTCGCATTGGAAATAAAATTCCACATAAATCATCTAGAATTGTTTTGAGCGCTTCTTTAGATGGAAGTTCACGCCCACCGAATTCTTTGACGCGATGTTGGCGTTCTCTCCATTCATGCCGTGCTTGTTGTAAGCCTTCGACGACAGGCTGTATTTTCCATTGGCTCACGCGAGTTCCTTGCAAGACGAGGTCTTAGATAAAAATCGTAAAATGGGTGCTTAAAACAGCATTAATCTTGTAACCAAGGTAACTGATGGGTTCGCCAGCCATTCTGTTGATTCCGTTGTTGCTGTTCATTTAAATCGCCTTCAAAACCTTCCAGTACGTTATAGACTTGAGCAAAACCTGCGCTATATGCAGCTGTTGCGGCGAGGGCCGAACGTTTGCCACTACGACAGAGTAATAAGATGGTTTTATCTTTTCCGACTTTGCTATCGAGTTCTTTTAAAAAGCGAGGATTGCGATTAAATGAGGTTCCCGTCGCCCATGCGACATGAATACTTTCAGGTACATAACCGACAAACTTGCGTTCTTCATTAGTCCGTACATCGACTAAAACCGCATAGCCTTGTTCAACTAAAGACCAAGCTTCTGTTGGCGGAATACTACCTGTAAAATCAAGCTCATTTTCTTCAGCATATTGTTGTGCACGGTGTAAACTTTCTTGTAGATTTTTTGATAGACCGTCCGCAGTCGAATTGGACTCTGCGACTTGAATTGAATCAAATTGAGCATTCATTTTTTAACCTTTAATACATCAGTGAGATGATTTTTTTATCTTATGACTGTTTTTATATGGAGTGAAATAATCAAAATTTATTTATATATCTAATAAAGATAAATAAGCAGGTTTTATTGGCTGATTAGGAATATAACGAATGAGAGGGTGAAATATTAGTAATAAAGCTGCTATTAATCATTAAAATAGCAAAGCATATATTTAAAAGAATGAAGAATGTTGATTTTAAAGCATAGATTCAACAAAAGACTGCTTATTATTAAACATGCTAAAATTAAAATAAATCTAAGCATCTGATTTAAATATAATAAAATTATGGCATCCAATTTGTATTGTGAATAGTGAACGTTTAATTGTGTTTCTAACAACAAATTTGGAGTAAAACATGAGTAGAAAAATTCGGTTAGGTGCCTTTATTCCTGCAACTGGACAGCATGTTGCTGCGTGGCGGCATCCTGAATCTCAGCCAGCAAAAGTGGTTGATTTTGATTTCATTAAAGAACAAGTGCAACTTGCTGAAAAGGGGCTTTTTGACGCTTACTTCTTAGCCGATGGTTTGGCTGTAAATTTTGGTCAGGCTGAAAAAAATGGTTATAGCGATAAAGTCGCAGGTTTTGAACCTGTCACATTATTCGCGGCTTTATCTACTGTGACCAAGCATATTGGCTTTATTGCAACAGCATCTTCCACCTATGAAGAACCCTATTTATTAGCACGTAAATTTGCTTCACTAGATCATATTAGTCATGGTCGAGCAGGTTGGAATGTGGTGACCTCTGCCTCTGAATCTGCGGCTGCCAATTTTGGTTATGAGCAACAAATTCCACACGCTGAGCGTTATGAACGTGCTCAAGAATATGTCGAACTCATTAAAAAGCTTTGGGATAGTTGGGAAGATGATGCCTTTATTCACGATAAAGAATCAGGTGTATTTTACGATCCTGAAAAAGTTCATAACCCAAACCATAAAGGAAAATATTATGCGGTGAAAGGGGCATTAAATGTGCCACGTACTCCGCAAGGCTATCCAGTTATTGTACAGGCGGGACAATCTGGGCCTGGACGTGATTTGGCTGCACGTTATGCAGAGGTGATTTTCACGGCTAATCAGAAGTTAGAAGATGCTCAAGAGTTCTATCGAGATGTCAAAAGCCGTTTAGCTAAGTATGGTCGTTCTGCTGATGAATTGTTAATTTTACCTGGGGTATCTGCATTTGTTGGGCGGACACCTGAAGAAGCACGGGCTAAATATCAACAGTTAACCGATTTAATTCATCCTGAGGCTGGCTTGGCTTTGTTGAGTGGTTTAAGTGGTGGTTTTGATTTTTCTGCTTATGATCTTGATGGACCATTTCCTGAATTAACAGAAGGTCAAGGCATGGTCAGTCGCCCAGCGCTCATTGCCGATATTGCCAAGAAAAATAATTTTACCATTCGTCAACTTTATGAGTGGATTGCGGGCGCACGTGGCCATTGGCAATTGATTGGGACACCTGAACAAATCGTTGACCAATTACAAGAGTGGTTTGAAAATGAAGCTGCGGATGGCTTTAATATTTTGCCGCCAAGTACGCCTGCTGGTTTAAATGATTTTGTGGAATTGGTGGTGCCTGAATTGCAGCGTCGTGGTTTGTTCCGTACTGAATACGAAGGGACAACGTTACGTGAAAACTTAGGTTTAGCACGTCCAGAGAACCAATATGTGTTAGAAAGACAAACAGCCGAAAAAAATAAGGCGAGTTAAACGATTTAATCCTTAAATAAAGCTGATCTAAAGGTAATGGTGGCTGAAAGACGGTCACCATTTTAAGCAAATGATGTACTGAGAGAAATATGCAATATAGAAAATTAGGTCAAACTGATATTGATGTCAGTGTCATTGCTTTAGGTACAATGACATGGGGTGAGCAAAACTCGGAAGAGGAAGCACATGCCCAATTAGATTATGCAATCGAACGTGGTGTGAATCTGATTGATACGGCGGAAATGTATCCTGTTCCGCCTAAGCCAGAGACACAAGGTTTAACTGAGAAATATATTGGTACTTGGCTCAAGCAATCGAAAAAACGTGATCAAGTATTAATCGCAACTAAAGTGGTTGGTCCATCTCGAAAGCTAACACAAGCGACCCATTTTCGTTCAGGGCAAACCAAACTAGATCGAGCGAATATCGAAGCCGCAGTCAATGATAGTTTACAACGATTACAAACGGATTATATTGATTTATATCAACTGCATTGGCCAGACCGAAGCACTAATCACTTTGGGGAACTGGGTTATAGCCATGTTGAAAATGAAGATACCGTACCGATTCAAGAGACCTTAATCGTCTTGGCTGATTTAATCAAAGCAGGCAAGGTTCGTCATATTGGTTTATCAAATGAAACGCCTTGGGGTGTCAGTCAGTTTTTGAAATATTCAGAAAATTTAGGCTTGCCACGTGTGGTTTCCATTCAAAACCCGTATAGCTTATTGAATCGTAGTTTTGAAATTGGCAATGCAGAAGTCGCAATTAGGGAACAGGTCGGTTTGTTGGCTTATTCACCTTTGGCATTTGGCGCTTTGACAGGTAAATATTTGGATGGTGCTCAACCAGCAGGTGCTCGTCTAACGTTATGGGAGCGTTTTGCACGCTACAAAAATCAAGCCTCTGAAGATGCAATTCGCCGTTATGTCGAACTTGCACGACAACACCAATTAGATCCTGCTCAATTGGCATTGGCATATGTGAATAGTCGGCGTTTTGTGACCAGTAATATTATTGGCGCAACCAACTTGGATCAACTAAAAACCAATATTGATAGTATTGATCTCGAACTCGGTGATGAGCTTATTCAAGCGATTGAACAGATACATTTGTCTCATCCGAATCCAGCGCCTTAATTTATACAACCATTTTTTGTTCAGGACAGTTGAGTAAATCCAACTGTCTTTTTTTATTTTAGAGTAAAGGGAATTTTAGTGAATCATATTCCTCATGGTTAACTTCTGATTTATAAAAATATTCAGTTCCTGTATTAAAATTGCCTATGTTAATGTATTTCTCTTTTAAAAATGATTTTCTCTAGGTATAAAAATCAACCATGAGGAATATTATTCCGCAAGATACTACTGCACAGCAGTGGAACGAGGCAACGAGTAGGTAGGGATGGAACTATCCGGCATTGGGGGGAGCTGATCCATACTGGTGCGGCAGTAAACCTGTTTAATAGATATATGTCTAAATAAGGTGGCTCTATATGGTTGAGTTAAAAGTTTCTGCGGATGATGACGTGATGTACCTATTTTAGCGTGTAGTAAAACATCTGCAAGCGTCTTATAGGTACTCCAGTGGTGAGGCTATTCAACTTGTGAATGATTATTTTGCTAGCTTTACTAGCCCGACTTTCTGTGACGAGCATGCTATACCTGTGCAAGATGATGATTTTTTCTGTCATATTGAGGCTTTAGGTATGGCAGATCGTGTTCAGTATTACCAAGGGTTAAAAAACTTACCAGACGAGCGAGCATTTATTGATTGGCAAAGAAGTGTTCGTGCTTAATTTAGATGATTAAATGGTAGTTCTAATAGAAAGATTATAACTGGTTGCCAGGACAGTGAAAATGAACTCAAAAAATATAATTTGTACCCTGTGTGGAAATGAGATTCAGAGCGGTCAGCCTAGATTTTATTTTCCAAGATTACCTCCAAATCATCCGCTTGCTGATGTGCAAGGAATATTGCATGTCTCTTGCTTAAAGGAGGCAGACGGTCCAAGAAAAATAGGAGAGAGTCTTGCGAAAATTGCGAAAGACTTGGCTATCCATTCTCAATCTGTGCCTCTTATTTCTTGGGATGGAAATATAGTTTTACGTGATCATCTAGATGAAAGTAGAATAGAAGTTCTTGATTTTGAAGACTTCTGTGAAATAAGTATTCCACGCTCTATTTTGGGAAAACTTCAAGCTGCAAGACTAGGTGAGTCAATAGTCCTTGGAATGCAGATACTGCATATTACACAAGATGGGACCCTAGAGCTAGAGTCCAAGGCTCCTCCCTTTGTAGTTTGCTTATCTGCACTGGGTTTAAGCCGATTACAGCAGCTTGTAGAATAAGCTCAAGCAAGCGTAGGGCGAATTTATTGCCTCGTTCCACTGTGTATGGTGGGTTCTTGTGGAATAATATTCCTCATGATTGGTTTATGATGTTAACTAAAATTTGTTCAACTCACTCATAAACCTGTTTATCTCACGCTACGATTATTCGGTGGATAAACTTCCCCTTTTGCCGATCTATACCTTAAACGTTCAACAATCATGATACATGCACTCATTTCCCATGAGCTTGACTTTATATCTAAAAATAAGAAATAAAAACCTTTAAATATGATGTTTTGATATAAGCAAGGTGTTGATTTTCCAACACTACATCAACAGATAAAAAGATCTAAAATTTTATTTATATTATAAAAAACAATAACTTGGTTTTTGGCACGACCCTTGCAAAATACTCAGCATGGTAGACACAAATACCGATTAACTTGGCTTAGGAGTGCATGATCGTGATTTTACGTTGTTGTATGAAAACTTAATTCTTTCTCTTTTCTCATTCGAAATTTTACAGCGTGATTGTTTCCCAGTCATGTATGGGATTTTTTTACAAAAATTTTAGCGTTTTAGTTTTAGGGGTTTTATTGGTGAAAAAACATCATCTTTCATTGTCAATTACATTGAGTTTGGCAACACTTTTTGCAAGTGGCGCAGCACAAGCTGCCGAAAATGCGGACACGACATTGGCACAATTGCAAGCGCAATTGACTGCTCTACAGCAACAAGTCAATGTGTTAAAACAAAAAAAACAGGTTTCAGGTGAAGCAGGTGAACAAGAGCAGTTGACCACTCAACAGGATGGCGAGGCACAGGCTGAGGCTGAAAGCACGGAACATAGCTTCGCAACCCAGAGCGAACTGGAAGGTTTCCGAACTGATCTCGAAAACTATAAATATGATGATGCACGTCAATATGAACGTAGCACGGTAAAAGCAACACGTGATACGAATTTGTATGGAACTGTTCAGGTTCGTGCACAGGCACAAAGTACTGATACAACTTCGGGTAATCCAGCACCTAATTCAGCTCGTCGCAATACTTTTGATATTCCAACTGCATTGATTGGTGTACGAGGGAATTTATACAAAGATTATAAGGAAGGGAAAAACTTAGATTATCAACTTTCCTTTAGTTATGGCAAACGCACAGGTACAGCGGGCAGTGCCAGCGACCTGAATCTTGCAGATGCATTCCTCCGTTATAACTTTACTTCGACCAATGGCGGTCCTGAAATTCCACGTTTGAATGTGACTTTAGGTCAACAACTGATTCCATTTGGTTTAGATCCGCAGTCTCCTGAAGATTTACGTCCAACCATTAACGTTGCAACAGGTTTGGCGCAACTGGGTTTATTCAACCGCCAAACAGGTTTGGTTGTTCGCGGTGATGTGAAGCCATTTGTAGATTATTCAGCAAATTATCGTGCGCCATTATTTGAATATGCTTTAGGTGTGATCAACGGTAATGGCACCAATAAAGTCGATGACAATGAGAGTAAAGACTATATCGGTCGTGTTGCTTTTACATTGCCTGTCGATTATGCGAGTTGGTTACGTGAGTTGAAGTTTGGTGCATCTTATTTGAAAGGCAGTAAAAACGTTTCTTCAGGTACCACCGTGCTGGATAAAGATGGTCGCAATGACCGTTTAGGCTTCGATATTTATTATAACCATGCGCCTTTTGGGATTACCTATGAATATGTCAAAGGCTTAACTGACTATGCAACAGCAGCAGGCAATACCTCAGAGGTGAAGTCTGAAGGTCATACAGCAACAGTGTTCTATACCTTAGGTGATCAATTTTATAACAGTGTGAAATCAGCTGCAAAGTTTGATGACTTTTGGCCTAAATCTATTCAAACCTTCTACCGCTATGACACTTATAACCCAAACAAAAGTGCTGATGTTGTCAGTATCGCAGGAAATGGTCTAGGCAAAGTTGATATTCATACCCTTGGTTTCAACCTGTTTTTTGCACAAACCACAAAATTCCAATTTGGGATCAATCGTTGGACTTATGACCATAAAACGGCGACCCAAAAAGACTTTACTGAAGCACAAGCTCAGTTCCAGTACACCTTTTAATTTTTTAGTATGAGTAATAAGACGATGACATTTAAGAAACATTCATTGATCAGTGCGGCGGCTGGCTTATTGGTTGCGACAAGTTTTTCTGCATTTGCCCAAAATCCAACGGAAATTCGTCTTGGTGTGCCAGGTGCAGGGGTAGGTGGTAAACCTAAAGTTGGTTATTCCTTTGTTGCCTCTGCGCATCTACGCGGAGTCGTCGAAGAAGAATTTAAGAAAGATGGCATCAAAGTAAAATGGATATTTTTTCCTGGTGCTGGTCCTGCTTTAAATGAAGCCTTAGCCAATGGAAAAGTAGACTTTGGTGCAGGTAATGGTGATTTACCAGCTATTGTTGCACGTTCGACAGGTTTAAAAACCAAGCTGTTATTTACAGCAGGTCGTTTTGGTCCTGTGTATTTTACGGTTCCAGCAGGTTCAAGTGCTAAAAGCCTTGCTGATTTAAAAGGCAAAACCATTTCAGTATTTAAAGGTACGAACCAACAACTTATTTTAGGTCGTTTGCTGCGTAAATATGGCTTCACGGAAAAAGATTTCCGTGTCATCAGTCAGGATAGCTATTCTGCTCAAACCTCTTTAGCGACTGGCGATATTGATGGAACGATTGCCAGTCCGTGGTCACTTGAAGCGCGTGGTGTAGCCAAACGTGTGCTCGAAATTCGTAAAGATCCAAACTTGAATGGCCCATTACTGTTCTGGGTAACAGACGATTTTGAAAAAAAATATCCAGCAGTCGTACAGCGTGTTGTGACTGCATTGATCAAGCAAGATCAATGGAGCTCGGATGAAAAGAATCGTGATGTGCAATACAAATTATGGTCTCAGAGTGGAACAGCATATTTAGATTGGAAAAAGGATTGGGATGATTACGCACTGAAAGATCGTAATACGCCATTCTTTGATGATTATGCAGTGAACTCTCTCAAGAAATCTGTTCAACAATCCCTTGATTACAAATTGATTCGTCGTCCTGTCGATGTTGATTCATGGATCGAGCCAAAATACCTCAACAATGCAATTCAAGAACTGAAATTAGAAAACTATTGGCCAAAATTTGATGTGAATGGTAACCGCAAAAAATAAGTAGAACTGAGCTAAGGGCGTGTTCCTTAGCTCTAGTTTATCTCGGTATTCATCAAGTTTTAGGAACAAGTACATGAGTCAGGAATCAGTTGCTCCAGTCGAATTAGGTCAATTCCGCTTTGTATTGGGTTTTATTGCATTAGCGTTATGTGCAGGACTGGGAATTGGGATTGCCAAAATTGTGACTTCATTATATGCGGTGCAATTACAAGCAACTGAATTTGAAATGGGATTGATTGCAGCAGTTCAGAGTCTTGGAATTTTATTAATTGGTCTTCCGATTGGATTGTTAGTGCAGCGTTACGGTCCAAAAAGAATGTTCGTGATTGGTAGTTTTTTAGCGGCATTGGTCTATCTCACTGTGCCATTTTACCAAAATGTTTGGTATCTGATCTTATGTACATTCCTTGTTGGTTTATGTATGCCGATGCGATTTGTGTCACTCAACACGGTGTATATGCAGCATCTGAAAACCATTGGTGCTGCAAAAGCAGGTTGGTTTAGAGGGACACATATGATGGGTTTCTTTTTGGTTGGGCCATTACTGGCGGTGAGTTTGGTTGAGGGATCGGGGTTCTCAGGAGCGTACATCAGAAATTGAAATGTATTCAGAAATAGAGGGTCAATAAAATGAGCACTTTAGAGAGTCAGTTAGAAAATGACCAAACGTGGCAATGGACGAGTTTGACGCCATATTTTAAACAAGTGGCAACTTGGTCAGCACGTATTTTACTCGGTTTGGTTTTGCCTACGCTGTTATTGGCTTTTTGGCAATATGTCTATCATAAGCAGTGGTTACCTGAACAAATTTTACCAAGCCCAGCACTGGTTTGGCAGACCACATTGGAGCTCATAGACACACATGAGTTACAAGACAACTTGTTGATTAGCCTAAAACGTGTGGGATGGAGTGTGTTGTTAGGCGGTGGAGCAGGCTTGGCGCTTGGCTTTGCCATCGGTTTATCTCGGATCGCACATAAATTTATTTACCCAACCTTCAATTTAATTGCTCAATTTCCTGTGATTGGCTGGATTCCACTTTTAATGATTTTTCTTGGCATTGAAGAAAGTTTGAAAATTGCCGCGATTTCATTGGCTGTATTTGTTCCTGTTTTAGTCGCAACCTATCGTAGCGTATTGAGTGTGCCAGCACATTTATTAGAAGTATCACGTGTGTATGCGTTCAGCCCTTGGCAAACGTTTCGACGGGTTATTTTACCTTCTGCATTACCCAACATTGTCAGCGGTATTCGTCAAGGGACGATGCAAGCGTGGTTATCCTTAGTTTTTGTAGAGTTATTGGCGAGTAGTGAAGGCATTGGCTATCTGATTGTTTGGGGTCGTCAGTTGATGCAGCCAGATATTATTTTTATGACGGTTATTGTGATTGGCATCGTTGGTTTTAGCTTGGATCACATTTTAGGTTGGATTGAGCGTTTCTTTAGCCAATGGCAACGCAGTGCATTCTAAGGAGGATTGAATATGTCAAATACAACAGCTTTAAAAAGCCAAATTAAAAAAATAGATATTAGTCACTTGCAGTTTTACGGTTTGGTCTTGCCGATTGGTTTTGTCATTCTTTGGGCACTGGCTTCAAAGCTAAATTGGGTCAATCCAAAATTGATTCCTGCACCAATTGAAGTGGTACATATTGGGCTTCAACAGATCCAACAGCAAGAGTTTTGGGTGGGTTTAGCTGCAAGTTTATTCCGTGATGTGACGGGTTTTGTGATCGGTAGTGTACTTGCCATTATTTTTGGCATTGTCGTTGGTGTATCTCGTTGGGCGAATTATTTATTTTTACCAAGTTTTAATGTACTGCGCCAAATCTCCTTATTTGCATGGCTGCCACTCATTACCACATTTTTAGACTATGGCAACGTCGCAAAGATTTTATTCATTGTCCTTTCGGTTTTTTATCCCGTGGCGTTGCATACCATTGATGGTGTGAGACGTATTCCGTTGAATCAATATGAAGTAGCGAAAGTCTATCAATTCAATGCTTGGCAAACACTCAGCAAATTGATTTTACCTGCCGCAGCACCGCAAATCTTCTTAGGTTTACAACTTGGTCTTATTTTCGCTTGGGTCGCAACCATCGGTGCTGAATTCCTGTTAGGGAGTTATGGCGTTGGACTCGGCAACATTGTGATTCGTGGGCGTGCCGCTTTGGATGTTGGTTTGATCATATTCGGTTTAATTGTGATTGGCTTTATTGGTGTGACTTGGAACAGTTTAGCCAATGCTGCTGAACGTCGCATTCTTGTCTGGCGACGTTAGGAGGTATTCAAATGAAAAAAATACAAGGTCTTGGGCAATATTTAAACCGTCATTTTAAACGGGTTGGGCAGCTTAGTTTATTTGGTCTGTTGACTGTGACTTTATTGGCATGCAGTAAAAATCCAGAGCCTCAAGCAAATGGCATCCATGAACTGCGTTATCAGTCATTAACAGGTGTGGTGACATTGCCTGAACTGGCTGAGGATTTGGGCTATTTAGGCGACGTTAGACTTAAATATGTAGGTAGTGTTCAGGGTGGGCCACAGGATTTACAAGCTTTGACGACGGGTGATGTTGATGTCGCAACCGCCTTTGATGGTGCGATCATTAAGTTGGCTGCGGCTGGAATTAAAATCAAGTCGGTGGTTGCATCCTATGGCAGCGATGATAAAAGTTGGGTGGGCTATTTTGTACAGGAAAATAGCCCAATTCACTCAGCACGAGATTTAATCGGTAAAAAAGTCGCAGTGAATACTTTAGGTGCGCATTATCAATTTGTTCTAAAAGACTATTTGGCACGTGAAGGTTTGACTGATGATGAGATTAAACAAGTCGAATTTGTTGTCTTACCCCCAGCCAATACAGAGCAGGCATTACGTGCAGGACAGATTGATGCAGCGGCTCTAGTTTCTATTTTTCAGGACAAAGCTTTAGAACGTGGTGGTTTGAGAAAGTTAATTTCAGACACGGATTTGTATGGCAGTTTTACCGCTGGAAGCTATGTCTTTACTGAAAAATTTATTAAAGAACATCCTGAAGTCGTCAAACAGTATGTCACTGGTGTCGCCAAAGCAGTGGAGTGGACGAAACAAACACCTCGTGAGCAGGTACTTGCACGTTTCAAAAGCATTATTGAAAAAAGAAAGCGCAATGAAAGCGATGCACTCATGCAGTACTGGCATAGCTATGGTGTGGTGAGCAAAGGTGGCCTGTTAAATGCAAAACAATACCAACGCTGGATTGATCTATTTGTAAAACAAGGGCAATTCAAACCCAATCAAATCAATGCAGATAGCCTATTCACCAATCAATTTAACCCTTATTCAAACGAAAAAGCACAGTAATGAATAAGTAAAACTGACAGGAGATTTCGGATGACAAC
This sequence comes from Acinetobacter tjernbergiae DSM 14971 = CIP 107465, assembly GCF_000374425.1. Taxonomy (GTDB): domain Bacteria; phylum Pseudomonadota; class Gammaproteobacteria; order Pseudomonadales; family Moraxellaceae; genus Acinetobacter; species Acinetobacter tjernbergiae. The sequence goes on along the minus strand of NZ_KB894362.1, from coordinate 31,478 downwards.
TAAATTAAAACTTGAAAATGTTTATAAATCATTTGCAGCAAAAAAAGTAAAAGGCGCGAAAACTCAAGCCGAAGAGTTTGTTGCTGTTGAAAACTTATCTTTAGATGTAAAAGCAGGTGAGTTTGTTGCCATTGTTGGTCCAAGTGGTTGTGGTAAATCAACGTTATTAGACCTATTGGCAGGTTTGACCACCCCCACTTCAGGACAAATCACTATTGATGGGCAAGCAATCAAAAAACCGGGATTGGATCGCGGTATTGTCTTTCAGCAATATGCTTTATTCCCTTGGCTGACAGCATTGCAAAATATTGAATTTGGCTTAGATGCCAAAGGTATCGCCAAAGATGAACGTTATGTGATTGCAAAGTATTTTCTGAACTTAGTCGGGCTTTCTGAGTTCGAGCATCATTATCCAAATGAACTCTCTGGTGGCATGAAACAGCGCGTTGCAATTGCTAGAAGTTTAGCTTATGACCCAGATATTTTATTGATGGATGAGCCTTTTGCTGCACTAGATGCGCAAACGCGTGAAACCTTACAGGCTGAATTGGTCAAAATCTGGCAGCAGACAAAAAAAACCATCATCTTTATTACCCATAGTATTGATGAAGCGATTTATCTAGGACAACGGATTGCCATTATGACCTCTCGTCCTGGGCGTATAAAGCAGGTGATTGAAGTTCCAGCAGAATTAAGAAGTGATCAAGACGATGTACGTTCAAGCCCTGAATTTAGTCAGCTTCGTCATCATATCTGGACTTTATTGCGTGAAGAAGTCTTGAGAGCACAGGAACAAGAAAAGCAAAATCAATTGGTTGCCTAACTTAGCGTTTTAAAGCATTGAAAAGAATCAGAGGTTATTATGTCGAGTTCAAAAGATACATTCGCATTTCCAAAAACGATACCGCCAGCGGTGGCGAATCCATCCAAAAAGTGGAATGCTTTTTGGGCTGAATTAAACCTAACGTGGTTATCCACGACGTTTAAGCGTTCAGCAGCTATTTTAGTCTTTTTGGCGATTTGGGAAATTGTGCCACGGATCGGTTTAGTTGACCCTGCATTTCTACCCGCATTTTCCACGGTTTTGGTGAGTGGTTGGAATTTAATTCAAAATGGTCAATTGCTGACACATTTACAAGCCAGTTTAATTCGTTCATTTAGTGGTTTTGTCTTAGCTATTCTGGTGGCGATTCCGTTAGGTCTTGCAATCGGTTGGTATACACGCTTTTCAGAATTTCTAAGCCCTTTATTGGAAGTGTTTAGAAATACTGCCGCTTTAGCTTTACTTCCAGTTTTTATTTTATTTCTAGGCATTGGCGAAAGTTCAAAAATCGCTTTAGTCACTTATGCCTGCACATGGCCAATCTTATTAAATACGATTAGTGGCGTGCGTAATGTTGATCCACTATTGATCAAATCTGCACGAACGATGGGTCTTAACTCGATTCAACTATTCCGTAAGGTCATTTTACCTGCTGCCATTCCAACGATCTTTGTAGGTGTTCGTTTAGCGGGTTCTTTCTCGGTATTGATGTTGATTGCCGCAGAAATGGTCGGTGCAAAAGCAGGTTTAGGTTATCTGATCAACTATGCACAATACAATTTCCAAATCCCAGAAATGTTCTTTGGCATCATCAGTATCACGACAGTTGGGCTGTTATTTAACTATAGCTTGTTGTTCATTGAAAAGCGTTTAACCGCTTGGAAATCTGATCGATAGGGAGCGTATATTGATGCAACATCACAACTGGAAAAAGAATTTAGTTCATTTCAGTGCAATCGTCGCTCTTCCTGTACTTTTACTTGCATGTACAAAACCATTACCCGAGTCCAAATTGCCAAGGGCGGATGGTTTAGAGTCTTTGGAATTTAAATATCTAGGTTCACCGGGTGTGGTGACACCTTTGGAACTTGCTGAGGATTTAGGTTATCTAGCACCGATAAAGTTAAGCTATCAAGGCGTATCTACGGGTGGACCACAAGGAATCCAATCGGCTTTATCAGGGGATAGTGATATTAGTAGTCCCAGTTTTGCGGGTTCAGCTGTGAAAATGGTGGCAAGCGGTGTACCGGGAACAGTCGTCATCGCATCATATGGCACTTTTGACGATCCTTTTGCTGGTTATTATGTCCAAGAAAATAGTCCAATTCACTCGGCACGAGATTTAATTGGCAAGAAAATTGGGACAAATATTCTTGGTGCTCAGGTTGACTATATGCTCAAAGCGTATCTTAAACAGGGTGGACTAACTCAGGAGGAAATCAATCAAGTGACATTGGTTGTGCTGCCTCCGGGCTCGTCTGAGCAAGCTTTACGCAGTGGACATGTGGACTTAGCACCTTTAGGCGGCCCAGCAATTGAACGTGGTGGTGTACGCCGCCTTTATCGAGATTATGAAATTGTAGGCGATCTCACCACAGGCACGTATGTGATGGCAAATCGTTATATTGCTGAGCATCCAAATACAACGCGTAAAGTAGTGACAGGAATTGCTAAAGCGATTGAATGGTCCAGACAAAGAAATCGAGATGAAGTGATTGCACGCTTTGAACAGATATTGGAAAAGCGTAAACGCCCAGAGAATAATGCAATGCTGAAATATTGGACGAATTGGGGCATTCCAAGTCAAGGCGGACAATTTCAAAATCATGATTTTAAGATTTGGGTCGATAATCTCATTGCTGAAGGACAATTAAAATCGAATCAGATTGATTATAAAAAAATATATACCAATCAATATAATGAATATAGTCCGAATTAAAACCCTTTTTAGGCTGAATTGATTTAATTTGATTGCTATTTTAATAAATAGAAATAGCAAAGGTATTTTTTTGATTTCTATTTCATAAAATACTCATGCAAGATGGCTTCTTATTTAGAAAATAGGGGAGTAAATGCATGTCATTCATTACTTATCCACAAAATCATACTTTGACGCGTACAGAACGTGCAACAGCGATGGTCTTTGAAGATTCAAAATCTAGAGAATTATTGGATCGTATTGCACAAATTGCACCGAGTGAAGCGAGTGTCCTGATTATTGGTAATACAGGCACTGGAAAAGAGCTTGTTGCACGTCAAGTCCATATGATGAGTCAGCGTGCTCAAGGTCCTTTTGTGGCGGTAAACTGTGGTGCATTTACTGAATCATTGGCTGAAAGTGAATTATTCGGACATGAAAAAGGAGCATTTACGGGGGCAATCAACAGCAAGGCTGGCTGGTTTGAAGCTGCCAATCATGGCACTTTATTCTTAGATGAAGTGGGAGATTTATCACCTGCAATGCAAGTTAAGCTTTTGCGTGTATTGCAGGAGCGAGAAATCGTTCGGGTAGGGTCATTAAAACCGATCAAACTTAATGTCCGTGTTATTGCGGCAACCAATGTTCATTTAGATGAAGCAGTGCAAGCTGGCAAGTTTAGAGAAGATTTATTCTATCGTTTGAATGTTGCTTTGCTTAGAGTCGTACCACTTTCTGAACGTCCAGGGGACATTCTTCCTCTGGCGAATTATTTTATTGCCCAATATTGCAAGCGTCTAGGTTATCCACTGGCGAGTTTAAGCCCAAGCGCGGTGCAGAAACTATTGACCTATAGTTATCCAGGGAACATCCGAGAGTTGGAAAATGCAATTCATCATGCGCTATTAGTATGTAAAAATCATCAAATACAACCCACCGATTTTTGCTTTGCTTCCTTGTCGAATAATTTGAATTTACGACAAATCTCAGACTTAGAGAAAAGTACACAAACGATTCCACGGACAGATTTATTACCAAAACAAATGCTACAGCATGCTTTACTGAATCTCTTTGAATCTTCGCATGCGTTAAAAAATGAAAATTTAGATCGGATGATTGAAGAAGCGACCATTCGGATTGCCTATGAATATTGTCATCGTAATCAAGTGCAGACCGCAAAATTATTGGGGGTGAGCCGTAATATTGTTCGGGCACGTTTAGTCAAATATGGTTTGGTGGGTAGCGATAAAGTCGTCAATATTATGTTAGAAGAGTTATTGAATTGATCGAGTAAAATAAATGGGTGACTTTAAGTCACCTTTTTATTTAACGACATTTACTTTGCTTAAAAATGAATAATAAATGATTTAAAATAAATATAGTTTTTTAATAAAAAAATATCAAAAAATAATAGTTCTAAATATTTACCCATTACTTAATATGAGTGTATTCAATTTAATTTCAAAAGTGGTCAGTGGTGAAGTATGAGTATTCCTCAAATTAATGTGCGTAATCAATTCCGTGGTGTTGTAAAAGAAATTATTGAAGGGAGTGTTGTATCTGAAGTTGATGTGGAAACACCAGCAGGTGTATTTACTTCTGTGATCACAACACGATCTGTTAAAAATCTAAATCTTGAGTTGGGTAGTGAAGTGATTGTTTTGATTAAATCAACAGAAGTTGCACTGGCAAAATTATAGAAAATATATAATTCAAATATAATAAATAGTGAATTTATTATATTTGGATGTTCTGTGTTTAGGGGCTAAATATGACATCTATAAATGTCGGATCTGTAAAAATAAATCACTTAAATAAATCCTATGATCATCATAAGGAACATTCACTCAAAGTTTTGGATGATATTTCCTTAGATATTAAAGCGGGTGAATTTATCAGTATTGTAGGAAGTAGTGGTTGTGGTAAATCAACATTATTGCGATTGTTGGTAGGTTTGGATGATCAATTTGAAGGAAAGATCTTGGTTGATGGTCAAGCAATTGATGGAACGAGTTTAGAACGTGGCATCGTGTTCCAAGATCATCGATTGTTTCCTTGGTTAAATGTGATAGACAACATCCGCGTAGCTTTATTGAATAGTCAGTTAACGTTGGAAGAGCAAAACAAACTGATTGATGAACATATTGAGTTAGTTGGTTTAACTAAATTCAAAGAAGCTTTTCCTGCACAACTTTCAGGCGGGATGAGTCAACGTGTTGCGATTGCGCGAAGCCTGATCAATCGACCTAAAATTCTATTGCTGGATGAACCATTTGGGGCACTAGATGCACTCACTCGTGCCAATCTACAAAAGGAATTACAGCGCATTTGGCAAACCGAAAAAATCACCATGATTATCGTGACTCATGATGTTGAAGAAGCCGTTTTTCTGGGTGATCGGGTCGTCGTGATGCAACCAAATCCAGGACGAATTAAACGGATTGTACCTGTGAGTTTACCGCATCCACGTGTACGTGAAGATGTTCGACTTTCTGCAATTCGTAATGATATTTTGACTGATTTTAGTCACACCTTAGAAGATCATTTAGTGATTCCTACAATAAAAGATTTTAATCAATTTCAGTTTGCTTGGTAATACCAAGTAAACTATTTTTATAATCATAAAAAAGACTAAATTAATATCAAAAACTTGGTTTTAATTTTCTTAAAAACAAATATATTTAAATAAATCATCTTGAATAGGTGAGTCGAATTTATTTAATAGAGACCAACTCTTTTAAAAATTTAATTAATTTATTTTATTGGGAATTAAAATGACAGCTCTTACTCAACTTTCTGCTGCAATCGAAAATGCCCCACGTTGGCATGAATATAAAAAACATACTTTAGATACCGTAAAAATCACTCCAATTGAGGGCGCACTTGGGGCGGTTGTAACAGGTTTGGATGCTAGTAAACCATTGAGTGGGGAGGTAATCTTAAAGCTTAAAAAAGCATTATATGAACATCTGATTCTTGTTTTTAAAGCACAAGACCTTGAAGATAACGACTTACTCGCATTTGCGAGTTATTTTGGTGGTATTTTCCGCCCACCAACAGATGTTCCTGTACTTGCAACGCGTAATGATACCAATTCACCACCTGATATTGTGCCAGTATCAAATGCTGTGGGAGAAGGCGATTATACGGGGCATGGTGAACTCACTCCACATAGTGATCATCACTGGACACCGCAGCCTTCTAGTGGTTCATTGTTATATGCGCTTGAAATACCTAAAGATAGTGGGGAAACCAGTTGGTATAACACGGTACAAGCTTATGAAGATTTAGATCAGCAAACCAAAGATGAAATCGAAGGATTACAGTTGATTACCTATAATCCTTTTCTACGTTTAAAAGATAAAAGTCCAATTCCTAAATATCGTTTTTCTGATCAACCCATTTTGGGTGCAGCTTTTCCACATCCTTTGGTGCGGACTCATTCTGAAAGTGGAAGACGTGGTATCTATTTGGATGCACAGACTGAAGTTGAAGTGGTCGGTTATGATGACCAAAAAGGTGCTGCACTCATCGAACATTTGAGAGCGCATATTGTGCAACCTAAATATCGTTATGAGCATCAATGGGAAGTGGGTGATATTGTGTACTGGGACAATCAGTTGACTTTACACTCACGTACCGCCTTTCCTGCCGAACAGCGTCGTTTATTAAAGCGTGTAAGTTTGGCTGGTGCTCGACCATTTTAATGTCCGTAAATTTTTAAAATTAATCTGATGAGTATATATTCATCAGATTAATCATGATGATTTAAACTTTGAATAGATTGAAAAAAGAAGATGAAATATAAATTTTTTATTCAATCACTCAGGTTTAATAGAGATAAGCTAAACTCATTTTTTAAATTGATTTTCTGTTTGTTTTTTTAGTTGAATTTTGAATATTAAGTCATAAATTAAGCTATTTATGCCTTGAATAATAAAAGCTTTAGATTTATATAAAACTCGTATTTTGTTCAATTGATTTCTATTGTTGTTTATTATAAAAACATGATTTTTTTAGTGTATTCGTTTTGTGTTGATGCAATTCTGTAATGATTAGTAGCCAATTAAAAAAATATCAATCTGATCTGTAGAATAAAAATTCACGCTTTTTTCACTTATTTCCATCTAAGTTCAAACATGAAGTCATTCAAATAAATCATTTTTCTCAGTTCAAGTTGAAGGCAAAGGAGTAACTATGATTCTCGTATTGATATTGCTTAGCTTGTTGATTCAGTTTGTTGTGTTATGGGCTGTATTTTATTTCGAACTCAATCGAACAATCGGTAGTATTGTTGCTATCGCCACAGCTATTCTCTGCGCGATTTTTATTACGCCGTGGAGTTTAGTGGTTGGTATTCCCATCATTTTAATGAGTATCATTTTACTTGTTGCACCATTACGTGAAGCTTTAATTGCTAAACCTGCATTTAATATTCTTTCTAAAGCGATGCCTAGCATGAGCATTACAGAAAGAGAGGCTTTGGAAGCAGGTACGAGCTGGTGGGAAAAAGAATTATTTATGGGAGCACCTGATTGGCGAAAGTTCAATCAATATCCTTATCCAAAACTTTCTGTAGAAGAATAATCCTTTCTAGATAATGAAGTTCAACAACTTTGCGCTATGCTTGATGAATGGAAAATTCAGCACAAAGATAAAAATTTACCTCCTGAAGTTTGGCAGTTCATTAAATATAAAGGCTTTTTAGGACTAATCATTCCAAAATCATTTGGAGGGAAAGAGTTTTCACCATTTGCTCAAAGCCGCATTATGAGCAAGATAGCATCGCGTTCATTGACTGCTGCAGTGAGTTGTATGGTGCCCAACTCGCTTGGTCCGGGTGAACTATTACTCCATTACGGTACAACTGCACAGAAGCAACGTTATTTACCCGGCTTAGCGAATGGTACAGAAATTCCTTGCTTTGGCTTAACTAGTCCAGAAGCTGGTTCTGATGCAGGCGCGATTCCAGATACAGGTATAGTCTGTTATGGGGCTTATCAAGGACAAGAAGTTCTTGGTCTAAAAATGAATTTTTCTAAACGATGGATTACGCTTGCACCGATTGCAACGGTAATTGGTTTGGCATTTAAGTTGTACGATCCAAATGGTCTATTAGGTGATAAAAGTAAAAGCGAATATGGCATTACCTGTGCACTAATACCTGCAAGTCATGAAGGGATAAAAATAGGTGCGCGCCATAATCCTGGTGCGCCATTTATGAATGGAACCGTGGAAGGAACAGACATTTTTATTCCAATCGACTGGATTATTGGTGGTCAACAAAATGCAGGTAAAGGTTGGCGCATGTTGATGGAATGCCTTGGCGTTGGTCGTGGTATTTCTTTACCAGCATTGGCGACTGCTGCGGGTGAGATGAGTTACCTTTTAGTGGGTGCATTTGCTAGCGTTCGACAACAGTTTAAAGTGTCAGTTGGGCATTTTGAAGGTGTGCAAGAGGCAACCAGTGATATTGCCAGTGATGCCTATATGCTTGAGGCATTTAGATATATGGTGACTTGTGGTTTAAATCAGGGCGGGACTCCAGCTGTCATGACAGCTATGGCAAAATACTATGCGACTGAAACCATGAGAAAAGTGATTAATCATGGTATGGATGTTGTTGGTGGGCGTGCAATTCAGCTAGGGCCACGTAATTTTCTGGCTTTAACTTACCAATCTATACCTGTTGCAATTACGGTAGAAGGGGCAAATATTCTTACGCGTTCTTTGATGATTTTCGGTCAAGGTTCCATGAGATGCCATCCGTATTTATTTGAAGAACTGCAATTATTGCAATCAGATGATAAAACGAGTGCACTAAAAAAATTCAATACCTTGTTATTTAAACATCTTGCTTATACTTTTAATCGTGCTGCCAAAGCGCTTGCATTTGGTCTTACAGGGGGCAGTAAACAGGGCTCTTCAGCAGCTGATGATTTCTCAAAACCATATTATGCAATTATCAATCGGATGAGTGCTGATTTTGCTTTGACGGCAGACATGGCATTGGGAATATTGGCTGGAGATTTAAAACGTAAGGAAATGCTTTCAGGTCGTTTAGCGGATATTCATGCCTATTTATTTATTGCAACAGCGATTCTTAATTATTATGAGCATGGACAAAGAACTGAGTCAGATCAAAAACATGCAGAATTAGCATTAACTAAGGCTCTCTATAATGCTCAGGAAGCATTCTTTGGATTCTATGAAAATTTCCCTGTGAAAATTGCTGCGACATTGGTGAAATTAATCAGTTTCCCGTTTGGTCGACCAGTCACAAAGCCATCGGATGAACTTAAACAACAAGTTGCTCAATTACTGCTAAAAGAAAATTCTTTTAGAGCGGAATTGAAAAAACATGTTTATTACACAACCGATGAAACAGATGTGATGGGGCGCATGGAATCAACCTTCCAAATGTTGCTAACATTGCAACCGCTTTGGGATAAGTTTAAAAAAGCTGAATCGAAAGATCAGTTTAAGGGGCTGACTTTTGAGGAACATATTACAGATGCCGTTGCAGTGGGTTTTATTACTGCAAACGAAGCGGAACAGCTTTTAAAATATAACGCTAAACGCTACGACAGTATGCTGACTGATATATTTGATGAGCATTTAGAAAATGACTTGCCTCTTGAAAACCCTCATTTGAAAAGTTAGATAAGGTGATCAATAAAAAAAGCGAGATGTCCAAGTCTCGCTTTTTTATTTTTTATAAATTAAATTTTTTACGATAGCGCCAAAGCGTGGTTCGGCTAATATTGAGTGCTTTTGCTGCCAGTGAAAGATCATTTTGGTATTGAATTAATGTTTTCCGTATCATTTCTTTATTGATTTTATCCGAGATCAGTAATGGTTCATCTTCAATGATTGAGTTTGAAGGGGAGATATGTTGCTTATCAATGATTTCATCAGGCAAATCGCAAACATCAATCTCAGATTTTTCATTTGCCATCGTCAGTGCATAGAGTAGGGTATTTTTCAGTTCACGAACATTACCAGGCCAATCATAATCAATCAGCTTCTGTAAGGCTGCATCAGAGAGTTTTGGAGAAGCTCCAAAAACATTTTGTTGCTCAGTTAAAATATAATTGGCAATCAAAGGAATATCTTCTTTGCGATCACGGAGTGGTGGAACAAAAATTGGAATCACACGGAGTCGATATAATAAATCCTGACGAAAGCGTCCAAGACGAGCTTCTTCTCGTAACGCTCGATGAGTCGCCGTGATAATGCGGACATTGGCTTTAATTGATTTTTCGCCGCCTAGTGGCGTAAATTCACCAGTCTCAAGGACTCGTAATAACTTTGCTTGAAGTTCTAACGGAATTTCAGCGATTTCATCTAAAAAGAGTGTTCCCCCCGCAGCACGTTCAAAGACACCTTTGTGTTCTCGAATCGCCCCTGTAAATGCACCTTTGACATGACCAAATAACTCACTTTCAAGAATATTCGCATTTAATGCCGCACAGTTAATCGCAATAAATACGTTATTTTTTCGCTGACTATGATCATGAAGAGCCTGTGCAACCAGTTCTTTTCCACTGCCAGACTCGCCTCGGACTAAGACAGGAAATTCTGTAATTGCAACACGTTGAATAATGGAAAACATGCGTTGCATTTCGGCAGATTGGCTATGAAAGGTTTGTTCCAAACTGACAATGTTTTGGTCTTGTTTCAATCTTTGTAAGGGCTGAGGGGAGTGTAATAGATAGAGCGTTCCCTCAAAGTTTTGATCAGCAATGTGGATACTGTGACTATGGCATAGCAGTTCAATCGATTTGCTTGCATCTTTTATAATGTGTCGTCCAATTGTAAGCTCATTTGCTCGTACTTTCTGTTTAAGTGTTTGAAATAAGGTGTGATTAAAATTCTGTGCTTTAAATTCATATACAAAACGCTGCTGAGCTTGATCTAAGATAAGGATAGAACTTCCTGCTATTAAGGTTTGTAGTTTAAACAAGAAGTTTTCTAAATCAGCTTGAGTATAAAAATCAATCGCTTGGCGCATGATGTTTCATCATATGTTTTTCATTTGAAACAATTGAAACATAAAACGAAACATTATTGAAATGATTGTTTTGTCCAAAATAAAATATTATTAATTAATATATTGTTTTATCTGAATATAATTTATTTTGCATAAAGTTGGCACTTAGTTTGCAAAATAAGAATATAACCAAGCATATCGAGACCAATTCAAATGATACTTCATCAGTTTTTTGAAAAAGAAAGTTCAACTTACACATATTTGGTTGCATCTGAACAAACGCGTGAAGCGGTACTGATTGATCCCGTTGCTTCAGAAATTGAAAGCTATGCACACATGTTGAAACAGCTCAATCTCAAATTAGTGTATAGCCTAGATACACATGTTCATGCAGATCATGTTACGGCTGCGAATTTACTCAGAACGCGTTTTGGCTGTAAAACGGTTTTGCATCGTAACTCGGGCGTGGATTGTGGCGATATTTTTATCACTGACCGCAGTGCGATACGTGTAGGTGAATTTTTAATAGAAGCACGTTATACCCCTGGACATACCAATGCTTGTACCAGCTATGTAATCGACACTATGGTATTTACAGGTGATGCATTACTGATAGATGGTTGTGGTCGTACTGATTTCCAAGAGGGAAATGCTGAAACCTTATATGACAGCATCCATCAACAGATTTTCACTTTACCTGACGACACGATTGTTTATCCGGGACATGATTATAAAGGTCGTTTGTCTTCAACAGTCGGTCATGAACGTGAATCGAACTCTCGTTTAGGTCAGGGACGTAGTAAACAAGATTTCGTTGAAATTATGAAAAATCTTGATCTCCCATACCCTAAAAAGATTGATATTGCTTTGCCTGCAAATAAAGCGTGTGGGAAATAAGGGGAAAACTGTGAGTGAATTAAAACAAGTTAACCCTGAATTTTGGGTATCTGCTCAGATCAACCAATCTGATTTGGTTGAAATTGCAGCCAAGGGAATCAAAACGATTATTTGCAATCGTCCTGATGGTGAAGGCATCGATCAGCCGAATATTATTGAGATCCAAGAAGCTGCAATACGACATGGGATTCAATTGGAATATTTGCCTGTGGTCAGTGGGCGGGTGACGGATGAGCAAGCGATTGAGTTCAAATTACTCTATCAAAAATCACAGAAGCCCGTATTGGCATTTTGTCGTTCGGGAACTCGCTCAATCACCTTATGGGCATTGTCTCAAGTGGCTGAACTTACCATTGACCAGATGTTATTGCAGTCAAAATCACTAGGCTATGATTTACAGGGTTTAGTCCCTCGAATTTTGAAGCAAAATCCAACTCAGTTAAACAATATACCGACTTTTTCTGTGGTGATTGTGGGTGGGGGTGCGGCGGGTATTTCAGTAGCATCGAGTTTGTTAGCTCGTCAGCCCAATTTAGATATTGCCGTGATTGATCCTGCTGAAATTCATTACTACCAACCGGGGTGGACGATGGTCGGCGGTGGGATATTCGCTCCTGAAAAAACGGTAAGAACAATGGCGAGTCTGATTCCTAAGCAAGTTCATTGGATTAAGGCAGCTGTTGCAGCTTTTGATCTTGATAATAAACAAGTTTTATTAGAGGGATGTAAGCCGATTAACTATGAAGTATTGGTCGTCTGCCCAGGCTTAAAACTAAATTGGCATGGAATTGAAGGTTTAGTAGAAACGCTAGGTAAAAATGGTGTGACTTCAAACTATCGTTATGACCTTGCACCCTATACGTGGGACTTGGTTCGTAATATGAAACAGGGTAAAGCTGTTTTTACACAGCCACCAATGCCAATTAAATGTGCTGGTGCTCCGCAAAAAGCAATGTATTTGTCAGCTGATTATTGGCAAAAACAAGGTGTATTAAAAGATATTGAAATTGATTTTTATAATACAGGTGCGGTGTTATTTGGCGTACAAGCTTATGTTCCAGCTTTGATGGAATATATTAAACGTTACAATGCCAATTTAAACTTTAATCATCAATTGATTAAAGTCGATGGAAGCCAAAAGCGAGCTTGGTTTAAGGTCAGTGAAGGGGGAAATACCTCAGTGATTGAAACTGATTTCGACATGATTCATGTTGTTCCACCACAGCAAGCACCTGATTTTATCCGAGCGAGTAACTTGGTGGATACAGCAGGTTGGGTCAGTGTTGATCAGCATACCTTACAGCATAGCAAGTATCCTTACATCTTTGCTTTGGGTGATGTCACTAATGCACCAAATGCGAAAACGGCTGCCGCAGCACGAAAGCAAGCCCCGATTGTTGCAGTCAATGTATTGCAGTACTTAAAAGGCAATCAACATTTTGCGCAATATGATGGTTATGGGTCATGTCCGCTCACAGTTGAGCGTGGAAAGATTGTGTTGGCAGAATTTGGTTATGGCGGAAAATTATTGCCGAGTTTCCCCAAGTGGTTGCTCGATGGTCAAAAACCATCACGCATGGCTTGGTTGTTAAAAGAGCAAATCCTACCACCAATGTATTGGGATGGTATGTTGAAAGGTCGTGAATGGATGGTTAAACCAAGTCTTTAACTTATTTAGTTCTAATTTAAATCAATTGCTTAGCTTTAATTTTGAGCTAGGTTAGATTTTTATTTTCTGCAAAAACTGTTCATCCTTGTACGAGGTCATTGCATATCATGTGGTTATTAGTCTTAGAAGGTCTTGCGATCGGATGTTTACTTGGATTGACAGGCGCAGGTGGCGGTATTTTGGCTGTACCAGCATTAATGGCGAGTCAAGGATGGACAGTGTCTCAAGCTGCACCAGTAGGTTTGTTGGCAGTAACACTTTCTGCATTTGTTGGTATGGTTCAAGGCTTATTCAAGAAAATTGTGCGTTATCGTGCGGCAATCTGGATTGCCTTGATCAGTCTGCCATCGGCACGTTACGGGATTCATCTTGCGAGTATTATTTCTCCAGTTTGGTTAAGCCTTGGATTCAGTGTTGTGATGATGATTGTGGCTTATCGCATTTTCTTCAATAAAGTCAATGATTTTGAAGATCCACCGTGTAAGGTGAATCAATCAACAGGGCAATTGATTTGGAATGTTAAAACAGCTTCAGTCCTCGGTTTTATTGGTATTATTGCTGGGTTATTAACAGGTCTGTTGGGTGTTGGCGGTGGTTTTGTAATTGTGCCTGCATTACGTAAAGTCACTGATTTGGATATGCGGAGTATCGTTGCAACTTCATTGATGATCATTTTTTTAATTGGTGGCGTAAGTATTTCTATTCACATCATTGATGGTTTTCAATATCCAATCGCTGTAACCACTAGCTTTGTCGTGGCTTGTATTATCGGGATGTTAATTGGTAGACGATTAATCAACCTGATTGATATAAAAACGGTACAAAAGGTATTCGCTGTGGTGGTGATTTGTGTTGCCATTTACTTGGTGATTACAAGCTTGATGAAAATTTTACCTATGCTTTCTCTTTAATTTGAATACATATTGATTCGATAAAAATGTTTTTTAAATACGCTTAGGCTTAAGCCAATTGGTTTTGAGTCTAAGCTAAAAAATAATATAAATTCATGTTTAGTGTGTCTTTTCATATTATGATGTGAGGCATGCTCTGGTGCGTACGATGTTGAGCTTCACATAAACTTCATATGATTTCTATTAAGATTATAAATATAAAAAGAGATTGGGTCAGGAAGAATCAATGTTTAAATTTTTTCTGCGATGGGTCGATAGTTGGTCACTGACTGATACTTTAGATAAACAGCAGCCTCAGTTTAAAGAAAGCACAAAAGATACTAAGATTCAGTGGTTTCGGATTTTACCATTCATTTTGCTGCATATTGCTTGCTTTGCCGTGTTTTGGGTTGGAGTATCTTGGTTTGCTGTTATTTTTATGCTGATTTTTTATTTTGTGAGAATGTTTGCCATCACGGCATTTTTTCATCGTTATCTTTCGCATAAAACCTTTCAAACATCACGCCCAGTACAATTCTTTTTTGTCTTGATTGGAACAATGAGCGCACAGCGGGGGCCTCTATGGTGGGCAGCGCATCATCGTTATCATCATCGTTTTACCGATACCGAACATGATCCACATTCATCGACACATGGTTTTTGGTATAGCCATGTGGGTTGGTTCTTGAATAAGCAGAATTTTTTGATACGCAAAGAAGTCGTTAAAGATTGGCTAAAATTTCCTGAAATTGTTTGGTTAGATCGTTTTAGTTTACCTGTGGTCTTGTTCACTGCTTTTGCAATTTATTGTTTAGGTGAGTGGTTGGCTATTGCTTATCCGAGTTTAGGTACGTCAGGTTTACAGCTATTGGTCTGGGGTTTTGTCATTTCGACAGTTTTATTGATTCATGCAACGTTGTGTATCAATTCGCTTGCGCATCTATATGGAAGTCGGGACTTTGAGACCAAAGACAACAGTCGAAATAATTTCTTTTTATCCATGATTACATTAGGTGAGGGTTGGCATAACAATCATCATTATTATGCAGGCAGCACTCGACAAGGTTTCTTTTGGTGGCAAATCGACATCACTTATTACATTTTAAAAATCATGTCTTTTTTGGGGTTGATTTGGGGAATTAAACCTGTACCACAACGTATTTATGATACCCATAAAAGTCATCAATTAAATCTCAAAATAAACGCGAGTAAAATTCAAAGCGAGGAGTCTTGATGAAGATTGCAATCGTAGGCTCTGGTATTTCGGGTATGTATGCAGCGTGGAAATTATCCAAGCAGCATCAAGTCACTATTTTTGAAAAAGAGCATTATTTTGGTGGTCATACGGATACGCATGAATTATTGATTGATCAGCACTATCTTGCTGTAGATAGTGGTTTTATTGTTTTTAATGCACATAACTATCCACTCTTTAGCGCAATGATTGCTGAATTAGGTGTAGAAGCACAAAATAGCGATATGAGCTTTTCGGTCAATAATCAGGTAACAGGGCTTCAGTACAATCCATCAAAAAAATGGTCATTATTAACGCGACCACAAAACTTTTTAAAGAAGAACTTTCGAGTGATGTTGTCTGATCTAATTCGGTTTTATCAAGCCAATAAAGACATTTCTGTCGAGGCATGTGATTTTGAATTAACCATTGATGATTATTTGAATCAAAATGATTATTCACAAGTGTTTAGAGATGAACATTTGTATCCGATGTGTGGCGCGCTATGGTCAAGTCCTGTCGAACAGGTGGGACAGATTCCATATAAGTTTGTCGTGAGTTTTTTTCAGCATCATCGTATGTTGCAATTAAAAGACCGTCCACAGTGGCAGACGGTGAAAGGTGGTTCAGCATCTTATATTCAAGCGATTCAAGCGGCTTGTCCTTCGATACAATGGAAACACGCCCATGTTCAAGAGGTAATACGAACGGAACACGCCGTCAGGATCGTTACAGATCAAGATCAAGAGCAATTTGATTGGGTGGTTTTTGCGAGTCATGCTGATGACACATTGGGGTTGATAAAAGATGCTTCAGAAAAGGAGCGAGAAATCTTAGGTAGTTTTGATTATCAAGATAATTTGATGGTGGTACACAGTGATACATCAATTATGCCAAAGCGTAAATCGCAATGGGCAAGTTGGCATGTACATGTCACTGCTGAGAAGATGGATATGCAAAAGCGATTAGATTCAAGCAATACTCATTATGGGTTCACTTATTGGATGAACACGCTACAAAATTTGCCCTGTAAGACGCAGGTCTTTTCAACCTTAAATCCAAATTTTCCGATTGCAAAAAAATCCATTTGGGTCGAGCGTCATTATCGACATCCAGTATTTGATCAAAAAGCGATTGCGGCACAATCCCGTTGGCAAGAAATTAATGGAAACAATCGTAGTTCATTTTGTGGTGCATATTGGGGATGGGGCTTTCATGAAGATGGAGCACGTAGCGCAGCGCGTGTCGTTGATCAATTTGCATCTCTGAGCAACTGATGGAGATGGTGTTATGTTGAATACGGCACTTGCGACTGCATCCGCAACAATCCATCATCGACGTTATGTACCTAAAGTGCATCAGTTTGAGTCAAATTTAACTTACTTATGGTTTGACCCCGATCAATTGGATTCATTTGTAAAAAAATCGTATTTATGGTCAGCAACGGGTTGGAACTTTTTAACTATTGATCCCAATGATTTTTTAAAAGGCTATCAGGGAAGTTTACGAGAAAGAATTAAAAAGATTTTATTGCAACAAGCAGATACGATTTTATCGGCTCAATTAAATATTCGTATATTAGCGTTGCCGCGAACTTTAGGTTTTAGATTTAATTCGGTGGTTTTTTATTTCATTTTGGATGCTGAACAGCAGCCTATCTTCATATTAAGCGAGATTACTAACACGCCGTGGAATG
Organism: Acinetobacter tjernbergiae DSM 14971 = CIP 107465; assembly: GCF_000374425.1. Lineage (GTDB taxonomy): Bacteria > Pseudomonadota > Gammaproteobacteria > Pseudomonadales > Moraxellaceae > Acinetobacter > Acinetobacter tjernbergiae. The sequence goes on along the minus strand of NZ_KB894362.1, from coordinate 14,358 downwards.
AACGCAAAGTTTATGTTCACGATTGTCGAGGGAAAGGGCAAAACCAAGCTCATTATCGAAGTTTTGAGTTTAATTTTGAAAAATCATTTCATGTTTCCCCATTTATGCCGATGGAGATTGAATATAAATGGAAATTCAATTTTTCTGATGCCAAGCATGTAATTTACATGCAGCTTTATCAAAATCAACAGTTCGTATTTGATGTCAGTATGCATTTTCAGCTTGAAAGCATCACACTTCCTTCACAACAACATCGCTATGCTATTCATCATATCTTTGAACCTTTCAAGATGTTCGCTTCAATTTATATTCAAGCTTTTCATCTATGGCGAAAGAAAGTTCCATTTTATCGGCACCCTAAAAAAGATAAGGATTTAAAACAAAATGATGAAAACGCTTATTTTCGGTGAACAAGATTCACTTCCTTTGGTTTTGCGAAGTCTATTGAAACTTCGTCATGGTCAAATTCATTTTCGTGGAGAATGGAACGGTACTGTAGGTGAGGTTTCGGATTTAGCAGCAACCATAGATATTCATAACAAAGTATTAATTGATCTTATTTTTAAAAATGGTGTGCTTGGTGCAGCTGAAGGCTATATTCGTGGCTATTGGAGTACTGAACATCTGGTCGAGGTGATTCAGATTTTGGCTCGAAACCGCCATGTTTTGGATAAAATCAATCAGAATTTCATTTCACAAGCCAGTCAGTTGGTTTTAAAAACTTGGTATAAAACTCGTAAAAATTCATTATCAGGCAGCCGTAAAAATATTGCAGAGCATTACGACCTGAGTAATGATTTTTTTAAACTCTTTCTTGATTCTTCAATGATGTATTCCAGTGCAGTGTATAAGTACAAAGATATGACTTTAGAAGAAGCATCGGATTATAAAAAAGAACTGATTTGTCAGAAGTTACAACTCAAACCTATGGATCACTTGGTTGAGATTGGGAGCGGTTGGGGCGGTTTTGCGATCTACGCTGCTCAGCATTATGGCTGTAAAGTCACCACGATTACCATTTCACAAGCGCAATATGATGAAGCCACCAAACGTATCGCAGATGCGGGCCTTAGTCATCGTGTCAATGTTCAACTCAAGGATTACCGATTATTAGAAGGTAAATTTGACAAATTGGTTTCGATTGAAATGATTGAAGCTGTTGGTGAACAGTACTTATCCACCTATTTTAATAAATGTCGTGCTTTATTAAAACCAAATGGTTTGGGATTGATTCAAGCCATCACCATCGAAGATGCGCGTTATAAAAAAGCCTTGAACACAGTGGATTATATTAAACGCTATATTTTCCCCGGTAGTTTTATTCCATGTATCAGTGTATTGACCCAAGCTGCATCGGAACAACAGTTACGTTTAAAACATCTTGAAGATATTGGCTTGAGCTATGCGGAAACGATTCATCAATGGCGTGAGCGTTTTTTAAATGCCAAAGCACAAGTCCTAGCTCTAGGTTTTGATGAAAATTTCATTCGGATGTGGGATTTCTATCTGTGTTATTGCGAGGGTGGTTTCAAAGAAGGGGTGATCAGTGACGTACACCTTTTATTTGAAGCAAGTGCTTATTAATCATCAACCGATCTGAGGTAGCAGGGAGGCAGTGATGTGGTGGCAGTTATTTTTACTTGATGTCTTTGTCATGGCGATGTGTTGGTTATGGGCAACTTATAATCATCGTGCAGGCATTGTCGATGTGGCATGGAGTTTTTGTATTGCTCTGAATATTGTTATTACAGCATTATTTGTTGATATCGCACCGTTGAATGTCAGACTGTTTATTGGAATATTGAGTTCAATTTGGTTTTTACGCTTAAGTTTTCATTTATTTCGCCGTTACCTCGCCGAACATGAAGAAGATAGACGATACGCCAATATGCGTAGCGCAATGGGAAAATATCAACACTTCGGTTTTTTCACTTTCTTTATGTTTCAAGCTGGATTAGCCATTTTATTTAGCATTCCGATGTGGAGCTTACTGCATGTTCCAAGTTCTGTATGGGGGATTGAAACCAACGATTATTTGATTATCGCAGGTATGATCATGGTAATTGCATTTATAGGTGAAGTGATTGCCGATCAGCAATTGTATCGTTTCAAGCAGAAGATGAATCATCATGGCAAAACTATGGATCAAGGTCTGTGGCGATATTCGCGGCATCCGAATTATTTTTTTGAATGGATTCATTGGTTCGCCTATCCAATTTTAGGACTCGCAGCAGGATTGTATAGTTTATGGATTTATCCCGTGTTGATGTGGTTGTTTTTGTACTACATCACAGGAATTCCATTTAGTGAACAACAAGCATTAAAAAATCGAGGTCAAAATTATCTCGATTATCAAAACCGAACTTCTATGTTTATTCCGTGGAAACCCAAAGAGTAGGTACGCACATGGACTTTATTATTCAAAAATCATTAAAACTCGTTGAAAGCGGTTTAGTACCTGATCAAGCGATTCGTGCAGCCATTCGTGCATTGAGTAAAAAGCGTTTGATTCAAGAAGGGCGCTACGATCCTGAACAGGGTGCGCAACGTTATATGGATGTGCTTCACATGTTAAAGCACAGTGAAATCGCGATTGAAACTGACAAAGCCAATGAGCAACATTATGAATTGCCTACCGCTTTTTTTCAGGCGGTTTTAGGAAAACGTCTTAAATATAGTGCCTGTTTTTTTCCGCATGCTCGAACCTCATTAGATGAGGCTGAAGAATTTGCACTACAGATTTATAGTGATCGCGCTCAATTAACTGATGGTCAACATATTTTGGAACTGGGTTGTGGTTGGGGATCATTTACATTATGGATGGCGGAACGTTATCCAAATGCAAAAATTACGGGAGTTTCAAATTCGGCAACGCAACGTCAATATATTTTGGCGGAAGCTGAGCAGCGTGGTTTAAATAATGTCGAAATCATAACCTGTGATGTCAATGTACTCGAATTAAAACAGGGTTCATTTGATCGTGTAGTTTCGGTGGAAATGTTTGAACATGTCCGAAACTATCAAAAACTGTTTGAGAAAATTCAATCTTGGCTCAAGGTCGATGGGCTGTTGTGGTGTCATATTTTTTGTCATCGGTTCTTGCATTATCCATTTGAAATCCAAAGTGAATATGACTGGATGTCGAGATACTTTTTTACAGGTGGTTTGATGCCTGCCAGTTCAACATTTTTACATTTTCAAGAGCATTTAGAACTATCGAAACATTGGCAATGGTCGGGTACACATTATGAAAAAACGGCGAATGCTTGGTTAGAAAATATGGATCGCAACGCTGAACAATTAAAACCACTGTTTGAACAGGTTTATATGCAAGATGCTGATGCATGGTGGCAACGTTGGCGAATTTTCTTTATGGCATGTGCAGAATTATTTGGATTTGAGCAAGGGCAAGAATGGGTCGTGGGTCACTTCTTGTTCAAAAAGAAAGTCGTATAATCAAATATGATTCTGTAAGTAGATCAGCCTATGTTTAGATCAAAAAAAAATGATGGAACTAATCATCCATTGAGTGAGATATTTAATCGCTACTATTGGTTGCAAATTGGGCTGATCGCGCTTTCGATTATTATCGGTATTGCCTGTAGTGCGTGGGTGATCAAAGGATCATTGCTCAAAACTGCACTTGAACAGGAAATGGAACATTATTGGATCCGTGTCGAACGCAATCCGAAGGCGGATCTTCCTGATACTAAGAATTTATATGGCTATCGTTGGTCGTCGAATATGCCACCGCAACCTTTTCGTGATATGACCTTGCAACAGGGCGTGCATCGGATCTATGTGGATGGTAAAGATCGCATGACGGTGTATGGTGAACGAGATGGTCAGCATGTGTTGTTGGTGTTTGGTGAAAGTAATGTCAACAAAATTGTCTGGATGTTTGGCTTAGCGCCGTTAATGTTTAGCTTAATTATCTTGTATAGCATTTTATGGTGGTCAAACCGTCGAGCGCGTCGTTATTTCTCACCGATTACCCGTTTAGCCAATGCCTTAGAACAGATAGATTGGGCACATCAAAATAAGGAAGCCTCACCATTTCAAGATATTAGTACCAATGGCAATATGGAAGCGGAGTATTTAAAACAGGCATTAGAACAGTATCATCAAGTACTGACAGAATTTATCCATCGTGAACGTGAGTTTACAGGGGATGTCAGTCATGAATTACGCACACCTTTGACCATTTTGAAAGGCAATGTCCAAATTTGCCAAGCGCGGTATGGAAATGATAAATCATTGAATCGTATTGCAAATACGATTGAGGATATGCAATTGTTGGTAGATACGCTACTCGCAATTGCAAGAAATACCACCAACACTTTGACTGCTGAGCAGATGCAATTATCTACTATTATTACGGATTTGGTTCATGATTTAGATACGGTCAGCCAAAGCAAAGGGATTGATATTCTTGTTCAATATGACGATTCAGAATTGACTCGCTTACTTTATCCATCCATGACTAAGATGGTTCTCAGCAATATTTTGCGTAATGCTTTAAATTATTCTCAAGGTTCAAATATTCATATTATTCAACGCAAAAATAGCATTATTATCGCTGATAATGGCATTGGCGTGAGTCTTCCAAACGAATCTAAAGTTCAAGAGTTAAGTCGTTCACAACTCAAACTCAACCCTAAAGGGCATGGTATTGGTTTGCAGCTTGTGCAAAAACTATGTACACAATTGGGTTGGAGAGTTGAACTATTTGATCGACAATATTATTTGAATACACATATTGAGTTAGCGTTGCAAAACACAACAGGTTTAATTGTTGTGGTGTATATGAATTAAGCATTGGTATCTTCAAGTGCGATTTTTAAACCGACACCTGAGATGGTATGAATAAGTTTTTGTGTAAAAGGTTTATCGACCATTTTGCGTAAGTTATAAATATGACTGCGTAACGCATCACTCTCAGGTTCTTCATCGCCCCATAACTCAATCATAATTTCTTGCTTGGTAATCACTCGAGGTGAATTTCTCATTAAAATTTTAAGCAATTTAAATTGAATTCGAGGTAACTCAATATGTTGACCTGCCCGAATAATGGTTTGGGTCGAACTGTCTAAGATTAAGTCATGAATCTGAATTTTACTCTTTGAAACTTCACCTAATGAACGTTTAATTAATGCCCGAATACGCATCACCAATTCATTAAAATCAAAGGGTTTAACTAAATAATCATCTGTGCCAGCAACAAAACCTTTTAATTTGTCATCCAACGTATCACGGGCAGTGAGCATGAGCACAGGAATATTCATCCCTTGATCTACTCGTAGCCATTCACAGAGTTCGTAGCCAGATCCATCAGGTAAATTGATGTCTAATAAAAGCAAATGATAGGCTTGTGTCTTCAAAAAATTACGTGCTGCATCTAGATTACGGGCATGATCAATAACGAAGCCATGTTCTTCTAAAAATTCGCAGACGGTTGCGGCGAGTTCATAATGATCCTCGACCATAAGAATAAATTGATTGTTCATAATGAGATGATCAAGTTATTGATGGAGTAATTGTTGCTTTAATTTAGCATTAAATGGAACACTGCCAAACCAAATTTTAAAATACTGGTTTGCGCTTTGATCCGTAATAGAACCTAAACTTTTTTGATTTAAAGACAAGGTGAGTGTTTTGGTATTTTGTTTATAGTTGAGGCTATATAGATCCCCTTTTTTTACAGGTCGATATAATTCAGTAATGCTATTGAGTGGCGAGCGATCAGAGAAGTTTGCAATATTTTTTTCGAGATAATGCGTTGCAGCACGTTTAAATGCCCATTCAGGAATATCATGGTGATATGCAAAATCTAATCTTATATCCTGTGTTTCCCAATTTTCTTTACAATCATTGGCTGAGTAGGTAACCGATCCCACGGTTTTTGCCATGACGACGAGTGGGGCATTGTGGCAGCTTTGGAGTGCCGCATTTACGAGGTGTACACTTGTGATGAGGTTGATGGTGCAAAATAAAAATATTTTTCTCTTCCAATTGCTATGCATAGTTAGCTCCATTTAGGTGATAAGCTTTTATTTTAAAAGCGGATCAACTTAGAAATATTTTAATAAGCATAAAAGTTGAGATGACGTTCAAGTCGTTGTATTTCATGATGTGCATACGCGAGATTGCTATGGTCACGATCTAAAATTACATATAGAAAAAGACTGTGATTACTTTCGAGTGGGTGAATAATGTGATATTGGTTTTTCATACTGATTAAAATCCCCTCAACATAATCTGTTTTATTGAGTTGTTTGATTAACTTTTTCTGATGTTTGAATATTGCTGAACCCTCTAGTGCGAATATATCAATATTTAAATCATCATCACCGATAGAGTCTAAAACAGAGCCATCGTAGTAATCCACTAAAGCCAGTACAATTAAACCGTCTATATGGCTGAATTGTTTTAAGAAAATATGATCATTCATAATCTATTCTATATGTTGAGTGGCTGAATTTTAGACTATCTTTTGAAGGGTAGAATCAAAGAATAGGCTTTCCCGAGATAAGGTAAAGAACGATATAACCCATTGGCAGGGTCCCAATAATCTTGTTGAAAAATAATTTGGTTTGATGCATTAATTTTGATTTCGCTGATGCCGTATGACGCCATGGTTTTGCGACGACCAAACATTTTAAAGTCATACGCCATATACCAATGAATATATGCAGAATCATTGTGGTAGGTTGCACTGATCAACTTCACATTGACATGACTAACATGCTCATTCATTCCTGAAAAATGTTTGATTAAGTCTTGTTTGTTTGAAAATTGAGATAGGGTATCGTTGATGTATAAGTCATCAGCATAAAGTTGGCTTGCATTTTGGATAAAACTTGCAGTTCCTAGTGTATTGAATGCCGTAGTGAAACGCACACCAATTGCTGTGGCTTGTTCTTGAGTTTGGGGGATTCCTGATATTGTTTTATTCGCTTTAGCATAGTCCGATGAATAGCTAGGGATACTTTTACAAGAGACTAAGGAAAATAAAGCCAGTGTTGAAACGGCTAAAGTTCTGAGAAAAGCCATATCTATAAACTCATTTCATTTTATTAATAGCTTAAAATGAGTGGTGTGAATCCGATGTGAACTCGCTGATTTAAGCATCAAAAAATAAAGCCACGATCATGTGGCTTTATGTAGAGCAGGAGGATTGCTTGAAGCAGAGATTCTTACTTTTTCGATTTTTTGGATTTCAGATATTCTTGGTAAGCATCATCAGCAAAACGTCTTAAAGAATCACCAATTGCAGCATATTGAAATTCATTTAAATTGGCCAACGATGCACGTGCAGACGGATGTTGTACACCAAAGCCAGAGCCAGGCAGCAGTACCACACCTGTTTCATCTGCGACACGGAAGAGTAATTCGGTTGGATTTTTATTTTTCATCACCCAATCTGCAAATTCATCACCATAGAGTATGCGTGAGGTATTTTCTAAGTCTACCAATGTATAGTAATCCACCGCATTTGGATCTTGAGGAACACCAACACCCAGTTGTCGATAGAGTGCGGCATCACGATCACGAACCACAGATTTAACCGCTTTCTTATAGCTTTGACGTGAATCCATCAGATTGAATAATGCAAATAACACCATCTGAACTTGTTGTGGTGTGGATAGACCAGCTGTGTGATTTAATGCGACATTACGACTGTCAGCCACCAAACGATCAATAAATTTAATATTCGTTGGATCCGTTGTTAATGAAGAATAACGTTCCTCAAGCTCTTTCTTATCTTTTTTAGAGAGTGCAGCCAGTTTCTTATCCAATATATTATTGTTGCTTAGCGCAATCACGCCGAGTCGCCAACCTGTTGCACCGAAATATTTTGAGAATGAATACACAAGAATCGTATTATCAGTGCAGATTGCAAACAATGATTTAAAGTTATCAGCAAAGGTTCCGTATACATCATCAGTCAGAATAATCAAATCAGGGCGTTTTTTAACGATATCTGCCAAAATCGCTAGACCCTCATCGCTTAGTTTAACCGAAGGAGGGTTACTTGGATTGACAAGAAAGAAAGCTTTAATTGATGGGTCTTCTAATTTACGTAGTTCAGATTCAGGATATTGCCACCCAAGATTGGGGTCAGCCTCAATCAAGACTTCTTCAAGTTGGTAATCATTCAGTTTTGGAATTTCGAGGTAAGGTGTAAAGATGGGGGTACCGATCGCAATGCGATCGCCATTGGCAATTATTTTATTTTCTTTAAGTGAGTTAAATATATAGGCCATTGCAGCAGTTCCGCCTTCTACTGCAAATAAATCTAATCCTTCTTTAGGCATACCTTGTACACCCATTTCGCGTAACACATATTCTTTAATGATGGTTTCACTTAACCGTAACATGCGATCTGGAACGGGATAATTACAACCTAAAATACCTTCGACCATTTCAAGTAAGAATGCATCGGGATCTAAACCTAACTGATCTCTAACATAAGAAATTGCTTTTCCTAAGAATACTACGCCTGGTTTATCTTGATTTTGCATCACAAAATTATCAAAGCGAGATTGCAAACCGACAGGACGTGGAAAACCACCTAAACCTTCTGGCATGAAAGAAAAGGAAAACTCAGATTCTGTGGCTGAAAATAAACCTAGTTGGAAAAATGCTCGACGAGGAAGCGTTGCTAAAAAGTTAGGATTGCCTCGACCTGCATTGAGCATCAGCCGATCTGTTCTACTTTGCGCTAATTCAATAAGATTATCTTTCAATTCAAATGGGCTAAGTTTTGCGTATTTAGAGTAATCAATATTCCCCATGGGGAGTCTCCTTAATTTATAGTGAGGCTGATGATTTATTGTATATCATCAATTTATTTAAGCTAAACCCACGATCAGTGGACCCAGCAAGGTCAGAAAAACATTTGCCAATGCATAGGTAATTGCAAATGGAACAGTCGGAATGGAGTTGCCTGCTTTATCTAAAACGCCACCAAATGCAGGATTGGCACTACGTGAACCAGACAAAGCACCAGCCATGACTGCGACATTGTCATAACGAAGGACATAACGAGCGAAAAGCATTGAAAGAATAAGTGGGACGAGCGTCACCACCACACCAATCATAAACAGAGATAGACCACTTTCTTTAATGGTTTGAATGGCTTGTAAACCTGATTGCAACCCAACTGCAGCAACAAAACCTGCGAGACCTAAGTCTTTCAGCAGTTGTGATGCAGCCAATGGCATATTGCCGTGAACTTGATTTCGACTACGTAACCAACCAAATAAAAGACCAGACAGTAGGGCACCACCACCTGCGCCGAGTGTTAGAGGAACATCACCAATACGGATCACGAATAAACCAATCAGTAGACCAACGACCAAGCCTGCACCGTGAAAAATCCAGTCGGTTTTTAAGCTTTCAGGTAAGGCTTTACCTGCTTCTTTAACTAAACGTTCAAGATCACTTTTCGTCCCATAAACGGTCACGACATCGCCTTGGCGCAAGATGGTGTCATCACTTAATATTTGTATTTCATCGTTGTGTTTAATGCCAAGTATATAAATGCCATGTTTTAGATAATCAGGTGTATTTGTTTTGATATCGCCCAGTGTACGATTGATATATTTAGAGTTTCTGAGAATGACATCGGTGGTATCCATGATCATTTCCATTCCTTGAGAGGATTGGAGTTCTGAACCGACCTGCTCAGCAATTGAAACGACACTGGCTCTGCGACCAACAATAAGAACGACATCATCCGTCTGTAAAATAATTTCGGGAGATACATCAATAAATCTGTCTTTGCGCTTTAGTCTTTCAATCGTAATACTTGGTTTTTGAGCTTCGAATTCAGCAATGGTTTGACCACTGGCTTGTTGAACTTTATAAATTCGTCCCACGATCTCAGGCATCGCCAATTCTTGACCAGGAGCAAGTTCAAAAGCACCCTTTAAACGTTCAGATTGAGCTTTTAATGCATCATCATGAATTTCACGACCCATAAATTTGGGTAAGATATTCACACAAATAATAATGGCGCCAAGAGAGCCAAAAATATAAGTAACCGCATAACCAATTGCGACATTGGCTTGGAGTTTTTGGATTTCGGCTAATGGAAGATCAAGGCGAGATAAAGCATCGCCAGCAGTCCCAATAATTGCAGATTGAGTCATCCCACCAGCCGCCAGACCTGCGGCTAAACCTTTATCAAGATGGAAGATTTTAGCCATGATTAATACAGTAATTAAGCCACTGACAGCCATAAATACTGCCAGTAAAATTTCTTTAATGGACTGTGGGCCAAGAGATTTAAAAAACTGTGGACCACTTTCAAAACCAACGGCATAAATAAATAGTGCAAAAAGAATTGCTTTGACACCATTATCGACGGGAACACCAATTAAACTGAGTACAACTGCAACAAGAAGAGAGCCAGCAACACCGCCAAACTGGAACTTTCCGAATTGAAATTGACCAATCCAAAATCCTATCGCTAAGGATAAGAAGAGCAGTATTTCAGGGCTATGCTTTAATTCATTCTGTAACCATTCAATCATTTTATGATCTCACTTTTATTATTTGATCTACCTTTAGGTTTAAAATTTATTTATTTTTCATGTTTTTAAAATACTATGTGAATTTGATGTGTGCAATTACGATGGTTTTAGTGTTTTAAATTGATAGGTATTTAAATGGTTGTAATTAATTAATTTTTAAATTTTAGGTGGTTGTTGTTAAGTTTTAATTTTAACGAAAGTTAAAATAAAATTACTTAAAGATACAAATTTTTATCTATAAATTATAGAATTTTGATAATCAATAACATCTTTCATTATTATGAATTGATTTTGAGATTACACAAAAAATAAGAATTAATCTAAGTTGGTAATATTTAAAAAAAGCATTTTCTATATTCAGGAAATGCTTTTTTATAAATTAAATCACTTGACGTAAATCTCGAGCAGTTTCTTGTAATAACGGTAAGATATGGGTAATCAAATAATCTTTGGTTGTACGCATGGTTGGAGAAACAATATTTAACGCTGCAACAACATCTGCATTTGAGTCATAAATGGGTACAGCGACCGCATGTACACCTAACTCATGTTCTTCACACGAATAGCACCAATCTTGCTCTTTAATTTCATGTAGTAGCGTAAGGAAAACTTCGCTATCGGTATGCGTATATTTGGTTAAACGCTTTAAAGGATATTTTTCTAACCACTGTTTCTGTTCTTCTAAATTTAAATGGGCGAGGAGAATTTTACCTGCTGAGGTGGCATGAGCAGGTAGGCGATTACCTAAATGTAATCCGTAAGGATTGACTCGATCGGTTTGTTGATGTGCGGCACTACGCGCAATGGTAATCGCTTCATAACCATCTAAGACCATAACAGAATAAATCAGAGAGGTTTGATTAGTGAGTAAATTTAATAGGGGTTGGCAGATTTTAGGTAATGGCGAAGCATCTAGATAAGCACCTGAAAATTTGAGGATTTTAGGTGTTAAATAGTAATAATGACCATCAAAATCTAAATAGCCTAAGTATTCTAAAGTCATTAAATGGCGGCGAGCAGCAGCGCGAGTCATACCTGTTTTTTCAGCTGCAGTACTCATATTTAAACGATGGCGTTCTGGTCCAAAGCACTCCAAAATACTTAAACCTTTGGCCATTCCTGCAATATAGTCCTCATGCCGAATCGTTTTTTTATTTTCAGTATGGTGAATTAAGCGCAGACTTTTTTCTTGGCAATTTTCCATAATTCCGAGTTTCATCCAAAATCTATTTTCTAAAAATTATTCTAATCGAAAGGAGACTATTTTACTTGGATAATGTTCGATCATCGAACATAAAAAATAATGATCGAACAAAATACACCTTAGAGCATAGCGCTCAGTGAATAATTTATCAAAAATAAAGATAAGAAATCCGAACAAAACACTCAGCTTCGTTTCATCGGTTTTCAGGATGAAAATTGAGTGGTTCATAGTACAGGAAGTAGTCAGATGATTGATAAAAGTTCAAGCTCATTAACTGAAGCACTCAGCCAAATTAGGGATGGTTCCACCATCATGATTGGTGGCTTCGGAACTGCAGGACAACCCGCAGAACTCATCGATGGTCTGATTGAACTCGGTATCAAAGACCTTGTTATTGTGAATAACAATGCAGGCAATGGTGACTATGGTCTTGCCAAACTCCTAAAAACAGGTGCAGTCCGTAAAATCATATGTTCTTTCCCTCGTCAATCTGATTCATGGGTGTTCGATGAACTTTACCATGCAGGCAAGATTGAATTAGAACTCGTGCCACAAGGCAATCTCGCTTGCCGTATCCAAGCCGCAGGTATGGGCTTAGGTGCTGTATTTACGCCGACAGGCTTTGGAACATTATTGGCAGAAGGCAAAGAAACCCGTCATATCGAGGGGAAAGACTATGTGCTTGAATACCCAATTAAGGCTGACTTTGCCTTGATCAAAGCCTACAAAGGCGATCGTTGGGGCAATCTGGTTTTCAATAAATCGGCACGTAACTTTGGACCTATTATGGCGATGGCTGCTGATGTCACGATTGCTCAAGTTTCTGAAGTGGTTGAACTCGGTCAGCTTGATCCTGAACACATTATTACCCCAGGGATTTTTGTTCAGCATGTGGTTGCTGTTGAAGCAGCATCACCTGTCACTGCGCAATAAGGAGAATAACAATGAGCTATCAAAAACTCAGCCGTGACCAAATTGCAGAACGTGTTGCACAAGATATTCCTGATGGTGCCTATGTCAATTTAGGCATTGGTTTACCCACCAAGATTTCGAACTACTTACCTGCGGATAAAGATGTCTTTCTACATTCTGAAAATGGTTTATTGGCATTTGGCCCAGCACCAGCCAAAGGTGAAGAAGACCCTGAACTGATTAATGCAGGTAAAGAATATGTGACCATGCTCACAGGTGGAAGCTTTTTCCATCACGGTGATTCCTTTGCCATGATGCGTGGTGGTCATTTAGATATTGCAGTTTTAGGCGCTTTCCAAGTCGCAGCCAACGGTGACCTTGCCAATTGGCATACAGGTGCTGCCGATGCGATTCCTGCTGTGGGTGGTGCAATGGATTTGGCCGTGGGTGCAAAGAAAGTCTTTATCACCACCGACCATGTCACCAAACAAGGCGAACCAAAGATTGTTGAAGCGCTTTCTTATCCAGCAACCGGTTTGAAATGTGTCGATCGTATCTATACCGATCTGTGTGTGATTGATGTGACCAAAGACGGTTTAACAGTGATTGAGAAAGTAGATGGTCTGAGTTTTGAAGAACTACAGGCGTTGACGGGTGCTCAATTGATTGATGCGACACAAGGATAATGAATCTCCCCTAACCCCTCTTTAAAAAGAGGGGAACTCCTCCCTTTATTAAAGGGAGGTTGGGAGGGATTTTAGATAAAGGGAAAAATATGAAAAACGCTTATATCATTGATGCGATTCGCACTCCATTCGGACGTTATGCAGGTGGTTTAGCCCCTGTACGTGCGGATGACCTTGGGGCAGTTCCGATTCAAGCCTTAATACAACGAAATCCAACCGTGGATTGGCAACAAGTGGATGATGTGATCTATGGTTGTGCCAATCAAGCAGGTGAAGACAATCGTAATGTCGGTCGTATGTCCGCTCTACTCGCAGGCTTGCCATATCAAGTCCCTGCAACCACAGTGAACCGTCTTTGTGGTTCATCCTTAGATGCGATTGCGATGGCAGCGCGTGCGATTAAAGCAGGTGAAGCAAATCTGATCATTGCAGGTGGTGTCGAGAGTATGAGCCGTGCGCCCTATGTCATGGGTAAGTCTGACAGTGCTTTTGGTCGTAGCCAAAAAATTGAAGACACCACCATGGGTTGGCGTTTTATCAATCCAAAGCTGAAAGAACTGTATGGTGTAGAGACCATGCCACAGACTGCGGAGAACGTGGCAGAGCAATTTAATATCAATCGTATTGATCAAGACCAGTTTGCCTTGGTGAGCCAACAACGGACAGCAGCAGCGCAAGCCAAAGGCTTTTTTAAACACGAAATCGTTGCTGTCAGCATTCCACAACATAAAGGTGACGCGATCGTTGTAGATACGGATGAACATCCACGTGCATCCACCACCATTGAAGCATTAACGAAACTCAAAGGTGTTGTGAAGGCAGAAGGTACGGTCACAGCAGGCAATGCCTCAGGCATTAACGATGGTGCGGCAGCGCTATTGATCGCTTCAGATGAAGCAGTTGCTCAATACCAACTGAAGCCACGTGCCAAAATTATTGCGGCAACCACGGTGGGTGTTGAACCACGCATTATGGGTTTTGCACCTGCGCCTGCAATCAAAAAGTTACTGAAACA
>NZ_KB894361.1 GCF_000374425.1 Acinetobacter tjernbergiae DSM 14971 = CIP 107465 | reverse complement strand
AAATAAACTTCGAGAAATTTTTACCATTCAATCAATGAAATATTTTCGATCGATCAATCAGTAAAAATCCACACAAGTTGTTCTTCTATTCTCTTAATGATCTTCTCGATGATTCGTCATCATCAAGCTAGGTCGGCTATGTTACTCTAATTTCAACTAAAGTCAACAGGTAATTTAGATATTTTCAAAACCTACCAATCTTTCCAAGAATCCAACCTTTAAGCCAAATCCTTGTTTCTCAACAAGTTTTTATCTGCATCACCGCCGATGGATGTGCATTCTACAGCATTTCACTCCCAACGCAACACCTTTTAAAAATTAAATGAATCGGTTGTTTTATTTTTAAACCACAATATACTCAAATTACTGATTTATATCGTTTAAATTTATTTAATTACCTTAATAGACAGCTTTAATAATGTAAGCAACTGTAATTTAATAACTTAATATACATTCTGTTTTAATTATCGGCAAAAAAGCAGCTTTATTTTTTATATTTAGCCGTTATTTTGAGCAAATCATTCAGCCAGAAAATCTTTCTAATATTTTATTCATGCTTAAACTTCAACCACCACAAATAAAAATAACGGTTTTGAATCACTCAAAACCGTTGTTTTTATGATTATAGTGAGAATCTTCCGTTAAGAAGTCGTGCCTCTCACAATATTCAGGAAGTAAAGATGACGTTCATATTGGTCAATAATGTCTTGGATTAAATCTTCTTGCGTCCAGTCCATTACATCATAGTTTTGACCGCCCTCTCGTAAAAACACTTCTGCTTGAAAGTAATTGGCTTCATCTTCATCTGATCGTCCCAACATGAAGCTTGGCGGAACAGTGGCATGCGAAATCACTTTATAGGTAAAGTTAATTTCATGGTGATGATCAACATGCAGTTGTAAGCCATGTTCAATCTCCCGGATTTCCACTTCTAAGTGACGGCGTTTAAATTCACGTTGAATACTTTCAAAAGCCTTACGAACTTGCGTGTCGATATATTGCTGAACTTCCGCTTCAGTGTGCGGATAATGCATGATCAAACCTAAACGCTGTTGCCAACTCCGTGGCGTATTGATGGCACGTGGTGTGATGCGGGCTTCTTGAATGGCTTGCATTTTGGTGACATCCAATTTTAAGGCTTTGAGCAAACCCCAACTCATGAATAGCATAACCAATGTAAATGGTAAGGCACTCATAATAATTGAAGCTTGTAAGGCAGATAATCCTCCAACTAGAAGTAAAATAATTGCCAATACGGCCATCAACACAGTCCAGAATAATCGTTGCCATGTAGGTGAGTTTTCAGTTTTAGCAGTCAGATAGTCCGTGACCAATGCACCTGAATCGGCAGAGGTCACAAAGAAAAGCATCACCAGTACCGTCGCAAGTAAACTCATCACACCCGAAAATGGTAAATGATTCAAAAATTCAAACAAAGCCACGGATGAATCGTGCTGTACTGCTTGAATTAAGGCAACATTATGTTCTTGCATAATGCTAAACAGCGCTGCATTCCCTAAAAACCCCATCCAGATAATGGTGAAACCTGTTGGAATGAGTAATACACCCACAATAAACTCACGGATGGTTCGACCTCGTGACACACGCGCAATAAACATACCCACAAACGGCGACCATGAAATCCACCATGCCCAATAAAGAATCGTCCAACCGCCAATCCAACCATTGGGTTGATAGGCATATAGGTTGAAAGTCATGCTAAATAAATTCGAAATATACGATCCTGTATTTTGAATCGTCGTTTGCAGCAAGTAGATACTTGGGCCTGCAATAAATACAAAAGCGAGCAATACTAAAGCCAAGATTAAATTCAGTTCTGAGAGACGTTTTACACCTTTATCAAGCCCTAAAAAAACAGATAAAGATGCTAAAGCACTCACAAAAATAATCAGGATGACTTGAACATTGCTGCTTTGTTCAATACCAAACAGATAATGTAGACCTGAGTTGATTTGAGTCACACCAAAACCTAAAGACGTGGCAACACCAAATACTGTTCCAATCGTTGCGAAAGTATCAATACTGTCGCCCCAAGGACCATAAATTTTCTTGCCAATAATAGGATATAAAGCGGAACGGGTTTTTAGAGGAAGATTATGTCGGTAAGCAAAATAGGCTAAGGCTAATCCGACAATGGCGTAAATCGCCCATGCATGTAATCCCCAATGGAAAAAAGTAATGCGTAATGCTTGCTGAGCCGCTGCAACACTTTCAGGATCACCACTTGGTGGACTGATATAGTGCATCACAGGTTCAGCAACACCAAAGAACATCAGACCAATTCCCATTCCTGCGGTAAATAACATGGCAAACCATGAACCATTACTATAATCAGGTTGGCTATGATCGGGTCCTAACTTAATTTTCCCACTGGCAGAACAGGCAATATAAATCAGTAGAATCAGAAAAACAGCAACAGATAAAACATAAAACCAGCTAAAGGAATCTGTAATCCATTGCTTTAACTGTTGGGTGAGAAGTTCAAATGAACTGGGTGCGATAATGACAATTGCGAGAAAAATTGCAATCACAATCACTGTGCTTAAGAACACGTTTGGATTCACATTCGCAAATTGCGAAGATGGCTTGGAAGGCATAATTCCCCCATGTTTTTTTAATGATAACGACAGATCCTAGGGATCAAAGAAGACATTCACATTGTGAATTAAAGGCAAGTTCAGAAAATACTGAACTTGAAATATCATATAAAAACATGAAAAGTAACGCAGTTGTAATGCTGTAACAATACTATTCTTTATCGATTGGCTTAGGCAAATGAGCGATATACTGCAGTGCAATTAAGCGTGAAACAATCACCGCAAAATACATCACTCCACCAAACATTTGTAACATTGTGAGTACTCTAGCTGCTGGGCTAATCGGCATCAGATCAGATAAGCCCGTTGCTGACTGAAGGCTAAAACTAAGAAATAATAAATCTAACCAGATTTGAAATTGTTGTGGATGATTGGGGTTTTGAAAACTATTCGGCAGTATTAGCTGACAAATACTATATAAAAAGGCAAAACCCCAAGCGATTAAGGTAAAAACTGCACCTGCTGCAAATAATTCATCTTTAGTAAGATAACGATCTGCAAACATATAACGTAGCAACCCATAAGCCGCATAAAAATAAGCCAAGGCTTCAAAACTATAAGTAATTATTTGAATCGTAGAGCTTTCATAACCAATAAAAATTAAAATCGAAAAAATAAATGCACCCATTACAAAGATTAAGCCCCAAAAGGTAAAGATTGGGGTTTGCCGAATTACTTTGGCAATCATTAATAAGGCCAATACCCCCAATGACCACGTTAATGCACGATATTCACTATCCCCATAAGTGACTGTGGCAAGGATAAGTAAGGCGAGTTGTACCAACAGTAACCACGCTGAAGGTAACAATTGAAATCCTTGCCAAAACTGTCGTAATGCTTGCATGTTATTTTCCAAATATTGTTATGGCTTGAATATTATTGGGTTAGTTCATCACATCATCTTGTATTCAAAAAAGAAAGGATCATTTTCGAAAGCTCTTGTTGTAACCGCTGTTCTTCAATCAAAAAGGTATTTTTACTGGCATAGCGCATCATGGTAAATAAGGTACTATTAATAATCACAAAAGATTTATGTTTTAAGGTTTCAAAGTCCCAATGCGGATAATAGCGCCCGAATAAGTACATACCGACTTCTAAAAAATGGCTTTCTAATACTTGGGCCGCTTCGGAGTCACTATAAGCATGCCAGTTTTTTAAAATTTCGATAAAAAAACCTTGATCAGATTTTAGTGATTCAAAGCCAAAAGCGATGCTTAATGTGATGATGTCTTGAATAGAAGTTTGTTGTTGCAACATCACTAACTGTTTTAAAGCTTGTCCTAAGTTCTCACTTTTACGTAGCAACAGTTCTGCCACAATCTGTTCTTTATTCTCGAAATACTGATAAATTGATCCAACGCTCACCCCTGATTTTTCAGAAATTTTAGGTGTCGTTACCTGTAAAACGCCATACTCTGAAATACATTTCTGCGCCCCTTCTAAAATACTTTCAACAATCATTTTTGCGCGTTGTTGCTGTGGTCGTTTTCTCATGCTTAGCCTCAATTTAAATGCGAATTGAATGCGAATATTTATTCATATTATGCTGTGATTAAATAACAAACACAGGCTTTATGCAATGCAAAGCATCACTAAACCAAAACGCTTGGCTGCGTTTGAAGACATGAGTCAAGCCAATATTAAAACCAAAATTTTAAGTTATATGACCCATCAGCAGGTACAGCCGAATTATCAAGAATATCTCGCACTGAATACCGCACTACAAAGTGGTGATGCACCGATGGATCAACTGCTACTTTGGGTACTACAAAATCCAAAGCAGCATCGAAAATATTTTGAAACGGCGCTGTATGAAGGTTTAGACAAGCTGCCGCTTGAAATTCCTGAACTCAACTGCTTCTTTCAATTGGTTGAGCAAAAACCTAGTTGGTACGATCAAAACAAAGTCGATGAGGCACTCAAGTTTACCTATCGCCTAGGCATCAATAACGGACTGATCCTACGAGATCTATCGCTAATGACAGGTTATTTGTACCCTGGTTTTAATCAGCCATTGGTTCTTACGGGGGCATTAAAGAAACAAGCAGGTACTCGTTTAGCCGAAACAACTAAATGGTGGGTCGATATCACCGAACAAGATGGGTTTGAACGTTTTAGTAAAGGCTTTACCTCCACGATCTTTGTGCGTTTTATTCACTCACTGGTACGCCATCAATTACAGAAATCTGAAAAATGGGATACCGAAACGTGGGGACTACCCATCAATCAATATGATCAGGCGATGACCAATATTGCTTTTAGCGGCGTGGTACTGATTGGTATACGGGCTTTGGGGATTTTCCCAAGCGCGCAGGAAGTCGACAGCTTTTTACATTTTTGGAAATATGCAGGTTGGTTGATGGGCGTTGAAGAACAGTGGTTAGTGGATAATGAAGCTGACGGCTGGAAACTAATGTACTGGATGCAGTTTGCACATCCTCAATCTGATGAAAGTAGTGTTTCTCTTGGCACTAGCCTTTCCAAAGAACCCTTTGAACGGAAATATCGTTACCTATGTTCTTTTCAGCAAAAACTAGCCTATAAACAACACCTCGAAATTACCCAATTCTTTATTGGCCGTAAGAAAATGCAGAAATTGGGTTTAGCACCTCAGTCAGCCTCATGGTTTGCTTATTATTTAATTGGTCGAAATCTAGCACTTTATACAGGTGCGAAACATATTCCAAAATTAAATCAATTACTTGAAGAAAAAGGACGGCATTTACAACGAATCGGTTTGTCACTCTATCGTAATCAAGCGCAACAACTCGCCAGCATGCATCAATAATACAAAAAGCCCTCAAAATTTGAGGGCTTTAATTTTAGGATTCGATCTACTTAGTGATCAGATGCACCAGAGATACCAATACCTGTTTGTGAACGAACAAACTGAGCATCGAACGCTTTACGTTCTTTCTCTGCACGCGCAGTTTTATCTGTTACTGAGAAGAACCAACAGCAAAGGAATGATAATGGCATTGCAAAAATTGCAGGTCCATTAAGTGGGTTCACTGGAGTATCTGAAAGTTTCAAGGTGTCAACCCAAACTGCTTTAGACAGAATGATTAGTGTCACAGCAGTTACTAGACCGACAACACCACCGATCACTGCACCACGTGTCGTTAAACCTTTCCAGAACATAGACAATACAAGTACTGGGAAGTTTGCACAACATGCAACGGAGAATGCTAAACCAACCATGAACGCAACGTTTTGTTTTTCAAACAAGATACCAAGAATCATGGCAAAGATTGCTAAACCTAAAGTTGCAATTTTTGACATACGTAATTCAGATTGAGGCGTAGTTTGACCTTTTTTGAATACGTTTGCATATAAGTCATGTGAAATCGCAGATGCACCTGAAAGTGTTAAGCCTGCAACTACAGCGAGAATCGTTGCGAATGCAACCGCTGAGATGAAGCCCATGAACAAGTCACCGCCAACTGCATCACTTAAGTGAACCGCAGCCATGTTGTTACCACCAACCAACTCTAATTTACCTGTTACCGCTGCTTTCGCAACATCAAGGAATTGAGGGTTGTTTGAAACGAATAAGATTGCACCGAAACCAATGATAAAGGTTAATAGATAGAAGTAACCAATAAAGCCTGTTGCAACAACAACAGATTTACGTGCTTCTTTTGCATCTTTAACTGTAAAGAAACGCATCAAAATATGTGGTAAGCCCGCAGTACCAAACATTAATGCAAGACCAAGTGATAATGCATCAATTGGGTTTGCAGCAAGTTTACCTGGCCCCATAATTTTTGCAGCTTCATCCCAGCTAATGCTGTGAGATTGGCTATATACACCAATCGCTTGGCTGAACATGTTAGAGAAACTAAAGCCAACCGCTTTCATTACCATGAATGCCATGAATGTTGCACCACTGAGCAACATCACCGCTTTAATGATTTGCACCCATGTAGTCGCCAACATACCACCAAAGATAACGTATGCCATCATCAATAAACCGACGATTACAACCGCAATATTATAGTTCAGACCAAAAAGTAATTTGATTAGCTGGCCTGCACCCACCATTTGAGCAATGAGGTAGAATGCAACAACAACCAGAGAACTTATTGCAGCTAAAGTACGGACTGGTTTTTCTTCCAAACGGAATGAAACCACATCAGAAAGATTGTATTTACCTAGGTTACGTAAGCGTTCAGCAACAAGGAAAAGTACAATTGGCCAACCGACCATGAATCCAAGCGAATAGAGTAAACCATCAAAACCTGAACCGAATACCAAGGCAGAAATACCCAAGAACGATGCAGCTGACATATAGTCACCAGCAATCGCTAAACCATTTTGGAAACCACTGATGCCACCACCTGCGGTATAGAAATCCGCAGTACTTGTCGTTTGCTTTGCTGCCCACTTGGTAATAAACAAAGTGAAACCAACAAAAATGGTAAACATGATGATTGCATGCCAGTTAGTTGCCTGTTGTTCTGCTGCACCTAAATCAGGGCTAGCAAATGCAACATGAGAACAACACAGGCTTGCAAGTGCGAACAGTTTCGCTTTGAATGACGTCCCTTTCATCTCAGTGCATCCCTTTTTCATGTGTGATTGCCTCAACTTCCTTGAGAGCCTCTTCATTGAGCTGATCAAGTGTATTATTGGCAATGTATGAATACACACCACACAATACAAATGACAGTACGATAATGCCTAAACCGAGGGGCATACCCCATGTTGTTACACCACCACTAAACGAACTTGCTAGGAACTCTTTGTTATAGCCAACTAAAAGCATAAATCCGACATAGATAAACAACATGATTGCTGTTAATGTCCAACTTAATGTACGTTTTTTGCTGACCATTTCTTGAAACTTTGGATTGCGTAGAATACGTTCTACCTGTGAGTCATCCATCATTAACTCCTTATTTTTGTGTCCAACCGTGGACCCCTTTTGTACTAGGGATTTTTCATTATTTAAATTAACAAGATTATGCTTGACTCGTAACTTAGACTTTGGTCTCTAAATACACATCTATCACCTCCCCCTCCCCATGCTTCGGGTATGATAAAAAATGGAATTTGATCGCGTGAGCAATATGAACAGTTGGCTGATTATTGGGGTACTTGCCCTATATATTGTGCTGTTATTTGGCTGTGCTTTTTTTGGAGAAAAACATGCCAGTCGTTTAAGCACACGTGGCCGCATGTTAATGTTTAGCTTAACTTTAGGTGTGTATTGTTCATCTTGGACTTTCTACGGTGCAACTGGTGCTGCTGTTCGTGAAGGAGTTATTTTCCTACCAATTTATTTAGGTCCTCTTCTATTTATTTGGTTTGGTTACGATATATGGAAACGTTTGGGTAGGATCCGTCAAAACCATGCGATTTCGTCAATTGCCGATTTCGTTGCTGCTCGTTATGGCAAAAGTGGTAGTTTAGCTGCACTAGTGACCATTCTTGCTGTGATTGCAATTGTGCCCTATCTTGCACTGCAATTACGTGCGATTGCACTCAGTGCTTCAGTCATTCTTGAACAAAATGCACACGTCCATACCACCACCAATAGCGTGTTGTTGCTCACGGCGGTACTGGCAATTTTAGCCATGATTTTTGGTACACGGCATATTGCACATACCGAACAACATGGCGGTTTAATGCTAGCAGTCGCGTTTGAATCTTTTGTCAAATTGTTTGCTTTACTCAGTGTTGCTGTTTTTTTCTTATTCCAGTCTCCTGAAAATATCAAACAGGTCAGTAATGATGTCTCTCAGCATTTTCATGACTTACAACAACTTGGTGTACCTGAAACCTTCTGGGTTCAAACACTTTTAGCCGCACTGGCAATGATTTGTTTACCTCGGCAATTCCATGTTGCTGTAGTCGAATTACGTGATGAAAAACATATTCGTGGCGCAAGACGTTGGTTTGCAGCGTATTTGATTTTGACCATCATGGCGATTATTCCAATTGCCAGTTGGGCATTACATTCCTTACCTGAATCACTGGGTACACCTGATATTGCTGTATTGGCTCTTCCTCTAAGTTATCAGCAAGATTGGTTAGCATTACTCGCTTTTTTAGGTGGCTTTTCTGCATCAACAGGTATGTTATTAGTCGCCTCTGTCGCACTCTCAATCATGCTCAGTAATGACTTAATTATGCCCGCTCTATGGCACTTTAAGATTATCTCTCGACACGATCAACAGTTACCAAAAGTGCTCAAACTCACTCGTCGGATCAGCATTATCAGTGTGATGTTACTGGGTTTTCTATTTTTTCACTTTTTTAACGATATTAACCAACTTTCAGTGTTTGGCTTATTGGCTTTTAGCGCAGTTGCGCAATTTTCGCCAGCCCTCATCGGCGGTTTATATTGGCGTGGTGCAAGCCGTCAGGGTGTCTATGCAGGTCTTATTATTGGCTTCGTGATGTGGAGTTATACGCTGCTCTTTCCAACCATGTTACGTAGCCTGCCTGAGCAATATCAAACCTTTGCACAACATTTATTGTTATTCGGGCCATTTGATATCAATAGTTTGCGTCCTGAAGCTTTACTTGGCTTTGAATCCTTTGCTCCATTGACGCATGGGGTGATGTGGTCTTTAGGACTCAATATTATTTGCTATATTTGGGGCTCTCGTCTTTATCGCCCGAGCGTTGCGGAACAAATTCAAGCCGAAAGCTTTTTTTATTATGAAAGCAAACCATTGCCCTCTACACAAACCACCATTGATCTCACTGATTTACCGCAAAATGCAGCACGCCTCAAAGTTGGGGATTTATTGGCTTTGGCTAAACGAATTACAGGCGATCGACCAACGACTCAAGCCTTCCAACAATTTTGTGAACAAAATCATGTGATGCTCAACGAAAATCATGTTGCAAATGGCATGTGGTGGCGCTTCACTGAACAATACTTGGCAGGCATCATTGGTGCTGCCTCAGCGCGTACCCTACTTACCACGGCCATGATTAATAATGGTTTAGCACTTGGACAAGTTGCGAACATTCTCGACCAAGCTTCACAATGGCAACGCTTTAACCAAAATCTCCTGATGACTATGATCGACCACATGACGCAAGGCGTCAGTGTCGTTGATAAAAATATGTGTTTGGTCGCATGGAATAATCAATATCTCAAGTTATTTGATTATCCAAAAGATCTTGTTTATGTTGGTTGCCCGATTGCAGATTTGATTCGATATAACGCAGAACGTGGTGAATGTGGACCAGGCTCTGTTGAAGAACATGTCCGTAAACGAATCCATTGGATGAAAGTCGGTAGCGCCCATGAGTTTGAACGTATTCGTAAAGATGGACTCGTCATCCAAATGCGTGGTAATCCAATCGAAGGTGGTGGCTTTGTTACCACCTTTGCAGATATTACGGCGTTCCGTGAAAATGAAGCCATTCTTGAAGAAAGAGTCAGTGATCGAACGCAACAGCTCGCAAATGCGCTGACTGAACAACAGCTTGCACGTGAACAAGCAGACAAAGCCAATCAATCTAAAAGTCGCTTTTTGGCAGCAGCCAGTCACGATTTACTCCAACCTATGCACGCTGCTCGTTTATTTAGTACAGCATTAGAACAAAGCGTACATTCCAATGAAGACCAGCAAACGTTACAGCAACTAGATCGCGCACTCTATGGTGCAGAAAGTATGCTCTCCGCGCTGTTGGATATTGCTCGTTTAGAAGGTGGAACCATCCAACCAAAACGCCAAGCCTATTCATTACATGACCTATTAAATGATCTTGAATTGCAATTTAAATCAATTGCTGCGCAACGCAATATTCAGTTCACTGTACATGATACCCAATTTTGGATTGATACCGACCCACAATGGATGCGACGGATCATTCAAAACTTTGTGAGCAATGCATTACGTTATACCGCACAAGGTCGTGTGATCGTTGGTGTCTTACGTTCTGCACAACGTCCCAAACATATTCGGATTGGTGTCTGGGATACGGGGCCTGGTATTCATGAACAACAACGGGTCAAATTATTCCAAGAATTTGAGCGTTGTGGGCATACCTCTCCTTGGGGTGAACAAGGTCTTGGACTTGGTCTCGCGATTGTGCAACGTATGACGAGCCTGCTCGATTTCCCTGTGCATGTGTATTCAGAGTTAGGTAAAGGTTCTTGTTTTATGATTGAAGTGCCTTTGGTTGATGCACCCAAAGTTCAAACATCTCTACCGCAAATTACAGCACTTCAGCATACTGCTTATAAAGTGCTGTGTTTAGACAATGATGAAACCATTCTCGAAGGCATGCGAACCTTACTCAGTAAATGGGGCTATCAGATTTTCACGGCAACCGAACCAGCAGAAGCGCTTAAATTGATTGAACAAGAAGATATTCAAGTTTGGTTGATTGATCAGCATTTAAATCGTGATCAACGCGGCTTGGATTTTATTGAACAATATCGACCAGCACATACTCCTGTTGCACTGATTACAGCAGATTCTGACCCTGAATTACCTCAATACTTGAAACAACAGAATATTGTGCTGCTCAAGAAACCACTCAAACCTGCGGGTTTACGTGCATGGCTTTCTGGTTTAAAAATTATGCCGATGGGATAAATGGCAAAATATTTTTAAGCATAGGCAAAAATCATCACAAAACTAGATGTTAATTAGAAATAAATTGACCAAAGTGCTCAAATATTTTTTTGACTATGGCAAAAACGTTCACTTACATTAGTGAACGTTCGTACACTTACTTACAATTAATTAAGATATTGTTTTTATTATTAAATTTCACCATAAAAATCACATCTACAACTTTAGTCGTATTCTACTTGTTTTCTGAATCACGCATAACTTGATTACATCAATAGAAACCTATTCATCTTCCTTTTTAGGTTTCTAACACTAAACCCTATAAAAGGACATTGATCATGAATAGTAGCTCTCTTAGCTCTGATACTTCACAACAATTTTTCCGTCAATACAGCGCTAATGCACTATTACCACAACTCAACTGGCAAAATATTTTTGTACAAAGCAACTTAGATGATACGCACCTAAATGCTTTAAATACCATTTATCAAGCTGCTGTTCCTTTGGCACTCAATGTTTTCCATGAGCTGAATTTTGATGTTTTCACGCCAACAGCGTATCAACCACAAGGTTTAGGTTTATTTGAAAAATTAGCACAACAAGAACAAAAATTCTTAGATGTACTTGAAGCAGAATCGGCACATCTTGATCATGAGACACGTCATCATATGTGGAGCATGCTACTTCGTGGTGGTGCAGTATTGGTATTCAAGGCATGGCTCGGTCATGTAAAGGGTGGAGAAAGTCAACTGGATAAAACACAATTTGACGAACTTTCAGATTTACTCTTTATCAAAACACGCCCTGCTCAACTTGCCCAACGTTTAAGAGTCGATGCAAATGGAATGCTGGATCATATTTTCCTAATGCATGAAAACGATGTGTTCTTAGATCATTTTAATAGTCTGGAAACTGCGGCTTTATTTGTCGATTTAGGTGTTTATGACGCTGCTTTTTTAAGTTTACGTGATGACCGTGTTGCTGAGTATCTCAAATCAAAAGGCTATGTGACCCAAGAACAAATTGATGATTTGCAATGTGCGCTCAACCCTTTGTACTGCGATAGCTTAATGCCGAAACAAGACTGCTTGGCTTAGACTTTTAAAGCCACAATATCATTATTGTGGCTTTAATTCCGCAATTCCGCTCAGACATTTAGAATGATCAATTTTTTTCTAAACGTTGTTTATGAATATTCATCACAACATCACTAAACTCACCTAAAATATAATTTGACCAAAGCTGACTATACCAGTTGTATTCTGTAGATAGACGATAATCTATCGTGAGAATTAGTTTTGTGGTTTTCTCATCTATTTTCTCTAGTTGATAGTCTGTTTTAAGTAGATCAAAATATTTGCCTCCCATTTCAATATGATCATCCACAGAGCCTTTTGGAAAGGAATTTCTGCCAAACTTATATGTCCAACTTAATAAATAAGGGGGATGTTTGGCTTGTACGATTTCTTCGAATTTAATCCCACGTTCCCATTGAATGGTACGAATAGTCTCATCTTTCCGCTGCTCAGTCATACCAAATACAGGTTTTGGAAAGCCCATCCAAAATATTGGGCTTGACTTAACTTCTTCAGGCTGGATGTTTCCTATATTTTGGATAGCATAAAAAACTTGCTCAGCAGGTGCATGAATCACGACTGAGCGCTGTGTTTTTCCATATTGAGTCTGAATTAAATCAGGTAAAATCAACCATAATAATAAAGGCAATATTGCTAAAGAATATATTTTAGGGCTTGGCTTCCAAAAATACTGACAAATAAACCTCATTAGCAAAGCGCCAATCAATAAAGCAATAAAAACAAGTGGTGCAATAATAATTAAACAAATCGTTCCTTCTCTTAATATAATCACTGCAAAAACTAAAATAACCGCTAAAACGATTGGCTGTACAACTAATCCATTAAAAAAATTAGATTTTGGTTGTTCGATTATACAGACGTATTCCACTAAACCGCCCAGAACAATCGGAATACCCAAAACAAAACTACCCGCCATTAATGCTTTAGACGATTGAGCGAAGATTGCGGTAAAAGCAATAATGATTGCAATTATTATTAAAGGTAGTAAATATGATAAAACACTTCGTTCCGTATAGATTTTTTCCAACGAATAAGGAGGCGTATTCTGTATATTTTTCAGTACTATGGCATAACTATTTTCTTCATCTTCAATCTTATTAAACTCATATTGTGCAAAACCCGCACGCTTTAACAAATTAACCAAATTTGTTCGAGTTTCAAAATCCCATTCTTCAACAATAAAACATGTATATCCTTTCTGTTCCAACTCTTCTAATATTTTCGTATGATCTATTTCTGACATTTTAATACTATAATTATCAAGACAATAAAGGGATTATAATTAATCCCTTTATTGCTTTCCAGTTAAAACTTCATGCTCATCCGCATCCAGTAATTACGCCCAATATTATTAAATTGCTCACTTGCGGCATAACCAAACATCGAAGCACCCGCTTTATTTAAATGTTCGGTATAAGCTTTATTCAGAACATTATCGACACCAACCGAGACATCAACGGCATCTGTCAGCTTATAAGTTCCATTCACAGCTAGCGTATCGAATGCCTTACTTTCATTCATATCATAACCAACCACATTACCTTCATTTAAACTGATACGATTTTGCTTGGCAACTGCACGCCACAATAATCCTAGGCTATATTTTTCATCGACATAACGTAGATTAAGTCGTCCTTCCAAAGGTGCAATTTGTGGTAAAGCTCGACCATCAGAGGTATTTTTTCCCCATGCATACATTGCTGAAATATCCGTTTGGAAATGATCAGTCAATTGATAACCTAAACCAGCTTCAACACCTGCAATTGTCGCATCCACATTACGAGCTAAAGGATAATATGCATTCGCATCATTATATTGCAATAGAATGAAGTCTTTGATTAAGCCCGCATAAGCAGAAGCCCATCCATTCCAAGCACCATGTTCAGCTTGGAAACCGAAATCGAATTGTGCCGTACGTTCATTTTTGAGGTTGTTTAAATTATCAACCATACGATAGGTTGTCATTCCCATCATATCCATTGTACCCACACCACGATCTGTCGACGTGCTATACAACTCCCAGAAATCAGGAGTCCGCTCCACATAACCTACGCCTGCATAAGTTTTTAAACCATGTTCAGGTAAAGTCTTCTCGATACGGATAAAACCACTTGGTACTGTCTCTTTACGATTATTTCCATCTTCAAGATTATCAATCTTCACTTGATCAACACGCGCACCTGCAACCAACTTCTGATCTGGACTAAATACATAAGTCCACTCACTAAATGCGCCATAAGATTGGAACTTCAAATCCTCAGCATAAGGTGAACTCATTGATGGCATGGCATACATGACCATATCACCGCCATGTTTATTTTGTTGCGTATCAACACCTGAAATGACGCTAAACTTATCCCAATCTGTCGTTACCGCTAAACGTGTGTTTAAGGTACGGCGATCAACACGCATCGACATTTTGTTTGGCACAGTCATGTCCATACCGTGCATTTTCATCGTCGTCATTGGTGGTGTACGTAAACTAAAATTATCCATGACATGATCGTTATAGCTGTAGTCCACTTGGGCTTCAACTTTCTTGATCACCTCTGTAATGTTTTTCTGTTCAGCATGTAGACCCAAGCTTTCACGTTTAAATTGCGAACCATCCATGGTACGTCCAGCGTAGGCAGCCTCACCATCACCTTTACCTGCACGCAATTCTAACCAAGAATCATCTGTTGGCTTCCAACCTAGAGCGAGATCAGCATTCCAACGCTCCCAATTCGAGTGAACGGATTGTTCATTACCATCCTTATAATCATCAGCAATAGAACGATTTGCATTCAAACGTGCATATTTATGTTCGTCACCAATCGCCGCTTCAATATTATGATCCAAACGTCCATAAGACCCAACAACTACACTGGCTTGCCCACGATAAGGCTTTTCTTGAGAGAGTTTTT
This sequence comes from Acinetobacter tjernbergiae DSM 14971 = CIP 107465, assembly GCF_000374425.1. Lineage (GTDB taxonomy): Bacteria > Pseudomonadota > Gammaproteobacteria > Pseudomonadales > Moraxellaceae > Acinetobacter > Acinetobacter tjernbergiae. The sequence goes on along the minus strand of NZ_KB894361.1, from coordinate 127,809 downwards.
CAGGTTCACGTTCAAAAATGACCGTTGCCGCTGAGCCTGTATTGGCATATTGAACAGTTTGAGGCCCTTTAATCACCGTAATTTTGTCAAAGCTTTCAGGCTGAATATAAGATGTCGGTGCATCCATCCGTGCTGGGCATGCACCTAGATTTTCTGTGCCATCAGTCAGAATTTTAATCCGCGAACCAAACATGCCGCGAAATGTGACATCGCCATTGGTTCCCCCATTTTTAATCGCATTAAATCCCATAATGCTTTGTAAATAGTCCGCGCCATCTGTTGCAGGAACAGGCTGAATCGGTTGTTTAGGATCACTATGTACAATCAAACCATTTGCATCATTTGGTTGTTGCGCCGTAACAACAATTGGTGCTAGCACAACAGGTGTTTGCTGTTCCGACTGAATGTTCGTATTTGCCCACAAGAGTGTGGTATTTGAAGCAGCAAGAATCGCAACCGTGAGGGGTTGTAATAAAAATTTAGGTTGAGCCATGATCGGTCTCTCTTAAAACATAAGTAAAACTAGGCTAGAGTCTTGAAAACCCTAATGAAATTGACGTTTTAATTTATGCACAGAGTGGCGGGGCTCGCCCTTGAGGCAATAAGAACAGCCGTTGCAGTGCAAAATAAACATGCTTAAATGCCTGTTGATAAGCAACTAAACGGACTTGTATACGAACCAAGACTTCGTTCACACCCAATTCAGGCGGTAAAACCAAGTTGGCATAAACCGTACAATACTGACATTGGTGATTTGGATCATGGTGATCATGCTGCGGCATCGAGACTTGAGCTTGCTCAAGCTGATGGGCATGATGATGCATGTGATGCTGTGCATGAACTTGCACGGCTTTTAATTTGGGCAACAATAAGGCTTGCGTAATGGTTTCACAGACGGGTGAAATTTGATATTGCTTCGGTAGCAACGGCTGCAAGAACACCGCAATCTGTAAACAGACTGCGATGAATGCAAGCGTTAAACCACCACGAAACAATAAAGGCATTTAAACAGACCTAATATAATTTCTTAACGTTTGACCGCAACTTTTTCTTTGTCACGTTGACGCACAACTTTCTCAACTTTCTCGCGCGCACGCTGACGTTTTAATGGTGATAAATAGTCCACAAACAGCTTTCCATTTAAGTGATCCATTTCATGTTGGATACAAACTGCGAGAAGTTCGTCAGCTTCTAATTCAAATGCTTGACCTTCAAGGTTAATTGCCTCGATTTTTACACGTGACGGACGCGCAACTTTATCGTATATTTGAGGCACAGAGAGACAGCCTTCTTCATATGGCTGTGTCTCTACGGTCAGTGGAGTGACTTTGGGGTTAATGAACACCATCGGTTGGTTTTTCTCTTCAGAGATGTCCATAACAATAAGCTGAATATGATGATCAACCTGAGTTGCCGCTAAACCTATACCCGGTGCCTCGTACATGGTTTCAAACATATCTGCTGCAAGCTGACGAATATCATCAGTGACTTCTTCGACTGGCTTAGCAATGGTACGAAGACGGGGATCAGGAAAACTTAAAATAGGTAATAAGGCCATACCGTTCCTCATTTATGCCATTGATCAGAAAACCAACTGAAGGGAATGCTTGATCAAAAAATTGTGTGTAAAGTCGTTATTATAACGCAACTACACACATAATTTTTAGGAATTATGATAATGAAAAAGGTTTTAAACGGCATACCATCATTTCATGCCTTGGGGTTAAAAAAACAACTGATTGCTGCTGCAATTTGTGCAGGATTAGGCATGAGCATAAACCTTACTCATGCGGCAAGCCCTAATGCAACGCCACCATCTGTAAAAACAGGTGCGCCACATGTCTATGTGGTGAAAAAAGGCGATACGCTTTGGGATATTTCAGGCAAATTTTTAAGCAAGCCTTGGCGCTGGCCTGAAATCTGGGCAAGCAATAAACATGTGAAGAATCCACACTGGATTTATCCAGGCGATCGCTTGCTACTTTGTAGTTTGAACGGTAAACCGCTCATTGGTAAAGATGAAGGCGATGGTTGTGACGGTATCATTCGCCGTTACTCTGGCAGTGGATCTACTTTACGTCCAAAAGTTCGTATTGAGGCACTCAACAATAGTGTTCCTGTAATTCCATTGGCACATATTCAACAATGGTTAGAACGTACCTCTGTTCTTCCTGCGAATGCGATTGCAAATACCCCATATGTATTGGGTACAGCAGATAATCGTGTGTTGGCTGGTAAAGGTCAGAACATTTATGTTCGTGGTCAAGGTATTGAGAATGGTCAACGTTACGGTGTATTCCGTGAAGGCGAACCATATATCGCGCTAGATGAAAAAGGTAAAAAACAAACTCTTGGTATTGAACTGACTCAAGTTGCTGCTGGTGTCGCAATTACCAATGAAAATGATATTACCACCTTTGAGTTAACTGATAGCTATACGGGTGAAGTGCGTCGTGGCGACCGTGTTATGCTTGAACAAGACGCGATGTTACCTACTTTATTCTACCCAACTGAACCAAATCAGGTGAAAGATGGTGGTAAAATCATCCGTGCGATGGGATCTTTAGGTACAGCAGCAAAAAATGGTGTTGTCACCATTGATCGTGGTACAACGGATGGGATTGAAATCGGACAAGTCTTTAGTGCTTACCAAGATGGCGAAACCGTACGTGATCCAAAAACCAAAGAAAATGTGAAATTACCAGGGCAATATGTTGGTAGCATCATGATCTTCAAGAGTTTTGACCGCATCAGCTATGCGTATGTATTAGAGAGCGAATTACCAATTAAACTTGGTTCGAATATCAAGCCACCTCGTCTTGATAACTAAGCTCTAATTAGAAATGTTGAATCAGCTATCGCCCCATCATTATCATACTGTGTTGGTGTGGTACTTGGTTCAACACTCACTTTCTAGTTTTCAAAAAATTCAACAACACTTTGGCGGTTGCGAACAAGCGACTCAAAAGCATCATTTGGCAGAATGGTCACAGCTTGGCTTACATGCCAATCATTTAAAACGTTTACAAGAATTTCAAACCGCTCAAGGACAACAAAAATTTGAACAACTGATTCAATTGATTTGTCAGCATAGCGATTTTATTCTAACGCCCAAAGATATCGGCTACCCGACTCAGCTCTTACACTACCCAGATCACCCTCCAATTTTATTTGGACAAGGTCAGGCTCAAGCATTATTACAACCTCAAATTGCCATGGTTGGCAGTCGTAAACCAAGTCCTCATGGGAGACAGGTTGCCTATGATTTTGCTTATTATTTAAGTGAAAAAGGATTTTACATCAGCAGTGGTTTAGCGCATGGAATTGATGAAGCAGCCCATCGTGGTGGCTTAGCCAATCATCGAACAATCGCTGTGACAGGAACAGGCTTAGATACGGTTTACCCTTCGCAGAATATAAAACTTGCACAACAGATTACTCAATCAGGTGCTATTGTCACCGAGTTCCTCCCGACGACAATGCCTTTGCAACAGCATTTTCCACGTCGTAATCGTATTGTTAGTGGTTTAAGTCTTGGTGTTGTGGTTGTAGAAGCGGCATTAAAGAGTGGCTCACTCATAACTGCAAATGAGGCAGCAAATCAAGGAAAAATGGTATTTGCTATTCCAGGGCACATTTATAGTGAGCATCATCAAGGCTGCCACCAGTTAATTCGTGAAGGTGCAACCTTGGTCGATCATCCTGAACAAATCATTGAAGACTTAGCTTTACCTACACAATGGCAAGCACAAAAACAACCTGAAGATGCATTGGCTGTCCCTTCCAGTATTCCAACGCATTTAATTGCGTTATATCAACTGTTAGATTGGGTCGGTCAAGACTTAGATCAGCTCGCCCAACGTTATCAGGCTTCCATTTCCGAACTCACAGCACAGTTAATGGAACTTGAATTACTCGGTCTTTGCATGCAACAAGCGGGATGCTATTTACGTTGTCGACCAATGCTTTAAACTAGTCACATCTCCCTTCTCATTTGCTCTATGCCTCATGATTACGTCCTCTATTGCTGAAGCAGCTCAACTTTTAAAACAAGGGCAGGTTCTTGCTTACCCGACAGAAGCTGTCTGGGGCTTAGGTTGTGACCCCTTTAATCAACATGCTTTTCAAGAGATTCTTGAGCTTAAACAGCGCCCAATTGAAAAAGGCGTCATTCTATTAGCTGGACAGTTAGAACACGTTGAACATTTGCTACAGACACTAACGCCAGAAATACGCAAGCAAGTGATTGCGAGTTGGTCAGATCGTGAACCAACCGAACGTGCAACGACATGGTTGCTCCCCGCAGATCAACACATCCCAACATGGATTAAAGGTCAGCATCCATTAGTTGCTGTACGCGTTACCACACATCCATTATGTGTTGATCTGTGTAATGCTTTTGGTGGTTTTATTGTTTCAACCAGTGCCAATCCTGCGGGTTTAAACCCAGCACACAACCTACAAGCGGCTCAAAGCTACTTCGGTTCATCATTACATTATTTAGAAGGTCATTTAGGGCTTAGTCAGGAACCCAGTCGAATTCTAAACGCATTAACAGGTGAAATCATTCGCGCCTAATTAGGTGAATAGCGGACAAAAAAAAGCTCAGTTATATAGGGATAACTGAGCATAAAAAGGATGTGTATAATCACATCCAGAGGGTCTGCAAATTTAGTGAGTAATATTGATTGTAAAGTCAATCAAGCTACTCTGAAAGCTATTATGGATCAATCATTTGATTTATACAAATATATTATTTCTCTAACAAAAAATGTGAAAAGCGTACCATTTTTGTCAGTTTTAAAATTTCAATAAAATTATATTTCTATTTTTATTGATCTTTTTTTTGATCATTAATTTGATAAATATTCAAAATATATTTGAAAATCATATAGAAGGAATCAACATTAAATAAATATTTTGATGTATTTGTCGCTATTTCACACAATACTACATCATCATTTCATATTCATGAAGAGGTTTCAATCAACGCCACAGCGGTTTTCGTCGTTTTCTTTTGTGCCAAAATAATACCGACCAAAATCGTCACTCCACCGATCGTATGATAGATTGTCCAATGTTCAGATAACCAAAAAGTTGCAATGATCGCAGTAAATACTGGCATCAAATTCATAACAATGCTGGTTCTGTTTGGGCCAATTGCCTGTACGGCGATCATCCATAATAAGGGTGCAATCAATGATGGAAAAATACCAGCATATAAAACACTTGCAACGTTTTCAGCATTAATCGAATCTAAACCTAACCAGAGAAGAAATGGAGCGTGATATAACAATGCAAAGACGATTTGTATATATAAACTCGTCATGAGTGGCAGTTGTAATTGCCATTTTTTGAGAAATACACCATAAAAAGTATAGAACCCAACTGCAATCACCATCACCATATCTCCCCAATGTCCTCCTTGGTCAAATAAGCGAGAGAAATGCCCTTGGCTCATCACATAAAGTAAGCCTAAAAATGATAAGAAACTGCCAAAAATCGCAAATCGATTTGGCTTATCTTTTAAAATAATATAAGAGATAAAAATGGTAAAAACTGGAACAAAGGCATTTACAATACCCATATTTGTTGCAGTGGTATAATGTGCTGCTGTATAAGAAAGCCCTTGATACAACACCATTCCAAAAGCGCTAAGAACTGCTAATTTAGGAATATATGGGCGAATCAAAGCTCGCTGTTTCCATACGTTAGGCAACATAAAAGGCGTCAAAATTAGAAAGGCAACAAACCAGCGATAAAAACTAATACTGACGGGTGAAATATAGTCCGCAACATAACGAGTAACCGCAATATTCAGCGACCAAATTAATACTGCCATCAGAGGCAATATAAATGCCCATTTTTGATACTTGCTTAACTGACCCATTCTCTTTCTCACAATATTTCCGCGATAGCAATATTCTGAAAGATGTCTAAAATAATTAAAATATCGTATTTCAGACATTTATACCGCAGTTAGGACATCGGAACTAAAATAACTCCCAACTGCGCATCGCATGTTCAACCACTTTTTGAAGTTGTTGAACATTAGCACCATCACGTGCTTGAATGGTCAGCCCTTGTAATACCGTTGTATAGAAGTCCGCTATTTCTTGTAATGGAGCCGTAATCTTAATATCCCCATTTTCAACACCTTGTCGCAGGCGATCTAACATTGTTTGCTTAGTTTTCAACCTTTTTTCAAGAATATTATGCTGCACTATTTGGGCGTTATCCGAACAGCTCATCGTTGCAACAACCAACATACAACCCGTCGGCTTATTAGATTGAGCTAAGCGCTGTACATTGTCATAAAGAAATAGTTCAAATGCGACTTTAGCGGTTTTCGCCTCTAAAAAAATTGCTTCAATTGGGCAAGCTTCATGTGCCAAATAATAATCAATACATTTATAAAAAAGCCCCGTTTTATCACCAAAGCTACTATACAAACTAGGTGCAGTCAGTTGCAAAGCATGCGTTAAATCGCTGATCGAAGTCGCCTCATATCCATGTTCCCAAAACAATAACATTGCCTTTTCTAAAGCTTGTTGCTCATTAAAACATTTAGGACGACCACGCTTCTTTTTAGCCCTGTCTCCACATGGTATTGCGATGGAATCGTGTGTATTTTTCATAAATGCTGCACATATTTTCATAACGATCATTATTAAATTAATTGACGCATCAATATTTATCAACTATTTTATTTCATATCGATCGTTATAAAAAACGACCTAATACACAAAATTTTATTGTTATATTATGAACAATAAAGGACTTTTTATGAAAAACTCTATCTCCCCCAAGATACGATCCACAGAGTCAGCTGAAGTACAAGGAAGTTGGTATGCAATATTAGCCGTTGCGATTGGCGCTTTTGCACTGGTCACTAGCGAGTTCCTTCCTGTAGGTGTACTCAACAGTGTCGCAACTGATTTAAACATTTCAGTTGGCACAGCTGGCTTAATCATCACCTTACCTGGTGTTATGGCAGCAATTGCCGCTCCCTTACTGCCCATTTATGTTAAACAACTTGATCGACGCTACGTTTTAATCTTACTCACTGCAATCATGGTGATTGCAAATACAATTACTGCATTTGCAGATAGCTTTAATCTGCTCTTACTAAGTCGTTTAGTACTCGGCATTGCGATTGGTGGCTTTTGGGCAACTGCAATTGCTTTAAGTGGCAAACTTGCTCCTGCTCATCTTCCTATTGCTAAAGCAACAGCGGTAGTAATGGCAGGGGTAACCTTTGCGACAGTATTAGGAGTGCCTATCGGTACTTGGCTAAGTGAATTCTATGGTTGGCGTAGTGCATTTGGGATTACTGCAATAATTGGACTGCTTGTTCTAATACTACAACTTATTTTCTTACCCAAGCTGAAACCTGAATCCGCAATTCATTTAAGTGATCTTCCTGCTTTACTTAGAATCCCTAAAGCACGCAGTGGTATGTTGATCATTTTACTGATTGGTCTTGCACATTTTTGTGCCTATAGCTACTTAGCCCCTTTCTTTAAAAATATTGCAGGCTTCGATGGTACAACAATTAGCTCATTACTCTTGCTCTACGGTATTGCAGGTATTTTTGGGAATGCCTTCGCAGGTTATAGCAGTAACTTAAATGTTCGTTATACTCTTGCCTTTATTGGGGTCTGTTTTGGTATTGTTTTCTTTGGTTTCCCAATCTTTGCAATTCATCAGTTTGGGGCAATTGTGCTCACCGCATTGTGGGGCTTTGCTTTTGGGGCCTTCCCAACTTCTGCAAATATTTGGATGTTTGTACACGCACCTCATGCAGTCGAAAAAGGGATGCCGTTATTTGTGGGTATGTTCCAAGTCATGATTGCAGTGGGTTCATTACTAGGGGGTTATGTCGTTGACCATTTCAGTGAAAATATCTTAATTTATGGTGTCATTAGCTTTGTTGCTTTAGCTTTACTAAGTATTTTCACTTTAGCCAAAGGCTTGAATAATCCGAAAGTGACTTGCGAGAACTAAGATGAGAACCCTAAATGAAGCATGAGATAATTGAACAATTTCCTCTTTCAAATGGCATAGAAGTACATGAATTTCTCTACCAAAAAGATGATATTGTCAGCCCTCATTCTTCACTTTGGGGGGACTTTAACTTCAGTCTTAATGGAACATTAGAATTTGATATTGAAGGAAAATATTATCTATCACCACCCAGTTATGGACTTTGGTTACCTCCACGGACTGAACACCAATCGCTCCCCGTTGCACATGAAATTCATTATATTTGTATTCGCTTACATCCTAGATACGGAGACTTTTTAGGGGATACGTGCCGCTGCTTCAGTATTGAGCCATTTTTTCGTGCTTTGGTTGTTCAAATCTTAGCGCAACAAAAGCAGAATGCGTCACCTGAATATCTTGAACATTTACGACAAGTTTTATTTGATCAACTCAAACAAGCGCCTGCTTATTCACATTATTTACCACAAAGTACCCATCCAATTTTAGCGCCAATCTTAGCGCAACTTGCTGATCCAGAACTCTTTAATCTTAGCTTACAACAGATCTTGCTCAACGTTAGCGTAAGCGAGCGTCATCTACTTCGACTCAGCCAACACGAACTACAACTTTCTTTATCAGAATGGCGGAATCGAGCCAAAATCATCTTTGCGATCAATCAAATTCGTCAAGGGATGACCATTAAACAACTGGCATACGTTTTAGGTTATCACCATAGCTCTAGCTTTATTGAATTTTTCAAACGCTATACAGGGCAGACACCAATCCAACTTAAAAATGCCTCGATATAAATGTAATCTGCACTTTTGCTCATAATTTGTATGGATTCATATCAAGAGGATTGCACTCTGATAAATTAGCAGTTAAAACAAACAAGTCTTGTCACAACAACAAATTAGGACATATTCCATGAGCCAATCGGTTTATCACATTCCAGTTAAAGACATCAAAGGTCAAGCGCTTGATCTTGATCAATACCAAGGTAAGGTCTTACTTATCGTTAACGTTGCCTCAAAATGTGGTTTAACACCACAGTACGAAGGTTTAGAAAAACTATACCAAGCGAAAAAAGATCAAGGCTTGGAGATTTTAGGCTTCCCTGCAAATAACTTCTTAGAACAAGAACCAGGGACAAATGATGAAATCGAACAATTCTGTTCTCTCAACTATGACGTCCACTTCCCTTTATTTGCAAAAATCTCTGTTGCAGGTGACGACAAGCACCCTCTATATCAAACACTGACACAAGCAATTCCAGAACGTCTTGGCGAAGGTCCTTGGTGGAAAGACCTCGTTGATTATGGTTTAACACCAAACAATCCACCTGAAGTGTTGTGGAATTTTGAAAAATTCTTAGTCAATAAGAATGGTGAAATTGTGGCACGCTTTGCCCCTGATATCACCGCAGATGATGAGCGTATCGTAACGGCGATTGAAGCTGAACTGGCAAAATAATTATTATAAGTGTATAGAAAAGAATAGTTTATCTATTCTTTTCTATGAAAAAAATCAAACCTACTTTCCATGACCTTCTTTCATAAAAATGTTGGTAAATTGCAACAATCTCTTTTTTCTTCACATTTTCTCATTATAGTGGCGCTCCTCTCATAATCTGGTACCGTTCAGCCATGATGGAACACTTTTCTATCAAAGCCATTCTCTCAGTAACGACACTGATCACAGCATTAACACTTGTTGGCTGTAATCAACCCCTGCAAGAAAATGGATACTCTGAACAAACTAGAGAATTTGAGCAATCCACACTTACTGCTAAAAACCATATAGATATTGAAAGCATGACGCTTCAAGACCCTCAAGATTTGAGTAGTGGCAATATGCTTAATATCGCTCGTGATATCGCAAAGTTACAGCTAGAAACAGATGATTATGCTGTGCTATTAAAGCAATCACAAAATAGCCTTGAGCAAGCAATTCAAAATAAAAATACCCATCAATTACAAAATGTTGCGGGTGATTTAAAGCAAGAATTACATGGGCTGCACGACACTTTGCTCTCACTTAATTTAAAAAGTCATGAAGTTGACCAAATCCGTCAAAGCCTACTCTCAGCAAATCAACAGTTATTAACCATGCCTCTTTTACATGGTCAAACAGATCTCAGCAAACTGGACTTTAACAAAATCGAAAAACAATTTAATACAATCCAAATGGATATGGTAAAAATTGCCAGTTTAGTACTCGACAACTCAACAACCTAATTGAATAAAATGTATTTCGTTTAAATCACACATCTACATAATCATGCTTGGAATAATATGATTTGACTGCATCATATGATCATGGGGTTGTCGAGATAGATGTTCTAGCTGCACACCGTATCGAGTCATCTGTTTATATTTTTCGAGTTCGGCATTAATATGACGAACTCGCTGTTTTAGCTCAACCGACATAAATTGATTCGACTGGGCGAGTGCAACCCAACCCGCTTGTACTTTTTGCTTCGGATTGTCATCCGCCAATTGTTTCTGCATCCATATATGCAACTGATAGGCACGTTGGTGGGCTTCGAATTTATAAGCAAATAAAGTGGTGGAAATAACCGCTTCAGAAATTCGCCCCATAAGCTTCATTTCAATTTGCCGCAATTGGTACGCATAAATATCAACACGATATTGTAATAAATTCTGACTAAACCACTCCGCAAAATCAATCAGTAGATCCATAATTTGATTACGCTGCATCAACAACTGTTGCTTTTGCTGCAAAGGTTTACGTTGCTCTATCTTTTGTATTCGCCAAGTTCGATAAACTGCAAGACTCCCCACCACAAACGCACCAATTGAGCCAGTTACAACACCACCAATTGCAGCACCAACCGCCAAACCATTCTTCATGGTTGAACTAGGCTGTGAATAAGGACGAATTTGTTTTCTCTGTGCTTGATTAAAGTTACGGTACACTGCAAAACCCGTATTCATCAAAGGAATCGGCAGATAGCCATCTACACCAACGGGATATTTCAAACTCAATTGTGCCGTCCGTTGTACAGCCTCATGACTGAGTGCTAAATCTGCAAAAATTGAAGGATACTTTTCTTGTAAATGCGCTAATTCAATATTCACAATGATGGCAATATGTGGATGCTGCTGTGCAAATTTCTCAACTGCTTCACCATCTAGCGAACACTTCACCTGCATTGGCGTTCCATCCACAATCAGGTCAAAGCCCGATAAGTGTGAATGTTCAGCAAATTCAATCGTATGACCTTGTTGACTTAAGTTATAAGCGACTTGTTGTTTAGCTAAATAAGATGACAAATGTTGTAACGCCGCATCATGATCATAATCTGGTGCTGGGATTTGTTTTAAATTATAAAATGCATCTGGACTCGCTTGGGACGCTGCCACCAAAGCATCTAAAACCAAAGGATTAATCTGTAGATAATTCCAAATAAAACCAAGACTATAATTCGCAGCATTCACACCACTGACCAATTTTAAATCCCGATTGGTTAAAATAGCCTTTAAAGCGGTATTGGCTAATTTATGGCGGTCTAAATTCACAACAATTTCATGATTATTTAAAAGCTTAGGTGCTTTTTCGATGCTATTTTTATAGTAAGGAATAATAAAATCATTGGCGATTAACCAATCATTTAAAGAATAGCCGACCTGTTTTAAACGACGTTGTAAGCTAATAAAGTGAGTTGTTGTATCCATTGAGTTCAATTGCATAGATTCAGGTAACATCAATGAAACAGCCCACTGTGTAAATTGAGTATGTTTCGCTTGTTGCTGAATCGGGTCTAACGCTGCTAAACGTTGCAAAGCTTCAATCACATCACTATTTTTTTGTTGATTTGAAGAATAATTTCGATTTAATAAACAATAAATGAAGTCATAGTCAATATTTTCTAACTGCGTTGCTTGCTGTTTAACTACCCTCTGATAAATCTCAATGGCAGGCGACCAATCTTGTAATGCTTGATAAGCTTTGGCAAGCGCAAGCTGAATTGCAATTTCATCATATTGCTCATGGAGTTGTTTCAAGATACTGAGTTTTTGCGGGCTTTCTTTACATTTCTCTAAATGTGAAGTGACGTCATATAAATCTTGTTGGTTTAAGCCTTGGTCAGCATATTGCAAACGGAATACCAAGCATTGTTCAAACCATGCAAACCGATGGGCATGTTGCTTATATTTAGGAATAAAAACGCGATCAATCAGTTCAATTAAACGCAATGAACATGCAATTTCTTCAGCATTATGATGTTGAAAATGCCATATTTTAGGTAAAGTGACCTGAAATAGCTGAGAATACAAACCTGCTGTTAATTCTGGTTGAGCTAATGTCACAAGTTTCAGTTGATCTTTAACTGATAAATGATGCCCTTGTTGTTCAATGCGATCTAAACGCAACTTTAGAATATTGCTTGCTAACATATGCTTCCTAATCGAATTTTTATAGGCGCTATTTATTGAATAGAAATTTAGATCAACAACAAAACTACCTCTCTAAAGTATCATCTTATTATGTTTTTAGTGAATAAAAAAGCCACCTTACGGTGGCTTTCTCAATCTTAAATCAGCAATTACATTGCACGATTCTTGATTTTACGAATGGTTTCAAGCTGAGCCGCTGTTTCTGCAAGCGCAGCAAGGGCAGCAGCCGAGTCCAAATCACTCTTTTGATTTGCTAACAATTGTTCAGCTTGTTTACGAGCTTCCATAATTGCAGCTTCATCCAAGTTGTCAGCACGGATTGCAGTATCTGCAAGCACAGTCACAACATGAGGTTGAACTTCTAACACACCGCCTGATACATACACGATTTCTTCTGTACCATTTTCCAACTGAACACGGATCGGCCCCGGTTGGAGTAAAGTTACAAGTGGCGCATGCCCTGGTAAAATACCTAGCTCACCACCCGCACCTTTTGCGATTAACATGGTTACTTGCCCAGAGTAAATTGACTCTTTGACACTTACCACATCACATTGCATTGTCGCCATGAGAATCTCCTTAAATTAGAGTTGCTAATTAAAGTTTCTCGGCTTTAGCAATCACTTCGTCAATACCACCAACCATATAGAACGCTTGTTCTGGGATGTGATCGTATTCACCAGCTAATAGACCTTTAAAGCCACGAATCGTTTCTTTAAGTGGTACTAATTTACCAGGAGCACCAGTAAACACTTCAGCTACGTGGAATGGTTGAGAGAAGAAACGTTGGATTTTACGCGCACGGTAAACAACCAATTTATCTTCTTCTGCTAACTCATCCATACCCAAAATTGCGATGATGTCTTTAAGCTCTTTATAACGTTGCAATACGTTCTGTACAGAACGTGCAATTTCATAATGCTCAGCACCAACAACCAATGGATCTAACTGACGTGAAGTTGAGTCAAGTGGATCGATCGCTGGATAAATACCAGAAGATGCGATGTCACGGCTCAATACTACTGTTGCATCTAAGTGAGCAAATGTAGTCGCAGGCGATGGATCTGTTAAGTCATCGGCAGGTACGTATACTGCTTGGATCGAAGTGATCGAACCAGATTTAGTCGACGTAATACGCTCTTGAAGAACACCCATTTCTTCTGCAAGTGTCGGTTGGTAACCTACTGCAGATGGCATACGACCTAACAATGCTGATACTTCAGTACCTGCAAGTGTATAACGGTAAATGTTGTCGACGAATAATAATACGTCACGACCTTTACCATTTTCGTCTTTTTGATCACGGAAGTATTCAGCCATGGTCAAACCAGTCAACGCTACGCGTAAACGGTTACCCGGTGGCTCGTTCATCTGACCGTAGACCATTGCTACTTTATCAAGAACGTTAGAATCTTTCATTTCGTGATAGAAGTCATTACCTTCACGAGTACGCTCACCAACACCAGCAAACACAGATAAACCTGAGTGTGCTTTTGCGATGTTGTTGATCAATTCCATCATGTTTACGGTTTTACCAACACCCGCACCACCGAATAGACCAACTTTACCACCTTTCGCAAACGGGCAAAGTAAGTCAATGACTTTAATACCAGTTTCTAAAAGATCAGTAGATGCAGCTTGCTCAGCATAAGAAGGTGCTTGACGGTGAATCGGCAAACGCTCTTCAGTTGCTACAGGACCTGCTTCATCAATCGGGCGACCCAAAACGTCCATGATACGACCAAGTGTCGCTGTACCTACAGGAACAGAGATTGGTGCACCAGTGCTAGTTACGTTAAGACCACGTTTAAGACCTTCAGTAGATCCCATCGCGATAGTACGAACAACACCATCACCAAGCTGTTGCTGAACTTCCAAAGTCGTTTCAGTACCATCAACTTGGAGAGCTTCATAGATCTTAGGAACGCTATTACGTTCAAACTCGACGTCGATAACCGCGCCGATGATCTGAATGATACGACCGCTACTCATTGCTGTCTCCTCAATTCAAAAATAATGTTAAACGGCAGCGGCACCGCCAACGATCTCGGAAATTTCCTGAGTAATCGCGGCTTGACGCAGCTTGTTATAAATGAGTTGTAGGCTCTTGATGAGATCACCTGCGTTATCTGTCGCTGCTTTCATAGCGACCATACGTGCAGATTGCTCACAGGCGATGTTTTCAATCACACCTTGATAAACCATAGACTCGATATAGCGAACCAACAAACCATTTAACAAATCTTCTGCTTCTGGTTCATAGAGGTAATCCCAACCATAAGTACGGTTAAGATCATCACCTGCGGCTGCTGGTGCCAAAGGAACAAGTTGTTCTACTTTAGGCTGTTGTGTCATTGCATTGATGAAGCCATTTGATACGAGATAGATACGATCTAATTCGCCCTTATCAAATGCATCAAGCATAATTTGCACTGAGCCAGTTAACTGTTCCAAACTTGGCGCATCACCTAATTGAGTGGTTGCACCTAGTACTTTACCGCCGTAACTCTTAAAAAACGAAACCGCTTTTTGACCAATCAAAGCAAATTCAACTTCAATTGACTGCTCTTGTTGTGCTTTGACATGCTGCACAACTTTCTTGAACAAGTTAATGTTCAAGCCACCTGCCAAACCACGATCTGAAGACACTACGATATAGCCAACGCGCTTAACAGGGCGATCAACCATATAACGATGTTTATATTCAGGGTTTGCTTGGACCAAATGAGCAATTACACGGCGCATATTATCGGCATACGGACGGCCCTGAGCCATGCGCTCTTGCGCACGACGCATTTTAGAAGCAGCTACCATTTGCATCGCGCGAGTAATCTTTTGCGTGCTCTTGATACTAGCTACTTTGGCGCGAATTTCTTTTAAATTTGCCATACGCTTAACCTAGTATTCGAAAGCCCTTTCGAGCTTCCGAAGGTTGATCCGTGAACCAAACTTAACTAAAGCTTAACTTAGTAAGTTTGAGTCGCTTTGAAGCTCTCAATACCTGCTTTGAATGCTGCTTCGATGTCTTTGTTGTAATCACCAGTTTCATCGATCTGTTGCATTAACGCAGCATATTCAGAACGGAAGTAAGAAATTAACGCAGTATCAAAGTCTACGATTTTCTTCACTTCTACGTCAGTCATATAACCTTCGTTAGATGCATAAACAGAAACAGCTTGGTCAGCAATTGAGTAAGGAGCATATTGTTTTTGCTTCATTAACTCAGTTACACGTTGACCATGCTCAAGTTGCTTACGAGTTGCTTCATCAAGATCAGAAGCGAACTGAGCAAACGCAGCCAACTCACGGTATTGTGCTAAAGCAGTACGGATACCACCAGACAATTTTTTGATGATCTTAGTTTGAGCAGAACCACCAACACGAGATACAGAGATACCCGCGTTCACAGCAGGACGAATACCTGCGTTGAATAATGATGTTTCTAAGAAGATCTGACCGTCAGTAATCGAAATTACGTTGGTTGGTACGAATGCAGATACGTCACCCGCTTGAGTTTCAATAATCGGTAATGCAGTTAAAGAACCTGTTTGACCAGTTACTGCACCGTTAGTGAATTTCTCAACGTAATCAGCTGAAACGCGCGAAGCACGTTCAAGAAGACGCGAGTGAAGATAGAATACGTCACCTGGATACGCTTCACGACCTGGTGGACGACGTAATAACAATGAAATTTGACGGTAAGCAACAGCTTGCTTAGACAAATCATCATAAATAATTAACGCATCTTCACCGCGGTCACGGAAGTATTCACCCATTGTACAACCAGAGTACGGAGCTAAATACTGCATTGCTGCAGGATCAGCGGCCGCAGCTGCGACAACAGTTGTATACGCCATAGCGCCAGTTTCTTCTAGCTTACGTACAACGTTTGCAATTGTTGATTGTTTTTGACCAATCGCAACGTATACACATTTAATGCCAGAGTTTTTCTGAGCGATGATCGCATCGATCGCCATTGCTGTTTTACCAGTTTGACGGTCACCAATAATCAACTCACGCTGACCACGACCTACAGGGATCATGGTATCAACTGATTTATAACCCGTTTGAACAGGTTCGTCGACAGACTGACGCCAAATTACGCCTGGTGCTACTTTTTCAACAGCATCAGTTAATTTCGCATCAATTGGGCCTTTACCATCAATAGGATTACCCAAAGCGTCTACGACACGGCCAAGAAGTTCAGGACCAACCGGAACTTCTAATACACGACCTGTACAACGAGCTTTTTGACCTTCTTGCAGGCTTAGGTAGTTACCTAAAACAACGGCACCCACTGAATCCTGTTCTAGGTTCAGTGCCATACCAAATAAGCCGCCGTCGAATTCGATCATTTCACCGTACATTGCATCCGCAAGACCGTGAATACGCACGATACCGTCAGATACCATGACGATAGTACCTTCATTCTTCGCGGTCGCGCTGGTGTCCAGATCGCCGATACGCTGTTTAATGAGCGCACTGATCTCGGATGGATTCAGTTGTTGCATTGCGCTATTCCTCAATCTTTTTTAAGTTCAGTCTTATTGCTATTACGCAAGAAGACGAGTCCGCATTTTTTCAAGCTTGTTAAGCGCAGAGTCATCTATCACTTGGTCGCCTGCATGAATCACAACACCTGCGATTAACGCTGGATTAACGCTAACAGTCACATGAACAGTTCTGTTAAAACGTTTCTCAAGCGCATGAGCTAAAATATGCTCTTGTGTCGCATCAATTGGAAAAGCAGATTCAATTTCTACTTCCAATGTGTTGTTGTTCTGCGATTTAAGTAACTCATATTCTGCTGCAATTTCAGGCAATAAAACTAAACGATCGTTGTCTGCAAGCAATGTCAAGAAATTAGACACAGCTTGAGTTTGATCTTCACCTAAAACTTTCGCAAAAAGACTTACCTGCTCCGCAGGAGTCAGCTCAGGGCGATTTAAATAAGCGGAAAATGCTTCATCTTGCACCGCAGCACTGAGCACTTGTAACGCATTCGACCAATTGTCAGTTGCACCTTGCTCAGAAGCGAAAGCAAATGCTGCTTTTGCATACGGGCGTGCTAACGTCAAGAGTTCAGCCATATTTCGCCTCGCTTATAGTTTAGCAGCCAGCTGAGTCAGCATGGCATTATGAGCTTCTGCGTCAACTTGTTGGTTCAGAATTTTTTCTGCGCCAGCAACTGCCAAAGCAGCAACTTGTTGACGTAATTCTTCGCGAGCAGCATTGATGTCTTGATCAACAGTTTCTTTCGCCTGTTGACGAATACGTTCACCTTCAGCAGATGCTTGGGTACGCGCTTCTTCGACCAATTGTGCTGCACGACGGTTCGCTTGTTCGATCAATTGAGCCGCTTGTGCTTTTGCTGCGTCTAATTCTGCCTTAACTTGTGCTTGCGCATCAGCAAGGTCAGCTTTCGCTTTTTCAGCAGCATTTAAGCCATCAGCAATTTTACGCTGACGCTCACTAATCGCATTGATTAGTGGTGGCCAAACGAATTTCATACAAAATGCGACAAAGATCGCAAATGATATCGCCTGACCAATCAATGTGAGGTTGATATTCATTTCGCTATTCCTCAAATGGTGGATTTAGAAATGAAGCCAATTAACCTACAAATGGATTAGCGAAGATGAAGAACAAGCCAATACCAACACCGATCATAGGCACAGCATCAAGAAGACCCGCAATTAAGAACATACGAGTTTGAAGTTGTGGAGCCAATTCTGGTTGACGAGCAACAGCTTCTAAGAAGCGGCCACCTAAAAGACCGAAGCCAATCGCAGTACCTAAAGCACCGAAAGCGATCAAGATAGCAGATGCAATTGCAACTAGACCTAAAGTGAGTTCCATGAAAAATTCCTCAGAGGTTAGGTTATTACCAAATTAAACTAAAATTTAAGCCTAACTATCGGTTGATAATTAGGCAATACCATTAATGCTTTTCGCTTGCCATGCTCAAGTAAACGATGGTCAGCATCATAAAGATAAATGCTTGCAGCGTGATTACAAGAATGTGGAAGATAGCCCAAGGCACAGATAACGCCCACTGGATATAGAACGGTAATAACGCGATTAAGATGAAGATTAACTCACCTGCATACATGTTACCGAACAGTCGTAGAGCCAACGAAACTGGACGAGCAAGGAAAGTTACTAATTCCAAAATTAAGTTCACTGGAATCAATAACGCTTTTGCAACTGGGTTACTTGGGTTAAATGGGTTAAGTGCCAATTCACCGACGAAACCGCCGATTCCTTTTTCACGAATACTATAAAACAAGATAAGAACAAATACAGACAATGACATACCAAGGGTAATGTTAGGATCTGTAGATGGAACAACCTTGAAATATACGTGGTGAGGATCCATACCAAATACGCTTGCACCAATCTGTTGAGCTATGAATGGAATCAAGTCAACAGGAATCAAGTCCATTGCGTTCATGAGGAAAATCCACACGAAGATGGTCAAAGATAATGGAGCAATTAAACGCGATTTGCCGTGGAAAGTATCACGAACACTTGAGTCCACAAACTCGATAATCATTTCAATTGCAGATTGGAATTTAGTTGGAACGCCAGCATTTGCAGCTTTCGCAACTGTCCAAAATAACAAACAGAAAATCACACCAAGTCCGATAGACCAACCCATTGAATCCAAGTGAATTGCAGTGAACCCCATCGAATGAGCTTCTTCAGCAGTCTCAGCCAACTTCCATGATCCATCTGGCATTTTGCCATAGGTCATATTAGTCAAGTGATGCTTGATATACTCGGTCGAAGTCAGGGCATGTTCTTCAGCAGCCATAAATCACACCTGGTCAATGTCAATCATTAAAAAGAAGCGAAACAAATCATGCGAACTGCAATAATCTCGTTCCTACTTCCAAAAATCTCAAAATGTGCCTTACACTCGTTTTTTTAAACGTGATGCCCAAAAAGGTGCAACCCACGTCATTGCTTGAACAAGTATAAATCCACCAAACAACGCAACCGGTGACAACGGTTTTACATTGCTTAAAATTAAAATAAAACCCACAATCACAATTGCAAACTTGCCGAGCATCCCTCGATACATATTGAGCATGACTTGTTTTGATGCTCTTGCGCCTGCCGTTCTAAACGACTGCCAAGCAAAATAACAATGCGCCAACCAACAGACCAAAGCCCCAAGCGCAGCACTCAAGGCAGCAATAGTGTCCTGAACACCCCATGCAAGCAAAGCCGCAACAGGAATCATACACGCCTGTAAGAAGACCAAAGCTTTTGCTAATCGTCGGTCAATCATACGACTAGTTTGGCTCATTTTTTACCCACTTACAGTACAACTGCTTGACAAGTTTTATTGATGATCGTTTCGAATCGCAGGCATTATAGAGTTACACCCTTGAACATGCAATCTTTTCTCGACTTAAGTCGGTTTTTTTCGTTAGCATATTTTTCGACGCTAGAGTCAACTCATTTTTATTTTTTTTATCAATTTTGAGCACTTAGTACGCACTTGTCAGTTTTTGCAGCCAATTTCTTCCACGCTGTTACAAAATTATCCTCACCACGCATACTCTCATCAACAGATTGAAAGATGACTGGATTTAATTTTTGATATTGACTGCTGCTTGCTGAAGTTTCCGCCAACAAACACATTTCAACTTTAGGGCGGCTGTCTTTTAAGTATTTAATTTGCGCAATTGTGGGTGCAATATGCGGATCATCAGTTAATGCACCTGCAAATTTTAAATTCAGTGCTCGTTCTAAATATTGATATGCATCATGATACGACCAATAAGGTTTCGCTTTATTCGAGCTTTCATATTGCTGTGAAGCCTGTAGCATTTGTTGTGCAAAGCTTTTCGCGTTATTTAAGTACTTTATTTTATTATCTGGATATTGTTGCGAACGTAATGTTGCGATAAAAAATGCAATCCGCACTGCATTATTCGGGTCTAACCATACATGACTATCTACCGTATTTGCTAAAGCGCCACCACGTAAATTACGTTGTGGAAGCGTTGTTAAGATACCTGAATTTAAGAGTGCGATTGCTTTACGATTCTGACTTAACAATTTTTCCAAAGGTGCTTCATGCGCTTTACCTAACCATAACACCAATGAAGCATCTTGAATGGCTTTACGGTGCGCTGGTGTAAGTTGAACATCATGACCCGTTTGATCTCGAAGCAGTAGTACAGGTTCTTCTATACCCTGAGTCACTGCTTTTGCAATCAAGTAAATCGGATGTGTTGAAACCACCAAACTTTGAGTCCATCCCCATGTACTTAACATCGAAAAGAAAACAAAAACAAAAAGGCGCAACATCGCAATAGTACTCAATTTAGCAAACACGTTATAATATAACAAAAGTTAAAAAATGCCTATGCCTATTTTAGATTGATTACGCTATCTTCCACACGCTTAACTTATATAGATCGTTATTCTGAATTGCATGTTATGATAGCGAGTCTATTGAAATGCCAATAAAAGCTACGGCTCATGAACAATCAATAGATTCTACAAAAATAATGGGGTCAAATTATGGGTTCTTGTTCTCATGAACATGACAATGCTTTACATGGTGTCCACGGTCATCATGATATTAAAGCTCGACTTGCTGAAGCAGAAAGTTTATGTACTGCGGTTGGCGCTCGCCTAACCCCTTTGCGTAAAGAAGTACTTGAACTCATTTTAAATGCATCGGCACCCATGGGAGCTTATGATTTATTGGCTAAAATTAAAGGACAAGCAGACCGCCCTGCTGCCCCACCAACAGTTTATCGCACTTTAGACTTTTTATTAGAGAAAGGCTTAATTCATAGATTAACCTCTATTAATGCTTATATTCCATGTTGCCATCCACGTGAAGGACACCAAGCTGCATTTCTGATTTGCACTGAATGTCATTCGGTCAAAGAAGCTTCAGCACAAGGCTTGATTCAACAGCTTGATCAACTTGCTGCTTCTGACCAATTTTCTGCTCAACACAGCATTATTGAGATTTCTGGAAAATGTCATCAGTGCAACACACCTCAGTAAGTACTCCACTTATTCAATTGGAGAATATTTCGGTTCGACGGGATGAGCGAGATATTTTGAGAAATATTGATTTTGCATTACAAGCAAAAGAAATTGTAACGCTCATAGGACCAAATGGTGCAGGTAAGTCGACGTTAATTAAAGTCTTACTTGGCATCATGTCACCCAATAAAGGAAAAGTTCACTTTTCTAAGAAATTAAAACTGGCTTACGTCCCACAAAAATTCAACCCTTCGGCTAGTCTCCCCTTACGTGTTCAGGACTTACTTGATTTAGAAATTTGTGCCGCTGATTTACGTGAAGAAATCAGTCGTGATACAGGGATTCAAAAACTGCTGTCCTCAAAAGTACAACAACTGTCAGGCGGTGAACGACAACGGGTTTTACTCGCACGCGCTTTACTACGTCAACCTGATATTTTAGTGCTTGATGAGCCAATGCAAGGTTTGGATATTCAATCCGAAGCTGAACTCTACGACTATGTCCGCAGCTTACCTGAACGTTATGGTTGCGCAGTGTTAATGGTCTCCCATGATTTGCAATGGGTGATGCAAGGTACGCATCGCGTGGTCTGTCTCAATAAGCACATTTGCTGTAGTGGTTTACCTGAAAGCATTCAACAGCATCCTGAATACCAAGCGATTTTTGGCACTCAGCGCATGTTCTACCAGCATCATCACAATCATTGTGGGCATAGTGACCATGCCGAACCATGTTCACATGATCCGCGCCCACATATTCACCCCGAACCAAAGGTCTAAGCAATGATGGAATGGTTACAACTCCTATTACCTGCTTGGATTATGGGGTCGCTACTGGTATTCCTGACAGCACCACTCGGCTGCCTGATGCTTTGGCGCAGAATGTCTTTTTTTGCCGACACCATGGCGCACGGAACTTTACTGGGTGTCGCTATTGCAGGTTTATTGCATTTACCCTTTTGGTTAGGTGTAGCCAGTTTAGCTGCATTATTGGTAGCGATTTTATGGGTTCTGCATGATTCTCGCCTACCCAATGATGCCCTCCTCGCTCTAAGCTCAGCAACCTTACTCTGCTCAGGCTTGCTCTTGATTCAGCATATTCCGAGTTTACGTCCCGAATTATTGAGCTATTTGTTCGGTGATCTACTCAGTATCGAATGGGCTGATTTACCCATGTTTGCCGTAGTCATTGTGAGTTCACTGGCTGTGCTTTATCGCTCATGGTCAGCGCAAATCCAAATTGCGATTGACCCTGATATTGCCATGAGCGAAGGAGTCAGTGCCAACTGGCAACGTTTAATTTTCATGCTATTACTGGCTTTATTTACTGTACTTGCGCTACGTGCAGTGGGTTCGCTACTGATGGGCGCATTGCTCGTCATTCCTGCGCTGAGCGCACGTTTGCTCGCACACTCACCGAAGCAAATGGTGATTTGGGCATTTTTACTGGCACAGTTCGGTGTCACTGTCGGTTTATGGTCAAGTGCAGCATTAAATATTGCCACAGGTCTGAGTATCGTTTTATGTATGGCGCTTTGCTTTGCACTCATTTTTACAGCGCAAAAACTCTTACCAAGTTTCAAAACCAATTAACCGTTTAGATAAGCAACCCACTTCTTCTCATTATTCCTATTTGCAATGATGAGCATCGTAAAATTCGTCAGAAATAAACTATTCAGCTCTGCCGACATCAGGCACAATCATGGCATTAAGTCACTTAAAAATAATGAACTAAGGAGAGCTTCATGACTGCTCAATCTGTCATTCTTCCATTACCGTCCGACCATGCTCGTTTTATTGTTTTACGTTTAAAAGATTTAAGTATTTCGGAACTCAAGCAGCAGATTGAAGCTCTGCTTTCAACTCGTGATCGTCTTATCACTCAACACCCAAATGATCAGATTAAAACTGCGATTGCATTTGGCCCTGAGCTTTGGTCGAGACTTTATTCACAAACGCCTGAGGGGTTTAAACAACTCGACCCTCAACAAGGGGCGTTTAATATGCCTGTCGTACCCGCCGATGTGTTTATTCATATCGCCAGCGCTCGTGCCGATATTTGCTTTGCCATCAGTCAAGCATTCTTCAGTGGCATTCAAAACAAAGTTGATGTTTTAGATGAACGCGCGTGTTTCCGTTTCTTTGATGGTCGCGATATGACTGGCTTTATTGATGGCACAGAAAATCCACAATTTCCAGATGACCGTGCTGAAACGGCATTACTTCCAGCAACAGCAGACGCTTTTGCGGATGGAAGTTTTATTTTTGCACAACGCTATATTCATGATTTGGCAAAATGGCAACAGCTCAAAGTCGACGCTCAAGAACATGTCTTTGGACGTACCAAACTTGAATCTATCGAACTCGATGATGAAATCAAACCTCAAAACTCACATGTCGCACGTACCGTGGTGGAAGATGAGGATGGCGAAGAGATGGAAATTCTACGTCATAGCTTACCTTATGGAGATGGTAGAGGAGAACAAGGTCTATTTTTTGTTGCCTATACCAACAATCTCAGTATTCTCGATGCAATGCTAGAACGCATGTTCGGTACAACAGGTGATGGTATACATGACCGTTTATTGCATTTTACCACAGCGATTGATGGTGCTTATTATTTCGCACCGAGTGATGAATTATTAGAACAAATAATTAAATAATAGAATTGAAAAAAATTAGATAAAATTTAATATAATCATAAAATGCTTTGCGGTATAAAAACTAAGATCAGGTTATTTAAATGTACTGCAAAGCCTATTACCTTAATTATTTAATATGTAAAGAAAAATATGAACGACATACAAAAATCGACAAATGAGAAATTTGAAAAACTAATTATTAGATTACAGGATAAAATCAAGAGAAATCCAAAAGGCTATCAACTACAGGTATTTATTCTCGCTCTTCTAGGAAATCTATACATTGGAGGTATGATTTTATTTTTATTAGCACTTATTCCATTATTATTCTTATCTATTCTCGTTTTAAAAGCCTTTGCAATTAAACTCATTTTAATTGTAGGGTTTTTTATTTGGGTCATTTTACGATCATTATGGGTGAAACATGCTCCACCACAAGGCTATGCAATTACCGCAACAGATGCACCTGAATTATTTAGTATTATTCAAAAACTACAACGGCAATTAAATGCACCTCATTTTCATAAAGTCATTATCGTTGAGGACTTAAATGCAGGTGTTGTTCAAATCCCACGTTTTCTAGGTTTAGGCTCATCTCAGAATTACCTGTTACTAGGCTTACCATTACTCAAATCTTTAACCATAGAGCAATTTACTGCTGTCTTAGCGCATGAGTTTGGGCATTTAGCCAAAAATCATGCGCAATTTTCGAATTGGATTTATCGTCAACGTATTCGCTGGGCACAACTGGTTGAAGTTTTAGAACAAAACCAAAGTCGTGGAGATTTTTTATTTAGACCCTTTCTGAGTCGTTTTGTTCCTTATTTTACTGCATATTCTTTTCCCCTTGCTCAAGCGAATGAATATGAAGCAGATATGATTGCCGTTCAGTTAACCTCTGCTCAGGCAGCGGCAGAAGCGCTGACAACAGTCAGCATTATTAGTCAGTATCTGGATGAAAAGTATTGGACTGAGATCTACAAACGCGCTGATGATACACCTCAACCACTGGTTGCTCCTTTCTTTCAACTTAGCCATGCACTGGCACATGATTTGGAAAAAGAAAATACAGCTGCTTGGCTATCGTTATCCATGCAACAAACCACAACACATCAAGATACGCATCCCTCTCTACAAGATCGTTTAAAAGCGATTGGTGTATTTCCTGAGTTTAAATATCCTTCTGCGGGGCAAAGTGCAGATCGACTTTTGGGACATCAGCTCGAAAAAGTCACTACAACGTTTGATCAAATGTGGCAAAGCAATATTGCCTCTTCATGGCAAGATAGATACCAAGTTATTCAAGGTGGAAAACAACGTCTTACAGAGTTGGAGCAAAAAATTCAACAAGCTGAGGAACCCAGTATTGATGAGGCTTTTGAACGTGCTCAACTCACCCTTTTTATTGCAAAACAAACTGATTCAGCTTGTGAACAACTTGCGATACTTTATGAAAAAGCACCTAATCATGCTGAAATTTGCTTGGAATACGGCAAACTTTTATTAGAAAGAGAAGATGATCAAGGCTGTTTCTATATTGCTCGCGCGGCAGAACTGAATGAATTTATGATGACAACTTGTTATGAATTGCTGAGAGATTTTTATTGGCAACAAGAACAACATGAGCAAGCACATTATTATCATGGTTTATTCTTAGCACGATTTGAGCTTGAAAGTCATGCGCAACAAGAACGGAACCAAATTCACTTAAAGAACAAATTCATTTCTCATGATTTAACTGAGGTAGAATTAAATCAACTTACTAAATCATTAAAGAAAATTAAGGCGCTGAAAAAAGCTTATTTTGTCAAAAAGAAAGTGAATTATTTGCCGTATCTTCCCTGTTATGTTCTCGCATTTTCAACGGGCAGTTGGTATCAACTCACCAATAAAAAACGGATCGAAGATGTCTTACAACAAATCCAACAGGCGATTAGCTTAGATCAACAAGTTTTGATCCTCAGCATCGAAGGTGAAAATTATAAATTTGGTCGAAAAATGCGATGGATCAAACGCTCTCGCATCATTTAATAACGCTGATTTTAGAAAAGAGATTCTGTTCATACAGGGTCTCTTTGCATTTAACAAAAAAGATTTATGTGAATATGTTAATTCCACTTCAATCACTCTCCCCTTAAGCCCCCAAAATTTGCTATATTTGACGTTTTTCCGCGACATTTATTTCGGTAACTATGAATACGGCAATACAAGCAGCTCTTGATCATGCGGTGCAATCCCTTCAACAACAAGGGGTACTTCCTTCAGATTGGACAAATACGAGCCATTTAACCCGTACTAAAGACCGAAGTCACGGTGATTTTGCTTCAAATATTGCTATGATTGGCTCTAAAGTCGCGGGTATGAAACCACGTGATCTTGCTGAAAAAATCTTGGCTGCCCTCCCTGAAGTAGCTGATATTACTAAAGCAGAAATTGCAGGTCCTGGTTTTATTAACTTCTTCTTAAACGCAGACCAACGTTTCGCTGTACTGGATCAAATTCAAGCACAGAAAGATCATTACGGTCGCACTCAAGCCAATGCAGCTAAAAAGATCCAAGTCGAATTTGTTTCTGCCAATCCAACCTCTAGCCTACATGTAGGACATGGTCGTGGTGCAGCTTATGGGATGACTGTTGCTAACCTACTCGAAGCAACAGGTGCAAAAGTTGACCGTGAATATTATGTCAACGATGCAGGTCGTCAAATGGATATTTTGGCAACCTCAACGTATTTACGTTATTTAGAACTCACGGGACAAACACTGGTTTTCCCTAAAAATGCATATCAAGGCGACTACGTCAAAGAAATCGCACAAAGCATTATTGATAAAGATGCAGATGCGCATGTTCGTCCAGTTGCTGACATTTATAAAGATGTGCCTGAAGACGTTCAATATGCAGAAGAACTCGATGCTGAAGGCAACAAAGTTGTCCTTACTGGCGACAAAGAAAAACATATTGATGGTTTAATTGCCAATTCACAGCAATTGATTGGTGCTGGCTACCGTGTATTCCACCAAGCAGCGTTACATGCCATTTTAGATGACATCAAAGATGACCTTGCTGACTTTGGCGTGACCTTTGATCAATGGTTCAGTGAAGCTTCATTGGCTGACAAAATTGATGAAGCGCTCGAAACTTTAGATCAACGCGGTTTCCTCTATGAGAAAGAGGGTAACATTTGGTTTAAATCGACTGAATTTGGTGATGAAAAAGACCGTGTTGTGAAACGCCGCAATGGTCAAACCACATATTTTGCATCTGATATTGCTTACCACTTAAATAAGTTACAACGTGGCTATACCGACCTCATTGATATTTGGGGCTCAGACCACCACGGCTATATTTCTCGTGTGAAAGCAGCCATTGATGCAATGGGTTATGACTCGAAGAAATTGACCGTGCTTTTGGTTCAGTTCGTGAGCTTATGGCGTGGTGGCGAGATGGTGCAAATGTCATCTCGTTCGGGTCAGTTCGTGACTTTACGTGACCTACGTAAAGAAGTGGGCAACGATGCTGCACGTTTCTACTACGTGATGCGTAAATCTGAACAACACATCGACTTTGACTTAGACCTTGCAGTTTCACAAAGCAAAGATAATGCGGTGTATTACATTCAATATGCACACGCCCGTATTTGCCGTATGTTAGAGAAAGCAGCATCTACAGATCTCAGTTTTGATGCTGTTTCGGCACGTGAACATGCAAATCGTTTAGAACTTGACGCTGAAACTGAAATTCTAGCAAAACTTGCCGCTTATCCAGATATTTTAGTACGTGCAGCAAATGCGTATGAACCACATCAAATCGGCAACTATCTGAAAGAGTTAGCAGCCTTATTCCACGGTTGGTACAACGAGCATAAAGTCCTTGGCGATGATGTGACACTTACACAAGCACGTTTATTACTTTCAATCAACGTACAGCAAGTTCTGCGCAATGGCTTAGAATTACTTGGTGTATCTGCACCTGAGACAATGTAACTAGCAAAGCAACGCTTTGCACATTGTCGCAAGACAAGGGCTATGCCCGCGTAGAAATGTAACTAGCAAAGCAACGCTCTTGCAACATTACCCAGATCGTAAAACAAAGCATTATTTTAAACATAATGCTTTGTTTTTAAGCAGTTTCAAGTTACAAATAACCTAATAGGATTAGGATCAAGAGGAATTTCAGGTGTTTGGAAAAACGCAACGTGGTGTATCTGAACGACCCAACAAGCCCAAGAAACCACTTGTACCCAAGTGGTTAGGAATGCTTGTCGCAATTCTTGCGATCCTTTGTGTGGGTGTCATGCTGATGCTATGGCAACCTTGGCAACCCGTTCCCGCAAAGAATCAAGTCACATCTGAACACTACCAAGAAGAAGATACCAATAAAGACTATCGATTCTACGATCTATTACCTCAACAGCAAGTCACACCAATTCCTGAACAAGCAGTACCTGAAACTAAGCAGCAAGGTAGTGTCGTAATTATTGAATCACCTAAACCTGAAACAACAACCACAGAAGACCCAACCAATATCACCTCAAGTGAACAAACTACATCAACTCAAGCAAGCTATATTTTACAAGTACGTAGTTATCCTGATCCCGATAGTGCAGATGCGCGTCGTGCAGAAATTATTTTGAATGGTTTATCTGCCGATGTTATAAAAACCGTTGAGAATGGTCAAACATGGTATCGTGTTTTCTCTGGTCCTTATGATAGCCAAGATGCAGCACTTGCTGCTCAACAAACCTTGCAACATAGTGGTATTGATTCGATCGTGATTAAACGATAAATTGCTAGATCAGTTGATATTTTCAACAAAAAAGGAACGATTAATCGTTCCTTTTTTGTTATTGAGGATATTACGCACACTGTGAATGTAAACTTGCTTGTTCGGCCCGTTGAAATGCTGAACGCTGCTGAACACGTTGAACAAAGGCTTGAATATTCGGATATTTGCCATGTAAACGTTTTTGAATTGCAATCAGTGGGAATGCCATTTGAATATCTGCGAAAGAAAACTCTCCCGCGAAATAATCATGTTCTGCCAAATACTGCTCAAGATAGAGAATATGTTCTTTTACACGAGGACGAACAAAACCAGCTTTTATACCATTGGTAATTTTTTCAGCAACAGGGCGAATAACCCACGGAACATGCTTGCTTACATTATTGATGACGAGAGTCATCACCAACAATGGCATAAGAGAGCCTTCTGCATAGTGCATCCAATATGAATATTGAAGCTGATCTTTGAACTGCTGTGGTTTAAATTGTTGTGATTCATCATACTGTTGTTGTAAATAATCTAGGATAACAGCCGATTCAACAATGACCTCCTGATTATCTACCAAAATCGGTGCTTTACCTAATGGATGAATTTGTTTAAGACTTTCAGGGGCTGCATAACTAGGTGACCTTTGATAATACTCAACTTGGTAATCCACACCAAGTTCTTCTAATGCCCACAGGATACGGAATGAACGTGAGCATTGTAGGTAATGTAAGGTAATCATTTTTGTGCCTGCTTTTTTACTGTGTAACTGCGGTTCTAATCCCTCTCACAGTTACACTTAGAATTATGTTTCGCCCAAGCACAATAGCACTTTAGTCTTAAACAATCACGGTCTGTATGTCTAAACTGCGTAACAAAGTTTTAGTAACTGGTGTTTTGCTACATACATTGAGAAGTTTTTCTTGTAAGTCTTGTGAAATCGGTTGTTTAAATATTACTCGACGCTCGATTCGTTCCTGTTGTTCACGATTGGTGTGAAAATCGACTTCAACGCTAAACTGACCCAGATCAATTTGCTTATGCTGTGCATACATGCGTAAGGTAATCATGGTGCATGATGCTAAACTTGCAGTCAGAAAATCATAGGGCGCTGGCCCTGTATCATGACCTCCAAAAGATTCTGGCTTATCGGTAAGAAATTGATGTGAGCCACTTGTCACCTCTCCTTTCCACGGTTCGACTAAAGCCTGAACTTTTGCACTCGCAATCACACTCATTTCGACGCCCTCATTTGCTCAGGTAATACAGGTGCTTCGAGACGCTTACCTTGATAATCAGGAATTTCACCAAAACGGGGATCATGATTGATCCAATCTTCTCGTGCCTGCTGTAAATCTTGCATCGTACGTCCAACGAAGTTCCACCACAGCAAAATTGGCGATTCAAACGGTTCACCCCCGATGAGTAACACACGATGACCTTCAGTCAGTTCGACTTCGATTTCAGTGAGTCCCGTTTCCAACACCACCATATTATCGGCATTGAGTTCATGCCCATTTACCTGAGCAATGCCTTCAAGTGCCATAAATGCATATTCAAAGTTTGGATTGAGTGGAATACGAGTTTTAGTATTTGCTTGTGCAGTTAAGTCCACACCAACCAAAGGTGTATGTACTTGCACAGGAGAAACCGTATCAAGGAAATCCCCCACTAAAATGGTAAATTCAACCTGATCTTTAGTTACGACAGGTAGCTCTGGATAGTGTTCAAACTTTGGCTCCATATTGCGCTTGTCATCAGGTAATGCGATCCACAATTGCGCTGCATGCATCTTAGTTTCAATATCTGGTGCAACTTCAGTATGCGAAATCCCACGACCTGCAGTCATCAAATTCACCTGTTTAGGACGAATCAGCTGTTTTGAACCAAGGCTATCGGTATGCATCATGGTGCCTTCAATCATCCATGTAAATGTCTGCAAACCAATATGTGGATGCGGCCCAACATCTAAACCATCTCCCGCAGGGAAACTCACAGGCCCTGCATGATCAAGGAAACACCACGCCCCCACCAAACGCTTCTGACGACTCGGCAAGGCACGTTTAATGATTGTGCCCTTACCAATTTCCGCTGATCTAATCGTAAAGTCTTGAATAAATTGATTGATATAAGTTTTACAATCTTTTGAATCAGAAATATCGTAATCGTTATTATTGCTCATGATATCGCTCTCTTTTACCTATGCTATTGCAATGAGTTGTTTTACTGATCTTAACAATACAATCATCATTCAATATAGTCTTTTGGTAATACGCAGAGTGCTATCAATGAGACAATCTTTATTGTTATTCAACAGCCTGATATATCAATGTGGTGACATTTCCACAATAAGGTTTGTTAAGCGTCGAACAACAGGCAAAAACATGAGAACGACAGGATAGGCAATCAACCATGAAAACAGCCAACCAAATCACTAATCACCCGATAAACTGTTGCCAAACTCAATCGCTGTTGTTGTGAGTGCAATAGCTGATAAATTTGCTTAACGGTTAAGTCTTCTGTGTGCTGCTTTAATAAAGTCAAAATCGCAAGTCGTGGATGCGTTACTCTTAACCCAGCCTGTTTAATTTTCTGTTGTAGCTCTAACATCTTTCGCTCCCAACTTATAAACGTCCGATCGCAATCGCAGCTTGATCAATCTTTTCAGCAATTTGATAAATTTGTTCTTGCTGTAGATCAGCAATATTGAGTTTTAATCGTAATGCTGTTTTTAGATTTTCCATTGCTCGATGGATCTCTATCAGTTGATCGTTGTTATGGATTTCACGTCGAATCCGTAGTTTTTCCAACAAAGCTGCCAACATTTCCTGCTGATCTTTTAGATAAGTCTCGCCATATTCAGTGACTTGGTATTGCTTACGTTCGACATCGAGTAAAGAAATACAGTTCATTTCTTCTAAACTGGTGAGAGTTGGGTAAATTGTTCCTGCGCTTGGTGTATAGCCATCACCGACTAGATCACTAATTTCTTTAATAATTTCATAACCATGTTTTGGGTTTTGCTGAATTAAATGCAGAACTAACAGTTTCATACGTCCTGATTCAAATAAACGTCCACGACGACCTGTACGCTGATGCTCTCGATGGTGAATATCTCGTTCGCTTTCGTGATGGTGATCTGATTGATGTCTCATCTTTATTTTTCTCATATTGCACAATTTATGTATATTAAGATATATCTTAAACAATCTTATAGCAAGTTAAGATATATCTTTAAATTTTAAGATTCTGATATTTAATGAATTATTTATTTTTCAGGAGGAAAGTTAAGTAATAAAAAAGAGTGTTCAAGCACTCTTAAAAAACTATTCTCATAAAACTAACCTTGTTTTATTTCTCTCATTTAAAATTCATTTGCCAAAAGCTAAATTTGGCATCCAGCTTTAAACCAGTTCATTAAGGAATCACTAATTTTACTCATGTCATTAGGATCCATGCTGCCTTGATCTACGATAAAAACACCCGTCCCTAGAAATGGTATAAGAATTGATATTCCACCACTATCAACACCTATAGCTAAATAATCTTCAGCATACTTTTGTACTTCAAAAGTTTGATTTCTTTCAAAAACCTCATCAGGAGAATAAATAACTACGCCACTTTCAAATAAAAAACCATTTGAAAATTTTAATAATTCAAAATATATATCTGGTAGTTGTCTATGGAAATCTCTTTCAATTTTGGTTCTTATTTCATTTAATAGTGGCATAACCTTTAGACCTTAAAATTAGGTAAAACCAATCCAGCATATAAAATATTATATTCAACCCTCTATATACAGTTCCTTGAGCTAATATATTCACTATTATTAAAATCGTTAAGTAATAAAAAAGGACGCTAACGCGTCCTTTTCTTTACCAACTAACAGGGGAAAATTATTCCCATTCAATCGTTGCTGGTGGCTTAGATGACACATCATACACCACACGAGAAACATCTTTGATTTCGTTCATGATACGCGTTGAGATTTTATCAACTAAGTCATACGGTAAATGAGCGAAACGCGCTGTCATAAAGTCAACCGTTTCAACCGCACGAAGCGCAATCACCCATGCATAACGGCGACCATCACCAACAACACCCACCGATTTAACAGGTTGGAATACCGCAAATGCTTGCGCAGTTTTGTCGTACCAACCACTTGCACGAAGCTCTTGCATAAAGATGTCATCCGCAAGACGAAGAATATCAGCATATTCTTTTTTCACTTCACCCAAGATACGCACGCCCAAACCTGGACCTGGGAATGGATGACGATAAAGCATTTCGAATGGAAGACCGAGTGTCGTTCCTAAACGGCGTACTTCATCTTTAAACAAGTCACGAATTGGCTCAACCAATTCAAAAGCTAAATCTTCTGGTAAACCACCCACGTTATGGTGTGATTTAATCACATGTGCTTTACCATTTTTAGTTGCAGCAGATTCGATCACATCTGGGTAAATCGTACCTTGAGCAAGGAAGTTTACGCCATCAAGCTTACGTGCTTCTTCAGCAAACACTTCGATGAATTCACGACCAATAATTTTACGTTTCTTCTCAGGATCAACTTCACCTGCAAGCGCAGTTAAGAAGCGCTCTTCAGCATCAGCACGAATCACACGGATACCCATGTTTTTCGCAAACATGTCCATCACTTGTTCACCTTCGTTTAAACGAAGCAAACCATTGTCTACAAATACGCAAGTCAACTGATCGCCAATCGCACGGTGTAAAAGTGCAGCAACAACAGAAGAATCAACACCACCAGAAAGACCTAACAGAACTTTTTGATCGCCAATTTGCTCACGTAATTGTTCAACACGTAAGTCGATGATGTTTTCAGAATTCCAAAGATTACGACATCCACAAATATTGTGAACAAAGTTAGATAATAACTCAGCACCTTTCGCTGTATGTGTCACTTCAGGATGGAATTGAACACCATAGAAACGGCGTGCTTCATCACTTACTGCGGCAAATGGACAGCTTGGTGTACTTGCAGTAACAGAGAAACCTTCTGGAATCACACTGACTTTATCGCCATGACTCATCCAAACATTGAGCTTGTTGTCACCATCATTGAGATCACCCAACAATTGATCACGAACCAATACATCAACAGCAGCATAACCAAATTCATGTACTGTGCCTGGCTCTACTTTACCGCCTAATTGCTCAGACATGGTTTGTAAACCATAGCAAATACCTAAAACAGGTACGCCTAATTCAAATACTAACTGAGGCGCACGCGGACTACCTTCTTCATGTACGCTTTCAGGGCCACCTGACAAAATAATCCCGTTCGGATTAAATGCACGAATATCTTCTTCAGACATATCGTATGCATACATTTCAGAGTAGACACCTGCTTCACGCACACGACGTGCAATCAGCTGGCTATATTGAGAGCCGAAATCCAAAATAAGGATGCGATCTTCAGTAATTTGAGTATTGGTCGTCATAGCTAATCAGAAAGGCAAATGAATTAAGCGCCATATTCTAACATTTTTCACACTTTGGCGCATCGCAATTCATCATCTATCTTACTTTTTAACATCGCTTATCAATAAGCACTGATATTTAAACTAAAATTACGCAACATGCCCCCTATAAAAGAGAATGAAATCAAAAAATCTTGCCCATTCTGCTCAACACAAAACAAAAATTTGGTGCTAAGATGATGAGTCGAAAAGGTGAATTACCATGGAAAGGTATTCAATCGTCACTATCGTTTCCTTTTTGTGCAGCTGCACTATCCTTGGAAAAAGGACAATTAAAAGGTAACTAAAAGCCTAAAAGATATTGGTAATCTGCCAATATCCTAAAATATTTCACTATCATCTATGGCTTGCCCTTTATCACGAGCAACAATTAGGACTTGAAGGACCAATAAAATAATGTTTCAAGAAATGATTGCGGATTTTCAACAGAATTTCTGGTTATATATTTCAATCCCGTTTATTAGTGGTTTTATTGGCTATGTGACCAAAGTCATTGCCATTCAAATGATGTTTGCACCACTTGAATTCAAGGGGTTAAAGTTATTTGGTCTCCCACTAGGATGGCAAGGAATCGTCCCCCGCAAAGCGGAAAAGATGGCAACCATAGCCGTTGAGTTGATGACTTCCAAGCTGATCAAACCTGAAGAAATTTTTGCCAGACTTGATCCAAAACGTATTGCTAAAGAAATTGAAAAACCATTAATGGCTGCTGCCGAAGACATTACCCGTGAAGTTGCGCAACAATATCAGCCGGGTTTATGGGAAGGCATGCCTGAGTTTGCTCGTCAGAAATTGATTAAACGCGTTCAAACCAAAGCACCCGAGATTGTTGAACATATTATGACTGAGGTACAAAAGGATGTTTCCAAGTACTTCGATATCAAACATATGGTGATTAGCAATCTCCTCAAAGATAAACGTCTGCTCAATGAAATTTTCAAAAAAGTCGGCAAACAAGAGTTTAAATTCTTTAGTAACGTCGGCTTTGTCTTTGGCTTCGCTATTGGTGTGGTGCAAATGTTGTGTTGGGTAGTCACTCAAGGGAAATATCCTTGGATGCTGCCAATGTTTGGTGGATTTGTTGGCTTTTTCAGTGACTGGATGGCTCTACAAATGATGTTTAGACCACTGTATCCCAAAAAGGTATTGGGTTATACGTGGCAAGGTTTATTCATCAAACGTCAAAATGAAGTTGCAGCTGATTATGCAGCCTTAATTTCCAAGCAACTACTTACATCACGCAATATGATGGAAGAACTTTTTTCTGGAACTCATTCAGATAGAGTGATCGAACTTGTCAGCCGCCAAGTCAAGCAAGAGATTGATTTACAGGCAGGTATTGTTCGTCCACTGGTTGTTTATGCGATTGGTGGGGAAAAATACCAAAATCTGAAAGCAGAAGTTGCAGAGCGTATTTTAAAGCAACTTCCAGAAACCATGCGTTATGTAGAGTCTTATGCTGAAGATGCCATGAATGTTCGTAATACCTTAGTCGAACGAATGCAGAAGTTGAGCCCCGAAGAATTTGAAGGCATGCTCCGTCCTGCATTTAAAGAAGATGAATGGTCATTGATTCTTGTGGGCGCAGCACTTGGTTTTCTTGTTGGGGAAATGCAAATTCACTTTATGCTCTAAAGCAATACTATCAAAATCAAACAAGGAAGCTTCGGCTTCCTTGTTTTTTATGACTAGTGCATCTGCTTTTCAATTTTGATGACCTCAATATCGGTTGGCTTGTGACGATGAGTATCTACCTCTCCCACTAAGCGAACATGATCACCGACTTTCAAGCCTGCTTTACGCCAAATATCATCATCAACTTCAATGCTAATCGTGCCACTCTGATCTTTAAATTCGTAATGATCACTTTGCAAATGCTTGGTAATCTGCCCCGTAAGTGTCACACCGGTTTCATCAGCTAACTTAGCCACCTGACTCACAGTGACCACATGCTTTGCTGCCTCTTGAACAAGAACATGGTCATCCTTACCCGCCCATGTGAACGTTGATAATCCTGTTAGCACCACAATGCCACAACTCATCATCATTTTTTTCATTGTATATTCCATTCTGTCTTAACCTCTTATGATCTAAGCAGAAATAAGCCATGGTGTCGGCTTCAGTTTGTAATAAACAGTAAATTTTGTTAACACGCATACAAAAAACCCGCTGATCAAAGCGGGGGCAATTCAAATGATTTTTATTTTTCAATCACATGATCTAGACTCAAGCGACCTGCACCATGCAACATTAAGTAAAATAAACCACCCGACATGGCTAAGTTTTTCATGAAGTTAATGTGTTGCATTTGATCATCCGCACCATGAAAGATAAATGCGGTAATGATGCTAAAAACACCCAAACCAAATGCTGCAAAACGTGCTTGGAAACCAAATAACAAGGCTAGACCACCACCAAACTCAACCAAAATCGTTACAGGTAACAATACAGCTGGCACTCCCATTGACTCCATATAACCAGCAGTTGCGCCATACGCAGTTAACTTACCCCAACCTGCGATAATAAAAATATAAGCCATTAAGATACGAGCAACCAGTGTCACAATATTTTCGACACCTGATTGCGTTACGATATTTTTTACAACAACATTCGGATTAAACATGATTGGTTCCACACTGTTTATTTTTTAACATAGGAATAGTTTATGTATCTTTTATTTTGCAATAAACACTAGATTTGTGAATACATCGTTCCATATTTGCAACAAAATCACATTGCAATCTGCTCAAAAAATATATAATCCCATCATGTAAAGTTACCAATTAATTTGCATTTTATACTGACATTCTATAGTTGCACTGCTAGGATTTAGCTCAAATTTATACTGTTAACACCTTCATGGAACTCATTGATTTTATTCTGCACGTTGACGAACATCTTTTAGAATTTATTCGCAATTATGGTGTATGGATTTATGCCATTTTATTTTTAATTATCTTTGTTGAAACTGGCTTAGTGGTGATGCCCTTTTTACCAGGGGATAGCTTATTATTTGCTGCGGGTGCGCTTGCAGCATCAACTGGTGCAATGGATCCATGGGTACTCGGGGTTTTATTATTTATTGCAGCAGTCTTAGGCGACACCGTAAATTATCACATCGGACGTTATATTGGCCCGCGAGTATTTGAAACCAACTCTCGTTTTATCAATAAACAACATTTACTCAAAACACAGCAATTCTTTCAACGTCATGGCGGTAAAACCATTATTTTTGCTCGCTTTGTTCCCTTTGCACGAACATTTGCACCATTTGTCGCAGGTGCAGGTAGCATGAATTATAAGTTTTTCCTGACCTATAATGTGATTGGTGCTTTGTGTTGGATCGCATCATTTATTACGCTAGGCTATATTTTTGGTAATATGCCAATCGTCAAAGATAACTTCACCCATTTAATTTTTGGCATCATTATCATCAGTATCTTACCGGGCATTATTGGTTTTATTCGCCAAAAATTAAATGAGCGCAAAACCAAATAAGCTTCGATTAAAATAAACGAAAAATCATCGGTAACATACAAGCCAACAGTAACATTGCCGACCCTTTATATAAATGGTCGGCTTTGATTCGATGCGAACTACCAGTCAGCAATGCACGCCCAAATAGCATCCAAAAAATACTCACGGGTACAAGCAGTAAACTAAAGACTGTAAAAACCAATCCTGCATTCTCAATCGAGTTCCACGTTTCAGTGGGAAAAATACCCGCAGCCAAAAGTACTGTTTTAGGATTTTTGAGCGTCGAGACAAACAACTGTGCTTTTCTGATCTGTTGATGACGTTGATCATATTGTTGTAAGTGTGAACGTTTCCATAGATGAAATGCCATCCAAAGTACATAAACCAAACTGCCTGTATGCAAAATTACATCAATGGCTGACCAAATCGGTTCAAATAGATGAATAAACAGTGACCATAAACTGATGCCATATACATATCCCAACCATTCAACGGGGATAAAAATCATGGTTTTAAATAGTCCGTGTTGATGTGTTGCGCTCGCGAGTAAAGCATTGCTTGGACCTGGAATAAGTAACACTGCCAACATCGCCAAAACAAAAAACCAACTGTCAATCATAAAGATACCGAACCACTATATAGGTCGCCACCTTAAACGAATTTGGCGTAAAAATAAAATTTCAGAGGGAATACCTGTACGTAAAAATCAAAGAATACCGTACAGCCAAAAATTCAAATGATTGATTTTTATTAAAATAGGTTGAAACATTTTGCTAATATTTAGTGATATATCACTGTAATCATCAACAGTGATATATCTCTTTTGACTTATGATTTTGGACGCTGCTTGATAAGCATTGGACAACCTTTGAACTGTGCAGCTTGGACAATTGCGTCTTGCTGACCGAGTAGGTTGGCAAGTTCAGTATTCTTGGTATTCATCGACTGCCCCATATTCACTGAAATTGTTGGGGAAATTCCCCAACCACCACCTCTCGCCCAACCGCCGCCGAGCCCAACACCGACACCAACGCCTGTACGCTTCGCTGGTTGCACACCATTCTCGATGTATTGTTGAATACGATTATACTCTGCTTGCAACTGTTGACAGTTTAAAGCTTGGTATTGGGTTGGTGAAACATAAGCGGGTTTAACCGTCGATGCGCAAGCACCCAATAACATACTGAGTGCTAACACAGGCATCCAATATAAGCGTTTCATAAGATTCTCTTATTTTTTTGATTCAATCTCACCAAATAAAGTGACATACGCCAAGGTCAATTTATGTTCTGATGCCAAATGAATCAGGGGTAAATTCTTTTGATGTGATTCTTTCATCAATATCGATGGCGGTAACATGCTTGCTAAAACAGGTAAACCTTCATCTTTTAATTGTTGAACCACTTCACGCGGTAATTTTGCCTGAGATTGGAATTGATTCACAACAATTCCCTCAATCTCTAAGCGATCATTATGATCATCTTGGGTTTCGAGTACATTTTCAATCAAAGTTTGTAACGCACGTTTCGAAAACACATCACAGTCAAATGGAATCAAGACACGATCTGCGGAAATTAATGCAGACAAGGTAAAGAAATTAAATGCAGGTGGCGTATCAATGAAAATACGATCATAACGCGCACTGAGTGACTGAATCGAATCACGCAATTTATAGATTTTATGTTTGCTTTCTAAAGCATGTTCTAGCGCACCAAGGCTTGGGCTGGCAGGAATCACATCTAAATTTTCAAAAGATGTTCGGTGAACATAACTCTCTAAACCTTTGCCTCGTGGTGATTTTAGGATCGAACCGATGGCATTACTAATTAATCCCTTCTGCTGCGTGCTGCCTAAAATATCATCAAAGAAATTCTCAATGTTTGGCTCTAATGCGGCTTTATCCGCAGAATATGTTGCATCTTCACCTAAAAGGTATTGGCTTGAGTTTGCTTGTGGATCAAGATCAATCACCAAAGTTCTTAAACCTTGCTTAGCACTAATTGCAGCTAAGTTGACTGTAATACTTGATTTCCCCACACCACCTTTTTGGTTAAACACCACACGAGTTAACATGATTTCCCTCTACAATATTTTTGTAAACTGCACGCAGTTTAACTTAGTGCCAAAACAATTACTAAAACAATGTCAAACAATTACGCAAAAACAGGTTTAATAATCACTAAGCCAACAATACCTGCCAATGCGACTGTACCGATCAACAAACCAGCACGGCGCTGTTGCAATAACACACTGCTGTCTTTTTTATAGGTTTTGATCAAAGATGACCACAATACAAAAAACAAAATCACTTTGGCATAAAACCAAGGTGCTACGTCAAAGTTCTTCATCACGACTAAAATAGCCCCTGTCAAAATAATCAGGGTCAGCGACAAATGTTGTAAACCGACGAGACCTTTAAAACCCTTTGGATTGGGTTGTTGGTTTTGCACACCTATAAATAAAGTCGCTGCACGGAGAACAAAAGCAATGATCAACAAGCTCACTGCGGACATGTGAATAATTTTGGTGAGTAAATGTGCGTCCATGATCAATCCTTAACTTTTAGGTGCATGCGCGCATTCAGGACTTGCAGGTGCTTGCCCTTGCCATTCACTTGCCACATAAGCATGAATCGCTAAAGCATGGATTTTCCCAGGATTCATTAACTCAGTCGCAACAGCATAGATTTTTTGATGACGCTGTACCAAACGTAAGCCCTGAAATTCATCACTCACTACAATCACTTTAAAGTGTGATTCTTTACCAGGAAAATAACCACCATGCCCTGCCGACTCATTGATAACTTCAAGATGGGTAGGTGCTAAAGTTTGCAAACGTTCAATCAACTGTTGTTCTAAGTTCATCAGTCACTCTATTAAGGTCAGATTGAGATAGCCCATTAGTATACATGACCCGACCTCTAGAGAAAATTTTGTACAAAATTTTGCCTTTCCGCTTTTTAAAAGCGCAGAAATGCTTTTATTTTATGCAATTAATCATTTTCTTTGCATAAAATTATTGACCCTATTTTTGCATAATGTATTATACACGGCATGCGGGAATAGCTCAGTTGGTAGAGCATAACCTTGCCAAGGTTGGGGTCGGGAGTTCGAGTCTCCTTTCCCGCTCAAATTTTTTAGTGTAAGTTTTAGTAAAAACTGCTCGATAAGCGGGAATAGCTCAGTTGGTAGAGCATAACCTTGCCAAGGTTGGGGTCGGGAGTTCGAGTCTCCTTTCCCGCTCCAGATTCAAAAAAAACCCTAATCGAAAGATTAGGGTTTTTTTCTTGCCTAAATTTAAGCAATCATCAATAACGACAATAAAAAAGGTGTTTCCATCTGCATAGAAACACCTGTGTTTTTATTTAAACCAACATATCAAACTAAGCACCAGACTTTTCCTGTAATCGGCGCATTCTTGGTTTATACAGCACACGATAGGTCACACTTAAAATCACAATCCAAACGGGGCTGACATACAAGGCTTTCAATGTATCGGGTTCAAGTGCCAAAATCACTAAAGTAAACATCAGGAAGGCGATCACGACGTAAGACATGAATACCCCACCCGGCATTTTAAAGGTCGATTGAGCATGTAATTCTGGGCGTAACTTACGATAGCGGATATAGCACACCATAATCAGACTCCATACACTGATAAATAGAATCACACATAGAGAGCTTGCTAAAGTGAACGCTTCAATCGTATTGGGAACGAAGTATTGCAGTACCGCACCCCCCATAATGAAAACACAAGAGAAAATTAAACCATTGGCTGGAACAGCACTTTTTGATAAGCGACCAAAAGCATTCGGAGCCTGACCATCTTTAGATAAACCAAACAGCATCCGACTGGTCGAGAACACCCCACTATTCATGGATGACATCACCGACGATAACACCACAAGATTCATGATAATCGCTGAGGTGACAATTCCTGCATTTAAGAACAATTCAACAAACGGACTTTTATCCGCACGAATATGATCCCACGGCGTCACAGACATCACGACCAGTAAAGCCAATACATAGAATAGAATGATACGAATGGGAATCGCATTAATTGCTTTCGGTAAGTTCTTATGTGGATCTTTAGTTTCAGCAGCAGTCGTTCCAATCAACTCGATACCCACAAAGGCAAAAACTGCAATTTGGAAACCTGCCAAGAAACCATCGACACCTTTCGGGAACATACCCCCATGCGACCAAATATTGCTGAATGAGGCAACTGTGCCATGCGGTGCGGTAAAATGACTGAAAATCATATAACCACCCACCGCAATTAATCCCATAATTGCCAAAATCTTAATTAAGGCAAACCAAAACTCGACTTCACCAAATAATTTGACTGTAAGCAAATTCAAAGCCAAGACGAATAAGACACAAGCTGCACTAATCATCGCCTGTCCGACTGGTGTAAAGGTCATACCTTCGGGCAGCCAAAAGCCCAGATAGTTAATCACCGCAGCCAAGTCTGCTATCCCGACCAAAACCCAACCGAGCCAATAGGTCCAACCCAAATAATAGCCTGCCCATGGGCCAATCAGGTCATGTGCCATATCCACGAAAGATTTGTACTGTAAATTTGCGAGTAATAGCTCTCCTAATGCACGCATCAGGAAAAAGAACATTCCTCCAATAATCATATAAATGAACAGAATGGAGGGGCCTGCGAGGGAGATGGTTTTGCCTGAACCCATAAAGAGTCCTGTACCAATCGCACCGCCGATTGCAATCAATTGCAAATGGCGATTGGAAAGTTTCCGTTGTAAGTCTTGAGGCGCTTGTTCGCCTTCTGACTGATTTTGAATCACCGTCATAATAAAAGTTCCTTTTTACTACTTCCTAAAATGAATCCGTCGCTAATTTATACGCTTATCTCGCGGTCTTTTTTAAATGACGAATTCATTTTGATTACTCGAAAGTACATATCTGAAACCGTTTGAGTGATTGCAAATACGTTACTTTTCTTGTTTTTAATCCTGTTTAAACAAAAATAAAGCCCATGGCTTTATTTTTGTGCTGCAATCACTGCAATTTCAATCAACCATTTTGGATTGACCAAATCCGCTTGAATGGTTGCACGCGATGGTGCAACGCAGTCTTTTAACCAATCCACATAGATCGCATTGACCGTAGGAAAATCCGCAAGGTCTTTGAGAAAAAGCTGGACTGAAAGTAAACGCGATTTATCACTCTTTGCTAGAGCAAGTAATTGTTCGATCGTTGCAAGAATATCTTTCGTTTGTCCTTCAATATCTAAATCTGCATTCTTAGGGACTTGTCCTGATAAATACACCACTTGATTAAAGACAGTGACAGCGCTCATGACTTCACTACTGTTAATCTTTTGAATATCTGAATGTGACATGGTTATTTCCTTATTCCTGACTCTTAAAGTTGACACGTGCAGTAACCCCACACATCAGTTCATAACCGACAGTGCCTGAAGCTGCGGCAACGTCATCAATTGCTAAAACAATTCCTGTACTCGACTTGCCCCAAAGCACCACTTCACTGCCAAGTTCAGCGTTGGGAACGGGTGTTAAATCAACAGCGAGCATGTCCATACTGACTCGACCAATGGTTCGGGTCCGAATGCCATTGACCAAGATCGGTGTCCCTGTTGGAGAGATTCGCTGATAACCATCGGCATAACCGCAAGCCACGATTCCAACTTTGATTGGCTGTTCAGCAATAAAATTTGAGCCATAGCCCACACTTTCGTTCGGGTTAAGTTGTTGGATCGCGATAATTTCGCTGCGTAGACTCATGGTTGGGGCAAGCCCCCAGTCTTGAATGCTATGCTTAGGATAATCGGGAGAACTTCCGTACAACATGATGCCTGCTCGAACGACATCAGACTGGACATGGGCTTTGTAACGTAAAATAGCAGCACTATTACAAACAGATCTTTCGCCTGCTAAGCCTTGAAGCATCACCTCAAATTCAGCGAGTTGATAATCAATACCTGTCTGCCCTAATCGGTCTCCATCCGCATCAGAGAAATGCATCATATGCGTTATTTTGGCGACCGAATTTAGACGCTTGAGATGTTGCCAAGTCTTAAAATACTGTTGTGGTTTGAAACCCAAGCGATTCATTCCACTATTCATTTTTAGAAAAATATCAAACTGTGCAGGGTAAATATGCTGCTGTACCCATTCCACTTGCTGTTCGTTATGAACAGTGAAACTGAGTTGGTACTGAACACAATCAAATAAGTCTTGAGGAGAAAAAATCCCTTCAAGCAACAGAATTGGTCCAGTCCAACCTAACGCACGCAGTCGTTTTGCT
Organism: Acinetobacter tjernbergiae DSM 14971 = CIP 107465; assembly: GCF_000374425.1. GTDB lineage: Bacteria > Pseudomonadota > Gammaproteobacteria > Pseudomonadales > Moraxellaceae > Acinetobacter > Acinetobacter tjernbergiae. The sequence continues at coordinate 83,696 of NZ_KB894361.1, read as the reverse complement.
TCTTCAATATCCAGTAAAGCAAATCCATCTGCACTTTTAAATGATTCATACACACGTTCAATACCATGCCCATAGGCATTCGCCTTGACCACAGCAAAGACTTGACTTGTAGGTACTGATTTTCTCACCACCTCCAAGTTTTGGCGCAATGCCTGAGTATGAATAACGGCGGTAATAGGGCGAGGCATAATAAACTTCCTTGTACGCTGTAATTATGCTGCGTGTGAATAACGCTGAATGGACAAACCATCGGTACTAATATCTGGGCGATGATTCAGCACAAGATCGCTGATCAACTTTCCTGAACCACATGCCATCGTCCAACCTAAAGTGCCATGCCCAGTATTTAAAAATAGGTTCTTATACTGCGTTGCACCAATAATTGGAGTGCTATCTGGTGTCATTGGACGTAAACCTGTCCAGAACGAAGCCTGTTGTAAATCGCCACCAGGGAATAAGCCTTGAGTCACCATTTCTAAAGTGGCACGACGGTCTTCATTCAAACCCAGATTAAAACCACTCAACTCCGCCATACCACCGACACGAATACGTTGATCAAAACGTGTAATCGCAACTTTGTAGGTTTCATCTAATACGGTGGATTGTGGTGCGAGCGCTGGATCAACAATTGGGATTGTTAATGAATAGCCTTTGACTGGATATACAGGTAAATTCAGTGCCAATGGTTTGAGGAAATCACGAGAATAACTCCCAAAAGCTAGTACAAACCGGTCAGCGGTCAATACAGCACCATTGACCATGACGCCTTTGATTTCATCGCCTTCAACAATTAAGTTTTCAACATGCTGATCGAACTTAAACTCCACACCTAAATCTTGTGCGAGTTTTGCCAAAGCATTGGTGAATAAATAACAGTCGCCTGTCTCATCATTGGGTAAATGCAGACCACCAACCAACTGATCGGTGTGAGCTAAAGCAGGCTCTACACGTGCCAACTCTTGTGCATTGAGTAAATCGAAATCCACACCACATTCTTTAAGTACTTGAATATCCCGTTGCACCGCTTCAAGTTGAGCTTCATTACGGAAGACTTGCAGCGTACCGCTTGAACGATTTTCGTAGTTAATTCCTGTTTTTGTTCTTAAATCACGTAGACAGTCACGGCTATATTCCGCGACGCGCATCATACGTTCTTTATTTACAGCATAGCTTTGTGGATTACAGTTTTTCAGCATTTGAGCCATCCACTGTAACTGCCACATACTGCCGTCAATATTAATAGCTAGTGGTGCGTGATGTTGGAACATCCATTTAACCGCTTTAAAAGGAATGCCGGGCGCTGCCCATGGTGTCGAATACCCCGGAGAAATTTGCCCTGCATTGCCAAAGCTGGTTTCTTTAGCAGGTCCTGACTGACGATCAAGCACAGTCACTTGAGCCCCTTGTTGCGCAAGGTAATAAGCACTTGCTACACCAATCACACCACTTCCTAAGACGATGACGCGCATAATAGTCCCTCACACACACTAGTTTATTTAACTAGTATATTTTTGCATCAATAGTTTTTTTCACTATTTTTAGGCTTATAATCTAGGTAATTTCATGTTTTCGTCGTGAAAAAAGTGAAATAAAAGGAAATAATCTATGCGTAAATTAGACCGTATTGATCGCCTGATTTTAGACATTTTGCAGCGTGAGGGTCGGATTGCGATTAGTGAGCTGGCTTTACGTGTCAATTTGTCCACCACCCCGTGTTCAGAACGTGTTAAACGCTTAGAGCGTGAAGGCATCATCATGGGTTATTACGCGCGCCTCAATCCTGCCTATGTTGATCGTAGCCTTTTAGTATTTTTAGAAATTAAGCTTTCAGCCAAATCTGGCGATGTTTTTGATCAGGTTGCACGTGATCTGGTTGATATTCCTGAAGTGCTAGAATGCCATCTGATCTCAGGTGAGTTTGATTATTTAGTCAAAGCCAGACTGAAAGAAATGAGTGCTTATCGACGTTTATTGGGTGATCTACTTAAAAAACTGCCTGCCTCGGCCTCGTCACATAGCTATGTGGTGATGGAGGAAGTCAAAGAAGGCTTATACCTTGATGTCAGCAAATAAAGTACGCATGGTTCAGAGCGTACTTTAGAGCTAAAGTCAGAAGAGCTAAAAATATTTTAAGATCGAAATCTGTTTATTTTGATGCTTAAAATTTGAGAACCATTGCACTGCAGGATAAAGTGCAAAAGACAGTGCAATACTCATCAGCCACATCATCCACACATGGTCGACAGAAAAATAGTGTCCATGATTGAGACCCCAGATATTCACTGCAAGCACATACAGCAGTTTCAAGACATATAAATGCAAGAGATAAAAGAACATTGGCACAGAACCAAATACAACCAGTGGTCTAAACCATTGTTGTTGCTGCCAACGCTCAAACAGCACCAAAATAATCAGCCCAACACCAACATTCCATAAAATAAAAAGCAATGACGGTGGATATTTGGTCAAATTAAAAAAGCTCATGAGGCTTAGTGAAAATGCGTCAAAGTGCTGCCAAGGCTGATCGCCATAGATATTGATCAAACGTAGTACAATAAACAAACCGATACTGAACATAGCAATTGAAACCAAGTAGGTATTTCTTTGTTTTGCCGTATATTTTTGACTGAAAAAATGTCCCAAAGCAAAACCTAACAAAATCACGCCGATCCACGGTAAAACGGGATAAGAACTTCGCAATTTAATCCCAGAAAACTCCATCCAACCACGTTCATGTAAGATCAGCCAAAGTGTCTGCATCCAACTTCCTTCGGCAAAATGAACCGAGTCCAGTAAGTTATGCCCAAAAATAATTGCACATGCACTCAGCACAATTATCGGTAAAGGCAAGCTAATACATGCTGCCAAAGCCAACATGCTCACGCCAATTGCCCAAATGACTTGCAGATAGATGACCTCAGGTGGAAAAGTTGCAGTCCAAGCAAAATTAACCAACGTCAGCTCAAGCCCAATCAGAAATAAACCACGTTTGAATAAAAAAGTTCGCGTTTGCTGCACGCTTTGCGTCTTTGAATAAAACAAAAATGCTGAAATACCCGTTAGCAGTACAAAAACAGGCGCACAGAGATGTGCCAATAATCGACTTCCAAACAATGCAGGTTCGGTCATGACGATGTCCATCGGGTCACTGACCTGCTTATGCAGATAAAAGGTTTCCCTCACATGATCGAGCAACATAATCAGAATAACCAAACCACGTAATGCATCTATCGACTGTAAACGTTGCGTATTTTTTTCGACTCGCATAGTAAAAATAAACAAATTAATGTAATGTTATATTATTACATAAAATCTATTTTGTCTTTATTTGGCTGATCATTTATGCAATACAAATTCGGATTATGCTCATGTTTGGGGCTTGGTTTTATTTCCACTATGGCGTGGGCAGAAGATAAAACTGCTGCACTCGCTACCATCCATATTCAAGCAGATGCGACACAACCCAGTCATGAAACAAGTCCTGCAACCACGAAGTTCTCTCATGATGTAGTCGATGTCCCCTTTAGCCGTTCATTCCTGTCAAAACAGCAACTCGAACAACAGGATGTACAACGGATTGATGATGCATTAACACTGGTCAGTGGGGTCTTTCACCAAAATAGCTTAGGTGGAGGTTTTTGGGATAACTACTCAATACGAGGGTTTAGTACAGATCCAAATTGGGGAGCAGCCATGATCCGCAATGGTTTAAGTGTCAATCGTGGCATTAGCGCACCTAAAGATATGGTCAATATCGAATCCCTCGATTTCTTAAAAGGCCCAATGGCAGCTTTATACGGTCGTGGAGAAACAGGGGGATTACTCAATCTGAATAGTAAAAAACCACAATGGCAAAGCGAAAATGAAGTGAATTTACGTGCAAACAGCCTTGAAAAATACCGTATCAGTGTCGAACACACCGCTCCCATCAATGATGAACTTGCTTACCGTTTCGCCATCGCCCATGAGGACAACCAAAGCTTCCGAGAAAATGTGAGTAGTGAACGCTGGTTTTTTTCACCCCAACTGACATGGAAAATCTCAGATCAAACTCAACTTGATTTTGATAGTGAATTGACTCAACAACGGGGTACTTTTGATCGTGGTGTCAGCACCTTTCAGAAAAAATTTGTGATGAACCCCAAAACATTCACAGGTGAACCAAATGATGGTGACATGCGAGTGAAAGATCATTTCTATCAATTTCGTCTAAATCACACGTTCAATGATACGTGGACACTAAACAGCGCACTCAGTTATAAAGACGCGCAACTGGTTGGCTTCTCTACCGAACCACGCCGTATACAAGCCGATGGACAAACGTTAGAGCGTCAGCGTCGTTATCGTAATTATCAAAGTGAAGACCTACTGTTGCAAACTGAACTACTGGGCAAATTAGAACACTCATGGGCAAGGCATGAACTTTTAGTGTCCAGTGAAATTGGGCAACTGGATTATCGCCAGTACCAACAACGTCGTAATCACAGCGCAAGCAATCCAAATACCATCAACATTTACCATCCGATTTATGCGCAATATCTTCCAAGTCTCGCCCCCTTTACGGATACAGATGAACGCCAACGCTATTTCGCCCTCAATCTGCAAGATCAGATCTTTTTCAATGATCAATGGAGTGTGTTGCTCGGTTCACGTTTCGATCAGGTTGAGCAAAATTTTGAAAATCATCGAACCCAAGCTCAGCATAGTCAAACCTTGCACCAAGCCAGCCCACGTGTTGGGATTAATTTCAAAGTATCAGATCAATGGGCATTTTATACAAACTATGGTCATTCATTTGCCATGAATAGTGGCATGAACCGTAATGGAGGAAATTTTGCCCCTGAAAAAGGACGAAGCTATGAGATCGGGAGTAAATATCAAATCGATGACCAAAGTTTAGCCAGTGTTGCATTGTTTAAAATGCAAAAACAGAATGTCCTGACCACAGACCCAATTGATGCAAATTTTCAAACGGCTGCGGGAGAAGTGAGTAGCCAAGGCATCGAGTTCGATTTTAATCGTCAGTTCAATGATCAATGGTCATTCAATGCCAATTATAGCTACACCGATGCCAAGATTGAAAAAGACCAAGACTTAGCCAAGGGGTCTCGACTTAGTAATATTCCTCAGCACCAAGCTTCGATGACGAGCAATTATGAGTTTTTACAACAAGGCTCAACGAAAGCAGGTGTAGGCGCAAACATCAGTTATGTTGGGCAACGTAGTGGACATAATTCAGACAATGGTTTTAATTTGCCGAGCTATACTTTGGTCAATTTAAATGCGTATTACGCCCCTTCAGATCGCTTACGCTATCAGTTCAATCTCAATAATCTGTTGGATAAAATCTATTATCTTTCTAGTTATAGTGAGCTATGGATTCAACCTGGCGAACCGATCAATGCTTCAGTTTCAGCACAGTTTAAATTCTAATCCAACAGCCTTCAGCCTTCAGCCTGCTTGGTACAGGCTGAAGGTTTCAATATTAAAGTTATTCAGCTTCATCGTCATAGATATAGCTCATACAACCCCAACCATCGTATTCACCATCAAATTCTTGTGCAATACGCGTCATCCACTCTTCCAAATCGGCAATATCTTCATACTCAAGCATCATATTGATATGGATATTGAGTACCCACATATCCGATCCATCAGAATGTAGTTCTTCTTGATACAGCGAAATTTTTTGCTCTTGATGTAACAGGTGCAAGGCACATTTTTCAACTTGTTCTTGTTTCTCAAACACAATTGAAAATTCGACCTCGTGCGGCTCACTCAAGTCATTGCCATCTTCAACCATCTGCCATAAGACATTGCCATTATCATTTTCTGGAAATTGCTCGTAGTCGCGAGTCATATAAATATCCTTTGTTATGTTTTGATTTCATGATTGGCTATAGATTAACCTATTTTTATGTCAGTTTTTAGACCTTAACTCTAGATTAAATTTTATTTCCTGTAACACAATTTTTTAATTGGTCGCGTGCTTTTAAACCATCTTGCCATTCTGCTTCTACAATTTTTTTGCCATCTTTTTCAATGATAAAGTGCTCTTTTTCTAACATATTATCAAACAAGGCTTGTGCACTTGGTATCGCAAAACTGATCGCAGCATATTGATAGTTTGGTAATTTATAATTAAATACCCGAACTGTCTGCGCTTCACCTGTACTCTGTTTTAACGTGACTTGAATTGTTTCCGTTTTCTTTGGCTGTGGGATATTTTCGCCCCAAAACGTGAGTATCGCACCTTGGTACTCGCCCCCTGGCCCTGAAACTTTAATTAAACTCTCTTTCTTCCAAAAGAAAGCTGCACAATATTCCCCTTTTTTAGGATTTTGGTTGTCTTGAAAAAAATCCCAACCACCATTGATATAACGGTCATAGCGAGGATCTTGTGTCAATGTCACTGCTTGCTGGTTTTTTTGTGCAGTTAAATCAAGCATTCCTGTTGCAACTTGAAGTCTAGTTTGCATGGGATCATCACTAGAATAATCAGGGTATGATGCTTGTGCTTCATATTGTTCTTGTTGCTGCCAATAATATGCTTCAGCCGCTTCACGACCATAATCTTGCATTTGTTGATGGTGCTGTGCATTCATTTCACAAATATTCGGCAAATCAGAGCATGCCCATGCTGATAATGAGAAACTGCCCAAAACCCCAACCACGATTGCTTGAAGCAAATGCATCTTTATTCTCTTGTGGTATCCGTATTGCAGATATTTTAAGCAGCTTATTCGCTAAAACATAGCAGTCAGCTTAAAATATTAGAAGGGAATCTTCGACTGTATCTCTAAGTGCTTATCTTGAAGTGGATGTTTAAATGCAAGATAGGCTGCATGTAGTGCCATACGTTTTAAATAAAATTGGGCTGGTTCAGGATGATACAACTTATCTCCCATAATCGGATGACCAATGTGCATCATATGCACACGAAGCTGATGAGATCGACCCGTTACAGGCTCTAAACGCACTCGGCTTTGATCGGTTTCAGCATCATATTGCATCCGTTGAAATAAGGTTTTAGCATGCTTACCTAATTCAAAATGCACTATCTGACGTGGTCGATTTTCCCAATCCGTAATCAATGGGACATCCACACTCCCTTCCGCCTGAATCTGCCCCTGTACCAAAGCAACATAGTACTTCTTTACAGTTCGTGCTTGGAACATTTTACTCACTGCCACCTCTGCATCACGATGCTTGGCGAACATAAGCAAACCCGACGTTGCCATATCTAAACGATGCGTCACTTTTGCAGTTGGATGTTGGTCTAACACACGCAAATAGGCACTATCTTGATGTTCTGGCAAACGCCCCATCACCGACAATAAACCAGCTGGCTTATTCACCACCACCAAGTCTTCATCTTCATACATGATCTCAAGCGGATCTTGTGGTGGCATATAGATAAAATTGTCATTTAAGGGCATGGGAAATAAACAAATTGAATAAAGCGCGGCAATTATAGCGACTTCTAAACCAAAAACGAATTTAGAGATCACACACAAGACCGAGAAATTATTTTATTCCTTTAAATATAATTAAGCATGTTTCGAGTTAATGTCGTTGCCTTTTAGATTGTTATTGTTTCGACATTAACCCTAATATCTATTTCTTATGATGCTGTTTTAATGGTTTTATTTAAACTGTCTTTATAAAGCTGCTCTAAAGTTGCAATGTCTCGATTTAAAAAAGTAATCAAATATTCTTTGGCACGACTCAAGGTTAAGTGATTAAAAGAAATCGTGTCTTTGCTCTTACGTGTCACCAATCCGAATAAATCTTTTTTCGGAATAAATACAGGAATATCACTTTCTAATTTAAATTCAAGCTGCTGCGTTTGTGAAAAAGCATCTATCGTGATGCGTAGAGTTTGTTCAGTGTAGTCATCTCGTACAATAAAACTGGTGCTTGCACCATCCAATTGTAGTTGACGAACCATTTGTAGTCGCCATCCCATTTCGTCGAACCGAGTAACGATCGTCTCTAAATCAAAAGCACCCAAATGATCAGCTTCATTTCGATTAGTTTGATGCGGATAACGTATTTTAAGATCGAATTCTTTCATTATTTTTATGACCTCTTCCAATATGATCAATTTTATAGTTTCAATTATATCATTTTGTTTTTTATTATAAAAATAGGAGATTATATTCAAAAAACCAAGATAGTTAGACATATCTCACACTTATATTTAAATTTATTGATCAGGTTTTTATTATTTATATCTGATGGGTCATATTCTGTTAATAATAAATTTTTTAGGGTGTCCAGGGAAAACTTGTTGTTTACTTCAACACCTATGACTTTGTAAGCCATAACCTTCGCCTATAAACTTTTGATCTATAGCGTCCTAAGCCGAATCGAGACCTTTTGGGTACGTACACACTTGCTTGATAAGCATCGGTGCATGCTGCTCTTTTCGATCCCTTTCACACCCTTGAGACATAGTTTAGGCACATCAGTATGGGATTGTTTTCCTAAAAATCGACATTTTTTGCCACTAATGAAATAATTTTGCATACCATGTTTTATAATTAGAATTATTTCCCACTTCAAGAAAAAATAGCTGATTTAAATTTCAATATATTCAAATTTATATGTGTATTTTTTCATTTAGGCTCTAAATTTAAGCCCAGATGACCATAATTGCTGCCACAATCACCAGCCATAAACCTAAATGATCTGTTTTAGCGAGCTTTTCTTTAAAGAAAAATGCTGAGATCAGTAAACTAAATAAAATTTCAACCTGACCCAGTGTTTTGACAATCGCCACAGTTTGCATACTCATGGCACTGAACCATCCAACAGATGCTAAAAAGCTGCAAACACTCACCCGAAACGTCAGCCCAAGACGTTGCCACATGTTATACAGCGTTTGACGACTAAAAATACCCAAGTACAGTAATAGCACAATGCACTGAAAACTAATCAAGCTACATAGCACCCATCCTGCACGATGCAAAAAGGGCAACATGCTCAACTCTAAGCTGGCTTCACGTACCAGTAACGAGGTAATCGCAAAACATAAACCACTGCCTAAACCAATCATTAAGGTATTGAATGAAAGTTGCGTACTATGCCGACCTTTACTCAGTAAAAAAACGGCAACTGCACCAATCATCACCCCGACCCAACCCCAAGTGGTCAACCGTTCTTGCAAGAATGCGACGGCAATCAAGGCAGCCAAAATCGCTTCGCTTTTAGCCAGTCCAATGCCAATCGCATAGTTCTTTTGTTGAAATAATTTCACCATCAAAGCAGTTGCAAAAATTTGGCTGATCCCTGCGACCACCACATACAACCAAAATGTATTGGAGAAATGTACTTGAGCAGTGACAGGTTGATGTAGATAAAGAAATGCTAAATAGCTAAAGGCAAAAATTGGAGCAAAGATAAATCGAGCCAGTGTTGTGCCATACGCATCAACAGTGGTGCTGAGTTGTTTTTGAAATGCATTGCGCCATGCCTGCATAAATGCAGCCATGATCGTGAATAGAATCCAAGTAAAAGCCATAAACGCCAACGCACCATCAAAATGTGTGTGTAATTTACTCGCTTCATTGTGATTTTTCGAGCATTGCTTCGGAAAAAATAGATTCTTTGCAACGTGAAAAAGTGCTTTGTACTTAAATCATCAAGCACTCATAAAAACGGTATTGGCTTTTAACATCGATGGGGCAAAATCTACCATACGGCGTAAAGTTCGGGTGAAATGGGCTTGATCTGAAAAACCTGATTCAACCGCTATCTCAATCAAAGTTTTACCCTCCATCCACAGTTTGATGGCATATCGAATACGCAGCCACAAGATATATTGCCGCATTGAAAGCCCAAGTTGCTGACTAAACAAATGCATCAGACGTGACTCTGATAATCCCACCTGTAGCGCAACATCTGCGATGGTTGGGATCTGATGGGGCACACACCATTTGATGTATTCACATGCCCGCTGAATCCGTTGATCCCGCGGCAAAGCCATTAATGGCTGAGGATTGAGTACTAATAACACTTCTATCAGCAACTGCTTCACTTGCTCTAAGCTGAGTTGGGCGGTCATCAACTGCTGAAATTGACTTTGAAATGATTCAAGTCGAGCAGCAGGCAAAGAACAAAATGCTTGTCCATTCAATAAAGGATGCAGATAAGCGTAAAGCCCATGATCAGGGTCAATCAAAATCGCAATATAAGGTTGATTCTGTGAATCGGTACTGTGGCTTATATTGGGTGCCATCACCACAACTTCATGATAGCGAGCAGGTTGACCTTCAACAGCCAATGCGAAAGCAGTGCCCAAACCGATTTGTAATAGTGCTGGAAAATGCGCGTGTGCTTTATTCAAATGATCTTGAGTCACATAAACAATCACGCCCTCCCACGCATAGACCAAGCTTTTATGCGATGTGGTCGAGTCTAATTCCGTGTGTTGAGATAGCATATTCGTTCAAGACCATTTCGGGTGGAGTGTTCAAAATGAAGACGACTTTAAACGAAAGGAATAGTCGTATGTCTCACAATACTCAAGAACTGATAAAAAACAATACTGTGCAGATGGAAGCCAGTGATATCCGTTATAAAACCCTTGCTGAATTTTATCCTTTTTATCTTTCGCAACATGAAAATGCGACTTGTCGTCGTCTGCATTTCGTAGGAACAAGCTGCGTGATTGGTATCGCTGCTGCATCTGTTGCAACTGGAAATGCCAAATTACTTTGGGCTTTACCTGTGGTTGGATATGGCTTTGCGTGGGTGGGTCATTTCTTTTATGAACATAATAAACCTGCGACATTTAAGCAGCCATTCTTTAGCCTCGCCTGCGATTTTATTATGTATAAAGACATCTTATTAAAACGTGTAAAGTGGTAATACACATAGGAAACTTAGATTATAAAATTAGGTCTAAGTTTCCTGATTCCACTAAATTTAAAAACTTACGATGTTGAATGGCTGATTTTTTGTTGGCGTTTTGAGTGAACCCAACGTGCGACCACAATCACCAGAATAATCACAAATACCGTCATCACCACAGGCATCACAAATGCCAAGATCGACAATATAATCGAGCCAATCAACTCACCTGTCGCCACAACAAAATTACCCAATCCACCTGTAGTTGCGGTCGAGACACCACGTGCAGCCACGGTACTCATTTGCACGATGCCTGCCGTCCCACCACCCACAATCAGTGCGGCTGCCCACATCGCAAACTGTGACATTTCCCCACTACTGACTGCCATTGTACTCAGTGTACCTGCAACGACGGCGGCAGGTGTGGCAATCGTATCCAATAGATTATCCACCCACGGCACATAGTAGGCTGCGATTTCACAGAGGGTTGCAAATCCAAGTGCAGCGCATACAGATGGAATGGCTAACCATTCAAAGCCTTTGGCAGGTTCATACCAACCCAACAAAGTTGCAATACTCATCACCAATAAAGGCACAAAGACACGGAAACCACAGGCTGCGCTTAACCCTACACCGATACAAAGTCCCAATATTGTTTCCATGTTGGTTTTCCTTATTTTTGCTTAATGAATCTATGTTGTTATTTCATATTTTAAACGAACAAAAAAGCCCTATCGAGTGATAGGGCTTTTATTCAAAACAGTGGGTAACTGTTTGCTGTTTGCGGCTTAGGCATTCTTACTGTTGAATTGATTGCCAAGGCATTTGGTACACGGAGGTAAACGATCAGTACCAATTTCTAAATAAGCGCGATGTCCGCACTGAATACAAAAATAGAAGCCAGTTCCAGGTCTTTCGCCAGCAGTAACCATCTTTGTTCTCCATAGATTTTAGAAATGGTACATATACTATAACGTGATAATGCTGATTGTTTATTGACCTTTCTGACGGGTAGTGATGGCAATTTGGCAAAATAACAGCCCAATATTCTCAAATTCTTATGCTTCTGTTTAATTTCTAATATTTAAAATATTTTTTAGATCTAATTATTTGACTTATAAATAAAAACCAATAACATTTTAAATGTTTTCTTTAAAGTACTGACTATGAGTATTATTGAAATTCCAACAATTAAAAGTGATGAGGCAGGATTTGAGTGTATTCTCAAAATATTCCAAGAAATTTGTAATGATCCAGTGGACTATTTTTTATTTGATTTTAAACATTGCTCAAAAATTTCACACAATGGGGTTGTCCTACTTGGGGGTTTAAGCCGATACATTGCCAATCAGAAACTAACCTCAACCGATCTACTGAAGAAGAAAATTCCTTACATTGGATGCAAATTTCTCGTTGAGAGTATGTCTTCTGTTGTATCCGACAACCTTATCGGAAATAATTTTTTAAGTTATTTTTCACCCATTGATGTAAAAGAAAAACCCTATCCCAAGGGAGAGTATATTGGTTATCGTGAACATGATATAACACTTGATGATGGAGCATTAGCTGAACATTTAGAAAGTGAATGGTTATCTGATGATAAACTAAAGTTAAGTGACAAATTGAAACAAGCAATTATTAGTAGAATTCTTGAAATATTTATGAATGCTTATGGCCATGGAGTATCAAAACAACTTAATTCAAAGTTGAAAATTTATAGTTGCGGTGAATACGACAAAAAAAATAAAAAACTTCATATAAGTGTCTTAGATTTTGGTCCTGGGATTGTTCATAATGTAATTAAATGTACAGATATTAAAGATGATATAGAGGCAATGACTTGGGCGCTAAAACAAGGTAATTCAACGAATACTGATAGTTCTAATTACAATTTGGCTAGAGGCCTAGGGTTCGAACTATTAAGACAATTTGTTAGTGTAAACAAAGGTGAACTACGAATTTATAGTAATAGAGTTAAAGTATGTACAGATCAATCTGGCGAATATAAAGTTACAAAACTTGCAGATTTTTTTCCAGGTACCTTTGTAAGTATCACTATAAATTGTGATGGAAAAAATTACTGTTTTTCCTCAGAACAACCTCAGAAAAACTCTTTTTATCAGTAAATTATTAGGATATGACGAATGAATACAATAAAGGTATACGACCTAACTGGTAGAAATGCTATTTCCATGCAGAAGGGAGATAAAATCTATCAAATTTTAATTGAAAATATAATGGAAAAACAAAAAACTATACTAGATTTTAAAGACGTTTCTTTATTTGCATCTCCATTTTTTAATGCTGCAATTGGTCATCTACTTAAAGATATAACAATTGATGAGTTATTGATTTATATGGAGCCAACAAATTTAAATGATACAGGTAAAGAACTACTTAACCTTGTAATATCAAATGCTCTTAGCTTTTACTCTGAAAAGGAAAATAAGAGTGAGTAAAACATCTGAAATTTTTGATATATCGCGTACTACCCCAGATCAAGAAGATCAATATTTTTTAGATACAAATGTATGGTATTGGCTTACTTATTGTGGTTCAAAAAAATTCTACAGTACAAGAAAACCAGCTCCTTATCAGCTTAGAATTTATCCGAATTTTGTAGAAAAGATACAGGATGAAGGAGCAAAAATCTTTCATTGCCCACTTACTTACACGGAATTAGCCAATATTATTGAAACTGCTGAATATGAGGAATATTTAAGTAAACACTCTGCAATAGCAAAAATAACAAAAAAGGAATTTCGAAGTATTCCAACAGAGCGAAAGAATGTAATTAAAGAAATCGATACTGCTTGGAAAGCTATAAGTTCAATGTCAGAGTGTTTGAAATTAGAAATTGATAATGAAACTATCAATGCTACACACAACTTCCTATCCACCTCTGTTCTCGATTCATATGATGCTCTTTTTATTCATTTTATGAAGGCACATAATATAAGGATGCTTGTTTCAGATGATATAGATATGGCTTCTGCCGAAATAGATCAATTTTTTACAGCGAATAGGAAAGTTTTAGTAAAATAGTTTTAAATTTTGTAGAGTGCTACTAATATTTATATATTAGTAGCACGAACTAATTATTAAACCACTTGACCTTCTAAAAAGTCTTGTGCAAAACGCTGTAAGACACCACCTGCTTCATACACAGAAACTTCTTCTTCTGTATCTAAACGGCAAGTGACAGGCACTTCAAGAATTTCTTCTTTACCATCCGCTGTGGCACGTTCAATTACTAAAGTTAAAGTCGAACGTGGCGCAATATTACCAATCACGCTATACAGCTCAGTACCATCTAACTTTAAGGTTTTACGGTTTACACCTGCTTTAAACTCAAGCGGTAAAACACCCATACCGACTAAGTTAGTACGGTGAATACGTTCAAAACCTTCGGCAACAATCGCTTCAACACCTGCAAGACGCACACCTTTGGCAGCCCAGTCACGGCTAGAACCCTGACCATAATCCGCACCTGCAATGATGATCAACGGTTGCTTACGGTTCATGTAGGTTTCAATCGCTTCCCACATACGCATCACTTCGCCTTCTGGCTCTACACGCGCTTTTGAACCTTGCTTAATCGTGCCGTCAGAACGAACCACCATTTCATTAAACAATTTCGGGTTGGCAAATGTCGCACGTTGTGTCGTGAGATGGTCGCCACGGTGGGTTGCATATGAGTTAAAGTCTTCCTCAGGCACACCCATTTTCGCCAAATACTCACCAGACGCACTATCAAGCACAATCGCATTCGATGGTGACAAATGATCGGTGGTGATGTTGTCACCCAAAATTGCAAGTGGACGCATATTGGCTAAAGTACGTGGTGCAGCCAACGCGCCTTCCCAATACGGCGGACGGCGAATATAGGTACTCATTGGACGCCAATCATACAGTGGGCTTGCCGCTTCTTCATTAACACCCAAATCGAACATTGGAATGTAAATTTTACGGAACTGTTCAGGCTTCACTGCTTCTTTCACAAGCGCATCAATTTCTGCATCCGAAGGCCAGATATCTTTCAGGTAAATTGGATTACCATCTTTGTCATTTCCGAGTGAATCTGTTTCGATGTCAAAACGAATCGTTCCTGCAATCGCATAGGCAACCACTAACGGTGGTGATGCCAAAAACGCTTGTTTTGCATAAGGATGGATACGACCATCGAAGTTACGGTTACCCGAAAGTACCGCAGTTGCATACAGGTCACGATCAATGATTTCTTGTTGAATCACTGGATCAAGCGCGCCTGACATACCGTTACACGTGGTACATGCATACGCGACAATACCAAAGCCAAGTTTCTCTAGGTCTTTCAGTACGCCAGCTTCTTCAAGATACAGCGCAGCCGCTTTAGAACCTGGTGCAAATGATGATTTCACCCAAGGCTTACGCACTAAACCCAGTTCATTGGCTTTACGTGCCAATAGACCAGCCGCCACGGTATTACGTGGGTTTGAGGTATTGGTACAAGAAGTGATCGCAGCAATAATCACAGCACCATCAGGAATTAAACCTTCTGCTTCTTGTGCTTTCGCAACATCCAAATTCCCTGCAATACCTTTGGCTTTCAAGTCAGCAGTAGATACACGTGCATGTGGGTTTGATGGCCCTGCAATATTACGAGTCACGGTTGAAAGATCGAAACGAAGTACACGTGGATACTGCGCTTTGGTCATATCCGATGCCCAAAGACCGATTTCTTTTGCGTATTGCTCAACCAACGCCACTTGTGCATCTTCACGACCTGTCAGACGTAAATAGTCGATGGTGTTCTGGTCGATATAGAACATCGCAGCTGTTGCGCCATATTCTGGGGTCATATTTGAGATGGTGGCACGGTCGCCCACAGACATGCTGTCAGCGCCTTCACCGAAGAACTCTAGATATGCACCGACCACGCGTTCTTTACGCAAGAACTCAGTTAATGCTAATACGATATCCGTTGCGGTAATACCTGCTTGACGCTGACCGACGAACTCAACACCAATGATGTCAGGTAGGCGCATCCACGATGCACGACCCAACATGACATTTTCAGCTTCTAAACCACCGACGCCAATTGAAATTACACCAAGCGCATCGGTATGTGGTGTGTGTGAATCTGTACCCACGCAGGTATCAGGGAAAGCCAAGCCATCACGATTTTGAATCACTGGAGACATTTTCTCCAAGTTGATTTGATGCATGATGCCGTTGCCCGCAGGGATCACATCGACATTTTTAAAAGCGGTTTTGGTCCACTCAATAAAGTGGAAACGGTCTTCGTTACGACGATCTTCAATCGCACGGTTTTTCTCAAACGCGTCAGGATCAAAACCACCAAATTCCACTGCCAACGAGTGATCGACGATCAACTGAGTTGGAACCACTGGATTGACTTTTGATGGATCACCACCTTTTTCAGCAATCGCATCACGCAAGCCCGCAAGGTCAACGAGTGCTGTTTGACCTAAGATGTCATGACACACAACACGCGCAGGATACCAAGGGAAATCCAAGTCCTGACGGCGTTCGATCAATTGTGTTAAATAGGCAGTTAAGTTTTCTGCATCAGCTTTACGTACAAGCTGTTCTGCCAACACTTTAGACGTGTATGGCAAAGTTTCATATGCGCCTGGCTGAATGTCTTCAACGGCTTGACGCACGTCATAGTATTCGAGCTGGGTACCTGCCAGCGGTTTACGGTATTGATTTGACATTAACCACGCTCCGCCAATGGTTTGAATTCGAGGTTTTCAGGGCCTGTATAGTTCGCGCTTGGACGAATAATTTTGCCATCTTGACGTTGTTCGATCACGTGTGCTGACCAACCTGCGGTACGTGCAATTACGAATAATGGCGTGAACATTGCCGTTGGCACACCCATCAAGTGATAGCTCACCGCACTGAACCAATCGAGGTTCGGGAACATGTTCTTCACTTCTTTCATCACCGCTTCTAAGCGCTCAGCGATGAGGTACATTTTGTTGTTCTCTTGCGCTTCACCAAGTTCACGCGCCACTTTCTTGATCACTTCGTTACGTGGATCAGAGATGGTGTAAACAGGGTGACCAAAGCCGATGATTACTTCTTTCTTTTCTACACGGCTACGGATGTCTGCTTCTGCTTCGTCAGCGTTGTCATAACGTTGTTGAATCACAAATGCAACTTCGTTCGCACCACCATGTTTAGGCCCACGCAGCGCACCGATACCGCCAGTAATTGCTGAATACATGTCTGAACCTGTACCTGCCACTACACGAGAGGTAAAGGTCGATGCATTGAACTCATGCTCTGCATACAGAATCAATGACGTATGCATGGCTTGGATCCATTCTTCAGATGGCGCTTCGCCATGAAGGAGATGCAAGAAATGTGCAGCAATCGAGTCATCATTGGTTTCAACTTCGATACGACGACCGTTGTTGCTGAAGTGATACCAATACAACAACATTGAACCTAAGCTTGCCATCAATTTATCAGCGATGTCTTTAGCACCCGCTTCATTGTGGTCTTCATGTTCAGGCGTTAAACAACCTAAAACTGACACACCTGTACGCATCACATCCATTGGGTGGGCAGACGGTGGTAATTGTTCAAGTGCTGTTTTTAATGCTGCTGGTAAACCACGAAGTGCTTTAAGTTTTGCTTTATAGGCTTTAAGTTCAGCTTTGTTTGGCAATTTGCCATGTACAAGCAAGTGTGCAACTTCTTCAAATTGGCTACCGACTGCAAGGTCAAGAATGTCATAACCACGGTAGTGTAAGTCATTACCACTACGACCTACGGTACACAGTGCAGTGTTGCCTGCAACTTGACCACTTAACGCAACTGATTTTTTTGGCTTGAAGCCGACTGGTGTTTCATTACTGCTCATAAGATTGTCCTTTTTATGGTGTTTATTTATTTACTTTTAAGACCCCTCCTAGCCTCCCCTAAAAGGGGAGGAATTACACAAATTCAATCAATTATGATTCGTGTTGTCCCCTCTCCTCTGAGGAGAGGGCTAGGGAGAGGTGAAGAACGGGGAAATTACTTATTCTTCGCAAAAGTGCCATCAAGATACTGTTCAAACGCATGGTAATTAATACGTTCATATAATTCTTGACGGGTTTGCATGGTGTCAACAACGTTCTTCTGTGTGCCTTCTTTACGCAGCGTCTCATACACATTTTCCGCTGCTTTGTTCATCGCACGGAATGCTGAAAGTGGATACAGTGCAATGCTCACATCCGCAGAAGCCAATTCTTCAGTGGTAAACAATGGTGTAGAACCAAATTCGGTGATATTCGCTAATACTGGAACTTTGGTCAGATCAGCAAATTGCTTGTACATTGCCAATTCAGTGATTGCTTCAGGAAATAACATATCCGCACCTGCTTCAATGTATGCCCCTGCACGGTCAATTGCTGCTTGCAAACCTTCAACTGCAAGTGCATCGGTACGCGCCATAATCACAAAGTTTTCATCAGTACGCGCATCAACCGCTGCCTTGATACGATCCACCATTTCTTGTTGTGTCACGATCGCTTTATTCGGACGGTGACCACAACGTTTTGCGCCCACTTGATCTTCGATATGCATCGCTGCTGCACCGAACTTAATCATTGATTTAGTGGTACGTGCAATATTGAAAGCAGATGCACCAAAACCTGTATCCACATCAACCAACAATGGTAGGTCACAGACATCGGTAATACGGCGTACATCCGTTAATACATCATCAAGGTTACTAATCCCCAAATCAGGTAAACCTAACGAACCTGCCGCAACCCCACCACCTGACAAATAAATGGCTTTATAGCCTGCACGTTTTGCCAATAACGCATGATTGGCGTTAATTGCACCCACCACTTGTAATGGTTTTTCATTTGCGACCGCGTCGCGGAATAACTGACCAGCAGATTTAGCCATGTTGATGTTCTCCTTGGGTTTGCAGCAATGTTTGCTCAACAATTTTGTAGGATGCATTGATGTGACGGTGCATCAGCATTTCGGCAAGTTGGCCGTCACCTTCTGCGATCGCATCTAAAATGCGGATATGTTCATCCAAAGCTTTGCTTGGACGATCAGGGGTATTTGAAAATTGGATTCGATACATACGGATGAGGTGATACAGCTCATCACATAACATTTTTTCTAAGGTTTTATTGCCACTGCTTTTAATAATGCAGTAATGGAAATCGTCTTGCCCTTCTTGCAGGTAATAGCCTTTCCCCGCTTTAAAATTTTCATCTTCAGCATGCATCCGCAATACATCACGCAATGCCAAAATCTGTTTTTTATCAATATGCTGAGCAGCAAGTTTACAGGCTAAACCTTCGAGAGAGGCTCGAATCTGATAAAGCTCTTGAAACTGTTGTAATGATAAGGAAACGACACGTGCGCCCACATGCGCAGTACGTTCAACCAACTTCTGCCCTTCCAGACGATGGATCGCTTCACGTAAAGGACCACGACTAATGCCGTAAATCCGTGCCAGTTCAGGTTCAGAAATTTTACTGCCCGCAGGAATCTGTCCTAAAACGATTGCTGACTGAATTTGCTTAAATACATGTTCCGTCAGGGTGATACTCTGACTTGTGCTGATGGCTTGAGGAACAAGGGTATCTTGCATATTGTCGACAATCTCTACAGTTTTGATGATTTTATAACGATATAAGACAAAAATTGCAATAGGATTGTCGACAATAAATTAGACTCCCCAGCCAATTAGCTTGGATGAATAGATTCAAGATATTGCTTAGAAATAAAATCACAATTTAAATTAAAATAATATAAAACAGATAGTTAAAATACACTCTAAGCCTTATATCGATTCAGCCTTCTATGTGATTACCCCTTTATTCTTCTTATCCTAAGACGATGGTATAACAGCTTGATTGTAGACAATCCTTATAATCGGCACTTTTAGAATCAATTTTGTAATTAAATACTACGACAATAATGCAAAGAATAGGGTGCTTCATACTCGCTTTATTGGTACATTATTGGGCATTCCAAAACACATCCATGCACCTTGTTGAATAAAAGGACATTGTTAATGTTTCAACATATCCCACCTTATGCAGGCGATCCAATTCTTTCACTTATGGAACAGTTCAACACTGATCCACGCGCTGAAAAGGTTAATTTGAGTATTGGTTTGTACTATAACGAAGACAGTATCGTTCCTCAGCTTGATACCATTATCGAAGCGCAGAAACGTATTGCGCCTAAGAATGATAAAACCAAACTTTATCTCCCAATGGAAGGTTTCAAACCTTACCGTGAAGCGATTCAAGCACTTTTGTTTGGTGCGAATAGTCCAGCAATCCAACAAGGTCGTGTTGCAACCATTCAAACACTGGGTGGTTCAGGTGCATTAAAAGTTGGTGCGGATTTCTTAAAAACCTATTTCCCAAATTCAGAAGTTTGGGTCAGCCAACCGACTTGGGATAACCACGTTGCGATCTTCAATGGCGCAGGCATCAAGAGCAATTTCTATCCATACTTTGATGCTGAAACACGTGGCGTTGATTTTGATGGCATGTTGTCGACACTAAATACGTTGGCAGAACACAGCATTGTGTTATTACACCCTTGCTGCCACAACCCGACAGGTGCTGACTTAAATCCAGCACAATGGGATCAAGTGATTGCCGTATTAAAAGAGCGTAATCTCATCCCATTCCTCGACATTGCTTATCAAGGCTTTGGCGACGGTATGGAACAAGATGCCTATGCAATTCGCGCTTTAGACCAAGCAGGTCTTAACTTCATCGTGAGCAATTCATTCTCTAAGATCTTCTCACTTTATGGTGAGCGTGTCGGTGGTCTAACTTTTGTTTGTGATGATGCTGAAGCAGCACAATGTACATTTGGTCAGCTCAAAGCAACAGTACGTCGTAACTATTCAAGCCCACCAACAACAGGTGCATGGTTAGTCGATCAAGTGTTAAATGACACTGATCTTAACCAACAATGGCAAGTTGAAGTGCAAGAGATGCGTGAGCGTATTATCAAAATGCGTAGCATCTTAAAAGATGAATTGACAAAAGCATTACCAGACCGTGATTTCAGCTATCTTGTCAATCAAAAAGGTATGTTCAGCTATACAGGGTTAACAGGTGAGCAAGTCGATACCTTACGTGAAGAATATGCAATCTATTTGGTGCGCAGTGGTCGTATCTGTGTTGCGGGTCTAAATATGAATAATATTTATAAAGTGGCAAAAGCGGTCGCAGAAGTTTTAGCGAAATCAGCTTAAAATCCCTCTAAATCTCCCTTTTAAAAGGGAGACTTTATGGATCAAAAAGGGTTGTTTCACGTGGAACAACCCTTTTTGTTTTTACATGATGAGAGTCTTTTAAATTTAAGATTGGTCATCTAGCTAAAACCAAGAAAAATTGCTAAATGATTAAATCTGTATCTATGAATGTTCAAGCCTAGCGAGTCTTTGTATACTGCAACACATGAATAAACAACAAACAGCACTTTTGAACATGACTCAACTGACTTGCTTTAAAGCCTACGATATTCGCGGAAAACTAGGCACTGAACTCAACGAAGAAATCGCCTATAAAATCGGTCGTGCATACGGACAAATCTACCAACCTAAAAAAGTCGTGATTGGTTGTGATATCCGCCTCAGCAGTGAAGGCTTAAAACACGCCACCATTCGTGGTTTAAATGATGCGGGTGTCAATGTGCTTGATTTGGGTATGACAGGCACAGAAGAAGTTTATTTCGGTGCTTTCCATCTCGATGTGCAAGGTGGGATCGAAGTCACGGCAAGCCATAACCCTATGGACTACAATGGTATGAAATTGGTACGTGAAAATGCGCGCCCAATCAGTGCTGATACAGGCTTAAAAGACATTCAAGCATTGGCTGAGTCTGGTGATTTTGTAGAAGTAGAACAAAAGGGTTCAACTGAAAACTATAATATTTTGCCTGAATTCATCGAACATCTTCTCACTTATATTGACCCACTCAAAATTAAGCCACTGAAACTTGTGGTCAATTCAGGCAATGGTGCAGCAGGTCATGTGATTGATGCAATTGAGCAAAAATTTCAAGAACTCAGTATTCCTGTTGAATTTATCAAAATCCATCACGAAGCCGATGGCAATTTTCCAAATGGTATTCCGAACCCACTCTTGATTGAGAACCGAGATAGCACACGCGATGCCGTTCTTCAACATCATGCAGATATGGGCATTGCTTGGGATGGTGACTTTGATCGTTGTTTCCTATTTGATGAGAAAGGCGAATTCATTGAAGGATATTACATTGTCGGTTTATTGGCACAAGCTTTCCTGATCAAGCAATCAGGTGAAAAAATCGTACATGACCCACGTTTAATCTGGAATACCTTAGATATTGTCAATCAATATCAAGGAACTGCAATCCAGTCAAAATGTGGACATGCCTTTATTAAAGATGTGATGCGTGAACACAATGCTGTTTACGGTGGTGAAATGAGCGCACACCACTATTTCCGTGATTTTGCTTATTGTGATAGCGGTATGATTCCTTGGTTACTTACCATTGCCCTACTCTCTGAAACAGGTCAATCTCTTTCGACACTGGTTGAAAATATGATTGCCAAATTCCCTTGTAGCGGTGAAATCAATTTTAAAGTGGCAGATACGCAAGCAACGGTTCAAAAAATCTTTGACTTTTATGCTGACCAAAATCCACAAGTAGACCGTACTGATGGCGTGAGTCTTGATTTTGGTGTATGGCGTTTAAATGTTCGGGCATCTAATACTGAGCCTTTGCTTCGTTTAAATATTGAAAGTCGTGCAGAGCAAAATCCGCAACCAATGCAAAGCTATGTCGATGAGTTGACTGCTTTGATTCAAAAATAGATTGATCAAATTTTAAAAGGAGCATTTAGCTCCTTTTTTAATCTCTTAGTTATAACCATTCGGATTTTGTTTTTGCCAATTCCAACTATCTGCCAACATATCTTCTAAAGTATATTGTGGTTGCCAACCCAATTCCGTTACTGCGCGAGAATTATCTGCACATGAAGTTGCAACATCACCTGCACGGCGTGAGGAAAGTTCAAATGCAATAGGGATTCCTGTGACCTCTTCAAAGCTGTTTTTGACCTGCAATACCGATGAGCCACGACCTGTACCAATATTCCATGCTCGACAACCTTTTGCCCCAAGACGATTATTTAACGCACAAAGATGAGCATTCGCCAAATCAACAACATGAATATAATCACGAACACCTGTACCATCAATGGTGTCATAGTCATGTCCATAAATAGATAATTTTTTACGGCGACCTACCGCGACCTGAGTGATATACGGCATCAAATTATTGGGAACTCCCTGCGGGTCTTCACCAATACGTCCACTTTTATGTGCACCCACTGGATTGAAATAACGGAGTAAAGCAATTGACCAACGTGAGTCTGCCTTGGCAATTTGCTGCAACATTTGTTCAGTAATCAGTTTGGTATAGCTATAGTTATTCTTTGACAATACTGGCACATCTTCATGTAGTGGGATATCACCTATTGCTTCATAAATCGTTGCTGAAGAGCTAAAAATCAACGTAAAGACTTTCGCCTTTTCCATTGACTTCAATAGCTGAGTTCCTCCTACAACATTATGATCAAAATAAGTCAATGGTGTTTCTAAGCTCTCATTTATCGCCTTTAGACCTGCAAAATGAATCACCACATCAATATGATGGTCACTAAATACTTGATCAATTTCATCTTGATAACGAATATCACCTTGTACAAAGGTTAAAGATTTATGCGTTAACTCTTGCACACGATTTAAGGCTTCTTCACAACTATTTGATAAATTATCAAAAACGACAACATCGTGCCCAGCACTTAATAATTCAACACATGTATGTGAACCTAAATAACCTGCACCACCTGTGACTAAAACACTAGCCATCAGTCTTACCTAATAAGATTTTAAGTAACCCTTTCGTTGATGCATCGAAACCAGACAGGTCATCTTGTTCACGATTTAAAATCGGTAATAGTTGATTGGCAATCTCTTTACCTTTTTCCACCCCCCATTGATCAAAGGGGTTAATATTCCATAAAACAGATTGCACAAAAACCTTATGCTCATAAGTTGCAATCAACATCCCCAAATTATAAGGATTGAGTTCTTTCAACAAGATTGTTGAGCTTGGTTGATTGCCTTGATATTGCTTATAAGCAGGTAAGTCCCCTAACTCATCTACTGAGAGCGCCTGATTTCCAAATGCCAATAAACGAGACTGGGCTAAACAATTTGAGAGTGCTAAATGATGTTGTTCAACTAAGGCATCCGCATTCTCAGCATACGTAAATTGATTTGAGTTATAGCGTTGTACTGGTGCAATAAAATCACAACTTACTGCATGCGTTCCTTGATGTAGCAATTGATAAAATGCATGTTGGGCATTGGGTCCCACCTCGCCCCAAACAATTGGGCATGTCGCAGAATCAACTTTTTCACCATTTCGCTGAATAGACTTCCCGTTTGACTCCATTTCGAGTTGTTGCAAGTATGAAGCAAAATATTTCAATCGCCCATCATACGGGAGTACAGCATGGGTCTGGATATCAAGAAAATTATTATTCCAAGCACCTAACACCCCCATCAAAATCGGGATATTCTGAGCAAACGATGCTGTTTGAAAATGCTGATCGATCGCATAAGCACCTGCTAATAATTGCTTAAAGCCCTCTACGCCAATGGTGAGTGCGATCGGTAAACCAATACATGACCAAAGTGAATAACGACCACCCACCCAATCCCACAACAGAAGCTGTTTATCCGATGCGATTCCCCATTCTGTCATTTTCTCAGGTTTGGTCGAAATCCCAATAAAATGGTTTTTCAATACTCGCGTATCCGTACCCAAGGTTTTTTCTAACCATTGGCGTACAGTTTGTGCATTAGAAAGTGTATCAATCGTGCCAAAAGACTTCGATGAGATAATAAACAGGGTTGTTTCAGGGCGAAGTTGATGCAATAAATCCGAGAGTTGACTACCATCCATCGTGGAAACAAAATGAATACCTAAAGGTTTCGCTGTTGCCACTTTAAAATCAGAAAGTGCATGTGTCACCATCAATGGCCCTAAATCAGAGCCACCCACACCGATGTTAACCACATCCTGAATCACTTCACCTGTCGCGCCACGATACTGCCCAGCATGGATTTTCGCAACTAGAGCATACATACGTTCTAGCTGTTCGTGAACATCCCGATTGATCTCAGAAAAATACTGTTCAGAATCAGGCAAACGCAGTGCCCAATGCATTGCTGCCCGTTGTTCCGTATAATTAATTTGCTCTAAAGAAAATAATCTTTTGATCCATTCAGTAAGATTTTGATTTTGAGCAAACTCAACCAATTCATTCAATATATTCTGATCAATTCGTTGCTTACTAAAATCTAAAACAATTTGATCATATTCAACTGAAAAATGCTGAAACCGTGCCGAATCTTCTGCAAACAATTGATTAAGATGGATCTCTTTGAATTTTTTCTGTAATAAGGCTAAGTTTTTCGATTTAGCATTTTGAGCTTTCATTGGTGATAATTGAAGATGATCTAGCATGCTTAACGCCCCACGCCCATATAAGCAAAACCTTGAGCCTTAACAAAATGAGGGTCATAGATATTACGCCCATCTAAAATCAACGGATGTGTCATGCTTTGCGTGAGTTGCTTAAAGGCTGGACTCCAATATTGCTTCCAAGCCGTTAAAACACACAAACCGTGTACATTTTGCACCGCTTCATATTGATCATCACACAGAATAAGATCCGCTCGCTGCCCGTACATCATCTTGATTTCATCTAAAGCTTGAGGGTCATGTAATCGTACAATCACTCCTTGTGCCCACAATGCCGCTAACATTTGATGAATCGGTGATTGTTGAATACTAGAGGTATTTTCTTTAAAAGAAGCCCCCCAAATGGCAATCGTCTTGCCTTGTAAATCACCATGATAATAATTCCATAACTTACGGAATAGAATTTCTTTCTGTTGCTCATTAATGTCCCAAACTTGAGCCAATAATTGGCTTTTAACACCCGTATTCGCAACAGTATTAGACAAGGTTAGGATATCGTGCGAGAAATTTTCCCCACCAAAACCTGCACCAGGTGATAAATAAGCGGTCCCTATGCGACTATCCGCAGCCATCCCCTGACGGACTGAAGCGATATCAATGCCTAACTTTTCAGCAACAACCGCCAGATCATTAATATAACTAATTCGTGTTGCCAACATGCCTGAAATACTGAGTTTGGTAAATTCAGCATCCAAAATAGGCATAAACAAGTATTGTTGTTCGAGCGGAAAGAAAGGTCTTAACAGTTCTTTTAGTTTGATCTGTGCTTCACGATGTGTACATCCAACAATCAACTGTTTCGCTTGGGTGAGGCTGTGTAACGCATTCCCTTCCTGAATGGTATCTGGTAAATAGACCCAATCATCTTCAGATAAAATCTGCTGTAATTTTTCGGTGCCGTGTAAACCAAAAGTAGAGGCATTGATCATCAATTTCGGATGAATAATTGGTTGTTGTTTTAAATCAAGTAAGAGCTGAAAAACTTGTGATTCTTGTGTTTGATTAAAACTAAAGAAATAAGCATCTGTATCTAGTGGAACACTTTGACTGTCACAATAATTAAGAAAACCACTTTTCAGTTGTTTACTTAATAAATGACTCACGTTTTCATCGTGGAAAGAATGATGTGATCCACTATCATCTGCAATATTCGAACACCAAAAAACAAAATGTCCTGATTCAGACAACAATGCAGACATCACGCCTGCATATAAAGTATTGCCGAATATTGCAACTTTCATAACCATTTACCCTAAATTATAGGGCCAATCCTTGAATCAGACCCTTAAAATCTTCACCCAATTTTGGATGTTCAATACCATAGTGTAAGACTGCTTTTAGATAGCCAAGCTTACTACCACAATCAAAAGTTTGCCCTTTCATCCGATAGGCTTCAACATTTTGTGATTGCTGCAATGTTGCAATCGCATCCGTCAGTTGAATTTCATTGCCAGCACCACGCGGGGTATTTTCTAATAACGTCATAATCTGAGCAGGTAAAATATAACGTCCTACCACAGATAAATTGGATGGCGCAGTACCTATTGCAGGTTTCTCAACAATTCCCTGCATGATAGCACTTTCCCCTTCATTCGGAGAAACAGCAACATCTACAATACCATATTGATCAACCAAATGATCAGGAACAGCCTCTACCATAATCTGAGCAGCTTGAGATTGCTCGAAACGTTGGATCATGAGAGCTAAATCATTTTGAGATGCACTATCTTTGACTAATACATCAGGTAATAACACCGCAAACGCTTCATCCCCCACAATATCTTTCGCACAAAGTACGGCGTGACCCAATCCTAACGGTTGTGGTTGGCGTACACTTACAACACTAATATGCTTAGGCAATATCTCTGTAATTTCTTTGAGTAAATCAAATTTCTTCTTTTGTTCTAAAGTGGTTTCAAGTTCGAAATTACGATCAAAATAATTTTCAATTGATGCTTTAGAGGAATGTGTTACTAAAATAATTTGTTCAATACCCGCCGCAACTGCTTCACGTACCACATATTCAATTGCAGGGCGATCCACAACAATGACCATTTCTTTAGGAATAGATTTACTTGCAGGTAGAAAACGTGTTCCTAAACCTGCAACAGGTAAAATTGCCTTTTTAATCATGTTACTCTCAACTTAGTTGACTCTAACTTCTGCACTACGTTTATAACCATCGACATAATGCTCTAACTGAGTTAAGGCCCAGTCCACATCATGGTCAACTGCTGTCATTTGATTAATTTTACTGAATACGACTTGCACTTCTTGTAGTGGGTAATGTTTCTCAAAAGATCGTAAAATACGTGTATGTTCAGTATATTCCGTATTATCTTGATCAATCAGTAGTTCTTCATAAAGTTTTTCGCCTGGGCGTAAACCACTGTAGGCAATCTCAATATCACCTTCTGATGATCCTGATTCTCGTACCTTTAAGCCACTTAACTTAATCATCTGGCGAGCTAAATCTTGAATACGTACCGGTTCACCCATATCCAATAAGAAAACATCACCACCAGAGCCCAATGCCCCAGCTTGAATCACCAACTGAGATGCCTCCGGAATTGTCATAAAATAACGGGTCACCTCAGGATGTGTAACGGTAATTGGACCACCAAGTGCAATTTGCTGTTTGAATAATGGAACGACTGAACCAGAAGAACCCAATACATTACCAAAACGTACGATACTAATTTGAGTATTTGGTTTTGTTTCAGCAACAGCTTGGCAATACAGTTCAGCCATACGCTTTGAAGCACCCATGACATTAGTTGGTCTAACCGCTTTATCTGTAGAAATCAAAACAAATGTTTCAACACCTTTCTTAACTGCCGCATTAAGACTATTCGCAGTTCCAATTGCATTATTTTTTAATCCTGCAATCGGATTGCATTCAACCAAAGGCACATGCTTATAAGCAGCGGCATGATACACAGTTTGTATATGGTATTGCTCAATAATACGCTCAAGCTTTTGCTGATCTTGTACCGTTCCTAAAATAGGCAAAATTTCACAGCTTGTAGTTTTTCTTAATTCCTTATCAATATCATAGAGCGCAAACTCTGTTAATTCATACAATACCAACATTTTTGGCTGATTTTTTATGATTTGTCGACATAATTCGGAGCCAATAGAACCTCCTGCTCCAGTCACCATCACAATTTTATCTTTTATATTTTTAGACAATAAATGTAAAACAGGTGGCACAGGATCACGTCCTAACAAATCCACAATATCAACATCACGAATATCTGAAATCTGTATTTCACCATCAACCAACTGAGTTAAGCCAGGTAATTCCGTAATCTTTAAATGAGCAGATTCAAACTGCTGAATAATCTCAGTTTTTCGAACGCGTCCTACTGAAGGAAGAGCTAACAAAATTTCATCAACTCGATCTTTTTTAAAGCGTTGCAGTGCTTTATCTACAGAATAAACTCGAAAACCACCAATCCTTTGTCCTTGTAATGAATTAAGATCATCAATAAAGAAAATGGGAACATGATCATCAGAACGATTCAATACCTCTACAATTTGCTGCCCAGCATCACCAGCACCATAAACAGCAATTCTCTTTCGACCAATTTCTGAATAATATGAAGCTTTAATCAAAAAGCGGATGCTTGCTCGGCTGACCCAGACCCAAGCAAACATCATAAACCCAAACATAAATGGGATAGACATTGGAATATATGCTTGTGTACTTACATTCAGAACATATAAAGCAATCATGGTCAGAAAAACGGCCAGCGCTAACTTAACAATGAAAACTTCATTAAATGTTCTAACAATAAAGTGATAAACCCCCGTCAATCCTAGGCTAAGGATCGCAATAAGGCTTACTAATGGAATACCATGATTGATTCCTGGTATCACTTGTGCGCCCAAATCGAACAAGCGAATGACATAACATAGCCACAAAATAATAGGAAAAACTAAAGCATCCAAAAAAACAAGGAAAAATTGTTTAAATAGTCTAGGCGCTGAGGCAAATTGATGAATAATCTTTTTCACAATGATCTTCTAATCATTCCACTTTGATGTTTATACTCATTTCTCATGCAGCTAGAAATGACCTTTAAATAATAGCAAGAGATGAAATATATCAATCTCTTGCTTTTGAATTTAATTTACAGAGTGACTTATTGCCTCTTTCACTTTTTGAATAGCATTAATCGTTTTTGTAATACTTTCTGAACTTAACGTTGGATGTACCAAGAACATAAGACTTGTCTCACCCAATTTTTGGGCATTTTTTAGTCTCTGTTTCGGACGCCAAGCTGTATTATCAAATGCATGCTCTAAATAAACTTCAGAACAAGAGCCACTATAACATGGTATTTCTTCAAGATTGATTTCTTGCATAATACGATCACGTGACCAATCTGAAGGTAAAGCATCTAATTTAACCTGCACATAACATTTATAATGTGCATGAACATAATCATCTGTCGTACGGTGAATGGTGAAATAAGGTGAATCTTCAAATGCTTTCAAGATTTTTTCTGCATTTTTAGTTCTTTTTTCTATCCAATCAGTCATTCGCGTTAATTGAATACGACCAATGACAGCTTGCATCTCCATCATCCGCCAATTCGTACCAAACGAGTCATGTAACCAACGAAAGCCTGCCGGATGTTGTTTATTATAAACACTATCAAAACTTTTACCGTGATCTTTATATGACCACATTTTTTTCCACAAATTCTCATCATTTGTGGTGACCATCCCACCTTCACCACCAGTGGTCATAATCTTATCTTGGCAGAATGACCAAGCTGCGATATGTCCAATTGAACCAGCTGATTTTCCTTTGTATTTTGCTCCATGTGCTTGTGCACAGTCTTCAATCACATACAATCCTTTTTCAGCAGCCAATTGCATAATTGGATCCATATCACACATCCAACCAGCCAAATGTACACAAATAATTGCTTTCGTATTTGGGGTAAGTACTGCTTCGATTGTATTTCTAGAAATATTTTGAGAATCCAACTCAACATCAGCAAAGATAGGGTTTGCTCCAGCCGTTACAATTGAGCTTGCTGAAGCTAAGAAAGTACGTGATGTTACAATCACATCATCTCCGATACCAATATCTAATGCTTTTAACGCAACATCAAGTGCAACCGTCCCATTGGTTAAAGCAACAGCATATTTTGTATCAGAAAAAGTGGCAAATTCTTTCTCAAATTCACGACATTCTTGCCCAGTCCAATAATTTACTTTATTTGAAAGCAATACTTTACTAATTGCATCTGCTTCTTGCTGTGTAAAGCTTGGCCATGGTTCAAACGCTGTATTTAACATAATTGGATTCTCTAATATCTAATTTAACTAAAATTTATTTCTTCTCTAAAATTCGTGCAGGATTTCCAATCACGGTTACTCCTGGAGGGACACTCTTTGTAACAACAGCTCCCATACCAACCACTGCACCTTTTCCAATAATCAGTGGTTTATCTGGTGTACCTTGTTTGATAATCGCACCAGTGCCAATATAAGCGTGATCTTCAATATGGATATTACCATTGCATTTTACACCAGGTGCAAAAGTTACGTAGTCGCCAATCACACAATCGTGTGCAACATAACTATAAATATTGGCATGGAAAAATTTCCCAATCTTAATATTTGAAGTCAAACAGGTAAATGGACAAAATAAGCTTCCCTCTCCAACTTCGACTTCATCCAAAATCGTTGTATTGCTTGCCTGAATGGCCAAATGTTGCACACCATCTTGATCTAAACGAATCGCTAGTTTTTCACGGACAATACTATTCGCAATAGCAATAGTAACTGCCTTATGTGAAGCTGAATTTTCGATAAAATCAGTGTAACTTAAAACAGAATAATCATTTAAAGTGGTTCCCGCTTGACCATCATCAATAAAAACAAATTGTTCTTTTTTTAACGTTGAAAATTGTTGACGTACCAAAGGCATAACTTCTTTGCCAAAACCACTTGCACCATAAACACCAATAAAGTTTGTCATTAATCTAGTTCCTTCTTATCCGTACCTGTAAATTTACTCATGGTCGCTTCGCCAGATTCATTAATATCATCTTTCGCAAGCACTTTTTTAACCGTCTTTAACATGATTTGGAAATCCAACCAAATCGATTGATTCTCAACATACCAAGTATCAAGCTTAAATTTTTCTTCCCAGCTAATCGCATTACGACCATTCACCTGTGCATGTCCTGTCATACCGGGACGTACATTCTGTCGTTTCGCTTGCTCAATATTGTATAAAGGAAGATATTCCATCAATAGTGGACGAGGACCAACAACACTCATATCACCTTTAATAACATTCCAAAGCTCAGGCATTTCATCCAAACTAGTCGAGCGCAACATTTTACCAAAAGTCGTTAAACGTTCACTATCTGGTAATAAGTTACCCTGCCCATCTACAGCATCTTTCATTGTCCTAAATTTAACCATCTCAAAAGGCTGACCATGTATGCCTGGTCTTACTTGACGAAAAAGAACAGGAGACCCTAAATTCTTTTTCACTTTGTAGGCAACAAAAATATAGAGAGGAGACAAAATTACTAATGCAATCGATGCGATCACAACATCAAGCAAACGTTTAAGCATATCTAAGCACCTGTTACCCAATCAGAAAATTTTTGAGATAGATCAAAACGATTAAATTGTTCTTGTGCAACTCGCTGACCATTTATACCCATCTGTTTAAGTTGCTCACGATTATCTGCAGCTTGTTCCAATGCATCTGCAAAAGCTTTTGCATCTTCTGGTGGAACTGCAAAGCCACATTGTTCTTTTATAATTAGCTCAGCTAACCAACCCGGATAATTGTTTAAAACTGGTAAACCAGCAGCAATATAATCAAAAAATTTATTCGGTGATGTTCCATAATAAAATGCTGGAATATTAGCTAAAATCTGCAAACCAATATCAGCACTTGCCATTAAACCAGCTAATTTATTTTTATTTACAGGCCCATGAAAAATAATATTATTTAATTTTAGCTCACTCGCTCGCTCTAGCAGTATCTTTTTTTGCATGCCATCACCGACCAGAACCAGTTTAATATCTATTCTTTGACGGTTTTTTAATTCAACTGCTGCATCTAACACAGCATTAAGACCATTAGCCAAACCATGTGTCCCAGTAAAAATTGCCATGAGGTCAGTTGGTTGTACTCCCTCAGGTCGCCATGGCTGATGTTCAGATGCAAAAATGTCTAAATCACAACCATTTGGAATAGAAGCTACTTTTTCAGGAGAAATCCCTCTTTTAATAATGCCGTCTACAATACCTGGAGACAAACCCACTAAACGATCAGCTGAGTGATAAGAAGTCCATTCAAGTACAGACATCATCCATAAAACAATTGGGTTTTTGATCACCCCCATTGCTTTGGGCAGTTCTGGCCATAGATCCCTGACTTCGAAAACAAATGGTTTACGTCGAAACCACTTGGCAAAAATACCTGGAATACCGGCTGTTAATGGTGTCGTTGTCGCAAATACAAGATCGTATTGTTCAGTGAATGCAACTTTGATCGATTTAAAAGCAAAACTTAAAAAAATTAAAATACGCTTGAGAAAAGAGAGCGCATTTGAATAAGGCAATTCAAATTCAATGATATCGATACCATCGACCATGCCACGGCGCATTCCTTTACTAAAAGGCTGGGTTAAACCCGTTTGACCTGCACCAAAAGATCCACACACCATCGTCACCTGATGGCCATTACGGATGAGTGATTGAGCCATAGCATAGGAACGGATTCCTGCTGACCCTTTAGGTGTCGAAAAATGCTGATGGAAATATAGAATTTTCATGTTAAATCTTTAATTACAGTAAAAATTGTAGTCGCTTGTGTAGCAATCACTTCTAAAACAGGCACTTTGCTCTTTTGATAATAGTACCTAGACTGCTCTCCTTCACACCAACGAAGCGTAATCGGCTGTTCAGACTCTAAAATAATCTCTACTTGGCCGTTGCTTATAACATTTTTCTCTAATATCCAGTGATCAGGCTGTAAACGCCAACGTAGGACTGCCTGTTGCTGAAAACCAAAGATATTATCTGCCACTTTGATTGCTTTATCTGTTAATGAAATTTTACGGTGGTGTGTACACCCCCAATGATCTTGATAACCACAACCAAATTCATCAGCGCTATATTTTAATTCTTTTGGCATTAGCCATGCGCCAAACAAAAAACGACTTAAACGTGGCATTTGTTGGTGTTGGTCAAACTCAACAGTATTGTGACTTGCAACGCCAGAAAAGTAATTTAGGTCTTCTACTGTGGAATTATAACTATAAGTTCCACCATCACATAGAAGATTTTGTCCTTTAAACCAAACATCCAGATGCAACGCATCACATTGGCTTGGACGAAATTTGAATTTCGGCAATTTGAGTGCAATAAAGAAATTATTATTTTGAGAACTAATCAAGCCGCTTTCATTAAAAAATTGATTTCGCGATGGCAGTTCGAAGTTTTCTTGCTTCAATTTTTGTATTTGAAAGAAAGCTAAACTCTCATCATATGAACCTGATTCTGGATAATAACTATGTTGATGGAATAAGGTACTCGCCAACTGAACTGTTGGTCTAAAATCGCGATAATCAGTGTGGCTTACAGGAATCAGTCGTGCACCATCATTGGCGCCTAAATTAGGGACATCCCCATCGGCTTGGGTGAATACATATAACCAGTCTGTCGCTTTCTGTAATTGACAATATAACTGCTCTGAAAAAGGCTTTAATACTAATTTTTGGCGGACGATTTCAGCTAAACAATAAGAATCCAGCATCACTCGATGGTAATTAATCGAATATTGGCTAAAACCACCATCTTGCATAATGAGCTTGTTTGCACGGTCCATCAACCATTTTTCACCCAATGCCTGCCATTGTTGATATTGAGGCTTAGGTTTCCAAAGATTTAGAACAGCTCCACCGATATATAATGCAGCTGCCTCAGATGTCCCATGATTATTATCCTGAGCAATTGCATAATCAATTGTCGGTTCAATACGCTTTAAATGCGCCTCGATAAATGAACAGACATTGTCATGAGGATGTTGCTGCTCTAAACCGATCAGCGCAGTAATGATATGCATGACACGGATGGATGCTTCCTGCCCACATTTCCAATTCGGCCCCAAATAAGCAGGGTTTTTCTGACACCAATCGTTCAACCATAAATCAAGTTGAAGCAATGCTTGCCCATCTCTCACTTGGCGCTCATGTAGCGCAAGGTCGATTAGCCAGTCAAAACGAGAAGCCTCCCATACTCCTTTAATATCACCCACATTCGCATCAAAATCAGGGATTTGATACCATGCTTTTTCTGTATTCTGAAACGTATGCTGAGTTAGAGGACTATAAAACCAATTGGGGAGCTGTCCAGCCACTGGATACTTGAGGTATCCAAAGGCTGTTAAAGTTGCGTTTACGGGTACATTCATTGGTTGATTGGCAACGCTCTGACTAAAGAAATGACCCGTTGGTAATTGTGCAGATAGCTTTTGTACAGGATTTAAACCTGTTTTTACGCCTACACGGTATTTAAACACCCTGAACAAATTAAACAGCCCTAATGCAAGCGCTGTTTGACTTTTTATGACTAAATTCATGTTTGTGCTCTTAAAATTGCAGCAACCTGAATAGTCACTCTAGCAACTTCAAAAATTTCATCGGCAGGAATTGGTGCTTCTTTTCCATCTCGAATACTATCGACAAAGACCGCAGCACAAGCATCTTGACCTTTATCTTGACGCCAGAGATTCATCTTGTTAAACCCAGGCCAGCCAAATGCTTTTAGCTTTCTGAAATTATCTAATTGTAATACTCGACCTGCTGTAAAGACTTCTACACGCTCTTTAGGGAAGCTTGAAGCGCCATTTGCCAAGTAGAAAATGGTGCCAAATGACCCATCTTCAAAACCAAGTGTAATTGAAGCCTTATCCTCTAAAATCTGTACCGCATCAGTTTCGCCCATACGTCGAGCCTGAATAGAGACAATTTTTGAACCTGCAAGGAAGCGCATCAAGTCGATAAAGTGGCATGCTTCACCAATAATACGTCCACCACCGACTGAGTTATCCTGAGTCCAATGATCTGCAGGAATTGCCCCTGCATTCATAGTCATAATAAAACTTTTCGGTTCTTTCACAGTATCCAGCAAAGTTTTCATTTTTTGCACTTGTGGTGAGAAACGACGGTTAAAACCCACCATTACACGTGCATATTGATTCTTCTGAATATTTTGATTATAGATAGTCTCAATTTTTTCAATTTCTTCTACAGTCAATGCCAATGGCTTCTCAACGAAAACATTCTTCCCTGCCGATAAAACTTTTTCAACAAAGTAAGCATGGCTATTATGGCGCGTTGCAATCGCGACTGTATTGATATCCTTATTATTCAACAAACTTTCAATGTCTGTAGACGCCTCAGCAAATCCTGTTTTTTCTCCATGAATGACACCATTAATTCCACCCGATGTTACGATGGTATGTAATTGGGAAGAAGCTTTTTTAAATGCAGGAATCAGTACACGTGATGCATAGTTACCAGCACCAATAAAACCAACAACAGCATTCTTTGGCTCAATAGAAATTGGGCGTAATACCACTTTTTTTTCTAACCGAGTTTCGACTGGAGAGTTATATTTAAGTAATAAACCCAAACCTGATTTGTCTTCTGTCAATGCATCATATGCTTTTGGTGCATCTTCAAATTCAAAACGTTGTGTAATTAATGGTTCTACATTTAAGGTGCCTGCAGCCATCATATCCAAAACAGCAACAAAGTTACGTTGTTCAGTCCAACGCACAAAACCAAGTGGATAGTCAGTACCTTTGTCTTCATATTCAGTATCGTAGCGACCTGGACCATATGAACAAGAAACTTGGAAACTTAATTCTTTTTCATAAAAATCAGCGCGGTTTAACTCTAAACCCGTTACACCAACTAGAATAATACGACCACGTTTTCGGCTCATACGTGCTGCTTGAATAACGGGATCACTGACCTTAGTTGAAGCGGTAATAATGACCCCATCCACACCAGTACCACGACTGAATGCCAGACCAACAGCAACAGGATCTTCACCTTTACCAGGATTACAGATCTCTGCACCAAATTGTTTTGCCAAATCTAATTTACTTTGATCAAAGTCAATAGCTAGAACACGGCAGCCATTTGCTCTTAACATCTGAATGGTAAGTAGACCAATGAGACCCGCACCTGTTACAACAAAGCTTTCACCCAAAGTCGGTTGAGCAAGACGAATACCTTGTAAGCCAATACTCGCGACGACAGCAAAAGAAGCAGATTCATCACTGACATTATTTGGAATTTTTGCACATAAGTTTTTAGGTACCTTCACCATATCAGCATGTGGCCCGTTTGACACCACCCGATCACCGACCTGAAAACCATCTACATTAACACCAACTTCATGCACCAGACCTACATTACAATACCCAAGTGCCAAAGGCTGCGCTAACTTAGACTTAACTGCATCGTAAGTTGTTAATAAACCATCTGTTTGTACTTTTTCAAGCACCATTTTTACTTTTTCTGGTTGTTGGCGTGCTTTGTCAATCAGTGATGCTTTACCAAAGCCAACCAGCATTCGCTCTGTACCTGCAGAAATCAGCGATACTGTCGTTGAAATCAATAAATGACCTTTTGAGCATTGAGGAACCGGTGCATCAGTAACGGTCGTACCACCATTTGCCATATCTTGAAGGATTTGTTTCATACTAATTTAGCTCACCCAAAAACACGAAATAATATAGAGATAAGAAAAATATATAAGCATTACCAAGTAATGAAAAACTGAAGTTAGGTTGACCAAAGTTTGTAATCATTATTCCTAGAGTTAACAAACTCACCGATATAACAACTACTTTTCTAAGTAAATTACCATTCCATCCAGATTTTGCAAAAACTAAGTAAAGATAAAATAAATACAGAAAATAACATGAGAAACCGACTAGACCCATCTTGTATAATATTTCAAGATACTGCTGATGTGGGGTGTCATAGCCACTTACATAATTAGAAAAAGGAAAAAATAAGTACCCAAATATCGGCTGATCATAAATCAACTTGATTGCTTCATTCCAAATCAAATCACGTCCAGAAACAGTAATATCTTTACCTGTAATCGTATCAACCTTATACATCCAAGGTTCGATAATTGGAAATAACATGTCGAAGAAAAAGGAAATACAAATTACCAAGAAAATCAGTAAACAAATATTTATAAAAATAAGTCGCTTTGATTTTAATGAGCTATAAATCATCACTGGTAACAAAACAATTAATGCAGTCACCCAACCAGACCTAGAAAAGGTAAAAAATATAATCCCTACAATTAACAACAATATAGGTATAACTAGCATTCTTTTTTTGGCAAATAACAGAATTAGAATAAAACAGATATAGAAAGAATAAAAAACGGCAATAGAATTTGGAAAACCGTATGTTTCAAATCCTAAAAACACACCACCCCAACGAGAGCTTGGAAACTGTGGATTAAAAAAAACATCAGATAAAAATAAAACAATAACCATCCACAGACTTACATAACCGGTATAAGTAATCAATGTATCAAGTGATGGGCGATATAATTTATATATTAAAAAAGCAGAAAAAACGAATAAAATATGTTTAGCAAAACGAATACTTGAAAGAAATGGTAATATATCACCTTCTTTTAAAATCGAACCAATTCCTCCTAAAAAAATAATAAAAGAAAATGCAAAGAAGCTGATTGATAACAATTTCCTTTCATTTCTTGATGCTAGAAATTTACCAACAAATAAAAAATAGATAAAACTAATAGCCAATAAAAGATCAGAGTAAGTTAAATCAATTGGCTTATCTCCGATATTACCTACAGGTAAAGAAAGCGGTAATAAAACCAAAATCATTGAAATGAGTACAACAAAGTTCCTACCAGAACTTACAGAAACTTTGTACATATTATCACCCTTACTGTGCATAAACTTGATTTAACAAGGCTATAACTGTTTCTCTACTCCATGGAGTAGCCTTATATTGTTCAAGCAATTGAGAACGTAATTGAGAGTTTTGCTCTAAAACTTGATTAGCACTCTGTTCAAAGCCTCTAACTAGATTACTTCTATCAATCGATAAACATGTAACGTACTCTAAGATTTCATCATATGCGGGTAAATTTGCTAAAATAGGATAACAGCCACATGCTATAGCTTCTAAAATAGATGAAGATAATTGATCCGAATTTGGAACAGAAATAGAGATGTCACTTGCTGAAAGATAGGCAGACATATCTTTGGGATCTAAAAAGCCTTCAACAAGAAAAATATTTGAACTATTTTCTAATTCATTTTTAACTAGTTGAGTATAAGAAGCCTGGTGATCACCAGCCATAAGTATTAAATACGTATTTGGTCGATCTTTAGAATATTTTTTAAAAGCTTGAACAACTTCAATCGTATTATATAAAGGCATGATTCTTCGATTATATATCCAAACAAGCGCATCGCTTGGTATATCAAGTTTAGCTCTAACCTTCTCTCTCTTATCATTTGAAAAACTAAAGTGCTGAGACACCCCCATGCCAAATGTTAAAATATTTTTAGAGTTGATATGAAATTTACTTACTAAAACTTGCTCCATTTGCTGTGAAGTTGTTGTTATTTTTTTTGCCTTACTCAATACTTTATTAATAAGTAATCTATATAAACTTGAACGCTTATCAGCACCAAATATTTCTGTACCGTAGGTCGTTACAATATAAGGCTTCCCACTTAATAGAGCACTTAAACCATAACCTGAAGTATTATGTGCATGCAATATAGATTTTCGCGTAAAAAATCTTAACCACAATCCCAAAAAGAAGTAGGCTAAAATCGCCCCCCCTCCTCCAAACCTTGTGAGAAAATTATATTTGACTGTCACTTTATCATCAGAGAAAAAAGTGTTTTTATGAATGCTATATATATGATACGGCATATTCATTTCATCTAAGAATTCAATCCAATGACGAACATGTGGACTACTAGCATTGGCGAGATAAATAACTGATGTCATTTTTTGCATAGTAACTTCCATTATTTTTCTCTACTTACATAGAAGAATAAAGTATTGCTAACAACATAAGCAATTAACAAAGAAAGTGATGAGCAAAGCACATTCATTGGTAATAAATTTTGAAATATTAATAGTGAGCCACCCCAAACTGAAGAAATGATCGCTAATAAAAAGAAATTACCTACAACTACACAATTTTGTATATAAAAAGCTTGTATTGATGAAAAGAAGACACATATTTGCATAATTAAAAACGTTAATATCAATTCAATATTAAAATTAAAATTATACAATTTAAATACAGGATAAAAAGCAAGCGAGCAAACAAACAACCACCCAAGAGCAATCAGCATATATACTTGCTTCATCTTCTTTTGATCTTGTAAATTATTGTCTTTTACCAATTTTGGTATAAAAACAGCACCCAGAACACTAGGTAAAAATGCACCAATTTGGAAAAACTGAAATGAAACTGAATATATTGCTGTACTTTCACTATTAAAATTCAAATTTACATACTTAACAGCAAAATACAGACTAAGCATGGTTACAAAGCCAAATGTTGCAACTCTAAGAAAATCAACTACTTTTCTTAATATTGAATACTCAGAAAATACAGTACTGAGACTTGAAACAATATTAATATGACCTTTTAGTGTTACAAAAAAAATCAACAAACTACTAAATAAAAAAGACAAACAATAATTAATAATTATTATTTTAGGACTATCAATAATCAGACTTAAAACAACAGATGAAAT
Source organism: Acinetobacter tjernbergiae DSM 14971 = CIP 107465 (assembly GCF_000374425.1). Lineage (GTDB taxonomy): Bacteria > Pseudomonadota > Gammaproteobacteria > Pseudomonadales > Moraxellaceae > Acinetobacter > Acinetobacter tjernbergiae. Next base: position 43,393 of record NZ_KB894361.1, on the reverse strand, counting down.
GAATGGAAAAAGATATATAAATATTGAAAAAAATCCTAATGCAAAATACTTTTGTTTATAAGACAAATAAGACTGTATAACAGAGTATAAAACAAAAGAAATAGTCACCGCGACAGTACAGATTAGATAATCTATTTTATCAAAACCTAATGTCAAAAATACATGGTCACCTAGCAAAATATAACTTGTTAGAACTATTAATGAAAACAACAATACTAGGCATGCTGTTCCCAAAGTACTTTGAATATGATTTATAGGATCAATATATGCTCCCGCTCTAACAATTTGAGGAGAGCTTCCCAACGATGCAATTGAACTCATAGCCGCAGCAAGCGTAATAATTAAGACAAAAGTTGCGAGAACACCATGATCAAACTGATATGAAAGATAGAAACTAAAAAATAGTTGCATAAGTTTGGATGATCCAACTCCCACAACCATCAATAACTTATCTTTCATTCTGTTGTTCCCAATTCATTATATTCGTAAGATATATTTGTTTATCTTCTGCATTAAATCTTTGAGTCAAAACTTTTGCAGGAACCCCCCCCACAATTTCGAATGCTTCAACATCTTTATTGACTAAACTTCCTGCTGCAACGATAGCACCCCGCTTAATTCGAACCCCTTTTAGAATGGTTACATTTGCCCCGACCCAAACATCATCTTCGATATGAACTGCGGAACTCCTACCCGCATTATCTTTAACAAAGAACATGGGTTTTTCTAGGTTTTTATACTCATGATCACCACCCAAAATTGTAACGCCAGGACCAAACATCACATAATTACCTATATTTATTTCTCCTGAAAACCATGCTTTGCCTCCGATAAAAATATGATTTCCCAGTTGAATATTCGCATATGTGAATATTGAATTTACAGGATTAAAAATCACATTCTTGCCAATTTTCTGAAACATCGCACCATAACAAAAGATAAGTAACTTTACCCACGCTTTTGATGAATAGAAATGCAGTGTAGCGATCATTTTCTTTAATAGCGTTATCATTGGCTTCTCTTTTAGTTTTTATTGTAAACCTTTCGTATCAATTACCAATCTTGCATCATAGTTCAGTTCCTTGAACTGTTTATGATCGACTAAAATCAAGTGAATATCAGCACTGTCTCTTTCATCTACAGAAATAAGGCGAATATTTTGTGGTATGTTGTGGGGAAGATTTTCAATATTAGGCTCAATCGCTAAAACATTAAGTCCTTGTTCTGCTAACCTTTTTGTAATTTCCAAAGCTGGGCTTTCACGCAAATCATCAATATCTGGTTTAAATGCAAGTCCATAGCAAGCAATTGTTACATCTCTGATTGTTTTATCTGGATGGGCTTGTAAAAAATCAGCAATTTTGATTTTAACTTGATCAATCACCCACTCAGGTTTTGCATCATTCACTTCACGTGCTGTTCGAATTAAACGTGCTTGCTCAGGCGTTTTAGCGACAATAAACCATGGATCAACAGCAATACAGTGGCCACCAACACCTGGCCCTGGCTGTAATATATTTACTCGAGGATGTCGATTCGCAAGTGAGACTAATTCCCAAACATTAATATCTAACTTATCACAAATCATTGAAAGCTCGTTTGCAAAAGCAATATTTACGTCTCTAAATGAGTTCTCCGTTAATTTACACATTTCTGCTGTACGGGCGTTTGTCTCAATGCAAGCACCTTTAACAAAAATACGATATAACGTGCTTGCCGCTTTTGAACAGCGAGGCGTCATTCCTCCAATAATACGGTCATTGCTGATAAGCTCTTGCAAGACTTTTCCAGGTAAAACTCGCTCAGGGCAGTGAGCAACCAAAATATCAGCTTGCTCGCCCATAGTTTGAGGGAACGTTAGATCTGGACGCGCTTCACTTAACCAAGCAGACATTTGCTCCGTTGCTTCGACGGGTGAGGTTGACTCTAAAATAACCAAATTCCCTTGTTTTAAAAAAGGTGCCAACGCTTTTGCCGCAGCTTCGATATACTTTAAGTCTGGTTGATAATCATCTTTGAATGGTGTGGGAACTGCCACAATATATGCATCGGCTTCAATTGGTGTTAGTTGAGCAGACAATTTATCTTGGGCGACAACATCTCTAACTAATGCATCCAAGTCAGGTTCAACAATATGTACTTTCCCCTGATTAATCATATCTACTGCATGTTGATTGACATCAACACCAGTAACTTTCACACCATGTGCAGCAAATGTTGCTGCCGTTGGTAGCCCAATATAACCTAACCCTATGACACATATATGCTTAAATGAATTGCTCATACTCTATACTTTTTAAATCAAAATAACGGAAATTCTTAAATCAATTTTCTTTCAAAAAATTAATAATCTGCTGACAAGCTGTCCCATCACCATACGGATTATGAGCCTCTGCCATCGTTGCATACACTGTTATATCCTCTAACAGTTCACTTACTGCATCTTCAATTGTATTTACATCAGTACCGACCAATCGGACAGTCCCCGCACTAACAGCTTCAGGTCGCTCAGTTGTATCTCGCATCACTAGAACTGGCTTGCCTAAAGAAGGAGCTTCTTCTTGAATTCCACCAGAATCCGTTAAAATAAGATAACTACGATTCATTAAATATACGAAAGGCAAATAGTCTTGTGGTGCAATAAGAAAAATATTCTCGATACCAGCCAATAATTCATTGACAGGCTGCTGTACATTTGGATTTAAATGGACTGGATAAACAATTTGAATATCTGGATATTTTTTTGCAAGATTTGCCAACGCCATGCAAATATTCAGAAAACCTTGCCCAAAATTTTCACGACGATGCCCTGTGACTAAAACAAGCTTCTTATTTAGGTCAAGAAATTTAAAATCGTCCTCAAAACCCAAAGCAAGATCATGATCGTGTTCAACTTTCAACTTCACCTGAAGCAAAGCATCAATCACTGTATTCCCTGTCACAATAATCTTGTTAGGATCTACATTTTCTTTAATTAGGTTTTCATAGGAAGACTGTGTCGGAGCAAAGTGGTAATCAGCTAGGACTCCAGTTAATTGGCGATTTGCCTCTTCGGGCCATGGAGAATACAAATCTCCAGTGCGTAATCCCGCTTCAACATGACCAATTTTAATTTTATGATAATAAGCAGCTAATGAAGCTGCAAAAGTTGTCGCTGTATCACCATGCACTAAAATTAAGTCAGGCAACCAAGCCGAAAAAACTTGGTCAAGTCCCTTAAGAACGCCTGAGGTTATATCAGATAGAGTTTGACCTGGTTTCATAAGATTCAGATCAAAATCTGGTTTTAAATCAAATAGCTCTAAAACCTGATCTAACATTTGACGATGTTGACCTGTCACACAAACTCTAGTTTCAAAGTCTTGGCTAAACTGTTGTAATTTTAAAGCCAAAGGTGCCATTTTTATCGCTTCTGGTCGTGTACCAAACACTAATAAAACCTTTTTCACCCAACCCACCCTTTTATTAATAACTTCTTGAATTGATTTAAACCCTAGAGTGCTTAATTTTCAAATTATGAAATGCTAGTGTACTGAATGACACTAAAATCATAATTTTTACTACCAGTGTTATCCTCAAGAAGACAAAAATTAATGATGTAAAAAGTAGAATATAGATACGTTCTCGCCATATTCATCTTTTTCCATCTCATTTTATCTGACGTATAGATAAATAACCCAACAGTATTGTTTAATAAAACTAAATAATATCAACATAGATAGTATACGTTATCTATCAATTTTTAGTCGAATTATTACAAACAACCCCTATAAAAACAATCAATTAAGCAAATATCAAAACACTATATGGTGCTTTATAGTAACGTACGAAATTGGGCGTACTATAGCAGATTTTTATTTTAACTCGCATCTCAATTGTATGATTGTTTTTAACAAACTTTATTTCTTGCTTACTCTTAGTTTTATGTAGCCCAGATAAACTAAACATACAAAGCATCAAGATTCAGCGATGCTTTTTTACAAATTTTCAGCTAGAATTAGCGAAATTCTAAGTCTAAAGACATGTTGTTTAATAACAGCAGATATTAATTAGATATAAATATTCAAGGGTCGAGTGTGAAGCATTATCAACTTTTTTCTATTCTTGCTATTAGTATTGGCGCTGCAAGTTGCGCTGTTACTTCTGGTCTGCAAACTTATGATATTCCAAGCGAAGGTGTATATACAACTGATCTCGGGACACAAGTTAATGTTATAAAAATTACAAGTGAAAATATAACTGCGCTACAACCTGCACAAATCAATTATCAACGAAATTACACATCTTTGTTTCAAAAAAAGCAATCCTCGTATCATTTGAGTTCAGGTGATGTGCTATCGATTCAACTATGGGCATACCCAGAAATCACCCCTCCTATAAATAGCGTGACCAACGATCAATCCGTGCAAGCAAATGGTTATCCAATTGATCAAAGTGGTTTTATTCACTTTCCATTAATTGGACGATACAAAGTCGCTGGAAAAACTTTACAACAAATTAATAGTGAGTTACGTAATCAATTATCTCATTATTTGAAAAATCCAGATGTAATTGTAAGGGTTCTTTCATATCAGGGGAATCGTTATTCGGTACAAGGAAGCGTTCTTAAAAGTGGGCAGTTCTTTCTATCTGATCAACCAATTAGTATTTATGCAGCATTAGGCATGGCGGGTGGAGTGAGTGATAAAGGAGACAGTACTTACATTCAACTAATCCGTAAGGGCATAACCTACGACCTCAATACGCTCGAGCTCGAAAAGTCTGGGTTCTCTTTACATAATTTATTAGTTCAACCTAATGATACGATTTATGTAAGCACCAAAGAAAATCAGAAAATTTACGTAATGGGAGAATCTGGTAAAAATCAGGCGTTACCAATGCGTGATCAAGGTATGACCTTAAGTGATGCATTAGGTGAAAGTTTGGGCATAAATCCTCTATCTGCCAGTGCTAGCCGTATATACGTTTTAAGAACAAATGCGGATAGTCACAGTACAGAACTTTATCATATGAACTTGATGAGTTTGGGTGATTTTGGTTTATCTAATAAGTTTAGATTACGAAGTAATGATATCGTGTATGTTGACTCTACTGGGCTTACTCGTTGGCAACGTGTCATCAATCAAGTTATACCTTTCTCAAATGCTTTATATAATGTTGATCGTTTAGGGCAATAAACTAGATGGATATAAAAAACATTTTAGTTGTCTGTGTTGGAAATATTTGCCGTAGTCCTATGGCTGAATACCTACTCAAACAACAATCATCTACTGTCCATATTGAATCTGCTGGCATTTCAGGTCTGATTGGTCATCCTGCTGATAAAAAAGCGCAATTGTGTATGCAACGCTTAGATATTGATATGAGCGCACACATTGCAAAGAAATTAAATGCAGAACTCCTTAAAAAAGCCGATATCGTTTTGGTCATGAGTAATAATCAGCAAAAACATATCGAACAAACTTGGCCTTTTGTAAAAGGCAAAGTCTTCCGTTTAGGGCATTGGCAAAATAAAAATGTTCCTGACCCATATCAACATGACCAAGCTTTTTTTGATGATACATGTCAGCTGATTCAACAGTGTGTTGTTGATTGGAAAACCTATATTTAACTTTTAGATTTAAGATTATGAGCCATAATACCAATACTGAAGATACAATTGACCTAAAAGAGCTATTTTTTGCTTTGATTGCTCAATGGAAATTAATTGCATTATTTAGCATTCTAAGTCTAGGTTGCGCATTTCTGTACCTTCGTACAACACCTGATACATATTCCGTTGATGCATTAGTTCAGGTAGAAGATAGTAAAGGTGCATCTGCTGCATTATTGGGTGATCTATCGCAAATGATGATAGATCAAAAATCACCTGCACAATCTGAAATTGAAATTTTAAAATCTCGTTTAGTTTTAGGTTCAGTTATTCAAGCACTGCACCTCAATTTGAACATAGTGAGTACGGAAGACACCTTCAGCCATCGTTTAGTCAACAAACAGAACTATGCAACAGAATACACACCAAAGGCAGTTATCTTTAAAGATGAAAGTAAAACTTTTGAAGTTCAAGCTTTTGAAGTTCCAAATAATTATCTTGATAAATCAATTTTATTGAGCTTCCATAATAATAAATTACGTTTAACCGATACCAGAACAGATGAAATCATTTTAACAGCCCCTTTAAATCAATTCAGTCAATTTACGAACCAACACGGCGTTTGGAAAATAGGAATTTTTTCTAAAGACCTGTTACAAACGAGTTATTTTATACAAAAAAAATCTCTCCCTGCTGCCGTTGAAGCTATTAGTTCAAATTACTCAGTGGCTGAAAGAGGTAAATTAACTGGAATTTTAGGTCTCAACTATCAAGGTCAAGATAAAGAACATATTACTAAAGTTCTGAATGCAATCTTGTCAGCATACAGTGCTCAGAACGTTGCTCGTCGTTCTGCCGAGACAGCCCAAACACTTAAATTCCTAGACGAACAATTACCTGAATTAAAGAAACAGTTGGATGATGCTGAACGAGAATTTAATAAATTTCGTCAGCAATATAATACCGTTGACGTGACGAAAGAATCAGAGTTGTACCTTACACAAAGTATTGCTTTAGAAACTAAGAAAATCGAGTTACAGCAGCAGCAAGCGGATATGGCAGCTAAATACACCGCTGAACACCCAACAATGCGCGAAATTAATGCTCAAATCACTACTATTAATAAGCAAATAGCTGAATTAAATAGCACGTTGAAACAATTGCCTGATTTACAAAGACAATATTTACAGCTTTATCGTGAAGTTGAAGTGAAGACTCAGCTATATACTGCTTTGTTGAACTCCTATCAGCAACTACGAATTGCTAAAGCTGGAGAAATTGGTAATGTCCGTATTGTTGATACAGCTGTAGAACCGATTAAACCAATCAAACCAAAGAAATTGCAGATACTTATGCTTGCACTTATCCTTGGTGGATTCTTGGGAACATTAATTGCTTTGCTTCGTAACTTATTGCGTACAGGTGTTAAAGATTCAACCCAAATTGAGGGTGAATTTGATTTGCCAGTTTATGCAACTGTTCCTCGTTCACCTATTCAAGAAACACGTATTAGTATCTTGAAGAAGAAGAAAACTATTCCTATTCTTGCGGTTAAGCATAGTGATGATATTGCTGTCGAAAGTTTAAGAAGTATTCGTACAGCTATTCATTTTGCGCTTGTCAATGCAAAGAATAATATTGTCATGATCGCAGGCCCATCGCCTGAAGTCGGTAAATCATTTATCTCAACGAATTTAGCAACAATTTTTGCTCAAAGTGATAAAAAGGTTCTGTTAATCGATGCAGATATGCGCCGTGGCTATATGCATAAATATTTTAATATAGATGTCAAGCCGGGTTTATCTGAATTACTCAGTAACCAAGCGGATATAAATCAAGTAATTCATCAAACTGAAGTATCTGGTTTAAGTGTTATTACTCGTGGTAAAAGTCCTGCTAATCCATCAGAAATGCTTAGCTCTGAACAGTTTAAATTGCTATTGGAACAATTAGAGCAGCAATATGATCATATCATTATTGATACACCACCGATCCTTGCGGTAACAGACGGGATTATTATTTCCCAATATGCAGGGGTAAATCTAATTGTTGCTCGATATGCTAAATCACAAATGAAAGAGCTTGAGCTCAGTTTGAATCGCTTTGAACAAGCTGGTGTAAAAGTGAATGGCTTTATCTTAAATGATATTCAACGTGCTGGTACTGGTTATGGCTATGGCTATGGCTACAATTATTCATATGCCTATAAAGCACATAAAGATGATTAATTTATAAACCAATTTTATCCAGTATTAAAAAACCAGATCTAATGATCTGGTTTTTTAATAGAAAACATAACTCATATAAAAAATACACGGATTTTTTAATTGGGTTATTCAATGCTTAAGCATAGACATGCTAAGATCATGGCCATATTTTTTATTAAAATCTCAATTTTGGACATCTCATGAGTAAAGCTTTACCTGTTATTGCAGCCGTTGTTTTAGGTGGTGCTGCACTTGTTCCGATCTATTATGCGACTCAACATCCAAATACTGAACTCGGGGCAAAAGCTGATAAGAATGCGGCACCTGTTGCAAAAATCAGTTATGCTTTAGGTTATGAAGTCGCAAAGCAGACACCACCTGAATTAGAAACCGCGGCATTCATTACAGGTTTTCGTGATGGACATGCTCAAAAACCTGCAGCATATACAGAAGAAGAATTACAAGCAGCTTATGTAGAATTCCAAAAAGAATTACAGCAGAAGCAACTAAATGCAACAAAGAAAGCTGAAACAACAAGTAACTCTTTCTTATCAGAAAATGCAAAAAAAGAAGGCGTTAAGACTACAGCTTCTGGATTACAGTATAAAATCATCAAAGAAGGTACTGGAAAGCAACCTACAGCAACTTCTGTTGTCAAAGTTCATTATAAAGGTCAATTAACGGATGGCAAAGTTTTTGACAGTTCTTATGATCGTGGTGAGCCAATTGAATTTCCACTTAATCAAGTCATTCCAGGTTGGACCGAAGGTTTACAATTAGTGAAAGAAGGTGGAAAAGCTATTCTATACATTCCAGCGAACTTAGCTTATGGCGAACAAGGTGTTCCAAACTCTATCCCACCCAATAGCACATTAATTTTTGATGTAGAATTAATCGCTGTAAAATAAATGATATAAGGAGAGCATATGCTCTCCTTTATTTTGGAAGAAATAATGAAAAAATTAAGCCTTATTTTAATTACCTCCGTGATTGGGACAGTGCATGCATCGCCCATTACCTTAAAAAGCCCAGAAAAAGACCAATTGGGCTATAGCTACGGTTATTTAATTGGCAAAAGCTATGCTGAAACTTTAAAAGATCTCAATATTGAAACTATTGCTCAAGGTCTACAAGAAGCTGTTGAAGGTAAAACACCCTCTTTAAAAGATGAGGAAATGATCAATTTATTGGGACAATATAAAAAACGCCTCGAAGCAAAACAACTCATAGAATTTCAAGAACTTGCTCAAAAAAATGAGCAAATTGGAAAAAATTTTTTAAGCGACAATGCAAAAAAAGCAGAGATCGTAACCACTAAATCAGGTTTACAATATCAGGTCATACAAGAAGGTCAGGGGAAATCTCCCAAAGCAACGTCAACAGTTAAAGTCAACTATGAGGGGCGCTTGTTAGACGACACTGTATTTGATAGTTCTATTGCTCGTAACCACCCTATTGAATTTAAACTGAATCAAGTAATTGCAGGTTGGACTGAAGGTGTTCAAACCATGAAGGTCGGTGGTAAGAGCCGCTTCTTTATTCCATCAGATTTAGCATATGGTAAGGTGGGTTCAGGTGATGTAATTGGTCCAAACAGTACGCTCATTTTTGATATTGAATTACTTGAAGTAAAATAAAAGAAACCCTCCATCAGGAGGGTTTCTTTTATTCAAGTTCTTATTTTAAGCTTTTAAATGTCGAGGACGGAAACCCATTACAAATAGCCCAACGACATAAGCAATAACACCGATTACACACAATCCCGTCACTTCTGCAATACGTAACCATTGTGAAATATCGCCTTGATACCAGGTTAAACCATACCAAAGCGCGGCAATCATGGTGATATTAGCAACTGTATATTGCAATCCCAGTTTTTTCCAATGTGCGCCAAAACGATAAATATTGCGTTTATGCAAATAGAAATACAGCATCCCCGCATTCACCAGTGCTGAACCTGATGATGCCATGGCCAAAGCCATATGCTCTGCATGCCAATCAATTAACTTAAACAAGCCAATAAAAACGACGTTTAAAATAGCATTGGCAGCGACAGCCATTAAACCTACACGAACAGGAGTTTTGGTATCTTGCTGGGCATAAAAACCAGGCGCAAACACTTTAATCAGCATAAATGAGATCACCCCTGCACTCATACATTGCAAGGCTAATGCGGTCATTCGTGTATCTTCTAAAGTAAACTCGCCACGTTGAAACAGAGCTTGAATAATCGGTGTCGACAGCATAAATAATGCAATACTCGAAGGAATACCAACAAGCATGATTATTTTAGCAGCCCAGTCAATCATGCCCTTAAACTTAGCTTGATCTTGTTCCGCATGACGCGCTGAAAGTGAAGGTAGAATCACAGTGCCAATCGCCACCCCGATTAAACCGAGTGGAAGTTCTGTCATACGTTCAGCACTATATAACCAAGATACCGAACCATCTTGCATGAATGATGCCCAAATCGTATTCAGCAATAAGTTGATCTGCGTGACTGATACACCAAATAAAGCAGGCAGCATCAGTTTTAAGATGCGATCAACACCTTCGTGCTTAAAATCAACTTTTGGGGGAATCAGTAAGTTCTTATTCCATAACTCAGGAATCTGAATCGCGAGCTGTAAAACACCTGCAACCACAACAGCCCATCCTAATGCCATAATCGGTTCAGCCATATACGGCGTTAGCCACCACGCCCCTGCAATCATTGCCACATTCAGCAATACAGGTGAAAAGGCTGGCGAAGCAAATGAACCATAACTATTTAAGATACTACTCGCAAAAGCCGTTAATGACATGAACATCAGATAAGGAATTGTGAGACGAAACATATCAACAGCGAGTTCAAATTTCTCTGAATCGTTATGGAAACCAGGTGCATAAATATAAATAATCGCGGGTGCTGCCACCATTGCCACAAAGGTGAGCAATGACATTGCTGTTAATAAGCAACCAAAGACCCGACTAATTAAAATCTGAACTTCGGCATGCGTACGACTGGTTTTATATTCGGTTAAAATTGGAATAAAGGCTTGAGAAAATGCGCCTTCAGCAAATAGCCGCCGAAAAAAGTTGGGAATACGGAACGCAACCACGAAGGTATCAAAATCTTTACCCGCACCAAATACATTCAGTAGCACAATATCACGCACCAATCCCAAAATCCGGGATAACATCGTCATTGCACTGACAATGACAGTCGATCGCCACAATGCCATCGCATTCACCTACGGCTTATCTTTAAAAAGCGTTATTGTAATGAAAGTCCAAATAGATTTCGTTGTGAAATCATAAATCCGACGAAGTTTTTTTAGAGAGTCGTTGGCGGAACAACTGCCAATCAAAATACAATCCTGGATCTGTTTTACGTTTTGGTGCAATATCTGAATGCCCTGCAATATGATTCTGGATTTTTGGGTAAGCTTGACGCAACGTTACCACAACATCAACGAGTGCCTGATATTGTTCAGCTTCAAAGGGCAAATCGTCGCTGCCTTCTAACTCGATCCCAATCGAATAATCATTACATTCTTGTTGAGCAAGATAGCTGGAACGCCCTGCATGCCAAGAACGGTCATTAAAATTTACAAACTGAATCACTTCTCCAGTTCTCAGAATCAAGAGATGAGCTGAGACCTGCATGCCTTCAATGGTTTGGAAATAAGGGTGTATAGACCAATCCAATTTATTTTGAAAAAATTGCTGAATATAACCGCCGCCAAACTGTGAGGGTGGTAAGCTAATGTTGTGAATAACAATCAGTTGAATATCTGTATCAGCAGGGCGTGCATTAAAATTAGGTGATGCAATCTGGGTCGCACCCGCTAATATTCCATCTTGCACTTGAGCAAATTTAGCTTGTTGCATTATGACTCGAATCAGCAATTTAAGATTTATCTTGCCCATTCTGACATGCTTTATCACGAATAATCGAGATGAAATACTTATTTTTTATGAGGAGGGTGTTAATATATTGCACAAGTTTTTTAGTCAAAAATACACTGGAACGGGTATGAGTATTCCTCAATCTTTGCTTGAACAATCTATTCAAATCAATATTCAACAAGCATTACAAGAAGACATTGGGGACGGCGATATTACTGCGATGCTCACACCAGAAGACGAGCAAGCAACGGCAACCATTATTAGTCGCGAAGACATGGTCTTAGCGGGTCAACCGTGGGTCAATGCCTTGATTCAAGCTTTTGACAGCTCGGTTCAAGTGACATGGTTAAAACAAGAAGGTGAGCATGTTGCCGCGAATGAAGCCTTTTTAAAACTTGCGGGTTCAGCACGTAGCCTTCTTACGGTAGAACGTCCTGCTTTAAATTTCATCCAAACACTTTCGGCTGTTGCGACTAAAACTGCGAGCTATGTCAAACAACTCGATGGTTTAAATACCAAACTGCTGGATACGCGTAAAACCTTACCCGGTTTACGTATCGCGCAAAAATATGCGGTGGCTATTGGTGGGGGACAAAACCACCGTTTAGGTCTATTTGATGCTTTCTTAATTAAAGAAAACCATATCATGGCAGCTGGTAGTATTGCTCAAGCAATTACTAAAGCACATGACATTGCACCAGGTAAACCTGTCGAAGTGGAAGTTGAAACTTGGGACGAGTTAAACCAAGCACTTGAAGCTGGTGCAGATATCGTAATGTTAGATAATTTTAGCCAACAACAAATGATTGATGCCGTCAAGCATGTTGCGGGTCGTTGTAAATTAGAAGCTTCTGGTAATATCACCATTGAAAACTTGCGTGAAGTTGCAACAACTGGCGTCGACTATATTTCAATGGGCGTACTCACTAAAGATGTTCGTGCTGTAGACTTATCAATGCGTTTTAATGCTTAAATATTCTAAGCATCGTTATCCTGTTGCTCAGTTTGTATTATATCCGAGGTCGAAATACTTGTTGTTTCGACCTTCTTTGTCCACGCTGACTTAGCTTCAGCTGAATCTGCTGGTCGTGGATCTGCTGCCATCAACACAAAAGTCACTGCAGTTAATAAAACTAGAAAAACTTGTACCATATTCCCCTTCCTTATTTATTCTTAATTTTTCTAGTCTACCAACGCAAAATGAGAAAAATTGGAATGCTATGTTACAGCATGCAAATGCTCTGTGAGCTATTGTTGAGAATGATATGCTTAACTCTATTCCGATCAGTGTAAACGTAAAGTACTAAATAGCGCAGATTAGAATAAATCATCTGCTTAGGCATCGTATTGGAAGCTTTATTTCATTAAATTTTTAAGATCATTCGATTTATTTTTATTGATTTCGTCTTTGAAATTGTTTTGAAGGACTGATCTGTACGATCGACTACAGAGTTATACGTTGTTATCAGTTTGGATAACTGAGTGAATTTTGATCGCACTGAGGTATTTTTGGCTGGTTTTTTCACTCTAATAGCACTAATTTTACTCTGTATCCATTTATTTTTACTGCGATAATTTTAACCCATTAAAAAGCAGCTAAAGATTGCTCTTGAGCTGCTTTTACATCATATCTAAATCCTACAATCCTATAGCACCCATATATGGATCAGAAATTGAGTCTTCGTTGATCTCAATGCGACCCGCAAAACGACGGCTAAAACTTGGTTCATTTTGAATCGTCACTGTAAAGTCATACCAACCACCAAATTCAGACATATCCCAGCTTAACTCTTTTTCTATTGTCGTCGTGTCGATCTGCCATACTTTATTCGGTAGGTAAGCATTCGCTTTGATAACCAATTTTGCTGTTTGGGTTCCATCATTGCGCACTTTCAAGAACAATTTTGGATCACATTCTTCCATACACACACGGATTTCTGGCAAAGCTTCAAACTGAGTTGCTTGAGCAACATTACCCGTAAAGCTGCGATGAAAGCCATTCGGTCCCAAAACCCATAAATCATATTGGTTTTCTTTGGTCTTCCAAACATCATCAAGTTGTTTTCCTGCTTCCACCATATAACGGCGTGGAATAGCATCTAGATTCAACTTATCATAAACATGAAAGACAGCAGCATGTGTACCTGTGTTAGAAAACATCAGTTTTACGGTTTTCTTTGCAGCATCGACTTTGGCACTGGTATGCAAAATATAGGGTAATGCACGTGATGGTCGGATACCAATCTCTTGCAATGGATAAGACTGGTTCAAAGGACGAATGACTTGTGCCATCCCTTCCTGTGCTTTACGAATTGCATCGGCTTCGGATTTGCTCTTTTTACCTGATAAATTATCTAGAGGTAACAGATTAGGTGTTTTAAAGTTGAATGCTGAAGTTAAATCACCACACACCGCACGACGATATGGGCTAATATTCGGTTCTTGCACACCAAAGCATTGCTCTAAGAAACGAATCACCGAAGAGTGATCAAACACTTGTGAATTTACCCATCCACCACGGCTCCACGGTGAAATAATGTACATCGGCACACGAATACCCGGCCCATAAACACCAACACCATTACTTACTTTAGGATCGGTAAAATTTGGCTGACCCACAGAAGCTTTAGCATGTGTAGCATACTCATACGACATTTGTTCTTTTGTTAACGTTGATTTACCACACACCTCACCAGACACATCAATTGATGGCGCACTTGGAGACGGAACATGGTCAAAGAAACCATCATTCTCATCAAAGTTAATCAAGAAAACTGTTTGGCTCCACAGTTCTGGTCGTTCAGTTAAAGCATTTAATACTTCTTGAATATACCACGCACCTTGTACTGGGCTTGAAGGCCCGGGATGTTCACTATAGGTGGCAGGTGCGACCAACCAACTCACTTGCGGTAATTGTCCTTTAGCAATGTCTTCTTTAAATGTCCCCAAGAACCCACCATCGGGCATCGTGTTGGCAATGCCTTTATATAAGGGCTGTGTTATATCAATCGCAGGATCATAAGCAGGACAATCTGAATTATTATTCACTGGTTTACCAGACAACTCGTTGGCACGGCGGTACTGTTTAAAACCTGCTAATGGGTTATCGGTAAAGTTATCAGGCATGTTTTGATAAACTTTCCAAGTAACGCCTGCTTGCTGTAAACGTTCTGGATAGGTTGTCCAATCATAGCCAACGGTTGATGGGCCAATATCATCTAAATCATTCACAACACTCGCAACATTTGCACCAGTTGGGCCATTGGTACCCGTCCATATAAACATCCGATTTGAGTTTGTCCCTGTATGCATTGCACAGTGATATGCATCACACAGGGTAAATGCATTGGCTAAGGCAAACTGAAAATCAACTTCTTGTTGTTTATAATATCCCATGGACTGAGGCTGCTTATATTGTACCCAATTGCCCATACGCCCGTGATCCCAAGCGAACTGACCATCTGTCCATGAATGAGGCGTACCACTGACACGCTGTGCATTGCCACGGCTGCTGTCTAGATGATAAGGATAAACTTTGTTCTTGTTCGCATCATATTGTTCCCACACCTTGCGCCCCTGAGTTAAAGGAATCGTAAAACGATCACCAAAACCGCGTACCCCTTTTAACGTCCCAAAATAATTATCGAAAGAGCGGTTTTCTTGAGTCAAAATCACCACATGTTTCACATCTTTAATGGTACCCGTTTCAACTTTGGCATCAATTGCAAGTGCTTTTTGAATGCTCATTGGAAAACTAGTAAGTGCAGCAGTTCCAAACAATGCTTTGGTTGAATTTAATAAAAAATCACGACGATTCATTTTGTAATTTCCTTATTGTTATTCTTAGGGTGCACAATGAATTTTGCAGTTCGATGTTGGTGGCTTTGGATTTGGCGTTGGATTATTGTTATCGCCATTATCACTATCATTACATGCACTGAGTAAGAAGCAACTGCTGGTTAGCAGCGCTAAAAGTAAGTTTCGCATTTTACTATCCGTTAAATATTCGTGCAGATAGTCAATACGATATAAATGACAATTCAATGATGGTTTGATCGCAATTCAATGACAAAAAATAGATAAAAAAAAGGCGGTCTAAACATACCAGACCGCCCGCACTATCAACTGGAAATTACCAACCGAGTGCCTGCTGTTGTTTCTGAATCAACTCTGCGATTCCTTTTTCTGCAAGCTCTAACATGGCATTAGACTGTTGACGAGTAAACGGTTTCTCTTCTGCCGTTCCTTGAATTTCAATAAACTCACCCGCCTGCGTCATCACCACGTTTAAATCCGTTTGGCAATTTGAATCTTCTTCGTAGCATAAATCGAGTAGGACTTCATCTTGATACATCCCGACTGAGATCGCTGCCACGAGACCTTTTAAAGGGTCTTGTTTAATTTTTTTGTTGCTCAGCAATACATTCATTGCATCAACTAAAGCCACCGCTGCGCCGGTAATGGCTGCTGTACGCGTACCACCATCAGCTTGAATCACATCACAGTCAATCGTAATCGTGTTCTCACCTAGTTTTTTCAAATCCACCATGGCACGTAAGCTACGACCAATCAAACGTTGGATTTCCTGTGTCCGGCCCGACTGTTTACCACGCGCTGCTTCACGGTCACTACGGGTGTGGGTTGAGCGCGGTAACATGCCGTATTCAGCAGTGACCCAGCCCTGTCCTTTTCCTTTTAAAAACCGTGGAACCGAATTATCAATACTTGCCGTACACAATACTTTGGTATGACCAAACTCAACCAGAACTGAACCTTCTGCGTAACGGGTATAGTTACGGGTGATTTTTACCTCACGTAACTGGTCTAATGCTCTTTGGTCAATACGCATAACGATTCCTTAAAACGATGGCACAAATATGATTGCGCCATAGTATAGCTCAATTACACGTACTTTCCCTTTTACTTATTGGTGATGAGCATCGCTTGATAGCTCAAACGACGCTCTATCTTGATTAAGCAGCTTTACCAAACAGACCTTTCACCGCCTCAATAAAGGTACGCTTGGTTTCCGTCAAACGATCAACCACATTGTCAGGCAAAGAATGAATCGCCAAACGTTTATATACACTCACAATTTGAGATCCAAACGGCGCTGTATTGTACTGTTGACCAAACTCTGCACAGACTTCACGTACTTTAGGTGCCATTTCTTGATAGCGGTTGGCAGGTACATCAGGGAACAAGTGATGTTCGATTTGATGACTCAAGTTACCACTCAAGAAGTGCATGATTTTACCGCCAGTAAAGTTTGCTGAACCACGAATCTGACGTAAGTACCACTCTGCTTTGGTTTCATTATCGATGTTGTCAGTGATAATTTCAGAGTCTTCTGTGAAATGACCACAATAAATCACGGTCGATGCCCAGTAGTTACGGATAAGATTGGCAACAAAGTTACCCGCTAATACTGGCAAGAACATTGGACCAGCGATCAATGGGAACAGCACATAGTCTTTACCAAACTGACGTAGCATCTTTTTACGTAGATTTTTAGATTCTACATACACTTCTTTCCAAGTTTTGGTGCCATCAAACAAAACTTTTTCCATCTCTAGACGTTGCAAAGCCAGTAGCCATTCAAAACCCGTTGATAATACAAAACCTGTTGGTACGTTGAATAAAAAGCGGGGTTCCCACTTTTGCTCACGACTCATGCGCATCACGCCATAACCGCTAATGTCATGATCCATGCCAACCACATTGGTATAGGTATGGTGCTTATAGTTATGGGTATATTTCCAGTCCTCACCAGTACACACGGTATCCCAATCATAGGTTGCACCGTTCAAGGTTGGATCGTTTAACCAGTCAAACTGACCGTGCATCACATTGTGACCGAGTTCCATATTTTCAACAATTTTGGAAACGCCCAACATTGCTGTACCCAACAACCATACAGGTGGAATCCAGCCGCCAAACATCAGCATCGCACGAGAAGCGATCTCGGTATAACGTACAAAGTTACGTACTTTATAGATATAATCAGAATCTTCTTTGCCAATTTTAGCCATGGTTTCAGTGCGGATGGCATCAATCTTACGGCCAAACTCTTGTACTTCTTCTGGTGTTAATGCACGGCTTGAGTTACCGCCAAATTTGATTGGAGGAATCGTTTTAGTCGGATTTACTGTCATCATGTTCATAATATTATTCTCTATCTGGTCAATATGAATTAAAGGTCAATCTCAACGGGACTCACAGCTTCACTCACACACAACTTGATTTGCACATTGTTTTGGTTATCGATTTCACCTGTAAGTTGATTTTTTACTGCACCACTGAGCTTGGTACAAACACAGGTATTACAAATCCCCATACGGCAACCAAAAGAGGGTTTCAAACCCGCAGCTTCAGCACTGGCCAACAGGTTGCCACGGCCTTCAAACTCTTGCATACTGCGACGGAAATTGACTGGTTGGATTTGAGCATCCACATCCATCGTCACTGGCAAGAAGCTTTCTTGCGTTAAACGGTCTAACCAACCACGTTTCATCCAAATTTGACGTGTCGCTTTCATCAAACCTGGAGCAGCACACACATAGGTTTGACGTTGAACAGCATCGGCACACAAACGGTCTAAAGTTTCTTCATCAAAATAAGCAGGTTGTTCAGCACTATCGACAATAATCTGTAGGTTAAAGTGCGCATATTCTGCTGCCAGTGTTTCCAATTCAGTACGGAACGCTGGATCACGTGAATAATAAATCAACGTCACAGGTTGATTTGAACGTGCTAATGCCTGTTTCGCAATCGGAATAATCGGCGTAATACCACTACCCGCAGATACCAAAAGAATCGGTTGTTTACCTTCTTCGGTATCAAAGTCTTTTAGCGTAAATTCGCCCATCGCCTGAGTAATTTCAATCACATCACCAGCACGTGCACTGTTAGCTAAATAGTTAGATACACGACCTTGTTTTTTGATACCTAACACCAATTTGTCGTGACTTGGTGAACTCACCAAGCTATACGCTCGTTGATGCTGCACACCATCTATACGAACCGTCACCATCACAAATTGACCTGGTTGATAGGTTGTAAATTTATTGTTACTGCTTAAAGTGACCTTGATCATTTCATCTGCAATAGGCTCAATCGCTTCGATTTTTGCCATGATGCGGCGCAAAGTCCACATCGGGTTAACCTTTGCAAGAATAAAATCAACAAAATCTTCTCTGACCCAATGTGGCTGATAACTTAACTTTGCGTTCATACGTTCCTCGTTTTGTATCTGGCTATTTATTTTGAGTGAACAAATGTTCGTGTAGTGAACATATGTACACTATATTTATTTGTGTTCACTGAGTCAACACTTGTTCACCAATTTTTTGAATATTTTTTATTCATTTTTATAAACAATTAAAAATATTGATAAAATAGTTGCTATTTACATTGATTCTGCTCAAACAAAACCCTCAGATTTTTCGACCGATT
The DNA here is from genome assembly GCF_000374425.1 of Acinetobacter tjernbergiae DSM 14971 = CIP 107465. GTDB lineage: Bacteria > Pseudomonadota > Gammaproteobacteria > Pseudomonadales > Moraxellaceae > Acinetobacter > Acinetobacter tjernbergiae. The sequence continues at coordinate 24,247 of NZ_KB894361.1, read as the reverse complement.
GAAAATGTGTCTGATTTAGCAATGGATTAGGACTAAAAAAATCATGTTTTTTTTGCTAGACTCTAGCGTATGGTTTTAATGGATCTTATTCATGTCGATTAGAGATGAACGAAAACAACAGAGTCGTCAGGCTTTACTTGATGCAGCGCTCCACCTCAGTACTTCTGGACGTTCATTTAGTAGTATTAGTTTGCGTGAAGTTGCACGTGAAGTTGGTTTAGTCCCAACGGCATTTTATCGTCATTTCCAAGATATGGAGGCATTAGGACAAGAACTGGTTGACCAAGTGTCTTTGCATTTAAAAAGCTTGATTCATCAATTGGGGCAAAGCTATTTAAAACATAGCGGATCTGCTAAAACACGGACAAGCATTGAACTGTTTGTACAAGCTGTCAATCACAGCCCTCAGCAATGGCAATTTATGATTGCAGAACGTTGGGGCGGCTCCGAAACCGTTCGTATCGCGATTGCACGTGAGATTGAATTTTTGATTGAAGATCTTGCAATTGATTTGTGTAAACTCGATACCTTTAAACACATTCAAGAAGCCAAAGATTTACAAGTGTTATCAACGATCCTGATCAATATGTCATTTACATGGGCAATGACGTGGATCAACTTACCGAAACAATTTCCAATTGATCGCTTATTAGAACAACAGAATTTATTTATTGACAATGCAGCGACTCAAGTCCGCTTACTGTTCCGAGGTATCTCGAACTGGGAACCACAAAACGCCTGATCCTATCAAAGCTAAAGTTTGATATATAAAAGCATTGCTTAGCGTTATGATTCATAACACACTAATGCAAATGCCGTTTAGAACACTATGAGGAGCCTATAAGCATCATGAATCCTGATCGTCATACTCAGTTCTTAATTCGTAAAGAAAAAATTTTGCAGGTTGCGGAAAAACTTTTATTAGAAAACAACCAAGAAATGACCTTAGATGAACTGGTTGCCGAACTAGATATTGCTAAAGGTACCTTATACAAACATTTCCGCAGTAAGAATGAATTGCTGTTGGAACTTATTATTCAAAATGAAAAAGAAATTTTAAAAATTTCAGAAAAATATAACAGTGACGTCAAAGAATATGCACCTCGTTATATGCTTTATCATTTAACGTCACCGAGTCGCACGATTTTACTGCATCAGTTAGAAGAGCATCTGACGATGACTGAGTCGAAGCTCAAACATTTGTTCGATGAGCTTTATGCAATCCGCCAGCAGCGCATCGTGGCTCTCAAAGATATGACTGAAAAATATTTGAAATCACAGAACTATGATATGTCGATTCGTGATTATCTGTCTTATATTTGGTCTCTGACTTACGGCGCAGCGTTGCTATTGAATTCAAGCTATTACCAGCGTTCAATTGGTTCTCGTGAGAAACTGATCAACCTCTATGTCAATCAGGCTTTATCTTTGCCTACACAAAAAGTCGAAATCGATTTGGATGAGTTTTTGAAATAAATACTTTTGTCCTAAGGTGCAATAGTCACAATGGAAATAGAAAATTTAAAACCATTTGATGGACAGCATTGTGAAACGACTGCAACAGGGACTCTACTCAGGCAACTTGGTATTGAACTTTCTGAACCGATGTTATTTGGTTTAGGTGAGGGACTGGGTTTTATCTTCTGGAATATGAAATCAATGAATTTTCCATTTATTGGTGGACGTATAAAAACAGACTATTTAACCCCAAATATTGCAAAAAATTTAAATCTTGAATTGACTGTAAAAGAAACTGCATCAACACAAAAAGCGTGGAATAACATAAAACAACTCATCGATCGTGGACAAATTGTTGCTCTGAAACTGGGCTGTTTTTATTTAGAATATTTTTCAAAACCGATTCATTTTGCAGGGCATTACGTTGCAATTTATGGGTATGACCATCATGATGCCTTTCTAGTCGATACCATCCAACAAGGCGGAAAAGTCAAAACCAGTTTGCAAAGTTTAGCCTTAGCACGGGCAGAAAAAGGGCCGATGTCCTCTAAAAATTTGTACTACACACTGAGTAAAACAGATAAAAGCTTCGATTTAAAAACAGCAATTATGCAGGCCATCAAAAACAATGCCACTGATTATCTCAATCCACTCATTACAAATATGAGTTACCAAGGTATTTTAAAAACAAGTACAGAAATTATGAAATGGTTTCATGTTAGTAAAGACATCGAGAATGATTTTAGAACATCGGCAATGATGATGGAAAAAGCAGGAACAGGCGGCGCATTATTTAGAAATTTATACCGAGACTTTTTAAAAGAAAGTTATGAACTAGTCAAAATCGAACAAATCAAAATAGGATATGAAGCATTTGTGGAAATCGCAGAACTTTGGACAGCGATTTCTCAATTATTTGAGAAAGTGAGCCAAACCAAAGATGTTAACTATATTCAGCAAGCATCCGAGATTTTAAAGAAAATATCAGACAAAGAAAAAAAGACCATGCAAATATTGGCAACAATATAACAGAATGAATAAAAAACCCCATCATCATGACGGGGCATTTTCAGAACAAAAAATGAAGCTATTATTTGCCCTTACGTTCTTTTTCTAATAGATAATCAACAACTTGTGTCACCTTACCATCTTCACCTTGCACCACATACTTACCGTTTACCACAATTGCAGGTACGCCCGTAAGTTGATATTGCTGTGCCAATTTATTTGACTCAGCCACTTTTGCAGTGATTGGGAAAGAGTTAAACATACTGTTAAATTTCTGCTCAGGCACGCCATAACGCGCAAAGAATTTCGCTTGTGATGCTTGGTCAAAAATTTGTTGTCCACCATCATGAATCGCATGGAACAACGGAATATGAGTTTTCTTACGCACGCCAAGTGCTTCAGAAACGTAGTAACCACGAGCGCCTTGTTCCCATACTTTATTCATGGCTGCTGGCGTACGAAGGAAATATACATCGCTTGGAATATTCTTTAACCACGTTTGCATATGTGGTTCAAGTTTAAAGCAGTGTGGACAACCATACCAAAAAAATTCACGGACTTCGATTTTGCCTGCTGGCGCTGCTGTCTTACCTGGATTGGCAACCACGGTATAGTCTTTACCCGCTACAAAATCCGCAGCCATTGCATTCATTGAAAATGCCATGACCACTGCACTTAAACCACCTAATACTAACTTTTTCATTGAGTTTGCTTTTCCTCTAAGCATTTTTCGTAAGTTTATATGCTAAATATAAATCAAACACGACTAATTCGTTTTGCTTCTGTGAAGTTTTTTATGGGATTTATCGCTTTTTTTTCTAGAATCGCTACACTACCAACAGATTAAACCAAAATAATCATCCTAATACAGAGGTAAGTCATGTCGCAATTGAATGTTGACCCACAAGAAATCGCAAAATTTGAAGCATTGGCTGCCAAATGGTGGGATCAACATTCTGAGTTCCGCCCGCTTCATCAAATCAATCCCTTACGTTTAAACTGGATTGACGAACGTGTTGGTGGTTTGGCCGGCAAGAAAGTGCTAGATGTTGGCTGTGGCGGCGGTATTTTGGCTGAAAGCATGGCGCGTCGTGGTGCTGATGTTTTAGGTATTGATATGGGCGAAGCACCGCTTGCTGTCGGTCGCTTACATGCACAGCAGGACAATGTACAAAATATTGAATATCGTCAGATTCCAGTTGAACAACTCGCACAAGAACAAGCAGGTCAATACGATGTCGTGACTTGTATGGAAATGATGGAACACGTTCCCGATCCAGCATCTATCGTCAAAGCCTGCCAAACATTGGTTAAACCCGGTGGGCATGTATTCTTTTCGACCATTAACCGCAATCCAAAATCCTATTTATTCGCGATTATTGGCGCTGAATATGTCCTACGTTTACTGCCAAAAGGCACGCATGATTATCATAAATTCATCCGCCCTTCAGAAATGGCACACGATATTCGTAACGCAGGCTTGAGTCTAAAAGAAATGACGGGCTTACATTACAACCCAATCACTAAACACTATTGGTTAGCACCAAATGTAGATGTGAATTATATGGTACATACCACAAATACAGGTGCTTAATGAAAGCTGTTTTATTTGATCTTGATGGTACGTTGATCGACACTGCTGCTGATTTTATTCGCATCATTCAACAAATGTGCCGTGATGAACAGCGCCCTATCGTTGATGCAGCGACTATTCGCACTCAGGTTTCTGAAGGCGCACGGGCGATGGTGAAATTGGTGTATCCTGAATTGGATGTCACTGACCCTATCTTTTTAGCCCATCGTCAGCGTTTTTTAGATGTCTATGGTGACAATATTGTAGTGGATACTGACTTATTTGTTGGGATGTATCCTCTACTTGAAGAACTTGAAGCCAATCAAATTCCTTGGGGAATTGTGACCAATAAACCCCGCAGTTTAAGTGAATCATTATTGGCTGAATTGAATCTCAGCGAACGCTGTGCAGTTTTGGTTTGTCCTGAAGATGTCAGTCAAACAAAACCAGACCCTGAACCGATGTATTTAGCGGCTAAGCAACTCGGTATCGATGCAGAAGAAATTATTTATGTGGGTGATCATCCACGTGATATTGATGCAGGTCGAAATGCAGAGATGTATACCATTTTGGCAGCTTACGGGTATTTACCAATAGAATCTCGTGATGATCTGAACGCTTGGCAAGCAGATGCAATTATTCAAACTGTCCCTGAGTTACACCAACTGTTAAAACAGAAAATCTCTGCATTGTCAGAAAATCAGGGTATGATGAGCTAAATATTTAATATAACAACTAGGAGGCATAATAATGAAATATTCAGAATATCAACCGCGTCCTGATCTACTCAAAGATCGTATTATTCTGATCACGGGTGCTGGTGATGGGATTGGACGTGCTGCTGCTATTAATTATGCCCTTCACGGCGCAACGGTTGTTCTACATGGACGCACTCTCAATAAACTCGAAGTCATTTACGATGAGATTGAGGGTTTAGGTGCGCCACAACCTGCAATTTTACCCTTACAGCTTTCTACGGCATCCAGTCATGACTATGAGCTTCTTGTCGATACGCTTGAGCAACAATTTGGTCGTTTAGATGGCATTTTACACAATGCAGGTATGCTAGGTGATCGTGTCGAATTAGCGCATTACCCTGTTGATGTTTGGGATGATGTCATGTCCGTAAATTTACGTGCGCCTTTTGCATTAACTCAAGCCTTACTACCCTTGCTCAATAAATCTGAACATGCCTCTGTGGTGTTTACCAGTTCAAGTGTTGGTCGTGAAGCACGGGCTTTATGGGGTGCATACTCTGTTTCTAAAATCGCCACTGAAGCCATGAGTAAAATTTTTGCGGCAGAGAATACCTATCCAAACATTCGTTTTAACTGCCTTAATCCAGGGGGTACACGTACCGCAATGCGTGCTAAAGCCTACCCAGAGGAAGACCCAAAAGTGCTGCCAACACCAGATAGCATTATGCCTGCTTACCTTTATCTAATGGGTGATGATAGTTTAGATATGAATGGGCAAAGTATTGATGCACAAGACTAATTCATTCATTTTAAATCACCTTAAATACTGCCATAAAAGGTATTTTTCAGAGAGATTGCTCAAGGATCTTCATCTTTTTAATGGAAAAATGAATTGATCTTCACAGTTTCTCTGCATTTTTAAGGTACAGTTTTCACATGAGAGACATCCGAAGTCCCTAAGGTGCATCATGAAAAAAAATTTCATTATCTTGGTTTTAGGTTCGACCGCCCTACTCAGTAGCATGGGCAGTTTTGCAGGTCCACATTTTGGTGGTGATGACGATTCGCGTGGTGGTGGTTGGCAAGGTCGTAACTTTGATCGCCCAGACGATGAGAATCGTGTGCGTGAACGTCGCATGCGTGAAGAACGTGGTGTCGAACGTTTAAAGCAGCATCGTTGGCAAGCTGGTTATGTGATGCCACAACATTACCGTGGTAATGGCTACAAAGTAGATTATAAAGATAATAATCTACCTAAACCTGAGCGTAATGAGCAGTGGTACAAAATCAATAATGACTATATTTTAATCAATTCAGATGATAATAGCATTATTCGAATTATGAGTTTCTAAGTCCTTTCTGAAGCTATAACGGAATAAAGTTGAACGGTTGTTTTAGGAATAGATTTATCTTTTAATTTTTTTAGTTAAAATCAGATGAATTGATGTAAATCTGAGATCAACATGGCGAACCAAATCACTGAAACTTCACATAGCACAACGCAAGATTATGTGCATTGGTTTCGCCATTCTGCACCATATATCAATGCACACCGCCATAAAACCTTTGTCCTAATGTTTGGTGGCGAAGCCGTTTTACACGAGAACTTTCAACATATCATTCATGATATTGCTCTGTTACATTCTTTAGGGATTCGCTTGATCTTGGTGCATGGCGCACGTCCGCAAATCAATCAGAATCTACAAGAAAGCCAAATTGAAACCCCTTTTCACCAAAGTCGTCGTGTAACGACACGAGAATCACTGCGTAGTGTCATGAATGCGGTTGGGTCAATTCGTTTAGAAATTGAAGCACTCCTGTCAATGGGCTTAGCAAACTCACCCATGTATGGTGCGCGGATTGATGTCGTTTCGGGCAATTTTGTGACTGCCAAGCCTTATGGAATCCATGATGGGGTTGATTTTCAGCTGACTGGCGAAGTGCGTTCAATTGATACTGATGCGATTCAACGTCATTTGGATAATCATAATATCGTTTTATTAGGGCCTACAGGTTATTCAACTACAGGTGAGGTGTTTAACTTATTGGCTGAAGAAGTTGCCACCAAAACTGCGACTGCATTAAAAGCCGATAAGTTGATTTTCTTGGGTGAAAAACAAGGCTTAATGAATGAGCAACAACAGTTATTGCGTGAACTAAGCTCGTATCAACTGGAACCGTATATTCAACAATACCAAACACAATATCCAGAATTTGCCTTACACCTTAAACAAGCGCAACAAGCCTCATTATCTGGCGTTCACCGTGTTCACCTGATTTCTTATGCCTATGATGGTGCTTTGATTGAGGAGCTATTTACACGCGATGGTATTGGCACCCTGATCACTGATGCGCATTATGAAGAAGTGCGCATTGCCAATATTCATGATGTGGGTGGTTTAATCAATCTACTGCGTCCACTCGAACAGGAAGGCATTCTGGTCTATCGTTCACGTGAACGCCTTGAAAGTGAAATTGAACAGTTTGCAGTGATTGAACGTGATGGTATGATCTTAGCCTGTGCAGCACTCTATCCACTTCCTGCTGAAGTTGGCGAAATTCAATCCGCTGAGATCGCCTGTGTTGCTGTAGATGCAAGTTACCGTAAATCTAATCGTGGTAGCCAAATTTTGCAGTTTTTGGAAAGCAAGGCCAAGCAACAAGGTATTCAACAACTGTTTGTACTCACCACGCGAACTGCACACTGGTTTCTAGAGCATGGTTTTAGCCCTGTCAGTGTCGATGATTTACCAAACGCACGCCAAGCACTTTACAATTATCAGCGCAATTCTCTAGTCTTTAAGAAAGTTTTGCTCTAATGACATCGGATCTGAAGATATCTTTATTTCTGATAAAGATATCCTTCCACTCTATTCTTCTTACTGCTCTGTCGCCTCTTTAAAAAATTCTCGCAATTTGCATTTTTAAAAACAAATTTATAAAACAATAGCTTAATCCAAACACTAAAGACCATACTTATTTCCCCCCATGAATAAGATTATTCATTTTTTTATTTTGCACTTTTTAGCATAAGCAAAGCCCGATTATTTATTTTTTATGTATTACAAAAAGTTTTAGCTTAGTTGCTCATCTTATTTCGAATTTATGATTTTCGGGGAGCACAACCAACATGGCTATTTCTATCAATCGCTCATGGGCAAAATACACCATTATTGTAGCAAGTCTTGCAAGCATGATGGGCGTTGCAGGTTGTGCAAAAAAAGCAGAGCAGCAAGAGCAAACAAAACAAGACACCACAACATTAAGCATCGGCTTTCAAAAATATGGCATCTTGCCGATTGTTAAAGCAAAAGGTGAATTAGAAAAAAATCTTGCTGCTCAAGGTGTTCATGTCAAATGGGTTGAATTTCCAGCCGGCCCCCAACTTTTAGAAGGCTTAAATGTAGGTAGTGTCGTCTTTGGTGAGGCTGGTGAAGCACCTCCGATCTTTGCTCAAGCCGCAAACCCTAACTTGGTCTACGTCGCAAATCAGCCATCTGCACCAACAGCAGAAGCCTTGATTGTCCAGAAGGACTCACCAATACAATCCATTCAAGACCTGAAAGGTAAACGTATCGCACTGAATAAAGGCTCAAACGTTCATTATCTTTTATTGAAATTACTAGAAGCCAACAATCTGACTTTAAATGATATTCAGCCTGTTTATTTACCACCGTCAGATGCACGCGCAGCCTTTGAAAAAGGCGCTGTCGATGCATGGGTGATTTGGGATCCATTCTTTGCCGCAGCTGAACATCAAATTCAAGCACGTGTGATTGCGGATGGTGAGCATTTAGTCAGTAATCATCAATTTTATTTAGCTGATCGTAAATTTGCTGAAGGGCATCCTGAGGTTTTAAAAACACTGGTGACCACACTGAATCAAACCACAGATTGGGTCAAGACGCATCCTGATGATGCTGCAAAATTACTCGAAAAACCAACTGCACTCGAACTCGGTATTTTAAAAACCTCAATTTCTCGCATGGGTTTTGGCGTTCAACCAATTTCTGAAAAAGTTGCAAAAGAACAGCAATATGTTGCTGATGCATTCTATGCTCAAAAACTCATTCCAAAGCAACTCGTAATTCAAGATGCGATCTTGAAGAACGACGTTAAATAGTTTTGGAGAAAATATGATATTCGTTTCTAAGTTGTCTGCAATAGGTCTAACGATTGGCGCATGTGTACTGGGTGGGTGCCAAAAGTCTGAATCTCAGTCAGTGGATAGCGCCAGTACGACAAAACCCGCAGCGGTTACGACTCTCTCGATTGGCTTCCAAAAAGCATCGCTTAATTTGTTAGTTGCTAAACAACAAAAACTTTTTGAGCAAGCGTTTCCCAATTCAAAAATTGAATGGCGTGAATTTCCAGCTGGACCGCAAATGTTAGAAGCTCTGGCCGTGGGTGCTGTTGATTTTGGTTATGTCGGTAACACGCCACCAATATTCGCCCAAGCTGCTGCAAAACCGTTAAGTTATGTCGCCTATGAAGTCGTTGCGCCGACTGCACAAGCCGTTTTGGTTCATGCTCAGGGAAATATTAAGACGCTACAAGGCTTAAAAGGAAAGCGAATTGCGGTGCAAAAAGGGTCAAGTGCCCATGAATTATTAGCCAAGACGCTACAAAAGGCTGGTTTAACTTGGCAAGACATTCAGCCAATTTGGTTGCCTCCAGCAGATGCACGCGCTGCTTTTGATAAGCAGGCTGTTGATGCTTGGGTAATTTGGGAACCCTACTTAGGTACAGCAGAACTACAAGGACATACCAAAACCTTGGTGGATGGAACTGCTTTTCCCACCACATATTCTTTTTATATCGGCAATCCTGACTTTATCCAGAAACATCCAGATTCTGCACAAAAACTGGTGAATAGCGTCAACACCGCAGACCAATGGATTGTGCAACATCAGGATCAAGCTTTACAGATTTATGCACAAAGTACAGGACTGAGTACACCAATCGCCCAACGTGTTTTAGCCAAACGCCCAAAGCCATCACCTGTACGCACTATTAACGCCGAGGTTGTGAAAAATCAGCAACAAATCGCGGATTTATTTACACAGGAACAGCTTATCCCAACAAAAATTGATATCCAACAAAGTGTTTGGACAACCAAATAAACGTTTTCATTTTTATAAGGAACATCGACATGAATATCTTCTGGTTTATTCCCACTCACGGTGATAGTCGTTACTTAGGCACCAGCAAGGGCGCACGTCAAGTCGATCATGCTTATATGAAACAGATTGCTGTTGCTGTCGACAACCTTGGTTATGATGGTGTACTGATCCCAACAGGTCGTTCTTGTGAAGATCCATGGATCACGGCGGCAAGCCTGATTGATGCCACCAAACAACTCAAATTCTTGGTGGCACTACGTCCAGGTATCACCACACCAGCGCTTGCTGCCCGTATGGCAGCCACTTTTGACCGCCTCTCCAATGGTCGTGTTTTATTGAACCTTGTGACAGGTGGTGATGAACAAGAACTTAAAGGAGATGGATTATATGAAGACCATCGTACTCGTTATCAGACTGCATCTGAATATGTCAAAATTTGGCGTGAAATTCTGACCCGTTCTCATACAGATGAATCTTTTACGTTTCATGGCGAGCGACTCAGTGTCGATGATGCCAAACTCCTTTATCCTCCTGTTCAAAAACCTTATCCACCACTTTGGTTTGGTGGATCATCCGCAGACGCGACTGAACTTGCAGCCGAACAAGTCGATACTTATTTAACTTGGGGTGAACCGCCTGCGGCAGTAAAAGAAAAAATAGACCATTTAAAGACAAAAGCCGCAGCCAAAGGACGCACCCTGAATTATGGTATTCGCTTGCATGTCATTGTTCGTGAGACCAATAAGCAGGCTTGGGCTGCTGCCGATGAACTGATTCAATATTTAGATGATGCCACCATTGCCGCAGCGCAGAAGAAATTCGCAGAAATGGACTCTGTCGGTCAGCAACGTATGGCCGCTTTGCACGGCGGACGCAAAGATCAATTAGAAATCTCACCGAATTTATGGGCAGGCATTGGTTTAGTGCGTGGCGGTGCAGGCACTGCTTTAGTAGGTGATCCTGAAACCGTTGCTGCACGTATCCAAGAATATGCAGATTTGGGAATTGATACCTTTATTTTCTCAGGCTATCCACATTTAGAAGAATCCATCCGCTTTGCTGAATTAGTGTTTCCATTATTGCCACTGAAAACACGCGAAAAACTGGCACAGCCACATTTAACAGGACCTTTTGGGGAGATCATTGCCAATAACTATGTACCCGAAGTCAAAGATTCAAAAAGTTTGGCTAAGGAGACAGCATGAGCGCAAAAGTCTTTTTGGATGATGTTTCACGTGGAACAAGGCATTTTGGAAAAAGTCTGCTTCCTTGGCTTGTTCCCATTTTACTGCTCATGATTTGGCAAATTGCATCAAGTTCAGGTTTATTACAAAGTCGCGTGTTACCTGCTCCAACGGCTGTGGTCAGTGCTTTTTGGCATTTACTGATCAGTGGCGAACTTTGGCATCATGTCAAAGTCAGTGCAGGTCGTGCCTTACTTGGCTTATTGGTGGGCGGCGGTTTAGGACTGGTTCTAGGACTACTGAATGGTTCATCACGGATTGCTTCCACCTTATTAGATACCACACTGCAAATGATCCGCAATATTCCTGCATTAGCGCTCATTCCACTGGTGATTTTATGGTTTGGGATTGATGAAACTGCCAAACTATTTTTGGTCGCTGTAGGCGTATTTTTCCCAATTTATATCAATACTTATCATGGTATCCGTTCTGTCGATCCACAACTGATTGAAATGGGCAAAAGCTATGGGCTAAACCGCTGGCAGCTCTATAAAGAGATTATTTTGCCAAGTGCAATGCCCTCTATTTTAGTGGGACTTCGCTTTGCTTTAGGTTTGGTTTGGGTACTGCTCATCGTGGCAGAAACGATTTCCGCTCAAGCTGGAATCGGTTATATGACCATGAATGCACGTGAGTTTTTACAAACGGATATCGTTTTGGTCGGCATCTTGCTCTACGCCATACTCGGAAAACTGGCTGATGTATTAGCACGAGGCTTGGAGCGTTATTTATTGCGTTGGCATGCAGGTTATCAAAAATAAAAGGATATACAGATGAGTAATTTAAATTTTTACAACAATGGTTTGATCCAACCTGTTATTGATGCTGAAAAACCAAATTCAGCAATCAATACCCATGGTGCCAATATTCTGATTGAACAGCTATATAAATTTTATGGTGACGTCAAAGTTCTTGAAGACTTAGATTTGAATATTCAAGCAGGTGAATTTGTGGCAATCGTGGGTCGCAGTGGTTGTGGCAAAAGCACCCTCCTCCGCCTGATTGCCCAACTTGAAAAAGCCAGTTATGGTGAAATTAAATTCCAGTCTGTACGAAATTTTCGTGAAGGCATTGGCAATGATGATATTCGCGTTATGTTCCAAGATCCACGCTTACTCCCTTGGAAAAATATTTTACAAAATGTGCAATTAGGTTTGCCAAAAGCCCAACACCCTCTTGCTGAAAGCTTACTCGAAAAAGTGGGCTTAAAGGATAAAGCGACACAATGGCCAACCCAACTTTCGGGGGGACAACGCCAACGTGCAGCCCTAGCACGTGCTTTATCACATTCGCCACGAATCTTATTGCTTGATGAACCTTTAGGTGCGCTAGATGCATTGACGCGTTTAGAAATGCAAAGCCTCATCGAACGTCTGTGGACAGAGCAAGGCTTCACTGCGCTGTTGGTCACTCATGATGTCAGTGAGGCAGTGCAATTGGCGGATCGAATTATTTTGCTAGATCAAGGACATATTGCACATAATTTTCAGGTCAATCTGCCACGACCACGTAAAAAAAGTATTGCATTTGCACAACTCGAACAACAAGTACTAGATGCGGTTTTGGCAACTTAAACCGCATCTGCCCTCACAATCTGCACCATAAAAAAGCAAAAATGCATTTCTGATCTACGGGGGTAGAGCAAATTATTTACAAAATATGTATGAGCAATTTTAGATTTCAATAATTATCAAATACATCGCAACGATTCAACCGAACGCAAAAGATTTTTCGATAAAAAAACTGTGTGATAGTGCACAAATCTGACTATTTATCTTACAATGTCAAGGACATTTTTTGAATCAAGCTCACAGATGGAACAGAAAAAAAGTACACAAAAGCGCAATCAACTGCTGAATGCTGCCCTCGATGTTTTTTCCGTCTATGGATTCAGTGGTGCTAGTCTCGATGAGATTGCACAACTCGCAAATATGCATAAATCCAATATTTTCTATTATTATGAAAATAAAGAGTCGCTTTATGTTGAAGTACTCACAACTGTACTGCAAAAATGGCTCGCACCTTTACAAATCTTAGAAGTAGAGCTTGAACCGACTGAAGCTCTGACGAACTACTTGATTCAAAAACTTGAAAGCTCGCGCGATCAACCGAAGGCTTCTCGTTTGTTTGCCTTAGAGATTATTCAAGGTGCGCCACATATCCTGCCTATTTTAAAAGGGCCGTTAAAAAAGCTTTTTAAACGCAAAACTAAAGTGATTCAAACTTGGCAAGAGCAAGGTAAATTATCAGCAGAAATTGACCCTGAATTGTTAATTATTAATATTTGGGCAATTACGCAAAACTATGCGGATTTCGCAACCCAAATGGAAATGGTTACGGGCAAAACCTTGCGTAACCGTAGTATGTATCAACGTACTATCGAACACACTGTTCATTTGATGCTCTACGGCGTATTACCACGCTAAATTTTCTTTCGTTAAAAGCCTTACTTTTAGCGATTGAAATACATTAAAAAAGCGACTTTGTGAGTCGCTTTTTTAATGTTAAATGGATGACGAAAAAACTGTTCTTGTGCGCTAAGATCGTGATACTTATGAAGCATGTAAGGCGTATTATGTTAATTTTAGGTACGTTAAAGAATGACTATGGAATAGCATCCTATTTTTATAGATCTTTTTCGTACGATTGAATATTTAGGAATTTATAATTATGACGACTCATACACTTGAACAAGCAATAAACAACCTAACTAAAGAAATTCAAATGAATCATTTTAGTAATGTAAAAGATATTGATAATAAGCTTGCTGAAATCATGGCTTTTAACAACTATTTAGTTATTCGTCCACTTGCTCGATTACTTGAAGATAATGCTCAAAATGACGAAGCTATATTTTCAATTATACATAGTATCGAATCATTTGATGATGATGTTTATATACATGAAATCATTAATGAATTTCCATATTTAGTATCTAAGTCACCTTATTGGACTACTATTTTACTTATAAGAATATTAAATAGTGATATCGCAAGAAAATGTATAATTGAAAAAGTTTCTTTAACTACCCCAGCAATAAAAAATTCAATTTTATTTCTTTTACAGCGCATTAATGAGGAAAAACCTAAATGCTCTGAGAAAATAATTCCGTTAATGAGAGCAGTAAATACTATTTAATATAATAGGTTTCATACGGAATTAACATAAAAAATATTTTAATTTCAACAACATAATGGCAATCCAAAGTTTACCCATACACACTACAGCGTTAGACCTTTGCCTTTAAAAATGCGCTTGATACAACGCCAATAGTTTTTGCGCCCCAACCAATAGATTCTCTTCCCAATCTAAATGAGCCGTGTCATTCGCACCATCGCTAATATATTTGACTGAAATCAAACGCACTCCGAGCTTTTGACACACTTTGGCTAAAGCATAAGCCTCCATATCAACAAGGTTACAACTTACTTTGGGTATACCTGTTTCAAAAGAGTCACCTGTACCACAAGTCCCTTTTGGTAGATGATCAAAATGTGGTTGTGCATGAATATCCGCAGGAATTTCATCATCCATTGGCGTAACACCAACAGCGAATCCCAAAGGTGAAACATCCATATCACGCTGCACAAAGGTAGTGACTTCAACCAGACTATGCGCATCAAAATGTGAACTGCCTGCACTGCCTAAATTAATCAAAGTCTTACAATCTGTTTTTTGAATTACCTCAAAAGCTTTGAATGCCGCATTAATCTTGCCAATTCCACTGTAATGAACGTCAATTCCTGCTTGTTCAAACAAACCTTTAGATTCATTCGGCAAAGCCATAATCAGAGCAACATCAGCATTCATAAAGGACTCTTTTCAATCAAAATAAACAAACATAGCCTGAATTTAACAGAAAACATGATACTCGGAAATGTCGTCCGCAACTGTTCGAGACAGGGCTCCATTTATAAGGAGTTGTTTCTGCGACTCTTTCAACTAGTAGTTGATGGTAGTCAACGAGTTTTGCGGTGAGCAGCAAAGCTGCGCAAGATGGTTGCTCTTGCGCAGCTTTGCTGCTCATGCCGAAACAAAAGTAAGTCGAACCGAAGGTTTATCCTGAAATTGGATGAGAACAAATAAGATTCCATCAAGATAATTGTTTTTAAAAAACTAAAGATATAAACCGAACTCAGGTTACATAAAAGGTGTGCTAAAGCACACCTCGATATTATTGCATCTTCTGCTGCAAGTTGATCAAACAAGGAGCGAAAAATAATTGACCACTATACGCCCCTGCCAGTGTTTTTTTCATCACCAATGCCCACAAACCAACAAGAAGAACACTTAAAGCGACAGCAATATACTGTAAGAAATCGACATGTAACTGATGTGCTAAGTTAAAGATCGCCAAGATAAAGACACCAAATGGAAAGGTTAATCCCCACCAACCCAAGTTAAATGGAATACCTGTTCGTGCATGGCGCAGTGTGGTTAAAATCGCAATTCCAAACCACCATAAGCCAAAACCTAATAGCACTAGACTAGCGACAATACCTAAAGCTGGGAGCAACATTGCTAAGCCATCAAAACCCATCGCTTGCATAATACGTGGTGCTTGTTCACCCAACAATAATAACGCCAACGCACCTGTTCCAATCGGCCCTAAACAAAGCCAGCTTGAAATCGCAACTTCTTTCTCAGGCAATTGGTGTAAAGCCAAACGCAGCATCAAGATGGTCAAGATCGCAAAAGCGGGTAATACAGAAATACCCCACAAGACATAGCCTGTGATCAAAATATACAGCGCATGTTGATCAGCCGCCAAATGCTGTAACAAAAGCCCTGCTGAACTCGCAGCAACCTCACACGCCACAATCGGTAACAACCAAACTGCCGTCATGCGATGTAAGTGATGATCTTGGCAGCTAAACATACAGAATGGCACCACCCACGCAATCACTACTGCAAGAACAACATCGATATACCAAAGGTAAGTGGCAATCTGAATGGCAATATCACCATATAAATGTGTTCCAAAACTGAGGAAACCATTGGCAATGGTGGCTAAGCCCATTGGGATTGCACCCAAAAATAAACTCATATTAGGATGAGTAAAAATCTGCTTGGCTTCTGTCGGAAACAAAATCCAACGTAAAGCATAAAGTACACTGAACACGGTAAATAACAGGATATTGAACTGCCATAGTTTAGTCGCAAGCATAAATAAGACCGATGAAGCGAAAGGCAGCTGTGCTAAAATCATCGCTACCACACCTGTGCCCATGGTTGCAGTAAACCAGTTTGGGGTAAAATGGCGAATCACATCTCTCGTTTGTTCTAGCTGATAAAACGGCTTTTTCATCTCTTTCTCAATATCAAGCGACTATGTGACCATCTTAGAGCAACATTTAAATAAGAAAAATTGATTTATATTTATTTAATGAATAAATAAAATTGATATAAAACTTTAAATATTGAAATTTTTCTGTGTAAAAACACAACAACAAGACGAAACGCTGAGAATATGGCAATATATAGCCTTTGCAAAATCACTGTATTTAACGCCCATGAAGTTGCTTCGTCTCAACGCATTATCGCCAGATTTTCAGTTACCTCCAACAGCGGTAACGATTGGCAATTTTGATGGTGTCCATTTAGGACATCAAGCGATGATTGCCCAACTCAAAACATTGGCTACACGCCAAGGCTTAAAAACCTTAGTGATGATTTTTGAGCCACAACCGCTTGAATTTTTTAAGGGTTATGAAGCTCCTCCACGCATTAGCTCGCTCAGAGAAAAAGTAGAATATTTAACCGAGCTGGGTGTGGACTACATTGCTATTGCAAAGTTTGATCAATATTTTAGAAGTTTGAATGCGACAGAATTTGCAGACCTACTTAAATTAAAACTCAATGCACAAAATTTGGTACTGGGTGATGACTTCCATTTTGGCAAAGATCGGCAAGGCAACAGTGAATTCTTACGCAATTACGGTTTTGATGTCACCAATTTAAATACCGTCGCTTTAAATGATGAACGTGTCAGTTCAACGCGTATTCGTCAGGTTTTACAAGCAGGTGATCTGGCTTTAGCGGCTAAATTATTGGGTCGTCCTTATAGCATCACGGGTCGGGTGCAATATGGTGATCAAATTGGTCGTACCCTTGATTTTCCAACCATTAATGTGCGTTTGAACCGCCATAAACCCTGCTTAAACGGGATTTATGCAGTGGATGTGATGTGTGAAAATGCATCACTCACAGCAAAAATAAAACATACAGATCCTGCCCTCAACGGTATCGCAGGATATCAAAGCGACAGTTTGTTTGGTGCAGGTCATGTGGGGACACGTCCAGCCATTAAACAAGATCACCCAGAATGGCGATTAGAAGTACATTTCCCTGATGTTTCTGCTAATCTGTATGGCTTATTGATGCGGGTCACTTTTCTTCACTATTTACATGGTGAGCTGAATTACCCTTCGCTTGAAGCACTCAAAGCTGGAATCGATGATGATGTGCAAAAATTACGAGACTATCGTAATCACACAACTAAATTTCCTTTTTAAACTTAAATTTCATTTGTAATACATGTCAGTTTAGACTGATAAAACTGGAAGAAAACTTGCATGAGCGATAAGCAAACTCCTGAAAATGCAGTGGATTATAAAGCCACACTCAATTTGCCAGATACTGAATTTGCCATGAAAGCAAATTTGGCTGTGCGTGAAGCCAAATGGTTAGAAGAGTGGTATGCCGACAACATTTATCAGCAGATTCGTGCATCGCGTATTGGCAAGAAAAAATATGTGCTTCATGACGGCCCTCCTTATGCCAATGGTCAAATCCATTTGGGTCATGCGGTGAATAAAGTCTTAAAAGATATCATTATCAAAAGCCGTGTCATGGATGGTTTTGATGCACCATACGTACCGGGTTGGGATTGTCACGGTTTACCCATCGAACTGAAAGTCGAAGAAAAAGTCGGTAAAGTTGGCGTAAAAGTAGATGCCTCTACTTTCCGTAAAGCGTGTCGCGAATATGCATACACACAAGTTGAATTACAAAAGAAAGACTTCGTGCGCATGGGCGTGTTTGGTGATTGGGATAATCCATACCTCACCATGAACTTCAAACAAGAAGCAGACATTGTTCGTTCACTTGGTGCAATTGCCAAAGCAGGTCATATCGAACCCGGCTTAAAACCTGTGAACTGGTGTTTAGACTGTGGTTCTGCACTCGCAGAAGCAGAAGTTGAATACGAAGATAAAAAATCTGATGCGATTGATGTCGGTTTTAGTATAGTGGACATCGATGACTTTGCAAAAAGAACTGGATATCCAGGCATTAAAAGTAATGATGATATTCAGATAGTTATTTGGACTACTACCCCTTGGACACTTCCTGCAAACCAAGCTGTTGCACTCCATCCAGATATAGAATATGGGTTGATTGAACTTGTTATCAAAGATACCCGTAAATATTTACTCGTTGCTTCAGATCTCTTTTTCGACATTATTGAAAGGTATCAAAAATTTAATCCTTCGATTATTGAAATAAATGCTACATACCCAACCTTTATGGGTAAAGACTTAGAAGGTCTATTATTACAACATCCATTAATCTCGGATCGCCAAGTGCCTGTGATCTTAGGCGAACATGTTATCGCAACCAGTGGTACAGGTGCCGTACATACCGCTCCTGGGCATGGTGTAGACGACTATAAAGTGGGCTTACTGTATAACTTAAAAGTTGAAAATCCAGTCGGTGGTAATGGCGTATATTTACCAACTGCACCGATTTTTGCAGGCGAGCACATTTACAAAGCCAATCCAAAAATTATCGAAGCTTTGGGTGCAGTCGGACGTCTGTGGGCGCATCAGCCAATTAAACATAGCTATCCTCATTGCTGGCGTCATAAAACCCCAATTATCTTCCGTGCGACACCTCAATGGTTTATCAGCATGGATGCTAAAGGTTTACGTCAGACAGCCTTGAATGCGATTGAAAATGACATCGAGTTTGTCCCAGATTGGGGTAAAAATCGTATTCAATCGATGATTGAAGGTCGTCCAGATTGGTGTATTTCTCGTCAACGGACTTGGGGTGTGCCAATCCCATTCTTTGTACACAAAGACACCAATGCTTTGCACCCACGTACTCCTGAATTGATCGAAGAAGTGGCTCAACTGATCGAGCAAGAAGGGATTGATGGTTGGTATAACCGTGATGCCAGCGACTTCATTGGTGCGGATGCTGAACAATATAATGCAGTACGCGACACCTTAGACGTTTGGTTTGACTCAGGTACGACACATTACGCAGTATTACGTGAACGTGAAGAATTACAAGATCCAGCAGACTTATATCTTGAAGGTTCAGACCAACATCGTGGCTGGTTCCAATCGTCGTTGCTCACCTCAATTGCGATCAATCAACGTGCGCCATATAAAGGCTTACTTACTCACGGTTTCGTAGTGGATGAGAAAGGTCGTAAGATGTCTAAGTCATTAGGCAACATCATCACCCCACAAGACATTATTAAAGATATGGGTGCTGATGGCTTACGCTTCTGGATCGCATCTGCTGACTATCGTTACGAAATGACCGCAGGTAAAGAAATCTTTAGCCGTGCATCAGATGGTTATCGTCGTATCCGTAATACCTTACGTTTCTTGTTAGCGAACTTGAATGGCTTCAAACCATCGACAGATGCGTTGCCAGTCGACCAACTGATTGCATTGGATCAATACATCTTGCAACGTGCGGCTGAAGTGCAGAAGACCATTCAGCAAGCCTATGAAGAGATGAACTTCCATATTGTGACCAATGCATTGACGAGCTTCTGTATCAATGACTTAGGTGGTTTCTATCTCGACATCATCAAAGATCGTCAGTACACCACCAAAGCAGATTCACAAGCACGTCATTCTGCACAAACTGCGCTGTATCATATCGTGCAAGCTTTTGTTCGTTGGATGTCTCCTATCCTGAGCTTCACCGCACAAGAAGCTTGGCCATTGATTCCAGAACAAACTGGAAAATATGTATTTACCGCTGAAT
Organism: Acinetobacter tjernbergiae DSM 14971 = CIP 107465; assembly: GCF_000374425.1. GTDB lineage: Bacteria > Pseudomonadota > Gammaproteobacteria > Pseudomonadales > Moraxellaceae > Acinetobacter > Acinetobacter tjernbergiae. The sequence continues at coordinate 4,134 of NZ_KB894361.1, read as the reverse complement.
GGTATGACATCCCAACTGCATCAACAGCAAACTTACTGTCTGAAGCAGATTGGCAAACATTGATTAGCGTAAAATCAGCAGTAAACAAACAGATTGAAGCAGCACGTAACGCTAAACTCATCGGCAGTAACTTATCTGCAAAAGTTGAACTTTGGGCAGATGAAGCATTACAAACCGTGTTAAACCAATTGGCTGATGAATTACGTTTTGTCTTGATTACGTCTCAAGTCATCGTTCACCCTTATGCTGAACAAGGTGAAAATACTGACCTCGCGGGCTTACGTGTCCAAGTGTCAGCAGCAGATGGTGAAAAATGTGTACGTTGCTGGCATGTGCTGCCTGATGTAAATACACACGTTGGTCATACTGGATTATGCGCTCGTTGTATCGTCAACGTCACTGGCAGTGGCGAAGTGAGAAAGTATGCCTAATACACAAGCAAAAAAAGGCTTGTTTCAATTCTATCCACACAACTTACTCTGGCTTGGACTTTCTGTCCTTGCCATTGTGTTGGATCAATGGACCAAATGGATTGCAAGTTCACATTTAAATTATGCTGATCCCGTTCCTGTTCTGCCTTTTTTAAATTGGACTTTACTCCATAATCATGGGGCAGCCTTTAGCTTTTTATCTGATGCAGGTGGTTGGCAACGTTATCTATTCACCTCTTTAGCAGGTGTGGTATCCATCATTTTCATTTTTTGGCTGATGCGTATGCCAAAGAAAATGATCATATTACCGATGGCAATTGCGTTGATTTTAGGCGGTGCAATTGGCAATCTGATTGACCGTGTCAGCTTAGGCTATGTGGTCGACTTCATTCATGTGTACTATCAAAACAACCATTTCCCTGCCTTCAATCTTGCGGATAGTGCCATTACCTTAGGCACGATTCTGCTACTGATTGATACCTTCTTCCTTGAGAAGAAACGTAACCAAAACACGGATGCTTAAGATGACTGAAATTATCCAACCCAACGAAGAAATTCGTATTCAAGATGGCTCAAAAGTCGACTTACATTTTTCCGTTTCAATTGAAAATGGTGTTGAGATTGACAATACACGTAATCGTGAAGAACCTGTCAGCCTCATCATTGGTGATGGTAACCTATTACCTGGCTTTGAAAAGGCATTGTTTGGTTTACGTGCAGGCGACCGTCGTACTGTGCATTTACCACCTGAAGATGCATTTGGTCCTTGGAATGCTGAAAATATTCAAATTTTCGATACTGTTAAATTTGAGCAGCGTCCAATTGTAGATCATATGATTGAATTTGAAGATAAAGCCAAAGCTACGTTATTTGGGGTTGTCAGATCAGTGAATGATGACTCTACGGAAATTGATTTTAACCATCCCCTTGCAGGCAAAAATATTACCTTTGAAGTGGAAATCTTTAGAGTCACCCCTGCTGGTCAGCAAGGCATCAAATTGATGTAATACAGAAGTCCTCAAATGAGGGCTTTTTTTAACGCTAAAGAAAAGTATAAGATCATTTAAAGACATTCACTTTTTAAAATCAAAGCAATAACACATAGGAATTGAAGTATGCTCATTTATATTATTGTTGGTAGTGTTCGCGAAGGTCGTACAGCGATCAAAGTCGCCAATTGGGTACAACAAGCAACAACTGAACTCGCATTGTCAGATATTCAAACTGAAGTTGTTGATCTTAAAGAATGGGACTTACCACTCTTTGCAGGTGCTCACCCGCCTGCAACAGGCATCTATGATCAGCCGAAACAACAACAATGGGCAGATAAAATTGCCCAAGCACAGGCTTTTATCTTTATTAGCCCCGAATATAATCATGGCTACAGCCCCGCACTCAAAAATGCCTTGGACTATGTCGGTAAAGAATGGCAAGGTAAAGCTGCGGCTTTTATCGGCTACGGTTCAACCAATGGCTCACGCTCAATGAGTCAAATCCGCCAAGTAACCTCGAGCTTAGGTCTTGTTGATCCCAATGCGGTGATTGAAATTCGAGATATCTTTAAACGCAATAAAGATGAGAACTTTGAAGCCAATGAATTTGAAGTAAAAGGATTAGCAGTACTCATTGCTAAACTACAAAAATATAATATCAGTTAGTTGTAAGCCTCGGCGTACATTGATCAGGTAGATTCACGTCTATCCCCTACTCTGTTTGATCGCTAATATATGAATCATACAGAGACAGGAAGTCTCATTGAAAGCACATTGGATGTGATGTCGTTGATAGGATATCGGCGACAATAAACAAAATATGGAGCAGCCCCGTCAGGATGATGGGGCTGCTTTTTATCTATTATTTTATTGGTGATTTAAAGACTGCTTAGATATTCAAGCCCTTCGCTATGTTCTGCCATTTCAGCAAGCTGCAGCGTAGTATATTTTCCTTTATAAGCGACATCTGCCCCTTTACTCATTCACCACTGCACTGCTACTAAATAATCATTCTCAGCAGCTGCCTGTAGCGCACTATAGCCTTCATCATTAGTCTGGTTCAGATCATTACCCTCTGCCAATCATTGCTCGACTTGTTCCACGTCACCCAAAGATGCCCAATAGAATAAGCTCAGGAACATCTAATTATCACCTTCCGGAAGCGAAGAAAAAGAGTTGAGTTGCATAATAGATACCTAATTTTTATTTAAGATAAACTTTTTTATATTGATCGGCTAGTTCCTTAGCCTTCTTCATTTCTTGAATATTAAAAATTTGGGTAAAGTTCTCTAAGTTTTTAATCGCCTGTTCATTTCCTGTTTCCGCTGACACACTAATCCATGCATAAGCTTTATAATAATCTTGCTCAGCACCTAAGCCCTGAGCAAATAGTAAACCATACTCATTTTGAGAAAAAGAATAACCTGCTTTTGCAGATTTTTCATACCAAAACGCAGCTTTTATATAGTCCTTTTGAACAAAGTTCCCTGTTCGAAATGCATTACCTAAATTAAATTGAGATTGTAAATCTCCTGCATTTGCAGCCTTTTCAGTATACTCAAAACCCATCTTAGGATCTTTTTTTATTCCAATACCTTCAAAATACATAATTGAAAGATTCGCTAAAGAAGGAGCATATCCTTTTTGGGCAGATTGATTAAATAAATTAAAAGCTTTCTCTACATCCTTTGGGACACCTAACCCTTGGAAGTATAAACTTGCTAAATAGTGTATTGCTTCGGTATTTCCAGTTTTTGAGGATTTTTCAAAACTTACAAAAGCAACCTTATAATTCTGTTGATAATAAGCATTTAAACCAGTTTGCAAGTCATGACTTGCAAACACTATATTTGAAATTCCTAAACTAATAACCACTACAAACAAGCTTTTTTTCATGCCAATTAAATATCACTATATAAATGTAAAAAAGATATTAGTATATTCGAAGTGAGTTTTATCTCACTAACCCTATTATTTTTGTACATATATCTCATTTAATAATGAAGATCCAACTGTTAGATACCATCCTTTTCTAACATTTACTGAATTAGATTAAGGAATCTACATTTTGTTCTGCCTGCCCTCTTATCATTGGCTAATCAAAATAAATAACATGCATACAGCAAATTAATACCACATATTTTTTGCAATTTTGATTATTTATTAAGAGGCTAACTCCAAAAATGTTGGCATTGCTGACATTTAGTTCCATTCTTATAAAAAAATAAAGGAAAGCCAAGCAATAAGAAAACTAAATAAGCAGGTCGTTTCCCTTCCGTATGAGGTTGTATATCACTACTACCACAATTTGGGCATCTTTCATTTAAACCAAACTCTTGCTCTAGTTCATGACTAAAATCCTGTGCAAGCAAAACTTTTGCTTCACTAGCATAAATTTCAGGTACTAATAATCGAACACCACCTAAGGCATTAGAATAGAGCCAATCCGTATTAATGGTATGTTCATTTTCAATACGAGCAGGAATTTCAGCTGCTTCCAATTGTGTTTTAGCAATTTGTGCTTCGTATGGGAAAGAGAAGCTTTGTACAACAATCCAAACCATATTAGAAAACTCCAAACTTAAGCAACTAGTATATGAAACTTAGCTGCAATAAAAAACACCCCCTAACCGCTAGGTTAGGGGGTGTTAGAGTTTAAAAGCTGGCGATGACTTACTCTCACATGGCAAACGCCACACTACCATCAGCGC
>NZ_KB894360.1 GCF_000374425.1 Acinetobacter tjernbergiae DSM 14971 = CIP 107465 | reverse complement strand
AGTTAAAGAATCAAGGTATTGATTTAATTACGTATCATCGAAAGAACATGCGGACTGTTCAACTCTGTGCACAAGATGAATATCACTTAAAACAACGTAATAAGATAGAAACGTTATTTAGCTTATTGAAAGGACAATACAATTTAGTGACGAGTAAGGCACGTAGTATTCATGGATTTCTAAGTGGGATTTATGCATCGTTATGTGCATATCAATTAACCCAACGAAATAAGCCAAAAATTCAAATTATGGAATCAGTGGCTTAAACAGGATTCGGGTTAATTAACATACTAGTGTAAGTTTTCGCGCAATTTTGCACTAATTCATTTTTAATTTTGCACTAGAATTTTATATATTATTTTGCACTTACCACTTAAATAAGCCATGCATTGCATGGCTTTAATCAGATTAACTTCTACAATAAATAGTATTGATACCACCTAATGACCCAACTGGCATTGTACCTAAGCTTTGTGTTTGCTCTGAAGAATAATAAGCAACTTTATATACTACTGTTTCATTGTTCGGTGTATTAACGTTACGCATCGACAATGGTATTTGAGTAATAGCGATGCCATTACCATCTGTACCAGCTCGTAAAATTTGCTGTGAAACAGCGGTATAGTTGTCAGAAAGTGTTTGTGTTCCTACTTCTACAACTACCCATAAATCCGTATTAATCAAAGCCAGTGATTTTCTGTGGAAATGAGGTACTTTGTTAACAGGTGCTTCAAGTGTGCTAATCGAGCTTAACTGTAAATATTGATCAGTATCAGCATTGTAATAGAACCATTCGAATGCGGGGAACGGTGAATAATCGTTATTATTTGACTGAGTCGAATTTTCATTAAAGTTCGCTGCATCAACTCTCGATGTATAGCCAACAGGCATAAAGCTCTTAGCCCGATCTTCAACATAGATTGAACCTTTAAAAAATGCATACGCATCATTCCAAGGTTGACCCCATAGTCTTATTTTTGCATAGCCGCCTTTTTCTAGCTGAAAAACATGTTTCACGTCTTGAGCATAACTAGTGCTTTCCTCGTGCCAAATTTCATTATCACTTAACAAGATATCGTCTTTTGAATAAGTCCTTACAGTTAGCCAAGCTTTACCTTCGGGCTGACAAAATATTGATAACAGAAACGTTCCGTATGACCGCCAAGGCTTAAATGTCACTTCTTCATCGTGCCAATTCCACCAGCGGATACTTTTATCAAAAATACTTCTATCACCAGATTCACCGTCCCAACCAAAGACTCGATGAGTATCACTAGTCGCTGTATTTAAATTTGCGGTCATAAGTAAATGATCGCTAAATGTTGTCGCTAATAGGTATTGAGGGTGAGGGTTAGCACCATTTTTATGCTGTGCAATATTTGAGAGTAAATAGCTTACAGCTTGATCAAGCGCTGATTTTGTTGCACTAATTAACTCTAAATTATGGATTCTATTTTCCATTGCTTCAGCTAAAGCCATTACGGTTTCATTTGTTGCAATAACATCATATAGCTGTTTGCGGCTGTTTGGATCGAGCGCGACCCCATTCATTTCAATGATATTGCATAATTCTTCTTGAAACGCATTTAACCAGCGTGGAGACAAGTATGTTGCATCTTGACCCGATAAATCATCGTTAGCATGAAATCCAGTTTTACCCGCACCGTTTACGTTTGCGCGGGCATTCACTGTCGCAATTCGTTCCATTATACAAACTCCAAATCATATCGAATAAAAGCGGGTAAATAGTTTTTTATGATGCATTCCGTATCAGCCAAAACAGGGCTTTGAAGTCTCAATTTGACTTTAAATCTAAGTTGCTCTGTATTGACTGGTGAATTACATGAGTCCGTGCATTTCAGTGGTTTGTAAGTCACTAATTCAATTAAAGTAACGTTAAATAAACTCAATAATTGCTCTAAATAAGTTTTGTTTAAAACGTTTTTGGTGTTTCTCATCCAGCTCAGAATAGATATTCGCTACATAATTCGCGGCAAATGACTTTCCAAATCCTGAAGGACCATAGAAACATGCAAGCCCAGCTAAGTTTGGATTGCGTTGTAAAGTTCGCATTACAGCGTCATAGCATTGAGCTATGTTACGAATATCTGCGATTCCACCATTGACAGAATTAATCATGTAATTCATCCTTTTTAAGTTCGTTTAAATTAGTTTTGCGTCAACAAGACTAGAGACCATTTGATAAGCGCAGTTGCTCAGTATTTTCTAGGTGCTGTTGCAACTGCTTATCATCTTCACGTAAGCGCCCAAAGGCTTTCGACAACTGGAAGTTCTTCCAGTATTTTTTATCCTCCTCTGAAATATCTTCACGATTTAAAATCGCTTGGTCGATCTCAACCCAGCGCATCACTTTTTCATCATTTGAATGCGAAATTTCATTCTTGGTTTGATTACTTGGAATCACATATTTCACATCAAAAATCTGTTTTTCCTTTTGAGCTGGTAAAGCATTCAATTCAGCTAATAGAGAAGAATGATCACGACGAGTAGGGAACGTAATCACTGTTTGTTGTTCCAAATGTTCGATAACACGTTGAGGATTGAGTTCTGCAACTGCTTCAGCTTGTTTGACAGCAAGACGACGTAATCGACCTGATGCACGTTGTTCACGCGCTTTTTCCATCACAGTTTTAGGGAAATAATCACGCTTGTTGTCGTTCCAAATTGCGACACAAATCAGACGCCCATCTATGTCACGTACTGTAATTTTTTCAGCACAATGAATGTCATAGCCAACCTGTACCAACTCATCGTGATACTGCTCAAGGTCACGATGAAAATATCGGTTGCTAAACAATTCGATTTCACAACGACGAACTTTGCGTTCGACTGTTGGTCTAAAGAAATTTTCAACATCCCAATCATCAACACGATCAATAGGGTGTTCCTGATCTAACGATATGCCCCACATTTCTAACGGGGTCATGTGACGTGATTTCATCGTCACAGGGTCAGTGAAACGCTTTAAACTGCTATGTGGCTTATGGTTATAAGCTTCGACAACGCTTTCTGCATATTTTACAAAGTCAGTCCAAGCCATTAATGACTTAGCTTGCCCAAATTTGATGATTTCACCACGAGTCAATTTATGTGTCTTATTACTCGCTTCAGCATCCATATCTTTGCCGATATACGTTGGCAAGTTTTTAGCTGCTTTCACCCAAAGGGTTTGATGGCTACGTTCAATCAAACCCTTTGCTTGAGAGTTATATGGCAATGCATGACTAACCGTTACGTTTAAACGGCTTAAAATACCGTTTGTCCGTCCTTTTAATAGGTCATTTTTATAACCCGAACCATTATCAACATAGAAAATTGCTGGTATTCCACATTCGGTCGCACTCATTCGGATTGCATCAAGAACAGCCCAACGGTTTTCCGATAGATCAATAGACCAGCCCACAATACGACGTGTTGCTACATCAATAATTGATGTGATCTCAGGTCTAAAAGGCTTACCATGTATTGGGTGAGCGATTTCAGCATCAAAACAATGACCATCTGCCGTATAAACATCTGTAGCGAACAAATCAGAAGTATCACGACGAATAAAGCCTTTGATATTCTTTAATTCACGCGCACCCATCCGACCTTTTTGAACTTCAACATTGCCCATCTTCTCATTCAAGAAACGATAAGCTTGTGCATAGCTAGGGCATTCGATATTGCTATCTAAATAACTAGGAAGCAGTTCCAGTGCAGCGGTTAAAGTTGGTTTTTGTGGTTGTCCCCAAACTTTTAACAGGGCACTTGCCCAAGCTGGTAGGGTTGTCGCTCGTTGTTTCGGTGCTAAAACACTCAATAAATTAAGCTTATGCTTTTCAGCATCATCAACAGCACCGATCCAGTCGAAAACTGAACGACGGCTAACAGTACGATCTTCACCTGCTTTTGCATTTGCTTTACGAACTGCAATAAGCATTTCTTCAGGTAAAGTTTTTGCCACAGCTTGAGAAATAAATGACTCAACTGCTTTAGTTTTCTTAATTCCTGAAGTGACACTGTTTTGAATATAACGCACTACGAATAAACGGTTTTCTGCAACTTCGCGTTGCCATTCCATTAGATCATTCGCATTTGGTAAATTTTGAACAACAGCAATCTCTAAAGGTTGTTCGTAATTAACCATGTTGTGTAGTTCGCTTTTCATTTGTTTAAGCACGACTAACTGAGTTAATTCATCATTTAGTTCGTATTCCTTTCTTAAACCTCCTTTCCCTCGACTTGGAACTTCTCTATACTTGAATTGCTTGTTTAAGACGTATTTTTCTAACCCTCTACGAGTAGTGGGTAAACCAACCAATTCAAGTGCTTGTAAATCAGTAATGCTGTAGTACGCTTTCATTTACATTCACTCTTGTTGTAACGTGGATAAATACGCTTGTTATCAGTAGTCCAACGCTCTGGAAATAGCTCAAATAAAGGCTTTTCAAGAAAATTAGAGATAACACGCTCTGCTTCTAAACTCGGTTTAATCAACGCGCTGCGAATAGAAGATTCAGGCATTTGGTGAACTCTCGCTAAAGCTGCAAGACTGCCGCCCTTACGGCAAATTGCAGCTTTAATCGAGTATCTGTCCCAAATTTGTTCGCTTGGGTTTTGTGTGATTGCACCCATAAGAACTCCTTAACCTGCCAAAAATGGCATTTTTTTAAATCGTTAGAATCAACGTTTGTCGAATCTAACGCTAGATTAATTCGTAATTAGTTCGTTGTAAATAGTTCGTAATTTAATTTACGAACAAATTTAAGGGTGTTTCTAGCAAATGATTGAAAATAAAGAAGATATAATTGTTCGTTATTCTGAATTTAATTTTGCAGAGTGTTCGCAATTTAAGGAATTTAATTACGAACATGAAATGACAGATATTCAAAAGCGGATGTACTTCCTTATGATGCATAGTGAAATGCAGAGAGGAAAAGGGGAATCACTTTATAGTTGGAGTGGTAGAGTAGGGCTTTCCCGATCTACTGCATTCGGAATATTCAACAAAGGCAATGCAACAATGCATAGTTCTGTAGCTCAAAAGATTGCAGCAGCAACAGGCGCAAATGAGCAATGGGTTCAGAATGGCATTGGTGAACCCTTTACAGGTCGCACAGTCACCAATCAAGTCGTAAGTGATTCAGGCTCTAGCAGAGTTGAAACAGAAGGTCTAACGATTACCACGGCAATTGATAAAGACAAGCTACAGCAGGCATTTGAGACAACAGAACAGGCGCTTAATGACCAACACAAGACAATGAAGCCTGAACCAAAAGCTGAATTTATTACTATGCTTTACACGGCACTTATTGATACTGAAAAACAAAAAATTGATAAAAAACTATTAAATACAGCGATTTACTTAGTAGAGAATGAACTGTCTGTTCAGCGACATATTATGTCGCCTGATAAGAAAACTTTATTGATTATAGCTATTTACACGCTGTATATTGACGGCGCTTCAAACGTAGAAGCATTAGAACTTTCGATTAAAAATTTAATAAGGAGTGCCGCTTAATATGCCTGATTCAAATATTGTCAGTTTCTTCAACAAAAATGCAGAGGATTTACAAACACAACGAACATCTTTAAAGGTTGAAATCTATGGGGTAAAAATTGAAATGGATGTCTATGGTAAAGACAATACAGGAATAAAGGATTTTCTTGAAACTTGTCTAAGAACTGCTTCTACGTCCTCCCACGCTAGTGCAAAATAATAATTAAAAAAATCCGCCGCCGCCAAATTCAAATAATTTAGTGCAGAAAAAAGGGTAAAGCCATGATCTAGCTTTACCCAACAAAAAAAATCCTGAAACTCTTACGCTTCAATCATTTCATCCCGCTTCATCCCATTACTTCCCACATCTTCCCAGCTCTCTCTAGTGCAGAATCAATTAGAAAGTCACATGATTTTGGGTCTGGTGTATATCAAATCAATACTCAAAGTAATGCATTTGGTTCTAGTAAAGCAATGAGAACAAAGCTTCTTAAAAAAGCAGATGAACTATGCAAGGGTAAAGGTTTTGATGAATTAGATGGCAACAACAATATCATTAATAATATGAATGTTTACAATGCTGGGATGGTGATCCCCGTAAGTACAAAAGCTTCATATATGAAAATTAAATGTAAGGATTAAATTCGATTGTATATTCAACTTTTTTGAACTGAATCCAATAAGTGAAACATTGATGTGTGCTGAAATAGTAAGAGACTTCCACTATTGAGGCTCTTTCCTTGGAGCAGAATTCATTTCATGTCTGATCAGACTAATGTTTTCGTAAATCACCTTACGCAACCTGTTTATCGCGCCGAGAGGTCTATGTTCAGGAAGAGAATGCCAAGGGGTAAATGAAAGATTTTCACAAAATTGATTCTGCTCAGGTGTGTCAAAAATCTGCTGAGGTATATGAATAGTTGCAACCTGATAAAATGGTGCTTGGGTTTCTTGCCATTCAGTCATAGAGTCTTCAATGAGCATTTTATTTGATGTTCTCGGTTGTATTAGAAATTCCATACATGCATCATTTTTATTTAGCGTATTTTGTAGAGCTTCTCTTAAGAAATTTGGGCTTGGTTTATTCGGTATTTGATCTAAATGGGAAGAGCAAGGTCTTGCAGAATATTTTACAGCTTGACGATCAGCACCTAGTCCTAATTGATAAGGAACCATTGACCAATATCGTGCTTGTAGTGGATTAGAGATTTTTGAGTTACTTGCTCTCAATGCATTTATTGTTCCTTGAAAACCTAATGCAAAAGGAACATGTAATTTTTTAAGTGTACTTTTACTATTCATATCTTCGATAAAAGCTAAATAGCGATGAGGTTCATCCACAAAAAATACAGGGTGGTTGATCATAATAAAATCTTGGGTCATTGCTTGATCATCATTTTCCAAAATCTTTTTACCCGATACACCTAAAATTTTGATCGCCATACCACGCGCATCTTTTTTGTCATCAGCTTGGGTTGCATCTCCTGAAGCATTAGAGAAACGAATCCATGCGGAATAGGTTTTATCAGGAACAAAAATTCCTTTGGCTAAGTTTTTAGGCAATGATTTTGATACATGAAATTCGGCACGAACGCAGCCATGCGCTTTAGGGTGAGCATCTCGTAGAACATTGCCTGATGTATATTGTGTACGAATCGCTTGTCCAATATGATCTGCTATTTGTTTCGCTAGAATTTCTTCATTAGGTTGTAGTTTTTCACCTAATTCATGATCAATTTGGGGGTAGGGCAGTTGATGTGCCTGAGTCACTATTTGAGTTGGTTGAAGATTATTAGAGCAGCCATTTATACTGATAAAAATTGGGGAAAGTACGAACAACAGACTATAGCGTAGCGATTGCGTAAGATATGACATGTGTTAACTCCTTGCTGCAAATACAACGCTCAGATCAATGATGCACTTTATCGATCTGCTCATGTTCATCATTCGACTATCCTTCAGCTATTAGTACATCAAAATCAGAGTGATAATACAAGTTGTACTTAGATGTTTGTTTTTTAAGTCGCTTTTATTCACAAAGTGAAATATTCTTATTTACAGAGATCAGCTGCTTTATTGGTTAAAATAAAAAATATCGTATTACAGGGGTTTGCGATTACAGGTTGTACATCAATTCAGATTAATAATACTTCTGAATTTCATCCCGAGTCTATTCGGCAAGTATGTATCGTGAATAATCCGAAAGTAGTCATCAAAGATTTTAATGGAATTGTTGAGCGTAGTTTTTCTCGTTATGGGATTGAAGCTAGAACATATCAAGAAAATGATAATTTAAGTTTATGTCAAACGACGCTACATTATACGGCCCTGCGCTCATGGGACTTTGCTCCTTATATGGTTTCAGCCCAATTCAATTTACTACAAAATGGACGTCAAGTTTCAGAAGCTTCTTTTCGATTAAAGGGCAATGGTGGTTTAGCATTGAATAAATGGCGAAGTACGGAGACAAAAATTAATGAATTGATTGATCAACTACTTAACAAAAAATCTTGAAAATAATGCAATTATTCAAGCTTATTGGATGTGAAATCGGTATAAAAGTGATCCATATATGATGAATAGTCGACAAAAGCTTGCCTTAGATCTTAGGTCGCTAAAACTGACCTATTGATAGCAATTCTATTGATTAAGTTGTCTTTGTAATCGTCTGATGTGCTTGCCAAAAAGGATTTTCTGACCATCTTTGCTCCTGTTTATAGAGCAAATAGCGACGATTTTCATAGGTCTTTATAATCTGATTAATCTCTGTTAAATAGTCAGCGCGATGATGTGTATATTCCGTTGATGACAATATGGTCTCAGCTGCTTTCATCCCTGTGTAAATTGCATTAAATAAGCCTTGTCCAGCAATAGGGTCAAATGCAAGTAATGCATCCCCACAAGCAACCCAACCTTGACCCATAGGTTGCTCTAACCAACTACTACGAACATCATGTGAGAAAACATCTTTACCAAACTCAAAATTACCCAATAAGTTGTATAACCCTACATTATTACGAATGATTTGTTGCCATTGTTTTGCATCATGATGAAACTGAGTGGCTGTTTTAGGGGTAGTGTGATAACCAACAACCCATTGATGATCATTAATTTTACCTGCATAGATCCAACCATGTTGGCTTGCAGAGATAATTGTTCGATTGAGTTTTAGATTTTTCTCAGGTGTGCAGGTTCGATACAATGCAACCAATGGAACACCTCGATGACGTTGAATGCCAAGTAGACGAATTAATTTTGCACTACGACCCGTTGCATCCACGACCCATTTTGCTTGAATCATTTTCCCATCTTCAAGTTCAATCAGCCAAGATTCGTTATTTTTTGCTAAAGCGATGACATCTGAGGGATATAATATAGTCCCTTGTGCTAAGGCTTCTTTTCTTAATAATTCATCAAAATGTTTCCGATCAATCCTTAGTCCGAAGCCATAAGGATCATGAATAGAATCTGTTGTCGATAGAATATTACTTCCCCAAAAAGTCATATTGCCACCGACACGCTCTGAGTGGCTAACATTGCTATGACTTGCGGTTTGTAATTGCCCTGTCAGAGAAAAAAGCCCTAGTTTATTGAGTAGACGAATTGCCGCACTAGGCAATGTCTCACCAAATTTATGTGTTTTATGTGCAGGTCTATCAATCAGCATCACTGATAGACCCGCTTGTGCAAGTTGCCTTGCCGCAATGGTGCCAGCAGGGCCACTACCTGCTATGCACACATCAATATTGAGCGTTCCCATTTTAGCGTTTCTGTACACGAACAGAACGGAAAGCCAACAACTGTTCTTGATCTGCCCATCCCGCTTTCTCAAGTTCTGTGAGTGGGCGAGCTATATTTTGTAATAAGTTCGTTGCATTTTCCGCTGCGGTTTTGAGTTGTCCTGCAATCAACGTTTCAACATAGATGTATTCAGGAATATCTGGATCATCTTTGATGCCAGGGCGGACTTCTACAATGCCGAGTTCATTAAAATGAGCAATCATCCGCATCATGACTTCTGCGGTATTTGCATCTTTAATGGCACGAAGCCAGTTCAGACGTTGATTAAATGCTGCGATACGTTCTTCTCTCGGTAAATCAAGATTAATGACCTTTTGATAGTCTTGCTCTGTCAGTACATGGTTAGGAACACGTGCTGCCCAAAATGTTGGTAAGTATGGGTCAAAGTCGGGATCATAGCCCGAACGACAGAACGCGGTATCACCTTGCCATGGAATCGCCATCCATCTGGTAATACTTCCTGCGCTTTGAGCATACAATGGACCATCTACTTGTTGTACTTTAATTGGTGTCATTGTTGAGCCATAATTTGGCTCAGGTTCGGAACTTGGACGTAAGCGAATACGGAAAGGCGAGCTATACATACTGGCGTGACGCATTGGCCAAGTCATTTCACAACCAGGGTGGAAGGTATCAGCTAAACAATAATGTAGAGCAGCTTGATCAAGCATACTCGGTTGTTGTTTTAATGGGACTTGATCAATTGATGTAGGTGGCGTAGTGATTTCAGTTGACCAATCATTGATAAATTGACCATTGACCCAGTGTTGTAATAAGGCTTCTTGTAAACCTGTCATGGTGAGCATGTTACCCGTGCCATTTTCAGAGAAGCTTCCAAACGCATCACCATAGATCCAAGGCCAAATATGAGGCCATGTGACTGGTTCAGCAACAGCAGGTTTTGATGGTCGGAAGCTATGGAAAATCGCGCGACGTAGTTCACCATAAGGGTCTAAATCAGTTGGTTGCTCAGGTTTATACGATAATTTCGCAAGCAGAGATGGATTGGTGAAATCCATTGGGCAGCCTTTACCAAAATAAGCTGAGAAACCTTTGTTCACCCATTGCAAACCACCAAGACGTTGAAGCAGAGGTAAAATATCTTGAGTGAAAGAAGGAGATTCAGGCATGTTCATCCAACCAGCATTCACATACACATTGCACATCAAGTCATACATTGTTCTCCAACTTATAACGTCAGGTGCATAATTGGGTGGAGCAACAACGACCCAAGCCGACTCCACTGGAATCGCAATACCATCAATGGCAACGCTTGCGGTTACTGGGCCGTCAGAAGTGTCATCATACCAATCATTTGCATTGTTAAAACTGGGTGGGTTTTCTGGATCATACACAGGCGCACCTGTTGGTGAGGCTGCTTTACCATGTCCTCCGAGAAATAATAAGCGACCATTTTCATCGGTTTGAATTTCTCCTAGCGGTACAGTGACTGCTTGAGCAGCAGCGGCTTGAAATGTACCTGTATCAAAACGATGTTCAGCACCACCAGCGACACTACGACCAAAAATACTCCGTGGACCTGGGTCAATTGCCAATGTTTTACGATTCTTAACTTTGGGATTGCGTAAGGTAAAAGCATTGTCAGGTGCATTCACGGCTTCAGGGATATCGAGTGCATATTGGAACTGATACCATTCGGCTTTGCGGTTAGCAACATGTACTGTCCAAACAATGTCGGCATTATCAGGGTTTAGTTCTCGAACAACTTCACCCGCAGCATTGTAACCATATAGGCGGAAGCGAGCGGCTTGTCTTTTGATCGCACCTGTTGCATCACGATAAAAATTCGGTTGTTGAGTCGGATCTGCTGGAGCATCGACAACTTCTGGACCTATAAAGAATTCATTAAGACTATCACCCACACGAGCGATTCCGATCGCGGGATGAATTGCAGCACGAACAATTTGTGTATCGACAGCATTCGCCGTCGAGATTAATGGGCGAGGGGTATCGGGTTCACCTAATGGCACGCCATTTACATTGCGACGTAATTCTGCGGAAGCAGCATAAACAACACGACGTGCATCAGCGATAGAACCAACAGGTGCATGTGCAGCTGTTACACGCCAGATATTCATTGATAAGTTTTCGCCATATTCTGCTTGACCACGAGCAACAATATCTTGAATAGGGATGACAATATCGGCAACGTGAATAGGTGGACTGAGATCTTCTGGCCAAACCACAGTTGCTTCATCTAAAGGCATTCGTTCAGGATTAGTTCTCAGCTGAATCATAAATCGAAAACGTGCTTCAGCATTTTTTAATCTTGAGCTGAGATCAGTTGCAAGGTAGGACGGATCATTTGGGGAGTGAGTAGGCGGGTCAAGATAGAACGTTGGTTCGAGTTTATATTTGACATATTGGTGATCACCAAAGTGGAAAGGTAAACCACTCCAATAAGGAGAAACTAATACACTTGCGACAGGTTTTGCCATCGCATCAAGTAGTTCAGAAGTCTTCGGATGGGCTTTCAGATATGGGTCATAATCGCCATCAACAACACCAGCTTTGGTGAATTCACACATGTCTTTTGCTGTGTCGACAAAGAATGCATCAAAGTTCTGTAGGATAAAATCGAAGGTATCTGAATCAGGATTACCTAGTAGTTTCTCGCCCTCAACATCAAATAATTTAATTCCAATACCGAGTGTAGATTTATAATCTGTTCGTGTCGGTGTGGTATCTGATGAAAAACGAATCCAAGTGGGGTAGCTTTTGCCTAAATTTGTAAATATCCCAACACGTAGATTCTCAGGCAGATCATTACGGATAATAAATTCAGCCGCAGCAACGCCATGAGGTTTTAGAAATACAGGACGCATAGCAGGGCATTGACCTTTCGCAATACGCCCAGCCTGTACCATATCTACAAACATCGCTTTTAATGATTCTATCGGGTCAGTAGAACAGTCTACACAAGCTGTTTTTTCAGACGTTGTTGAACTTAAATGATCCATGTTTTATCCTTTATTATTCTAAATTATTTATAATGTGTATTGCCGATATGACGTTACAGAAAAGGATTTAGGTGGTCAATATCTATTATATAAAAACAGTTCTGTATGTTTTTAAGCTGCTGTTTGTATTAGTTTTATTTTAATTTATCCGCTGATTGGGTGATCGGATTAGTATTTTTTAGCTTGATAAGTTGTATTAAACAAACAGCTGATAATGATAATTGTTATTCTAATTCTTATGGATGAGATATTGCATTTATTTAGAGATAAATAAATGCAGAAATAAAAATGAGTTAAAATTATTAAGAATAATTAAACTTATTACTTTTGATTCGATGTGTTATTAAGATAATTTTCATTCAATTTTAATTTAATAACACCTAAACTTTAAAATAATAAAATGTTGCTTATTTCACGGTTATTTTTTATTTTGAGACTTTTTATTAGTAATAGGTAGCTAAAATAACAGCACTTTTTTGATCAGATAATTGTTCGATCGTTATTTCAGTGGTGTTATTTTTCTGTGATTTCGTTGTTAAATCACTGCCTGAGATTGACTGAGTCTCAATTTTTTGACGTAAATTATTCAGTATTTCACAATCATGGCTATTTTGATTCACAGAGCATGTATCTTCAACAATACTTCCACTGATTTGAATAGTATTTGCTGAATAAGCCACCGAAGTAAATGCAATTAATGATGAACCCAATAGAATTTTATAAATATTTTTATACATGAATATTTCCTTTATATAATATATTTATTATTAATTAACATGAAATTTATTATTAAGGCAATATTGAAATTAGCTATGATAAAAATATTTATTTAAAATGTGATGTATGTTTAATTTTTCTTTAGTAATGATAATCTTGGTGTATTTTTAATTATCTATACAATATCAATATTTCTTTATTTAGTGTGATTTATTTCAAATAAATAAAAACCCCAACTCTATGACTAGATTTGGGGTTAGGTAAATTGGGAATTAAAGTTTTAATCGTACTGAATGGTAACCGTTGCCATCGCCCGTACAGTTCCAGCAGTGACAGTTGTTGCTGTTTGATAGTAACGAGCAGCTAATGGAACATTGTATTGAATGACTTCATTTGATTTAACCGTACCCAGTGCAAGTTTGTCGCCACGAGCAATCACCTTATTGATATTTTGGTAATTTGAGATCAATTGAACCCCAACACCATTCGCTTTCGTTGCAGTCGGTGCGGTATTGGTTAAAACTTGGTTATTACTGCCATCTTGGGTGTAATCGAAGCTTAAACTAACCTGAGTTTTTTCTTCGTAACCTGTTGGGTTGATACCACCATTACATAAAATATTCAGATCAAATGCTTGTTCACCTTGAGTCGAACCAACACCTTTAAAACCAGATTTCATTACCGTTGGAAGCTGAACTGTTTTATTGATGTTGCCTTGTAGCTCACATGAAGAAGAAGCAATGGTAATAGCGTTACCATAAACAGTACTGGTTAAAAATGGACGACTGTTTTGTCCAGTCACGTAATAGGTACTATATCTACCCGGAACAAGGGCACCAGATCCAGTTTGCGATGCTGTTTTAACGATCTCAACAACAAAGTAGCCTTGTGCTAAATTGTAAAGTGTTCCTGGTGATAGACTGCGCGAGTAGGGATAATATCCAGAGAAATTGGTTGCATTTTCGGCTTCACGATATAGTCGAATACCAATTCCTGCAATATTGGTTGAGTAAATACTATCACCTAAAGGACTGATAGGATAATTTTGCGATAAATCTGCGTAAATTCGATCCGCACTTGAATTACATCTTAGTGTTGAGCCATTGGGATTGATCGGAAACGTTGCTTTACGCAAAATAGTCCCGACAGGATCACTTGGGCGCACAACCACGCGACCTACAGCCATAGAAATATCAACTGTACTGAAGCCTGAGCTGAGTGTACAAAATGCATTGGTCGCCGTATTAAAAGCAAAACCTGCCGTAAATAAAGCACCAGTAATTAGAATTTTCTTCATTTACAAATTGCCTCAGTCATGATCATATTTTGTTGATCTTTATCTAGTTGAGAACGAACATCATAGCTCACCTGACATTGCTCAGACGCTTCATCACCCCAGTTAACGTAAAGCGTATCTTGAGGTAATTTTGTTCGAACATAAATGAGGCTTCCTTGTGCAACCATGCCAACAGCTTCTTTGTCTTTGTTATAGACTTGAGTAGCAAAGGGTAAACTTTCTCCATTTGCCTGTTTGCTTTGGATATAGATTGCATAACCTGTTTTTGTTGAAAAATCTACTTTTGCAATTGCACCTGCAAAAGGGGCAATACGTTGGCTAGTTTCCTCTAGTTCAACATTTGTAGACATGTTTTGAGGGTCAAGGGTAATGTCATTTAAACGATATGGTGTAACATAAGGAATAACAGCATAACCCGCTTTATTAATACTTAAACCAACGGTATTACCGACTTTTGCACCTGCAGCGTCTGGTGCATAAACTAGAACCATGGTTTGCCCTTGATCTGGTCCAAATAAGACGCCTTGAGAATGTGCAACAATACTACCGCTTAGACTTAACATTGCCTGTTGATAGTCTTCTGCATAACTATAAGATCCGCCGACTGTTGCAAAATTAGTTCTATAACGACTATTGACGTTAGCGCTAGGATCATTGCGATCTTGGTGAGACATACTCGCACCGTAACTGAAACGATCACCTACTACGCCACTTACACCCACAGTACGATTATTATCTGCAATGGTAGTATTTACGTTCGCAGAATTTTTCTTGAAGCTTAGCGGGAAGGAGATTGTCGCTAAATATTCAGTATCTTGGTCACTACGATTTGAGCCATATTCTATTTGACGGCTTACAGCTGAAATACCATAGGTAATACCTTGATAATTATTACTATAACCAATCTGGTATTGCTTGGTTGATTCGCTGCGATTCCAATAATCAATCCATGAACCAACAACATAGACATTACCCCAACCTTCAGGTAGCCCTTGGTTCAGCGTAATTTGGAACTCACTACGTTGTTTGCCAACGGCATAAGTATTTTCGCCTTTTTCTTCAAGGTCACGAATTAAAATTGCATCACGAAGGTTGTAATAGTTTTCTGTAGAGTAGCGATATGCTGCAAGTGTTAAATTCGTATCCGTTGGAGCAATTAATTTACTGTAACTTAAGCGAAAACTTTGACCAGATTGAGACTCTTGTTTTTTGAAATCTGCTTGTGAGTGAGTTACGTCTAGAGAAATTGCACCTATTGGTGTAGCAAAAGCGGCTCCGACGAGTGCAGATCCATAATCTTCTGCTAATTGGAAACCAGTATATGCTGTTAGGTAGTTATTAATACCGCGCTGATATTTACCTTGCGTTACCCATGGCGTTAAATCTATATCTCGGTCGCGAAATTCACCCGCTGTGAGCGAGTAACGGCTTAAACCGGGACGTAGCATTTGAACAACTGAGGCATAAGGCACAGCGAATTTTTGAATTTCACCATTTGATTCAATAACCGAAACTTCGAGTTCGCCGCCAAATCCAGTCGGATATAAGTCATTAATTTCAAAACGCCCAGGAGCTACAGTAGTTTGATAAATCAATTGACCTTGTTGTCTAATCTCAACTTTTGCATTAGTTTTTGTATTACCACGGATCTGAGGCGCATAACCAATCATACTGTTTGGCAGCATCCGATCATCACTAGAAAAATCGACACCACGATACCCAAAAGAATCAAAAATTTCGCCGTTAGTAAAACTATCACCTAAAGTGAGAACGCCACGATAATTTGGAAAAGCACGTTGGGCATAGCTACTGACAGCTTCGTAATTTGAGCCTTTTTTTTCTGATTCTTTGTTATCTTGCCACTGCCATTGACCGTTATGTCTAAATTGCCAACCACCGATGTTGGCGCCTGTTGTTAGACCAATAAAAGCATTCGTCGTTTCTTGTTGATCAGAAGATTTGTTAAATGTTTTATAAGTACTTCCGTTATACGACAAAAAGCCAGCATTAATACCTCGATCCCAAACACTCGGATCGACATAACCCTGCGCATTTTTTTGTAATACGATTTGTGGAATAGAAACATCAATTCGTAGACGTGAGGTATCAAAATCGTAATAAGCATTTTCTACCCATTCTTCGATTTTATAACACGTATTTGGAGCTGTCGTTTCGGTACGATTGACCAAAACTTCTTGTTTCACGCCATATTCAAGTAATGAATTGGCGGTAAAACATGTATAAGCATTTTGATTTTGTTCGGTAGAGCGGAAAACCATCCGTTTTTTACCAAACCAATTTCCGTTGATATAAACATCAACGCTATATTCACCTGGTAGGACGGGATTACCGTATTTAAAACGTGAAATATCAACTTTTTGAGCGTCACCCATTAAGAAAACAGAGTCAAATTCTGCTTCCATAGGGGCTTGTTCTTTTGTTTGTTCTGCTGAGTAAACAGCCATAGGCATCGTAATTGTTATTATCCCAGAAGTAAGGTAATAACAAATACGACGCTTAAGGAACTTAGCAGAAGCTTTCTTATTTGACATAATTCTTTCGCCTATTCAAGGATAGGTATTCAATAATTTATCGCTAGGTAAGTAATATCTTTATTATTGAAGTTTGATTTGATGCTCAATACGACCGCCATAATCATTAATACTAATAAAGCTTAGTTTTTCAGTATTTGCAGTTTTTAGCTGTACTTTATCTTCACTAAAAGGCGATAACATTAAACCTTTGGGCAAGAGATCAACTGGCTGAGTACCATTAAGTTGATATACGGCAGTCATCGTAACGTGAAATGGAGTTGGATTTTTGACCGTTAAGGTCTGGCCATTTCTAATCCATTGCAGTTTTTCAGCAGCTAAATTAGCGTCTTCTTTAATACCAGCAGGTCGGTAGAAAAATTTAATACGTGAACGGATTGCAAGTTGCAAAAAATTATCTGGAACAACATCTTTGCTATTCGCAGTCGGTTTAGGAGGAATATCCAAAACATTAAGCCAATAAACAGTTTCTTTCTTTTGATCTAATTGTGCTGCATTCGGTAGTGCAGAAATACGAAGAGATTGACTCTTTGTTGGGTCGACACGAGAGATAGGTGGGGTAATCATAAATGGAACTTTAGATTGGTCTGGTGTACTTTTAGGATCACCATCATCAATCCATGCTTGAACAAGCGATGGTTTTGAACCATTGTTACTCACTTGCAAAGTCACTTCACGAGCGTCAGATGGGTATACAACGCGAGTACCATGTAAGATAATTTCTGCTTGAGCTGTGCTTACAGCCAAAACGGAAGATATCACTAAACCAAGCAAAATATTGTAACTGTTCAATGCCATTTATACGTACTCTATTACCGCAATATATTGTTTATAACAAACTGCGAATTTCTAAATTTTAGAAATTCGCATACATTATCAATAAATTATTGATAAATGATTGTGTACTGAACAGAAGTACTGACTTTACCAGCAGTAGAAGCACCAGTTGCATAGTATTCAGCATAGTAGTTCAAGTCAGCGCTGCCATTGTCTACAACATCAACCCATTGAGAGTTTGCTTGAGCGCCGTTTGAACCTGTTGCCAGTACAGGAATAAATTGGTTGTTGCTACCTAACAATTGAACTTTAACGTTATTCGCACCACCAACAGCTTGGTTATTTAAACGACCTGTAGAAAAGTCAACAGTTGCACCTGGTTCAAAATAAGTTGCAACTTTACCTTTTGAACATTGGTCAAGTTTGATTTGAAAAGGGGTACGGCCAGCAACATCACCTGTAGCAGCTAATGTTTGTTTAGAAACAGTTGGGAGTGTAACTGTAAAATCTTTTCCTGCAGGAGTAACAATTTTACAAGTTTGGTCAGTGACTAAACCATTAATAGTAATCGTACCATCAGCAGCTTGAGTGTTAGCGATACCAACAACTGAAAGAGTAGCGATCAAAGCAAGTTTTTTCATAATAATTTCTCTAATACATCAGCTAAAAGTTTGAATTAGATTACTTTTCCAGTTATTTTTTGCGCTGAACAAGTAATGTGCAAAATATATCATTTATTGTAAATAATGCAAAATTGATCACATTATTTTGCTGGATCATTTTGTTAAATTTTTATGAAAGATAACTTATTGTTTATTTTAAATTTTAATTATAAAAGCTATTTTATTATGTGAATTTTATTAAAAAAACTGTATAAAAATGCTATTTTTTGTAAGTAAAACTGAATTGTTTGTTTATTTTTTATTCAAATTTTAATGGGTTTTATGTGATGGTTTATATGAAATTTAAAAGTTTAGAGAAAATTTTCAAAAAATATTAAGTGAAAACAGTTCACAATTTTAACAAAAACACCGAACTGTTTTTAAGAAACTTTTAAGATTAAATCTTTAGTTTTTTAGTCATGATTTGATGAAAAAATCATCCTAAGGAGTTTCAAATGAACATGCTTTATACTCATAAACCGAATTACTATTTTTTCGCGCACAAGTTGGTTTTGTTTCTAGAAAGTTACCTAAAAAATCATCCTACGCAGGAACAGACAAGCTTTAATTTACAAACAATCTATGATTTATTCAGCCATGACCGTGCGTCGAGTACAACTAATCTTGAAGGTATTTTAAATATTGCTGATGAATATGTACTTGAAACTAATGAAGGACAGCAGCCATTGATTCGTGATTATCATGTACATTTAGACAATCATGTACTGACTCTGCAATTCAATGCTAAAGCTGTTGCGAGCTTAAAATCAGGTCAAATAATTGTAAGTCCCCAAGCAGCTTAATCGATATTACAGTTTCCTCTTTTATACACTTAGTCATTAATCTCCTTTGACTAAGTGTTTTTTTTATTTAGCTGATCTAAGACGTAGTATTGAGTATCATCATCATCATCATTGTTGATAATATTAGATAACGCGCTTATGCATAAGGATTTCAAGTTAGAAACATATACAGCAGATGACTGTATTGCTGATACTCTTTTATGGCTGATACATCATCAGGAAACCTTTGATTCATTCCATTTTGATGTACATACACAGGAGCTTTCGGTCACACATGCGGCTGGTGTGGATATCATTCGAGTAGGAATGTTTCTAAACGCTAAATATGGAATTTTAGTGACATCAATTTAGTTGTATAGAAAGAAAAAAAGCCTTGTTCGATGACAAGGCTTTTTTGTTTATGCACTCATGGCATCGACAGAGAGTTCTGCAATCGTTGGTTTTGGTTTTTCCGCAGTTAAACCTAATTTAGCAAATAGAACCTGATCTTTGCCTTCACCCGCATTTGGCGTCGTAAGTAATTTTTCACCAGAGAAGAGTGAGTTTGCACCAGCCATAAAGGCAAGTGCTTGGTCAGAATCACTTAATGATTCACGACCAGCAGAGAGGCGCACATAGCTATGTGGCATGATGATGCGTGCAACTGCAATCGTACGAATCCATTCAGTCACATCAAGTTTCTCAACATCAGCCAAAGGTGTGCCTTCAATTGGAACCAGCATGTTAATTGGCACAGATTCAGGATGTACTGGCATGGTCGCAAGTTCATGTAATAAACCAATGCGGTCATTACGGCTTTCACCTAAGCCAACAATACCACCACTACATACTTTCATACCTGCTTGACGCACATGATCTAGTGTATCCAGACGGTCGTCAAAAGTACGTGTGCTAATAATATGTGAATAATATTCACGAGAAGTGTCTAGGTTGTGGTTGTAATAGTCTAGACCTGCATCTTTTAAGCGTTCCGCTTGAGATTGGTTGAGCATACCTAAAGTCATACAGGTTTCTAAGCCCAATGATTTCACTTCACGCACCATTTCAAGCACGTAAGGCATATCACGCTCATGCGGATTGCGCCAAGCAGCTCCCATACAGAAACGCGATGAACCAGATTCTTTTGCTGCAAGTGCTTCACGAATAACTTTATCAACGGCAATACGCTTTTCTGCTTCTAACTTAGAGTCGTAACGAGCAGATTGTGAGCAATACTTACAGTCTTCAGGGCACTTACCTGTTTTGATTGAAAGTAGCGTACTGACCTGAATCGCATTTGCTTGGAAATGCTGACGATGAACGCCTTGTGCTTGAAATACTAAGTCTAAAAAGGGTTGGTCATATAAAGCTTGGATTTCATCACGAGTCCAGTCATTACGTAAAGTCATTGTTATATCCATGATGATTGATTACAGACATTGAGATTAATAATACAGAAATCGTGCCAAAGCCAAAGGGCAAAAAACATCATTTTTCTATTCAGGTACGTTTATTTGCTGCAATTGTTGTTGAATTGCCCACTCAATATGTACATTGACAATCTCATCGTGTAGAGCTTTAGCTTCTTGCAATTGGCTCACGATTTCAGCCGAGTATGGAGCATTTCCTAAGCCGATTGCAATATTCCGTTTAAAGGATTGATAGCCTGTGCGGCGAATTGGACTACCTTCTGTTTTTGCAAGAAAAGTTGCTTCATCCCATTGCCAGATCTCTAGTAAGCTAATGTCATCTAAACTATGTCTTGGGTCAAAGTCTGGAATTGACGCAGTTTTAGCAAAGCCATTCCACGGGCAAATCAGCTGACAATCATCACAACCAAAAATACGATTACCAATCCCTGATCGTAACTCTTCAGGAATGATTCCTTTATATTCAATAGTTAAGTAAGCAATACATTTCCTTGCATCCAACATATAAGGCTCAACAATGGCTTGTGTTGGGCAAATGTCGATGCAAGCAGTACATGAGCCACAATGGGCTGTTGCGGGTTGATCAAAAGGGAGGTCAAGAGAAGTAAATAGCTCACCCAAAACGAAGAAAGAACCTGATTTTTTATGAATGAGTAAGGTATGTTTTCCTGTCCATCCCATGCCTGCACTTTCGGCAAGTGATTTTTCAAAAATAGGTGCTGAGTCGGCAAATGGACGTGACTCAAAATCACCAACCTTTTCCCGAAGACGTGTGGCTAAAGTTTTGAGTCGTCCACGCATGATTTTATGATAGTCACGTCCACGCGCGTAGCGTGCAATAATGGCTGAATTTGGTTCAAATGGTACATAACGGGGCTTAGGTGATGCCACAAGATAATTCATTCGCACACAAATAATGCTTTTAGTCCCAGGCACAAGCAATGTTGGATCAGCACGTTTCTCTAAATTCTCTTCCAGGTAGTGCATATCAGCATGGTAACCACGTTTTAAATATTCTTTAAAACGAGGCATTTGATCTTGAGCATCTGGTTTGGCAATGACACAATCAGAAAAACCTAAGTCCAAAGCTTGTGCTTTTATCCATGCTTTAAGTGCTTGTGGATCGAACTGTTGTAGCTCGATTTTTTGAGACAATTTCTGAGATGAAGTGGATGAAGCCATAAACCAATAAGAGGAGAAAATATGCAACGCTCAGTTTACCATAGCCCTGTTTATCATAGCCAAAGTATTCACGCATGGGAGCAACGTTGGTTTGCTCAGCAAAACTCATCTTTAGGATTGATGCAACAAGCCGCTTGGACAATCTCACAACAGTTAATTGAACTATTTAATAAAAATAAAATTCAAAAGATCGCAATTTGGTGTGGACAAGGTAATAACGCAGGTGACGGTTACTATATCGCTGCTTTTCTAAAGCAACATGGATTTCACATCACGGTTTATGCAGCTGAACTCGGTCAATCTTTAGATTTAAAACAAGCTGTACAATATGCACTGTTAAATCGAGTTGATATTCAAAGTATTGATTATTTATTGTCGGAAAAAGTGGCTCACCAAGAAATACCAACTTTTGATTGTCATATTGACGCCCTGTTTGGCATTGGTCTCAATCGAATGCTGGATCAGAAATGGCAGTCGATCATCCAGTTATTTAACTCACAGATTGGTTTAAAGATTGCTATCGATATTCCGAGCGGACTACATGCGAATACAGGTCAAGTGTTGCCATGTGGAGTACAAGCCAATCAGACCTTTACAATTTTGGGTTATAAAGTAGGTTTGTTTACAGGTCAAGGCAAAGAATATGTGGGAAAACTACATTTAGTCAGCTTGATCCCAATTGATACAGAATTAAAACCACTTGCATATCTATCGTCTGAAAAAATTATCTTGCCGAAACGCCAAGCTTTTGGACACAAAGGGAGTTATGGGCATGTGCTTGTAGTTGGTGGGCATGCAGATATGGGCGGAGCGGTGATTATGTCTGCTGAAGCTGCTTTTCATGCTGGCGCGGGAAAAGTGAGTGTGGTTTGCCATGCCAAGCATCACCAAGCGATTTTATCTCGTTCACCGAATATTATGGTGCGAGATATTAATGCTTTAGACCAAGAAACCATTCAAAAGTTATTAAATCATGTCGATGCTGTCTGTTTTGGGATGGGTTTGGGACGAGATAAATGGGCAGAATATATTTATCAACAATGGTTTGCTTTATTGAATAAAAGCTCGCATTTAGAAGTGGTATTGGATGCAGATGGATTGTGGTTTTTGGCAAAACATCCGCAACACTTAAATGCCCATATTTACGCAACCCCACACTCTGGTGAAGCTGCTACGTTGTTGGCTTGTACTACCGCTGATATTGAGCAAGATCGCATTGCTGCGATTCAGCAATTACAACAAAAATATGCAGGGCAATGGGTGCTTAAAGGTGCAGGTAGCTTGGTCTTAGAAGATGAATTATTTATCTGTACCCAAGGCAATGCAGGTATGGGTACAGGTGGAATGGGGGATGTCTTAGCAGGCATGATTGCCAGTTTAAGAGCTCAGTTTCATCAGCAAGTCGCATTACATGAAATTGTGAGTTTACATGCGCGTGCAGGTGATCTCTTGGCTGAAAATGGAGAGAGAGGTTTGCAAGCGCATGACATGGGAAAAATGATTTATCGAGTGGTGAATCAAGACGATTAACGGCGTCTGCTACTTGAGCGACTACGCCCACGAGCCATACCACCTAATGCATTGAGTACTGCCATTTTGCTCATACTGCCTGACGCATGGGCATGACAAATCGCAGCAGCTAACGCATCGGCAGCATCGGCTTGTGGTTGAATGTTCAGATTTAATAAGCGCATCACCATCATTTGTACTTGTTCTTTTTCAGCAGCACCGTAGCCCACAACAGACTGTTTGATTTGTCGTGCTGTATATTCTGCTACCTGTAAATCCAGATTGACCAATGCCGCAATTGCAGCACCACGGGCCTGACCTAGTTTGAGTGCAGAATCAGGATTTTGGGCCATAAATACTTGTTCTACAGCAGCCTGTGTCGGACCATGAAATTTAACAATACGTTCTACACCTGCAAAAATACGTTTTAAACGCTCAGGCATTTCTTGAGTTTCGGTACGAATCGTACCTGCATCAATAAAACGTAACTTATTACCATCTTTTTCGATAATTCCGTAACCTGTTAAGCGTGAGCCAGGGTCAATACCAATAATCAGCGACATGTAATACTGTAAGAAAAAAAGAGTCTTGATATTGTTACATAATCGAGTTTTTGCTGCATAATAATTTTGTAGTATTCTAAATTATAAAAATATAGGTTTTTTATTGAACAACTCAAAAAATTCGCTTTAGATACTTTGCATTTTTATAGTTGTTGATGGGAAGCATTAGATTTGATTAGAAATGCAAGTTTATGTTGAATTTGTACTTAATGTGAGCACTTGGTTGAGAAATTTGTACTTTTTATCAAAATAATTTGCATTATTAAGTTTGCTAGCGTATAAAGCTAACTCGTTGATGCGGGATGGAGCAGTCTGGTAGCTCGTCGGGCTCATAACCCGAAGGTCGTTGGTTCAAATCCAGCTCCCGCTTCCAAATAATTTTGCTCTGTGATGTGTTTAAAATTACTGTTTTGGAAAGAACAAAACAGTAATTAAATTAGCTTAGATAACCCTAAATAAAGCTAAAAATTATTAGATTCTAGAAATGTTGTAATAAAACCCCTCATCTGTCTAGTCTTGTAGTAAATTCAAATCGATCACTTGAGCTCAGTAATGAGTGATTTTGTGTTGAAAATTATTAATGAATGGCATATAGCTAAAGCCAGTAATGGCAATGAAATTAGTGTGCAAATTATCCCGATTAAACGCCAGCAGAATACGATGACTGGGTTTAAGTGGGTAGAAGTAGGTAAAAAGGTGCTTTTGCAATCTGGTCAAGAAGTTGACTTTAATTTGGATGGCAATAGCTTTTATACTTCAGTCAATCAGTTGTATCGTTTGACTTAATATTTGCTTATACTTGAAGGTATCTATCTTAACAAAGGTAGACGGAGTTAGAGATAAGACTATTTGATAGTTAAATTTAGCTCTTTTATTAACAAAGATTTTAAAGGTTTAGATTTTATGTCTGAAACAGTTACTGGCACTGTAAAGTGGTTTAACGAAACTAAAGGTTTTGGTTTTATTCAAGCTGACTCTGGTCAAGATGTTTTTGCTCACTTTAGCGAAATCCAAAGCAATGGTTTCAAAGTTTTAAACGAAGGCCAACGCGTTAAGTTTGTTCTTGGTCAAGGTAAAAAAGGACCACAAGCAACGACTATTACTGTTATCTAATTAAGATAATGAAATAGAAAAGAAGCTCACAGTTTGTGGGCTTTTTTATTTAATATAGAATTGTAGCTCAATTTATCAAATTTGATTTTAGTTCACACAGCGGAAGTCATTCTTTAAAGCTAAAGTTTTGGGATGGAAGTGAGTGGTGAATACGCTAATTTAATGGGTTTGTCATATATTGAAACGACTAATCTACGTGACTCAATGATCTTTCTGAAAATACAATATAATGAATAACTTTAAATAGATAGAAGTTTTTTTTAGCTTATTGATAAATTAAATTACGTCAAAATGAAAAAAGTTTGCATACTTTCATCAATCAGCTATATCGCATGACTTAAAATTTGTTATGCTTATGGTATCTATTTAAGCAAAATAGACAGAGTTCATTTGAAAATATTTATGTTTTTATTTGACTCTTTTTCTAACAAAAGATTTTAAAGGTTTAGGTTTTATGTCTGAAACTGTTAACGGAACTGTAAAGTGGTTCAACGAAACTAAAGGTTTTGGTTTTATTCAAGCTGACTCTGGTCAAGATGTTTTTGCTCATTTTAGCGAAATTCAAAGCAGTGGTTTTAAAGTTTTACATGAAGGTCAACGCGTTAAATTTGTGCTTGGTCAAGGTAAAAAAGGACCTCAAGCTACAAATATTACCGTTATCTAACAGAAGTAATTCGGTAAGAAAAGCTCACATAAGTGGGCTTTTTTTATTGTTGAAAAATAAATTATTTCTTTAATTGGACTGATTTTAATAATTGAAAAATTGATATGGATATTTGTATTTCTGATAAATATCTCGGTTTAGGGGGCTATTCATAAATTTATATAAAATAAGAGTTAATTGCATTTTTATCTTTAGATGATCTTTTCAAAATTAAATTAAAACTGAATTTTTATATGTTGCTACATAATTATTGCGTGGAAAAAGTAAAGTAGTATATACTTAAAAACAACTAGAAGAATAACACTGTTGATTCAGCAAATCTTTAATTTCGTAGTTTAGACAAACCTCTCGTTTTATCAGATTTAGTCTCAGAGTTTATGATTCCAAGTTACTTGCTGCTAAAGCATTCCAAATTTTTTTAATAGGTTTAAGTATATGTCTAACACTGTGACTGGTACAGTTAAATGGTTTAATGAAACTAAAGGTTTTGGTTTTATCCATGCAGATTCTGGGCAAGATGTATTTGCTCATTTTAGTGAAATTCAAAGTAATGGTTTCAAGGTTCTTCACGAAGGTCAGCGCGTTTCTTTTACAATTGCTGATGGTAAAAAAGGGCCACAAGCAACAGGTATTACGGTAATTACACAGAACTGATTATTCTTAAAAAAAAGCTCACTATGGTGGGCTTTTTTTATTTCAACAGCCTAGTTTTTGAATTTTTGATGATTAATTTTAGGGATGTTCCCATTTTTGTCATAATTTGACTTTTTGGTTAAAATATTGCACTAGTATGTTCTTATACTTTTTGCTAATTTTGTTTTGTGGACTATTTAGGCAAATTAATAAATACCGTACATTAAATGAGCGTAAGGGTTATGGAAAACTTAGAGCAGTTTACTCAAGGGTTTGAGCAAGAAGTTCATGTACATTGTAAAAGATCTTTAGGTACGTTGTTGTTCAGTTTTATCGTTCTGATCGCAACTAGCTTATAGTGAGAAAAGCATCTTCGGATGCTTTTTTAATTTTAAATGTTTAAATTTTAAAATGACTCATAAGGTTGAAATTTAGACTGTATGTAAATCCCTACCGTATGCTAGGCTTAATAAAAAAGGGTAAGCCTATGGATGCTATCGAAATAAAAGATTTTCCTGCAATTACTGGATATACGAAAGCGATTTTAGCAATGGATGAATGGCTTGAACATAAGCCTGATTTCTATCTCATAAAAGATCACTATTTGGTTGATGAAGCGATTCGGGTTGAATACATCATTGTTCAGTAATTTTTGAAGTTAAGCGAACTCAAAATGAAACAAAACGTAGTCTTAATTTTTTTAATTGCTATGACAAATACGGCTTTTGCTGGAGATATCTATAAATGCACGATAAACGGTGCTGTGCTATATCAAGCAAAACCTTGTAAGGGTGTGGGGAATAAGCTAGATATTCCTCAAGCGTATAATCCGAAAGATGGTCGTAATTCAAGCGCTTCAAAGAAAAATACGCAGGTTGAAGCAAATACTGTACAAGAATCCGATGCTGCTAAAAAAGCTGGATTAGCAATCGCTCAAGAAGCCTATCAGATGACAAAGAATAGATAGTTCGAGTTAAGTTTGGCTTGTAGATAGCTCGTGTTTATCATATATCCTTGTTTCAAATAATAGACATAATATTCAGCTTTATTTGTTATCTTTATTTGTACTTTATTAGACTTCAAATTTATGAAAAATATTTTACTTCTAAGTGTTGTTCTCACTTCAGTTGTAGCGTGTTCAGCAACCCCAAATAAGGATATGACACCACCCAAAATTGGTATGGCAAATCCTGCTAGCCAATATTGTGTTGAACAGGGTGGGCAACTTGAGATCCGTAATGAAGCAAATGGTCAAGTTGGCTATTGCAAGCTAGCAAGTGGTCAGGTTATTGAAGAATGGGCATTTTTCCGTGCGAATCAAACCAAGTGTGTTGCTGATGAAGCGCAGAAATTAGTTGGTCAGTCGGGGTTGAGTGAAGATCAAATCAAGCAAAAAACTAAATCTGAGATTGTACGTCATGTTGGTCCAAATCAACCTGTAACAATGGATTATCGTGAAAATCGGATCACGGTGACGATTGATCCAGAGTCTAAAAAGATCATTAGTGCAAACTGTGGTTAACGTATAAGTCAGGTCTTTGCTTTCGATTAGGGGGCTTTTATTTGCAAGCTTTTCTTATCTTATTGAAACAAAGACCTTGATAAATCTTCATTAGTACCCATCAACTAAGATATTACAGTTGTATTTATTTTTCTAATTTTTGAGATAGACGAAATTTTGACATGAATCTACTTCTTATCGTAGTGTTTGGTGCAATTGCTGAGATTCTGGTATGGATCGGCGTAGGTGACTTTGTAGGGAGCATGTGGTACGTATTCTTTTGGTTTGTTATCACGTTTTTTATAGGTCTCAACCTCGTTCGTTCAAGTACATCTGGTATTATGCCGCAATTACAACAGATGCAAATGACAGGGCAGTTAGGTGGTGATCCTGCTGTTACCAAAAAATTAGCGATTGCGATGTCGGGTTTCTTATTGATGCTTCCGGGATTAATCTCAGATGTATTGGCTATTTTAGTTCTGATTCCTGCTGTTCAAACAGCGTTTAGAAATATGTTGATGAAAGCGATGGCAAAACGTCAACACGCGATGATGAATCAAATGATGGGTGGTATGGGGGGAGATGCTACAGGTCAGAATCCATTTGCTGATCTTATGCGTCAAATGCAAGATATGCAAAATCAACAAGGTGGTGGTCAATATCGTGACTCAACCATTA
Organism: Acinetobacter tjernbergiae DSM 14971 = CIP 107465; assembly: GCF_000374425.1. Taxonomy (GTDB): domain Bacteria; phylum Pseudomonadota; class Gammaproteobacteria; order Pseudomonadales; family Moraxellaceae; genus Acinetobacter; species Acinetobacter tjernbergiae. Next base: position 118,312 of record NZ_KB894360.1, on the reverse strand, counting down.
TTGATGGCGAAGCGCGTGAAGTAAAACCAGATCAGAAGAAAATTGAATTTAAAGATGTGAATTAATTATTCATAAATCTTGTTAAAGCACATCGTATTGGTGTGCTTTTTTATGCTTCATTTTTAGGTGGATAATCCTGTTTTGGTTCTGTTTTGGTCAGTGGTGGCTCATCTTTGTGTTGGGGGTGATATTGGCTAGGAGGGAGGCTGGTTATCTCATTTTCTGATTGTTTGTATTTACGACTTCGATTGGCACGTTCACGAAAGCCACCTTTATTGATCAACTGAGTCATGATGATGTCATCTATGATTTAAAAGTTATATTTTAACAAATTATGTGAAAGATCAAAATAATACTACGAGCGAGCTGTATCTCTTGAACATACTCTGTTTACAATGTATCCAAGAGAATTGTTAATTTAAATGAATTACCCTTAAAACTAGATTGAATTCTCATTTTTTTTCTCATAGGATAAATCTGTGACGGTAGAAATTGTTGTAAAAAGAAAATAAAAAAGAGTAAATGGAAGGAGGAATGATGTTATATCAATATCATTGCGCATGTTGTGACAAGGTGGTCGCATCAACAGATAAGGAATGCCCTTATTGTGGTTCTCAACATATCAGAAGCCCTTATGGGTTATGGATGTTCTGTGTGGCGGCGTGTTTTGTTATTGTCGTAGTGATCAAATTCGTACATTTATATTCACAGCACTATGAAGATGAACCGCCTGCCCAAAGTAGCTCAATATTTGAAATATTTAAGCACGATAGTACCGAGCCAAATAAATAACAACAAATAAAAAAGTTCGCAAATTGCGAACTTTTTTATGAATTAGTAAATTACAGTCCAGCCGCATCTTTAAGAACATCGACTTTATCTGTTTTTTCCCAAGTAAATGCAGAATCTGAACCTTCACGACCAAAGTGACCATAAGCAGCCGTTTGTTTATACATTGGTTGGATTAAGTTCAGCATACGCGTGATGCCGTATGGGCGTAAGTCAAAGTGTTCACGAACAAGTTGAATGATCAACTCGTCTGATACTTTACCCGTATTGAACGTATTAATTGAAATCGAAGTTGGTTCAGCAACACCAATCGCATAACTCACTTGGATTTCACATTTGTCTGCCAAACCAGCAGCAACAATATTTTTGGCCACATAACGACCAGCATAAGCAGCAGAGCGGTCAACTTTCGATGGATCTTTACCAGAGAAAGCGCCACCACCGTGACGAGCCATACCGCCGTAAGTATCTACAATAATCTTACGACCTGTTAAACCACAGTCGCCAACTGGACCACCAATTACAAACATACCTGTTGGATTGATATGGAATTTCGTACCTGCATGGAACATATCGGCAGGAATGATTGGTTTAACAATTTCTTCAATGATTGCTTCTCTTAAATTAGCTTGGCTAATTTCAGGATCATGCTGTGTTGAAAGCACAACTGCATCTAAGCGTACAGGCATACCATTTTCATAGGCAAAAGTTACTTGGCTTTTTGCATCTGGGCGTAACCAAGGCAAAGCCCCTGAACGACGTAATTCAGCTTGACGCTCCATTAAACGATGCGCATAAGAGATTGGCGCAGGCATAAGTACATCGGTTTCACGGCTAGCGTAACCAAACATTAAACCTTGGTCACCAGCACCTTGATCTTCTGGTTTTTGGCGATCAACACCTTGGGCAATCTCTGGAGATTGCTTCCCGATCATATTGATCACGGCACAAGTTGAACCATCGAAACCTAAGTCTGAGTGATGATAGCCAATACCATTGACGGTTTGACGTACAATCGCTTCAAAGTCAACATTTGCTGTTGTTGTGATTTCACCAGCAAGAACAACCGCACCTGTTTTTACTAAGGTTTCACAAGCGACACGCGCATATGGATCCTCTTTTAGGATCGCATCTAAAATAGCATCACTAATTTGGTCAGCCATTTTGTCTGGGTGACCTTCGCTTACAGATTCTGAAGTAAAAACAGCATACTCGCGCATGAACGTCCTATCATGGTTATTTTCAAAAAGACAGAGTATGTTACATCGACTTGACTGATAGGACTAGCATAAGCTGACTAAAATGCATGAATTTATTTCATTTTCATTGTGTTTTTATTGATATGTGTATCAATAAAATTGATATTAAATTTAATATTATAAAGTTTTTCTGAATTTAGTTGTTTGTCAGTTTTATGAAAACGTTTTGGACTCGCCTATGAGTTGAACGTTTGTTTATATAATTGTTGGTGATTGATCGAAATATAAGAAATATCGTGTATTAGGCTTTACCCCATGTGTTTTTTTTAAGACAATAGTCGCATCTTTTGAAAGGTGATCTCTCATCTTCTCTCATCTAATTGATTTAATCGGATTCTGACTTATGACAACCCCTTTGAATGAACGTCGTATTGCAAATGCAATTCGTGTCTTGGCTATGGATGCTGTGCAACAAGCAAACTCAGGGCATCCTGGTGCTCCAATGGGGATGGCAGATATCGCTGACGTGGTTTGGCGTGAATTTTTAAATCATAACCCGACTAACCCACAATGGGCGAACCGCGATCGTTTTGTATTGTCAAATGGTCATGGCTCTATGTTGCAATATGCATTATTGCATTTGACAGGTTATGAATTATCTATTGAAGATTTAAAACAATTTCGTCAATTACATTCTAAAACTCCAGGTCATCCAGAATTGGGTTATGCACCTGGTATCGAAACGACAACAGGTCCATTAGGTCAGGGTATCGCCAATGCTGTTGGTTTCGCTTTAGCTGAAAAAACCTTAGCTGCACAATTCAACAAAGATGACTTAAACGTTGTTGATCATTTCACTTACTGTTTCTTAGGTGATGGTTGCCTAATGGAAGGTATTTCTCACGAAGTATGTTCACTTGCTGGTACTTTAGGTCTTGGTAAGTTGATTGCGTACTACGATGACAACGGTATTTCAATTGATGGCGAAGTGGAAGGTTGGTTTAGTGATGATACTGAACAACGTTTCAATGCTTACGGTTGGCAAGTCATTCGTGTAGATGGTCACGATGCTGCTGCAATTCGTCAAGCAACAGTTGAAGCGAAAGCTGAAACCAATAAGCCAACAATCATTATGTGTAAAACGATTATTGGTTTAGGTTCTCCAAACAAACAAGGTAAAGAAGATTGCCACGGTGCGCCACTAGGTAAAGACGAAATCGTTTTAACCCGTGAAGCATTAGGTTGGACGGATCAAACTGCATTTGCAATTCCTGAAGATGTTTATGCAGCTTGGGACGCAAAAGCCAAAGGTCAAAGCTCTGAAGCAGCTTGGAATGAATTGTTTGCTCAATATCAAGCAAAATATCCAACTGAAGCAGCTGAATTACTACGCCGTATCAATGGTGATTTACCTGCTGAATTTGCTGCACAAGCAGATGCATTCATTGCTGAAACCAATGCAAAAGCAGAAACGATTGCTACACGTAAAGCAAGCCAAAATACTTTACAAGCCTTTGGTCCATTACTTCCTGAGTTATTAGGTGGTTCTGCTGACTTGGCAGGTTCTAACTTAACACTTTGGAAAGGTTGCCAAGGTGTACAAGAAAACCCAGCTGGCAACTACGTGTATTACGGTGTCCGTGAATTCGGTATGACTGCAATTGCGAATGGTGTAGCTTTACACGGTGGTTTCGTTCCTTACGTTGCAACATTCCTCATGTTTATGGAATATGCACGTAATGCAGTGCGTATGTCTGCATTAATGAAGCAACGTGTAATTCATGTCTATACACATGACTCGATTGGTTTGGGTGAAGATGGTCCGACACATCAACCTGTTGAGCAAATAGCATCTTTACGTGGTACACCAAACTTAAATACTTGGCGTCCATGTGACACAGTTGAAGCTGCGATTTCTTGGAAATCTGCATTGGAACGTAAAGAAGGCCCATCAGCGTTAATTTTCTCTCGTCAAAACTTGCCATTCCAAGCACGCACTGAAGCTCAGATTCAAAATGTTGCAAAAGGTGGTTATGTACTTGCTGAAGAAAAAGGTGAATTGAAAGCAATCATCATTGCGACTGGTTCAGAAGTTTCATTGGCAATGGAAGCATATGCACAACTTGAAGGTGTGCGTGTAGTGTCTATGCCATGTGCTGAAGAGTTTATGAAGCAAGATGCTGCGTATCGTGAAGTGGTATTACCTGCACAAATCCGTGCGCGTGTAGCGGTTGAAGCGACTCATGTGGACTACTGGTGGAAGTTTGTTGGTTTAGATGGCAAAGTGATCGGTATGACGACTTATGGCGAATCTGCACCAGCGAAAGACTTGTTCCAATTCTTTGGTATCACTACTGAAGCAGTTGTTGCTGCGGTTAAAGAATTGACTGCTTAATTGAATTAAGTGGTATAAAAAAGCGTCCTGAATAGGGCGCTTTTTTATGTATCTCAATTGAGTTTATAAAATCAATGCTGATATAACTAACGAAATTATTCAATATTCTCTTTGCTATCGGTTAATAATAACGATCATGACTGACATACCACCACATTTATTCTCAATGATTTGTAGAATCGCTGCTAACCGTGCTTATTATTTTGAATTTGATGACTGGCGTTTAAAACTTAGGAATGCTCTATTTGAGCAAAGTGCTATGGCTGAACTTGGGCTGGGTTTTGATACAGAAATTCTTTTCACAGAAGACCCAAAGCAGAATTTATGTAAATATCACCTATTTAAATATACAGACTGTCTAATTCAAAGTTTGCAAGATATTGAAAATTTATCTACTTGGCGATTATTTGAAGTTGATTGTGTTAATGAATACGAAACACAATTTTTGAAGATGGCAAGTTTAGAGATGGTTCATTATTTTGAAAAAACAGAACTTTTTCCACAATATAAGCCTAAAATTGTAGAGCTGGTGAACATACTTTTATCCCATAAATATGGCTATGAGTTAAGAGGTGTTAATGGAAAATACATTAAATTGGATCAACAAAAGGGGCATTTCTACTGTCCAGATGATAAGAGTGAAGTGAATTGGTATGACTTAACTTATATGATTATAAGCCCAGAAGCAAAACAGATCGTTCCTCAGCATATGTTGGAAGAATTTGAGTGTCAGGAACTTAATTATCAGTTAAATATTAAATTTTTATAAAATATAGTCTTTAACATAAAGACTATATTTATATCACTCATCCGATATTTAATTTACTCTGAATCGAAATATTCGACGTTAACAATTTATGAGTCGGGCAATTTTCCGCTACTTTTAACAGGCGTTTGTGCAGATCAGTGGTACTTTATTGAAATTTAATAGATTGTGGGGATATCGTGATGAAAACAGAATTTGAACTTAATTCTTTTGATGAAATATTAAATAATATCAAATATTTATACTTTTTTAATTTGAACGGAAGTAAAAGATTTTGGCAACACGCTGAATATGATTTTTTGATTTGTTTTCTCCACGAAAGTTCAAAAATAAAGGAGCATAATGAGAGAGTTGATAACTATTCTTCTCGATTACATTCCTATTTTGATCAAGTGATTCAAAATAGGCTTAACCTTGAGATCAATAAATCTTTATTAAAGCTAGAAGGGAAAATCTTAGCTTTTAATGTTCATTCAACGATGTTTGATAGTCTAGGGGAGAGTGAAACAGGTGGGTTTATCGATGGTTGCGATACTCCACCACCTGAATTTTGGATTTATTTTGATGGCGAAAATTTGTATTCATTTATTCCTGCTGAATTCATCGAAATAGTAAATTCAGCAATAGAAGTTTCTATGGGTGAATCATTGAAATGGAAAACAGATTTAATTGAAATCTAGTAAGCGTATTTACTCTATATTCAATTCACTCTGAATCGAGATATTCGACGTTAATAATTTATGCACAGGACAGCTTTCAGCTACTTTGAGTAATCGTTTGTGCTGATCTTCGGTAAATTCACCTTTTAAGATAATTTTACGTTCAATATTGTTTTGACCTGATTCAGGTTCGCCATTGGGATTTAAAGCCAAATCAACCTGAACATGATCAAGCTTAATCCCTTTGTGGTTGGCATACATTTCCAGTGTAATAGTTGTACACGCACCTAACGCAGACAAGAGTAACTGAATTGGATTTGGTGCTGTATCTTGACCACCTTTATCGGTAGGCTCATCTGCATACCAAGTATGACCTGAAGAATCTGTAAGTGTTACACGATAAGGTGTAGATGTACTCAGTGCTTGTGCTGTATGTGTCATGTTTTACCTTGTTGTTTATCTATAAGAAATTAAATGAAAATATACCAATTGATCATGTTGTTTATAGGGTCAATTGTCCAGTACCGAATAGTCTTATAATAATTGTGTTTGATATGTGCTGTAACGCTTTTATTGTTGCATGGATGAAACATATCGTTTTATAAAGAATAATGAATAAAAATACTTGACCTATAAACTATTGCCTATATCAAACAAGGATACGAAAAATGCAATTTAAAACATTAAGCCTCGGTTTAGCTGCTGCTATCGCAAGTTCTGTAACATTAGCTGCGCCAGTAGACTATAAAATCGATCCAACACATACAGCAACAGTATTTAGCTGGAATCACTTTGGTTTCTCTACACCAAGTGCAAATTTCACTGATATCCAAGGTGTGATTAAAGTTGATAATGCAAAGCCTGCTAACTCATCTGTGGAAGTAACGATTCCTTTAAGTAGTGTAAATACCAATGTTGCTGCTTTGGATAAAGAATTCCAAGAGGAAGCTTGGTTTAATGCCGCAAAATATCCAAACATTACCTTTAAAAGTACCAAAGTAGAAACCAAAGATAAAAAGCACTTTAAAATTACAGGTGATTTAACCGTTAAAGGTGTAACTAAACCTGTGGTATTGGATGCTGTACTGAATAAACAAGGCGAGCATCCAATGGCGAAAGTACCTGCAATTGGATTTAATGCAACGACTTCATTTGATCGCTCAGTATTTGGTATCGGTAACTACGTTCCGAACGTAGGTGACAAAATCACTGTAAATATTACAACTGAAGCAACTGCTGCGAAATAATATTTAATAAATACAATGGCTTGTAAGATATTTTTCATGTATTTTACAAGCTTTTTTATCGCCTATGATTTTTAAAAAGTTGATTATTTTCTTCATTTTCGCAATAAAATAGCTAAAATAAAAAGAATATTACGCCAAGATTACGCCGAGAAATGAAGATTCCAAAACCTAGAAAAAGAGGAGACTCTTTTCGAATAGAGTTAATGTATGAAGGCAGAAGGATAAGTGCCACTAGAGATACAGAAAAAGAATGTGAGCAATGGGCAGCCTTGAAACTTCTTGAATTTAAAACAGGAAAGGCCCAAGAAGAAAAAGGAATTAAACCCTCATTTCCTTTTAAAAAGTTATGTGAGAAATACTTTTTAGAAAAAGGTTCTAAGCTAAAGTCTAGTCATGTGATTAGAAACAAACTGGATAACTTAGAGCGCATCACTGGTGAGTTAGCTAATAAGTCAATTTATGACTTCAAGCCTAATGATATTGTCCGTTGGCGAAATAGGCGTGTTCTAGAAGTGAAAAGCAGTACTGCACTGCGTGAGTTCGCAATGTTCTCAGCTATCTTTACATATGCCCAAAAAGAGCTTTTTCTAATAGAGAATAATGTATGGAATACAGTAGTTAAGCCAGATAAAGGTAAAGGTAGAAGTCAGCGTATTTCGCCAGAAGATCAAGAGAAGATTTTTAAAAGATCAAAATGGGATAATGAGACGGCACCTTTTTATTCTCAACATTATGTAGGCTGGTCTTTATTATTTGCTTTAGAAACTGCAATGCGTCAGGGTGAGATCCTTGCGATGAAGCGCAAAGATGTACGCGACGGGTTTATTCATTTGCCGATTACTAAAAATGGAGAATCTCGTGATGTACCATTGTCAAAAGAAGCAAAAAGACTTCTTTCGTTATTGCCAGTTGAAAATGATATTTTAGTTCCAGTTAAAGTTAAGACATTCAAGCGAACATGGATTCGTATGCGTGATGAAGCAGGGTTAAGTCATATCAACTTTCATGACACTCGCCATGAAGCAATCACCAGGATGGTTAGAAATAGAAAATTACCAGTTGAGGTTTTAGCGAAGATAACAGGACATAAGACGATTAATATTCTTATCAACACTTATTACAATCCAAATTACGAGTGCAAATTCTTTCCAAGGGTCAGTCATGACATTCACCAGTAATCCGTTCATACTCAATAAATGCCATTTCTATAGAGTCGCAGTCATAATGCTTTTCAGTGCTATCTATAAACAAAGACACATCCAAAGAAACCTGAGAACCACCACACCAATTTGCACTAACTGAGACAGATCCATGCTCTAAAATTATTTCATTACCTTCAACTTTCATTCTTCTTCTCCACGGAGCGCTTAAATGCGCTCTCTTAGTTCTTGTTCGATAATGTCTTTGATCTCTACAACATCGAGACGATCAACGTATGCTTGGATTGCTGCTTGTGCTGCCTGTTGAGCAGCTTGTCCAGCTCTAACCGCACCACCCTGAACTATTGGTGAGACACCTTTGGCAGCTTGTGCTGCAAGGCTAAATTCTGCTGATGCAGGAGATAATGAAACAGGAACATATGGGCCTGTCGTATTTGGACGTCCAAATTCAGGAGTTAAATCAAAAACACAACTTCAAATCAAATCATTTGGATTAACAGCAGCTCTTGATGCAGCAGAAGTCACCTTGTCAATAAATTGCTAGGAAAGAATTATGAGTAATATTATTACCCCGCCACACCTAATTTTCACTGATATTGATGGAAGCCCTCTTAATGAGGGCTTTGTTTTTATTGGGGAAAGTGGCAAAGACCCAGTAAGTTTTCCAATCAATGTGTATTGGGATGAAGAAAAAACGGAATTAGCACAACAGCCGATTCGCACTAAAAATGGTTATATCATTAACGGTGAATTGCCCGCTAAGATTTACACTGAAGTAAATAATTGCTCTATTTCGGTATCAAATAAGAATAATACAATCATTTTAATAGAGCAGTTTTTTGAGCAATTAGCACTGGCAGCTAGAGTCCAAGAATCTGTAAATAATGAAACCAGCAGAGCTCAATTGGCTGAAGCAGCTCTATCAACAAGTATAACTAATGAAGTTGCACGAGCAACTACAGCAGAAACAGCATTAAGCACCGCAGTAACGAATGAGACAAATAGAGCTGTAAGCGCAGAAGCTGCTATCCAAACTCAAGTCAATACGTTGGGGGTAGGAAACAAAGCATATCTAACATATGCAGCAATGGACGCAGACAAAGCAAGCATTCCTGCAAAATCAAAAGTTATGGTTACCAATGACGCGACATCATCAAATAATGGCGACTGGCAGTGGGATGGAACAACTTTCACAAAATCTGTTTACGATCCATTACAACAAGCAAAAAACTATGCTGACGCGAACCCAATGTTTAAGTCTGTAGCGATTGTTGCAGGAAACAACGTAAACAATTTTGTTATAGACGGTAAGTACAAACTATCTGCAAATTTAGCAACAGGAAATCTAATCAATTGGCCACAAGATAATGCAGGGTTCCATCAGTCAGGCACGATATTTGTTTTGGGCATAACGTCGGCAGGAGTAGATTACCCTACGCAGATCTATTTGCCGTATGTCAATCTATTCAAAATGAAAGTGCGACGCAAAATATCAAGTACAACTTGGGAGCCGTGGGGTACGCTAAGCACACTTGAGGACTTGGTGGCTATTTTTGTATCAAAGACAGAGCTTACAGCAAGTAATACCGCACTTTTATCTGAAATTGCTCAATACTCTTATTTTGGCAAGCCTTTTACTCCTGCTGAAATTTTAGGTACAGCAATATATTCAACTAATACTTACTATGTCGGGTTGAATGCTACACACACCAGCGCAGTCAATTTTAATAAAATTAAGGCAAGAATTTGGAACCCAACAGTTGGAAATGTTGAGTATCGAATTTTTACAGGATCAGCGGTAAGTAGTGGCGCACAGGGATATTTTGTCACATCTGCAAACACTGGTAATTACACTTACACTGGAACATGTAAGGTATTCCCAAGCTCGGATCTAGGTGATGAATCAATAATAGAACTAGATCAGATAATCTCGATTGGTGCTAACAGTCCATTCGTTATTGCATTCAAACATGCATCATTAGCAACTTTTAGAATTGGATATCATACTGTTCTAAGTGGTAATTTGGTAAGCCGAGGGTTTAACTTAGGCGCTACAAATACAGCGGGTTGGGCTTTAAATATCACAGCAACAAACCCTGCGGCATTCATTGAGGCTGGATTTCAACTTCTTCTCGATGTTATGACTACAAGTGATAATAGTGGAAGTGACTATGTACCAACATTGGTTATCCCGCCAAAAATTTATGCGTTAGAAGGCTTGGAAAGCCATATTTATCCTGAACACACGCTAGTAGAGGACTACAAGCTGTATGAACATGATGTGACATGCACAAAGGGTATTCACAAGAAACGTGGTTGGGTTTGGACACCTACTTCACAAGACACAGCAGGAACCTATCCAATAACTTTGGCTGTGCATAATAAACAGACAGGAGTGTTGCAGGATGTTAAAAGCTCTTCAGTGATTTTGGCAGCAAAAAATGCGTACAGTGGTATTACAAAGAATGTTTGTGTAATTGGCGATTCCCTAGTTCAGCCAGGAGTTATCACGCAACGATTACTTGATATTGATGTTACAGATGTGATGAATATCAGTCTTGTTGGTACAAGAGGCACTGCTCCAAATAAACACGAAGGACGCGGCGGTTGGACTATTGCTGACTACACTGGCGCAGGAAGAACTTATTATAGATTTTCAGTCAGCGGAGTTGTTGTAGAGCCAGCGGTAAATGCAACAATTTATGCTTATGGTGGATCTAAGTTTTTAGTCCAAGAAATTGCATTAAGTAGAGGTTCAGGAACAATCACTTGTAGCTTATCCAGCGGTTCAGCACCTACTAATGGATCATCTGGAACATTGGCGAAAGACAATACAGCGGCTGGAGATGCATCCATTGCGTTTAGCAATGTTCAATCACAACCTGGTAATCCTTTCTGGGATGGTTCGACCATTAATTTTGCAAACTATTTGAGTGTGAATAGTCTATCAACTCCTGACTATGTGTTTATCCAGTTAGGCATTAACGATACATTCAACTTAACAAGTGATGTTGCGGTTGAAGCATTTACATCAACAGCATTTCCAGCACTGGATACTTTAATTAACTCAATTAAGGCATCAAGTGCGTCTACCAAGATTGCTGTTGTAGCACCACCTTCGTATGCTGATCAGGATGCATTTGGATATAACTATGCGTGTAATCAAACTTCATGGAGAACGAAGCGAAATATCATCACATACAACAAAAAACTGTATGAATATTATGCTGGTAAAGAAGCACAAAATATTTATGTGGTTGGAGGTGGTGTGAATTTAGATACAGAAAACAACTTCCCTATTTTTTCGGATGGCGTTCCTGTGAACAGCCACAATCCAAAGCTGGAATATCCGCAAATAAATGCTGTCCATCCTGCTGATTCAGGCTATAAACAGATCGGGGATGTTTTCTTTGCATTTATAAAAGCGGTGTAACGCACAACAAACCACATCAAGCCTTAGCTTTAAATGAGCTAGGGCTTTTTTATTATCAAAAATTAGGGGAATGGTGAATGCAAGATCAAGCAGCAAGCAGCGTTGCAGAAATTGCAGCGGGGGTATCAGCAAAAACAACATATTTCGGAGGGGGGGCAAGCATATTTGGGATGATAGCGAGCATAGATTGGTTAGCACTGGCAGGCTTTTTTATTGCTTTGTTTGGATTTTTATTGAATGCATATTTCCAAATAAAAAAGAATAAACGAGAAGAAAAAGAGTCTGATCTGCGCATGAAGCGAGAGCAAGACATTCATGAGTTGAAAATTAAGCAACTCAAGGAGAATTGCAATGTCGAATAAAATTAAGATTTCAGTCGCATTATTAGCAGCTTCGGCTGCTTTTTTTGTGCCTTTAAAAATCAAAGAAGGATTCACAGCAAAACCAGTTATTCCTGTGGCTGGCGATCGACCAACGCAGGGGCATGGCTCAACATTCAAGCCAAATGGCACACCAGTCAAAATGTCAGATCCACCAATTACACGAGAAACTGCTGATAAATGGCTTCGCAACGATGTTTCAAAGCGAGAAGTTGCTTTTAAAAAAGCTTTGAATGGAGTGAAGCTTTCACAAGCTGAATATGACATCTATCTCGATTTCACATATCAATACGGCACATCTGCTTTTGCTAATTCTTCAATGCTTCGGAATTTAAAAGCAGGGCAATACAAAGCTGCCTGTGATTCTTTATTGAAGTATAAGTTTGTTGCTAAGCGTGATTGCTCTATCAGATCTAACGGCTGTTATGGAGTCTGGGCACGTCAAGTTGAACGTCACAAAAAATGCATTGAGGTGAACTAATGAAAAGCCACATCTCAATACATTGCAAAAGATCAAAAATAGCAATTCTTGTATGTGTGGCTTGTTTATTATTCTCAGGCTGCACAGCTCACTCAATTAAAACTAACGTCAATATCAGTGTTTGCTTGCAGTGTGTGCAGCATTAGTAAAAATTCTTGATAACACTTATAGACATACTGCTTGATATGCAGATATTGCTTTCCTTTCTTTATGTAGAAGTAGCGCATACCAAATCCTCATTGTTATTGTTTTGCATTTATAATAACCTTTAGTTCATGCCGACATAGTTTAAAAGCTTGTCGGTTTTGTTGTTTTTAATGACTGTGGATAACCCATATTTACGCCAATATTTCGCCAATTGTATTTAAGTATTTGAATATATGTATTTTATATTATATTCCGAATGTAGGTGACAAAATCACTGTAAATATTACAACTGAAGCAACTGCTGCGAAGTAATGTTTGTTAATTAACCCGAATCTCGGATAAGAAATTGACTTGAAAAATAAGAGGACTAGAGCCATCAGTTGAGTTACCACACCAAACTTAAAGCTCTAGTCCTAATGTTCAATAGTACCGAATTATTCTGTGTAATCGATGATTTCTTTCTTAAATTTGAAGCAACTTATTGGAAATTTCTTAAACAAAGTCGTCACTCTATAAGAATTCGACCAGCCCAATTGAGCCTCTCAGAAATCAATTTTATCGCCATTTGGTATAAGTGTTCTCACTTCAGTAATTTCAAAGCCTTTTTCACATGGTTAACGGAAGATAAAAGTCATTTATTTAAAACCTTACCCTGTTACCAACGAATGATTCACCTCATCAATATGCATCAATTGGCACTACATGCTTTACATGTCGCCTTAATGAAAGGCCAACGTAGCCAATATTTATGGGTTGATTCAACCACTTTACCTGTCTGTAAAAATCAACGGATTCAACGCCATAAATCATTAGCCAAAATTGCATCACGTGGTAAAAGCTCGATGGGCTGGTTTTATGGCTGTAAATTACATATCGGGATGAATCAATTGGGTGAAATCACTTGTTCTGCTTTATCGAATGGGCATATTTCTGACATCAAAATGGTTGAACATTTGGTTGAAGGCTTAGAAGCAAAGCTTTATGCGGATCGTGGCTATATCAGCCAAGAATTAAAAAGCAGATTAAAAAGTCAAGGTATTGATTTGATTACCTATCATCGAAAGAATATGCAGTCTGTTCAACTCTGTGTATCAGATGAATATCACTTAAAACAACGTAATAAAATAGAAACGTTATTCAGCTTATTGAAAGGACAATACAATTTAGTGACGAGTAAAGCACGTAGTATTCATGGATTTCTAAGAGGGATTTACGCATCGTTATGCGCATATCAATTAACCCAACGAAATAAGCCAAAAATTCAAATTATGGAATCCTTGGCTTAAACAGGATTCGGGTTAATTACAAAGGTTTATAATTAATTTTATAAACCTTTTTTATATTTAAAATGTAATTACTTTTTATTTCACAAGTAAAATAGCATAAATACAATTTATTGGGTTTAAAAAAGGGAATAACCTTGATTAAGGGTAGATTAATTTAAATTAGAAAATTTTGTAAGAAATTTATAAAAATCTATTTGAGAAAAATATTAAAATTATAGAGAATAGCTTCTAATAGAGGAATTTATGGTTCTTCAATGTTATATGAAATATATTAGATATATTTTTCAAATTGAAAACTCTTTTTTGTGAAAAACCAAATAAATCTAAAGGCATCAGATGAAAATTTTAAGTTCTATCTTTCTGTGTATGACATGCTTTATCACTACTAATGTTTATTCTAATAGTAGGGGTACAGATGAGATTAGTAGTATTCCTGATGTGAAATGGAAATGGTCCCCTAGAATTACCCTTAAATCGGCTGAACTTGAGGGGTATGATAGAGAGGCTTTAATCGAAATAGAGACAAATGTAAAAGGTGATATGGTTGATGCAAAAATAATTAGAAGTACTGGAATAGAGAAATTAGATCAAAAAATACTAGATAAAACTATGAAGTCTAGTTTCTATCCTTACCAAGAAAATGGAATATTTTATAGAATTAAAGTTGAGCAACCATTTAAATTTTTTCTCTCAAGAGAACCAGAGTTCGAAAAAAAACCAAATATCAAAGTTAATATTAATGATATTAAAGGGAAGAGTAGGTTTATTACTATTTATTCAGAAGCAGATAATAATGGAAATTTAACAATTGCAAAAATTGAAAAAAGTAGTGGGCTTACAGAACTAGATAACTATGTTTTAAACGAATTTCGTAAGCAAGCAAAATTTCTTCCACTTATTATTAATGGTAAGCCATACCCGATAACTAAATCAGAAATTTTTTACTTTTCAGAAAATTTTAATACGATCAAATAAACATGCTTACGTCAATCTCAACTTAAAACAGGTTTTAATTCAGACAATACCCCTCCCAGTCCCGCTTTGATAAAGGGGGGTGGGAGGGGTTGAAAAACATAAAAATAATATTATCTATTTGATTTTTATAAAATTAATATTTTATAAAATTGAGATTGGTGTATACTTATAGTTTTATACAGTGGATGGTGAACTCTCTGTTGCATTAAATGCGTCTGCATAAGTGACATAACCTGTTGGAACTATTTCTGAAAAAGTTAGGATTTGGAAATATTCAGCAGGCACTCCTTCTAAAATAAGTCTTGTATCCGCTTTAAAACCAAATCTACCGTAATATTGTGGATCACCCAGTAAGACACAGCCAGCAGCTTGTAGGTCTTTAAGTGCTACTAAACCTGCTTTCATCAATTGAGAACCAATGCCTTGTGCTTGGTACTTAGGCAAAACTGAAATTGGACCTAAACCATACCAGCCTTTTGTCCTGTCAGAGATTTGAACAGGGGATAAAGCAATATGTCCTACAATGTTCTGATCATTTTCAGCGACTAAAGAAACGGTTAATTGATTGGAGTCACGTAAAGCATTCACAATAAATTGCTCAGTATGACTAGAGTATTCTTGCTCTCTAAATGCCACCTCAGTTAAATCAAAAATAGCTTGAATGTCAGCCATTTGTTCATTGCGGATATGAATATTCATATTTAAAAACCTAAAATAGTATTGGATATTATCTTCTTCAATTTATTCATCAATTAGCGGTTATCTAATTGTGGACGTACAGACCTGAGACCATTCAAATTGATTTGATAGGGTTGACCATCTGCTGATTTGATGAGTTTTTTCTTTTTTAACGTTTTGAAAACTTCAACCGTGCAATCAGTTAATAAAAAACCTTCACGGCTATAGCATTCTACAGCGATGAGTTGTCCTGATTCATTTTTGAGTTTTACGATTTTTCCGCCTTTTGCTAAGACGTGTAAACTCTATTGTTCAGACTTGGATAGGTTCATGTTGGAATCCTGATATAAGTAATCAAAAGCAAAGCTAGGCTTTTAGCCTGAAAATTCGCGTTGATAACCCATTTCAAATTTTCATTGAAATATGGTTATCAGATTACTGCTATCTCCAACATAGAACCCTCAACATGGAAGTGATACAAACTGTACCGAAACAAATATAGTGGATACAGGAATAGATGTAAATGGTTGTGTGAATTTTACTCTATTTAAATACGAAAGAAATTATTTTTTTGGCTCTTTTCCTTTGAGCTGTAAATGTACTGGAATGGATTTTTTTGCTTGGCGTCTTAGTATAAGTTTGATGTATAGTACGATCGCAAAGCAAGCTGTAGCAATGGTCAGCATTAGACTATTCATATAACTCATAATTGAGCTGACATAGCCAATGGTCGCAAGTCGACGTTGCATGCGTACAACTTGCGTACTCGATTCAATACCTGTGATTGCCCACGTACACAAGTGTTCGCAATTGTTAATAATCAAATGATACTGATTTTCATGCATGCGTGAACGCATGCGCCGAACAATTGCTTTGGCTTTGTAACGAGGAGATGGATAGTCTCTCGTATAAATTGGTTTTCCACGAGCAAAGCGTTGAATTGATGTTATTTCGATAGGATGCTTTTTGAAAACATGTGCAAAACCAGAATAGTGAATGACACGTCCACGACCTGCATAAATACCATGATGGCTATAACCAAAGTGTTTGACGATTAGATGTGTGCCGAGTGGGAAATGTTGTTGTGTTTGCTGCATACTCATACAAGGTCATTGTATTTACAAGTGTATTTTAATAAAAAAATATGAATCAATCGAGTTTATTTACACGCTGAACTATAAGATTGTGTGTATAGATTGTATCCAGTCTTTTTATGCATTATCACACTGTGGGAGAATGGGATCGGTCGATTTGAACAATATTAAACTATGCTTAGAAAATGGCTTATAGCTTCATGGATTGGTTTGTTTATTCCTTATGCATATGCGATGCAACAACAAACGATTCAAGTAGATGATATTTCTTACGATGTAATCAAAGTCGAGCATCTACAACAACTTCGATTGTTTTTAAAGAATCCAAAAACTGAACATTATTATCAGAAATTCTCTCATATTCAAAACGTACTTCCAGCATGTGAACAGTTAAATTTTGCAATGAATGCAGGGATGTATCACCCAGATTTCCAACCTGTAGGTTTGTATATCGAACAGGGTAAACAAATTATTGGGCTAAATGAGGCGGCAGGTTTTGGTAATTTTTTTATGCAACCAAATGGGGTTGTTGCTTGGAACAATAAATATGCTGTGATTAAAACAACAAGAGATTATAAATCTGATGGATTCAAGGCGCAGTTTGCGACACAATCTGGACCAATGTTGGTTTATAAGGCGAAAATCAATAGCCAATTTTTAGCCGATTCAAATTCTTTAAAAATAAGAAATGGTGTTGGAATTAAAAATAATCAACTGTACTTTGTGATCTCACAGCAACGGGTTAATTTTTATCAGCTTGCCCAATTCTTTCAGCAGCATTTAAAAATTGAAAATGCACTATATCTAGATGGTTCGATTTCAAGTTTATATTCGGCACAAACTAAACGCCATGATAAGCGTTTTAATTTAGGACCGATCGTAGCCGAGGTTGCTCAAAAGAATTGTAAGTCATGAGCCCCTAATCTTCTGATCATCAGAAGATTAGGGGGGAATTTATTTTTATTGGATTGGCGACTTGATCAGTGCAAGAAGCTCTTTACGACTATAGCCTCGAGAAATCAGGACTTTTTTGATGCCTTGGATTACATCGTCATCGGTTGCTTTTACTAAAGCATCCAGTAATTGTTCATTTGATTTGCAAGAATAATCATTTTCAACACAAGAAGTCTGATTCTTATGTTCATTATATTGCTGATCTGCATTCAACAATTTTTGCCAAAAACTCATAGAGCCTTCATATACAACCTAACATAGATCGAAATATAGCCACTTTAAAATAAAATACAAGTCAGCTTAAGTGATAAAAGCAGCAGTTGAACTTCAGTTATTTCGATAACTATTTAATTTTTTAACGGAATTGTGACAAATTGATGAATTTGACTTTGATAAATATCATTTTTTTAAATGGATGCAACAGATAAACTTTAATAAAAAATAGAGAGTTATATGAACTCTCTATTTATAATACTTACTTTGCAATAATTTGTTTAAATCTTTTCTAGTAATACGCCTGATTCAACATGATGTGTAAAAGGGAATTGATCGAACATGGCGAACTTAGTGACGCGATGCGTTTGAGTCAATGTTTTTAAATTGTCATGTAAAGTATCAGGGTTGCATGAAATGTAAATAATACGCTCAAAACCTTGTAATAATTTAAGCGTTTCGTCATCAATCCCTGCACGTGGCGGATCTACAAAAACCGTGTCAAAGTCATAACTTTGAATATCAATATCGGCTTCTTGCAAACGTCTAAATTCACGTTCACCTTGATATGCTTGGGTAAATTCTTCAGCAGATAAGCGTGCAACCTGAATATTTTCGATTTGGTTTTGTTCAATATTCCATTGCGCTGCATAAACCGAAGATTTTGCCAGTTCTGTTGCCAATACACGTTTAAATTTTAACGATAATGGCAGGGTAAAATTACCATTGCCACAGTACAGCTCTAAAAGGTCTTTTTTCGCGCCTTCAGCAGCATCACATGCCCATTCAAGCATGTTTCGGCACACTTGGGCATTGGGTTGAGTAAAGCTACTTTCAATTTGCTTATATTTAAAAGACCGTCCATGAACGTTAAGTTGTTCTACGACATAGTCCTCACCAATAATGACCTTTTGACCACGACTACGTCCCATAATCTTAATATTGAGTTTTTCAGCGAGTGCTTTTGCAGCGATTTCCCAATCAGCATCTAATTTACGATGGTAGATCAAAGTCACTAACATCTCACCACTTAAAGTAGCGAGGAAATCTGCTTCAAAAATACGTTGCGATAAAATGGGTGTTGCTTTTAGTTCTTGCAGTAAGCGCGGCATTAAGCCGTTAATGCTACGGTCTGCAATTGGAAACGCATCAACACGGACGACTTCTTTTTGCTTACCATCCTCAGCACGTTCAAACATGGCATAGAACAAATCATCTTCGGTATGCCAGATACGAAATTCTGCACGCATACGGAAATGTTGTTCAGGCGATTGAAATACTTCTAAAGTTTGTGGGGTGAACGATGCGAATTGTGTGGTGATTCGTTCAACTTTCTCTTGAAGTTGCTGTTGGTAGGATACGGTCATAAAAAAGAAAACTGTAGGTAAAACTAAAGAGGGAATGGTATCAAAAAATAAGATGAGTGTGTGGTTAAAGTCATTATTTAGTGATGTTCAAATTGTGCCAGTAGTAATTATTTTATGCCTCATATAAAAACATGAATAAATTGAGTTGTTGGATTTAAAAAATCGCTATTCTTTTTGCTAAATAGATGAGTTTTTACAATCTAAAGCAAGTTTTCAGCAATATTCGGACAATCTAATAATGTGTCAAAATTATAGCATTTGAATTAATAATTAGATTGAGCTTATCTATTTCTATACTTTAGATGGGTTTCGAACTTTAAAATGGTAAAGAAGAGTATGTTAATACGAGGTCAATCAACTCTAATAGATGTCGTGGATGATTTTGTAGCATCATTAGATGGTCAAAAAATGGATTTATTTATGAGATATATTCCTAATCGTATGTGGATTCAGGTTTTAGATTTTTATGATTATTTAATTTCTCGATATGATTTTTATAACTCGGGTGCATGGATTGCAGAATTAATCTCGGAGAATGATCCAGTAGGAGCAACACTTTGCCAAAAATTCTCATCTAATGGGCAAAATACATTTGAGTGGGAAGCAGGAGTTATTATTGATCTTGCTAGGGAAAAGCTTGGTATAACCTTTGAGTGGCAAAGGAAAAAATATGGGAATCCGAGTGATTCTTTTTAAATAAAAACCCGAACCATGTAAACATGATTCGGGCTGGGAGATTGAAGACTATAAACCTAGTCTTCAGATAAAGTCATTAAACTCGCATTACCGCCGGCAGCAGCAGTATTTACACTAATAGCGCGTTCAATGACTAGACGTTCTAGAGGAATCTGCTCATCTGTCTTGAGATGAGTAATGCCCACGATTGCTCCAGAACGGTTCGCAATTTTGGTTTGCAGGTCAGTCAATTGCTCGACAGAACCATGATGTAAAACCGCATCAAAAGCATCTTTTTCAATACTTGAAATGACGGTGATTGCAGCTAAGATATCTTTTGGTAAAGATTTCTGATGTTTTGCCAAGAACATATTGTCTTTTTGTACCGCAGCAGAACTACCCACCGCAAAAATTGCGAGGAGTTGTTGCAATTGGGCACGTTCATCATTTGCAATTGAAAGCACACGATGGCGAGGTAAGATAATGTATTGGTTGCTTTCACCCGTAGGGCCTTGCAACTCATAGAACTTACCAATACCAAATGCTGGAATCATTGGAATTGCTTGAGGCATATTTTGTTTTGCCCAAGACAATAAGTTTTGATAAGCAACATTGGATACAGCATCAAAGTGAGAGATTTCAGCTTTAACTGCAAATGGTGTTGCTAAAACTTTATCTGAACAATGTTCCATCAAGCGATACATATACAGTGGCCCACCTGCTTTTGGACCTGTACCTGATAAGCCTTCACCACCAAATGGTTGCACACCAACAACAGCACCTACGATGTTGCGGTTGATATATAAATTACCCACTTCGGCACGTTGAATCACAGTGTTGATAGTTTCATCAATACGTGTGTGTAGACCCATGGTTAAGCCATAGCCTTTAGCATTGATGCGATCAATCAGTTGCTCAAGTTCACCGTATTTATAGGTAATGATGTGCAAGACAGGACCAAAAACTTCGCGCTCTAAGTCATCAAGATTTGGTAATTCAATCGCTGTTGGCGGAACAAATGTCCCTTGCGCAAGTGCTTGTTGGCTTGCAGCATCGTTAAACATTAATTGATGAACTGGGTAGCCCTTAGATTTCATCTTTTGAATGTGTGTATCGATGGTTTGTTTGGCTTCAGTATCGATGACAGGACCAATGTCAGTTTTTAAGATCGCAGGATTGCCGACGATCAACTGTTGCATTGCACCTTTCAACATTTTGATCACAGTTGCAGCACTGTCTTCTTGCACACATAAGATACGAAGTGCAGAACAACGTTGACCCGCACTGTCAAATGCAGAGCTTACAACATCGAGAACAACTTGTTCCGTGAGTGCAGAAGAATCGACGATCATCGCATTTTGGCCACCCGTTTCCGCGATTAGCGGGATTGGTTGACCATTTGGAGATAAACGTTTTGCTACTGTTTTTTGCAAGATTTTCGCAACTTCGGTAGAACCCGTGAACATGATGCCTTGAATGCGATCATCTTGGCTCAATTGCGCACCAACTGTTTCACCGCGACCTGGAATAAGTTGAACCACGCCGTGTGGTACACCAGCTTCCCAAAGCATTTGCACGGCTTGTGCTGCGATCAATGGTGTTTGTTCAGCAGGTTTGGCAATCACACAGTTACCACTGACCAATGCAGCTGCAATCTGACCAGAGAAAATCGCAAGAGGGAAGTTCCATGGGCTAATACAAAGCACGGTACCCAATGGTTTTACCTGTGCATTTGTAGGTAAATTCTCAATCTGTGTTGCATAGTAACGTAAGAAGTCTACCGCTTCACGAACTTCTGCAATCGCATTGGCATAGGTTTTACCACTTTCACGGCAAAGTAAGACCATCAATTCTTGAATATGTGCTTCCATCAAATCAGCAGCGCGTTTCAGGCAAGCAGCGCGTTCTGTTTTATTTGTCGCAGCCCAGCTTTGCTCAGCTTGTACCGCTGCTTCTAGCGCCAGTTGTACATCAGCGCTAGTCGCTTCATTCACGTGACCCACAATTTCGCTATTTTGTGCAGGGTTTGTAATTGCAAGTGCATTACTTTCATCATGAACTGTCGATTCAAAACCAAGCAATGGTGCACTTTTCCAAACGTGGCTACGCAGTTTTTGTGCAGTTGCATCTAAATCTGTTAAAGGTTGATCATTGTTTAGATCAAAACCATTTGAGTTTGGACGTAATGGATAAAGATCATGCGGAAGTGGAATCGCAGGGTGTTTTAAGCCAAGCTGACCTTCTTCTTTTGCAGATGTTTGAATATCTTTGATTGGAGACTGAATCAGGTCTTCAACTTTTAGCGTCTTGTCTGCAATACGGTTGACGAATGATGTGTTTGCACCATTTTCAAGTAAACGACGAACTAAGTAAGCCAATAACGTTTCATGGTTTCCAACAGGCGCATAAACGCGACATGGCACACCAAGTTTATTGTCTTCTTTTGAACCAACCACTTGTTCATACAATGGCTCACCCATACCGTGTAGGCACTGGAACTCGTATTGACCAGGGTAGTATTTACTTGGGTCAGCAAGTGTATAAATCGTTGCAAGTGATTGCGCATTATGCGTTGCAAATTGCGGATACACTTGATCTGGTGCAGCAAGAAGTTTCTTCGCGCAAGCAATGTATGACAAATCCGTGTGAACTTTACGGGTAAACACAGGGTAGTCAGTCATACCCTCAATTTGCGCTTTCTTGATTTCGCTGTCCCAATATGCACCTTTTACCAAACGGATCATCAGGCGTTTGTTACTGCGTTTTGCAAGATCAACAATATAATCAACGACAAAGAAACAACGCTTTTGATACGCCTGAATAACGAAACCAATGCCTTTCCAATTCGCAAGTTTTGGTTCGAAACATAAACGCTCAAGCAATTCGAGTGAAATTTCTAAACGCTCTGATTCTTCAGCATCAATGTTTAAGCCGATATCGTATTGCTTTGCCAAACATGCAAGTGCAAAAACTTTGTTGTAAAGTTCATAATGTACACGATCAATTTGCGCACGTTGGTAACGTGGGTGCAACGCAGAAAGTTTAATCGAGATACCAGGACCTTCATATACACCACGACCATTTGATGCTTTACCAATGGCATGAATCGCTTGCGTGTAATCATTGTAATAACGCTCAGCATCATGGTCAGTCAGGGCTGCTTCGCCTAACATATCGTATGAGTAGCGGAAACCTTTGTGTTCAAATGGTTTTGCATGCTCAAGTGCTTCGTTGATCGTTTCACCCGTAACGAATTGCTCACCCATCATTCGCATGGCAACATCAACTGCTTTGCGAATGATACCACGACCACTACGTGCTAAAAGACCAGTCAAAACACTTGATAAACTGGTTTGTTTAGGTGTTTCCATTAACTTACCAGTAAGCATTAAACCCCAAGCCGCAGCGTTGACAAACATCAGGTTACTTTGACCTAAATGCTCTTTCCAGTTGCCTTGGTTGATTTTGTCGCGAATCAATAAATCGCGTGTTGCTGTATCTGGAATACGAAGCAATGCTTCTGCCAAACACATGAGTGCAACACCTTCCTGAGACGAAAGTGAAAACTCTTGTAGTAGACCTTGTACAATACCAGCCTTACCCGCCGAACTTTTACGTTCACGTAAGTTATGCGCAAGGCTAAAAGCCAATTCATAAATTTTTTGATCAAGCTCTAGAGAAATATTTGCTGCTTCAGCCAATTCTGTTACCGCTTCAGGCTCTGCACGTCGCCAAGCGGTATTAATGCGTTGCTCAAACTCACTTTTTTCTTTAAATTCGGTGATATAACCGTTTGTGTGAGCTGTGTCCATTTGTGCGGGGGTATCCAATGTATTCATACTAAATTCCAATAACAATCTCTAAAATATATTGAGTAGAGAGGTTTAGATAATTTATGATTACAGAATAAAACCCGAGTAACTCACTATAATTTACCTATTTTTTAGAGGAAAATTCCGTTGAATAGCCCTATTTATGCATTAGATCGTACTGATCTAAAAATTCTGGATATTCTTCAAACAGATGGGAGAATTTCTAACAGTAAACTCGCTGAGTTAGTGAACCTTTCACCAACAGCAGTGATGGCACGTGTCCAAAAGCTAACCAAAGATGAATTTATCTTGGGATATGAGGCAAAACTCAATCCGAGTAAGTTAAATGCGAGTTTTCTTGTGTTTGTTGAAGTGCTTTTAGATAAAACCACACCGAACGTACTTGATGATTTCATTGATGCGGTGACGCAGTATCCTGAAATTGTCGAATGTCATATGGTGAGTGGAGGATTTGACTTCCTGATCAAATTGCGTAGTGCAGGGATGGAAGAGTTTCGTCGTATTGCGGGGCAAATTTTATGGCAACTTCCAGGGGTAAAAGAAACGCGAAGTTATCCAGTCATGCAGGTGGTCAAAGACAGTTCGAAGATCAAAATTAAATCACGAACCAAATTTTAAGTAAAAAATTAGGGGCTCGAAAGCCCCTTAAATTTTACTCAGAAATATTATTTCATTTCTCTGGTATAGATTTCATCTGCTTCTTCAAAGCGACTAGTGACTGCTGCACTTGGAGTTTTGCCAAGTAAGCTCACCACAACAATACTCACTAAGGCAAAAATGAAACCAGGAATAATTTCATAAATACCAGTACTAGCAAATAAATTTTTCCACACAATAACCGTAACTGCACCAACGATCATACCGATCAAAGCGCCATTTAGAGTCATGCGTTTCCAGAACAATGACATAATAATCAATGGACCAAAAGCAGCACCGAAGCCAGCCCAAGCATAAGAAACTAAGCCAAGTACTTTACTTTCAGGGTTTTGAGCTAAAGCAAGCGCGAGCATAGCAACGGCAAGTACCATTGCACGACCAATCCAAACTAACTCTTTTTGCGATGCATTTTTACGGATAAAGCCCTTGTACAAATCTTCTGTCAAGGCACTTGAACAAACCAGTAACTGACAACTCAAGGTACTCATGACTGCAGATAAAATCGCAGCAAGGATCACGCCTACAACCCACGGATTGAATAAAATCTTGGTGAGTTCCATAAACACAGTTTCTGGATTGGCAGTGACAACTGCTGCAAGCTCAGGATGTTGTTGGAAATATGCAATGCCGATAAAACCAGAACCGACAGCACCCGCCAAACATAAAATCATCCATGTCATACCAATACGACGAGCGGCAGGGATTGATTTAACTGAATCAGCCGCCATAAAACGGACTAAAATATGCGGTTGACCAAAGTAGCCTAAGCCCCACGCGGCTGCTGAAAGAATCCCAACAATACTTTCAATATTTAGATTTGAAACAAAATCATAAGCATGTGGACGAGCAGT
This sequence comes from Acinetobacter tjernbergiae DSM 14971 = CIP 107465, assembly GCF_000374425.1. Lineage (GTDB taxonomy): Bacteria > Pseudomonadota > Gammaproteobacteria > Pseudomonadales > Moraxellaceae > Acinetobacter > Acinetobacter tjernbergiae. The sequence goes on along the minus strand of NZ_KB894360.1, from coordinate 93,073 downwards.
TTCAACGATGGCGGTAAATTCTTCAACACCAATGCCTAATGACATGTATGTAAAGATTGGAAGTAATAATAACGCGAAAATCATTAAGCCTGCTTGGAAAGTATCTGTCCAGCTAATTGCCAAGAAACCACCAATACAAACATAACCAATCGTTGCAAATGCACCTAACCATAAAGCGGTTTGATACGGCAAATGGAACAATGTTTCAAATAAACGCGCACCTGCCACCATACCTGAAGCGCAATAGATCGCAAAAAAGATCAGGATAATCAGTGCAGAAGTAACACGTAAGATCTTCTTCTGATCATCAAAACGACCTGTGAAATAATCTGGTAATGTGAGGGCGTTATTCTGGACCTCGGTATGTACACGTAACCGTCCTGCAACCAGATACCAGTTGAGCCATGCACCAATGATCAAGCCAATAGCAATCCAAGATTCTGACAATCCTGTCAAATAAATTGCACCAGGTAAACCCATGAGTAACCAACCACTCATATCGGACGCACCTGCAGATAAAGCGGTGACAAAACTGCCTAAACTTCGTCCTCCAAGGATATAATCATCAAGATTTTTGGTGGAAAAATAGGCGTATAAGCCGATGCCAAGCATGGCGAGAATATACACCACAAATACAACAACAGTGGGATTCGAAAAATTCATAATGGATGCCTGTCCTTACTTATCCATAATTGTGCAATCACATCTGAATAGCCAAAAAAATGATTTACTATTCTAATAAGACTGATAAGGCCACAGATTCAAGCACGAATGATTTTTAAAATACCATTGTGTTTTTGTATATCATTTGTTTATTTTGTGTAATTTAAATTAAGTGCATGAATCTTAATTTTTAAATCCAGAAAACAGTACTTTTTTTGCATCATTATGCGGAATGATGTGGTTTAAAAATATTCAATATATTTCAAAATATTACAATGAAAGAAAAATGACTGAAAGAACAGAAGCTTTTGAGTATGAAAATGTCATGAATTTACGACACATGTTGTTACATAAGCAACAATGCAGAGAAATTCCATCATAAAAAGCTCGTAATGTTAAGCAATTCTGCTAATGAAAATTAAGTTGGAATCTTTCATATTATTACTTTGCACTATTAGGGTGCATTGCCTGAGAGAAATGGAAAGTGGATACGGTTCAAACAGCAACTATAAGAATAGAGCATGATCTGCTTGGTGCAAAAGAAGTACCAGTTGATTGTTATTACGGAATTCATACCTTACGCGCAATTGAAAATTTTAAGATTTCATCGCAAAAAGTTGGAACAAATAGCTATTTCATTCGAGCGTTGGCGCAAGTGAAAAAAGCTTCAGCTCAAGCGAACTTAAATTTTGGAAAATTAACGGAAGATCAAAGCTTGGCGATTCAACGCGCTTGTGATGTTTTAATTCATGAAACTGAAAAATGGCAAGGCTCGTTTCCAATTGATGTTTATCAGGGTGGAGCGGGTACATCTATTAATATGAATACCAATGAAGTGATTGCCAATATTGCACTTGAATCATTAGGTCATCAAAAAGGTCAATATGATGTGATTCATCCAAATGATCATGTCAATAAATCACAATCAACCAACGATGTTTATCCAACCGCAATTCGCTTATCGACTTATTGTTCTTTAGATGCTTTGTTCGGTCAAATGGATAACTTAATTACCTCATTTGAAAATAAAGCGATTGAGTTCCGTTATATTTTAAAAATGGGGCGGACTCAGCTTCAAGATGCTGTGCCGATGACACTTGGGCAAGAGTTTCATGCATTTGCAACGTTATTAAAAGAAGATGTACGGCTCATTAAGCGTACTCGTGAGTTGTTACTTGAAGTAAATTTAGGTGCAACTGCAATCGGGACGGGTGTAAACACACCTAAAGGTTATGCTGTAAAAGTTATTTCTTGTTTGAAAGAAATTTCAGGTTTAAATCTGGTGGGTGCAGAAGATTATGTTGAAGCAACCAGTGATTGTGGCGTATTTATTATTTTATCAAGTGCCTTAAAACGTCTTGCATGTAAACTTTCAAAAATTAGTAATGACTTGCGTTTGTTGAGTTCAGGGCCGCGTACAGGTTTTGGTGAAATTCAATTACCTGAATTACAAGCAGGTTCATCCATCATGCCTGCAAAAGTAAATCCAGTGATTCCCGAAGTTGTGAATCAGATTGCATTCAAAGTGATTGGTAATGATTTAACCATTACCTTTGCTGCTGAAGCAGGTCAATTGCAACTTAATGTAATGGAACCTGTGATCGCAATTTCTTTGAATGAGTCAATTGAATTGCTGACCCATGCGATTCAAAGCTTAGATGAAAAATGTGTACGTGGTATTAAAGCACATGAGCAAGCGTGTCATGATGCGGTGATGCGTAGTGTCGGAATTATTACTTTGCTTGATCCATTATTGGGTCATGCTTTGTGTGATGAAATTGGTAAGCAATGTATTGCAGAAAATAAAACTATTCAAGAAGTGGTTTTAGAGCGAGGTTTACTGACCCAAGCACAACTTGATGAGATATTCTCTTTTGAAAACTTGGTTTCGGAAGTCAATGGTATACAAGTGGATTACGTGGCTTAAATCTTAGGCTGAGCATTTAAAAAGCCCAATTCAATTGGGCTTTTTAATATTTAGATTTATAAATAATTATAAACCTGACTCGTATTCTTCATTTGAAAGAAGTTTTTCAACATCAGACATATTGTCAGGTTTGATTTTATAGATCCAACCTTTGCTATATGGTTCTTCATTGACAAAATCAGGATCATCTTCAAGATCGGTATTTACTTCAACAACTGTACCTGAAACAGGTGCATGAATGTCAGATGCAGTTTTTACTGATTCAACAGTACCTGCTTGCTCTGTTGCAGTTACGTGTTTACCTACTTCAGGCGCTTCCACATAAACTAAATCACCTAATTCTGCTTGGGCATGGTCACTAATACCAGTAACGACTAAATCACCTTCGATTCGTACCCATTCATGTGTACGTGCATATTTCAAATCTGCTGGATGATTCATTACAACTCCTTAACAATCTGTTGCATCATTTTATTTGGCTTTATACAGGTTTTTTAATAAAAACAAAAGTCTTTACAAATACGGGTCTTTGCGCCAGTTACTTGGGCTACGACCACTCCAACGCTTAAATGCACGGCTAAAGTTGGCTACATCAGAATAACCCAGTTCATCAGCAATTTGTTCCAAACTATAATCGGTTCGTGACAGTAAGGAAGTTGCATGGCGATAACGAACTTCATCAACTAGGGTGGAGAAGGAGGTTCCTTCTGCTGCTAATTGACGTTTTAAAGTACGGTCAGACATATGCAAACGATCAGCAACACTTTCAATGCTTAAATAATGTTGTTCCGAATTGGTCAAAATATCACGAACACGCATTGCGAGACGACGACGTTCGCCTAAAGCTGATAATTCAGTTTCGCATTGATTAATCGCAATTTGGCTCGCAATCGGATCTGCATTAACCATTTTCAAACCGAGGTATTTTTTATCAAAGCTTGAAATTAAATGTGGCTGATTAAAGCGCACCGTACTGGTGAGTTTGTCGCGGTATTTATCAAATCCAGCGGGCTCAGGAAAATCTAAATCAACTTCACCATTTAAATCTTCAATTCCAGTAAGGGCTTTTGCCATGGTCATAATACCAATGGTTAAGCCTAAAATAATTTCACTACGCAGAGGCTCAACTTCAATGTCACATTGTAATTGTAATGTGGCTTTAGGGCCAAAGGTAGAAAAATAGAGCTGTAAAAAAGGCAAGCGTAATTGAATAAAACGGCTTGCTAGTGCAATGGCATCGGTAATGTCATGTGCAGTCATAATGGCATAGCCAATAAAACCATGAATCGAAATACGCATTTGCGTACCCAAATGAAAGCCGAGTGTACTTTCACCCGTGAGGCGCAAGGAATGCTTCACCAACTCATTCGCGATTGGTGTTGGAATTCTATAGTTTGGATCAGCCAGTTGTTCGCTCGTTAAATGAAAGGGAGCAAATAAAGTTTCGTCGCTATATCCCCAGCGAGAAACAACGTCTAATAGCAATAAGCCATAGACGCCTGGTATACCTTGATCTTGACGAGTTGAGGTTGTTTTCATGTGCTTTCCGTGGCGCTCATCAATTTTGCCAATATCTTTTAAACATTTAAGTCCTAAACATATTTACATGAAATAAAATAATCAATCATAAAAATTGTTGGACAAGGAGCTGAGTCCCATTAATATTCAAAAATCAACTTGGTTTTCTAAAGACCATAATTTTGGTTGTTGATATTAATAGCACATCACCATGTTGGTTCAAAGCTTGAGTAACGTAACTGACGATACCACGATCAGTTTTGGTTTTAGATGGCACGATTGCAGTAATTTCAATTTCGACATGAATTTTATCGCCAACACGAGTAGGGCGAGGCCAACGAAGGCTAGATTCAGAACCCAGTAATCCGCCTGCGATCGGGAAGCACTCTGTCCATAAACGCATGGTTACTGCTGAAGTATGCCAGCCACTTGCCGCTAAACCTTGAAAAATAGGATGTTGTTCAGCAGCGTGTTCATCTAAATGAAAGGGCTGAGGGTCGTATAGGCTCGCAAATTGTTTAACTTCTTCAAGTGTCATTTCATAGTCACGGCTGATGAAACGATCTCCAATATTTAAGTCTTCTAAATACAACATTATTCTGTATCCTGAGCCACCACTCGTTGTTCAACTAAAAAACCGCCCGTTTGACGTTTCCATAGTTGAGCATACAAGCCATCATTTGCAATAAGTTCCTCATGCGTACCTTGTTCTGCAATTTTGCCTTGATCAAGGACAATGAGGCGATCCATTTGAGCAATAGTAGATAAACGGTGCGCAATTGCAATGACCGTTTTGCCAACCATTAAGTCATTTAAACTGCTTTGAATCGCGGCTTCAACTTCTGAGTCGAGTGCACTGGTTGCTTCATCTAAAATCAGAATTGGTGCATCTTTTAGAAAAACTCTTGAAATTGCAATACGTTGGCGTTGCCCACCAGAAAGCTTTACACCACGTTCGCCGACATAAGCATCAAAACCAACACGACCTTTTTGATCCGTCAATTGTGGAATGAATTCTTCGGCTTTGGCTTTTTTGACAGCAAGTTGAATTTCGGCCTCAGTTGCATTTGGACGACCATATTTAATATTTTCTGCAACAGTACGATGAAGTAGAGAGGTATCTTGAGTTACAAGTGCAATATTGGCACGTAAGCTATCTTGTGTGACATCATGAATACTTTGACCATCAATCAAAATGCGACCTTGATTCAGCTTGTAGAAATGCAAGAGTAATTGAATCAGTGTGGATTTGCCTGCTCCAGAACGCCCAACGATACCAATTTTCTCGCCTGGTTTAATGGTGAGATTAAAATGATCGATGACATTCTTTTGATTATAAGCAAAACTCACATCTTCAAAACGAATCTCACCATGTTGAACTTTGAGTTCAGTTGCATCTTTTTTGTCTTGAATCTGGATCTGTTTACCTAAAGTTTTCATCCCATCCTGAATCGTACCGACATTTTCAAAAAGCATTGTGATGTGCCACATAATGAATTCTGCCAAACTATCCAGTTTTAATACCATCGCCGTCGTTGCGGCAATGACACCAATCGCAGCTTGACCTTGTGTCCATAACCAAACAGAAGTGCCAATCACGCCAATAAAGAGAAAAGCACTGAGTAAACGAATGCTAATTTGGTATTTCACGCCTAAACGCATTTGCTTATAAACAGTGACCATAAACTCTTGCATTGATTCTTTTGCATATTGGCTTTCACGACCAGCATGGGCAAATAATTTCACAGTCTGAATATTGGTATAAGCGTCTGTAACACGACCTGTCATGATGGCACGAGCATCGGCTTGTTCTTGTGAGATTTTACCTAGACGAGGAATGAAATAACTCGCAATTGCAATAAATAATGTGAGCCATAAAAATAATGGAATGATTAAAACAGGAGCAATTGAACCCAAGACTAAACTGATGGTAATAAAGTAGATCAGCACATAGACCAACATATCACCTAGAATCATCCAAAATTCACGAACTGCTAATGCAGTTTGCATGACTTTGGCAGACAAACGGCCTGCAAAATCAGTGTGGAAAAAGTCTAAACTCTGTTGTAATAATAAATTGTGGAAGCGCCAACGCATTCGCATCGGAAAATTACTAAACAGAACTTGGTGTTTGAGAATAGATTGCAAACTTACAAAGAAAATATTGGCACATAAGATACTGATGAGAATTGTTAAATTTTGCTGATTAGTCTCTAAAAACGTATTCGGTTGGCTTTTGGTGAGCCAATCGACCAGCTTACCGATATAAGAAAAGAACAACGCTTCGAAACAGGCTGCTGCTGCTGTACATGCAATCAGCAAAAAGAGGAAAGGTCTTATGCCTTGAGTTGATTGCCACACAAAAGCAAAAAATGTGGTAGGTAATGGTTTGTTTAAGTCTTTGGTTGGGTAGGGATCAACTAATTTTTCAAACCATTGCAGCATTGTTTCTTTCCCTTTTCTTTAAACTATTGATAGTCAATGTTTAAATAATTAACTTTTTAAAAACATTAGTTTATGATTGATTGGTTTGCTGTTTAAACATGTGTGAAAGTGTTTAAACATGTGCGAAACACTTTTATTTTACGCCAAAGTTTACGCCATAATGAAAAAAACAGAAAGGCGTAAAATTATGGGTTCAATAAGGTCTAGAAGTCTTGCTGATGGTACGATTCGGTATCGAGCTGAAATTCGAATTAATTGCAAGGATCATCCTGAGTTCAAGGAAAGCAAGACCTTTAGTTCCCGTAGAATAGCAGAAAACTGGTTGTATAAAAGGGAAAAGGAATTAAACAAGAATCCTGAGCTTTTGGTTGGAAAGAATAGTTCGCATAATTTAACAATCGGTCAAGCTATTGAAAAATACCTTGTTGAGGTTGATGGGGTCTATAGTAAAAGTAAAGTAAACACACTTAAACTTTTGCAAAAATTACCCATAGCTAAAAGAGCAATTAATTTATTAAAGCCTCTTGATATTTCTAACCATGTAAATTTAAGGAAAGAAGGATATTTAAAATTAGAACTTCGTAGTGTCTCTCCAAGCACAATCCAAAATGAGTTATTGCAGATCAGAAGTGTTTTGGCTCACGCATCTAAGGTCATCCACCGACTCCACGAAATATTGGCAGAACTCGATACGCAGATCCACCAGTGCGTAGACGACAAGAGGTAAACCCCATGAGCTTAGATCAAAGAATATATTGTGATTTATGTCATACCCAAGAAATATTTAATCCGATTTACAGAATGAATTCTCAGTTTCGGCTGTGTGTAGAGTGTGCTAGAGAAATTGCGAATCTATATATTTGATTTAGAAGTACGCTGGATGGATTCTGATTTTGAAGAAAAATATGGGCCTGCTTCCAAAATCAAAGTCCGAGCACCATTACCACAAGTAATCAGAGAGGCTATATTTGTTCGTGATGGTCGTATCTGTAAGCACTGTGGATGCTCCGATGATTTAACCATAGATCATATTCTTCCAATAGCGCATGGAGGCACAGATGAACCTGAGAATTTGCAGGTGTTGTGCCGCAGTTGCAACTCTAAGAAAGGTACGAATATACAGAGTGAGGACAATCTATGAGCAGATTCGTTCCAAACTCATTTCAGATCACAAATGCTTTTGTCGATGATGTCATGAATAAGCTTAGTGATGCTTCAGTCAAGATTTACTTATTGATCGTACGCAAAACGGTTCTAAATATTGATGTGAGAGAGGTTTGATTAAATGAATGCTATCGCTAAAAACAAAGCAATGGACTGGTCTAAATTCACAATAGAAGATTGGCTAAAACAGTATGGAGCATATATCAAACTTGCCGTATGAAAAGTGGACATGAACCAGATAGTTTAGGCATCAATCAAATTTACTGGTTGATTAAATCAGCAGAAGACAAGCCATCAAAAAATAAGAGTTATGTAATTTGTGTGATTACAGATTTTGAGGCTGATCAAGTTCGATTGCTGATTAAGGATATTTCAGAAACTAAAACTATATGTGCATCTGCAAAGGCAGCAGTGAATTTATTTATTCAAAAAAATATCAGAGGTTTGTCATTACGGCGCATGGCAGAAGAATTTTGCTTAGGTAAAACATATTTAGATCAAATGATTTTTGCTGGCAAATATTACCTAAATTCACAATAAAAAATTACGATTAGAGTAGTGCTTGCATGTACGGACAGGATATGACATATTTATGTTATGGTGGATGTAGTTATGGTAGTTCACTAAGTATTTAAAAGCTCGCATATGCGGGCTTTTTTTGTAGTAGGTACATTTAGGTAACGGTTTTAATAATTTAGGGGCTGTAGTAGATTAGCCTTGTAATAATCTACTTTTATGAAGATAACTAGATGTAAATTAAATAGAAAAATCCAGATAAGATTATTAGAATTTTTCATTGCCGAAGTTACCGCTAGAACTGCTGCTAATTTATTGGGAATTCAACCTAATTCCGCAGCATTGTTCTATAGGAAAATTCGTCAAATCATTATGTTTCACCTTGACCAAGATGCCATTGAAGTGTTTCAAGGACAGATCGAATTGGATGAAAGCTATTTTGGTGGAGTGCGTAAAGGAAAGCGTGGTAGAGGTGCTGCTGGTAAAGTGATTGTTTTTGGTTTACTCAAGCGCAATGGTAAAGTCTATACGGTCATTGTACCTGATACTAAATCGAGCACCCTAATGCCTGTAATATCAAATAAAATCACTCCTGATAGCGTTGTTTATACAGATCATTGGCATAGTTATAATGCTTTGGATGTTGCAGGATTTAGTCACTATAGAATCAATCATTCAAGCAATTTTGCTGATGGTCAAAATCATATCAATTGAATTGAAAACTTTTGGAGTCAGGCAAAAAGAGTACTTCGAAAATACAATGGTATTGACCGAAATGCCTTTTCATTGTTTATTAAAGAATGTGAGTTCCGATTTAATTATGGCAGCCCAAAGCAACAGTTGAAAACACTATTAAATTGGACTGATATTTAACCTTATCTACTACAGCCCCATAATTTATTTGAATGTTTTTAAAAGGTTATACCCTTTCATGTTTATTGAATTTAAAGATTTAAAGAAGAAAAGAAATATTGCTCTCATAAGTGTATTTTTACTTATATATTTGGGAGTACATTTTATGATTAATACTAAGGATAATGTTCAGCGTGTAGAGTCTGTAATATATACAGATGATACGATAAGAAAAGAGTTTGGGAAAGTTACTAATTACAGTATTAAATCTGTTGGCAGTCCTGAATCCAAACAACTGGTATACTTTTATAAAGTTGAAATAACTGGTGATAAGAATTATGGAGTTGTTAAATTATTAATTAACGAAGATCAGAAAGATGGAAAGCCTGTTTATACCATGCAGATACAAGACATTGGTTCAACTAATTTTGGTATAAAGATTGGAAAGAATTAACTTTACAAAATGAATTTTTAATGTCTGATTTTTTTTAAGGTTTTAAGTATAGTATTTGATTTAAAAAAATATATAATCAGAAAAAATTTTGGTAAAGCCATGCTTAATAAATTGTTTTTATGTGCATTATTTCTATCTTTAAGTGGATGTGCAATAACTCAATTTGACTATATTAAAGTGGAAAAATTAGACCTCCCAACAATGACTAAGTATGTTATTGATGGTGCTGAATATGACTATGAGAATATTAGCAATATCGGGAAAAATTGGATTTATTTTCCAAATATATCTTTAGATAACAGTGAGCTTGAAAATAGATATAGAGGTTTTGAGTTTTTAGCTTTTATTGATGAACGTGGCTATGTTAGACATATCAAAGTGTTAAAGAGTACTGGTTTAGAGACCTTAGACAGAAAAATTGTTCATTTGTTTATAAATAGGGCAAGAACAAAAATTTGGCTAAAAGATGGAAAACCACATCGAATTTTTGCCTTACAAAAAATGGAATTTTATCCAGAATAGAGATAACTCTTAAATAAGTTGAATTGAAGCCGTTGAGGCGGTTTTTTATTACCGAACAGATTACGGCGCATGAAGCCCTGCCAATGCTAGAAAGACTTGGTAGATATCGAATTTTAAAGATGAAAGAGATGTTTTGAAGTATTTTTTATTAGGGTAAGATTGCCATAAATACATTAGTTACCAGCATTCATGAAAATTAGTACATGCAAACTATGCAATGAATTAAAAGAATTACAGCGTTCTCATGTAATTGGAAAATCTGTTTTTAGGAATATGCTTAAAAATGGTGAGCATTATGCAATTACAACAAGCCTTTCTGAGAACAAGATTTTCAGAAGTAATGATCAATGGACTACACCAATGCTTTGTAGTGATTGTGAACAGCTGCTGAATAATAAGTATGAAAATTATTCTTTATGGGCTTTGAGAAATAAGCAACGTGGAGTAAAGCACCGTGAAGGGCCGAACTGTTTAATAATCTCAAATCTAAACCAGTATAGAGTTTGAATGTATGTTTTATCTATATTTTGGAGAGCATCTCAGTCTAAACATAAGGCATTTGCTAATGTTGAGCTTACAGATGAGATAAATAGATATTTTCAGAATTGTATTAAAGATCTCATTGGATTAGATCCTAATGCCGTGATGATCAAAGTTGCAAAACTTAAATGCTCTAGGAACTATTACACGGAAGAACATCTTAGAGGTATTATAACTAATCCTGTATTACGCAAATTGGGTGAGAATAGGTTTTCCTACTTCATGATTTTCTCTGGGTATTATTTCGAGATTATGCTATATACAACCCCTGGATTAAAAGTTTCTGAAGCAGGTGTATTGAAGAAGAACAAGAGGATTTTAAAAGTACCTTATATCGATATTTTAAGTATTCCTGAGATGGTAAAAGCGTTTTTAAAAACTAGAGAGCTTCAAAAGTCACAACAGGTGTTTTAGATTTTGGAAAAGGCTTGAAGCAAGCTAAACTATCTAACTTTATAGGCTGTAAGAAAACTGGTGTTGATTAGTAATGCGTAGTTATTTGAAAAATTGAAGAGGCTTAGGGGTCGCCGTGATGTATTATAAAAATATCTCCAAGAATAAGGTGGGTGTATGTCAGACAATTCAACCAAATGGCTTTGTATAGGTGGTGTTTTAAGTGGTGAATAGCGTGAAAATGGAACCATTTGATGTTGATCCGTATGATTTAAACACTGATGGCTATAATCCGATGAGGTTTCTAAATCCAATTACTAAGATGGAAGAATACTTCTTTGTATGCAGTAAGCTAAATGAAACAGCATACGAAAGAGCTATAATAAGAGCGCTAAATGTACAATAGTTTTAAAATAAGTACATTTCATTTGAGCGAAAACTAGAATATAGTTGTTATGTATTGGTCAAACTTTAACTTTTGATCAAAATTGTTAAAATGTATCATTAATACTAAAGTTCTGGATTTAAAAATGACTAATGATTTACATCCAAGTGAGTTGTGCGATTATTGTGGTTTAAACCCATCAACAGTTATATATGAGCCAGTTGAAGGTGTTGAAGATGAAATTTGTGATGAGTGTTGTAAAAAACAGTTAAGCCAGAATTAATTTCTGAGTGAAAGAAAAACACCTTCGCGGTGTTTTTTAATGGGTGAAAATTATGGAAGCTGACCAATATTTTCAACTTACAAAAAAACGCGAACATAAAAACAAGCCACGAAGCACGCCGTTGCCAAAAGCCAAACAAAACTATTTAGAAGCTTTTGAAACATTAAAAGAAGAATTACAGGATCTAGCGATTGGTTTTGAAAGTAAATTTCAACCAATACACACGAAACACTGGCGCTTCGATTTTCATATTGTGAAATTACGATTGCTAATAGAGATTGATGGCGGTTCTTGGTCTGGTGGACGTGGCGGAAAACTATCAAAACGCTTGGCACCTCTGCACCAGATTTACAAGAATGGGTGATAGCGAATTATCTCACTGTAGATGCTGATTTATACAATCCTGACCATGACCACATTGCTGAACTGCTACACGACAATGAAGAATTTTTAGCATTTGCTTGGGCATCACAGGCTTGTACGGTTAAAAAGCAAATGGTTTTGGGCCAGTGTGAAAAAGTGATGTTTAACGTTGGAGGATGGTGTATGGCACGACAAGAGCAACAGATGCGCGACAGGTTTGGATTTGTACCTGTTTATTTGATCACGATTGATGCAAGCTTTTGCGAACGAACTTCAGATCGTGAATTTTGCGCTTTGATTGAGCATGAGCTATATCATATCGGTGTTGAGCGTGACGGTGAGATTGTCTATAGCGATAATCCGAAGTTTTGAATATGTCTTATGGTGCATTTTTAAAATATATAAAAGAAGCCCAAGCGATCGAAAGACAGCAGATCAAATCCTACGCAATTGCAACAAGAGTAGCCAATCATGCCAAACAGCAAGATTTTGAGAAATATTTAAAGTAATTGGATTGAACTTATTGGTATGGATCTTTATTTTTTGTAAAGTTATGTTATAAACGTCTACTTTTAAATAGACCAAGTTTTCAAAAGCTTAAAAAGTTAAATATATGAAAAAAATATTATTAATTTGTCTTACAGTAATGATTGCTGGTTGTCAGCAATCTAGCTTTGAGGAATCAATAGCAAACAAACATTTGGAAGAAGCTACCAAAAAGATTGAAGCATTTGTATATACTCTCAATGACCCTAAAGCTGATAAAGAGGATAAGGAAGATATTTTATGTTTAAAATATCCCAAAATTTATAAGTATGAATACTTGCAAGCATTGTTAAGACTTTCAAAGTTAAAGCTCTCCAATGTCGAGTCTAAAGAAAAATTAATGAGGGATCTTAAAATAACAACTGATTACTACAGTGATAAGTTAGGAATTATTTGTGACTAGCTTTCCCTCTAAAAAAATATCCTTCATTGGAGATAATGGGGATTTTTATGAAAAAGATTATTTTAAGTTTATTGTTAATTTGGAATTCAATAGGTATTGCTGAAGCAGGTAAGAGTAGGCAGCCATGCTCAGGAAAAAAGGGCGGTATTAGCCATTGCGAAGGAAAGAAGTTTGTATGCAATGACGGATCAATCAGTGGCTCTAAAAAAATTTGCTCAAGGTAGATAATAATATGGGATTTAATTTTAGGAAGAGTTTAAAAATAGCACCAGGGGTAAGGATAAACATTACCAAGAAAGGTGTAAGTAGTCTTTCGGTTGGTAAAAGTGGTGCTAGGGTAAATATTGGGAAGAAAGGAATAAAAACAACTGCTGGGCTGCCTGGTACTGGTTTATCTTATTCAAAATTTAGCAGTTATGGAAATAAGAAAAATATCAAATCTAATGAAAGAGATAGTGAAAAGACTATAGGGTTTGGTTCGATTTTATTAATAGGGGTGGTTTTGTTATTCCTCTATATAGTTTTGTTTGGGTAATTGATCTTGATAGGTTTTTTGTGAATCTGATATTTCTAGCAGTATTAATACTTATGGCTTTTAATGTTCAAGCTAATGATAGTGATAGTCTGGAGCAATTATCCAAAACATTAAGACAAGGTTCTTATAGCAACCCTGATGAGATTGATTTACCCGCTGTTTCTAGCGTCCCAGCAAAACTAAGAGATAAAACAATTGAATTAAGTGATGAGGAAATTGAAGAAAAATTTAGAGCAATAGCAAAGAGATATGTAAATAGTAATCTTATAGATGTCAGAAATAAGCCCAATGGTAATATTGTTGATAAATTAAAACGCGGTCAAAGTGTTTTTATTTATGATGTTTCGGGATATTGGGAAAGAATATCTAAAGAGAATGAATCTCCAAAATGGGTTGACTCCAATTCGTTATGTTCCACAAATGATTGCTATAAACCGATAGAAAGCAATATAAGCAATAAATTATCTTCATACACGCCGCGTTCAACGGTCTATACACCAAAAAAACAAGTGAGCTCAGTAGGTGGGTGTTCCTGTGGATCTGGTAATTTCTGTTATGGGCCAAGAGGAGGGCGATATTGCTACACTTCGGGAGGGAATAAATCATATAGATAGATTTTTTCTTATTGCTAGATTTAATCTATGAATATATATTTCAATCAAATATTTATAATTATGGATTGAGATAATGTCTATATTGGAAATTATTATTGCTTGTGGTGTGTTTTTAATCATAGTTTTACAATTAATCGTATTACTTAGAAAAAATAAAAATAGCGATCCATCAGAAATACTTACACCAATTAATCAAGCATTTGAGCGAATTGAAAGATTTACTGGTCATGAACTAGGTCGGAATAGAGAGGAATCTAGTCAACAATCAAGATTGACTAGAGAAGAGCTAGGCGGTGCAGTTAAGACTGAGTTACAGACTTATGCTCAAACTATGCAACAAAGCTTTAGATTGGTGTCAGACGAACAAACTAAATACTTAAACTCTCTTGTGGAGCGTGTTAATGCCATGAATCAAGCACAGGTATTGCAAGCTGAGCAATTAAGAGAAAAGATTGAAATTAAACTTTCTCATTTACAGAGAGATAATTCAGAACAATTAGAAAAAATGCGTGTCACTGTTGATGAGAAATTACAAGGGACCTTAGAAAAAAGGCTTTCAGAATCATTTCAGTTAATTGGTGAGCGACTGGATCAAGTCCATCGTGGACTTGGTGAAATGCAAGCTTTAGCAAGTGGCGTAGGCGACCTAAAAAAAGTTCTTACAAACGTTAAAACACGTGGTACATGGGGTGAAGTTCAACTAGGGGCAATGCTTGAGCAAGTTTTAACTATCGATCAGTATGAGACAAATGTTTCAACCAAAGGAAATAGTGAACGAGTTGAATATGCGATAAAAATTCCGAGTAAGCACAGTGATGGCGAGCATATATGGTTGCCGATAGATGCCAAATTTCCTATAGAGTTTTATACAAGATTAACTGATGCTCAAGAAAATGGTGATGCAGTAGGAGTAGATCAAGCATTAAAAGAACTTGAAAAATCTATTAAGCAGTGTGCAAGTGATATTTCCAAAAAGTATGTGTCTCCACCATTAACTACTGATTTTGCTATTCTGTATTTACCTACAGAGGGTTTATTTGCAGAAGTTACTAGACGTTCCGCTTTGGTGGATATGGTGCAAAGAGATTATCGAATCGTATTTGCTGGACCAACAACATTGTGGTCTATACTTAATAGTTTACAGATGGGCTTTAGAACTTTAGCAATCGAAAAACGCTCTGGTGAAGTTTGGAACACTTTAGCTGCTGTAAAAACTGAATGGTCAAAATATGGAGAGGCTTTAGACAAGGTTAAAAAGAAACTTGATGAAGCATCGAGCAGCATTGAGGCTGTACAAGTTAGGACTCGTGCTGTAGATAGAAAATTAAAAAGTGTACACGAATTACCAGCCACCCAAGCCGAAGAACTTTTGAGTTTGGAATAATTTTATGAAAAAAATACTACTACCTATAGACCTCTTTCATAAATCATTTTTTACTCAGTTCCAAGTTGTATATTCCAGCGATTAAATTGAATCTCAAACCAAGTCTCTTACCTCAGCAAATTACAGCTTGGCTTCGCCACGTGCAATGAGTGCTGTTGTACCATTACAAGGTTGGAGTGTTACTAAATCAACTGTAATGGGGGCTTCAACATTAATTGATGCTATCAAGGACACTAAAGTATCGGCGGCTTTGGTTACACCAAATGCTAAGCAAGTTGCTGAAGTTTTGAGAGGTGGTGCAGCTGGGATTGCTTTAAATATTGCAGTTGATCAGTTGATTGGTGCTGTTGACTGGGTGATGGATCCTGCAAATAATCAAATAGTTTATAAAAAGGAGCCAGTGCCATTACCAATTAATGCTTTTTGTATTACATATAGAACAGATACTTTTTGTTCATTTGATCATAAGACTACAGCGAGTTGGTTTGCCCAAGCATTCATGGCCTACAATAATTCAAGGTTATCGGCTACTGAAATACAGTATGGACGTAGTATTGTTTCAGCTGCAGTGACAGATCAAACTGATGTAAAAATAAATAATGGGAAAAGAGAATCCCGTTTTTATGTTGTGTTCACTACAGCAAAAGGAAATACATCTAAAAGTGGTGCGTATGCTGTTTATGCACCAATTGATTTGCCAGAAGTAGAGAACCAAAATTTAGCTTTAGAAGTCATTGCTGAACAAGTCATTTCCAATGCAGATGCAGGCAGTTTAGATGCTCAAGTTGCTACTAATATTGCAGCTCAAAATATCCTTAATGATATGGTTCAAGCTGAGCCAGTTGTTCAGGAGTTGGAGAATAATGCTAGAGATAAGGATCCACGCTGTAAAGCAATTATAGGTGAGATGGAGCGTTTAGCTACTGATGTCGAATTTAGATATAATGACCTATTATTAGACAGGCATGACTTATATAGAAATTATAGAAGTATTAAGAATGCTCACTGGAGTTATAGCTCTTGGGATGGTCATATTATTCAGTACAATAAAGTTCAAGGTACGCTCAAATCCTTGGTAACCCAGGCTGTTATAGAAGGGTGTACTGTATCAACCTATGTTAGGAAATGGTCTGAACAGAAACCTCCTGCACAACCACTTCCAAAAGAGTAAGGTAATGATTGAAGTAACGATTAATGAATCAACTGATTATGATCCTATAAAAAAGGTGTATTTCTCAGATTCGACAGGTAACTACTTTAGAACATCTTATTTTGATAAAGATGGTAAATTCATATTTGAAAGAAATGAGGAAATTCAACTTTCAAAAGAAGGTGTTCAAAGCACTTGTTTATTTGTTGGGGAGAATTATGAACTTGTTGCTTATCGTGAATATTTGCGATCTGAAAATAGTAAAGGTACTAAAGATTTTCACCGCTTAAAAGGTGGCACAATTAAACAGATTAACTCTTCCGAATATGTAACTTCAGATGATCCGTATTACTCAAAAATGTCTTGGTTTAGTTCCCAGGGGGAACTTTGTTATTACAATGAGTCAAATAGAAGTGGAACAGATTTCTATGATCCTTCGGGGAATGTAATAGAGAATCTGGATGAGTACTTGTTATCTATAGGTTTTGAGTCACTGGAAACAATTGAAGGTAAGTTGCTAAATAATTAATTTATATATCAAAAAAGCCTTTCGAGGCTTTTTTGATTACATCAAATTTCATTGCGCCTTATGGGCGCTTTTTTATTGCCAATAGGAAAGCAAAATGAATAGAAAACCGTTATTTGATGCCGCACGTGTGCTCGCCGGTGGTAAACTTATACAAGCACAAGTTGATGACCTAAATAAGGTTGTTGATGGGCTATCATCAACTCAGGGAATGACAACAAGTCGAGTCGGTATTAACTTAATCACCAGTTTCGAAGATGAAAAGCTCAATGCATATGACGATGGTGTAGGCGTTTGGACCATTGGGTTTGGTACCACAGTTTATCCTAACGGCGTTAAAGTCAAAAAGGGTGACGTTTGTACTGCAGAGCAAGCCAAAGCATTTTTTACATACGATCTTAAGCGCTTTGAAGCTGCTGTAAATGGTGCTGTAAAAGTCTCATTAACGCAAAATCAATTTGATGCTCTCGTCTTGCTTACTTACAACATTGGATCTGCTGCATTTAAAAGCTCGACATTGCTCAAAAAGTTAAATACTAAAGACTATGCAGGTGCTGCCGATCAATTTTTAGTGTGGAACTGTGGTGGTGGAGAAGTCTTAAAAGGTTTGGTTCGTCGTCGTGAAGCTGAGCGAACGCTATTCATAAAGAAGTAATCATGCATCACTGCAAACGCTCATTATCTTCATTGATAGTGAGCGTTTTTATTTTGTGCGTATTGCCAAGTTGCACGGCTAATACAATTAACAGCAATGTGCATGTTGGTATTTGTGTAAAAGCTCTCTGATGAGGGCTTTTCTTTTACTTTGGAAGAGAATGGGTATTGCATCGAAATTTTAAATAGAAATTCAAGATTGTTTAAAATTTCTAAATAGAAATTAAGGTTTCATATAAATTTAAGAGTACTATTGTATGCTTATTTATATCTTTGAGAATTATTCTCTATTAAGGGGTTTTTATGAAATTCAATGAAATAATTGGGATAGCTGCTTTTTATACAATTTTTTTAGGATCTATTGTTACGATAAGTTTTGGTGTGGTTTCATTCGACAAAATTATTATTGGAGTTGGGATTTCATTGTTCGCTTGTGCTTTTTTGATGAAGTCGGAGTTCAGGCTAGAGGTGATGTTCTGGAAAAATTTCTAAAATGCATAGTTCTAATAAATAATACAACTGAGATTAATAACTATTTACCATTTATGCTAAAGTTTTAGATATTCATAAAATAATTATGTTAGATTTACCAAGTCAATATCCATGTGATGGAAATTGATAATCCGCCCCAAATTCTGTCAGTTTATTTGGGGCGTTTTTATATTTATTTAACTTAAAAGAACAATTTATTTATTAGATTTTAAGTAGTCCTCTTTATATTCCTCAATTGCATCAGAGAACTCTTGTGATAAATTGTAGTCCAAAATTGTTTTGGTCATTAGATTGATAGCATCAGCACATGTATCTGCCTGCAAGTTTATTTTCAGCAAAGCACAACCTACTTCCCATTTTTGCTTATCTTCCTTCCATAGAATAAGAAATGAGTGCTGCAGTGTATCGTTGATAAATTGTCCTGTAGTTTTCATGATTACTTCAACTTTTTCTAGAATTGTTGATTGGTAGGGTTTAACAATCTTATAAAGAATATTTCTATTCCGCCCATTTACCCACAATATCAGCCAGCCTTACAGCATTTTTTATTCATCTTATTCAATAAAATAATTTTACGCCATTTTCTGCGCCACACTATTTTAATTTTTGTATAAGTTGTTGTTTTTAAATAATTAAATCAAACAATTGCAGCATTGTTTCTTTCCTTATTACATAAACTATTGATTAGTAAAAATTAGAATTTATATAGTAAAAGCGTTAGTTTAGCTGTTTCAACACGTAGAAACACACGTGAACATGTGATCAACACTTATATTTCACGCCAAAGTTTACGCCATAATTGAACAAAATCAAAAGGCGTAAATTAATGGGTTCAACTAGGTTGAGAAAGCCTTGAAGAAGATAGCGTAGAAATTCGAATTGACCGTAAGGACTATCCTGAATATAAAGAAATTAGAACCTTTAGTTTTCGTAGGATAGCAGAAAATTAGCTATCTAAATGAGAAAAAGAGTTAAATAATAGTTTAGATTTATAGTCAGGTAAACGTAGTCCTCAAAATATAATACAAGACTAGGTGCTAGAAAAAACTTGATAGAAGTTGTTGAAAAATAATAAATTTAAAATATTTGATTATTTTAATGATGCTATTTTACGAAAAAGCGATGATCTAAAATTAAAATTGGATAGTATTTCTGCAAACACCATTGAGTATGATACTTAGTCACTTCCTGTGTTATACCATTACTCATAAATTTTGGTAATTATAGATGTTTGGTAGGTGGAACTAGTATAAAACGCTGTGTAAATTGACAACGAGTAAATAAATAACAATCAATTAACTGTTTTAAACCCAAGTTTTTCAAATTAGTAAGAAGCAAACAGTTTGGGGTGTTGTTGTTGCGAGAAGTATACCTAAATACAGAGTTTCTATGCCAAGAGTAGGATACAAAGCGTGTTGCTTGCTCGTTTAAATCTAATCACAGAGATCATCGGCTAAACGAAAATGGAAAAAATTGTTATTTTCAGATCGAATAAATTACGTCAAAGTTCACATCAATAGACATAACGATTAAATCTGAAGTTTTGTTACCATTCAAAAATTTGGGGATCTGACCTAAACCACTTATTTCAAATGCTTTTAATTCTCTCATAAGAATATGGCAGGCTGTATTGAATTCATTAACATTCCAATCTTTGTTAAATAGAAATTTTATTGATGTTGATTCATTTACTTCATACATAAAGGTATGATGAAGTGAAAATCCTTTATCATCAAATATATTTGAATTCTGAAAAAGAGTTGGTTCATATTGATTGGCTTTTATTAGTATTAATGAATTAATCATCTCATTTGCTAATTCATTGTTTAGACCTACAAAAAAGCCAAACGAAAAAATTGTAATAACTGCTGCATCCATCCAAAGATGAGATTTATTTCTTACAGGCTCTAAACGTAGATTAATGAAATCTGGTTTATTGTTAAAATTAGTCATTTTAGCAAAAAATGAATAATCCGTTTCATTTTTAAATTTTATTGATGAATGAGGCATGATTGTTAACTCACTATTACATTGGATAACAATACTACTACAAAATGATTTTATCAAATGTTAAATTTATATTAATTTTTCTTTATTAATATTATTAACTTAGCTTTTTGTGGTGAGGTTTTGCATACAAGTTCAATTTTTTTTTACAAAATAGTAACTATTTAGTGTAATTTTTTGTCTATTAGCTTGTTTTAAGAATAAAGTAAGTGAAAGTGTTTCTTGGGAGAGTTTGTAATGTAGTGTCCAAGTATCGGTCACTAGCACCTATAGTTTTGAGGATACTAGGCTGATGGCTATAAAATCGTTAAATCGAATAGGTATATTTTAATAACTTAAGTCTTTGAATTTAAGTGTTAAATTTAAAAACCATCATGTGAGTTAAATTTTATTAGTTTGTAATTTACTACTAGTAAATTCATTCAAATAAGACATGTAATAATCAGAAAATAAATACACGAAGATCGAGACAAAGCGTATACTTCAAGACGAAGATGATAATTAGATAGGTGTAAGTGATGCTTGGTAAATTTGCAACTCGGTTTGTGGGTGTTTTATTTTCAGTTTTAATTTTAACTGCAATCGTAATCCATTTTTTCTTTTCAAACAAATTAACGACGGACTTATGGATTATTGTAATGCCAGTTATTTTGGGTATTCCAATCTTAATATCTGTAGTAATGGCTAAGGATGATGAACTTAGTATTCATTGATTTCTGATTGCATTGTCTAGCTATAGATTTATTTAAAAAGCTCATTTTAATGGGCTTTTTTATTTTGACGGTGTTGTGTCAGAAAATAAAGTTGACACTTTTTCAAGCTGAATTTGTAACCTTGATCGAAACAGTTTTTAAGAAAATCTACTGAGATTTTAACTTGGTTTGGCTTCGTTGTATAAATCTTGCCCTGTCCATCTAAATTTTGGAGATAATCCAAGTGTTGGCTACCTAGTTCAGTACATTGATTGAGTACTGCTACATATGATTGTTCTTATACTTTTCTAAGGCTTTGTATGCTCTAGTTGTAGTTGATGATCTCTTTCTAAAATTTGAGAAAACTTATTGCAAATTTAGTAAGTAGAACTTTGGATGCTTAAGCATTTGCTACTCACAGCTTAGTATTTACGAAGTTATCTTTATTACTCAATTGTTTAAAAGCAGGCTTTGTTACCACGCATGATTGATTGAATATACATCAACTGGCTTTATATACCTTTTTATGTACTGATTAATTCTGTTGTTAAAAAAAACTAATGATTTTATATGTGGAATAATTGGTCTAAAATAATTTTTAATTAAGATTTTTTAAAATGAATATTTGAAAAATCATTATTAGTTGATCTTCATAATTTTAGAGAAAATTTATTCTATATGAAGGTTGCAAATTTTATGTTTAAATAAAATTAAAAATAGTTTTAATTTTATTTATTTTTGGTATGATCTTGATCATTAAATTTATAACAAGAATAATTTTTTTATGATAGAGAGTTTTATAGAGACAAATGAGTCAATTATTTTTAGTGATAAAGCCTTTATTTCATTAAAGCTTAATCATTTTTGTGAATTGGTTTTGCATAAAAACAATAAGATAAGGATATGGTTAAAGTTTTACTCTATAGAAGCAGATGAGGAAGGTATTATTTTAGATGTCTTTCTAAGTCTGGATGATCGTGAAATGGATAGTCTGAGAGCAGAAAACTATATTGACTCAATTGCATTGTTTGGAATTACAAAAATTATAAAAGAACATCATAGAGGGATAGATCATGCGATTGATATAAGTAAGTTTATAAATGGAAAAAATATAAAACATTTGAATAATTGTTTTATTAATATTAGTATCTCAAATCGTAAAGAGCTAAAACAAAATAACAAGGTGACAATGGATAAGATTTCTATTCTAAAAGAAATTATTATCTGAATAAATAATTTTAAAATTGTCGGTATTTTATAAACAATCATTAAGGAATGAAAATAAAATGACATATATCAGAAAAAGCGTTTGGGCGAATGGTGGGGATTTCGATGATCCAATATTATTTTGGTACGCTAAAGCGGTTGGTGCTTTAAAAACCAAAGCATTGGATGATCCAACAAGTTGGCGTTTTTTTGCGGGGATACATGGTTTTGAGGCTGAACTATGGGAGGGCTTTGGTTATTACGATCCTACAGTTGATCAATTACCGAGCCAACAAGTTCAAGCGACTTACTGGCAACAATGTCAGCATGGAACATGGTTTTTTGTACCATGGCATCGTGGTTATCTTGTTGCAATAGAATCTATTTTAAGAACTGAAATCATAAATCAAGGTGGGCCGCAGGATTGGTCATTACCATTTTGGGATTATAGTGATACAACAAACCCAAATGCAGCATACATGCCACCAGCATTTGAAAGAACACATTTACCTGATGGTAGCGTAAATCCACTTTATGTAGCACAACGGTATGGAACTTATCATCCACTACCAGCCCAAGATATAACACTCACCGCTTTAGAAGACTTGCAATTTACCACACCACATAATTTTAAGGCTTTTGGTGGACCTGAAACCTCATTTTCTCACTCCAATCGTATATTTGGTGATCTGGAAAGTAAGCCTCATAATTTGGTGCATGATGATATTGGTGGTGATAATGGCATCATGAGTGATCCTGATTCAGCAGGTTTGGATCCAATATTTTATCTACATCATGCCAATATCGACCGTTTATGGAGTGTTTGGTTGGAATTGGGTGATGGGCGCTCTAACCCTGTTGATGCACAATGGTTAGAAGGTCCTGTCACAGGTCGAAAATTTATTATGCCTTTGGCTTCAGGGGATTCATGGCAATACACGCCACAAGATGTTCAAAATAACTTAGATATTAATGTTAATGGTACTCAACTCGGTTATGAATATACAGCAGGTTCAGGTGTCAGTGCTGCTCAAGAAATGCTGTCGACCAGTGAGAGCCGAGCTAAACTTTTAGGTTTTGAGTCCTTCAAGACGCCATTGAACTTGCAGCCTGTTGCATCAGAACTTATTGGTGCAACAACAAAAAAATTGCAGATTGATGGCTTAACCAACGTTGCAATTCCTTTAGACCATAAAATGAAAAATACGCTACAAAAAAGTTTTATGGCACTAGAAACGCTATCCGATAAGGGTGTGAGTGAGCCAGATCGAGTATTTCTAAAACTTGAAAATGTGAAAGCCAATCGTGAAGGGATTATTCTCGATATCTATACGACTTTGGCAAATGATGAGAATCAGAACAATACCAGTTTAGTTGAATCAATCGGTTTGTTTGGGATTCGCAAAGCATCTAATGCGAAGGAAGAGCATGGTGGAGCAGGGTTAAATATTATTGTCGATATCACTAACTATTTTGATGAACTTCATCTAAATAAACAGATCGCCGACACGAATGCATTTCCTATTTCATTTGTACCGCGTCAACCTTTAGCTTCGGATGCAGATTTAAGTATCGGGCAAATTAGCGTGTACCGAGAAGGCTTATAAGGATTTAAGCATCATCATGAAATTACAGGTATATTTTTCAATACTCAAACGTCCGCCATTTTCAATATTGTTATGTATTGGATTACTGGTTTGGTTGTTTTTATTACTACAGCCCATCGTTATGGTTGAATTCAATATACCTGTACATGGACATGCTCATCATCATATTCATACCCATCAGCGCAATGGTTTATGGTCTGTTATTATGCAGACCATAAACATACATTGGTTTTTAATGCTGATTGCGATGATGTTTCCTTTGCTGTCAGATGCAGTCTTGGCGATTTGGCGAAAAAATTTTCCACGAAAAAGATATATAGGTTTAACCACATTTTTTATCGGTTATATCGTTTTTTGGACGTTCATAGGTATTGTACTTTTATTCCTAACAGAAATCTTGAACAGTATTTTAGATAGCTCAAAGGAACTGGTTTTAGGCTGCATATTGGTTATTTTATTGTTTTGGCAAGCAACACCGTGGAAACAAATGAGCCTGAATAGATGCCATATACCACCAATGATTAATCCTTTTGGTCTCCAATCAGCGATTGATTGTTTTAGCTATGGTTTGAAGAAAGCATTTTACTGTGTAGGTACTTGTTGGCCACTCATGTGGATTTCATTGGTAACGATGCAACATACGATGTATCTGATGCCACTCTTTACTTTTATGATGTATTTTGAACAGAATTTGCCTTGGAAACCAGAACAATGGCGGATTCCTTATCTTTATTCTTTTCATAATTTCTATAAACAATTGAGTTTCAAACAGAAAAATTCTACTCATCCTATTCTAAGATTTGATAGGAAGTTTTGAAAAATTAACTTTATTATGAATAAGATCGGAACATCACTCATTTGATTTGAAACTTTGTATATTGAAATAGTTTTAAGGCTTTATTGCTTTAACGGATAAAGCCTTAAAACGAAGAGCCGTATTAGGTTTGTGGGTCTTTCATAGGAGTGTAAGCTTGAAAATCATAACCTGAAGGTGCTTGGTAAATTCGTAAGCCAAATTCAGGGATAATCGCAATTAAATGATCGAAGATATCAGATTGAATGGCTTCATAAGACACCCATGCAATGGTATTTGTGAATGCATAGATTTCTAGGGGTAAGCCTTCGCTAGTTGGTTGCAACTGACGAACTAAAATAGTTTGATTCTGAGCAATACCATGATGTTGGCGTAAGTAGAACTCTACATAGACTCTAAAAGTTCCTAAATTGGTTAAACGGCGTTGGTTATATTCCGATTGGTTACTCAAATGGTGATTGAACTTTTCAATTTCTGACTGCTTTGCATCGAGATATTGGTCTAAAAGTAAAAAATCTTTCAGTCTTCGTTGTTCAGCATCGGTCATGAAGTGGACACTACTTTGGTCAATAAAGATTGCGCGTTTGATACGACGACAGCCTGAATTACTCATACCACGCCAATTTCGGAATGTATCCGTGACGAGTTTATTGGTTGGGATCGTGGTGAGGGTTTTATCAAAGTTTTGTACAGTCACCGTATGTAAAGACATATCAATGACATCACCATCAGCATTCAAAGATGGCATCTCAATCCAATCACCAATACGAACCATGTCATAAGATGCGATCTGTACACTTGCAACGAGAGAAAGAATGGTATTTTGAAATACCAACATCAAAACTGCTGCCATAGCACCAAAGCCAGCGAGCAGGGTGAATACATCTTTTTTGAGGAAAGTACCCAAAATCATAAGACCGCATACAACGAATAAAATCAGTTTTATCAGTTGTAAATAACCTTTAATGGGTTTGTTTCTAGATTTAGGGTTACGTTGGTAAACCAGATTAAAAATATTTAGTGCTTCACTGATCGTCAAGGCAAGTGTAAGAAAAATAAATGCCTGAGCCCCCATTTGTATAAATGTCATTGCTTTTGAGGGGAGGTGTGGGATCGTAGTGATCCCATTCATAATCACAATTGCTGGAACAATGTTCGCAAATCGTCGAGTAACACTATGCTGTGCAAAGATTGATTGATGAGGAGATTTAAGTTTGGTAATAAAGTGGCGAATACCACGAACAATGATTTTTTTGGCAATGAAATTTGCTAAAGCTGCGAAAAAAATTAAAATTGTCAATGAAATGAGCATTTCTAACCATGGGTATTGGCTCAATTCATTTTGAATTTCACTTATAGAACCTAAATAATCCAAATCCAAACACCTTACAATTGATACTTATACAATTGTAAGGTGTTAAACATGAATATGATAAGTTGATCACATTTCACATACGATCTGTAAGGTTGTATTACAGAACTGAATTATGATTTACCACATTAAATCATCTGGAATGACATACGCTGCATACGGATCTTCTTCATTAGTCGATTGATCATTTTTCTCAGTGTTATTGTTGACTAAGATAAAGCCTTGCATTTTTTGATCAATTTTCTCTGCAAGTGCCTTAGGAAGATAAGCATACTTATCTTGATCTTTAGCAATGACTAATGAACCTGTAACTAATGCATTATAAACTTGTTGCGAGAGGTAAACCTTTTTGATTTTACCTTCATCAATAAACTGATAGCTAACATCACCTTCAGTCTGGGGGATTTTGTGCTGTTTAATCATTTGAATGATCGAAGCTTTTAATGCCTTTTCTTCTAAGATTTTCTGCTTTTCTAAATTCAATGCTTGATCTTTGGCTAGTTTTTCTTGGTTTACTCGATCAATGTCCGCTTTTAAAGCAGCATCATCATTTTTCCCAGTACGTTGCTCATGTTGCACTTGTTTAGTTAATTTTTTTGCCTTTTTATTATCGACTAAACCAGCTTTTAGTAACTGAGCTTGCAATGCATTTTTAACCATAATTCAATCCGAATTTGAGTTGAATGAAGAACGAAAGTAGACCACCCAATAAGCCATGCTCATGATAAGACTGAGACTTGCTGGTATGAGAAAGGTTTGTAATTTTAAAGAAGGATAAAGCAAACTCGCAATCAGTCCACCGACAAAAAAGCCAATAAAAATGAGTAAATGCAAAAAAATACGTCGATTTTCAATTTTTAGACCACGGGCTTTATAGCCTAAGGTTAAACCAATGTCAGTCAAAACGCCTGATAAATGGGTGGTACGGATAATTGCCCCTTTATAGTGACTGACCATTGCATTTTGTACACCCATTGCCCCACATGCCCACAGCAAGCCATAACGTGGAAAGTAAGGGAGTAATAACCATGTCAGAAATAGAAATGTAGCGACTAAACTGAGAGGAAAACCATAGTGACGACCAAATGCAACGTTGCTATTACCAAGGATTAGGCCGCTATAGAATGACCCAATAACAAAACAAAGAATCACTAAACTTAGGTAAATAAAATGCTCTGGTTGCCATTCTAAAAGACTCATCGCAAGCATGCTGACATTACCCGTCATATGTGAAACAGATTGGTGTAGAACGGTAAATAATCCTAAAACGTTTACCATACCAGCATTTAATGCAAGTAAAAAAGCACCAAGTTGAATCCAGTTTGGTAAACGTTGTAAGGGCATAACAATCTACTAATTTTTTCGGTTTCTGAAATCTACAGCAGCAGTGAATAAAACGTCGGTTGAAGAATTAAGAGCAGTCTCAGTTGAATCTTGTAATACGCTGATAATCATACCAATCGCCACCACTTGCATTGCTATTTCAGATGATATACCAAACAAGCTGCAAGCAACAGGGATGAGAAGCAATGAACCGCCTGCAACACCAGATGCACCACATGCCGAAACAGTTGCGACAACAGACAGAATAATCATGGTGCTTAAATCAACATGAATTCCGAGTGTATGAACAGTTGCAAGCGTTAATACGGTAATTGTCACTGCGGCACCAGCCATATTTACCGTTGCACCGAGAGGAATAGAGACACTCGCCGTTGCTTCATTGACACCTAAACGCTGAGCTAAATCTAGATTTACAGGAATATTTGCAGCCGAGCTACGCGTGAAAAATGCAGTAATTCCACTTTCTTTTAAGCATTTAAACACCAGTGGATAAGGATTAGCTCGCATTGTGAAGGCAACTAATGCAGGGTTAATGATTAAAGCAACGAATAGCATCGTGCCAATCAATACAATTAGAAGATGTGCATAGCTTGATAGTGTTGCTAAACCTGCATCTGCAAATGTTACTGCAACTAAGCCAAAAATTCCGATAGGTGCAAAGCCTATGACCGTATGAATAATTTTATTAACCGCATCAGCAATATCAGTCAGAACTTGTTTGGTTGTCTCCGAACTATGACGTAATGCCAAGCCTAAGCCAATTGCCCAAGCTAAAATACCAATAAAGTTGGCTTCACTGATTGCTTGTACAGGATTGGCAATAAAACTTAGTAGTAGATTCTTTAATATTTCGGTCAAACTACCAGGTGCTTGTAGGGCAGGTTGGGTTGACAAATTTAGGAACAGTTGACTTGGGAATGCGATACTTGCAACCACAGCACTAAATGCTGCGAGCAACATTCCAACGACATATAAAATCATGACTGGTTTTAAGTTCGAGTTTTGCCCCATTTTGAAATTAGCAATGGATGCAAGAACTAAAACAAAGACAAGAATTGGTGCAACCGACTTTAATGCTTTAATAAACAATTCACCCAATAAACTTAAATAAGGTGTAAAGTTCGGGAATAGCAGCGCCACGCCAACTCCCAAAAAGATAGCAATAATAATTTTGCTGATTAAGCTCAAGCGAGACAATATATTAAACATATAAGTGGTTTAAGGTTAAACAAGCGCCGTATTCTATACCTAAGCCATCTGTTTTTTTGAACTTTTTTGATGAGTGAATTACTTTAAAAGTAGCATAAAAATTAAAATAATGTTTTTAAAAGTATTTTGTATAAATACGATAAATCTTTTTGTATAAAAAAAGATCTATCGATTGCATTTACTTCGAGAAACAAAGCAAATTGGTTGTCGTTTTTGCTCATGTAATAGATGGAGCCATCTTGTTAACTTATTGATAAATTTAAAATCTGAAAAATAAATCTATGCTTGTATCCACTTCCAATAAGTATGGTTCTTATCTTGGCCTTAACACACTTTGAATATGTTTTTTAGCAATCCAAAATACTTTAAAGATGCATGTTCTTGAAAGTATTAAAAGCTCCGAAATTGCTTATCTCAGGCTATATATCAGGGCAATAGTTCTCATAGAGTGTGGTTAAAATGACTTTTAATTTAGGATCACTAATTGAATAAAAGATTTGCTTACCATCACGGCGTGTCGAAACAACATTACTTTTCCTTAACATCATCAGTTGTTGTGACAGAGTGGGTTGCAGGATGTGAGTTGTTTCCTCAATTTGAGATACATTTAATTCTTGTTTGGCTAAATGGCATAAAATGATTAAACGATCAGTGTTTGCCAAAGACTTGAGTATATTAACAATAGAGCTTGCTGACTCTCTCATCACATTGATCTCTATATCCTTTTGCATATCATCCTCATTACATTTAAGCCGGAGTTAGTATAAAGTGAGAAAAAGATAAAAATGTATTAAAACTGGATAAATACAATGGTTTTTTGTGAATATATATATCAGTAAAAATTATATTTATTTGCTAATTTCTTATGGATCTATTGTTATAGCCTTTCCGAGGCAAAGATATTGATGGATGATGGTTCAAAACACTTATTGTTAAAATATTCTAAACAATAAAATTAAGTGATTAATATAATTAATAAATATAAAAAATTCAAAAAATGATTGTGTTTTAATGAGAACGGTATATAATAAAAATAAGACAGAACGATCTGTCTTTAAAAGCATAAAAAGGAATGGGATGTGCGACACGTACGACCACCAGAGGGTAATATTTTTATTATTCTTTTCATAATTCAGACGCAAGCGTGAGTCACAATCATAACTATAAATCACGCTTTATTTTTTATTAAAAATTTATGGTAAAACTTCCCCTTTATGTTTATTTCTTCTAAAGGAGAAGAGGTCGCCTAAGCTAAAGCCTTTTCAAAATTAATCAAATGTTCTACACGTGTCCAGTATTCATTCATCTGCACAGAATTTTTATTTACATGTGCTTGAATAGTCATTCCATCTAAGATGCTGACGATCAGAGTCGCTAAATGGGTTGGATTGCGAATATCTAGGTTTGTTAACAAATTCTGAATGAGTGTTGTTAACCATATTTTATATTGTGTAGCTGGTTTCAAAGTAGAAGGATAAATTTTAATGACTTCTTCAAGTGCTTTTTGGAACATACAACCATTGAAGTCTTCACTATTAAACCAAGCATCATACCATTGAAAAATGGCATTAATTTGCTCTAAGTAATTAGTTGGATCACACTCAGATAATGTTGCATTGAGAGAACTCTGAAGGTTTACATTGCGTTGAAGTAAACATTCTTCTATCAATTTTTCCTTAGATGGGAAATATTTGTAGAACGTCATTTTAGCAACACCAGACTCACTAATAATTCGGTCAACCCCAATCGAATTATAACTATGTGAGTTAAAAAGCCTTAATGCTGTGTTAATAATATCTTCTTTTTTTGACATACAAAGCCTCGAATTCGCTCATCGCCATAAGAGCATTGTTTTGCATTCAGTCATGCAATTTTGGCATGGGATTTTACATGTTATTTTGAAAATATCATAGGGAAAACTAATATTATTTATTTAATGTATTCTGATATTTAGTCGTTATCATAAGTGATAAAGTTAACATTATGAATATATAGAGTTAATTAATCGAAAGAAGAGTTAATTAGAATAAAGAAAAAGATTTTTCTTATGCTAAGTATTATAAGTGTTCATCATAAAGGTGTAATTTCTAGTTACAGTCTCAAATTTTTGCGTCTGAGTCAGTTATTTAGGAGTTATCTAAATAACTGACTTTTAAATATTTTTATTTATTTTTTTGCAAACCATTGATTAATTTAGCAAAGTTTTGATAAAGCATAGATTGTTGAGTAGCACTATAAACAGGCCGTTTAATTGATCCTTTATTTGTTTCAATTGATAATTCTACATCTTTTACATTTTTAAGTTCATAAAGAAATTGACTCGGAATAATAAAGGTGTTGGATGAACGTTTTGGAATTAAACGGTTTATATATTTTTGTTGGGTTTTTTCAGAGGGAAGATAGTTAAATGATTTTCCGTCAACAAAAAAGGTCATGCCTGTTATATCGTAATATTCATAAGTACTTGTCAATGCGACATCAACTTTTAAACGTTCTTTCTGTTGTTTATCCCATTCAACTACTACATTTGGACAAAGTTCGTTTACTTTACAACTTAAGGAACCAGCTGTAGAAAGATTATTTATAGCGGTTGATGGGGTGGGTGAATTCTGTAAATTTGTACAGCCACTTATTAAGATTACAGATAGACTAAGCGAACATAGCACTTTTTTCATATTAGCTTCTCTCATTTATTTTGACGTTAAAATATTAATGGTGCAATGATGGGCCAAGAAATTCAAATGGTTTTGCAATTTTAAACTGATCTGTTGCATCTCCAGCAAAAGTATTTTGCTGATCTTTCCCTAAATCTAATTTACGTGTGACACCATCTTTGAAGTTGATTTTTTTTAAATCTATCCAAAAAACGTTGGGTGATACAGCAGATTCAAAAAAGTAAAGTTGTTGTTTATGATCTGCAACAGTTCGCCATCGTGTTGATGAAATATTGGGTTCTTCTTCTGTATTTAAGCCAAAAGGAACGGATGTATTACGAATAACACTGAATACGGAGGCAATCGCTTCTTTAGGATTATCATTTTTGGGGATCGCATTAATGTAGAAAGAAGCTCTTGCGAAGCGGTCAGCAGCTCTATTGGTTCCAGGTAACATCACAGTGCCACCTATTTGCTGCCAATAACTATTAAGCGCAAGTTGTTGGTCAAAGGTAGGTGAGTTCGTCATGACTTGATATTTTTTATCATGGTGAATGACTTGTTTACCATTAATGTATTCAATAATTGCACTATCTCCACTCTTGTCTGAAAGAGATAGGTGAAGTGTCGCTAAACGTTGCTCACCGGGAACATTATCTGTAATTAATGTAAAAGGTTCTTTTTCTAGTACAGTAATTGCTTCAGAGACGGTGGCATAGTTATCAAGGACATATTGTGCCCACGCTGAAATACTCAGTTGAGGTTTATTCGACTTTTTTGCATCAGGGTATTCAGACTCGACAAGCCATAATACATTGGCAACTAAACCTGCTTCATTCATACCATCTGTGGTTGATACATCATAGCCTGTAGCAATCACACTACCGTATTTTGATTTCCATTTGAGTGATTTAGGGCCAGCATTACTATCTCTATTTATGCCACTTGGCATCACCCATAGATTTGTACCCACATCAACTTTCCAGTCCATAGAGCGAGCAGTAATAATATGATCATTGCTACCTAAATAGACTGCGCGTGTACAGGCATTGGCTGCTTGAATGAAAAGTGAAGATGTAATAAACGAACAAAGTAGTACTTTTTTAAACATGGTTTTCTCCGTTCTAGTTAAAAATTATTTAGATGTAATATATGTTTTAAGTTATAAATAGTTAGTTTATAAATTTTTTATTCGTATTCAATCATTAAAGTGTAATTCTTATAAAAATAAATGAATCAACATTTTTAAGTATAACTAAACTATTGTAATAAAAAGATTAACTCAATTTATGATTGCAAATAGTTTAGTTATTCTCGAAGCTATTGATTCAGCGTTTTATTCGCTGGGAGGTAATAGCATTAATACAGCATTATTTAAAAGTTGCGCAATATCTTCGAGTATTTCGGTTCGATTGAACTGTTCATCAAAGATAATGCTCATACCATCAGCAATTTGTTTAAGATCTGCCTCAAATGTCTGAGAAATACATAGTTGCTCGCCATTTGCCCAAAATTCTAAGCAATCATTTTGTTGGCGGTAGAGTATTTTTGAAGCAGGTTCAAGTAGCAATTGATAGCCACTATGAATGACTTCAAGTAAATCATCTACTGCAATTTCTTCTGGTTCAGGAATACTATTCGGATATTTAGATTCACTCATGTATGCCATGATGGCTGCATCAAACTCAGGTGCTTGTGTGAGGTAGTCGAGCAATTGTGTTTTTAGATAAGAGAATTCTGTACCGTTTATTTCACCAATATTGTTAGTTTTTTGGCGAGTAATGTCCGCTAAAGGTTGTTTCAGTGCTGAATTTTTTGCAAATTGCTCACTCAATCGATCACTCATTTCAGCTAGGTTTGGCATACGGAAACCGAAAGAGAAGGTGAGGCAGTCATCTTCAGCAACACCATAATGAGCAAGACCAGGTGGTACATACAATAAATCACCAGGTGCAAGGACTTCATCAAACTGGACATCTATTTCTGTTAATAGTTTTAATGGTTGATCTGGAACAAATGCGGTTGATTCATCACACATTTGACCCAATTGCCAACGGCGATGCCCATGACCCTGTACTAAAAACACATCATAAAAGTCGAAATGTTTCCCGACCGAGCCGCCTTTAGGTGCATAAGACACCATGATGTCATCACGTCGCCATTGTGGGATAAATGGAAATTTCTTCCAAAGTTCAGCAATATCAAATGAATAATGGTCAACAGCTTGAACGAGGATGGTCCAAAGATTGGGTAACTTTTGGAAATCACCTTTGGTTAATGGTGATGATTTTACATGCCATTCATTTGGATTTTTATTTTTTTGTCGAATTAAACGAGCACTTATGTCTTCATCTAAAGCCAACTCTTTGACGTCATCGGGTTCTAATAACCCGATAATTTCAGGCATTGCATTACGGACAAGCAAAGGTTTTTTTTGCCAATATTCAGTTAAAAATTGTTCTGCGGTAATGCCGCCTAATACCGTTAAAGATTGAGACATGTGAATGAAGCCAACAACATAAAAATTAAGGTGTATTCTCCCTTGAGTTGATTATCGGTGCAAGTCTTGTATAAAAGTGATGAAATCGTCATTAAAAAGAATTGAATGTATTTAAACTTGATCAATTAGAAGCGTATTCGTTTACAGTCCTTTCAAAAAAACAGTATCCTTAAGCTGCAAAAAGGAGCATACATGTATCAAGTACTGGCAAGAAAATACCGTCCACGTAATTTCAATGAGTTAGTGGGGCAAAACCATGTTTCTCGTGCTTTAACTAGCGCATTAGAGCGTGGACGCTTGCATCATGCTTACTTGTTTACAGGAACGCGTGGTGTCGGAAAAACCACGATTGCCCGTATTTTAGCCAAATGCTTGAACTGTGAGACAGGCGTAACTTCAACGCCGTGTGAAGTCTGCGCGACATGTAAGGCGGTGAATGAAGGTCGTTTTATTGATTTAATTGAAATTGATGCAGCATCGCGTACCAAAGTTGAAGATACACGTGAGTTACTCGATAATGTTCCTTATGCACCGACACAAGGTCGCTTCAAGGTCTACTTGATTGATGAAGTACATATGCTTTCAACGCATTCATTTAATGCGCTCTTAAAAACACTAGAAGAACCACCTGAGCATGTAAAATTTTTATTTGCGACCACAGATCCACAAAAATTACCTATCACCGTAATCTCACGTTGCCTACAGTTTACCTTGCGTCCTTTAGCTGTTGATGAAATTACAACGCATCTAGCGGCGATTTTAAGTAAAGAACATATTGACGCAGATCAGGATGCGATTTGGCAAATTGCTGAATCTGCACAAGGTTCTTTGCGAGATGCATTGTCTTTAACTGACCAAGCGATTGCTTATGGTCAGGGTGCAGTCCATCATCAAGATGTGAAAGACATGTTGGGATTGATTGATCGAACCATTATTTATGATTTGATTTTGGCAATTCACCAAAATCAGCAAGCGCGTGTGAGCCAGTTACTTTTACAGTTTAGGCAACAAGCCTTAGATGTGTCATTGGTGTTGGATCAATTGGTTTCGACATTACATGAACTGGCTTTGTTGCAGTATTTACCTGATCTTGCTTTGAAATATAGTGAAGAAATAAATCAGAAAATTTTGCAACTTTCTAAACTGATTTCTGCTCAAGATTTGCAGCTTTATTATCAAATTGCATGTAAAGGACGATCAGATTTGCAATTGGCTGTCACCCAAGAGCAAGGTTTTGAAATGTGTGTTTTACGCTTGCTTGCATTTAGACCTTTGTCTGCAGGTGAGATCACGATTGAGGGGAATAATAATCCTCATCATGTTGACGTACCTCAACCGAGTGTAATTTCATCTCATGTTCAGCAATTACAACAAACGCCACAGCCAGTCAATATTCAACTTGCAGTTCAGCAGGAAGTGCTTAGTGTTGAACCTGAACCTGAACCTGAACCTGAACCTGAACCTGAACCTGAACCTGAACCTGAACCTGAACCTGAACCTGAACCTGAACCTGAACCTGAACCTGCTATGCAAGATCATCAGCTTATGGTCTTTGATGCACAGGATGGAGAGCTTATTGGTTTAGAGCAGAGTTTAGAGCAACTAAACCCTCAGTTTGATCTTATGCAATCAGATGATGTTTTGATTTTTCCTGTCGAACAAAATATTGCGGTTGAGGTGGAACAACATGTTCAAGTGAGGGATGAGCAGGTTGTAGAGCGTGATGTTGATATTTTCATTGAAACAACAATCGTTGCAACGCTTGAAGCAGAACAAAGCAATTTAATGCCACAAGATATTTTAAAACTGCGTGAACAAGTTTTAGAAGGTGAATGGAGTCTAGAAAAATGGGAATATTGGTTTAGAACCAGTCAGTTGTCACCTGCTGTTCAGGAGTTAGCACAACACGGTGTGATGCAAGGGCAGATTGATGGTGTATCTATCTTTCATATCCCACAAGAGTATGAAGGGATGCTAACGCAATTACGACAAGGTATTGAAGATGAATTGAAACTACAATGGGCAAATACACAATTTAATGTCCAGTATGGCGCAGTGAGTTCAGATACGCCTTTAATCATGCAAAATGCACGTAAAGAAAAAGCGTTTCATCGGGCAGTCGAGTTATTGCAACAAGAGCCAACTATTAAGAGTTTGATAGAGACTTTTGATGCAGAATTACAAAACATTCAGCTCAGTTCATAAGGGGTAGACAGCTCCGTATTTATTTCTTACTTCTTAATGATTTTTATAGATAAAAATTATCGTTTGTGTTAGAAAATGTAAGTCAGATAAACAGTTAGAATCTAAAACATTCTGCTGTTTTATTTGGCTATTTGTTAGGTAAACCTAATCAATAAAACTAGATGATATAAAAGCGACCAAATCAAAAAATATCACTAGAAATAACAGAGCTTCATAAATTTTTAAATTAAAAAAAAGGGTACATAAAAATGGCTGTTAGTTTAGGTAAGGGTCAGGGTATTAGTTTAAAGAAAACCGAAAATAATTTATCCCAAGTCACCATTGGCTTGGGTTGGGATATTCAAGCGCAGAAAAAAAGTTTTCTTGGATTATTTGGGGGTGGTACTGCGGATTATGACTTGGATGTAATCGCATTTTTAGTCGGTGAAAATGGTAAAGTGAATAATCTAGGGCGTGATGCGCAAGGGAATGTGACTTTACAGAATGGCGATGTGGTGTTTTTCAATAATCAATATCATGGTTCGGGGCATATTTGGTTAACAGGTGATAATCGTACGGGTGCGGGCGATGGAGATGATGAGCAGATTATTGTTAAGTTAAATGACTTATCTCAACAATATCATAAAGTTGTATTTGTTGTTCAAATCTATAAAGCGGTTGAAAATAAGCAGCATTTTGGTCAAGTGAACAATGCTTTTATTCGTGCTGTTGATGCCACAGGTAAAGAAATGGTGCGTTTTGATTTGTCTGGAACAGGACAATATGAGCAGCAACGTTCTTTATTGTTTGCTGAATTGGTACGAGAAACATCGGGTTGGTCATTTAATGCTGTAGGGCAAGCATCATCCTCTGATTCTTTTGTTGAATGGTTAAAACACTATGCTTAAACCATTCTGATCAACATTTTAATAAATACTAGGGCTATTTATATTTGAAAGCCCTAGTATTCTGTAGCTGAGAGATCTTTCTATGCGTCGTTTGCCTGTTTATATTTTGTTGGATACGTCTGGGTCTATGCGAGGTGAGCCGATTCACTCAGTGAATGTCGGATTGCAGTCCATGCTGAGCGCATTG
The DNA here is from genome assembly GCF_000374425.1 of Acinetobacter tjernbergiae DSM 14971 = CIP 107465. Lineage (GTDB taxonomy): Bacteria > Pseudomonadota > Gammaproteobacteria > Pseudomonadales > Moraxellaceae > Acinetobacter > Acinetobacter tjernbergiae. The sequence continues at coordinate 56,060 of NZ_KB894360.1, read as the reverse complement.
CGTCAAGATCCTTATGCATTAGAAAGTGTTTATTTAAGTATTATTACTTTTGATTTAGAAGCAAAAATTTATTTGCCTTTAACCCCTTTGGAGCAAGTGCAACTTGCCGAAATTCAGGCGCCAAGTGCAGGGGCAACCTTTATGGGAGCTGCTTTGGAGCTTCTTGCTGAATGTGTTAATCAACAAGTACAAACGAATACAACGGATGAGAAAGGCGATTGGCGACCTTTACTCTTCATCATGACAGATGGTTCACCCTCAGATATTTATGCCTATCAACAGGTCATTCCTGTGATTCAACAATTCAATTTTGCCAGTATTGTGGCATGTGCGGCTGGCCCGAAAGCAAAGCAAGAGTACTTATTGCAACTCACGGATAAGGTTGTGGTATTGGACACTATGGACGCAGCTTCATTTTCTGGATTTTTTAAATGGGTCTCAGCCAGTGTGGTCGCAGGAAGTAGTAGTGCAGGTATTTCAGGTTCGATTTCATTGCCGCCACCTCCGCCAGAAGTACAGTTAGTTTTGTAATTCGATCATCAATCATTAAGGATAAAAGATGCGCCGTTTACCTGTTTTTTTTGTATTGGATTGTTCTGAGTCGATGGCTGGACAGAATATCCAACAGATGCAGCAAGGCATCCAGTTAATCATGCAGCAATTGCGCAAAGATCCTTATGCTTTAGAAACGGTTTATGTTTCTGTGATTGCATTTGCTGGGTTGGTTCGAACACTGGTTCCGTTGGTTGAAGTATTTGCCTATTATCCTGTGAAATTACCTTTAGGTGGTGGTACACATTTAGGCAAGGCTTTAGAGCATTTAATGAATGAATTTGATCGCCATTTAATAAAAACCACTGAGGACACCAAAGGTGATTGGAAACCTGTGGTGTATTTATTTACAGATGGTCGTCCAACAGATGAATGTAAAGATGCAATTTATCGTTGGCAGAAAAAATATGCTCGACGCTGCACTTTAATTGCCTTAGGCATGGGCAAAAATGTGGATTATCAAACTTTAAAACAATTAACAGAGCATTGTATTGCCTTTGATGAGCTGAATGAGCATGATTTTAAAAAGTTTTTCCAATGGATTAGTGCTTCGGTATTAGCACAAAGTAAGAGTATTGGTGATGGGCAGGAACATAATCACTTACCAAGTTTAGATGAAAGCTATATGCGATTGGTGAAAGACCTTCCTGCTAAAAATACGTTGGTGGATGAAAAATGTGTCACTTTTGTCGGGCGTTGTGCGAAGCTCAATCGTCCTTATCTGATGAAATATGAGCGAGAAATTCAGTACAAAGCCCCACAAGATTTAAATATCGAACTTAATTTGTATCATTTTCAATTAACTGAATGTTGCAAAATAGATGAAGATTATTTTACGTGGTCTGATCAGAGCCAACATCAGCAACAAGTCAATACAACCTTATTAAAAGGCGCACCTGAATGTCCACATTGTTTGGCTGATACCGCATTTGCAATGTGTGGTTGTGGTCAATTGATGTGTTATGACGGGTTCAGTGAAGAAGCAACCTGTCCGTGGTGTCGTCGCCAAATTCGCTTTGGTTATGGTGGAATTGATGGTTTTGATGTACAACGAGGGCGTGGTTAAAATAGCCATAAGGAATAAGCATGTCTCAAGTTTTACATCCAGAGATACAAAGCGCTTTCACTGGTTTATTAACGCAATTATTACAAGATAAAACTAAATCAACTGACTTGAGCGAAAATGCAGAATGGATCAGTCAGTTGCTCAAAAACAAACGTATTTATAATGCTTATTATGATTTGGCTGAAGAGATTTATGATGCGAGTGCTTTTCAATGTGAGCAACTCCCATATTTTCACCAAACTCAGCTATACCATATTTTGCAACAAGGACGACGTGCCATTTATTTACCTTGTCAAAATAGTTTAAGCAGCTTCGATCAACAGTGTGATCGTGAAATAGTACCTGAAAATGGGGGAATTCATGCACATGCTGAAAGCTTGCGATCAGAGCGATATACGAAGAATCGTAATGAATTTAATTCAACAATTGATACCCAATTCGAGATGATTCCCCCTTATCGATTGAGTGCAGATGCCACTTCAGTCGATATTGTAAAAACGGTGAAAAAAATGCCTTATTTTCAGATTCCAAATGCACGTGTTGGGCAAATTTATCAAGCCAAGATTCAAATGCAACATCCGATACAACAACTGGTTTATATCTGTGCCGATCGTATTGAAATCTCAGATGAGTTAGGTCTCTTTTTTAATCAGGATATGCAGCAGTTGCAAGGAACGCCATTGCAGGCGGGCGAGTTTAAGTTAAATTTTCAATATAAAATCAATCCAGAACAAGCCGATTGGCAGCAAGGTGAAGTTACCTTTATTGTCACGCCTGATCCACGCAGTTTATGGCAAATCAATGAACCCGACTTAAATGAACCTTATCAGAAAAGTCATAGCGATTCTGATTACATTCAAGCAGAGACTTTTAAGATTGCTGCTTGTAGTCAAAGAGGGCGTTCACATGAGCATGCAGGAACTTTTCGTGATGATGATTTTCTGATAAGGCAAATAGACAACAGTGATTGGGCTATTTTAATCGTGGCGGATGGTGCGGGGAGTGCTGATTTTTCTCGGCGTGGTTCGCAACTGGCAGTGCAGTCTATGGGACAGGTATTGCATGATCATTTAAAGCAACAACGAGAGCAGTTAGATCAACTGATAGCAGGTTGGCAGGTTGGAGAAGTGGATCAGCAGTTACAAGCTTTAGGTCAGCAGTTGCAGGATTTATTTTATCAAGCAGCCTTGAGCGCAGTTGAAGCGATTGAACACGAAGCACATCAGCAGCAAGTGGATGTAAAAAAATTCTCTACGACATTACTGGCTGCAATCGTAAAACAACAACCAGAACGTACACTGATCAGTAGTTTTTGGATTGGGGATGGTGCAATCGCCGTTTATAGCCCTGATAAAATACGATTGATGGGCAAACCTGATGGTGGAGAGTTTGCAGGTCAAACTCGATTTTTATCTCGGCAAGTGGTCAATCAATTTAGTGCACAGGTGAATATTGGTTATTTCCAAGACTGCCAAGCGGTATTTCTGATGACCGATGGTATTTCAGACCCATGTTTTGAAACAGATGCAGGCTTGAATAATCTGCAAAAATGGCAACAGTTGTGGCAAGAGATTCAGCCAAAATTGCAGCATGAAAAACCAGATCAAGCCTTATTGGAATGGTCAAAATTCTTTAGTGCAGGGCATCATGATGATCGTACTTTGGCGGTTTTATGGCAAGATTTATTGCAAAAAAGGGCTGATGAGAACGATGATCAAAAAAACTCAGAACTGAATGCACACGATAAGCCGCTTAGAGGTTAAAGATGAATAAAATCATTCAATGTCAAACTCTAGATGGTCGGTCGATTGCATTTGTGGATGAAGTGATTGGCTCAGGTGCGATGAAAGATGTGTATTTTTCACCTGATAAATCTTATGTCGTCTGTTTTTTTACGAAAGAGAAAAACAGTTTTTATCAATCACAAGCAGAATTAGAGCGTCAAAAAGATCGTTTAAAAGAAATTGTCGGCAATAAATGGCAAGGAATTTTTAATAGTGCTGGTGGTGACTATTGGAAGAATGTGTTTTGTTGGCCTGATGGTTTGGTGGAATATAATGGTTTACTTGGAATCACAGCTCCGACCTATCAACAGGCATTTTTCTTTGAATTTGGTTCAAAGAATGATGATTTTTTGGGAATTAAAGGCAAAGAAAAAGAAGGCAAGTGGTTTGCAAGTGCCAATAACCAAACTCGTTTCCTTGACGAACGAGAAAAAGGCACATGGCTGAATTATTTAAAAATTTGCATCCTGATTGCGCGTGCAGTACGGCGTATGCATGCAGCAGGCTTAGCACATTCTGATTTATCGTATAAGAATATTCTCATTGATCCTGTGACGGGTCGTGCTTGTGTAATTGATGTGGATGGTTTGGTTGTCCCAGGTAAATATCCGCCTGATGTTGTGGGAACGCCTGATTTTATTGCGCCTGAAGTGATACAGACCAATCATTTGAAAAAAGATGACCCAAAACGCCATTTACCGAATATCATGACCGATCGGCATGCCTTAGCTGTATTAATTTATATGTATTTGTTATATCGGCATCCATTACGTGGTGGGTTAGTGCATGATCTCAATGATCCTCAACGAGATGAAAATCTTGCAATGGGTGAACAAGCTTTATTTATTGAACATCCAACGGATCATCGTAATCGAGTCAAAGTAAGTCAAGTTCGTCCGAGTGCTTTACCTTGGGCTGATCCAGAAAAAATTCCTTTTGATGTGACAGGCCCTTATCTTAAAGATTTATTTTTAAAAAGTTTTGTGACAGGTTTACATCAACCGCAACAGCGTCCCTCAGCAAATGACTGGGAAACTGCTTTGGTGAAAACAGTTGATTTAATTCAACCTTGTCTAAATACGAATTGCAGTCAAAAATGGTATATTTTTGATAATACGACACAACCTATATGTCCTTTCTGTGGTACTCAATTTAAAGGGCAATTACCTGTTTTAAATTTATATTCAGCGCGTCAAGAAGGGAGTTTTAGACCTGATAACCATCGGTTAATGGTCTGGACAGGGCAGTCAATTTATCAGTGGCATGCGAATAGTTTAATTGCACCCAATGAGCGTTTGACTGCTGAGCAAACTAAACGTGTGGGTTATTTTATTTTTCATCAAGGGCAATGGTGGTTGGTCAATGAAAATTTACCTGATTTGATGGATGTAGCAACGAAGACAGTCGTGCCGATTGGTACAAAAATTGAATTAACAGATGGCAAGCAAATTTTATTATCCCGTCAGGATGGCGGGCGTTTAGTGGTGGTTCAGATGGTAGTGTGTCCTTAATGATAAAGTTAAATTTAAATGCTCCACAAATTGATGAAACAAAGGTGATTTCTCCGCATTCAATTGGAATTTGGTTTACTCAAGCACATTCTTGTCAAAGAGATTTGGTCTTAGCTGCAAAGCAAATGCGCTCAGATTTTCCGATTCATATCATCGCATCTCATCAGGATTTGCGCCCTGAAATTACATCTGCTGCGGATATTGCTTTACAAGAGCCTATTTTGTCAGAACGAGTAGAATGGGTGTTGGAGCAAGCACAGCGCTTACAGGTTAAATTGATTGTTGCTGGACGATTTGGACGTATTTATTTAGAGCAAAAGCATCGTTTTGATGCGCTTGGTATTCGTCTAATGGCAGGCTGTGATACCGCAGAAAATGTAGGGCAGCTACATGATAAATCAGCATTTACACAAATTTGTACAGAGCATGATATTCCTGTTGTGCCTGCAACGACTGTTGAAACAGCGGATCAATTACAAACTGCTTATGATGAATGGTCAGCGCAAGGTGATGTCTGTGTGAAGCCTGTGACAGGAGTATTTGCTTCTGGATTTTGGCGTTTAGACCCAAATGCTACACCGTTCGATATGTTTCATAACAGCCAAAATTTTAAAGCTCATCCACAGACCTTTATTGAAAGTTATCGTCAGCTCACACAAACCCCTGCCTATTTGGTGATGCCATTTTTATCTGGGCATGAATGTTCTGTCGATATGTTGTGTGTTCATGGTGAAGTGCGTTATGCCGTGGCTCGTTATAAACATCGTGGTGATTATCAAACCTTAACCTTGGATGATCCTGCAATTGATCTTGGGCGACGCGTAGCACGTTTATTTCATTGTGATGGTTTAGTGAATATGCAAGCGCGTTATAACCATGTCGGTGAACTCTATATTTTAGAAGTCAATCCACGACCTTCAGGTGGAATTAGTCATACCTTCCATAGTGGTGTTAATTTAGTGGTTGCTCTTATTTCAGAGTTTCTTGAGCATGAGTACCAAGCGGAAGTTATGCCTAGCAATATAACAGTTCGAAATATTAGTCAAAGTCTGCAAGTTTAACTTCCAGATTTGATCGCTAAATATACCTTTTACTGATTTGAATGATAAAGCTTTATGATTAAGATTGAATTGCAGCGCGGCACATTAACCTTACAACCTAGCAAAGATAATGTATGGCAATGGCAAGATTTATTAGGCTTTGCCGAACGTATTAACCCAAAACGTGCTTTTTTATTTGTATCAAAAGTATTGGGTCGGCATATTCCAGTGAGTCCTGTGATTATTCGCCAAGCTTTTACTGATTTAGCACAACAAGTTCCTGCAAATTTACCTGAACCTGTTCTGGTGATTGGGATGGCAGAAACCGCCGTTGGTTTGGGGGCAGGTGTCCATCAGGTGTTACAACGACAATATCCTGATGCTTTGTATGTCACAACGACTCGACATCCTGTGGCAGACGCGCCATTACTCGTTCGTTTTTTAGAAGAACACAGTCATGCGCAAGATCAACTGTTATATAGCTCAGCTGATCCAGAAATTCATGCTCAGATCTTAGCGAGTAAAAGTATTGTTCTGGTTGATGATGAAGCTTCGACAGGGAAAACCTTTATTAATCTGATCTCAGCTTTGCGGAATGCAAGTTTAAATGAGATTTCGCATGTGGTGACTGCAACTTTAGCGGATTGGTCATCAGGGATTCATATTTCAGGTCTAGAGTGTCAATCTGTGGCGTTGATGACAGGCACATGGCAATGGCAAGATGCTGAAAATCCTAAAAAAATTGAGATGCCAAAAGTCGATACGATTGCATTTGGTGAATTTGAAGCTTTAGCGCAACCGACATGGGGACGCTTACCCGTAAAGGATACAACTGCACATATTCGACTCTCTGCTCAAGCACAAGAACGAATCTTGGTTTTAGGCAGTGGTGAATATGTTTGGTCTTCTTTTTTATTGGCGGAACATTTACAGCAACAAGGTGCGGATGTGAAATTCAGTGCGATTACACGTTCTCCGATCGCAGAGGGACATGCGATTCAGTCGGGATTGGCATTTTCGGATAACTATGGTCTAGGTATTCAAAACTTTGTCTACAATATCAATCCAGTAGATTATGATCGGATCCTTATTACGGTTGAAACGACGAAAGATTCAGTGGCGACCGAATTATTAGCTGCGTTACCAAATGCCGAAGTAATTAGTGCTGTAGATTACCCTCACCATATTTCTTAATTGTATGTTTTTATGACTGATTTTTTATTAAGTTCAACTCCCGTTTTAGCTCCAATTATGTTAGTTGATTTGGATGATACTTTATTTCAAACACATCGACGAATTACGCCTCAACCCGACTTTAAAATGGCAACGACCGATAAACAGGGACAGGCTTTGGCGTATATGAACCCTGTACAACAACATTTTGTGCAATGGTTATTACAAAGTACGCATGTGATTCCTGTGACTGCTCGTAGTGCGGAAGCACTGTCTCGTGTCCATTTGCCATTTCAGTATGGCGCGGTATGTTCTCATGGTGGAACTGTTTTAAATGCTGATCTGTCAATTAACCAAGATTGGCATTCACAGATGCAACAGGTTTTACTGCCTTATAAAGCGCGGTTGCAGGCTTTAATGCAAGTTATACAACAAGCAGTTGACTTCGGCTCAATTCGGACATGGATCGTTGAAGAACAAGGTTTGGGTTTATATCTTGTTGCCAAGCAAAATACTGAAAATGACAATCCATATGCGCCGAATTTTTTACCTGAATTATTGAATAGTTTGAGTGATGAATTATTAGATGGATTTTATTTCCATTTGAATGGTAATAATTTGGCGTTTATCCCCAAACCTGTCAGTAAAGCCAATGCTGCAAAATTCTTATTACAGCAACTTGATGTGCCACAACGTAGCGTTTTAGGTTTTGGTGATAGTTTGTCTGATGTTGAATTTTTAAATTTATGCGATTGGTGGGGCATGCCAAATCATAGCCAATTGAATCGTTGGGTCAAACATAACTTGGCGCAACAATATGTACAAGAAGGGTATTATGGCGATTATCAATAAGCAACAAGCCGATGCACTGATTTCAAAACAAGGGTTTAGTGGCAGTTATTTACCTGAACAAGTGATCTTTTTATTGCGCCGCACTCATATTCAGGCGACGGATACCGTAGAGAAAGAACATTTAATTCAGTCTGGGCAAAAGCACTATTCTCAGATGATTAGTCAGGAACATGCACCCTCTGAACGTCATTTAGCGCTGTATGAAAATGCTTTGCAACAAGGGCAGCAACGTTTGGCGGAGAATGTACAACAGTTAGCGCAAAGCTTAGCAATGCAATTTGTTGAGCCAATCGTGTTGGTGAGTTTTGTGCGTGCAGGTGTACCCTTAGGTGTGTTGCTTTACCATGCTTTACAAGATTTAGATCGTCCTTGTATCCATTATGGGGTGAGTATTCTTCGTGATCGCGGGATTGATTTTGCAGCCTTAGAAACCATTATTGCCAAACATGGACATCAATCGATTGTTTTTGTGGATGGTTGGACAGGCAAAGGCGCAATTCGACAAGAATTACAGCGGAGTTTGGGAGATGACCCTCGTTTTGCCAATCGACCACTGCCTTTGGTTGTATTGTCTGATATTGGGGGCTGTGCATGGTTGGCTGCAAGTGGTGATGATTGGTTGATTCCGTCAGGAGTGTTGGGTTCAACAATTTCAGGTTTAATTTCGCGAACGATTTGTGAAGGTGAACCACTTAAAGCCGAAGAGATTAATGCGCAAAATATTGACCAATGGCATAGTTGTATTGAATATACTCAGCTAGAAAAATTTGATCAATCACAACAGTTTATTGAGAAAATTAATCAAATCCGCCGTCAATGTTCGGTTCAGCCAAATGCAGTTTGGACAGAGACACAACGGCAACAACAGCACCAACAAAGCCAGCAAGTGATTCAAGATTTGGCACAGCAATATCAGATCACCAATTTAAATCGAATTAAGCCGAGTATTGCAGAAGCAACACGTGCAATTTTGCGCCGTGTGCCTGATTTGGTGTTATTACGAGATGCCGATGATGCTGATACTGCTTTATTACGTCATCTTACGGATATTACCCAGACACCGACCAAAGTCGTTGGTGATCAAATTGCACCCTATCGTGCCATTACATTAATTCAAAAATTAGGGAAAAACTAATATGTTATCTGCATTGTCATTGGGGGCAACATTATATATGCCCGCCACGCGACCAGATTTATGGCAAGTGGTGAAAGGTGAAAAATATCCTGAATTACGTTCAGTGGTATTATGTTTAGAAGATGCCGTGGTCGAGCATGATGTTGAGTTTGCGAAAGAGAATTTAAAAAAATTATTGCAACATCTACAACAGAATCAAAGAAACTCACAGCATCCACAGTTATTTATTCGTCCTCGCCATTTAGAAATGGCAGAAGAACTGATGCAATGGGCAGAGATTCAGTTATTAGATGGTATGGTTTTACCTAAATTTGGCTTATCTAATTTGAATCAATGGCATGCGATTTTATCATCTGATTTAAAACTGATGCCGACCCTAGAAACACCTGACACATTTGATATGGGGGAAATGAAGGAATTAAGACAAGCTTTACAACAACAATTCCATCCTGTATTGGTATTGAGAATAGGTGGTAATGATTTATTAAACTGTTTGGCATTACGTCGTCCAAATGATATGACGTTATATCAAACGCCAATCGGGGCTTTAATCTCGAATTTAGCTGGGCAGTTTTTGCCGTATGGTTTTTCTTTAAGTGCGCCAGTCTGTGAACACTTTAGCCAAGTTAAATTATTACAAGATGAATTGTACTTAGATATTCAACATGGTTTATCTGGCAAAACCATTATTCATCCAGCACAAATTCCAATTGTGCATCAAGCATTTCAAGTTAATGAAATTGAATTGAAACAAGCACAAGATATTTTAAATCACGATGCACAGGCAGTTTTTGCATGTCATGGTTCAATGCTTGAACCTGCCACACATAAACATTGGGCAGAGCGAATTTTAGAGCGAGCTAAAGTTTTTGGTTTAAAAATCTAATTGTCGCTATGATGTAAAAATAATTAAATTTCATTTAAAACAAATCCAAATAATATAAACGAGGGTATCGCAATGCAACAACTCATTACTGGGGCGAATTTAGCTTTAACACAGTCCCAGTTTCAAATAAAAATAAAGACGGCGATGCCCGAACAAATAAGTTTGGATATGAGTGCATATATTCTTAATGCCCAAGCTAAAGTGCGCGGCGATGCGGACATGATTTTTTATGGACAAAAGCAAACGCCAAATCGTAGTGTGGAATTGCTAGAATCCACGCATAAGACGCCTTACTTAGCCCAATTTAATGTCAATACCCAATTGTTGGGAGCTGAAATCAGCAAAGTTTCATTTTGCGCTGCAATTGATGGTAACCTGACGATCAATGCAGTTCAGGATATACAGATTGAGTTGTGGGAAAATGGTCAGTTGTCTGCCACAGCAATGATTAAAAGTGCAGAGAAAACGGAGAAAGCCTTAATCTTGGCAGAAGTTTATCGTTACAAAGAATTATGGAAATTCCGTTTTGTGAATCAAGGTTTTAATGGTGGATTAAAGCCATTGTCAGAATACTTTGGTGTAGAGATTAGTGATACACCGCCTGCTGTTCAAACTGCTCCAGTACCGCCAAAACCTGAGAAATTAAGTTTAAGTAAGATTAGTCTAGATAAACAAAACAATAAAATTAATCTAACAAAAAAAGATCAGGCTTTTGGTGAAATTAAAATTAATCTGAATTGGAATCAAAAAACAGCGACAAAACAAAACAGTTTTTTTGACAAAATGCGCAATCATGGCAAAAGTGTTGATCTTGATTTGGGGTGTCTGTTTGAGATGCAAGATGGAACGAGGTCTGTGATACAGGCTTTAGGAGACTGTTTTGGAAACTTCCATACCTTTCCATTCATTGAATTGTCTGGTGATGATCGTACAGGAGCATTGCAAGGTGGGGAATGGTTGAGAATCAATGGGAAAAACTGGGATCAGATTCATCGGGTTGTGATTTTCGCATTTATTTATCAAGGTGTTCCAAATTGGGCTGAAACAGATGCGGTTGTGACCATTTATGTACCTGAACAGCCACCGATTGAGATTCGTTTGATTGAAGGGCAACCATTAGGTATGTGTGGAATTGTTGAATTAGTGAATCAAAAAGGTAATATTGAAGTGCGGCGACATGTTGAGTATGTTAAAGGGCATAAAGAACTTGATCGGGCATTTAATTTTGGATTGCGCTGGGTTGCTGGCAGTAAATAAAAGTAAGATCTAACTTGAATATTGGGTAAAAATGCTTTTATAGAAATTAATCTTATATTTATGTTTAAGTAATGAAGACATTAATTATAAATTTTATCGAGGAGAACATACAAAATGGCAATTAGTTTAAATAAAGGGGGAAATCTTTCCCTTAGTAAAACAGATCCTAACTTAGTCCGTATTTTAATTGGCTTGGGCTGGGACGAACGCGCAACGGATGGAGCAGCATTCGATTTGGATGCAAGTGCATTCTTATTAACTGCGACAGGTAAAGTTCGTGGTGATCATGACTTTATTTTTTATAATCAACTTAAATCACAAGATCATTCGGTTGAACACACAGGTGATAACCGTTCTGGTCAAGGGGATGGTGATGATGAAACATTATTGGTTGATTTATCGAAAGTGTCACCTGAGATTGAAAAAGTCGCAATTACCGTAACGATTCATGATGCACAAGCACGTGGACAAAACTTTGGTCAAATTGCGAATGCTTTTATTCGTGTCGTAAACCAAGATACCAATGTTGAAGTGGTTCGTTTTGATTTAGCAGAAGATTATTCAACTGAAACGGCAATGGTTTTTGGCGAAGTTTATCGCCATAACGGTGAGTGGAAGTTCAAGGCTGTGGGTCAAGGCTATACTGGCGGATTGGCTGCAATGTGCCAACAATATGGTATTCAAGTCGGTTAAGTTTAATTTTTAAATCATGACGATAAGATTTTTATCAAAAGGGACACAATGAAACATTTTCGTTTCTCAATTATTTTCACGATAATCTGCTTAGCGTTATCCGCTTGGTGGGGATTCAGCCATGGACCAGAGGCAGGTATTCAAACCATGCTTCGCGTTTTATTAATTACTGCCATTTTAGCAGTGATGGAGATTTCTCTATCTTTTGATAATGCAGTGGTGAATGCTTCGATCTTACGTCATTGGGATGAGTTCTGGAAAAAGATATTTTTAACGGTCGGTATTCTGATTGCTGTATTTGGGATGCGTTTGATTTTCCCAATTGTGATTGTTGCAATCACAGCAGATATGGGAATGATTGATGTTGTTAAAATGGCGCTCAATGACCCAGTCCATTATTCAGAAAAACTGCTTGCGCACCATGCTGAAATTGCAGCTTTTGGCGGAATGTTCTTATTGCTTGTCTTCTTGAATTTCTTATTTGATGATGGAAAAGATACGCACTGGTTTCACTGGTTGGAATCACGATTAGCGAATCTTGCCAATGTTCCTGCAATGTCTGTATTTGTTGCCATGATTGCATTGCTGATTATGGTGAGTTTAGTAGATATGGAAACTAAACTTGTGGTGACTTTAGCTGGTATTTGGGGGATTGTGGTATATGTCGGTGTTCAGGCATTAGGACATTTACTTGAAAGTAGTCAGACAGAAGAAAGTGATGAAAGTCAGGATGAATCAAAAGCATCAGGCGCATCTAGTACGATTGTAAAAGCAGGTATTGGCGGATTCCTTTACTTAGAAGTACTGGATGCATCATTTAGTTTTGATGGTGTTATTGGTGCATTCGCAATTACCACAGATGTTGTGGTGATTATGCTTGGTTTGGCAATCGGAGCAATGTTTGTCCGTTCGATGACGATTTATTTGGTTGAGAAAGGTACATTAGAAGCATTTGTATTCTTAGAGCATGGCGCAATGTATGCGATTGGTATTCTTGCTGCAATCATGCTTTATACGGGTACAGGCGGTCATGTTCCTGAAGTTGTGACTGGATTGATTGGTGTCGCTTTCATTATCTGGGCAATTTTTTCATCGATTGCTTATGAGAAGCGACAAGCAAAATCTTCATAAAATATATAGATATAGTAGAGAAAATCTGTTATATCAAATGAGAATCAATATTTATTTGAACAGTAGAATAAGGAGTACACTTCAATGGCAATTAGTCTAACCAAAGGCGGAAATGTTAGTTTAACAAAAGAAGCCCCTGGAATTACCAAAACGACAGTAGGTTTGGGTTGGAATCCTCGTGTAACTGATGGTCAAGCATTTGACTTAGATGCGATTGCATTTCTTGTCACTGAAAGCGGTAAAGTACGTGCTGATAATGATTTTATTTTCTTTAATAACTTAAAATCATCTGATGGTTCAGTCGTACACAATGGTGACAACCGTACTGGCGAAGGCGCAGGCGATGATGAGACACTGAGCGTTGATTTAAGTAAAGTCCCAGCGGATGTTGCTAAAGTGATTTTTGCAGTGACTATTTATGATGGTCAAGGGCGTAACCAAAACTTTGGTCAAGTTGCAAATGCTTATATCCGTGTCTGTAATGATGCAGGTGGTAGTGAAATCGCACGTTATGACTTATCTGAAGATAGCAGCACAGAAACAGCAATGATTTTTGGTGAACTATATAAAAATGGTAGCGAATGGAAATTCCGTGCCATTGGTCAAGGTTTTGCAGGTGGTTTAGGACCTTTAGCAGCATCTTTTGGTGTAGCTGTATAATTGATCCCATATCAGAGGATGATACTTCGGTATTGTCTTCTGATCATTACTATAAAATATAAATGAAAAAATAGGCAATTGTGTCATATGCTGAGTTTAATTCGTGGGCAAAAAATTAAATTAGATGATCTTTTACAAGGACAAAGTTCTTTTTATATTCACATTCAATATCAAGCCAATTTTACTTTAGATATCGCCAATTTTGGATTAGATCCAGCGTATAAATTAAGCGATGAACGTTATATGACGTTCTATAATCAGCCTAAAACGCCATGCCAAGCAGTGCAATTAACGGATAATCAAGCTCAGTCTAGTCGTTTTTCGGTTGATTTAACACAATTACCGTCGACGATTCAGCATTTAGTGATGACCATTGCTATTGATGGTCAGGCAGTGATGTCACAGGCTCAACAGATCTTAGTCCACGTCCTGAATTTACAGCAGCAAGTCGTTGCTGAATTTAGGCTTGATGGTCATATGTTTGATCAGGAACGTGCTGCAATGCTGATCGAAATTTATCGCAAAGATAATATTTGGCGATTAGCTGCTAATGGGCAAGGTTTTAGTGCGGGTTTGGCTGCATTGATTCAACATTTTGGTGGGGAAGTTGCAGAAGAAACTGCTCCTCAAGTCACCCTACCACCATTAACCAATATTGATTTAAAGAAAAAATTGTCTTTAGAAAAAGCAGAAAAAACAGGCAATGCTTCGATTATTGACTTGACCAAAAAATCATTGGTTCAGTTAGAAAAGAAAAATTTACTTGGAATAACGGCTCGTGTTGCCCTCGTTTTAGATGCATCTGGTTCGATGGATGGACAATATCGCCGTGGTGATGTTCAGAAAGTGGTGAATCGTTTAATGCCTTTAGCGATTCATTTTGATAATGATGGAAGCTTTGAGTGTTGGGCATTTGCAGCTAAAACAACACAGCTAGATGAAGTCACACTAAGCAATGTAAATGACTTTATTAATACGACCCAACAAGGCTGGAAAAATTGGCAAGTTGGCGCTCGCTTCAATCAAGAGATTCCAGCCATTGAGGCAGTCATTGATTATTATCAAAAATTCACAGATAAAATTCCCACTTTTGTACTCTTTGTTTCGGATGGTGGTGTAGGCAGTCGAAGAGAAATGCAAAAAATCTTAACCCAAGCTGCAAAATTGCCAATTTTTTGGCAGTTTGTTGGTATTGGTGGGCGAGATTACGGCGCATTAGAAAAAATAGATGATCTGAAAGGGCGAGTGGTTGATAACTGTAATTTTTTTAGTTTAGATCGAATTGATAGTGTTTCAGATGAACGTCTATATGAATTGTTGTTAGAAGAATTTCCTGATTGGTTGAAAGCTGCAAAACAACATCAGATTATTGAGAATTAAGGATTAGATAATATGGCTCAATTTAGTTTAGTCGGTTCGCCAGAACCTTTCTTACATGTTGCGATGCGCCGTGGCGATAAGATTTATTGTGAAAGTAATGCCATGGTGATGATGGAAGATTCATTGGAACTCAAAGGACGTTTACAAGGAGGTTTAATGCAATCCTTATTGCGCCGTTTTGCTAATGATGAATCATTATTTCAACAACATATTGAAGCGGTACGCGGAGATGGGGATTGTTTACTTTCTGCTGCACTCGATGGTGATATGCAAATCTTAGATGTCGGTGCAACACAGTACTTGCTGAGTGACGGAGCATTTGTCGCGGCACATGATTCTGTCGAAGTTAAAGCAAGGCTCAATAGTAGTATTGGTGGTGCATTTTTCGGAAACACAGGTGGTTTTTTGGTGATGGAAACCAGTGGACAGGGGCAAGTTGTCGTCTCGGGGTGTGGGACTTTATTTGAGCTAGAAGTTGAGCCGAATAAAGATGTAATTATTGATAACGGTCATGTCGTGTGTTGGGATTCACGCCTAAATTACAGTTTATCTGTTTCTACCTCACAGAGTAGTGGACTCTTAGGTAATTTGATGAATAGTGTCATGAGTGGTGAGGGTATGGTGTTACGTTTTTCAGGTAAAGGCAAAGTTGTTATTTGTTCGCGTAATCGCCAAAATCTTCTTGCATGGTTACAAAGCAAATTGAGTCCACGTTCAAATCAGTAATTTTTACAACGAAAAATCATTTAAAACATTCATTTAACAAAGAGGACTTAATGATGGCGATTAATTTAGAAAAAGGGCAAAAAATCAATTTGCAAAAAGCAGATGGTAGCAGCTTACAACAAATTTTTCTTGGTGTTGGTTGGGATGTTGCCAAGAGTAAAGGCTTTTTAGGTTTTGGTGGTGGTAGTGCAGATATTGACCTTGATGCCTCAGTGATTTTGTTTGATGAGAATAAACAAGTTGTCGATGTTGTTTATTTTGGGCAATTACGCAGTAAGGATGGCAGTATTACCCATTCTGGCGATAATCTCACAGGTGCGGGTGATGGCGATGATGAAGTTATTCGTGTGAATCTGACGCAAGTGCCAAGTCAAGTGAAATCATTGGTTTTTACGGTGAGTAGTTTCCGTGGTCAAACTTTTGAAAAAGTAGAAAATGCATTCTGTCGTTTGGTTGATCAAGCAAGTAATCAACAAATTGCGAGTTACAAATTGTCTTCACAAGGCGGTCATACAGGTCTAATTATTGCGAAAATCTATCGCCATAATGACGCGTGGAAAATGCATGCGATTGGTGAGAATGTACATGGTCGTACTTTCCAAGATATCGTGCCATATGTATTGCCACATATCTAAAAAGTAATGTTAAAACCTGCCGACATGGTTATAGCAATCATGTCGGCAGGTTTATTTAAGAAATAGATAAAAGATATTCTTGTAAAATATTTCGCATGTTTTCAGGAATTGCTGTACTTTTTCGATTTTCACGATCTACAAACACATGCACGAAATGTCCTTGTGCTGCCGCTTCAAATTGATCTTGTTTAAAAATGGCCAATTCATATCTAAGCGAGGAGTTGCCGATTTTTCCAATCGCAACGCCAACTTCAACTGTTTCAGGAAATGACAACTCTTGTAAGAAACTACATGCAGAGTCAACAACTAGTCCTATAATTTTACTATTGTGAATATCAAAACCCGTTTTTTGAATCAGTAATGAGTTTGCCGCAGTATCGAAATAGCTATAGTAGGTCACGTTATTCACATGACCATAAATATCATTATCTGCCCAACGAGTTTGGATCGGGAAGAAAAACTTAAATTGCTCTCGTGTTTTTAAAATAGGTTTGGTCATGCATAAATCGCCTGATAAATCTGTAACGCATCTTGTTCGGTTAGTTCTCTTGGATTATTTTGCAAGAGTCTGGTTTGTAGCAAAGCATCCTTTGCGAGTTGAGGAAGTTTTGCCTCAGGAATATCTAAGTTCTTTAATTTTAAGGTTAAACCACTCTGATCTAAATGGTTTTGCATATGATCAATAAATAGATCACACAAACCATCCGTACAGCCTGTACTACGTGGATCTAACAGTTGCATGAGTTCTGCATAATATTGCTTAGCTTTAGGGGCATTAAATTTTAACACCTCCACAAGCACCAAAGCATTGCTATGTCCATGTGAAAGATGGAAGTGCCCACCTAGTGGATAAGCGAGTGCATGAACAGCACCCACGGGCGCATTCGCAAATGCTTGACCCGCTAACATGGAACCGACCAACATATTTTGCCGTGCTTCTAGATCAGCTCCATTTTTTAATACTTTTGTTAAATTGTGATTCAATAATTTCAGTGCATTTTTAGCCAATATATCTGCATAAAAGTTCTTTTTGATATTGGAGGTATAGGCTTCTATAGCATGAACCATTGCATCAATACCTGTTGCCGCTGTGATATGAGCAGGTAAGCCTTGCGTAAATGTTGCATCTAAAATTGCGACATCTGCATATAGAATTGGAGAAACCACGCCCATTTTTGTGGTTGCGCCAGTGGTTACGATCGAGATCGGGGTGACTTCCGAGCCTGTTCCAGCAGTTGTTGGGATTAGTATGAGGGGCAAACGAGGTGCTTGGGCTTGATTAACGCCATATATTTCACTCAGATGTTGCTGCTGTTCGGGATGAGCAAGTAAGGCAATGATCTTAGCAACATCCATCGAGCTGCCACCACCGAAACCAATGATGACATCAATTTTCTCTTGTTTTGCAAAATCAACCGCTTCTAACACAATGTGTTCAGCTGGGTCAGCTTGGATATCCGAATAAATAATATGTTTAAGCTTGATTTGTTCTAAAATCTTTAAGATTGGTAGGTGCAGTTGATGTTGAATCATACCTGTATCAGTAACCAATAAGGCTTTATGATAGTCTTTCTGAGTTAAAACATTTTTAAGTTCTTGTATAGAACCTAGCCCCGCGATGATGTTGGGAACGGTTTGAAACTGAAATGAGTTCATACATACATCCTTATTTTTCATAATAAATACAACATTTTTATATCATGTGGCTATAGGTTTCATTGTCCAAATAAATTAACATAAGACTCTCTTAAAAAGTGTAATTTTGAGGTGATTATGCTGTCCAAAACGCCGTATAAGGTGTTATGTGTCTGTTTAGGAAATATTTGCCGTTCTCCAACAGCAGAGGCAATTCTCAGACATTATTGTGATGCGCATAGTCTTGATATTGTTGTCGATTCAGCAGGGACAAGTAATTATCACCCAAACAAAGCACCTGATTTACGTAGTCAGAAGCATGCCATAAAGCGTGGCTATGATTTATCTACTTTACGAGCAAGACAAATTAGCTTAAATGATTTTGTTGAGTTTGACCTGATGCTTGCGATGGATCATGAAAATTTTGAGAATATTCAGGTACTCATGTCTAAAGCTGTCCGTCAATTTGGTGTTGGGCGGATAAGAGCCAAAATTGCTTTGATGAGTGAACATGATCCTCGTTTTACACAGCAAGCAGTTCCAGACCCTTATTATGGTGGGGCAGATGGTTTTGATCGAGTGCTTGATCAATGTGAATCAAGTAGCCAAGCATGGGTCAATATTTTTAAAAAGCAGATGAAAGCAGGGTAATCGGGTTTAATTTAATATGCGTGTACACGAACAGGTTCAGCTTAAAAACTTAAATACCTTAAATCTGAATGCGATGACTTCGCATTATGTGCAGATCAATCAGCCAAGTGATGTAATTGATGCTTTAGCATTTGCTGAACAACAACATTTGAATGTATTGATTTTATCTGGTGGCAGTAATGTGCTGTTGTCACAACATATTCAAGCTTTAGTTTTGCATTTAAACATTCAAGGTATTGATGTAGTTGCTGAAGACGAAAATACGATTACGGTCAAAGTAGGTGCGGGTCAAGTTTGGCATGATTTTGTTTTGTATAGTACACAGCAGCAGTGGTTTGGTTTACAAAATCTTGCTTTGATTCCTGGTTTAGTCGGCGCATCTCCTGTACAAAATATTGGTGCTTACGGCGTTGAAGTGGGTGAGTTTATCGAATCTGTACAAGTCTATGATCGTGAACTCAAACAGTTTAACTCGATTTCACCACAGGATTGCCATTTTGCTTATCGACATAGTATTTTTAAAGATCATCCAAATCGCTATATCATCGTTAGTGTCACCTTCAAACTATTAAGAAAAGCGGATTTGAAGCTGAGTTATGGCGATCTTAAACAAGCTGTTGGTGATGATCAAACGGCAGAAAACTTACAAAATCAAGTGATTCATATTCGTCAAAGTAAATTGCCAAATCCCAAAGAATACCCGAATGTTGGAAGCTTTTTTAAAAACCCAATTTTGACAGCCGCAGAATTTGACAAAATTTCTCAACAATTTCCAAATATTCCCCATTATTTACAAGCAAATAGCAATGTTAAAGTGGCTGCGGGTTGGTTGATTGATCAAACAGGCTGGAAAGGTAAACAATTGGGTTCAGTTGGAATGTTTCATAAACAGGCATTGGTTTTGGTGAATTATGCAGATGCTACACTGGCGGATGTAAAAAACACCTACCAAACTGTACAAAGTGATGTAAAACAAAAGTTTAATATTCAGTTAGAACCTGAACCTGTGTTATATAGTGAACAAGGTTTGATCCAAGCTCATCATGCATGAGGAATTTTATGGCTAAAGTACGTTGGATAGTTGGTTTGGTACGCATAATAACCATATTATTTGTACCATTAGGCTGCTTTGTACTTTTTTTATATTCGCCATTTTATTCCCAATTGGTTGTTAAAGGTTTAAATCACTTTGTTCCTGTAGATGTGAATGAAGTTGCTGCCCAAAGTCAGAAAGCAGGGGCATTGAGTGAACATGAAACTTTAGAGCCTGGCTCTAATTTGTGGATTGCTCGACAAGCGTATCTAAAATTAATGGAAAAAACCTTTCAATCTGAAAAACCTGAAGATTTAAGGTTAATCCAAGCGCGTTATAAATTGCTACAGCAACTCATTATCAAAGAGCAAGAGCGTGAAAATGCAGAGGAAAATAAGCCAACAAGTATTCCATTAATGACTGAGAAATCAGAACAGGATCAAGAGCGTTCTGCTGTAGCAGCAAGTACACCGATGGAGTTCTTACAGTGGAATACGCCTGATAATCAGGCATTAATGGGGAAGTATGTTGCTTTTTTAGAAACTTATCCGGTTGAATTGCCAATTGATCAGGATGAAAAAGATGAAACCAATAAAGATTTGGTGGAGTTGAAAAAAAATAAAGATGGTGTGAATGAATCTCAAGGCGTTGCCCAGCCCTATGCAATTGTGGTTTTAGGTGGTGGTTTGACGCTTGGTGCAAATGGCAAAGATATTGTGGTGAATAACTATACACGCTTACGTTTGGAAAAAACTTTACAGGTTGAAAAGCAATATCCGCTACCTATTGTATTGAGTGGTGTAGAAGCACCTTATATGCAAGCTTGGCTCAAAAAGCGAGGTATTGAAGCAAAACTTCTTGAAAATAGAAGTATGAATACCTGCGAAAACTCTCGGTTTAGTTCATTATTACTGCAAAAGAAAGGCGGGGCGCCAACAATCATCTTGATCACGGATGAATATCATATGCCACGCACGCGACGTTTATTCGCACTTAATGGAATTGAAACAGTGCCTGTAAATGCGCCGATGCCAACAACCTTGACCGATTGGCAGCCAAGTGCACAAAACTATGATCATAGTCGTCGTGCTAACTATGAAATGCTTGCAACGATTCGTGATACGCTGTTTGGCTCAAGTGATTGTCGAGAGATACCATAATATGTCTAATATTCCCTTTTTAAATCCGACAATTTTAAAACAACTTGATTTACCGATTCCGAATCGAGAAACAACGCCTCAACTGTTAGAGCCTCTTGATTTATCAACACTAACAGAACCTTCAAAAGCCTTACAAGCATATCGAAAACTTTACGGTTTACATTTACTTGATTGTGAGCATTGGCAAGGCTATGTAGAAATGCCTTTATTCCGTTTGCATGTACAAGTTTTTCAGCCGACACAAGCAAAAGTTCAGGGTACTGTGTGTTTGTTGCATGGGTATTTGGAACATAGTGGGATTTATCAGCCCATTATTAAAGAAATTCTTGAGCAAGGATTTAGTGTTGTTACTTACGATCTTCCAGGACATGGTTTAAGTAATGGTTCTCCTGCCAGTATTCAAAATTTTGATCATTATCAGCAAGTATTACATGCGGTTTATGATGTGGTTCGTAGTGCAAAACAATTACCAAGACCATGGTTGGGGATAGGGCAAAGTACAGGCGGTGCAATTTGGATGCATCATTTACTTGAGTTCGCTGAACGTCGAGAAGATCCAATCGTAGATCGTGTATTGTTATTATCTCCCTTGATTCGTCCAGCAAAAACAGCTTGGTGGCACAACTCTGTTGGTTTAGGAATTATTCGCCGTATTAAAAGCCAAGTGCCACGACATTTCCGTCGGAACAATCATAATCCTGAATTTTTGAGATTTATTCGTTTAACTGATCCACTTCAACCTCGAATGATGGGAATGGATTGGATTCTTGCGATGTCAAAATGGATGTTGGAGATGGAGCAACGACCAGCATGTCGGATTCCTGTTTGGTTAGCTCAAGGCGCACTCGACCAAACGGTTGATTGGCGTTATAACATTGAATATATTCGCCGTAAGTTTAGATTGCAGACGTTATTGATGTTAGAAGAAGGTTCACATCAATTGATTAATGAGCGTGCAGATATTCGCGCTGCACTCACAGGTCTAATCCCTGCATTTTTGCATGCAAAACCTAATCACTATTACTATTAATGTGATAACCGAAGTGAATACCTAAATTTTAATATCATAGAAAAATATTGATAAATTAAATATGCGGAGGGGATATGAAAGAGATCATACTTAAGTTCTTTTATATTTTAGGCTTGTTAACTGTTTGTACACCTGTATTTGCAGAGGAATTATACAAGTGTGTAACGAGTCAGGGAACAACTTATCAAAGTCGACCATGTTCAGCAAAAGCAACCCAAAGAACAGCATGCACTGGCTCTGTGGCTGATGGCTTTACGGGGAATTGTCGTTCAATAGAGCAGCAACGTGAACAGGCGAGAGTGTCTGAAAAAAATGCTTATACTCAAGATTTAGTCAGTAATAAAACAATGGTTGTCGCACAGAAATCTGAGTACCAAAGAGCAATGATTGCCTTTGCGGAGTGTAAACAACGACTTGTGGCTTTACAAAGAATGGCGCGTTATGCTGATAGACCTACACAACTAGTTGAAAATAATAGTCAATTCTATGCAGCAAGAATTTGTGCAGAAGATGGAAGTATTTATTTGAGTTGTAATGCAGCCACAAATATGTTGCTTACTCAGACAACTCCAAGCTGTCCGTTAAAGCGTTAAGTAAAAGCTTTGCGTCTCAAGTTTAGTTATTAAAAGTAAAAATGGTAGAGACTAATGAAAGCAGCATTAATTGTTATTGGGGTCATCTTCGCAACTTTTTTTTTATTAAATCGTTGCTCAAAACACGATATTGAGCCAACTAGTTCTACGCAGAATACACCAATTCAGCAGCGACAGGGCGCATTGGATCAGATTGTTTTATTACAACCATTGAAGCAACATGCTGTGAAAGAATACGAAAGTATTCAGCAGACTGCAAATTCATCCATTCAATCACAAGAAATGGTCGCTGCCGTAAGTAGCACCCTGTGGTGGAAGCTTCGTGAGATTGTAGAAAAACAAGCGGACGATGAAGGACAAAGATTATGGGCAAATGCGTATTTACAACAATTGTATGATGCCAAACGTAAAGGGAATTGCTTTCCTATTTCATTTCCCTTGTATAGCAAAACAAGCCCAGATGAGCGTAGGGCTTTGTTGAGTCAATCGACCCAACAACAAACAGCAGCAGCTTTGACTTACATCTTGACTCATCAGGGCACACGCTCGATCGTGGAACGGATGCAAGCACCCGAGGCATGGTCAAAGATCGCTGAAAAATTACGACAGGACTACGTAGCGGATGTAGATCTATTGAATGCAGGAGAAACTGCCAAAGATAAGAATAAGCAATGCGAAGTAGTGGCACGGACTTTTGAATATATTTTGTCATTACCGATGGAACAGCAGGGGCCAGTCATTCGTTGGATGCTGAATAACCATATCACAGTCGGTGTTTTTTAAAATAAGATGAAAAAATGAAGCAATTTCTAAATTTGAAACATCGAACGTTTGCAATCGGCTTGTTACTGATAGCAGTTGTAGGCTTGCCCGCTTGTGGACAGTCGAAGCATGAACCTCGTATAGGAGAGTATGGTGAGAATTTAGTCAACTCCGTTATACTAACACCAACTGAAATTCAAGCATTAAACCAAGCGATCATCACAAAACCGAAAGATACATTTGATCGACCAAGTGTGGGTATTAGCTTTGAAGGTGATCATGCTAGAAATCCTTATCGTTTCGTGATCGTTGCAAAAGGCACGGCAACGCAAGAAGGTCAGGTGGAATTAAAATGGATTGGTGGTGTGCAAAGCGAATCGTCAAATGGTTATCATCCTGAAGTCTTTCAAGAAGATGATGGGCATAATTATGATGTCAATGAGCCTGTCTTATTGGTGATTGGTTCAGATCCATTTTCTGTCAGTGAGAAAAGCAATGGTATGGTTTATAATGTCCATGCTGAGCTGATGGAAGCGGCAAATTTTCAGTTTCAATCTGTTGAAGTGCAAATTTGGCAAGGGAAAGCAATAATATACAATTGGATATATTATTTAAAATTCCTATTAATTTTTATGGTTGTCATTTTCGGCATTTATCGTTTGATTAGTCGTTAAATAGTCTAAGATTCATTCATGTGAATAAAAAGCCACCTTGTCCGTGGCTTTTTATAGATGTCTTAAAAGGTCTCGGCATTCGCCATTTTCCACATACGGTAGTAGAAGTTTTCATCATCTTGTAAATCACTTTGCAGTAATTCTTTTTCCTTCAAGAAAAAATGAATTTGCGCATAGTTTTTGATTTCACGATCATTCATACGCTGAGCTAAGTGATGTGCCTTAATATCAGATGGATGATTTAAACCTGCGGCAGCGATCATTTCTGATAAGGTGTGAAGTGTATTTTTATGGAAATTAAAAACACGTTCTGCTTTGCTTGGGACATCAATTGCTTTTTGGCGATCTTTGTCTTGAGTCGCAACACCCACTGGGCATTGATTGGTATGGCAGCTTTGTGCTTGGATACAGCCCACAGCAAACATAAATCCGCGGGCTGAATTGACCCAATCGGCCCCTAATGCAAAAGTACTGGCAATATCAAAAGCACTGATAATTTTTCCACTCGCACCAATTTTAACTTGGCTGCGTAGACCTGCACCGATAAGTGTATTGTGGACAAAACGCAAACCTTCTCGTAAGGGAGTCCCAATATAGTCACTAAATTCAATTGGTGCAGCACCCGTACCACCCTCAGAACCATCGACGACAATAAAATCAGGAATAATTTTAGTTTCTAGCATTGCTTTTACAATACTCATGAACTGCCACGGTTGACCAATACAAAGCTTAAAGCCAACGGGTTTCCCTCCTGAAAGTTCCCTGAGCTTTTGAATGAAATACATCATTTCAATGGGTGTATTAAAACTTGGGTGTTTAGACGGTGAAATACAATCATAATCACGTGAGACACCTCGAATTCTAGAAATTTCTTCAGTGATCTTATGTTTTGGTAAAATCCCTCCATGACCAGGCTTTGCACCTTGAGAAAGTTTTAATTCAATCATTTTTATTTGAGGATTCTTTGCTTGTAAGGCAAATTTCTCAGGATCAAATAAACCTTCGGGTGTTCGGCATCCGAAATAACCACTGGCAATTTGCCAGACAATATCACCACCATTTTCTAAGTGATAAGGGCTTAAACTTCCTTCACCAGTATCATGATAAAAGTGACCTAACTGTGCACCTTTATTTAAAGCCCGAATCGCATTGGCACTCAGACTGCCAAAACTCATGGCTGAGATGTTCATGATTGAAGCGCTATAAGGTTGGCTACATTGGGTATTACCGATTTGAACGCGGAAAGAAGCTGGATCTGCAGGTGGACATGGGGTAATCGAATGAACGATAAAGCGATAGTTCGGCTCATATACATCTATGATTGAGCCAAAGGGTTTATCTGCATTTTCATTCTTGGCACGTTGATAAACTAAGCTGCGCTGCATACGTGAAAATGGCAAAGCATCTTGATCGGCTTCAATGAAATATTGACGAATCTCAGGACGGACATCTTCAAAGATAAAACGAAAATGACCTAAGATTGGATAATTTCTGAGAATTGCATGTTTCTTTTGAAGCAAATCATATAAACCAACAAAGCTCAGTAGACTCGTGGTTAGCCAAACTCCATTTAACAAAGTGTCGGAAATGAAATAATAAATAGTATGTGGCGTATAAATTGTTTTAAACCAAGTAATACTTAAAGCAATAAAAATACAAAGAAGCCAGACGGAATGTCTTGAAAAGAAAGTGTTCAATAATTTATGTCGTATAGCTTGCGCTGGACTCGCCATAGGCAAGGGATTCCTATAATTTAACAATCAACAAACCATGCCAAGAACAGTCATTAATCACAAGTAATGAATTGTTAGACTTGAGAATTATTCTCTTAAATCAGCTAAAATCAACATCAATTGATCTGGGCTGATTTCTCACTTTCCATCCGATACACATGAATTAATAAGGCTTTTGAATTGTTACAATCCCTCAATATCCAAACACGCTTGGGTGGTTTTTACCTGTTCTACTATTCAATCGTTGGAACATTTATGCCTTATTGGAACTTGTATCTTCAAGATCAGGGTTTCAATTATCAAGAGATAGGTATTCTATCTTCTATTGCGATTATCACTCGTTTTTTTGCACCTTTGATTTGGGGTTGGATTGCAGATAAATCGGGTAAGCGAATGCTACTTGTCCGTATTGCGACATGGATGGAAGCTTGTATTTGGTTTGCAATTTTTGTGATTCCGAATAGTTTCCAGTCAGTTGCATTATTGATGCTGATTTTTAGTTTTTTCCAAAATGCGATCTTGGCACAATTTGAAGGTGTAACTTTATTTTGGCTAGGTGAAAAACGGGCTGAACACTATGGAAAAGTAAGAAAGTGGGGGTCGGTTGGTTTTATATTAGGTGTCTTTATCATTGGTACTTTATTAGAAGTCATTCCTATTTCTATGCTACCCATCTTATTATTATCAGTTTCATTTCTTGCATTTTTATGGTCATTCACGATTAAAGAGCCTGAACATGCACCAAGTTCGCAGAAAAAATTGCAACCTTTGTTACCTATTCTAAAACGACCTGCTGTGGCAGCATTTTTCGCAATTGAATTTATCTTATTGTTTTCACAAGCTCCATTTTATAGCTTTTATAGTAATTTTCTAAAAGAAATCGGATTTAGTACCACTCAAATTGGGAGTTTATGGGCAACAGGTGTCATTGCAGAAATTGCAATGTTCGCCATAGCACAAAAAGTTTTTTTTACACGTTTCTCGTGGCGAACTTTAGTCGCCGTTTGTTTGATACTCACGAGTTTACGTTGGTTCTTGGTTGGTATCTTAAATACACATCTTCTAGGGCAGTTGTTTGCTCAATGTTTACATGCTTTTAGTTTTGGTTTGTTTCATTTAATCGCAATGAAAGTGATTTTTCAGAATTTTTCTGCGGAGCAACAAGGTCGGGGGCAAGCGCTTTATAGTACGATGTGGGGTTTGGGTGTGGCATCTGGTAGTTTGTTAGCAGGGCGTTATTGGCAAGATTTGTCTGGAGCAACAATTTTTTTATGTGCAAGTGTGGTTGTTCTTTTGGGCTTAGTTTTAGTGGCATGGCTGCCGAATCAGGTGGAAACGGCAGTCAGAAACTAGATTAGAGTTGAATGTTTTTATACTGTGGCATCCATGGCTGGGTTTGCTCTAATTGCGTAGCTAGTTGCAGCAATCGATCTTCACGCCCAAATGGTGCAATAAATTGACTGCCTAAAGGTAAGCCATTTTTATTCCAGTATAAAGGTACAGACATGGCAGGTAAGCCTGTGACATTCGCTAATTGCGTAAAAGGCACCCAGCTTAAATTTTCTTGTACCATTTTTTCAACCAATTTGCCTTGTGCTAAATAATGCGCTTTACCGACCTTTAATAATCCTTTTAAGATTGGTTTTTGCCAAGCTGGCGTTGCAATTTCCCCATTCTTAGGAGCAACTGAAGCTGTTGTTGGAGTCAAATATAGATCATACTTTTCAAAGAAGATATTCATCTGAGTGCTATAAAGTCCCCAATTATTGAGTGTGTGAATATATTCTGTCGCTGTTGTTTTTGAGCCAAAAGCAGCTAATGCGACCGAATCAAGTTCGAAATCACGATCTGTTGCACCTTGAATCTGTTTGATTTGCGCTTGCATATACGAGAACTGACTAAACCAAGTTGTCACGAAATCTTTTGCCAATGCCAAGCCGTTTATTTGTGGCTGGTCTTCAATCACAATATGTCCCAAAGACTCCAACAATTTAGCGGTTTGTTGGACTGCTTGAATGGCGTCTTTTGAAACTTTTGTGCCAATTGGTGATTGGGTATTAAATGCGATTCTTAGTTTTTTAGGAGGGTGTTGAATCACATCCAGATACGTTTGCTGAGGTGCTTCTATTCTAAAAAGTGAAGTTTGTTCAGAGCCTTGGACAGCATCAAGCATGGCAGCACTATCGCGAACTGTTTTGGATAGAACATGTTGCATTGCAGCGCCGTGCATTGCTTCACTATATTGTGGGCCCCATGGCGTACGCCCTCGACTTGGCTTTAATCCAAATAAACCACAATATGAAGCTGGGATACGAATAGATCCACCGCCATCACCTGCACCTGCAATTGGCACCAAACCAGCGGCAACAGCTGAGCCTGAACCACCTGAAGAACCTCCACTATTGTGCTTTAAATTCCAAGGGTTATGACATGAGCCCCAAGCCTCGGGTTCGGTAATTCCTTTTATTCCAAATTCAGGGACATTGGTACGACCAAAAGTGATGATTCCTGTTTTTTCCCAGCGATTAACAATTTCAGCATTGAAGTTAGGCGTATAATTGATTTTTTTTAGCGCATGGCTTCCATAAGAGGTGGGTATACCTTGATATTCTTGGAATAAGTCTTTTACTAAGAAAGGAACGCCAGCAAACAATCCAGATGACTGCTGCTGTGTACGTTGCTTTGCTTGTTCATACATAGGAATAATAATGGCATTCAGTTTTGTATTGACTTTATCTGTTCGTTCTAATGCGATCTGCAATAATTCTGATGCATGAACCTCTTTGTTCTTGACTAACTGTGCTAAACCTAAACCATCATATTGAATGTATTCAGAAAATTTCATTGCTTTCATCCTTGAAGCTGAATTGTTATAAAGTAAAAATAAGTATAAGTTAAAAAATAGGATACCTGAAAAAAGGAAGAACGATTAAATAAATTACATGCTAAAAATATTGTGTTTATATGGTTATGAAAGCATGTTTTTCTCAAAAAATATGCTAAGTTAAAGCCTTGCACAGTTTAGATTACGACTTAATTAAATCTATGAAAAATATTTATATTATTGGATTATTATGGGCTTGCTCAACATGGACTATGGCAAATACAGTAGAAAATGCACAACAAGTAGACACTGCGGAACAATTTGCTAAAGCAAATGCAATTCGCGTTACAACCCGCCCAGAAATCATGGGGTTATGGGGAATGGAAATTGTGAATAATAAAAAGTGTGTCGAGTATTATAATTTTCGTGGGATAAATGAGGTTGTTATCAAAAGTGGGCAAGAGTGGTCTTATGGTTTATATGAATATCAACCATCTGAAGATCATAAGCAACGTTTACCTGCTCTTGTTTTACAAATTAAACATGACAATAATCAGATGGATTGTTCAGGACAAATGCAAGATCAAACGGGTGAGGTTTCTCAATACTTTGTGAAATGGGCAGATGACCATACGATTGATTTTTGCGCTAATGAAAAAGGTGATAAGTGCTTCGCAACTTTGCGCCGCGTTTTACCTTAAAGTAAGTTTAGATACAAAAAAACCTCTTATAATTTATAAGAGGTTTTTGGGATTTAAACTTTTTCAGTTTGTGATTCTAACTGTTTAAGTAAATGTTTCTCAAGATAATGGATATCCATTGCTTGTTCGCAGAAATTTTTATCCTGCAAAATAAGATCTTTATGTAATGGGATATTGGTTTTAATACCCGTTAGGATCATCTCGTCTAAAGCTTGACGCATACGAGCTAAAGAAGTCTCACGATCTTTACCATGTGAAATCAACTTTGCAATCATTGAATCATAATAAGGAGGGATACTATAGCCTTGATAAATATGAGAGTCTAGACGAATACCAGCACCGCCTGGCGCATAGAAATTTTCGATTTTTCCTGGTGATGGTAAGAATGTGGTTGGGTCTTCAGCATTAATACGACATTCAATCGCATGACCTTTGACTTCAACCTGATGTTGTTCGATATCTAGACCCAAACCAGCAGCAATGCGTAGTTGTTGCTCAATAATATCAACCCCAGTCACCATTTCAGTGACAGGGTGTTCAACTTGAACTCGCGTATTCATTTCAATAAAGAAGAATTCGCCTTCTTCAAAGAGGAACTCAAATGTGCCAGCACCTCGATATTGCATAAGCTTACATGCATTGACACATGCTTCTAGAATATCAGCACGTGCTTGCTCTGGTAAATTTGGTGCAGGTGCTTCTTCTAAGACTTTTTGGTGGCGACGTTGTAAAGAACAATCACGATCGTATAAATGAATCGCGTGGCCATTGCCATCACCTAAAATTTGAACTTCTACGTGACGAGGTTTCTGTAAGAAACGCTCCATATAGACAGTATCATCACCAAACCACATTTCAGCATCACGTTGAGCTGCTTGAACAGATTCTAGTAAAGTATCGACACGTTCTACAATACGCATACCACGACCACCACCACCAGATGCTGCTTTAACAATCAAAGGAAAGCCAATTTCTTTGGCTTCCGCAAGAGCATTATTGGTTGTAACAGCATGAGCAGAGCCGGGTACAGTTGGTACACCAGATTTTTTCATTGCCATGATCGCTGAAACTTTATTTCCCATAAGGCGAATGTGTTCAGGGCGAGGGCCAATGAAAATAAAACCAGAGCTTTCGATAATCTCAGCAAACTCAGCATTCTCGGATAAGAAGCCATATCCTGGGTGAATGGCATCTGCACCTGTAATTTCTGCCGCAGTAATAATTGCAGGAATATTCAAATAGCTCTCACTACTCGTGCCTGGCCCAATACATACAGCCTCATCAACAAAGCGTAGGTGCATTAAATCTTTGTCAGCATCTGAATAAATACCGACCGTTTTAATGCCAAGAGTTTTACAAGCCCGAGTAATTCGTAAAGCGATTTCACCACGGTTTGCAATTAATACTTTTTGCAACATTGGAATCCCCAAACTCATTAAGCGCGATAGCGGAAAAGTGGTTGACCAAACTGGATCACTTCACCATTTTTCACCAAAATTTCTTCAATCACACCACTCTTGGTTGCTTCAATTGGGTTCATGATTTTCATTGCTTCAATGATGCCTAAAGTTTCACCAGCAGAAATTGTTTGACCTACATTCACAAATGGTGCTTCACCAGGGCTTTGTGCAGAATAGAAGACACCAACCATAGGTGATGTTTCTACAGCACCACGAGGGGTTTTTGCTGTTGGAGCACTTGGAGCAGTTATAGTTGGTGCTGTTGCAACTGCAGTCGCATACACTGGTGTCGGACGAGTTAATGAGATGGATTGATCACCTTCCTTAACTTCAATCGCCTGTAAGTCAGATTCAATCATCAAGTCGATGAGCTTCTTGATTTTACGGATATCCATGAGTGAGCATTCCTGAAATGTTTAAATTAGTTAGAAGATTGAATTTTTTCGATTGCAAAATCGAGAGCAAAAGTATAACCCTTTGCGCCTAAGCCACAGATCACGCCAATGGCTTTGTCGGATAAATATGAATGATGGCGGAATGCTTCACGAGCGTGAACATTCGACAAATGAACTTCAATAAACGGAATAGCGACACCAAGAAGCGCATCGCGTAAAGCAACAGAAGTATGGGTTAAAGCAGCAGGGTTGATAATGATAAATTTCACGCCCTCAATTTGTGCTTGATGAATGCGATCAACAATCGCACCTTCCCAATTACTCTGAAAAGTATCTAATATGACTGACTCTTTTTGAGCTTGAGCGATGAGCTGTTGGTTAATATCATCTAAAGTGAGATAACCATATACCTCTGGTTCACGCTTTCCTAGCAAGTTTAAATTCGGTCCATGAATTACCAAAATGGTTGAGCTCATTCGGCTTGCTCCAATTCTAAAACTGCAAATGTTTTTTGCAAGATACTTGCAAAGTTTGCTTATTATGGCACAAAATTCTGCATTTTTTCTTATGATTTCTTTTAATGAATGAAGAAATTTGCATACCAAGCATGCTGCATATAATGAAAACTTTGCAAGGAATTGGCAATGTTAAAATATGACAAATTTTCCGATAATTTATTTTTTCACTATTCTAAACTGAATTACCTCATTTCGTTCATGTAATTTATGTAACTCTAAAGTCATCGACCAAAAATACTCAAATTTTTATAAAACGTATGTTGAGGAACTTTTTACTGCTATTAGATGCGTATTATTCATTTTTATCTATTTTTGTTGGTTGTTTTAATTTTAAATTATTGTTTTTAAATGTTTTATATTTTTTTGTATGGGTGGGAGATTGTTGGTTGGTATTTGTAATATTGACAAATACTCATAACGTGCAGAGTATCTTGATTTTTGTGGAACGAACCGAATTATGATGAGTTCAAGGGTAGGTTTAAACTAGCTGAAACGTATTTAATCCATTCGGTAATCCATTGTATTGGCAAAAAAGATGAATTGTGAAGTTTTGTATGGCAGCTAATGACATGAAAATGTCCGAAAAAGATAAACCGTATTTCGATAAGATAATAGTCACTTAAGAGACTTCTTTCGATTGGTATAATCTCTTATGGGTCTTTTCAAAGCTGTCTTTTTTATTAAAGACAGCTTTTTTTTCTTTAAATTTTGTTCTGTTTAGATGCAGCTAAATACGTTGCTGATAAAAGACAACTTTGTGCTTCATTTGTATATTGTATTGAACTGATAGGGGAATTATTCCATTTTTGCATCTGTTGAAATAACCACTCAAAATCAGTGACTTTAGGCATTGCACTATTTTGTACAAAATTGCGAATGATATTTTGAATGGTAAAGTATTTTTCAACATGAATATTGGGTGAACAATTAAACTGGATTACTTCAAATTCAACCAAAAGTTCCCATACTGGTGCAAAATCTTCGAGTATACGAAGCTCTTGTTGCGCTTTGATAATGGCACTCGTTAATGCAATAAGTGTATTAGGGTGTTGTTGTGCCCATTCTTGAGTCACTGCCAATACTTTGTCTGCAACATTCGGGATAATGTCTTGACTAGAACAGACGATCTGACTTAAGCCTTGCAGTTCAGCTTGGGTATTCCATGGCTCACCGACACAGAAACCATCAATCAGATGATTGCTGAGTGCTTCGACCATATAAGGAGGCGGTAAGGTTTTGACATGGATTGAATGTGCTAATTCAGGGTCAGCTAATGCTAACCACTCTCTTAAACAATAATGATGAATCGAATCTTTAAAGACATGCCCTAAAGAAACATGGTTGCTTAGTTTGATATATTCAATTAATTTCTTCGCTGATACATCTACTGGGTCTTGTTGCTTTATACCTAATTGATAGCAGAGCTTTTGGCTTAAGCTAATAAAAGCTCGATTTTCACTGAGCACTAAAGGTGTTTGTAACTGAATCCCGATCTGATCAGCACCAATGGCAGCGGCAGGGAGCATTGCGGATAGACAATGTGCGGTATCTAAAAGACCAAAAGCAAGACGATCGCGTAAGCTTGCCCAAGATGCCTCTTTTGTTAATGTAACGTTTAAACCTACTTCATCAAAAAAGCCACGTTGCTTTGCCCATAATAAGGCGATGCAATCAAGCAAAGGGATGTAGCCTAGTTGCAATTCGGTTTTTTCTAAACTGCTCATCTATTCATCCTTTAATTGGTTATTTAAAAGTTGTTGTGCATCCAATAAACGGCGCGCCATTTCTCCAATCGTCATGCGATGACTCATGGCATTTTTTCGGAGTAATTGAAAAGCAGTATCTTCTGTTAAACCATGTAATTGCATAAGTAGAACTTTGGCTTTTTCGACATCTTTCCTGTCAGCAAGTTTGGTTTTAGCATCTTTTAGATCGCCTTCTAACTTTTTATGTTTTTTATACTGTTCAATAGAAATATCTAAAATCGTGTGTAAACGAGTCGGGTCGATACCATCGACAATATATGCCGTGATCCCAGCATCAATTGCCTGCTTAATCGTGTCTCGGTCAGTATTTTTGGTAAAAAGAACGGTTGGTAGATCAAAGTTGCTGACACAACTTTCGATCACATCGCGATGAGGGTGATCCATATCAAGCAAAATAACATCCGCTTGAAGGTGCTCTAATTTAAAAATATTAAGATGATCGAGAGTGAAACAAGCTACTACATCAAAGTCATGTTCAATTAAACAGGTTTTTATGTATTCAGCCCGAGCCTGGTCGTCATCAATAAGTGCGATCTTGAGTTTCGGCATAAGTATAAAAGTCAAACTGTAGGTATATGCACATTTAGCATAACGTGCTGAGGGTGTTTTTTTGAAGCAAAATTAGTGCCATAAGGAAATTTCTTATTCGGTGCAAACGCTCCATAGGCGTATTATTTCTGCGCTTTATTGTATCGCTGCTTACTTGATAGCGAAATAAAAATTTAGATTAAGTTGATTGAATAGCAAATGTGTTCTCTTTTGGTGCGTAAAAAGAGTTGTTTTGAAGCACGCCGAATTGTGCTTTAAAACAGGTCATACGTCTGTTTCGTCTATATATATGGTGTGTGTAGATGCTGTAACCAAGGGTTTTTCTGTTAAAAAACAATATAAAACAATAATTAAGCTTATTTTTTTGATTTATTTTATTTGTTTGGCACAGCATTTGCTTATTAGGTGTTAAGTCAAAGAAGACTTTTAAATTTGTAAGACGGCCAACGATGTCCGATCTGATCGGTTTGTTTACACAATGATTCGTGTCAACAAAGCAGTATACGTTCAGTATAGGAGATGGCAATGTCTTTGAATCTATCGGCGAAAAAAGCCACATCAATAAAGTTATTTAACTTTTCCGCACCAGCAATGCGAGCATTCCACATGAGTTGGCTTGCTTTCTTTGTTTGTTTCTTTGCTTGGTTCGCATGTGCACCATTGATGCCAGTTATCGCAGGTGAATTTCATTTAACCAAAGATCAAATCGCCAATATCAATATTGCAGCAGTCGCAATCACGATTTTAGTTCGTTTGGTTGTGGGGCCATTGTGTGACAAATATGGACCGCGTAAGACGTATACCGCTTTGTTGTTACTTGGCAGTATCCCCGTATTTGGTGTCGCATCAGCAAATAGCTATGAATCTTTCCTTTTCTTCCGCTTGCTGATTGGTGCAATTGGTGCGAGTTTTGTTATCACTCAATACCACACGAGCATCATGTTTGCACCTAATGTTGTTGGTACTGCAAATGCAACCTCAGCAGGTTGGGGAAATGCAGGTGGTGGCGTAACTCAAGCATTGATGCCATTACTTCTTTCAGCATTGGTGATGTTCGGTGTTGAGCAAGCGATGGGATGGAGAATTGCACTGATTGTTCCTGGTGTAATGATGGTAATTGTTGGTTTTCTTTACTGGAAATTTACTCAAGATTGCCCACAAGGTGATTTTAAAGAGCTTCGTGCACAAGGTGTTGCTGCGGGTAGTGAAAAGAAAGGTGGTCTTGCAATTTTGATGCATGCGGCACGTAACTATCGTGTGTGGATCTTATTTTTCTCGTATGCAGCATGTTTCGGTATCGAAATCTTTATGCACAATATTATTGCAATGTATTACGTAGAAAACTTTGATTTTGGTTTAAAAGAAGCGGGAATGGCTGCCGGAATCTTTGGTTTGTTAGCGTTATTCGCTCGTGCTTTTGGTGGCATTCTTTCAGATAAAGTTGCACTTAAAAAAGGTTTGGATGGTCGTACTAAGATCTTGTTTGTATTGATTTTGGGTGAAGGTTTATTCCTTATGGTGTTTTCTCATATGAACAGCGCAACACTCGCAATTCTTAGCATGACAGTCTTTGCGTTGTTTACCCATATGGCATGTGGCGCAACTTATGCATTAGTTCCATTTATTGATCGTGAAGCGCTTGGTGGTGTGGCTGGCATTATTGGAGCAGGTGGAAACGTGGGTGCAGTTGCAGCAGGTTTCTTACTTAAAGGTATGGTTGATATTCAAACTTGTTTAATGGTTTTAGGTGGTTTGGTCGTCATCTCAGCAAGTTCAGTTATGTTGATCCGGTTCTCGGTAGAGCATAAAGAAAAAGAACAACGCTTATTTGAACAAGCAATTTTAGAACGTAGCTCAGAACAAAACAGCGCAGCTTAATCCCAGATTAGATTTTAGGAGAAACACAATGAAATTAGTGATGATTGGTCACGGTATGGTGGGTCATAAATTCATCGAAGCCATCTTAGAGAAAGCTGATGATGAATTAGAAATTACGATTCTTGCTGAAGAACCACGCATTGCATACGATCGTGTACATTTGACTGAATACTTCTCAGGAAAAACAGCAAAAGACTTATCACTTGCTCGTTTTGACTTTGCAGATGCGTATGGTATCGATTTAAGACTGAATACCAAAGCAATCGCAATTGATACCGCAGAAAAAACGGTGACAACAAGCTTTGGTGATGTGATTAGTTACGACAAACTGGTATTGGCAACAGGTTCATATGCCTTTGTTCCACCAATTTCAGGTAATGATCGTGAGAACTGTTTTGTTTATCGTACCATTGAAGATTTAGATGCGATTCGAGCAGCAAGCTTAAATTCAAAATCGGGTGTGGTGATTGGTGGTGGTTTATTAGGCCTAGAAGCTGCAAAAGCTTTACGTGATTTAAACCTAGAAACACATGTTGTTGAATTTGCACCACGCTTAATGGCAGTTCAAATTGATGACTTGGGTGGTAAAGTTTTACGCCGTAAAATCGAAAACCTTGGTGTAAAAGTACATACTCAAAAAGCAACTTCATCTATTGAAGCGGGTGAAAGTGCAACGCATGTAATGAAGTTTGCGGATGGTAGCGAGCTTGAAACAGATATTATCTTATTCTCAGCGGGTATTCGTCCACGTGATGAGCTTGCACGTACAAGTGGTTTAGCACTTGGTGAGCGTGGTGGTATTAAAATCAATGATTATTGCCAAACGTCAAATGAAGATATTTATGCAATTGGTGAATGTGCGCTTTGGGACAATAAGATCTATGGTCTAGTTGCTCCAGGCTATGACATGGCACGTATTGCGGCGAAACATATTTTGGTTGAAGAAACTCATAGTTTTGCTGGTGCAGATATGAGTACTAAACTCAAACTTATGGGCGTGGATGTTGCATCAGTTGGTGATGCACATGGTATGACACCAAACTCTCTCAGCTATTTCTATGCTGACGAAGATGCATTGGTTTATAAGAAAATTGTTGTTGATGCAGATAAAACCAAATTACTGGGTGCAGTTCTTGTTGGTGATGCGAAAGAGTATAGCGACCTTCTACAAATGATGTTGAATGGTATCGCATTACCTGAAGTGCCTGAAAGCTTGATCATGCCAGGTTTTGCAGATTCAGGTGCAAAAGCAGGCGGTAGCGGTGTTGATTTACTACCTGATAGTGCAACCATCTGTTCATGTAATAACGTGTCTAAAGCGGATATTTGCCAAGCAATCTGTGATGGTTCAACTTCACTTGGCGCATTGAAAAAATGTACAAAAGCTGCAACTGCTTGTGGTGGTTGTGCACCACTTGTAACTCAAGTCTTAAAGTCAGAGTTACAACGTCAAGGTGTTACGGTGAATAACCATCTTTGTGAACACTTCCCGTACTCACGCCAAGAGTTGTATCACTTGGTACGTGTCAATGAAATCAAAACATTTGATGATTTGATTCATCAACATGGTCATGGTTTAGGTTGTGATATTTGTAAGCCGACTGCTGCAAATATCTTGGCATCTTGTTGGAATGATTTCGTTCTTGAACCAAGTCATGCAGGTTTACAAGATAGTAACGATTACTACTTGGGTAACATTCAAAAAGATGGTTCTTACTCAGTTGTACCTCGTATGGCAGGCGGTGAAGTTACACCAGATGGTTTGATTGCTGTTGGTCAAATTGCCAAAAAATATAATCTGTATACTAAAATCACAGGCGGTCAACGTGTTGACTTGTTTGGTGCGCAAATCCACGAACTTCCATTCATTTGGGAAGAGTTGAATGCGGCTGGTTTTGAATCGGGTCATGCTTACGGTAAATCATTACGTACAGTGAAATCATGTGTCGGTAGCACGTGGTGTCGTTATGGTGTTGATGATTCGGTTGGCTTATCGATTGTGCTTGAAAACCGTTATAAAGGTTTACGTTCACCACATAAACTTAAAATGGCAGTTTCAGGTTGTACGCGTGAGTGTGCTGAAGCACAAGGTAAAGACGTTGGTGTTATCGCGACAGAGAAAGGTTGGAACT
Source organism: Acinetobacter tjernbergiae DSM 14971 = CIP 107465 (assembly GCF_000374425.1). Lineage (GTDB taxonomy): Bacteria > Pseudomonadota > Gammaproteobacteria > Pseudomonadales > Moraxellaceae > Acinetobacter > Acinetobacter tjernbergiae. The sequence continues at coordinate 18,085 of NZ_KB894360.1, read as the reverse complement.
TATATGTTTGTGGTAATGGTGGGATGAAACCTCGTCATGCTGAGCTACTTGCATCTGACTTAGATACACAAACATTGATTCGTTATATTGACCGATTCTTTATGTTCTACATCCAAACAGCTGACCGTTTACAACGTACTAGCGTATGGCGTGACAACATGGAAGGCGGTTTAGATTATCTGAAATCAGTGATTGTTGATGATTCTCTTGGTCTTGCTGAAGAACTTGAACGTCGTATGACACATGTCATTGGTACATACCAAGATGAATGGCGTACTGCGGTAGAAAATCCAGAAATCCGTAAACGTTTCCAAACTTATATCAACGCAAGTGCTGACGAACAAGCTGATCCGTACATTCAATTTACTCAAGTACGTGATCAAATCCGTCCTTTGAACGATGCAGAACGTTCAGAAGATCGTATCCCAATGGTTGAAGCATAAGGAGAGAAAAATGACAAATTTAAAAGATGTGAATATGCTTCCAGAAAATCAATGGGTTGATGTATGTAATTTAGATGACATCACACCAAACACAGGTGTAGGTGCATTAGTTGATGGTCAATCCATTGCATTGTTTCGTGTGGGTCATGAAAAGCGTATTTATGCGTTAAGCAATAAAGATCCGTTTAGCCAAGCAAATGTCATGTGTCGTGGCATTATTGGTGACTTACAAGGCGAGCGTGTCGTCGCATCACCAATTTATAAACAGCATTTTAGTTTAGCGACTGGTCGTTGTTTAGAAGATAAAGATCAAAAACTTCTTGTTTACCCAACTAAAATCGCAGATGGCCGTGTTTGGGTTGGTTCGGTTGCTCAAAAAACTTACATTACCAATAATGGTGTTTCACAAGATAAGTTGAAACTTGTCTTGATTGGTAATGGTTTGGCTGGTATGCGTTGTTTGGAAGACTTGCTTGATATGGCGCCAGACCGTTACGAAGTGACGGTGATTGGTGAAGAGCCTTGGGGTAACTACAACCGTATTATGTTGTCACCAGTGCTTTCAGGTGAGAAAACGATTGATGACATTATGTTGCACCCGCACGCATGGTATAGCGATAAAGGGATCAAATTTATTGCAGATGATCCTGCGGTAAAAATTGACCGTACTCGCAAAGTGGTGCATACCGAAAAAGGCGAAAGTGTTGATTATGATCGTTTAATCATTGCAACAGGTTCTAAACCATTTATTCCACCAGTTCAAGGCGTGGGCTTGAAAGGTGTGATTAGTTTCCGCGATATTTATGATGTGAATACCATGATTAAATATTGTGAAACGAAGAAGAATGCCGTTGTGATTGGTGGCGGTTTGCTTGGTTTAGAGGCTGCTTATGGTCTTAAGCAACGTGGCATGAATGTCACGGTTCTTCATTTGATGGATCGTATCATGGAGCGTCAGCTTGATGGTCGTGCAAGCCGTATGTTACGCAATAGTATTGAAGAGAAAGGTATCAATATTATTACTGAAGCAAATACCGAAGCTTTGATTGGTAAAGATGGTCATGTGAACCAAGTCCGTTTAAAAGATGGTACTGTGCTTGATGCTGATTTGGTGATCTTTGCGGTGGGTATTCGTCCAAATATTACTTTGGCGCAAAGTGCAGGCTTACGCTGTAATCGCGGTATCTTGGTCAATGATACGATGCAAACCTTTGACCCAAGTATTTATGCTGTGGGCGAATGTATCGAACACCGTAGTCAAACTTTTGGTTTGGTTGAACCACTATGGGGACAAGCATTTATCTGTGCAACGCATTTGGCTGAACATGGTAGCTTGACTTTTAAATCACCGACTGTTCCAACTCAGTTAAAAGTCAGTGGTGTTGATGTATTCTCTGCGGGTAATTTCGAGCCTAAAGAAGATTATGAAGACATCATCTTAAATGATGAAAAACGCCAAATTTATAAACGCATTATTATCCAAAAAGATAAAGTTATTGGTGCAGTTTTATTTGGTGATACTGAAGATGGTATGTGGTATGCGGAACTTATTGCTGATCAAACACCAGTATCAACATTTAGAAATAAATTGTTATTTGGTAAAGATTTTGCAATGAAGAAAGCAGGTTAATTGTATTTGGGTTTAGGGGAAATTTTTCCTAGACCCAAACATGAAAGAAATGTAGCAATACACTGAATATTTTACTACTTTGATAAAGTAGAACAGCGGTTCACAATAAAGATCAAGGTTTAAAATTAGAGTCGTATGCTGTTGATCAATGGTCATCATATAGCATCGTTAGGGTTAAACTTTGGTCAGGGCATAGATGAAATAGGTAACAAGGGGCAGTCATGAACAGTATTCAAAATTTAGAACACAGTCGCTCCGATCATGCACAAACAATTATTACAAAAACAACTTGTCCATATTGTGGAGTTGGATGTGGCGTTAATGTTGAAGTTCAACACAAAACACAAGGTGTAGCAGTTCAAGTTGCAGGGGATACTGAACATCCAGCAAATTTTGGACGACTTTGTATTAAGGGCAGTAATTTAGCGGATACTTTAGGTTTAGATACACGTGTTTTAAACCCAATGCTGGGACGTAAAAATCATCGTAGCGTAACGACATGGGACGTTGCAATTGAGAAAATTGCAGATCAATTTCAATCATGTATTGATCAATATGGGCCAGAGAGTGTTGCATTCTATGTTTCAGGACAATTGTTGACTGAAGATTATTATGTGGTCAATAAATTCGTTAAAGGTTATCTAGGCACAGCAAATATTGATACCAATTCACGCTTATGTATGTCGTCTGCCGTTGCAGCGCATAAACGTAGCTTCGGTGAAGATATTGTTCCTGCAAGTTATGAAGACTTTGAACATGCGGATATGGTTGTATTGGTTGGTTCGAATACTGCATGGTGTCATCCAGTTTTATACCAACGCATCATGCAAGCCAAGAGTCAAAACCCAGATTTATTTGTCGTGGTCGTTGACCCACGCTTTACCAGTACGTGTGAGCAAGCAGATTTACATTTACCAATTTTACCTGGTCAAGATGTCGCCTTGTTCAAAGGATTATTACAATATTTGTATCAACATGGTTATGCGGATCATGAGTTTGTCGAGTCTTATACAGAAGGTTTGCAAGCACTTTTAGAAGCGAATCGAACTGAACAAGATTTTAAAGCTGTCGTAAAACGTACAGGCATTTCAGCAGAAAAATTACAATTATTCTTTGATAAATTTGCGACTACTGAAAAAGTTGTTACTTTATTCTCGATGGGTGTAAACCAATCATCTCAAGGGGTGAATAAAGCCAATAGTATTATTAACTGTCATTTACTTACAGGTAAAATTGGTAAGTTAGGCGCTGCACCATTTTCAATGACAGGACAACCCAATGCAATGGGTGGACGTGAAGTGGGTGGACTGGCGAATATGTTGGCAGCACACTTGGATATTGATAACCCAACACATCAAAATTTGGTGCAAAGTTTTTGGAATAGTCCAGCTATTGCAACAAAAGCGGGTCTTAAAGCGGTTGATTTATTCCAAGCAGTTGAAAGTGGAAAAATTAAAGCGATTTGGATTATGGCAACCAATCCTGTCGTCAGCCTTCCTGATGCTGATCAAGTCAAACGTGCTTTAGAGAAATGTGAGTTTGTCGTCGTTTCAGATATTTGTGTGGATACAGATACGACAGCTTATGCCGATGTTTTGCTACCCGCATTAGGTTGGGGCGAAAAGGATGGAACTGTAACCAATTCAGAACGCCGAATTTCACGCCAACGTGCATTTTTAGCACCACCAAAACAAGCTAAAGCCGATTGGTGGGCAATTGCTGAAGTTGCAAAAAAACTTGGTTTTTCTGGTTTTGAGTTTAATAGTGCATGTGACATTTTTAATGAGCATGCTGCATTATCAGCTTATCAAAATGCGAGTTTAGCTGAGCGTGGTCAGGTTGAGAACTTTCGTTATTTCAATCTAAAAGGTTTAATGAATTTGAGTCTTGAAGAATATAACGAGTTAAAACCAACACAATGGCCTGTGTGGGAAAAAGGTCAAACCACATCGGTTAAGCAGCTTTTTGGTCAGGGTGAGTTTAGCTATGCTTCTCGAAAAGCAAAACTGATTCCAACGATTGCAATTGATCCAGTGCATGCGATTTCTGAAGATTATCCTTTGATTCTGAATACAGGTCGTATTCGTGATCAATGGCATACGATGACACGTACAGGTCTATCAGCAAATCTTACGACACATCGCGCTGAACCATTCTGTGAGATTCATCCGAACGATGCGCTCAAATTTGGTATTCGTGATAAAGGATTGGTTGAAATCCGTTCAGCATGGGGAAGTTGTGTATTACGCGTAACACTTGCTCAAGGCGTTCGTCGTGGACAAATTTTTGCACCAATTCATTGGACTGAACAGGTTGCTTCGGATGCGCGAATTGGTAAAGTCGTGAATCCTGTTGTGGATGCAATTTCGGGTGAGCCTGAATTTAAGCATACACCAGTTTCGATTCAACCGTTCCATACCACTTGGCAAGGTGTTTTATATGTTCGAGAGGGTTTTGAATATCAAATCAAAACATCTTTACAAACATGTGCTTGGTGGACAAAGATTAAAACGGCTAAGGCAATGCGTTATGAGATTGCAGATCGACATAGTATTGACCAAACTCAGAAAAATCTAAAAAGCTTTTTACCGTTTGTCGATGAAACTTATGAATGGTTAAGTATTGAAGATATTTCATCACAATTGAGCCATAGTATTGTACTCAAAGATGGAATTTTGATTGCAAGCCTATACATTGCGCCTGCTGATTTGTTACCAGACCGTGATTGGGTTGCAACTTTATTTAAGCGTGAACGCTTAAGTGCCTTGCACCGTAAAGCATTGTTGGCAGGTATGCCGATGGCTGCTGCAAATAACGATGGCCCATTGGTGTGTAGCTGTTTTAAAGTCGGCAAGAACAAAATTATTGAAGCGATTAAAACGCAAAATATTACCCATGAAAAACAAGTGACTGCATGTTTAAAAGCAGGTGGGAATTGTGGTTCTTGTTTACCAGAAATTCGTGGTCTGATTAAAACGTGTCAGTTGGAGGCAGAAGCATGAATATAGAAATTCCCGCTACAGATCTTGTGATCTTGGCGGGAGGTCAAGCACGCCGCATGAACGGCATGAATAAGCTATTACAGCAGTTTGATGATCAAATTCAACTTTCTAAAATTTGCCAAAGATTTAAACCAGAAGTGCAAAATATTTGGGTAAATAGTCATCGTGATAGCTCGATCTATAAACAAATTGAACCAGATATTCAGTGTTATTCAGATGAGCAAACAGGCTTTTTAGGACCATTAATGGGAATGAAAAGTGCTTGGTCATATTTACAATCGGATTATGCTTTGTTTATCCCTTGTGATGTGACCTATATTCCAAATCAGGTATTGGCGAAGTTGCATCGTGCGCTACAAAAGAACCCACAAGCACAAGTTGCCTATGTTGCCATTAATGGAGATGCGCTATATCCATTTTGTTTGTTGAAGCGGGAAAGTTTGCCTATTTTACAACAGCAAATACAGGCAGATAAATTGAGTTTGCGTGAGTGTTTTAAGCAATTGTACGCACAAAGTGCTGCATTCCAAAAACAAAGCTTATTTTGTCATAGTATTAATTCTTTAGATGAATTGCAGCAATATAAACAAATGAAAGCTTTTAGGCAGATGTTTGTTACCAATTAAAACACCAAGTTCTAATTTACGTTTAGATAAATGATTTAACGATTAAACTGTTTTGGTTTGAGAGTGATAAGCATATAAGCCTTTTCCAACCTTTACATTCACTTGCTTAGGCGAAAGCGGTTCGGAACATTCAGAACAAACCATGACTGGATGGAATGCATGTCCGCAAGTTTCATGCACATAATCGAGAGGTGCGCCAAGTCCTTTATCCATAAAAGTATCCCCCCAGTGAACAATACTCATAATAATTGGATAAAGTGCTAAACCTTTCTCTGTTAAACGATATTCAAAGCGTTTTTGGGTCTCGGTATAAGGTACTTTATGCAAAATGCCTTCATTGACCAATGTATTCAGTCGATCTGTCAAAACATGGCGAGTTACGCCAAGATTTTTATGAAAATCATCAAATCGACGAATGCCTAAGAACGCATTACGAATAATCATCATTGACCAAGTATCACCGATCACTGATAAAGTTCGTGCAACAGAACAAGGTTGATTGCCAACATCAGAGATTTTCATGTAACTCACAAATCCTGTATCAAAATAGAATGAATATTATAAAAATATTAATTGAAAAGGGTATGAATGTATAGTTTTCATCGTAAATTTTGTAACAATTTAGTTCTTAATTGGAATTAATATTTTGTTTTTGTATGCGCTAGCATATTTTCTACTGATTTTAGATCAAGATGCGATTCACTCACTTTGAGCGTTGACCTTATTTCAAATTTTGCTTTTATTTAGGTAAATAGTATTAGGCAGTTCTTTAGAAATATATTAATGTTGATAATGGTGTTTTAATTTTTTGATTAATAAAAAATATTTTATGTTTTTCTATATTTGAAATTTAACCGCTCGCATTTTTTGATTGACGTGTTTTTTGTATCATTGATCAGAACTCAGTTCTACTGATATTTAAATCAGCAATAGTATCTTTGAATTTTGTTCATTTTTTGTCTGATGTAAATAAAGTAAAATGAATAATAAGTCATAAAATAAATTTTGTAGTGCTATCCAAAAATTGAAAAATAAGTTCTAATTAGGAACTAATTTATATTGAGGGGGCATGTGATGACTTTTGTTGTACTTGAAGATTGTATCCAATGTAAGCACACAGATTGTGTTTCTGTTTGTCCTGTAGATTGTTTTTATGAAGGTCCTAATTTTTTAGTGATTAATCCAGATGAATGTATCGACTGTGCATTATGTGAACCTGAATGTCCTGTGGATGCAATTCGTGCTGAAGATGAAGTGCCTGTGGATCAAAAAGAATTCATTGAATTAAATGCAGAACTTGCAGCAAATGAAAATTGGAAAAGAATCACAGTCAAACAAGATGCCTTAGCAGACCATCAACAATGGCAAGGAATTAAAGGCAAAATTAGCCAATTAGACAGAAATGGCGCTTAAGCGAATAAGTGGAATTTAGGGGAGTTAGAACATGTCAGCATTTCAGGTCGAAACAGTTCAGAGTGTTCATCATTGGAATGATACTTTATTTAGTTTCAAGACGAGCAGATCTGATAGTTTACGGTTCAAGTCAGGTCAATTTGTGATGATTGGCTTAGAAATAGAGGGCAAACCTCTAATGCGTGCTTATTCTGTGGTGAGTGCAAATTATGAAGACCACCTCGAATTTTATAGTATTAAAGTTCCTGATGGACCACTGACTTCACATTTGCAGCATCTGAAAATTGGTGATCAGTTGTTAGTGAGCAAAAAGCCGACAGGATCATTGATCTTGGATCATCTAAAACCAGGTAAGAATCTATATTTACTTTCAACGGGGACAGGCTTAGCACCTTTTATGAGTGTTATTCGAGATCCTGAGTTTTATGATCATTTTGAAAAGATTATTTTAACGCATGGTGTGCGTTGGGTGAGTGAGCTGGGCTATAAGGATTATATTGATCAAGGTTTACCATCACATGAATATTTAGGTGAGATGGTACAAAATCAGTTAATTTATTATCCAACCGTGACACGAGAAGAATTTCACCAAATGGGGCGATTGACGGATTTGATTCGGTCTAAAAAGATGTTTAGAGATATTGATTTGAAAGAATTAAATCCTGAGACAGACCGTGTGATGATTTGTGGTAGTCCGAGTATGCTCAAGGATCTAGTCGAAATTTTAAAAGAAAAAGGTTTTGTGGAAGGTACGAGCCATGCGCCTGGTGATTATGTGATTGAACGTGCCTTTGTGGAAAAATAGTACATTAATTGATTCATATTTAAACGGATTGAACCTCAGCGATAGACCGCTGGTAAAACGAACCTCGCTAAAAGGGTAAGAGAAAATGAGTAAACAAGAAATCTCTTTCAGTAATCGAAATGACGTCACAGCTTGTATTTTATGTTCACGGAATTGTGGCTTAAGTGTTGAAATTGAAGATAATCAATTCAAGAAAATTAAGGGGGATGATCAGCATCCATTTTCTCAAGGTTATATTTGCCAAAAAGCAGCACGTTTGCAACATTATCAAAAGCATGCAGATCGTTTGACTGCACCGTTAAAACGTCAAGCAGATGGTTCATTTAAAGAAATCAGTTGGGCGCAAGCCATTCAGGAAATTGCAGATCAACTGGTACATATTCGTGATACTTTTGGTGGAACGGCATTTGCTTCGGTAGGTGGCGGTGGTCAGGGTAATCATTTAGGCGCAGCCTATGGGCGTCAGCTCCTGTATGCCATGAAAAGTTTTTATGCTTATAACTCGCTGGCTCAAGAAAAAACAGGTGATTTTTGGGTCAATGGGCGCTTGTTTGGTAGTCAAGCCTGTCATACCACAGAAGATGTTGAGTATGCTGATTATGTCTTATTTATTGGAACTAACCCATTTCAAGCTCATGGTATTCCCAATGCACGAGATACGCTAAAACACATCAAAAAAGACCCAAATCGTACCATGGTGGTTTTTGATCCGCGTGTAACGGAAACTGCGAAACAGGCGGATATTCATGTGCAATTGAAACCTGGAACGGATGCTTATCTCATGTCGGCAATGATTGCGATCATGTTACGTGAGAACCTCTATGATCAGCAGTTTATCCAAAAGCATACACATGGTTTTGATGAGGTTAAGCAGGCTTTTCTCGCTATTCCTATAGAAGAATATATCCAAAAAGCAGACGTTTCGGTTGAACAAATCTATCAAATTGTACGTGACTTTGCTAAAGCAAAGCGGGGCTGTGTTCGTATTGATTTGGGTATTCAACATACTTTAAATACAACTTTAAATGGTTATTTAGAGAAGCTTCTATATTTATTGGCAGGGCACTTCGGTCAGCAAGGCACTAATAATTTACATACCATGTTTATTCCGATTTTGACTCATACGGATGAGCGCAATCCTAAATATCGCCGTACTGTTCATCATAAAATGTTCCCAATTTCAGGCTTCTTTCCACCTAATATTTTGCCCGATGAGATTCTCAAAGCTGGAGAAAAACGAGTTCGTGCCGTTTTTGTGGATAGTTGTAACCCTTTATTGACCTATCCAGACACGGCTGCGTATGAGCAAGCATTCAAATCATTGGATCTATTGGTCGTTGTTGATGTGGCAATGACCGAGACAGCTCGTTTTGCTGATTATATTTTGCCTGCGCATAGTCAGTTTGAAAAATGGGAATTTACGGGTTTCAATTTAGAGTTCCCTAAAAATGGTTTCCATTTACGTCACCCATTATTTAAAGCTCAGGGCAATACCTTGAGTGAAGCAGAAATTTATACGCGCTTGCTTGAAGCAATGAACGTGATACCTCAACAATTTCCTATTTTGAGTAAAATTGCAGAAAAAGATTCAGCTAAGACTGCTTATCTTGCTTATTTCGGTGCGCTTGGTGTCAGTTTTGCTAAAAATAAAAAGTTAATTCCTTTTGCTGCATCAATTGTATATCGCACATTAGGAAAGACTTTGCCGAATGATGCGGCTGCGACAGCCTTGTTATTACCATTATGTATGCAATATGCCGCTCAGCATTATCAGGCAGTTAAGCAAGCTGGATACCAAGGCAATCGTTTGAATCTAGGCGTTAAATTATTTCAAGCAATCTTGCAACAACGTTCAGGTGTGGTGTTATCGCAGCATGAATATGCGGATGTATGGCAGTTGATTGCATATAAAGATAAAAAAATCCGTTTGGCGATTCCAGAAATGTTTGTTGAATTATCTCAACTCAAACAACAACCCTTAGTACCAACAGATGATTATCCATTTATATTATTTGCTGGTGAGCGCCGTAGCTATAATGCCAACCAAATTTATCGTGATCCTGCTTGGCGTAAAGTTGATGCAGAAGGGCGTTTAAGAATGAATCCAGAAGATGCATCTGAATTTGCTGTGGAAACGGGGCAGACCTTACAATGTATTTCTGAGCATGGGAAAATTTTGGTTGTCGTTGAGCTTGATGAAGGAATGCGTAAGGGGGTTGTATCATTGCCACATGGTTATGGCTTGCGTTATCGTGGTGGTGAACCGATTGGTCCAGAATTAAACCGATTAACGTCAACTCAGCATTGTGATCCTTTGTCTAAGACACCATATCATAAGTATGTACCTGTGCGTTTAGAACGCTTGGATGCTTAAATGATTTAATTGAGAAATGCACTGAATTGCATCATTTTTGATTAAATTGATTGAAAATGGTGCATTGTTTCTTTGGTGAAAATAAGGGAGCTATACGGTATTCTAGTTTAATGGTTGAAATCATATCTTGTTTGAATAAATAATTCACATTGCAATCAAATATGGTCGAAGATTGGAATAGATATTGCTGTAGTAAAAATAATTCACTGTAGATTAGTTCAACAAGGATGCACAAAACTTGTGCTAAGTGCAGTGAGAAGTTTCACAATATGAGTGCAAATGATGAAGCATGATATATCTACGAACAGCCCGATCTTGCAGGATCAGTATGGTCGTATTAAACGTAAGTTACGGATTTCCGTAACAGATCGTTGCAATTTCAAATGCACGTATTGTATGCCTGAACATCCTGAATGGATGAAAAAGCAAGATTTACTTAGTTTTGAAGCTTTGTTGATTTTTTGCCGTTATATGGTTCAACAAGGGATCGAAAATATTCGCATTACGGGGGGAGAACCTTTAATGCGTCAGGGCGTGGTTCATTTTATTAGAGATTTGCAAAGTCTACGTGCGATAGGATTAAAGCGGATTTCGATGACCACCAATGGACATTATTTGGCAAAGTATGCTGAACAACTTAAACATGCAGGCTTGGATGATTTAAATATTAGCCTTGATAGTCTAGATGCTGATCAGTTCAAAAAGCTCACTAAAAAAGATCTTGCGCCTGTCTTAAAAGGCATCGAAGCAGCCCAAAAAGTTAGTCTTCCATTCAAAATTAATTGTGTGTTGATGAAAGATCAAAATGACGACCAAATTGTACCGATGGTGAAATGGGCTAAGCAACAGCAGATCCCATTGCGTTTCATTGAGTTTATGCCTTTGGATGGTGATCAACATTGGACAGATCAGGCGGTTGTCAGTGAGGCTGAAATCTTGGCACAGCTAAAAGCGCATTATCAAATTCAGGTCTTACAACAACAGCATGAGCCTGCGCGGCAGTATCAGCTCGATGGGCAATATTGTATTGGTATTATTTCAACGATAACACATTCATTTTGTGGGGATTGTGATCGAATTCGACTCACTGCACAGGGTGAATTATATAATTGTCTATTTGCACAACAAGGTTTGAATATAAAGCCTTATTTGCACGCTGTGGTCAAACAAAAAGCAGAATGTGGACAGTTTGAATTTCAACAGCTTGAACAACACATTAAACCGTATATTTGGCATAAAGCTAAAGGTTATCATGCAATACAACATCAGCAAGCACGTAAAATCAGTATGCATATGCTGGGTGGTTAGTTTTGGAAAAGTGGTCTGGAGAAGATATGCAAACCCTTGAAATAAAAATAGAAGCTTTTGGTGCTATAGAAAGATTGTTACCCAAAGGGCTTACTTTTGAGTTTGCAGAAGATCGAGTGGTCGCAGATGTATTGACACATATTGTGGCACTGTATCCAGAGGCAACAAAAGCCATGGAAAAATGTGCTTGTGCCATTGGTGAGGACATTGTGACGCGTCAAAGCCCCTTAAATTGTTCATGTACTTTGGTACTGCTATCACCTGTCGCTGGAGGATAAGTATGCGTGAATTTGCGAGAGTTCAAGATCAGGCTTTAAGCCTAGATTGTTTTGATCCGATACAATCTTTTCCTGAATGCGGTGGTATTGATATTTTTATTGGTACAGTCCGCAATCATCATGAAGGCAAAGCGGTGAAGGCTTTAAAATACACCTCGTATACGCCTGTTGCTGAAAAAATGATTCGTGAAATCGAACAGCAAATTAAGGATAAGTATCAAGTCTCTTATGTGCGTGTGATGCATCGGATTGGATATTTAGATGTCAGTGAAACGGCAATTATTGCAATTGCGTATGCTGCCCACCGCCGTGAAGCTTTTCAAGCCTGTGAAGAAGCCGTTGAGCGTGTAAAACATGAAGTACCGATTTGGAAAGAAGAGTTCTTTATGGATGGTACTAGTCAATATGTGGAAGGTTGCTGTATTCGTAAGGATACTGCCGAAACTGAAATTCATGTCCATAAACATGAGCATCATCATCACGAACATTGTGCACATGAACATACACACGAATAAAGTCTTAGGAAGTTAAAATGAAAAATGTTGGGATGAAACCCGAAAGTTATCGTGTTGCAGAAGCACAAGCAATTTTGTATGCACCACCACATTGTATTCAGTTACTCCGTGATGGAAATACCGAAAAAGGTGATGCCTTAAAAACTGCACGTATTGCAGGTATTTTGGCAGCAAAACGCACAGATGAACTGATTCCTCTTTGCCATCCTTTACCGATTTACCGTGCTGATGTTGAATATGATTTACAGCATGATCATGTTGTGATCCTGACGACTGTTGAGACCATTGGGCCAACGGGCGTAGAAATGGAAGCCTTAACAGCTGCAAGTCTTGCAGGTCTAACCATTTACGATATGTTGAAGCCACATTGTGAACCTGATGAATTGTGCTTAGACCAATGTAAATTGCTCAAGAAAAAGGGCGGTAAGTCACATTTCAAACGGACTTTACGTCAGCCTGTTTCTGCGGCAGTGATTGTACTCTCGGATACCGTTGCAGCAGGACGTAAACCTGATACCGCAGGTAAGTCCGTGGTTGAGACTTTAACTGAAGCTGGTTTTGATCCAATTCACTATCAAATTTTGCCAGATGAATCTGATCAGTTGAAAGATTTGGTTTTAGAGTTAACTAAATCTTATGCATGTATCATGACGGTTGGGGGTACGGGCATTGGTAAGCGTGATATTACAGTAGATACACTTGAACCACTTCTTGAACGAAAACTCGATGGTTTAATGGAAGCAGCACGTGCTTTTGGTCAAAAACGCACACCGTATGCTGCGATGTCTCGTGGCGTAGCTGGTTTTATTGATCGTTCCTTAGTGGTCACACTGCCGGGTAGCCGTGGTGGTGCGAGCGAATCAATGGCGGCTCTTTTGCCTGCTTTAGTCCATATCTTTGATGTGTGTCGTGACTTACCTCATCCAGGAGGATATGAATAATGTCAGGATGTGGTGCTGAAAAAGGCTTAATGAGTATTGATGAGGCACTCGAACTCATTCGAACTCAGCCCAAAGCATTGAAGACTGAAGTCTTGGCTTTAGCGCAAGGTTTGAATCGTTATCTAGCCACAGCGATCTATTCTGAGGTCAATCTACCGAGCTTTTCTCAAAGTGCGGTAGATGGTTATGCGATTAAGCGCTCACTTACACAGCTTCAAGATGTTTGTTTTGAAGTGATCGGTGAGATCAAAGCAGGCAGTGAACTCGATTATCAATTGGCTGATGGGCAGGCGATTCGTATTTTTACGGGTGGCAAAATTCCTGAAGGCACCACACATGTTGCTCGACAAGAGATCGTTCAGGTTGAGTCTGACAAAATTCGATTGCTTGAACAAATCAAGCCACATGCTGATATTCGATTTACAGGCGAAGAAGTACAACAAGGTCAACAGCTTGCTGATGTTGGTCAGAGCATCAATATTGGTGCGCTTGCTGCTTTAAGTATGGCCGGTGTACAACGTATAGAGGTGTTCCAACAACCCAAAGTTGCAGTTGTGATTACGGGTGATGAGGTTGCTGAAAGCCCAGAAGATTTGCAAGCAGGCAAAGTATTCGATGCCAATGGACCCTTGTTAAAAGCATGGTTCAAAGATTATGGCATAGATGTTGAAATCCTACATATTGTAGATGAGGCAGCACAGGTCACGGCATGCTTTGAGCTATTAAAGTATACATATGATGTGATTATTACGACTGGCGGTGTTTCAGTGGGTGATTATGACTTTGTTCGCCCATGTGCCTTTGAAACTGGTTTTGAGCAAGTTTTCTGGAAAGTGAAACAAAAACCGGGTAAGCCATTATTCTTTGCAGCATACCAATCACCAGAACAAGATCATCACTGTTATTTACTTGGTTTGCCGGGAAATCCTGCTGCTGTTTATGTGTCGATGCAGATTTATGGCAAAGTTTTGTTGGATGCTTTGCAAAATCAACGTCAAGCGGTGCAATGGTTTAGTGCCATACTCACGCATGAACTTAAATCTGATGCACGCGAACGTTTTTTAAGAATGCATGCTTATTTTGAGCAAGGTCAGCTCAAGTTACAAAGTCTAGCAAAGCAACAATCGCATATGTTGAGTAATTTAATGCAAGCTAACTGCTTAGTTCGTATTCCTGCGAATATTCCGCTAAATGCAGGACAAGAAGTTTCTGGTATCTTTATTAACAATTAAATTATTGATTGCATTTATGTAAAATTAGTTATTTTTGTCACATTTAGCCAAGTGCCAATATTGCATCTTATTGATCAGGTAGTTTAGTGTATATTTTATATTGTTTAGTTTCTAAACATAACGGTTCAAGGCATGGAAGACATGCCTTTTTAAGTTCTAAAAAATGATCAGGTGATAATAATGAAATGGGAAGAAATTGGCGATCAGCCATGTTCAGTTGCGAGAACACTTTCTGTACTTGGTGATCGTTGGACAATGCTAATTTTACGTAACGCCTTTATGGGAATACGCCGTTTTGATGATTTTCAGCGTAGCTTGGGGCTAACACGTCATGTACTTTCAGAGCGTTTAAAACGATTGGTTGAACATGGTATTTTAATTAAAGTACCTTATGTGGAACGTCAAGAACGGTTTGAATATCAACTCACAGATAAAGGTTTAGATCTTTATCCACTTATTTTGACTATGGTACAGTGGGCTGATAAATGGATGGATAAGGGACTTGGAAAACCCCTTGAATTTACCCATAAAACTTGTGGTAATAAACTGAGTCCTAAAGTTGTTTGCTCCGAATGTGATGAGCCGATTAAGGTAAAAGATGTTCGTGTAACAGCAGGCATTGGTTACTTCGCATTCATTGAGCAAAAACAAAAAAGTGCATGATTTAATCAATTCTGCCGTTCTTGTTCTTGTTGAATAGCATGAGATAGAACGGCAAAAACTTGAGGGTTGATGCATTGTGCGACATTAAACCGAATAAAATTCTTAAAATTTTGACTTTGGCTGAATGAGTTTCCTGGTGCTAAAATCACACCATTTTCCAGACAAGTTTGAGCAATAGAAGCGGTATCTAAATGTTTAGGTAATTCGCCCCATAGAAATAATCCTGCTTGGGGCTTAAGCCAAGGTTTTATATTGAGTTGCTCTAATTGTTTTATGGTTGAATCCATTGCTTTAGCTAGGCGAATTTTTAATTCTTCTAAATGTTTACGATAGTTTCCATCCGTTAATGTTGAAAATAAAATTTCAGCAGATAAGTGATTACCACCAAAACTGGTCGCAATTTTTATGTCAGTTAAGTCTTCAATCCATTCATGTTTTGTTGCGATGTAACCTGTTCGAACTGAACCCGATAGGGTTTTAGAAAAACTCCCAATATGAATCACTCGTGATAAACCATCAAGTGCAGCAAGTCGTGGGGCAGTGTGTAACTCTAAATCGGCAAAAATATCATCTTCAATCACAATTAAATTAGATTGCTCAACAAGTTTAAGAACTTGATAAGCTGTTGCTGCTGTTAATATGGCTCCTGTTGGATTATGGATACCTGAATTGGTAATGTATAAACGTGGGTTATGATTTTGAATGGCAGTAGAAAATGCGGCTAGATCAGGTCCATTTTGTGTATAAGGGATGCCAATAATTTGAACTTGATGGACTTTAAGCAAAGCGTGAAAGTTAAAATAACATGGGTCATCCACCAATACGACATCATTTGGTTTTAAAAAATAGCGGCAGATGAGATCAATTGCTTGCGTACCAGAATCAGTCAGCAAGATTTGATTGGGAATAGTTTCAATACCTTTGCTTAGAATTCTACGAGAAAGTAACTCACGCAAGGCTAGAAGACCAAGTGGTGTAGCGTAATCGGTCAAAATATTGGAGTTGACTTTGGAAATTTTTCGAATTGCTTTACGTATATTTTCATGTGGCATCCAATCGGCAGGTAACCAACCACATCCAGGCTTTAAAACATCGGATTTTGCTTCCAATCCTTGTCTTGATATCCATAAAGGATCAATGTTTCGATTAATTTTAGGATGAATTTCTGAGATGGATAAAGGTGCAATAGGGCCCGCAATAAAAAAACCTGAACCTGTTTTTGCTTCAATTAAACCTTGTGCTGCAAGCCGTTCATAGGCTTCGACAATGGTGGAAATAGATAAGTTTAGTTGCCTAGCCAAAGCACGTACAGAAGGGAGTCGAGAACCGGGCAGCAATGAACGAGTTTTAATTTGAGCATTAATGTGTTGTATAACAAAATCAATTTTGGTTGTTTTCATTTGTTTACCTTAACTGTAATGTTATTTATACCAGTACGGTTATTTGAAATTGTACTGTACTGTGTATGGTTTATGTACCATATCACAGATTAGATTCTCCAGATAGATTTGGAGAAAATAAATGAAACCTTTAAACAGTGGTTGGGCAAATGGGCTGATTGGTGTTGTAATTTTTGCGGGTTCTTTGCCAGCAACACGAGTGGCGGTGATTGATTTTAGCCCTACTTTTTTAACTGCTGCAAGAGCTGCAATTGCAGGGCTATTAGGTTTGGTTCTCATTTTATTATCTCGACAAAAATTACCCGAAAGAAAAGATTGGTTGCCATTATTTTATGTCGCAATCGGTGTAGTGGTTGGATTTCCGCTATTCACCGCTTTAGCACTGCAATATGTTAGTGCTGCCCATACGATTGTTTTTGTTGGTTTATTACCCTTATCAACGGCACTTTTTAGTGTGTTGCGTGGTGAGGAAAGACCAAATTTATTGTTCTGGTTATTTGCGATCTTGGGTGCTTCGTTAGTTTTTGGTTATATGTTAATTCAAACCGAAACTTGGCTATTTAACTATGGTGATATTTTTATGCTAATTGCAATATCACTTTGTGGTTTTGGTTATGCTGAAGGTGGAAAATTATCTAAGCATCTCGGCGGATGGCAAGTCATTTGTTGGGCGCTTATTTTAACTTTACCAGTCATGCTTCCGCTTTCATATGTTTATATGCCTGCGAATTTTGATCAAATTTCAGTCTCTGCAAAACTTGGATTAGCCTATGTTTCTATATTTAGTATGCTCATAGGTTTCTTTTTTTGGTACAAAGGTCTAGCACAAGGGGGGATCGCGGCAGTAGGGCAATTACAACTATTACAACCGCTATTTGGATTAATGATTGCTGCTGTTTTCCTACAAGAACAAGTGAGTCTTGCCATGTTTGGAGTTACGATCACTGTAATCGCTTGTGTTGCTTGTGCCAAGAGACTTTCATAGACCAGAATTATTTGAAACTTATCCAGAGTGGCTAGATTGCGTAGAGTTTCTAAACCACAAATCAACTTAGCTATATCTGAGAAAATTATTTACTATGCATCACAGGAAATTGTCAGCTCCTGTTAGGTTAGAGGAGATTTTTAATAAGTTTGTATATTACAGCTGATCTTTGGTTGCGATATATTTATTACATAACCCGAATCCTGTTTAAGCCACTGATTCCATAATTTGAATTTTTGGCTTATTTCGTTGGGTTAATCGATATGCACATAACGATGCGTAAATCCCACTTAGAAATCCATGAATACTACGTGCCTTACTCGTCACTAAATTGTATTGTCCTTTCAATAAGCTAAATAACGTTTCTATCTTATTACGTTGTTTTAAGTGATATTCATCTTGTGTACAGAGTTGAGCAGTCCGCATGTTCTTTCGATGATACGTAATTAAATCAATACCTTGATTCTTTA
>NZ_KB894359.1 GCF_000374425.1 Acinetobacter tjernbergiae DSM 14971 = CIP 107465 | reverse complement strand
TGTTTCAGTAACTTTTTGATTGCAGGCGCAGGTGCAAAACCCATAATGCGTGGTTCAACACCCACCGTGGTTGCCGCAATAATTTTGGCACGTGGCTTCAGTTGGTATTGAGCAACTGCTTCATCTGAAGCGATCAATAGCGCTGCCGCACCATCGTTAATGCCTGAGGCATTGCCTGCTGTGACCGTACCTTCTGCCTTCACAACACCTTTGAGTTTCGTTAATGCTTCAATGGTGGTGGATGCACGTGGATGTTCATCCGTATCTACAACGATCGCGTCACCTTTATGTTGTGGAATGCTGACAGCAACGATTTCGTGTTTAAAAAAGCCTTTGGCTTGCGCTGCTGCTGTCCGTTGTTGGCTCACCAAGGCAAACTGGTCTTGATCAATACGATTGATATTAAATTGCTCTGCCACGTTCTCCGCAGTCTGTGGCATGGTCTCTACACCATACAGTTCTTTCAGCTTTGGATTGATAAAACGCCAACCCATGGTGGTGTCTTCAATTTTTTGGCTACGACCAAAAGCACTGTCAGACTTACCCATGACATAGGGCGCACGGCTCATACTCTCGACACCACCTGCAATGATCAGATTTGCTTCACCTGCTTTAATCGCACGCGCTGCCATCGCAATCGCATCTAAGGATGAACCACAAAGACGGTTCACTGTGGTTGCAGGGACTTGATATGGCAAGCCTGCGAGTAGAGCGGACATACGACCGACATTACGATTGTCTTCACCTGCTTGATTGGCACAACCATAGATCACATCATCCACTTGTTGCCAATCCACGGTTGGATTTCGTTGTATTAAGGCTTGAATCGGAACTGCCCCAAGGTCATCCGCACGTACAGGGGCTAAACCACCTGCATAACGTCCGAATGGAGTGCGAATCGCATCAATGATATAAGCGTTTTTCATATTTTTCCCTTTATCTAAAATCCCTCCCAACCTCCCTTTAATAAAGGGAGGAGTTCCCCTCTTTTTAAAGAGGGGTTAGGGGAGATTCATTATCCTTGTGTCGCATCAATCAATTGAGCACCCGTCAACGCCTGTAGTTCTTCAAAACTCAGACCATCTACTTTCTCAATCACTGTTAAACCGTCTTTGGTCACATCAATCACACACAGATCGGTATAGATACGATCGACACATTTCAAACCGGTTGCTGGATAAGAAAGCGCTTCAACAATCTTTGGTTCGCCTTGTTTGGTGACATGGTCGGTGGTGATAAAGACTTTCTTTGCACCCACGGCCAAATCCATTGCACCACCCACAGCAGGAATCGCATCGGCAGCACCTGTATGCCAATTGGCAAGGTCACCGTTGGCTGCGACTTGGAAAGCGCCTAAAACTGCAATATCTAAATGACCACCACGCATCATGGCAAAGGAATCACCGTGATGGAAAAAGCTTCCACCTGTGAGCATGGTCACATATTCTTTACCTGCATTAATCAGTTCAGGGTCTTCTTCACCTTTGGCTGGTGCTGGGCCAAATGCCAATAAACCATTTTCAGAATGTAGAAAGACATCTTTATCCGCAGGTAAGTAGTTCGAAATCTTGGTGGGTAAACCAATGCCTAAATTGACATAGGCACCATCAGGAATATCTTGTGCAACACGTTCTGCAATTTGGTCACGGCTGAGTTTTTGATAGCTCATTGTTATTCTCCTTATTGCGCAGTGACAGGTGATGCTGCTTCAACAGCAACCACATGCTGAACAAAAATCCCTGGGGTAATAATGTGTTCAGGATCAAGCTGACCGAGTTCAACCACTTCAGAAACTTGAGCAATCGTGACATCAGCAGCCATCGCCATAATAGGTCCAAAGTTACGTGCCGATTTATTGAAAACCAGATTGCCCCAACGATCGCCTTTGTAGGCTTTGATCAAGGCAAAGTCAGCCTTAATTGGGTATTCAAGCACATAGTCTTTCCCCTCGATATGACGGGTTTCTTTGCCTTCTGCCAATAATGTTCCAAAGCCTGTCGGCGTAAATACAGCACCTAAGCCCATACCTGCGGCTTGGATACGGCAAGCGAGATTGCCTTGTGGCACGAGTTCTAATTCAATCTTGCCTGCATGGTAAAGTTCATCGAACACCCATGAATCAGATTGACGAGGGAAAGAACATATGATTTTACGGACTGCACCTGTTTTTAGGAGTTTGGCAAGACCATAGTCACCATTGCCTGCATTGTTATTCACAATAACAAGGTCTTTGATACCGAGTTCAATCAGACCATCGATGAGTTCTGCGGGTTGTCCTGCAGTTCCGAAGCCACCAATCATGATGGTTGAGCCATTTTGGATTTGGGAGAGTGCTTCAACCAGTGAAGCTTGTGATTTGTCGATCATAATAAATTCATCCTACAATCAAGTCTTTCTGATCTGTTTTTCAGAAGATGACTGGGTCATTACAGTATTTGGGTGAGCATGAGGATTTAAGAGAATTTGAGCAATAACACCGATACAGATGCCCCAAAAAACTGAGCTCAGCCCTAAAAAGTGCATTCCTGAAACCGTTGCAAGAAATGTGATTAATGCTGCATCACGCTGATTATCATCTTTCATCGCAATCATGACATTTGTCCCGATCGCCCCAAGCAGGGCTAATCCTGCTAAAGCTGCGATGAGTTCTTTGGGAAGAAGGCTAAAGAGCGTGACAATACTGCCAGCAAATAAGCCACCTAAAATATAGAAAATACCGTTGGCAACACCTGCGATATAACGCTTCTCTTGGAGTTCATGGGCGTCTTTACCCATACATAAAGCAGCAGTAATTGCAGCAAGTACAATCGTAATTCCACCTACACAAGCGACTGCAAGTGAGGTAATACTTGATGCTGTAATAATCGGTTTAGCAGGAGTGTCATAACCACTTAATTTCATAATGGCCATACCCGGCAAGAATTGCCCTGTTAAACTCACGAGAATTAAAGGTAAAGCCAAGTTGAATGTAGAGTGCCAAGTCCATTCAGGAAAAATAAAATGGGGGATAGCAAAGTTAAACTGCATTTCAACAGGATTCATTTTTCCCAAGAATAAACTGAGTGAAACACCACATAGCAATACCCAAAGCATGGTGTAACGAGGTGAATATCGTTTTGCTAATATATAACAAAGCAACATGCTGAAAACGATCAAAGGCATGGAATCAGTTGCTACAAATAATCCGAGCCCAAACTGAAATAAAATCCCTGCCATCATGCCTGCTGCGATCCCTTGAGGAATCCATTTCAACAATTTATCGAAATAGCCTGTAACCCCAACAATAAAAATAACGATGGCGGTGGTAATATAAGCAGCAACAACTTCATTCAAACTGATATTGGGGAATAAGGTCACGAGAAGGGCTGTACCGGGTGCAGACCAAGCTGTAATAACAGGTGTTTTATAACGAATCGAAAGGTAGATGCCTGCAACTGCTGCCCCAATCGAAATTCCCCAAATCCATGAAATCATCATTTCTGTAGAGATATTGGCTTTTTGTGCTGCTTGGAAAAAGATAATAAGCGGACCAGAATATGAGATCAGAACCGCTAAAAATCCAGCGATCGTTGCGGAAATAGACCAATCATCCTTTAAATTCTTCAACAGGGTTGTCATAGTGCCTCCTTGCAAGATTTCCTGCTGTTTAGATCAGAATTAGCCCTGATCACCACCACCCACTGCAATGACACTTCCAGTCATATAAGACGATTCATCTGATGCAAGAAAAACAATGGCGTTGACTTGTTCATCAATCGTGCCATAACGTCCCATCAGACTTCGTTCTTTGGTTTGATCTACAACCTGTTGCATCCAAACTTTTTCATCTTCGGTCAGTGGAGTTGAATTACGAGGCACTTTACGTGGTGGAGCATCTGTTCCACCTGTTGCAATCGCGTTTACACGAATTCCATCTTTCGCGTGCTCAAATGCAAGGGATGCAGTAAGCGCATTGACACCCCCTTTTGCTGCTGAATAAGGAATTCGGTTGATACCACGCGTTGCAATAGAAGAGACATTTACGATGACACCGCTTTTTTCCTTCAACATTTCTGGCAATACAGCACGGCAACACCATAAAGTTGGAAACAATGAGCGATTGATTTCTTTAATGATTTCTTCTTCACTAAAAGCATCATAGGGCTTCATCCAAATTGCGCCACCGACATTGTTAATCAGAACATCAACACGACCGAAATGCTCAATTGCTTGATTTACAACGGTCTGGGCGCCAACAAAAGTTTCCAAATCTGTTTTGACTGTGATCGCCACGCCACCTGAACGCATAATTTCATGAGCAACTTCATCCACCAAATCTGAACGATCAGCTAAAATCACTTGTCCATTTTCAGCAGCAATTCTAAGTGCAACACCGCGACCAATCCCTTGTGCCGCACCTGTAACAATCACTATTTTGTCTTTGAATCTATCTGGAAAAATCATGCTCACCTCCAATTTAATTAATTCGCTGAGAATTTTTCAAATAAGAAATTGGCAGGTTTAATGCCTTCTTGATCTAACCAACCACGAACAGCTTCAACCATTGGTACTGGGCCACATAAGTAAATGTCGACATCACCATGATTCAACCAGTCATTTTCAATATGACCTGTGACATAACCTTTACGTTCATGTTGACTGTCTGGGTTTGCGACGACAGTACGATACTCAAACCACGAGTATTTATTTTGAAGTTCTTCTAACTTTTCAAGAGCGACTAAATCAAAGTCATTGGTTACACCAAAAACCATACGAATAGGGTGCTCAGACCCTTTTTCTTCAAGGATTTGAAGCATCGACATAAATGGCGCAATGCCTGTACCACCAGCGAGCATTAATACTGGGCGAGTCACATGACGCAGATAGAAACTGCCAAATGGACCAGTAAAACTCATTTTGTCACCCGCTTTTGCATTTTTACTGAGGAACTCGCTCATCTGTCCATTCGGTACATTACGAACAACGAAACCCGTTAAACGATTGCCAGGTTTTGAACTAAAAGAATAAGAGCGTGTTTCAGTCGTATTTGGAATTCCTACATTGACGTATTGGCCTGCAAGGAAATGAATCTCTGGCTGCCCATCATCCAGTTGAATATCAAAGGTAATTGTGGAGTCAGAAAGATTTTCGACACGTGATAAAGTACCTTGAAAGCTATGAATTTCTGTTTTGCAAACATCAGAAGAAGCTTGAATTTTGAATACTGCATCTGATTTTGGGCGACATTGGCAAGCAAGTATGTAGCCTTGTTCAGCTTCTTCAGGCGTTAAAGCGTCTTCAATATAGGTTTCTTCTGGCATGTCATAACGACCAGATTCACAGAATGCTCGACATGTACCACATGCACCATCTCGGCAATCCAAAGGAATATTAATCTTCTGGCGGTAGGCAGCATCAGATAAAGTTTCATCTTGTGCGACAGTAATAAATCGCGTTACGCCATCTTCAAATTGAAGTGCTACATTATGGTTAGACATGGCAATCATCCTATTTAAAAATTTTGATCTGGCTAACCCAACCAAAAAATCCATTTGGCTGGGCGGCTGGCTATAGATGATAAATATCAATAACTTGATTGATATAATCGTTCTTTAACACCACATATTTACTGAGGATTTTTGGTTGTTCAGCTGAAAAATCAATGACATAGCGAGACATACCAAAGTAGCTATAGTTGGTTTTGTAGCGGAAGCTCAAGGTATTCCAGTTGAAACGTACGGTGACTGTTTCACCATTACGTTCCACAATTTCAATATTGCAGATGTTGTGGCTGGTCCGTGTATCTGGCATCGTTGCTGATGAACGTTCGGTTTTGATACGAAATATGCGATCTTCCAATCCTTGGCGGTCTGGGTAGTAAATTAATGAAATTTCAGACTGAGGATTTTCGGTGAGTTTGTCGTCATCATCCCATGCAGGCATCCAAAAAGATGCTTCTGCTGCATAGCAATTCAGCCAATCGTCCCACTGTTCATCATCGAGAAAACGAGCTTCTTGATAGAGGAATTGAGTGATATTTTCTAAGGTCACTTTTTCTGCTGCGGTATTCATACGGCTTCCCCCTGAAATTGAGCTGCTGCCAATCGTTTTTCGATCGCAATTGCATTTTTCATAGAGGTCAACCAGTATTGATGCTGAGCAAGATATAAGCCCTCATCTTCAGTTTTAATACCACTGAGTTTTGGTTTTAGACCAATTTCGTTTGCTGCTTCATCAGGCCCATGAATCCAGTGTTTTGAACCACGACACATGTCATTCCATTCCAGTTCTAAGCCTGCATAACCTGCTTGGCATGCGCGGAACTCTTCCAAATCATCAGGCGTCGCCATTCCAGAAGCATTGAAGAAATCTTCATATTGACGGATACGGCGAGCACGAGCTTCAGTCGATTCTCCAACAGGCGCGATGCAGTAAATGGTGACTTCAGTTTTATTCACGCCAAGTGGACGGAGTACCCGAATTTGAGAGCCAAATTGATCCATCAAATAAACGTTAGGATATAGGCATAGATTTCGTGAGCGTTCGATCATCCATTTAGACATCGCAGTCCCGAATTTCTCGGTATATTCTTCTGCTTTGGGAAAATTCGGTCGATCTTCTGGGTTTGCCCATTGAGTCCATAGCAACATATGACCATGTTCAAAACCGTATGATCCACCACCTTGTTTGCCCCAAGAACCTGCACTCATTGCACGAATATTATCGCCTGCCTGAGCTTCTTTACGGTGTTGAGTCGTTGCAGCATAGTTCCAGTGAACGGCTGATACGTGATAGCCATCCGCACCATTTTCAGCGGTGAGCTTCCAGTTTCCTTCATAGGTGTAGCTTGAAGAACCACGTAAAACTTCTAAACCTTGTTCCGACTGACCAACAATCATGTCGATAATTTTACTTGTTTCACCCAAGAATTCTTCTAAAGATGGGACATCTGGGTTTAAGCTGCCAAATAAGAAACCCTTATAGTTTTCAAACTTTGCAACTTTTTTTAAGTCATGTGAACCATCTTGGTTGAAACAATCAGAATATCCAGCATCGCTTGGATCTTTTACTTTGAGCAATTTACCTGAGTTGTTAAATGTCCAACCATGGAAAGGGCACGTATAAGTCGCTTTATTACCGCGTTTATGTCTGCAAAGTTGTGCACCACGATGAGAACATGCATTGATCATTGCATTTAATTCACCGTTACGGTTACGCGCGATAATGATTGGCTGACGACCGATATAGGTGGTGTAAAAATCATTATTTTGGGGAATTTGGCTTTCATGTGCTAAATAAACCCAGTTACCTTCAAAGATGTATTTCATTTCAAGATCAAACAAGGCTTGATCAGTAAATACTGAACGATGCAGTTTGTATTCGCCCGTTTCTTCGTTATCTACAAGTAATTCATCAATTCGATCAAGATGGCTCGTATTAATTACAGGAATTCGTGGCATGTCCGTTCTCCGACTTTCCAAGCAAGGAAGTCCTGAGCTAACAAGTTTCTATTGCTAACTCAGTTCCTATTAAGCTGAGTTATGCGCTAGCGCGACGACGATCTACTTCAGTTGAAGGTGCTGTGGTAGCGTCTTTCACGAGTTCGATATTGAACGTGATATGTTTAAAGGGTTTATCCAGACCACGACCTTGAATTTCAGCTTGATCAGATACATCAATCGCGGTTGCCACTAAGCCATCACGGGTCGCAAAAGCAAAGTCATCCCATAAATATTGATCACCCTCAATGTTGAATTGAGTTGTTAATTTGCGGAAACCTGGTGCAGAAACAAAATAATGGACATGAGAAGGGCGGTTACCATGACGACCTAATTTGTTGAGTACAAATTGGGTTGTGCCTTCTGGTGGACAGCCATAACCTACAGGCATTGTGGTAAGCGCTACGTATTTGCCCTCAGCATCCGCCAAAATAGTACGACGTAAATTAAAATCGGATTGAGACTTATCGAAGAAAGAGTAGTTGCCTAAACTATTCGCATGCCAAACTTCAACCTTAGCACCTTCAATCACATTACCATCAGTATCAGTGACTGTACCTTCAATAATTAATGTGTCGATTTTGTCTGATTCAGAGCCATCGTCCATACGTGCAAAACCAACGGATTCAGGTGCGCCTGCAACATAAAGTGGACCTTCAATCGTACGTGGTGTACCGCCTGAAATACCTGCTTTAGCATCAGCTTCATCAGCATGTAAATCTAAATAATGTTCTAAACCCAAACCTGCCGCAAGTAAGCCTAATTCATTGGCTTGACCTGCATCTGTAAAATATTCGAGACCTTTCCATACTTCCGATGGTTGGATATCTAAATCTTCAATTGCTTGAAATAAATCACCTAATAAACGAACCACAATCGTTTGAACGCGTTGATCAACTGCAGCAGTTGCAGTATCAACATTCATTTGTTTAACGAGCGTATCGATTTCCTGACGGTTCATACTATTTCTCCTTGAGTATGCTTATAGCGTTAGTAGCGGGGGGAATCACCAAATTGTTTATTGTGATTTTGCCTTGCTACATTCCTTGTTTTAGCCTAGCGCTGAGAGGATATTGGTAATCTCAGAGCAATTAGATTCATATACGTTAATGATCATCTTCCCGAATCGATGATGGGTGACGATTCAACGCCATCACTTCAATATTCATGTAGGGATATAGAGGAAGATCTTGTAAAATGTCGTGCAGCTCTTCATTGCTTTCGACATCAAAAATACTGATGTTTGAATACTGACCTGTGATACGCCAAATGTGACGCCATTTACCTTGATGCTGTAAATCTTGTGAATACGCCTTTTCTACAGCTTTAATTTCATTAACTTGCTCAACTGGCATATCGAGTGGAATATGCACATCCATGCGAACCTGAAATAACATGCTTTTCTCCTTATGCTTTGCGTCGTAATTGCTCAATTTTGTCTTCATCGATCTCAATACCTAAACCTGCTGCTTGAGGTACAACCAATTCAAAATTTTCATATTGCAAAGGTGTTTTTAAGATATCTTCAGTGAGCAACAATGGCCCAAACAATTCTGTTCCAAATGCAAGGCTGTCAAAGGTGCTAAACGCATGTGCTGAGGCAATCGTTCCAATCGGACCTTCAAGCATCGTGCCACCATAAAGATCAATACCTGCAAGTTTTGCAATTTTTGCCACTTCACACGCTTCAATCAGACCGCCGGACTGTTCAACTTTTACGGCAAATACATCAGCCGCATGTTGTTGTGCTAAACGATAAGCACTGTCAGGACCTGTTAATGCTTCATCAGCCATAATCGCGACATCAAATCGCTGGGTTAAACGTCCGAGAACATTGGTTTGTTCAATTGCACAAGGTTGTTCAATTAAATCAATGCCACCATCCTGTAACTGTTGAATACCTTGGATACATTCCAATTCTGACCATGCACGATTTACATCGACACGAATACTGATCTCTGTACCTAAAGCCTTTTTAATGGCAATTACATGATCAACATCATGTTGCAGAGGATTAGAACCAATTTTTAACTTGAAAATATTGTGGCGTTTTAGCTCAATCATTTTCTTTGCTTCAGCAATATCTTTATCTGTATCGCCAGAAGCTAAAGTCCAAAGTACAGGCAAGCGATCACGCAAACGACCACCTAAAACCTCACTCAAAGGAAGGTTTAATTTTTTTGCTTGAATATCAAGAAGTGCTGTTTGAATGGCACATTTTGCAAATCGATTGCCATTAATACTTTTGCGAATTAACGTCAAAGTTTGTGCCACATTCAACGATTTTTTGATTGAAAGTAATAATGGTGCAAAGTAAGTATCGATATTTGCTTTTACACTTTCAGGACTTTCTTCACCATAGTTAAGCCCACCAATCGTGGTGGCTTCACCCCAACCAACCACCCCATTTTCTGCTGTTACTTTGACCAAAACTAAAGTTTGAGTCTGCATCGTAGTCACTGAAAGCTTGTGTGGACGAATGGTTGGAATATCAACTAATATGGTTTCGACAGATTTATACATTTCACACCATCACTGGTTCTTTATGTTCTTCCTATACCTTAAAAGAATGATTAAACTCTGTCTAAGACTGAATATGTATTTTTTTATACCTATTAGGTATGGAGGTAAGGAATGGAACTCAGATATCTACGCTATTTTGTCGCAGTGGTAGAAGAACAAAGCTTCACCAAAGCAGCAGAAAGGCTTTTCATTGCTCAACCACCATTGAGTAGGCAAATTCAAAACCTTGAAAATGAACTAGGTGTGCAACTTTTTGAGAGAGGCAGTCGACCACTTCAAACCACAACCGCAGGACAATTCCTTTATCAGCATGCGCTTAAACTTTTGTCTAATGCGGAAGAAGTCAAAAGTATGACCAAAAGAATTGGTCTCATCGAAAGAACTTTAACGATAGGTTTTGTCGGTTCATTACTGTTTGGTTTATTACCAAGAATTATTTATCTCTACCGCCAACAACATCCACACTTAAACATTCAATTAATCGAATTGAGTACCACTGAACAAATCCAAGCGTTAAAGGAAGGACGAATAGATGTTGGATTTGGTCGATTAAGAATTAGTGATCCTGCGGTGAAACGTGTTTTATTGCGTAAAGAAAATTTGGTTGTCGCTGCTCATTCAAGCCATCCTTTGGCTCAACGAGTGGAGGGCGTTCATTTAGCAGATTTAGTTGATGAAAAACTTTTTGTTTATCCAAATACGCCAAAACCAAATTTTTCGACCCAGCTTATGAATATTTTTGCGGAGCACAGTTTAGTGCCAAAACATATTCGTGAATTGCGTGAAATCCAACTCGCATTAGGTTTGGTTGCGGCCGGAGAAGGAATTTGTATTATTCCAGCAAGTGCAGATACGATTCGATTTCCACATTTACTGTATATTCCTATTTTGGATAGTGGCGCGGTGAGTCCTATTTTTATTACTGCCAGAGCGATGGATAAAAGTGAAGATTTACAATCGCTATTTGATTCAATTTATCAGGTTTATGATTTAGAAGGAATAAAATACAATCGGACAATATTTGAATGGGGATAATTTAGAGCATAACTACGCATTGAATCGGTATAGTTGAACTGATATTTCCTTTAGATGTTCAATAACTAAATTAATTGTATTCTTCTTTTATATTTGAATTTATGAAACAAAGAATTTTTTTCTATTATTTTATATTTGAATGAACAACGGTATGATTTAACGAATTTGATTCATTTTGGATATGCTTATGGATGGTTTATCTGAATTCTCTTGGCAAAATATTAAATATAATTTTTACAAGACAGGGGTGCTTCCTGAGATCGTAGAGAGAGATTCGCCGATTCTGCAAGCATGGGAGCGATCTAAAAAAGCGGGTTTAAGTCCTTTTTCTAAACTGACCTCGTTACATGATTTTCCTGTTGATCATCTGTCTTGTGAGGATGTCAAATTTGCTGCGCTAGCTGAAGTGGTTTTAAATGATATTTGGCAGTTATTTGGACAACAGGATGTTAGTGTTTTTTTAATTAATCAACAGCTTAAAATTATTGCTGAACGACATAATCCTGATTTAGATGAGCAATATCATTTTCTAAGGACAGGTCGTGTGATTGATCCATCTATATTTGGTGCGATTGCACCGACATGCAGTGTTCTGTCCAAACAGCCGCTGATTATGACGGGACATCAGCATTATTTAGATGAGTTTGCCAATTATTCTTGTGCTTCTGTGCCTATTTTTAATGGAACAGGAGAGGTTTTAGGGGCATTGGATATCACTTCACCACAAGGACTTTTGGCAAGTAATTGGCTTCGGCATTTACTCTATCAAAGTTATGTTTTAGAAAATAAAATAATTCTTTCTGAACTTAGACTGAATCAGCGAGTACTCTATTTTCAACACTCAAAAGACCTACTTGAAAATGCTTATACTGGCATGATCGTGCTGGATGATCATGGACAAACTGTGAAAGCCAACCAAATGGCATTGAAATTACTCAATTGTTCGATCCAGCTGTTACTACATCGTTCTATTCATGATTTCTTTTTAACAGAGCACTTGAACCAGTTCGACGCGAGTGATCCATTTTTTATTCAAAGTCATGATCATGCATTTTTCTATGCACAGTTGCATATTTTGCATAGAACAGCACAAACCGAAAAAATCGCTGTACAGCCTGTGCTTGATCAGGCATTAAAAGCATTAAAAGCAGATATTCCAGTACTGATTACGGGTGAGACAGGTACGGGTAAAGACCATTTCGCACAGCAATTGCATCAGAAGTTGGATGCTCATTTACCTTTTATTTCTATTAACTGTGGTGCGATTCCTGATCATTTGTTGGAAGCGGAGCTGTTTGGTTATTAGGGTGGTGCTTTTACTGGAGCAAAAACACAAGGTGAAAAAGGTCTCATCGAAATGGCAGATCGAGGGATATTATTTCTCGATGAAATTGGTGACTTAGCTTTGCATTTACAGGTCAAAATTTTAAGAGTCTTGCAAGATCAGCAGTTTTATCGTGTCGGTGGACGTAAGCCGATTAAGTCTGCATTTAAATTATTATGTGCAACCCATCAGGATCTGAAAACGAAAATTGCACAGCAGTCATTCCGTAGTGATTTATATTATCGGATTTGTGGTTTTCAAGTGTATTTGGAACCTTTACGTTTACGTCAGGATAAGCAGGACATTTTCTACAAAATTCTACACCAGTTTGGTATCTTGGAATGGTCAGCCCAAGTTGAGCAGCAGTTTAAAGCCCATGCTTGGTCAGGGAATATTCGTGAGCTGATTCATATCGTGAGGTTGTCAATTGCATTTAAGGAAAGTGAAGTCTTAAATCAGCTTTATTTACCTGAGTCCCAGCCCTTGTTACGTCCTCACACTATCAATCAACCTACTTTCGATGGTGAAAACAAGAATTTAAATGCCATGACCAAACATATGGTCATACAGGTGCTTAATGAGGAAAATGGCAATATTGCTCGCACTGCCAAACGTCTCAATATCTCAAGAACAACAGTATATAAATACATCAGCAGTTAAGCATTATTGAGTAGCTTAATTTTAATGAAATTTTGCCTTAACCTTTAGTTTTTGATTACTGCTATTTAAATGCCGCGACGTTTCAGACTTCTATTATAAGTTCAGCATATTAAGTGCAATTTATTTCGATGAGTTTTTAAGGTATTAATGTAGAAAAAGGATTGTCCAATAACTGGACAGTCCTTTTTTAATATGTCTAATTTATGGACATGATAAGACTATTTAAATTAATAAATTGTTGATTTTAAATAATTAAAATTATGGCATGTAAACTGCAATAATTCTATGACTCATACTTGATCTAGAAGGACTCTTGATAATTTCTGGCAAATGATCAACGGATTTAAATGCCATTAAAAAGTTCAAGAAAAGAGATGAGTCATTAAGGATAATTTGAATAAAAGGAAACATATTATGCATTTTAGGAATAAAAATGCGTTACTTCTCATGCTGGGTGGTTTACTCGCTCAACATAGCCATGCGATTGATGTGAATGCGGGGGATTATACGGCTTTACCGAGTGGAACCAATGTCGGTGTTTTTTATTATCAACATGGTGAAATGGATGGTTACTATCAAAAGGGCGATAAAGCCCGTGCTGAATCCAAATCTGATATTGGGATTGCACGCTTTATTCATTACACGGATATCGCAGGCTTACGAGCGACCCCGCAAGTAGTTATACCTTTTGGATCGGTGCGTAATACTCAAATTGGGGATGCGCATTTAAATAATGCATCGGGTTTTGCTGACCCCATCATTGCCTCCGCTTTTTGGTTCATCAATCAACCTGAACAGGGCGTTTCTGGTCGCTATCTTGCAGTTACGCCATTTATTTATTTGCCGCTTGGGCAATACGATAAAAATGATGCCGTCAACCTTGGTGAAAACCGTTTTAAATATGATTTGCAGTTGGCTTGGGTACAACCGCTTTATGGCAAATTGGGTTTTGAGTTTTATCAAGATGCAATTTGGTATGGCGATAATGATGAAGCGGGTAGTGGCAATCAGACACTGTCTCAAGACACCAGTTATCAAACACAGGTCAATTTACGTTATGACCTGAATGCCAAGCAACGGATTGCGCTGGGTTATGCTGCCAACTATGGTGGCGATCAGTCACTAGATGGCATTCAGCTTAAACAGAACATGGAAAAACAACAAGCAAGAGTTGAATTCCAGCAAATGATCAATTCCAAAACGCAATTGAGTGCGCAGTTGGTTTCGGACACTCAAGTCGAAAGCGGATTTAAGAAAGATTTAGGACTGAATTTTCGACTTTTTTACATTTTTTAATTCAGAACACATGCGATGGCAACACATGAATTGTTTCAGTTTTGCGACTATGAAATTTGAACAATAAATGAATTGTCTAAATAAATTTTAAGAGGTCATGATGTCTATATTAGCAAAAGAGATTTGGGATAAAAAACTGTTCAACGGTTCATGGCAGCCAGCTCAGCAGACTTATCACGTGGTGGAAGTGGCTACGGGTCAAGGACTGGGTGAAATTGGTTATGCTTCCGCTCAAGATGTGGTGGAGGCAGCTCAACAAGCAAAAATTACCCAGCACCAGTGGTGGTCTTTGTCTTATCAAGAACGTCAAGCTGTATTTGAACGAGCAGTCGCTTTACTCACAGAACATCAAGCAGAGGTAATTGCATGGTTAGTGAAAGAAAGTGGTTCTTTACAGCTTAAAGCTGGGTTCGAAGTCAGTATTTCGATTCAAGTGCTTAAACATTGTATCGGTTTACCTGCTGCGGATCAGGGCACATTACTGCCGACTCAAAATGGCAAATTAAGCATCGCCAAACGCGTACCGCTTGGTGTTGTTGGGGTCATTTCACCGTTTAATTTCCCACTGTACTTAGCTTTACGTGCTGTAGCACCAGCTTTGGCATTGGGTAATGCCGTGGTACTGAAACCTGATGAACGGACAGCGGTGTGCAGTGGTTATGCGATTGCACGTATTTTTGAGCTTGCAGGTCTTCCAAAAGGTCTTCTACATATCTTACCGGGTGGAGCTGAAGTAGGGGAAGCACTCACTCTAGATAAAAATATTGCCAGTATTCAGTTTACAGGTTCAACGAATGTGGGACGCATTGTAGGCGCTAATGCTGCAAAAACGTTGAAGAAAGTATCGTTAGAGTTAGGTGGTAAAAACTCGCTGATTATTTTAGATGATGCTGATATTGAATTGGCGGCTGAAAATATTGCATGGGGAGCATTTTTGCATTCAGGTCAGATTTGTATGACTTCAGGCAAAATTCTGATCCATCAAAATATTTATGAACAAGTCAAACAGCGTGTGATTGAAAAAGTGAAAAACTTTGTGGTGGGCAACCCGTCAGAAAGCCATGTCACGATTGGTCCACTGATTAATGCCAAACAAGTGCAGCGTGTAGAACAATTGGTGAATGCTGCAGTTGCCGAAGGCGCAACATTGGAAATTGGCGGACGTGCCGATGGCGTCTTCTTTGAACCGACAGTTCTTGCAGGTGTGACTTCAAACAATTCAATTTTTAGTGAAGAAATTTTTGGTCCTGTTGCGGTGCTCATCCCTTTTAGTACAGATGAACAAGCGATTGAGTTAGCCAATGACGGTGACTATGGGCTTTCCGCAGGTGTGATTAGCTCAAATGTTGGGCGTGCTATGCAGCTTGGTGCACAGCTCAAAGTGGGTTTACTACACATCAATGACCAAACCGTAAATGATGAAACGGTCAATCCATTTGGTGGTTTCGGTGCATCAGGAAATGGAACGCGTATTGGTGGCCCTGCCAATGCAGATGAGTTTACCCAATGGCAATGGATGACCGTACAGGCTCAAGCGCCACATTATCCTTTTTAATAAATTGAATGACACATTACAGGAAGTAATTACATGAACGAAATGAAAGAAATGATTGCCGCAGTGACTGCATGTAAAGGTGCAGACTTTGAATTGCAACCGCTTAAAATTCGCCAGCCCCAAGGCGATGAAGTACTGGTAAAAGTGATTGCCACAGGCATGTGCCATACCGACTTAATTGTCCGCGATCAATATTATCCTGTGCCACTGCCTGCGGTGCTTGGACATGAGGGGGCGGGTATTATTGAGGCCATTGGCCCGAATGTCACTGATCTTCAAGTGGGCGATCACGTGGTTTTAACCTATGGTTACTGTGGGAAATGTACGCAGTGTAATACAGGTAATCCGGCTTATTGTGCAGAGTTTTTTGGGCGCAACTTTAGTGGCGCTGACCTAGAAGGGCACAGTGCAATTTGTACCCATGATCATGCTGTGGTGCATGATCACTTTTTTGCACAGTCCTCTTTTGCAACCCATGCCTTAAGCCGTGAAAATAATACGGTTAAAGTCACTAAAGATGTACCAATCGAGTTACTTGGACCTTTAGGCTGTGGCATTCAAACGGGTGCGGGTGCATGTATTAATGCACTTAAAGTCACACCAGCAAGTAGCTTTGTAACATGGGGCGCGGGTGCGGTTGGTTTAAGCGCATTGCTTGCGGCAAAAGTGTGTGGTGCTGCAATCATTATCGCCGTCGACATTGTCGAATCTCGTTTAGAACTGGCCAAACAATTGGGGGCAACTCATGTCATCAATAGTAAAACGCAAGATCCTGTCGCTGCGATCAAGGAAATTACGGGTGGCGGGATCAATTTTGCTTTGGAATCAACGGGACGACCTGAAATCTTAAAACAGGGTATTGATGCATTGGGTATTTTAGGCAAAATCGCGGTCGTTGGCGCGCCACCTTTAGGTACGACTGCTCAGTTTGATGTGAATGATTTATTACTCGGTGGAAAAACCATTCTGGGTGTAGTTGAAGGCAGTGGTTCACCGAAGAAATTTATTCCTGAGTTGGTCACGCTATATCAACAAGGTAAATTCCCGTTTGATCAGTTGGTGAAGTTCTATGCCTTTGATGACATCAATCAAGCTGCTATAGATAGCCAAATAGGGGTTACCCTTAAGCCAATTATCAAAATTGGCTAATTTTTGATGACCTGATCATATCGATGTGATCAGGTCATTTCATTTAAAAAATGTATAAATAATAAATTTAGGGAATAGATGAATGGCGGAGTCAATGCCAAAATATGTTCGCAAAACTTTGATATAGCGTTATCTAACTGGATTTACAACAGTGAAGTTTTGGAGGTATAAGTTTGATTCTGCAATCTATCTATTAAAAGAGGATTCTATCACTACGTAAAGCGAGTTTAATATCAATCATAATTGTTTCTCGAAACAGATTGATATTTCTGAGCTTGCTCCAATCGCCAGCGTGTTTTTTCATCAGCTACAGGTCCAGCGATAATCGCAACTTGATGAGGGTTCACGATTGCTTGAGTTTTTGAATTAATAATGGCGAAAGAAATAGGTATATGGCTGTTTTTTTCTACAGCTATCAGTTGTGGTGGAATTTGCTCCTCTTGATCAAATATATTACCTAATTGCAGCATCATTAAAATAACTAAACCAATTTTCTGGCCTTTAGGGGTTGGAACATATTCATAACGTTCTGGCTTAAATTGATATATTTTTTTTTCGATAAGCCCATTTTTTTCAAGAACTTTTAGCCGATCAGAAAGTGTTGCATTGGTAATGTTTGTTGAGTTTTTAAGCTCATCATATCGTCGTAAGCCTAATAATAAATCACGCATAATCAAAACGCCCCAGCGATCATTCAGTGCACTCATTACTTTGGCGATCGGGCAGTTCATACCATCAAAATCATTTGATTTCATAAAACTCCAAAAATATTTTCTAATTTTTCAGATGAATAGCTTAATTTAAAAACTTTATGTTTACAACTCTAATTATAAGAGTTATAAACTCAAAACACATATACTCTAATTATAAGAGTTAATTTTAAAAGGAAATGAGAGCATGACTTTAAGTAATAAAACCGCTTTAGTTACAGGAGCCTCTTCAGGTATTGGGGCTGCTTATGCAGATCAATTAGCCAGTCGAGGATATCATCTAATTTTAGTGGCTCGTCGTGAGGAGCGACTCCAGCAATTAGCACTAGAATTAAAACAAAAATATGCAAAAAATGTGGAAGTTATCGTTGCAGATTTAGCCAGCCCAGTAGAGTTGGAGTGGATATGTAATTGTATTCGGGATGTTGATCAATTGGATATGCTCGTAAACTGCGCTGGTTTGGGGGCTCTAGGAACCAGTCAGCAGGTCAATCCTCAATCGGTTGTTCAGATGTTACTAGTGAACGTCATTGCATTGACTCAATTATCTTTAGCTGCCGCTAAACGTTTTAGCCAACAACAATCAGGCAATATTATCAATATCGGCTCCATTCTTGCTGCAATGCCTGTTGCTGGTGCAGGTGCTTATAGTGGTTCTAAAGCATATGTATTGAATTTCTCTAAAGCCTTACAAGCAGAATTCAAAACTTCATCGGTTAAGGTTCAAGTGATCATGCCAGGACCCGTCAAAACGGAGTTTTTTACTCATACTCCAGCACCATTCCCAGAATCATTATTCATGCAACCAGAAACGCTTGTTGAGACTGCACTGATTGCATTAGATCAGGGAGAAGACGTTATTTTTCCTAATTTAGAAGATATGTCTTTATGGGAAAAATATGAAATTTCACGAGGAATTTTGGTAAAGGGATTAACACAATCGAATGCTATCCCTTCACGTTATCTATAAACCAATGTGAATAAACTTTAATTTAAATATAAGAGTAATTTGATATGCCAATGTGGAAAATATATCATCCTGAAAATGCTTTTAATGATGCAGATAAGCAACAACTTGCACAAAACATCACCGAACTATATTCATCATTTTTGCCAAAATTTTATGTAAATGTTTTTTTCCATCCGATAGCGCCAACAACTTGTTATATCGGTGGGCAAGAGAGTAATGACTTTGTTCGTGTTGCGATTGACCATATCGCACGCTCACTCACTTCTCCAGAAGCTCAACAGCAATTTTTGCAAGGTTGTACACAGGTTTTAAATCCATACGTTCATGAGAGAGGATTCCGTTGGGAATTACATGTCAATGAAACATCATTTGATTTATGGACAATTAATGGTTTTAAGCCGCCTTTACCCAATACAAAAGCTGAAGCGAAATGGAGAGCAGAGAATAAGCCTTCTGAATATTACCAATAAAGCTTTTATACGCAGTAGAAAATAATTTAACAAGGAAAGTAGCTTATGATAAATTTGATACTTTTCTTGTTCTTGTTCTTGTTCTTGTTCTTGTTCTTGTTCTTGTTCTTGTTCTTGTTCTTGTTCTTGTTCTTGTTCTTGTTCTAAGCTTTTGCTCATACTTCATATAAGGTAAGTTGTAAGGACTAGGATTGGCCAAAGTTGAAAATCTATTTTTAATATGAGAATATATTTTTATTTATATAAGTCATTGAAAAAATTAATTTTTATATATTTTTATTTATTGTTTTTACTCAATTGCTTTTGGTTCTAAGTAAAAATGCCTCTTTGTAGATATCTTAGTTAAGATAAATATTTTACCAAACGTTAAAAAAATTGCTTAAATTTCAACCTATCTCATTGAATTATATAAAATGCAATTGCATTAGGGAGTTAAATAATTTATTATTTAAATGGATGAAAAATGTACAATTTTAATTTATAAATAATCGTATAATTGTGACCTATTTTTAATTTGTGATTATAAAATGTTAATTTGTTCTCATTTTTGTTAGTATTGAAGAAAAGTATACAATAGAGATAATAATAATGAAGATATTACTTTCATTGCTTGTTGTTAGTTCTGTATTTTTTTTGGGTTATGCAGCATATGTAGATGCTCATACAAAAAACGCCAAGAACTTATTAGAATTGTCAATGATGCTGAACATAGCTTGAATACAATCCAACATAATCCAAATTATGTGAAGCACTCGCGTTTAACATCGTATCAACAAAATCAGTAATGATAAATACGAGTGCATAAATAGCATTCGAATAATTAGCTTCGGCTTTTTTTATGTGGTGATACTCAAGTTTTCGATAGAATCTGCTAAAATATTTACCATTAAATAAAAAGCTGCATCTCGTTATGCAGCTTTTTACATTTTGATAGCGGATTAAATTTGTATATCTTGTTGCAATTACAACGGTTTAACTGGCATGTAGATTGCTTTGTTGTCTTGTCTAGCATTTCATATATTCAAAAAAGATTGAAATGCAAGAGTACAAATTTCAAGTCCTAAGATCTCAGATTTTAACAGGTGCTATGTTATGACAACGCCTAATACTTCGGTTGGTGTTTTGGAACGCTTATTTAAATTAAGTGAGAACAAAACCAACTTTAGAACAGAAGTTTTAGCAGGTGTGACCACATTTTTGACTATGTGTTACATCATTATTGTAAACCCACTTATTCTTTCCGAAACAGGAATGGATCATGGTGCTGTGTTTGTTGCGACCTGTTTAGCTGCTGCTATTGGGTGTTTGGTTATGGGGATTGTTGCGAACTATCCTATCGCACTTGCACCAGGTATGGGCTTAAATGCCTATTTTACCTATTCTGTCTGTTTAGGGATGGGAGTGCCTTGGCAAACTGCACTTGCGGCTGTTTTTGTTTCAGGTTTAGTTTTCTTAGCAATAAGCTTCTTTAAAATCCGTGAAGCGATTGTGAATGCAATTCCGATGTCACTTAAATTTGCGATTGGTGGCGGTATTGGTTTATTTCTTGCCTTAATTGCACTCAAAAATGCAGGAATTATTGTTGATAATCCAGCGACTTTAGTGGGTTTAGGAAATATCAAGCAACCTACGGTTTTACTGGCTTTATTTGGCTTTTTAATGATTGTCGTTTTACACCAGTTAAAAGTTCGTGGTGCGATCATTATTAGTATTCTCGCAGTTACAGCAATCGCAACGGCTTTAGGCTTAAATGAATTTAAAGGTGTGGTTGGACAGATTCCATCGATTGCACCAACATTTATGCAAATGGATTTTGAAGGTCTGTTTACGAGCAGTATGGTTGGCGTGATTTTCGTCTTCTTTATTGTGGATTTATTTGACAGTACGGGTACTTTGGTTGGCGTGTCGCACCGTGCAGGATTGCTACAAGATGGTAAATTACCGCGTTTGAAGAAAGCTTTATTTGCTGATTCAACTGCGATTGTTGCAGGTGCCGCATTAGGTACGTCTTCAACAACACCGTATATTGAATCTGCATCGGGTGTTGCTGCGGGTGGTCGTACGGGTTTGACTGCCGTTGTCGTTGCATTGTTATTTATCTGTTGTTTATTCTTAGCACCATTAGCGCAATCTGTTCCAAGTTTTGCGACAGCCCCTGCGTTGTTGTTCATCGGTGTGTTGATGATTCAAGGAATCACACATATTGATTGGGATGATATTACTGAAGCAGTGCCTGCATTTTTAACGATTGTATTCATGCCATTTACCTATTCAATTGCGGATGGTATTGCAATGGGCTTTATTAGTTATGCATTAGTAAAATTATTTACAGGCAAAGCAAAAACAGTTCCTTACATGGTTTGGATTATTGCTGCACTGTGGGTATTTAAATTTATTGCATTTGGTGGCTAAGCCATTTAAAAGTTATTGATAAAACCTTTAAAGGGTGTACCGAACAGGCAACACCCTTTTTTATTTAGACGTGGAGTTAATATGAATCAAGTCGAGCTGATTCGTGCTTTACCCAAAGCCGAATTGCATGTGCATATTGAGGGGACTTTTGAACCAGAACTGATGTTTGCAATTGCACAGCGTAATCAGATTCAGATTCCGTATCAATCGGTTGAAGAAGTAAAGCAAGCGTATAACTTTCATAATCTTCAATCTTTTTTAGATATTTATTATGCTGGTGCGAACGTGCTGGTGTATGAACAAGATTTTTATGATCTGGCTTGGGCATATTTTGAGAAATGTGCTGAAGATCGTGTAGTGCATACAGAGATGTTCTTCGATCCACAAACACATACTGAGCGTGGGGTTGCATTTGCAACAGTGCTTGCAGGTTTAAAGCGTGCTTGTAAAGATGCTCAGGAAAAATTAGGGATTAGTTCTCAATTGATCATGTGTTTCTTACGTCATTTAAGTGAAGAAAAAGCATTTGAAACACTTGAGCAAGCTTTGCCATTTAAAGATGACATTATTGCAATTGGTTTAGATTCGAGTGAAGTCGGGCATCCTCCTTCGAAATTTGAGCGTGTTTTTGCCAAAGCGCGTGAAGCAGGTTTCTTGATCGTTGCACACGCAGGTGAAGAAGGCCCACCAGCATATATTTGGGAAGCTTTGGATTTACTCAAAGTAAACCGTATTGATCATGGTGTTCGCTCAGAAGAAGATGAGCAGCTAATGGCGCGTTTAATCGCAGAAAAAATGCCATTAACGGTTTGCCCTTTAAGTAATTTAAAGCTTTGTGTTGTCAATGACATGGGCGAGCATAACATCCGCCGTTTATTACAAAAAGGTGTGCATGTTACGGTGAATTCAGATGATCCTTCATATTTCGGTGGTTATATGAATGATAACTTTGTAGCAATTCAGCAGGCTTTAGATTTATCGAATGATGAGCTTAAGCAACTTGCAATTAACTCTTTTGAGGCGTCCTTTATTTCTGATGATGAAAAACAGAAATGGATTGCAGAAGTAAGAAAGATCTAAATCAAAAAAACCGCTGATGAAGCGGTTTTTTTACACATCAAGATTTATTTAGGCTGACGTAGCATGCTCATTAAGACATTATCTTTGTCAATAACATGGTGTTTAATTGCAGCTAAAGCGTGTCCAGCAATGAGTAGACCTGCAAACCATGATAAGTAGATATGTAAGGGTTTCACGATTTCAAGAAGATCAGGATTGTCTTGCACTAAGCGTGGAATTTCAAACAAATATAAAACAGGGGCAGGGTGTCCAGCACTCCAACTAAATAAACAGCCTGTAATGGGTAGTGCGAGTAGCATGAGATATAATAAGAAATGCCCAACATGTGCCAATATTTTCATGGTCGGAGACATTGTGTCAGGTAGCTGTGGTGCAGGGTGGGTATAACGCCAAAAAATTCGAATCATAACCAGAAAGATAATGGTGGTCGCTATATTTTTATGTAGTGTAATAACGTTCCCTTTAAAGCTTCCATCAACGTCATAGCTGAGAAAATTACCACTATAAAAGCCGATCAGCCAAGCGGTGATAAAAATAGCCGCCATCAGCCAGTGTAAAATTTGCGCTGTGCGTGTGTAATATTGTGCTGAGGTTGACATCGCAACATCCTAGCGGTGAGATATGAGTCTTTCAATTTTAAATAGCTCATTTTTCTGGATATACAGTGTATATGTAACAGAGCGTTTTATGCTTGGAACAGTAAGTGGGATGCAACGTCATTGTTATATTATGTAAAGAATCTACACAGTCATTTCTTTCAAGCAGCGCTTTAGGCACAATATGCCTGCCAAAATTTTGGATACAGGTTTGAGTTCGTGAAAAAATTATTATTTATTGTGCCTATGCTATTTGCTTTAAATGGATGTGTTGCACCTAATACCAATAATACCGCTGCAACAACATCTCAGCAGTTGGGTGTGACGGCATTAAAAATTGCAGTGAATGCGAAATGTATTAATGAGATCAATACATTACCTGCATGGAAAACAGCAACTCGTTTAATGACATCTGAGCAACGTGAAAACATTCAGACGAATGTATGTGGCTGTGTCAGTGAAAAAGCACCAAATAGTGTAACGACGATTGAATTGGCAACAGCCGCGCTTGACCCTACGGCACGTGCAACGATTGTGAATCAAGTTGTTTCTGAAACAGTAAATGCCTGTGTCGCAGAAGTATTGAAGAAATAATTCTGATGAAATACGCTGAGCAGAGCTAGGTTTGACTTGGTTCTGCTTTTTTATATGAAATTGATATAGTCTTGTAATTAGAGATCTTGCTAATAAATTTATATGATTAAATTATAAAAATACTTACCTTTAGAATAGGTTTTATATGAATAAGAACAAATTTTTTATTATTTTCTCTTTCTTTGCCTTATTGGCGTGTGTTGACGCACAAAGTGCCGAACCAACTAAATTGAAAATGGGGACGTCAGCAATACAATTTGTAGCACAAACAAAATGTAAACATGATCTGGATGATTTTGCAGCGTGGAAAATTGCAGCGAAGTTAATGAGTCATGATCAGAAACAACAAAAGAAGTCGCAGATTTGTAAATGTGTTGGTAAAAATGCACCTACAGTATTATCACCCTCTGAGCTTGCTTTAGCAGCTGTTGATTCGAAAGCAAGAACAACGTTAACAGGTGTTGCTGTTGCAAAAACCATGAATGCTTGTGTATCAGAAGTGCTAAAATAGTATGGTTTGAATAAGTTTTGATTAGCTGCGATACGCGGCTAATTTTTTGTGAGTAGTATAATGTTTATTGCTGGTGTAGATGAGGCAGGGCGAGGTCCCTTAATTGGTTCAGTGGTGGCTGCCGCAGTGATTTTAGATCCCAATAACCCAATTGAAGGTTTGAATGACTCTAAAAAATTGACTGAAAAAAAACGTGAAAAACTTTTTCTAGAAATACAAGAAAAAGCACTGGCTTGGTCAATTGCAGAAGCGACACATACTGAAATTGATGAGTTTAATATTTTACAAGCGACATTTTTGGCAATGCGCCGTGCAGTAGAAAGCTTAAAGATTCAGCCTGAAAAAGTGATTGTGGATGGCAACCAAATTCCGAAAGGAATAGAAATTTCGTGTGAAGCGATTGTCGGTGGAGATGCGAGCCATGCTGAGATTAGTGCAGCAAGTATTTTGGCAAAAGTTACCCGTGATCGTCAGATGTATGAACTTGATCAACAATACCCAAATTATGGTTTTGCTAAGCATAAAGGCTATCCAACAAAAGCTCATTTTGAAGCAATTGCTGCACATGGCGTGATTGATCAACATCGCCGTAGTTATGCACCAGTAAAAAGAGCTCTAAACTTGCTGTAAATTAAAATATAAATCTCTGAAATAAAAATAAAGCGACTAATATTAGTCGCTTTATTTATTGGAGAAGAATTCTGTACATTAACGATTGAAGTTATTATGTTGGGTGAAATCGTTATTATCTTCTTCATAAGAAAGTTGATAATCTTGATCAAGATGTTGTAAATGCTCATGCATGGCACGTTCATGTTGGATACGCTGGTAAATTTCTTCACGATGCACAGAAACTTCTTTTGGAGCATTTACTCCAATACGCACCTGATTGCCTTTTACGCCAAGCACAGTAACACTGACTTGATCCCCAATCATTAATGTTTCTCCGACACGACGAGTCAGAATCAGCATGTTTATCTCCTTGCTAAACGCTTAAACTTGCGATAGGGAATTCATTGTTTGAAAGCACAGCCTTAATATACAGAAAATTTTAACAGAAATATGTAAAAAACAGTTTTTTTCGTAAACTCTGTCCAGATTCTCTGAAAAACCTCATGACTTAATATAACAGAGCCACTGTAATAAAAACTATAGTGGCTCTGTTTTTTTTACTACTTACTTGAAACTAAGTAGGTTTAATTAGCTATTAATTAAGCACGTGCGCTGCTTTCGCCATGTTCACGATCTAAACCAAAAGCAGTGTGTAAGCAACGTACAGCAAGCTCTAAATAGTTTTCTTCAATGATTACAGAGATTTTTATTTCTGACGTCGAGATCATAAGAATATTGATCCCTTCATCAGCTAATCCTGTAAACATTTTGCTTGCTACGCCAGCATGTGAGCGCATACCTACACCAACGATAGACACTTTTACGATGTCATCACGTGTTACAACTTCACAGCCTTCAATGCTGCTTGCTGTGTGGTCTAAAATTGCTTTTGCTTTTGCTAGGTCATTACGATTTACCGTAAAAGTAAAATCAGTTGTACCATCTTCTTCAACATTTTGGATAATCATATCCACTTCAATGTTGGCATCACTGATTGGTGACAAGATTTTAGAGGCAATACCTGGTTCATCAGGAACACCCAAAATAGTGAGTTTTGCTTCGTCACGGTTAAATGCAATACCTGCAATAATTGGTTGTTCCATATCGTCTTCTGCCTCAGTCGTAATTAGTGTGCCTACGTTTTGTTTGAAATCTTCATCAAATGCGCCATCATCGTCATTATCAAAGCTTGATAATACACGTAGAGGTACTTGATATTTACCTGCAAATTCAACAGAACGAATTTGTAAAACTTTTGAACCTAAAGATGCCATTTCAAGCATTTCTTC
Organism: Acinetobacter tjernbergiae DSM 14971 = CIP 107465; assembly: GCF_000374425.1. Taxonomy (GTDB): domain Bacteria; phylum Pseudomonadota; class Gammaproteobacteria; order Pseudomonadales; family Moraxellaceae; genus Acinetobacter; species Acinetobacter tjernbergiae. The sequence goes on along the minus strand of NZ_KB894359.1, from coordinate 130,123 downwards.
AAAAGAGATACGGTCAACTTTTTTCGCTTTAGGCGCAACACGTGGATCAGTGGTATAAACGCCATCAACATCAGTATAAATTTGGCATTCATCTGCTTTTAATGCAGCAGCAAGTGCTACACCAGATGTATCTGAACCACCACGACCTAATGTTGTGATATTACCTTCAGCATCAAAACCTTGGAAACCAGCGACAACAATGACACGACCTGCATCTAAATCATTGGTCATTACATCAGTATCAATTGATTCGATACGCGCTTTGGTAAACGCGCTGTCAGTTTTAATCCCAACTTGACGTCCAGTGTATGATCTAGCTTCTACACCAATTGAATTCAGTGCCATAGCTAACATGGAAATCGTTACTTGTTCACCCGTTGACACCATTTGATCAAGTTCACGTGGGTTAGGGGTGCTAGTAATGGCTTTAGCAAGCGAAAGTAGGCGGTTAGTTTCACCACTCATTGCAGATACGACCACGACCACTTTATGACCATGATCATGCCAACGCTTGACACGATGAGCAACATTTAAAATGCGCTCAGGAGTACCCATAGAGGTACCGCCATATTTTTGAACGATTAATGCCATAGTTGTTCCATATAAGCCATGACCCTGAGAGGCATCAGGGTCAGTTACACAAAAGTGAAGTTTTTATTATTGCTCAAGCCAAGCAGGCAATGCTGCAATCACTTGATCAAACTTCTCGTTAAGTGGCGCGCCACCTTGTGCTAAGTCAGGTTTACCACCACCTTTACCACCCAACTCTTGAGCTAAGTGTTTGATGATGTCACCTGCTTTTAGATGTGCAGCATATTGTTTAGCGACGGACGCGATTAAACTCACTTTATCGCCTTCAACACCAGCTACAATAATGACTGCATCTTCCAATTTTGATTTTACGCTGTCATGTAGATTGCGTAATGATTTGGCATCTAACCCTTTTACCGATGTGATAAGCGTTTGACGACCTGCAATTTCTTTCACTTGATCTAAAAGTTCAGCTGCTTGGAAGCTGGCTAATTTTTGATTCAATTGTTCGATTTGCTTTTGTAGGCTAGAAGCAGTTTCAACAATTGCTTCAACTTTCTCTACAGTTTGGTCTTTTTGCGCTTTCAACAAACCGTTAATGATTTGGATATCTGTTTCTGCTTTTTGAACCACTTCAAGCGCTTTAGTGCCAGTCACGGCTTCAATACGACGAACGCCCGCAGCTACACCACCTTCAGAAGTGATTTTGAATAAACCAATATCGCCCGTACGTTTAACGTGAATCCCGCCACACAGTTCGATTGAGAAGTTTTGCTCTTCAATCATAGAACCCATAGACAGTACGCGAACTTCTTCACCATACTTTTCACCGAAAAGCATCATCGCGCCTTTCGTTTTAGCTGATTCAATATCGAGCAGTTCAGTCGTTACAGGAGTGTTGGCAATCACTTCGGCATTGACTAAACGTTCAATCTGTTGCAATTGTTCAAATGAAACAGGTTGGTCATTGGCAAAGTCAAAACGTAAAATATCGCTTGCAACCAAAGAACCTTTTTGTTGTACATGCTCACCAAGAATTTGACGTAACGCAGCATGTAGAAGGTGAGTCGCAGAGTGATTGCGCGCTGTTGCAGCACGAATATCCGCTTTAACGGTTGCTTCAACGTTTTGAGTTGCTTTGAGGCTACCCATGGTCACGAGACCTTGGTGTACAAAAGCACCACCAGATTTTTTGGTATCTTGAACTTCGAAAATACCTGTATCATTTTTGAAGATACCTGTGTCACCAATTTGACCACCGCTTTCAGCATAGAAAGGGGTTTGGTTCAAAACGATAAGGGCTTCATCACCTTCATTAATTTCATCAACTTGAACGCCATCTTTATAGATCGCAACAATTTGACCTTGACCTTGAGTTGCATCATAACCATCAAATTGAGTTTCGCCTTCAACTTTAACAATGCTGTTATAGTCAACTGCGAATTTACCTGCATCACGCGCACGTTGGCGTTGTGCAGCCATTTCAACTTCAAAACCAGCTTCATCAATTGTCAGATCACGCTCACGTGCGATATCGGCAGTTAAGTCAGTCGGGAAACCGTAAGTATCATAAAGTTTGAATACAGTTTCGCCTGCAATGACATTGCCTTTCAGTTGAGCCAATTCACCTTCTAACAACTTCAAGCCTTGCTCAAGTGTTTTAGCAAATTGCTCTTCTTCTTTAAGCAATTGTGCTTCGATGCGTGCTTGTTGTGTAGCAAGCTCAGGGTAGGCTTCACCCATCACTTCAATTAAAGGTTGCAACATCTTGTAGAAGAAAGAACCTGTTGCACCTAACTTATTACCATGACGCACTGCACGACGAATGATACGACGCAATACATAACCACGACCTTCATTTGATGGATTTACACCATCAGCAATCAAAAACGAACATGAACGTGCATGATCTGCGATGACTTTTAATGAAGCAGGATATTCAACAGGCTTATTATTTTCTTTCGCTTCAGCTTCAATTGCAGTGGTATCTAAACCAATAACATCAGCTGCCGCTTTTAATAGATGTTGGAACAAATCAATTTCATAGTTTGAATTGACGTGCTGAAGTACAGCAGAAATACGTTCCAAGCCCATACCAGTATCAACTGAAGGCGCTGGAAGAGGATGCATGACACCATCCGCAGTACGGTTAAACTGCATGAAAACGTTGTTCCAGATTTCGATGAAACGGTCGCCATCTTCTTCAGGCGTGCCTGGTAAACCACCCCAAATATGATCGCCATGATCAAAGAAAATTTCAGAACATGGACCACATGGACCTGTATCACCCATTGCCCAGAAGTTATCAGAAGCGTATAAACCGCCTTTATTGTCACCAATACGAATGATACGTTCAGCATCGATCCCGATTTCTTTGTTCCAGATATCAAATGCTTCATCATCGGTATGATAAACCGTGACATATAAACGATCTTTCGGTAAGCCTAACCATTGTTCGCTGGTTAAAAATTCCCATGCAAACTTAAGCGCATTTTGTTTGAAATAATCACCGAAAGAGAAGTTACCTAACATTTCAAAGAACGTGTGATGACGTGCTGTATAACCTACGTTGTCGAGGTCATTGTGTTTACCGCCTGCACGTACACATTTTTGTGATGAAACAGCACGTACATAATCGCGCTTTTCTAAACCTAAGAAACAGTCTTTAAACTGGTTCATACCAGCATTGGTAAATAGCAAAGTTGGGTCGTTGGCAGGAACGAGAGAACTCGAAGCAACACGTGTATGCCCTTGCGATTCGAAGTAACGCAAAAATGCTTCACGGATTTCAGCGGATGTCATAAAACGAGTACTCACAACCAAGCGTCCATAATTTTAAAAAGTGCTAAATTATAACGGAAAATACCAGTCCAACCAACGATTTTACAAGCAATATCATATAAAACTGTGTTTAAGCTAAAAATCTATATTCAATAGTGCTGTTCATGTTTTACCATATAGCATAGAAAAGATGATGTTTTGATGAATAAGGGCTCTGCATGCAACGTATCGCTATCAATGGATTTGGTCGAATTGGTCGAAATGTATTACGTGCGTGGTTTGAGAGTCCAAAGCAATTTCAGTTTGAGATCGTCGCAATCAACGACATTGCAGACGTGCAAACTTTGGTGCATTTGTTTAAATACGACACCACCCATGGACGTTTTGCAGGTCAAGTTGAAATTCAGATTGAAAATGAACAGATATTTTTAAATATTCAGTCCAATCAACGACAGTTAAGATTACAAGTCTTTAAGCAAGCACAACCTGAATTGCTCTCTTGGGCAGATTTAGAGATTGATGTGGTACTTGAGTGTACAGGTTTATTCCGCTCTAGAACCGATGCAACTCGCCATGTTGAAGCTGGAGCAAAGCGGGTCATTATTGGGGCTGCACCTTTTGATTCGGTCGATGCTGCGATTGTCTATGGTGTTAATCACAATGATGTGAAAGTAACTGATCAAATTATTTCGAGTGTGTCTTGTACTACACAGGCCTTGGTTCCGTTGGTCAAAATTATTGATGATGCTTTTGGAATTGATACTGCTTTAATGACAGAAATTCATGCGGTCACAGCAGATCAATCCGTTTTAGATCATGCACACCGAGATTTACGTCGTGCCCGTGCTTCAGGACAAAATATTATTCCAACAACTTCGAGTGCATTAGGGGCATTAAAACAAGTCATGCCAAAAATGGAAGGTCGAATTGATGGTTATTCCATTCGTGTTCCAACCATTAATGTCGCAGCAATTGATTTGAGTTTTGTTTCGCATTCAGCCATTACCGTGCATAAAATTAATCAGGTATTGAGCCAAGCTGCACAACTTGATTATGCGCAAATTATGCAAGTAACGAATGAGGATCTAGTCTCTAGTGATTTTAATCATTCACCCTATTCTTTAATTGTTGATTTGACACAAACCATGGTGGTTGGGCATCAAGCTAAGGTTTTTGCATGGTACGATAATGAATGGGGTTATGCAAATCGCCTTTTAGATTTGTGTGAGTCATTTTGTGATTAATTCTTTATAAAATTTATTTGGGGATAAAAAATGACATTAATATTGATTTGGAGTTTTATTATATTGCTTGCAGTTGCTATTGCTTTCTTGTTTTGGTTTCAGTTTAAAAGTAGTAATTTGGTTCAAAGTACTGAACAGGTTCTTCAATTGGAAGAGAAAGTAATTCACTTAGAATTACATTTAAAAAAAGGATTGGAGATCATGCAAGATATGGCTAAAAAAATGCATGTTCAACAAGAGGTTTTAGATAAAACGATTTCAAATATTTCAGCTTTAGAAAAGCAGAACGCTGAGTTGGTGAATGTTTTGGAAATTGTTGTTAAAAATAACGCTAAAAAATAATAATTTAAAATCTTATAATTTATTGTTTGGTTTAATAAATCACTTTGTTATGATTCGAGATGCTTAATAATTTATAAATGTATCAGGATTATATGGACACTATTTCAAAAAAGATAACAGGATGCTTTGTTTTATTTTCTGGATTACTCTTAACTGCTTGTGGTGGAGGTGGGGGGAATTCGCAAGCAAAGAGTTCTGAGAGTGATGAAGTAATCTATCAAATATATTATCAAAAACCAATTATATCCGAGGGTTATATTCCCGAGTCTTTTGAAATCACTAAGTATTCTATAAAAAATAATGAAATTAACTTTACAAAATCGCGTAATGCACCATTAGATGAAAGTATTCTGACTGAGCAGAAGGTTTTTGAAATAAATACGCCACAAACAAATATTGTAAAGAGAGCTTCACCTACGGTTTGGACATATGAACGTCTACCTGAACTTAAGCAGAATCTAAATTTTGAACTAGTAAATTTAGGTGGGGAAAATATATTTGATCGTGTGTTGCCAGGCTATCGTGATAATATTGATTTCAATAAGATGGATGATCATTTTAATAAAGAACTCATTACCTTTAATCAACATTATAAAAATTCAGTTTTTCCAAATGGAAGCATTTGTTATCGGCTAAAGCAAACACAATGGAATCAGCCTTATATTGAATTTTTCCCCACATTTAATTCTTTTCCATCATTTAAGGAACAGAAACAGCAAATTCTTTCTATTTACAACAACTTGGATGAAGATAAAAAGTACTTCAAGCTTTTAGATACTCAATGGCATAGCTATAACTTAATTTCTTTAGAGAATTTAGAAACCGGCGAAACACAAAGTGAGCTTGGAAATAGTGAAGATCAGGCTGCCAACATTCAATTTATTCCAAGTACTTTGTGGGATGTAGATAAAAATTTAGCTTATGAGCAAAACCATCTTCTTCAAGCTTCTGATCCTGAAAATTCGATTAAGAATTTATTTGTACATCAGCAAAAAATGGAAATTGCCAATCTTAAAAAAAGTTGCTTTGCATATAATTCAACAGCAATTAATGCTGTAAAAAAGTTAAATCTGATCAATTGGAAACAAGGGGATAGTTCAGGTATTGGGCAGTTCTTTGGGATGCGAACTTGGATTTTTGAGCCAAATTCATAGTAATAATCTATTGAAATTCTTAGTTAATCATATAAAAGCTGTTTATTTTTTATAAGGTGGAATAAGCAGTTTTTATTCAAATTCTCAGGTGCATCATGTAAATCTTCATGCTACACTACGCTGAATCGGGCATTCACCCGATTTTTTTATGTGGTTGCTTTTTGTGTGGATGCCTCCACATTGAACAGATTTTAGGTTTGGAACATGACCATTTCAGAGACATGGTTGCTCCCTGATGGGGTAGCAGATGTATTGCCCGAACAAGCGCAAGTCGTTGAAACTTTGCGACGGGAAGCTTTAGATTTCCTCGCTGTTCGAGGTTATCAATTAGTATATACACCGTTTATTGAATACATCGAATCGTTATCTTCACTTTCAGAATCAAATCAAGATTTAGACTTGGTCACATTTAAAGTGATTGATCAACTTTCTGGTCGTTTGCTTGGTGTACGAGCAGACATGACACCACAAGTTGCTCGTATTGATGCACATGTTCGTCCGATCGAAGGTATTGCGCGTTATTGCTATGCAGGTACAGTCCTGCATACAAAACCGCAGAACTTTAATGCAACACGTGCGCCGCTACAGTTGGGTGCAGAGCTATATGGCCATGACAGCATCGAAGCTGATGTTGAAATGATTGATGTCATGCTTGGTTTGTTAAAGCAAACGGATAGCTTGCAAGGTGTTCACCTCGATTTAGGGCATGTTGGTTTATTCAGAAGTTTAGTCAAATGTGCTGGTCTCAATAAAAATACAGAAGATCAACTTTCTGATTTATATCAGCGTAAAGCATTGCCAGAGTTGGAAGAATTTACTCAAGATTTAGCAATGGGTGCTGACTTTTATGCTTTAGGTCGTTATGCAAGTGACTTGAATGCCTTACAAACACATTTAAGCCAAGATATTTTAAATGATGTTGATTTTAAGAATGCGTTTGAAGCATTGAAAACAACATTAGCTGAGATTCAATCGCGTTGGTCAAATTTGAATATTGGTGTAGATGTCGTAGAGCTACGCAGTTACCACTATCATACAGGTTTGATGTATGCCATCTATGCACCGAATCGTGCTGCGCCACTTGCTCAAGGTGGACGTTATGATGGTATTGGCGAGCATTTTGGTCGTGCGCGTCCAGCAACAGGATTTAGTTGTGATTTATATGCTTTAGGCGCAACACAGTTTGTAGAAATTGAAACGATTGTTGCTCCTAAAGGCAATCATCAAGATTTATTAAATGCAATTGCAGATGCACGTATTCAAGGTTTACGTGTGGTGCAATTGTTAGGTCATGATGATTTAAGCTCGGTACCGTATGCAACCCATCAAATGGTATTGCAAAACGGACAATGGGTGATTGAAAAGATTTAATCGCTAAGTTTAAAAACTTGGTTTCCAATTTTAACAGCATGATGTAATGAGGCTATTATGGGCAAAAATGTTGTGGTACTTGGTACCCAATGGGGCGACGAAGGTAAAGGTAAGATCGTCGACCTGCTCACAGATCAAGCGGCTGCGGTCGTACGCTATCAAGGTGGACATAACGCAGGTCATACGCTTGTGGTCGGTGGTAAGAAGACTGTATTACACCTCATTCCATCGGGTATTTTGCGTGAAAACGTATTGTGCTTAATCGGGAATGGTGTTGTTCTTTCTCCTGAAGCATTAATCAAAGAAATGGCAATTTTAGAAGCGGAAGGCGTACCTGTTAAAGAACGTCTACGTATTTCACCAAACTGCCCATTAATTTTGCCAAACCATATTGCACTTGACCAAGCACGTGAGAAAAAACGTGGTAATGCCAAAATTGGTACAACAGGTCGCGGTATTGGTCCAGCGTATGAAGATAAAGTTGCGCGTCGTGCTGTACGTGTAGCAGATTTAATTCGTGGTGGCGCATTACTTGAAGAAAAACTTCAGGAAATGTTAGAGCTTCATAACTTCCAACTTTCTCAATTCTACGGTGTTGATGAAGTTAAGTTTGAAGACGTACTGGCGCTTTGTAATGAATGGCGTGAAGTGCTTGCTCCATTAGTGATTGATGTAACTAAAGTGTTACATGATTACCGTAAAGAAGGTAAGTCAATCATGTTTGAGGGTGCGCAAGGTTCATTGCTAGACATCGATCATGGTACTTACCCATTTGTAACAAGTTCAAATACCACTGCTGGTGGCGTGAGCTCTGGTTCAGGTATGGGGCCATTACATTTAGATTATGTATTGGGTATTACGAAAGCATATACAACACGTGTTGGTGCAGGTCCATTCCCAACTGAGTTACATTACGATGCTGCTACAGATACGGGTGATGCGATTGGTCGTCATTTAGGTACTGTGGGTCACGAATTTGGTGCATCTACAGGTCGCCAACGTCGTTGTGGTTGGTTCGATGCTGAAATCTTACGTCGTTCAGTTGAAGTGAACTCATTATCAGGTATTTGCTTGACTAAACTTGATGTATTAGATGGTTTAGAAGACATTAAAATCTGTGTGGGTTATGAAGATGTTGATTCAGGCTGTGCAGGTTCTTCTGATGCAATTTCATTTGAAAGCTTAAAGCCGATTTATGAATCAATGCCAGGTTGGAGCGAATCAACTGTTGGTTTGACTCAAATTGATCAACTTCCTGCAAACGCATTGGCTTATGTGAAACGCCTTGAACAGTTAATTGAATGCCCAATTGACATCGTTTCAACAGGTCCAGACCGTGCAGAAACAATCGTGTTACGTCATCCATTTTCAGCATAAGCTGATTTAGATGATTGAAGGCTCCCTGATGGGAGCTTTTTTATTTTATAGATTTAGATATTTAAAATACCTAGCAAAAAATCAGCTTTCTATTCCAATCTTTATTATTTCACAGCTTAAAAAATCCTCGTTATATTAGTTTTACGTTCAAAAAAGAGGGCTTCAAATATGACGAAAAAAAGAATTCGCTACAATGGATATGAATTAGCATGCCGATGTTAGTTCAATCCAAAGTGATGAAAAAGGTACAAACCAATTTTGATCGGGCGAGGAGCGAAATTGGTTTGAACATGTTTAAGATAATAAGAACAAACCCTAAACCTAAATATAAAAGTGATAAAAAATTTAAGAGAACTGAAAATGTTCTCTTTTTTATTGGGTATTTTCTTCAACTTCTCTCACTGCATTATAAACAGCAGCAGGTTCAATATTGAGGAGTTTCTTACCAAAACTTCTTAACCACCAAACCAGTTGAGAGGTAAAAGGAACTGTAGCTGATACTTCAACGATATTTTCTTCTAAAGGTGTGATCGTTTGGTCTTTACTTAACTGGCTTTCATAAAAACTTTTTGCTGTATTTTCTGTCATCGTCAATTTGAGTTGAATCTGTTCAGTCGGTTTGTTGTAATCCACACGGAAACCAAGCGCACCAGATTCAATATAGTTATCAATGTCAAAATTAACAGGGTGTAAAGCACGGCTATCGAGTACGGTTGCTGCTTTAAAGCGGTGCAAAGCAAATGTTTGTACTTCAGTTTTATCATTACGAGTACAGATCAAATAAATTACTGCACCTTTTTGAACCAAGGCTAAAGGATTCAAAATATAAGTTTTATCTTCACCTTGATGGGTTCTTGCTCGATAAATACATTCAATTTGTTTGTCTTGTAATAAGCCTTCATAAATTGCTTGTTGAGCGTGCTTATCGACCATAGGTGGAATTAAGGGTTGCGTTGCAGGAACGATACGAACTCGGTTAATCCATTGTCTGACATTGTTTTGGGTGGATAAACTGCGTTTTGCGAGATCAAACCACGGTGTCATTTCCTCAAGTAAACTCGGCGGGAGCAAATGCCGTAAATGCTCTTCAACCATCATAAAAGTGACGGCTTGAGAACTGGTCATATGTGGCAAGCTTTGAATCGGTGCATCTGAACGCCAGCGCCAACCTTGCGGTACAGTTTTATTGCTTTCAATTGGAAAGCGCAATGCAATTTGATTTAAATCCCTTTGAATGGTTCGTAGGCTGATTTCAATCCCTTCACGCTGCAAAGTCTCTTGTAATTCGCGTGTTCCCATCCATTTACCAGTAGAAAGGCGCGATAAAATTTGCCATTGGCGATAAAGGCTATTGGAAGTTTCTTTTTCTTGTACGGATGACATAAGCGTAATACGTAATTCAATGGTCTAGAGCAAACACAATAAAAAAACTAGCACTATTTAGCAAGTACATCATCTTGAGATTACGTATTTACGACTGAAACAAGCATCGATTTATTGAATGATCTTAATTCTGATGAAAAAATAATCGTTTTATATAAGTGGCATTGAAATTGCTTATTTGAAATATAAATAAATGATGAGACGAGGTTCCTATGTCAGAACAAGAACACAGCCTACATGTCAGTGCGGATTATTATACTCAAGAGCAAACGGCAGCAGTATCAGTCCATTCGTCTACATTTATTCCACAGCTCAACGTCAATCCAAATTTATTTGAGCAGCTTAAATCTGAATTTTTCAATGAAATGTTAGATGATAAAAGTTTTAATGCAGAAGCCTCGAAAAAAATTGAACAATGGTTGAGTCTTCGTAGTCTCGATGAATTACGGTCATTAGGTGTTCAAGCCAAGCAACATTTCCTTTATCAAGGAATTACGTTCAATGTTTATGGCGATCAAGAGGGTGCTGAGCGAACGATTCCCTATGATCTTATTCCAAGAGTGATTGAAAAGAAACAATGGGAAAAAATCTCATCAGGCTGTGCGCAACGTGTGAAAGCACTGAATTTATTTTTAGATGATATTTATCATGGGCAAAATATTTTAAAAGAAGGACTTATTCCTGCACAGCAGGTGATTGCGCATGAAGCATTTCAACCACATATGTTAAAGCATCATCTTAAAGGGAAAGTTTATTCACAAATTAGCGGCATTGACATTATTCGAGATGGTCAAGGTGATTTCTTTGTACTTGAAGACAATTTAAGAACACCGTCAGGCGTCTCTTATATGATTGAGAGTCGTAAGATCAGCCAAAAATTAATGCCAGATTTATGCACAAGCAATAATTTGCAAGGTATTGAACAATATCCAACTTTATTAAGAGCAATTTTAGAAGAGAATGCTTATGTGGATAAGCCACTTATTGTGGTATTAACACCGGGTCGTTTTAACAGTGCTTATTATGAACATTCATTTTTAGCGCGTGAAATGGATGTGCCATTGGTCACGAGTCGAGATTTATTTGTTGAGAATGATCGAGTCTTTGTCAAAACAATTCGTGGTCGTCAGCAAGTTGATGTGATTTATCGCCGTGTGGATGATGATTTCCTTGATCCGTTGACTTTTAGACCTGATAGCACATTAGGTGTGGCAGGGTTGATGTCGGCTTATTTGCAAAAAAATGTTGTGATTGCAAATGCACCGGGTACAGGTGTTGCTGACGATAAATCAATTTATCCTTATGTTGATCAGATGATCCAGTTTTATTTGGGTGAGATGGCAATCTTAAATAATGTGCCGACATATCAATGTCGTGACCAAGAACAATTGGATTATGTCCTTCATAATTTAGAAAAATTAGTGGTTAAAGAAGCTCAAGGTTCGGGTGGTTATGGCATGTTGATTGGGCCGCAAGCAGATCAGCAACAAATTGAACTATTTAGACAAAAAATTATTGAAACACCACACTTATATATTGCGCAGCCCACTTTAGCGCTTTCGGTTGCACCAACATTAACGTCTGAAGGGGTTGCTGAGCGACATATTGATTTACGTCCATTCGTTTTGAGTTCTCCTTACCGTACTGAGATTGTGCCGGGTGGTTTGACTCGTGTGGCGATGCAAGCGGGTTCCTTGGTGGTTAATTCTTCTCAGGGTGGTGGGATTAAAGATACATGGGTCGTGGAAACATTACGTTCTTGAGCATTTTCCTTCAACGTTTTAATCCAAAGTACTTGGCTTAGTGCGGTGCTTTGGAGGATTTGATCATCTATAAGGGAGGACATTTATGGTTTTACTTAGTTCAAGCGCTCATCATATTTACTGGTTAGGTCGTTATTTATTCAGAATTGGTCATGTTGCGAGTTATTTACCATTTTGTGATGATGAGCAAGCAACTCGCTTTGCTCAAGCACTTTGCTTGCATATTGATGATGCTGAAAGTCTAAATCAGTTTATGTTGGATCAACAACAACCTTATTCTTTGTTAAGTCAGCTTGAGATTGCGCGAGATAATATCCAAGAATTACGCGGTTTATTGAGCGCTCAGGCGTATGCTGAACTGAATTATATAATTAAAAATGCGGTATCTGACGGAGAGGCAATTCAGGGGGTTATAGAAAAGTGCTGCGCTATTATAAAAGCAGAGCAAGACGATATTTTCTTATTTTTCCATGTTGGGCAATGTGTCGAGCAAATCGATACTTATTTTAGATTTCAGCATAATATTGACCATACCATAGATTCGATTGACCCAATTATTGGGCGGTTATTTGAATTGGGATGGCATGATTTGCAAGCAAGTTGGGAAATCTTAAAAGATCAACCGTATTTAAATCAGTTTTATGCATTCACGTATAAATTGGAAAACCAATTTGAGGCATTCTCATGAGACTCATGGTGAATCACCAAACGCACTATCGTTATACACAGGTAGCGCGAAACAGTGTGCAGTCAATTAAAATGATGCCACAGAGTTCTATGCATCAAAATATTGAAAATTGGCATATTAGTGTACCAGGACAATATTCATGTCAGCGAGATGCATTTAATAATCTATGGATTACTGCAACGCAGCGACATGAATATCGTTATTTGACCATTATGGCGCAAGGTGTGATTGATTTACATGCAACAGAACTTGGTTATGTAGACATTAATGTTTCTCCAATGATTTTTTTACAGCGCACAGCAATAACATCTTGTGATTTAACGATGTTTGACTTTGCACAGGCAGTTGTAAAAGTAAAAGATCGCAAGCATTTAGTACGTTTATCTGAAAAAATTTTACAGCAGGTTCAGTATCAATCTGAGAGTACATCGGTTACAACTTCTGCAATTGATGCATTTTATGCTGGGCAGGGTGTTTGCCAAGATCATGCACATATATTAATTGCCATGTGTCGTGCGCTACAATTACCAGCTCGCTATGTCTCTGGCTATATCTATGATGAAAATCAGCCCCACCTTGCCAGTCATGCATGGGCAGAGGTATTTGTGGAAAATGAGTGGTATTGTTTTGATGTAAGTAATCAGATATTTACTCCGAAAAATCATATTTATGTTGCAGTTGGTCGTGATTATTTAGATGTTGCGCCAATTCGAGGTATTCGTGAACAAGGAGGAGTGGAAAGTATGATGTCTGTAGTTCAAGTTTTGGCTTGTTGAAGGTAAAGAGAAAAAGATGACCTATTGTTGTGCATTAAGATTAGAGCAAGGTTTGGTATTGATTAGTGATACTCGAACTAATGCAGGGGTCGATCATATTTCTGTATTTCGTAAACTGCATACCTTTGGGGTTGAAGGTGAGCGTTTTATTGCGCTACAAACAGCAGGTAATTTAGCAACGACACAAGCCGTGATTGGTCATCTACAAAATGCTTTGGCATTGCACCAAGAGCCAAATTTATATAGCGCAAATACAATGTTTGAAGTTGCCGAATTGGTTGGCAAAACGTTGCGTAAAGTGCTTGAGGATATTACAACAGATACGCAGGAACAAATGAATTATTCGTGCAGTATCTTGGTCGGTGGGCAGATCCAAGGTGAGGCAATGCAACTCTATAATGTTTATCCTCAAGGCAATTTTATTTGTGCAACCACCGATACGCCTTATTTTCAGATTGGTGAAAGTAAATATGGTAAACCAATTTTAGATCGTGCTTTGCACTATAGCATGCCTTTAGATGATGCATTACGTTGCACATTGATCTCTTTTGACTCGACATTACGTTCCAATGTTTCAGTTGGTTTGCCTTTAGATGCATTGGTATATCATAAAGATAGTTTTAAAATTCCAGAAGGTAAGCGGATTAGAGAAGATGATCCGTATTTTACTCAGATTAGTAAGCAATGGTCAGAAACCTTGCGCCGTGGCTTACAGGAATTACCGAAACCTACTGCTGATTATGGGTTGTAATGATCCGATAAAAAATCCAAGCAATGGCTTGGATTTTTTTGTCTGTTTTAAATGAGTGTTCTTATCGGTCGATTGCTTAATCGGCATAATAATTCATAACTAATCGTTCCATTTGCAGCAGCGACATCATCGACTAAGCGATGTTTACCCCATAGTTCAACTGGAGTTCCTATGTCAGTATTTATATGTGTTACATCAATTGCAATCATGTCCATGCTGACACGCCCAACGACAGCAACAAGCTGTTGATCAATCGCGACAAAATTGGGTTTTACATAGGCACGAGGATAACCATCACCATAACCAATTGAAACAATTGCAATATTTGATGTGCATGAAGCCGTATAGCTAGAGCCATAACCGACATATTCACCTTGTTGGATCTGATTGAGTGCAATGATTTCTGCACTCAAGGTCATCACAGGTTTCAAATCAAGTTCATGTACATTTCGATCTGCAAATGGGCTTGCCCCGTAGAGCATAATCCCAGGACGTACAAAATCAAAATGTAATTCAGGATATTTGTAGATCGCAGCAGAGTTACAGCATGATGCTAAGATAGGGTCACATGCTTGTTTGACGTGTAGAAATTGTTGTTTTTGTTGTTCATTCAGAGGGTGATCGGCATCTGCATTGGCAAAATGCATGGCGAGTACGCAGGTAAAACCTTCTGCTTTTAAACGTTGAATGACATCAATAATTTCAGTAACTTTAAAGCCCAAACGATTCATACCGCTATTCAGTTTTACCCAAACTTTTAAGCCCAAAGCATTATAAGCTTGTTGCTGCTGAATCAACCATTCAACTTGTTGATTGTGATGAACAATACATTCGAGTTTGTGTTCAATCACTTGCTGCATTTCATCTTCTGAAAATACGCCCTCAATCAAGGTGATTGGCTGAATATATCCGAGTTGCCTGATCTCCAAAGCTTCTTCTAAACTGGCGACACCAAAGGCATCTGTTGCATCCAAGGCGGCTAAACAGTCTTTAACTCCGTGTCCATAGGCATTGGCTTTGACCATACTGACAATTTTTGAATGTGGAGCAAGTTGTTTAACACGATTTAAATTATATTGTAGTGCATCACTGTCAATATAAACTGTTGCTTGGCGCACCCTAATGTCTCCTTTAGGATTTAGTAGAAAGCCCCTCTTTGAAAAAGAGGGATGAGAAGCGGCTATAGCTTCGTAAAGGATTATTCGTCATTGTCATATTGAGCATAGAACTCAGGAGAGAGGTTACTAAAACGAGTGTATTGACCTTCAAAGGCAAGACGAACTGAACCAATTGGACCATTACGTTGTTTACCGATAATAATCTCAGCTGTGCCTGCTTCTTTAGACTCTTTGTTATAGACTTCATCACGGTAAATAAACATGATTAAGTCAGCATCCTGTTCGATTGCACCTGATTCACGTAAGTCTGACATCACAGGACGTTTATTTGGTCGGTTCTCCAAACTACGGTTAAGCTGAGAGAGTGCAATCACAGGGCACATCATTTCTTTCGCCAGTGCTTTTAAGCTCCGAGAGATTTCTGAAATCTCACCGACACGGTTGTCGCCCATACCTGGGACTTTCATCAACTGCAAGTAGTCGACCATAATACAGCCGATTTTGCCATCATGCATTTTGGCAATACGTCGCGCACGCGCGCGAAGTTCGGTTGGTGGCAGGGCAGAGGAATCATCGATATAGAGGTGCATTTCTTGCAATTGAAGAATAGTTCCTGTGACTTTTGTCCATTCATCTGCATCGAGATTACCTGAACGCAAATGTCCTTGATGAACTTTACCCATTGCTGAGATCAAACGCATCGCAATCGAGTCTGCTGGCATCTCCATCGAGAATACAAGAGCAGGTAAGCGGTTGTATTGCAGCACACTTTCAACTAAGTTCATTGCAAAGGTGGTTTTACCCATTGATGGACGGGCTGCAACAATAATCAAATCCCCAGCTTGCATACCTGAGGTTTTATTATCGAGTTCCAAAAAGCCTGTGGTTAAACCTGTGATATTGCCGTCTAGTTTAGAAAGTTCATCGAGTTTAGAAATTACATCGGCAGTGACAGAGCTAATCGATTTTGGACCTGAGTCCTTTTTATTATTATTGTGTTGTTCTGCAAGCGAAAAAATCTGGGTTTCAGCTAAATCTAGAATTTCACTGACAGGGCGACCCTTGGTGTCATAAGCATTTTGTAAAATATCACTGCTTACTTTGATCATGCTACGCAGTGTTGAAAATTCTTTGATTTTGTTGGCATAGGTTTCAAGATTGTAAAAACTTGAGGGTGAGTCTGCCATGAGTTGCATTAAATATTCTTCACCACCAATTGCATCTAGCAAATTTTGTTTGAGTAGCCAGTCATTGACGAGTACAGCATCGTAGGGTGAGTTTTCTTGAGCGAGTTTCTCAACTGCACGGTAAATATATTTATGGCGAGTTGCATAAAAATCATTTTCTTTGAGTAAATCACCGACTTGTTCAAATGATTCGGCAACCGTCATTAATGCCGCGAGTACAGCTTGCTCAATCGCAAGGTTATGCGGTGGGGTACGAAACTCTTTTAACTGACCTGAGTCACTCACTTTACTCTCTGTGTTTGGAGAATTTTTCGTAAAATTGGCATTCGCCTGTGACATAACAAGACCTAATAAAAAGATGAAACTGTAACGACTGACTATCTTAATCCAAATGGACGCAGACAGGAGAATTTAATTGGAAGAAAATTGTTTAATTGGTGGAAAAGTAGAGTGTACTAAAGATATAAAATTTTAGGCATAAAAAAAGAGCATGTAAAAACATGCCCTTTTCTTTGCAAAAATTACTCAGATACGATAGTAACGAGAACGTCTGCAACAACATCATGATGCAATTGGATTGCGATGTTGAATTCACCAGTGTGACGAAGCGCACCGTTTGGTAAACGAACTTCTGCACGGTCTACAACAAGACCAGCATTAGTTAAAGCATCTGCGATGTCACGAGTACCGATAGAACCGAAAAGTTTACCTTCATCACCAGCTTTTGCAGTAATAACGATATTAACTTCGTTCAATTGTTCAGCACGTGCATTTGCAGCAGCTAAAATATCAGCTTCTTGTTTCTCAAGTTCAGCACGACGAGCTTCAAAAGCTGAAGTATTTGCTTCAGTAGCAGCTACTGCTTTACCTTGAGGAATCAAAAAGTTACGACCGTAACCAGCTTTAACTGCTACTTTGTCGCCTAATTTACCAAGATTCTTAATGCGTTGTAATAAGATAACGTCCACAGCTCACCTCACTTACTTATGGTTGTCAGTGTACGGAATCAAAGACAAATAGCGAGCTTGTTTAATAGCTAACGCTAATTGACGTTGATAACGAGCTTTAGTACCTGTAATACGGCTAGGAACAATCTTGCCGTTTTCAGTGATGTACTGTTTTAGAGTGTCGATATCTTTGTAGTCGATATATGCAACTTTCTCAGCTGTAAAGCGGCAGAACTTGCGACGACGGTAAAAACGTGCCATTGATGTTCTCCTTATTCAGCTTCTTGAATTGCGTGTTGTGCTTCTTCACGTTGAGCTTTACGCGCACGTTTTTCTTCAGCACTTTTAGCAAGTAAAGATTCTTCAGTAATTGCATGTTCACGACGGATAATGATATTACGAATAATTGCATCGTTATAACGGAACAATTCTTCTAATTCATCAAGAGTCGTTTGACCACATTCAACATTCATAAGAATGTAGTGTGCCTTGTGAATTTTGTTAATTGGGTAAGCCAATTGGCGGCGGCCCCAATCTTCTAAACGGTGAATTTGACCTTCAGCTTCTTTGATCTGAGAGATATAGCGTTCAACCATACCTACAACTTGATCGCTTTGGTCTGGATGTACCAGTAGTACGATTTCGTAGTGACGCATTGTCAGCTCCTTACGGTTTAAGCAGCCCCTAACTCAAAAGTTAGAAGCAAGGAGTCATAACTAAAAAGTTATGTCGCAAATTGCGAAGCTGCGATTTTAGACATCTTTCACCTAAATCGCAAGCTAATTCATGTTTTTGAACGAACTAAAAAGACTACATAGCCTTTAAAATTAGGGTCATCAAAATCGTTTGCGTTATTTTGTCTTAACCCATGTTGCACAAAACCTATTTTGTAAGGCAATTGCATGGCTGAAACATGCTTTAAATATTCGGGATAATTCGGAATCGTGTTTGTACCTTGATAGGTTTGAATCACGAGTTCATCAATATTGTTTTTCAAAATATTCAGTGTATTTTGATCCTTGAAATTGGTCCAGTCCAATAATCCTGTAATACTCAGTTGATAATGAGCAGGAAGTTCTTTCCTCAACTTTTCTAGAAATAGGGCATATTCTTTTAAATTATTGGTTCGGCTGTCGAAGTCGATTTGAATTCCTTGAACTTGATTTCCGTGATTATTCCAATGTTCTAAACGCTTGAAAACAGCTTGGTAATTTTGTTCATTCCAGTCTAGATGATGAGTTCTAAAGACTAACCAGATTTTTTGATGAGGTAATTTGAGGATAGAAACACCTTGTGGTGTTAGTATTGAACTCCGCCGTTGTTTTGAATAGCGAATTTCACCTTGTAAAATATAAAGTTCTTTGGCTTTACTTAGATAAGGTGCAGATTGAATCTCACCCCAAATCCAAAAAGAATCGAAATTCTTCGCATCAATTGTTGAAGTCGCTGATTGTGTTGGTTGGCAGGCATTCAGGCCAAAAACAAAGAGAACATAGATGATTGTTTTAAGCGACTTCAACATTGTTAATTACCAATAATACTTGAGTGATTTCGCCCAACTGGTATTTGGATAATCTCTCTTCATTTGATCAAACCACTGCTTTCGTATTGTTTTGCTTACTTCAGCACCACCACAATCATTAATGCCACTGGGTGCGTAACATTGAATTGCCCGATAAAGTGCATAAGCTTGTAAATCACCTTTACTAGGCGATTTTATGAGGTCTTGATAAATTTGACCGCGAATAAAGACTTTGCCATCAAAACTTGATGTTTGTTGTTCGCTATAAGAAAGCTGCTGTAATGAATAGCCTTCCGCACTGCGGAAATATTCTCCTAAGCAGACATTTAAGAATAAATCTTTAGGTGTCTGAGCCAATTGGCTGACCAAAGTTTCTAAATTTGAGCATTTTAGTTGTGGTGTAATGTTTGCTCCATTCCAAATGAAATTTGAAAAATCAGGTTTGTTTTTGAATTGTTCATTGTCACTGTTATAACCTTTATATTGCGCTGCATCTTTAGGCATAAAAGCATAACTTTGTTTGAATAATTTAAACTGTTGATGTGCCAAGCTTTTACTTAAAAGGGTATAAGTAGCAGCTTGTTTCTGATCCATGTTGCTTTGATCGGATTGAATAATTTTTTGTAAACTGTCTGTATTTGCGATTTGAGTAATAAAATTTCTTTGTAGATTTGCTTGAGTGATTTGAGCTTTTTTTCCAATAAAGGCTGAATAATCTTGTTTAGTCGCCAAATGATTAGATAGAGCCGTTTCAAATAAACCATGCTGATAACTATCTTTGGCTTGTGTAAGTTGCTGACGCCAATAGTGTTCAGCATTTTGTTGTAGTTCAATTTTTTCTAAAATTTGTCCTTTTAAAAAAGTCTGGCTTAACTGCAAATAACTACTATTTTTAGCATTTGCTTTAGGTAAGTAATTTTGAGCTTCTTGAGCTTTATTTTGAACAAAAAATAAGTGAGCAGCTTGTAAATATTGAAATAGTTCAGGCTGGGTTTTGAATAGTTCTTTTTGTTTATTCAGTTGCGCCCATGATATTGGATGATAATTTTCTGAACTTGATTCACGCATATACATCAAATCGTAAATTGCCAAGAAAAATGGGTCTTTTAAGTTTTTAAGATCAAAAGATGTACTCTCGAACACTCGACGGTCAATTTCGGCGGGAAGTTCACTCATTTCCAAATTATAAAATTTTGATGCCGGATTTTTGATTTGCCAGACAATTTCATTGACTAATAAATCTTGGCGTTTTGAAAGCCAAAAACCACGACGCATAAAACCACGCGCACTCGCAACGTATTGCCCATTTGGATAGGCTTTTAGGTAAGTGGTGATATTATCCAAAAATTGTTTGAGTAAATTTTGGTTAATATTGTCTAAATAAACATCACCATATTGATCTACACCAGTTGCATAGGCTGAATTGAGTGATGTTCGAATTAACATATACTGCGAAGTTTCTTTTAGCCACGCATCTTCAACTGTGGTTAAAACAGTATAAATTTTGGTCGCAGCAGAATAATTGCTATTATAAAACAGAATGCTCGCATTTAAATAAGAAGCATACTGGCGTGTTGTTGTTGACCAATTTGGATCAATCGCAATCAATTCAATTTTGTCACCACACTGATTCATTTTCTTGCGTTCATGAATCAAAATTTGTTTTTCGAGATTTGGAATCGCTTTATTATTTTGAACTTGCGTTATAAAAGTAAGATTGCCCGAGCTGAAAGTTGAGCAACGTTCATCAAAGATAGTTTCAGTCTGTTCTAAGAATTTCCTTTGGTTTGGGGCTTTGTTTTGAGTCAGAAATGACAAGTTAGATGCATCAAAAGGTACAGTACCATAAACAGCATCCCATAAATTCTTATCTGCTGTCATCGGTTTGATAGTTGCAAGCCCTAAGTCACTGAGCAGCAATGTGATATTGGTTTGGCTATCATTTGAGGGATACAATATAGGAAGATTACTACAACCATTGAGATGCTTGTCATTGATTGCAAAATTGGGTTCGCAAAATTGCTCTACGCCAGCATAGGTCATTGGACTATGATAAACAGCCAGTGAAATGCAAGAATAAAAAATGGATTTTAAGATAAATTTGTTATGTCGTTTCATTTAGGCAATAAAGGATGAAATGTTTTTATTGCGCGAAATGATAACAAGTGGAGAGGGGAATAAAAAGACAGAGATGTCTCTATCTTTTTAAAAAATAGGGAGGAATGGTGCAGGACTTTTGAATGTGAAGCTAAGGCTTAAACTAATCACAGTAATTAAAATTACTGAAAATAGGAAAAAGCGTTTTGCCCAAAGCTGATCATCCTCAGCTTTAAATCCTAAAATACCAATGTAGAACCAATAAATGCAAAGGGCATTGCAGATCACCAAGAAAATAAGATTGGTGTATCCATATACATATAAAGCATTCATTGCAACGGTAAATAGAACCACATAAATCAGTGATTCGATTTTGGTTCTAAGAATAGAACGCGCTACAGGTAAAATAGGCACGCCTGCATTTTTGTAGTCATCAAAACGGTAAATCGCGATCGCCCATGAGTGCGGCATTTGCCATAGAGCATATGCAACAAAAATAAGGAGAGCAGCGACATCGAATTGACCACTGACAGCCGTATAACCAATAACAGGAGGACTCGCTCCAGAAATACTACCAATCACGGTTTGATGGATCGTGGTACGTTTAGTCCACAAACTATAAAAACCGACATAGACGACAAAACCAATCACAGCGAATAAAAATGCATATGCATTGACATAGAACCAAAGCATACTAAAACCAATCACACCTAATATAAATGCATAGCACATCGCAATCGTAGGGGAGATCGTTTTCTTAACAAGAGCACGGTTCATAGTGCGTTGCATTTTTTGATCGATGTCTTGATCAATTACATTATTCACTACACAACCAGAAGCAACCACAAAAGTTGTTCCAATTAATGTAAGTAGTAATAAGAGGACGTCTATAGAGCCTTGAGCGGCTAAAAAGAAGCCGCCCAAGGTGGTAATAAAATTACCGAAGAGAATTCCTGGTTTAGTCAGGAATAAGTACTTTTTCCACATGACAATCAGTTTAGATCATCATGTTGTAGTGTAGGTAATTCATAATCCACACAGAGCCGACTAGAAGTACAGCGATACATAAAATTGTGTAGATAAATGCAATAAGGTTCCAACGCTGTTCAGATGATGTATTCATGTGTAAGAAATACACAAGTTGTACAATGACCTGAGCAACGGCAGCGATTGCAATAACAGCAACTAAGATGCCACGGCTAAAACCACCAGCCATCACCATCCCGAATGGGATGATGGTGAGGATAACAGATAGAATAAATCCAACAGTGTATTGCTTGAAGTTACCGTGTGATGCACCTGCAGCATTATGGTCATGACCACTCATTAGAGAACTCCCAGTAAGTAAACGACGCTGAATACACAGATCCAAACGATGTCAAGGAAGTGCCAGAACAAGCTTAAGCAAGCAAGACGACGTGTATTCGCTAATGTCAAACCATTCTTTTTGATTTGGTACATCAATACCAACATCCACACTAAACCAGAGGTTACGTGAATACCGTGTGTACCAACCAAAGTAAAGAATGATGATAAGAATGCACTATGCGTTGGACCATGACCTTCATGTACAAGGTGATGGAACTCATTGATTTCCATACCGATGAAGGTTGCACCGAAAAGGAATGTGATAAATAACCAAGTAATCACTTGATTCACATTCTTTTTATAAGATGCAAGCACTGCAAAGCCAAACGTTACAGAAGAGATCAAAAGGGCAAAGGTTTCACCTAATACATAACCCAATGATTCACTGAATAAGTCTTTTGCACTTGGAGTACCTGGCGGAATATGACTGCTTAATACAGCGAACGCGATGAAGAGTGATCCGAAAAGAATCAAGTCACTCATCAAGTAAGTCCAAAAACCAAAGACCGTTAAGTCGGTATCATCATGTTCGTGATGACCGTCATGACCGTGGTTGTCGTGATGAAGTACTTCAGCCATTTCCTTAGTCCTTCTTCAAGTGTTTTTCAAGTAAAGCATAGCGTTCGTTTTCAATACGCTCAACTTCAGCAGCAGGAACATAATAATCAACATTCTTCGTGAATGAGCTTACGATCAAGCTAACAACAGCAGAAACGAATGAAACGACAACAAGCCACCAAATATGCCAAATGAGTGCAAAGCCCAATACAGTAATAAACATTGCAATGACAAAACCAGCAGCACGATCAGTCGGCATGTGGATGTCTTCATATTTGGTATTACGTGCGTATGCTACACCATTTTCTTTGTCAGTCCAGAAACGGTCAACACCGCTAGCATCTGGTACATGTGCAAAGTTATAGAATGGAGCAGGAGATGACGTTGCCCATTCAATGGTACGGCTATCCCATGGATCACCTGTGTAATCCATGTTGTCCTTGCGTTGTAAGAAACCAACGATAATTTGCATTAGGAAACATGCAATACCGATTGCAACAAGAACAGCACCAAATAATGCGATCGCTAAGTATGGATCCCATTCAGGGTTGTCATATGTATTCAAACGACGTGTCATACCCATGAAACCAAGGATATAAAGTGGCATGAATGCAAAATAGAAACCGAAGAACCAGAACCAGAACGCAGCTTTACCCCATGCTTCATTGAGTTTCCAACCAAACATTTTCGGCCAGTAGAAGATGATGCCGGCAAACATACCAAACACCACACCACCGATAATTACGTTATGGAAGTGAGCGATCAAGAAGAGTGAGTTGTGTACGAGGAAGTCCGCAGGTGGAACCGCCATTAATACACCAGTTAAACCACCGATACCAAATGTGATCAGGAAGCCAAGCGTCCATAACATTGGAGTCGTGAAAGTAATGCGACCTTTATACATTGTGAATAACCAAGAGAAGATTTTCACACCTGTAGGAATCGCAATAACCATGGTCATGATACCGAAGAACGCGTTAACGTTCGCACCAGCACCCATGGTGAAGAAGTGGTGAAGCCATACAACGAACGCAAGAACAGTAATCGCAATCGTTGCATACACCATAGACTTGTAACCGAACAACGCTTTACGAGAGAAGGTTGCAACGATTTCTGAGTATAGACCAAATGCTGGTAATACTAAGATATATACTTCAGGGTGACCCCATGTCCAAATCAAGTTCACATAAAGCATTGGGCTACCGCCAAGCTCATTGGTGAAGAAATGGAAGCCGAAGTAACGGTCTAAAGTAAGCATTGCAAGTGTACCTGTTAATACAGGGAATGATGCAATGATTAATACAGCCGTACAAAGTGAAGTCCACGTAAAGATTGGCATATCCATTAATTTCATGCCAGGCGCACGCATTTTAATGATGGTAACAAAGAAGTTAACACCAGATAAAAGCGTACCAAGACCAGAAACCTGAAGTGCCCAGATATAGTAGTCAACACCAACACCAGGAGAATATTGAATGCCAGAGAGAGGAGGGTAAGCCATCCAACCAGTCGCAGCAAATTCACCTAATACTAATGAAATCATCATCAAACCAGCAGCACCAGCGAATAACCAGAAACTTAAAGAGTTTAATAATGGGAACGCAACGTCACGTGCACCAATCTGTAAAGGTACAGAGATGTTCATCATACCTACAACGAGACCCATTGCCACGAAGAAGATCATAATTACACCGTGTGCGGTGAAGATCTGATCGTAGTGGTCAGGGTGTAAGTAACCTTCGCCGCCGCCTTTCGCGAGGAAAAGTTGTAGACGCATCATGATTGCATCGGCGAAACCACGCAGAAGCATGACCACAGATACGATGATATACATGATACCAATCTTTTTATGGTCTACAGATGTAAACCATTCATTCCATAGGTATCCCCATTTTTTGAAATAGGTAATACCACCAAAAACAGCAATGCCACCAAGAGCCATCATGACCATGGTAACGAGTACAATCGGCTCTGTTGGGATAGAATCCCAACCTAATTTGCCAAAAATCATATCCATGTCTTATTCCCCTTGAGCAGCGTGTTCAGCCGCAGCATGAGTTTCTGCTGTTGCATGTCCAGCAGAGTGGTCAACACCGTGATAGTTACTCATATAGCGGTTAATAATTGTTTCAAACAATTTTGGCTCAACTGAAGAGTAATAAGTCACAGGGTGTGGCTTAGTCGGGAACGGTTTCATCGCTTCAGCTTTAGCAAGTGCTTCTTCATCACCAGCAGCTTTAGCACGATTCACTAAATGCTCAATCTGATGCTTAGAACGGTCACCATCTTTAAGCGTCGCTAACTCAGCTTGGTCAAGTGTACCTTTTTGAATTGCTTCTGCATTGATACTTGTACCATTACCAGCTTTCACAGCTTCTACCCATTTCACAAACTCTGGTTCAGTCACGCTATGTGCTTTAAAGCGCATCTGAGAGAAACCATAACCTGAATAGTTTGCTGAGAAACCACGGAAAATACCTGGTTCATCTGCTAATAAGTGAAGGTGAGTTTGCATACCCGCCATTGCATAGATTTGACCACCTAACTGTGGGATGAAGAACGAGTTCATCGTGAAGTTAGACGTAATCTTGAAGCTTATAGGCGTTTTTTCTGGGAAGCGTACTTCGTTTACCGTTGCAATGTTTTGCTCAGGATAGATAAAAATCCATTTAAACTGTTCAGCGACAGCTTGAATAGTTAATGGTGCTTTATCTGATTCTAACGGACGGTAAGGGTCGTACTTGTGGGAACCCCACCAAGTTAACCAAGCTAAAATACCAATAATAATGACAGGAACACCCCAAACAACGATCTCAATTGTCGTAGAGTGTGCCCAAGTAGGTTTATAGTCTGCATCTTTATTCGATGCGCGATATTGCCAACCAAACCATAATGCCATAACGATTGATGGAATCACCACCAAAAGCATTAGATAGATCGCAGTCATCATCAGGTCACTTTGACCTTGACCTACTGGACCTTTATTGTTTAGAAGTACCATATCACCACCACACCCAGTCAAGAGTGCAGCCATCGTTGATAAAGACAATACAGCTAAAATCGTTTGTCTCATTTTACAACCTCGGTGAAGAGTCCCATTCCCTAATTAAATTATGGGATAGCGATTAAAGTGTCGCATGATTGATAAGAATTTTTTGTGAAATGCTTAGCAATCATGCGACACCGCTACGTTGTCGGGCATTATGCCTCATATTGAAAAACTAAGCTACATCTAACAAGGTCAGAAATACTTGTTTTAAAACCCGATTTATTTTGTAGGAATTATTGTTGGTTAGTGTATTTTTTGTATAAATATCAAATTAATATATAAAAAAAGAGGAATAAATCCTCTTTTCTTTATCGATTTGTGATTATTGCTTTACGACCTTAGTTTTTGCCAGTTTATCATGCAAAGTTTGACGATTCTTATTGAATGCGAAGAATGTATAATCAATAAGTGTAATAAATGGCATGAATAATAAATTTAAAACAATAAAGAGAACGCTTCTCAACCAGAAAGCTCTAATGGTATTGACGGGATCATTGGTTTCAACATCAATAATTCTGATCTTGGCGATTTTCTTACCAATGCTTTGTCCCGACTGAGCAATAAAAAAAGCTTGCATCATGAGCATGATAATTAAATAGGCAAAAATACTCATCCAAGCTTCATTGGGGATAAGTTGAATGAGTTGTTGTTGTAATTCAATTGCTTTGTTTGAAGCCATTTGTGTTGCTTGCAATTGCTTTTGAATTTCAAATAATTCTGCATATTGGCTTTGGTTAAAAAAGAACGAAGGAATTGCAGCCATAGGTAACCAGAGTATTAAATCTAGAACTTTAGCGAGTGCGCGTGAATAAAAAGAAGCGAGTTCAGTCGTTTTCTGTTCCACTTTTATTTTAAAAGCGGATTGATCAATTTCATTTTTAACTTGAGCACTAAAAGGTGAATAGCCTGTAGGTTCGTATACAAGTTGTCCTTGAGTCAATTCACCAAGTGTTTTCCATTCGCTCATACCTTCATGCCAAACTAAGTCGGTGAGTAAAACTTGCTGACTAGAAAGCATTTGATTTAGTTGTTCTAAGCTATAAGGTCCAGCTTGTTGGTTATTACGAGCCAAGTAAATTTGCATAATTTTAAAATCTCGATGACTAAAGATGAAAAAAGACCCTACGAAAGGGTCTTTTTTAAAAAAGACTAGGCTTTCTTGATTTGTTCTTCAGCAAGGAAGAACCACGTATCAAGTACTGAGTCAGGGTTCAGTGACACAGATTCGATACCTTGTTCCATGAGCCATTTTGCAAGATCAGGATGGTCTGAAGGGCCCTGACCACAAATACCAACGTATTTGCCTGCTTTACGGCAAGCATGAATTGCCATAGAGAGGAGTGCTTTAACTGCTGGATCACGTTCATCAAATAAGTGAGAGACGATACCAGAGTCACGGTCAAGACCGAGTGTTAATTGTGTTAAGTCATTTGAACCGATTGAGAAACCATCGAAATGCTCAAGGAACTGTTCAGCCAATAAAGCATTGGTTGGTAGTTCGCACATCATAATGATTTTTAAACCATTTTCACCACGTTTCAAACCATTCTGTGCAAGTAACTCAATGACGCGTCTCGCTTCATTTACCGTACGTACGAAAGGAATCATGATTTGAATATTGGTCAGACCCATTTCGTCACGTGCTTTTTTCAAGGCACGGCATTCAAGCTCGAAACAATCACGGAAATTATCAGATACATAACGACTTGCACCACGGAAGCCCAACATTGGGTTTTCTTCCTCAGGTTCGTATAATTTCCCGCCGATGAGGTTTGCATATTCATTTGACTTAAAGTCAGACATACGAACAATCACAGGCTTGTTTGCAAACGCAGCAGCAAGTGTTGAAATACCTTCCACTAATTTTTCAACATAGAATTCGATCGGTGATGTATAACCAGCCGTACGGGTCATGACTGCCGCACGAGTTTCACGTGGTAAGCTTTCAATGTTCAATAAGGCTTTTGGATGCACACCAATCATACGGTTGATGATGAACTCAAGACGTGCAAGACCGATCCCTTCATTTGGAATTTGAGCAAAGTCAAATGCACGGTCAGGGTTACCCACATTCATCATGATTTTGAATGGTAGTTGTGGCATTGAATGCACTGAGTTACGTTGAACTTCAAAGTCTAACGAACCTTCATAGATAAAGCCTGTATCACCTTCAGCACAAGAAACAGTAACTTCTTGACCATCGGTTAATACTTCTGTTGCATTACCACAACCAACGATTGCAGGTACACCTAATTCACGTGCAATAATTGCTGCGTGACAGGTACGACCACCACGATTGGTGATAATCGCAGCTGCACGTTTCATCACTGGTTCCCAATCTGGATCAGTCATGTCAGAAACAAGTACATCACCGTCTTGTACTTTGTCCATTTCTTTAATCGAAGTGACAATACGAACTTTACCAGAACCGATGCGTTGACCAATTGAACGTCCTTCACAAATGACAGTGCCGCGTTGTTTTAATAGGTAACGTTCCATTGTGCCGACATTTTGACGACTTTTTACGGTTTCTGGACGTGCTTGAACGATATAGATTTGACCATCGTCACCATCTTTTGCCCATTCGATGTCCATTGGTGAACCATAATGCTGTTCAATAATCAACGCTTGTTTAGCAAGTTCATGCAATTCGTGATCATTTAACGCAAATTGTTGACGTTCTGGTTTTTCAACATCAACCACAACGACTGATTTACCAGCAGCACCTTCTTCACCATAAATCATTTTTTGGTGTTTAGAACCAAGGTTACGGCGTAAAACAGAGTGTTTCCCATTGTTTAAAAGAGGTTTAGATAAATAGAATTCATCAGGGTTTACTGCACCCTGTACCACCATTTCACCTAGACCATAAGATGCAGTAATAAAGACCACATCACGGAAACCAGATTCTGTATCTAGGGTAAACATGACACCCGCAGCGCCAGTTTCTGAACGAACCATGCGCTGCACACCTGCAGAGAGGGCAACAACACTGTGTTCGAAACCTTGGTGTACACGGTAAGCAATCGCACGGTCATTATAAAGCGAGGCAAAAACTTCTTTGATTGCAATAAGAACGTTATCAATACCACGAATGTTTAAGAATGTTTCTTGTTGTCCTGCAAAAGAGGCATCAGGTAAGTCTTCTGCGGTTGCAGATGAACGTACTGCAACAGCGATATCTGGATTACCGTTTGAGAGAGCCGTAAATGCTGCACGAATTTCTTGTTCTAAAGTTGCAGTAAGCGGAGTATCAACAATCCATTTACGGATTTTTGCGCCTGTCTCTATAAGTGCGTTTACATCATCAACATTAAGCTGATCGAGTTCAGCCTGAATTCGAGCGTTTAAACCACTTTGATCTAAAAACTCACGATAGGCAGCCGCAGTTGTTGCAAAACCACCAGGTACCGATACACCAGCATTGGATAAATGACTGATCATTTCGCCCAAAGATGAGTTTTTCCCACCTACGAGTTCGACATCGTGTTTCCCTAATTTTTCCAGACCGATTACGCGCGCTTCCAAAGTATTTACTCCACTTTTTTTGCAGTATGAATGACCATCATTGGTATGAAATGATACGAATGTGCCTAGATTTAGCGTTTTACTAAGCGACAGTCATGTTAGATGAGTTTACTATAAAGATTATAGAGCACTAAGACAAATGTTTAAGGAGAATTTTGATGCCCGTAAGTAAACAAATTAAACGGAGCGTATTTTTTATTTCAGATGGTACCGCAATTACCGCAGAAACCCTTGGACATTCACTACTTGCGCAATTTCCAAACGTTGATTTTGACATCCATATCATGCCTTATATCACCACTGAAGAAGCAGCGATGAATGTGGCTGTAGAGATCAATGCATGCCAGTCTCGTGATGGTTCTTTACCGCTTGTTTTTGATACTTTGGTTGATCCTCATGTTCGAGAAATTATTAATACAGCCAAAGCGGTAAATTTAGATGTTTTTGAGGGATTAATTAGTAAACTTGAGCAAGAATTGGGAACACCACCAACGACATTGGTTGGACAAACACACGCAGTCACAGATTCA
The DNA here is from genome assembly GCF_000374425.1 of Acinetobacter tjernbergiae DSM 14971 = CIP 107465. Classification (GTDB taxonomy): domain Bacteria; phylum Pseudomonadota; class Gammaproteobacteria; order Pseudomonadales; family Moraxellaceae; genus Acinetobacter; species Acinetobacter tjernbergiae. Next base: position 100,058 of record NZ_KB894359.1, on the reverse strand, counting down.
GAATATTACAAAGCACGTATTGATGCCGTTCATTTTGCTTTAGACAATGACGATGGCGCAAGAACACGTCATTATGATAAAGCTGACATTATTTTAATCGGCGTTTCTCGTTCTGGGAAAACACCAACATCAATTTATCTGTCTTTGCAATTTGGTATTCGTGTCGCAAATTATCCATTAACTGAGGAAGATTTAGACGATAACCGTTTACCCAAAGTTTTAAGAGAACATAAAAATAAACTTTTTGGTTTGATGATTGATGCTGAACGTTTAGTTGCGATTCGTAATGAACGTAAGGCAAATAGTCGTTATGCAAGTTTTAGCCAGTGTCAGATGGAATTACGTGCGATCGAAGGGATTTATATTTCAGAAGGAATTAAGTACTTAAATGTCACTGAAATGTCGATTGAAGAAATCTCAACGCGTATTTTACAAGCGACGGGTTTAAAACGTCGTATTGGTTAAATATGATAATAAATAATTAAAAAGCGTAGACAATGTGCTGCGCTTTTCTCGTTTAGCAGTCACAAAAATAGGAATAGATAATGGAAAAACTTGCTTTATTATTACCCTTGATTTTACTTTCGCAAGCACATGCTGAAACACTTGCTCAGTTTGAGAAAAAGCTGATTAAAAATTATGATAAAAAGGATTTTTATGAAGTGAATCAAAAGATTGAAACGGCAATTGTGAATAAAATAAAGCAAGACCCTACGAGTTTTAGTTATTCTTTTCCTGTTTTTCAGGATCATTATAATTTGCGTATACATTTTTCGCCTGACAAGAGCCTAAAGTTTTATACCTTTGATGTTGGTAGTGGGGGAACGATGGGAGAATATGCATCTTATGCTCAGTCAAAAAAAGCAGATAAAACGACTTTAGTCTCAATGGATACGGGCTTTATTTTAGATGTGAAACAAACTGAATTTGAAAAACAACCTGTTTATCTAGTTGAAAATTATTATAAAGGAAGTAGTTGTATTGGAGCGTATGCAATTCATGCTTTCAAACCAACAAAAACTGGGAATATTCAGGCGATTAAAGTTTTTCAAACGAAGAAAGCTCAATTTGATCATATTCAAGTTGATTTTGATTGCAAAAATCATGAAGGATCGAATGATGTACCTGATTATATTCGTAGTGATAAGAGTTTGAAAAATATTGATTTTATGCTATTGGATAAAGACTATAAGCCCCAAGGGAAATATTTACGCTATGCTAAAAATAATAAGATGTATCAATATGTTGGTGTGGTGAAGTAAGCATTCTCGTTACCAACAATGCTTACTTGAGAAAGTGTGAAATTATTTGTTTTTAATATCCATCAACAAACTAAAGTTTTCCAAACGTTTTTGCGTATCATAAATATCACAAGTAAAGATAAACTCATCAACATCATATTGATTGGCAATTTTATTTAACCCAGTTTTAACCGTTTCTGGTGAGCCGATTTGTGCCATAGCATAAAAATTCTGAATTGCCATTTGTTCGGCACTACTTGCTAAACCCTGCGTCGATTCAATAGGTGGTTTTAGCTTTAAACTATGCCCACGAATCAGATTCAAAATTCGTTGGTAAGAACTGGTTGCTAAATATTGTGCTTCATCATCGGTTGCTGCGACTACAGTGGGTACACCCATTGAAACATAAGGTTTATCTAAATATTCAGATGCTTGGAAATTATCACGATAAATTTCGATTGCTTGTCCTAACATTCTTGGTGCGAAATGAGAGGCAAAAGAATAGGGAAGTCCTAGCTTAGCCGCCAGTTGTGCGCTAAATAAACTTGAACCGAGTAACCAAACAGGGACATGCGTATTTTGTCCAGGAGTCGCAATAATTTTCTGATTTGGTTGTGGTGCTTTGAAGTATTGTAAAATTTCCATCACATCTTGGGGAAATTGTTCCTCCGTTTCTTGGCGACCGCGACGTAATGCTCGCATGGTGAGCGGATCAGTTCCAGGTGCGCGACCTAAACCGAGTTCAAAACGGTTTGGGTAGAGTGTTGCTAAAGTCCCGAATTGTTCTGCGACAACGAGTGGAGCATGGTTAGGAAGCATGATACCGCCAGAACCTAAACGAATCTTCTGAGTATGTGCAGCAATAAATCCCAACAGGACAGCAGTTGCTGAACTGGCAATACCATCCATATTGTGATGTTCGGCTAACCAAAAACGTTCGTAACCTAGATTTTCAGCATATTGAGCAAGCTCTAGTGCATGACGAAGTGAAAACTCAATACTTTTATCATCTCTGACGGGTGCTAATTCTAGAATAGAAAATTTTATATCGCGTAGTGATTTCATCATTGACTCTCAAAACCATATATCGAAATAATACGATATTGATTTGATCTTGTATATCGTTTTTGTTCGATATTATGTGTCAATTCATTAAAACAAAAAAAGCGCCCGAAGGCGCCAAAAGGGTAAGCGATATTGTTTGATTATTAGTCTTTATACCAACCACGATGATAGCCATTATCATGACGATAATTATGGCGAGAATTGTAGTAGCGGCGTTCATCATAAGAGCGGCGATTTTCATAACGACGATCATCATACGAACGACGACTTTCGTAGCGGCGATCTTCATCACGATCTTGTCCTACTTTTTGACCTAAAGTCGCACCGCCTGCTGCACCTAAAGCAGCACCAATATAACCACCATTGGTTCCAGCGACATTACGACCTACAGTGTAACCACCAGCTCCACCTAAACCACCACCAATTGCAGCTTCAGTACGGTCACGTTTATTACTTGATGCTGCTGCACCGCCAGCTCCACCAATTGCAGAGCCAATCATTGCTCCTGTTTGTCCACCTAATTGTTGCCCAATTGCTGTACCGACAACACTACCTAGAGCTGATGTCGCTGCGACACGAGTTGAATTATCTGCATGAGTAACAGTCATCACTGATGAACAACTTGCTAAGATAATGCCACATAACCACATATTCGATTTCATGATGAAACTCCTTATCCATTCTTTTGGACAGTATTCTTTTGCTTGTGGTAAATGTAACAAGATTTTTAAGTGAAAATATGAAGTGCAATAGTTGGATTGAGAGAGTTTGATGATGGTTTTGTATGTGTTCTATTACAAATGAAGGGATTATGAATAAACTATAAAAACAAAGAGTGATGATTTTTGGAACAACTTAAAAGAGATGAATCGAGTAGAATAGATCAAGTTTGAGTGAGGGTTTATTTATGCTGCTGGAAAAAATTTTGCAATCTCAGGGCTTTGGTTCACGTAAGTATTGCCAGCAGTTAATTAAAAATGGTTTTGTGCAAATCGAAAATCAGGTTTGTAACAATCCTAAGCAAAATATTAATACGGAACAGCTTTGCTTTCAGGTGTTTGGTGATGAATACCAATATCGAGAGCATATCTATATTGTTTTAAATAAACCGCAAGGTTATGAATGCTCACATCAGGCAACACATCATAAAAGTGTATTTAGTTTATTGCCTGAAATTTTGATTCATCGAGGTATTCAGTGTGTTGGACGTTTAGACCAAGATACAACAGGGTTATTGCTGTTAACGGATGATGGTCAATATTTACAAGCATTAACCAATCCACGAAAACACGTCCCTAAAGTGTATCATGTGACCACTGCTGATCCGATCATGCCTGAACAGAAAATGGCTTTAGAACAAGGGGTTGAATTACGTAATGAAAAAGGTATCTATGCTGCCACCAATGTTCAACTATTTTCAACACATCAATTGGCGATGACGATTCATCAAGGCGTTTATCATCAAGTCAAACGTATGTTGGCTGCGGTCGGTAATAAGGTTGAAGTTTTGCATCGACATCAAATCGGTTTACTAGAACTTCCTGAATTAAAAGAAGGTGAGTGGATCTATTTAACACCTTCACAAAAACAGCTGAGTCAAAATATTGCTTTGGATGAATGATTACTTTAAGAAGCAATGAAAGGTCTTGAATTCATCATCACGAATAAAGCCCATTTGCTCATAGAGTTGGTGTGATTGGTAATTATTCTTCTGTGTTTCAAGGCTAATCCGCTGAGCATTATCGTGACGTGCAAAAAGAATGGCAGTATCAATCAATTGTTTTGCAGAGCCTTGTTTGCGATAAGAGGGTGTGACATAGACATCATCCAAAATGTAATACGTTTCACAAGCAACAGAGGAAAATGCGAGATAAAGTAAAACAAAACCAGTGAAATCATCGTCTTTAAGATGAATGAAAATGACGCTATCTTTATTATCGAAACGATGTTTTAAAAATTGATAAGATTGTTCAATATTTGATGATGCCCCATAGAATTGGCGATATTCATCAAATAAGACAGCAAGCTGATGGAGATCTTCCTTTATTGCTCGTTTAACAATCATTCTTGTTGATCCTTACATTTATAATTGTATTTGAACTGTCAGGATAACGAAAAAAATTCAGCTTAAAAAATAAAAACTTGTTTATAAATGCAACATTGTTAACTTTTGTCACTTTCACCTAAAAGTGCATTCAGCTCTTCAAATAAATCTTCGTGATCATCTTCTATATCAATTGCGGATGGATTTTCGTTTGCTGCGGCATTTTTAGATTTACGAAGTTTAAGTAACTGCTCCATATTGATGTTTTGGTTTTCAATTGCAAACGGGATTGACTTCGTCAGAACGACCTGCTTAAAGAAAAGACGAACGGCTTGAGCAGGGGATATGCCGAGCTGCTTAAAAACGGCAAAAGCCTGTTTTTTTTCCTGTGAATCGAGGCGAACCTGATAAACTTCTGTTTTTCGCATACAGAATAAGACCAAATATTTTTAATTATCGTCATGTATTCTAAACCATTGCAATGTAATTTCAATATTTTTGAAGTGAAAAATAGATTTTTTGTCATTACGCTGTATTTACAATGTAAGTTCAAAATTAGAACTAAAGCACATTCCTTGATTTAGAATCGGATCTATAAAATAAATTTCCTTTGCTAATAATTGTAGCGGTTGGCTAAAGTCATCATCAGCTTTATGCGCCACCATTGGATAAAAGGGGTCATTTAAAATCGGGAGACCTAAATAATTAAGGTGTACACGTAATTGATGCTGTTTCCCTGTTTTAGGTTGAAGTCGATATTTCGCATGTTGTTGGTTGTGCTCAAGTAGCTCGATGAATGTTTCCGTATTTTGAGCTTTTTCAGCATTAGTTTGCATGGTGTAGAAAGGATTTCCTTTTTCCATATGCAATTGTAAAGTTTGTGGAAAAATGATTTCAGAACGATAAGCAGCAATCGCATGATAGATTTTTTGTACTTTTCGATCGGCAAAAAGCTGTTGGTATATCCCTCTACATTCTGGTTTTTTACAGAATAAAACGACACCGGCTGTTTCTCGATCTAATCTGTGGATTGGAGTCAGTTCTTCATAGCCTGTTTGTTTCTTTAAGCGGACGAGTAATGTTTCTTGAACGTATTGTCCTGTCGGTGTCATTGTCAGAAAGTGGGGTTTATCAACGACGAGTAAATGTTCATTTTCGTATAAAATCTCATGCTGAAAGGGCACATGGATTTCTTGAGCTAGGAAACGATAATAAAAAATATGGCTATTGGGCGTATAGATACTGTCTATTTTTAATTTTTCACCGTTCGCAGCATAGATTAATTCATCGCTAAAACGTTGTTGCCATTCGCTTGATTGAATATGTGGAAAGTGTTGGCAAAGATAAGCAAAAATGGTAGGTGCAGAAATTTCATGGGGTAAAAAGACTTTACTGGCACTGACACCGTTGATTAAGGGGGGAGAAAAGATAGATGCGGTAGAATCAATCATATTTAGTTAGTAAGTGGTCAAGTTTATTAAGATTGCTGATTTTTATAGATATCGTGTTTAGTTTTTATCTCCTGATAGCATTGAGTACAGACAACAGCCATATTATTAAAGTTATGGAATGAATCTGTCATACCATTCTCCTGAGTAAAAACATATTCACATGCCAAACACCAGCCTTGTGGATTCGTTGGGGTAGAAACATTTTCAATAAAACCCAGAGGATAATTATTGTTATTTTGAATCAAATGTCCGCATACGACAGCAGCATAATTTTGACCATGACATTCGCAATGTATAAATAAAGATTCAGAAGACATTTCTATCCTTTAATATTTAGCTCATGATTGCATTAAAAAGAATCAACTTCTTTCCATAGATTAGGCTTTACCTCAGGGCAATGTTATCATAGTCAGCATCCCAATTTTGTTCTATTTGCCATGTCATATTCAGTGAAATTTACTTTAAATCATGAACAAGACACTCAATATTTTTCGCAAGTGCTTTCACAACAAGTGCATTCAGGCATTATATATTTGATTGGTGATTTAGGGGCTGGAAAAACGACATTTACGCGTTATTTTCTACAACATCTTGGGCATCAAGGTTCAGTAAAAAGTCCAACTTATACCTTGGTTGAACCCTATACCATTCAAGGCAAAGAAATTTTCCATTTCGACTTATATCGTTTAGATGATCCCTATGAATTAGAGTTGATGGGAATCCGTGACTATTTAGAAACACCTGATGCTTTATTTTTATTTGAATGGCCATCGAAAGGTGGGGATGAAATTCCTCAAGCCGATGTAATCATTGATATTCAAAAATCAGACGATGAGTTAACTCGATTCGTGACATTGACCACGTCATCTGAACCTTTAGCTCAAATTTTGCAGGAACAATTGAATGGTGCATGATTCAACTCGTCGTATTCATACACTTGATGCAGCCTTAGCTAACCAAATTGCAGCAGGCGAGGTCATTGAACGTCCGTCTTCAGTGGTTAAAGAGTTATTGGAAAACGCGATTGATGCTGGGGCAACCGAACTGATTATTCGGGTGGCACAAGGTGGTTCAACACTGATTGAAATCATTGATAATGGTCATGGTATTCATGCTGAAGACTTACCATTAGCCGTGATGCGTCATGCGACGAGTAAAATTCAAACTGCTGAAGATCTACATGCGATTGTCAGTTTAGGATTTCGTGGGGAAGCATTGGCTTCGATTGCTGCCGTGTCTCGTTTAACGTTGACCAGTAGTCAAGATGAGCAGGGTATCGGCTATCAAGTTGAAGTCAATGGAACGGCTTTTGATCATCAGCAAATACAGGCTGTTGCAGCACAAAAAGGGACACATATTCGTGTGCAGGACTTATTTTTTAATGTCCCCGCTCGCCGTAAATTTTTAAAAAAACCAAGCACAGAATTTGGTCATATTGAAGAAATCGTTCGCCGTTTGGCTTTGACTCATTTTGAAATCCGTTTTGTACTCGAACATAATGATAATATTCGTTTGAATTTACCCATCGCAGATAGTGGTGAATTACGTTATCAACGAGTGCAACAATTATTGGGTCAAGCATTTATCCAAAATGCATATTGGATTGATGCTGAAAGTATTAATATGCGTTTGTCTGGTTGGTTGGGGCATCCTTCAGATGCACGTGCGCAGGCGGACATGCAGTATGTCTATGTGAATGGTCGTATTGTCAAGGATAAAACCATTTCACATGCTTTGCGTATGGCCTATGAAGGCATTTTGCATGGGCATCAACATTCATCTTATTTGCTGTTTTTAGAAGTTGACCCTGAAAATATCGATGTCAATGTACATCCAACCAAACATGAAATTCGCTTTTTAAATCAACGTGAAGTGCATGAGTTTGTACGTCATTATGCTAAAGCAACATTGTCGCAATTTCAAACAGCAAGTACTGATTTAGCCCAAGCCATGAAAATGGATGATGCCGCGACAGAGCATTTTAATTATCAGCCACAACCGAAATACCAAGAACAATTTAATTTACATCGTGCAATTGTAGAGTCTGAGCCGCAAGCCAATCAGCAAGTAGAAATATCAACAGATTTATTGACGGACTTTAATCATAGTCGTCCACAAGCAGTACAATATCATTCAGTCCCACAACAACCTCATTATAATGGTACGGCACAACTAAATAATGCACTCAAAACTTATTTAGCACCTTTGCGTGATGAGCAAATTCCTTACGTTGCTACAACCGCAGCTCACCCCTTTGATAAAGAGGGGGCAATAGATGATCAAACGATCCCTTCTCGTGTTGATGAATTTCCATTAGGCATCGCAATTGCTCAGCTTCATGGTATTTATGTTTTGGCGCAAAATACCGAAGGTTTGATTATTGTCGATATGCATGCAGCGCATGAGCGTATTTTGCTACAACAAATGAAAGCTGCATGGGATAAACCAGAATTCTGGACGTCACAACAATTACTGATTCCAAAAATAGTGTCAATCACACGAATGCAAGCCACCCGTGTTGAGGAGTTGCAGGCACAATTGCAACGTTTAGGATTGGAAATTGATCAGTATGGTGATGAGCAGGTGGTTGTTCGTGGCGTGCCTGCGATTTTGCACAAAGCAGATTTTGGTCGTTTAATTCCTGAATTGTTAAATGATCTTGACCCGAATGATGAAGCGAGAGGTTTATTGCAAAAACGTGATGAACTATTAGCGGGGATGGCATGTCATGGTGCAGTACGTGCACATCGCCAGTTAAGTCTATCCGAAATGAATGCTTTATTGCGTCAAATGGAACAAACTGAGTTTGCGAGCCAATGTAATCATGGGCGTCCAACTTGGCGTGCATTTCCATTACATCAATTAGATAAATTATTTGCTCGAGGAGAGTAGTTTTACATGTCAAATCAATTGCCCGTCATCAATTTAATGGGGCCTACCGCAAGTGGTAAGACCGCATTGGCATGTGAACTTTATGAGCGTGGTAATTTTGAACTGATTTCTGTGGATTCAGCTTTAGTCTATAAAGACATGGATATCGGAACTGCGAAGCCCACTGAAGAAGAGCAAGCACAATATCCGCATCATTTAATTGATATTATTACGCCACTAGAGGTGTATTCAGCAGCACAATTTGTTGAAGATGTTTGTCCATTGATTGATGATATGCATTCGCGAGGAAAAACACCAATTTTGGTTGGTGGAACTATGCTATATTTTAAATCGTTGCTTGAAGGGCTTGCTGATAATTTGCCAAATGCTGATCAAAGCATACGTGATGCAATTATTGCAAAAGCTGAACAAGAAGGCTGGCAAGCTGTTTATGAGGAATTGGTTGCGGTTGATCCTGTTGCTGGTGAGAAATTTAAGGTTTCTGATAAGCAAAGAATCATTCGAGCGTTAGAGGTATATCGCATTACAGGCGAACCAATAACAAAATTACAAGCTGAACAGCCTAAAAACCAACCATATCGTTACACATTTCATAATTACGCGCTCATGCCAGATCGGTTAGAATTACATCAACGCATTGAGCAAAGATTAAGCAAGATGTGGAGTATTGGTTTTTTAAATGAAGTAGAGGAATTAATTAAAAATTACGATTTAAATGAGAATTTACCCTCAATGAGGTCAGTAGGTTATCGCCAAGCTTTAGATTTTTTATTAAAAAGCGACTTAAGTCTCGAAAAAAAAGTAGAAATGGAGAACAAGGCACTATTTGCGACACGGCAACTAGCCAAACGTCAATACACTTGGTTACGTTCTTTGCAAGAAACACACGATTTTAAAACTTATGTGACGATAAAGCAGGCGAAAGAAGACTTGCGAAACTTCTTTGGATAAAGCAAAATTCGCAAGCTGTCTTTTTATAATTTTTAGTTGAAAAATAAAGATAGTTTTTTTGCGCTGATTTAAAAATTTTTGGAGTTAAAAATGTCTAAAGGTCAAACTTTACAAGATCCGTTCTTAAATTCTCTCCGTAAAGAACGTATTCCAGTTTCTATTTTCCTTGTGAACGGTATTAAATTGCAGGGGCATATTGAGTCGTTTGATCAATATGTAGTTTTGTTGAAGAACACTGTAAGTCAAATGGTTTATAAACACGCGATTTCTACAGTTGTTCCTGCACGTAATCCACGTCCAGCTGGTGCTCAAGGTACTACGGGTGGCTTCCCAGCTCAAGGCACTACTGGCGGCTTCGGTGGTCAAGGTGCTACTGGCGGCTTCGGTGGTCAAGGTGGCGGCTTTGGTGGTGGTCAAGGTGGTGGCTTTGGTGGTCAAGGTGGCTTCGGTGGTCAAGGTGGCTTCGGTGGTCAAGGTGGCTTCGGTGGTCAAGGTGGTGGCTTCGGTGGTCAAGGTGGCTTCGGTGGTCAAGGTGGCTTCGGTCATCAAGGTGGCTTCGATAACGAAACTAAATTTGAAGATGGTCAAGAAGACGAAAACAATCGTTAATTGATCAATGATCTTTAAGAAAATGCCAGTCTCACGCTAGACTGGCATTTTTTTGTGTTTTAGAAAGTCAGAATAAATATTATGGAAATGATTGTTGCTGCTGCGAGTTGTAGTGTTCTCGTCTCAATTCTATTGAAATACCTTAAAACAAAAGGGTTTGATGTTTTTCAAATGATTGCATGGAATTATTTGAGTGCAAGTATTTTATGTTTTTATTGGTTTAAAACGGATATTAGCCATATTTCTTGGAATCATACCCCTTGGTGGTTGATTTTCATTTTAGCGATCTTATTGCCGAGTATTTTTTTATGTTTGGCAAAATCCTTGCAATTTGCAGGGATTCTTAAAACTGAAATTGCTCAACGTTTGGCGGTCATACTGTCATTATTGGCAGCCTATTTTATTTTTGGCGAGCAGTTTAGCCAATTAAAATTAATTGGTGTGGTGCTGGGGATCATCGCAATTTTAGCGATCATTATTGGACAAGCCACGGAGCAGGCAAGTAAAAGCATGAATTTAAAATCTGCTTTATTTTTGTTTAGTGTCTGGGCGGGTTATGCTGCGATTGATGTATTACTAAAATATAGCAGTAGTCTAGGTTTACAGTTTGCTGTCACGTTGAATTTAACGTTTATCACAGCTTTTATTTTATCTATTGCTTATATTGCAATTACCCAGCCGAACTGGCAGCCTAAAAATATTTTTATGGGTTTGGTTTTAGGTGTACTGAATTTTGCCAATATCGCCTTGTATGTCAAAGCGCATATGATTTTCAAAGAAACGCCAGCCATTGTTTTTGCAGGCATGAATATTCTTGTCGTGGTACTTGGCGTTCTTAGTGGCATCGTATTATTTAAAGAACGCTTAAAAGCTTATACCTGGATTGGATTGATCTGTGGTGTGGTTGCAGTCCTATGTTTAGCCAAAGCAATGATGAAATGAAACAAAGGGAGTAAGCTAAGCTACTCCCTTTGAATGATTATAAATGAGTAAAAACGACTTCATCTGGTAGGCGTGATTTTGGTAGTTTGGCATTGAAATCACTGTCACTGCGATAACCTAAAGCAACGATGACTGATGCCTTCAAGCCTTTTTCTGTGAGTTTAAATTCTTTATTCAACGTATCTCGATCAAACCCTTCCATTGGTGTTGCATCAATACCTTCTAGCCCCGCTGCAAAAAGGAATTGTCCAAGCGCAAGGTAAGTTTGGTTTTCCATCCAAGATGATAGGTTTTTTAGTTCATTACGGTAGAATTCGACATAACCATGACGGGTATCACGTTGCCCTTGTTTGGCAGCTTCATCTTTAAAGCGACCACTGGCATCATCTTGTTGTAAGAGTTGTTCTAAATATTCAGATGAAATATCAGTACGAGTACAGAACACGAGGGTGTGCGAAGAATGAAGCACTTTAGCGGCATTATAGACATAATTCCCTGTCAGTGCTGATGCAATACGTTGTTTCGCTTGATCAGATTCAGCGACTAGAAAATGCCAAGGTTGAATATTCACTGAAGAAGGGCTGAAACGTAATACTTCTAAAAGTTTTTCAAACTGCGTTTGAGGGATTTTTTTCTCTGCATTATAAGCTTTTGTTGCATAACGTGTTTTTGCTGTAACTAAAGTGTCCATTGAGAATAAACCAAACCAAAAAAATTAATTTATTTTACTTGATATAAACGTTACTGAAAGTAGCGAAATGTGATTTCTATATCGATTTGAATTAAATGGATCTGAAATCAGTAAGTCCACTGTTTAAAATCTAATTGATTATTTTCTAGAGGATTTATTTCTAAAACCCAAGCTGAATCCGCTCGCCAATCACCTAAAACAATACGTTGTTTGTTGAGTACATGCTGAATATCTGGACGATGAGTATGTCCATGAATTAAATAATCGACAGGTGCGATGACTGATTCTACTGCTTGTGTATTAACATCCATAATATCGTAGCTTTTCATTTGCTTAGTTTCACTACTTTTCTTACGGAAACCATTAGCAAGTTTTTGTCTAAAACTCAAAGGAGTGCGTTTTAAGAAACCGAGTAAAATGGGGTTGCGAATTACTTTGCGAAAACGTTGATAAGCAATATCGTCTGTGCATAAGGCGTCACCGTGTTCGAGTCGAAATTTTTTGTGATCAATGTCGAGTGTATAAACATCAGGTAATAGAATACCGTTGAAGTGATTTAGGAACTTTTGACCTAAGGCAAAATCTCGATTACCCACTTGGAAATACACTTGATTGCCTGCCGCAGCGAATGCTTGTAAAGCATTGACAATTTCATCTAACCATGGCGCAGTGTAATCGTCACCAATCCAAGCATTAAACCAATCACCTAGAATATAAAGTTGGGTATTTTTATTTTGATATTCTTTCAATAAAGCTAAAAACCCTCGAATGAGTCGATGATGATCAGGCGACAAGTGTAGATCTGAGATAAATAGATAGGTCACACTTTCTTCCTTTTAATCTCCCTAAATCCCTCTTTAAAAAGAGGGACTTTCCTCCCTTTATCAAGGGAGGTTAGGAGGGATTGTTACTCAGCAATAATTTTAGCTGATTCAATCACAACGTTTTCTAAAGGAACATCAGCATGGTAGCCGCGGTTGCCAGTACGAACGCCTTTGATCGCTTCTACAATATCAAGACCTTCAACAACTTTACCAAATACTGCATAACCCCAGCCTTGTGCTGTTTTACCAGTATGGTTTAAGAAAGAGTTGTTTTTAACGTTAATAAAGAATTGAGCAGATGCAGAGTGAGGAGCTTGAGTACGCGCCATTGCAATTGTGCCTTCATCGTTACTTAAGCCGTTGTCAGCTTCATTTTCGATTGAGTCACGTGTTGCTTTTTCTTTGAAGTTTTCGTCCATGCCACCACCTTGGATCATAAAACCATCAATCACACGGTGGAAAATTACGCCGTCATAGAAACCGTCGCGTACATATTCTAAGAAATTTGCAACCGTTTTTGGTGCTTTTTCAGCGTTAAGCTCAAGAACAATACGACCTTTGTTGGTATTTAATTCGACTTGAGGAAAACTCATTACATTAATCTCCTAAACATGGGCTTGTGACCATGGGTTTTTGGTTGAGAGAAGCATAAGCAAACTGTAAACTACAAGGCAAGTAAAAAACGTTAAAATCTTTCAGAAAAAGCAAAGATTGCGTTTTATTTCCTATTTTTTTAACTGTAAGAAGTGATTTACACCCTATGAAGCCAAATGATGTTGTTTCAGAACTGCCAAAGACCCCGACACCGAATACTCAAACCACTGTCGACGCCGCGCAGCAAGAACAACAGGCAGGCTTGGATTTTGTACGTCAAGTGATTACAGATGACTTAAATCAAGGTCGTACTCAAAAAGTTGTGACTCGTTTTCCACCTGAGCCAAATGGTTATCTACATATTGGTCATGTCAAAGCGATTTGTCTCAACTTTGGTATTGCTGAAGAATTCGACGGTTTATGTAATTTACGTTTTGATGATACAAACCCAGATGCCGAAGAACAAGAATATGTTGATGGTATTGCCAATGATGTGAAGTGGTTAGGTTTTAACTGGAATGGTGAGCCTCGTTATGCATCAAGTTATTTCGATCAGCTTTACACGTGGGCTGTTCAATTAATTGAACAGGGGGATGCCTATGTGGACTTGCAAACACCTGAAGAAATTAAGTTGAATCGTGGTAGTTTCATTGAGCTAGGTAAAAACTCGCCATATCGTGATGCCACAGTTGAGGAAAACTTAGCGCGTTTTGAACAAATGCGTAGTGGTGAAATCCAAGAAGGTGGTGCTGTTTTACGTGCCAAAATTGATATGACAAGCCCGAACGTACATATGCGTGACCCGATTCTTTATCGCGTATTGCATTCAGCGCATCATCAAACGGGTGATAAGTGGAAAATGTATCCAATGTATGACTATGCTCATCCATTGTCAGATGCAATTGAAGGGATTACTCATTCACTCTGTACTTTAGAATTCCAAGATCACCGCCCATTCTATGATTGGATTGTGGAGAAAGTTCATTCTCCAGCTGTACCGCGTCAATATGAGTCATCACGTTTAAACATCGATTACACCATTACCTCTAAACGTAAATTGCGTAAATTGGTTGAGGGTAACCATGTACAGGGTTGGGATGATCCGCGTATGCCAACCGTAGTCGGGATGCGTCGTCGTGGTTTTACCGCAGAAGGTTTACGAGATTTCTGTAAGCGTGTGGGTGTATCGAAAACAGATGGTATTGTGGATGTTGCAATGCTTGAGTTCTGTATTCGTCAGTCTTTGGAAAATGCCGCAGCGCGTGGTATGGCTGTATTGAATCCATTAAAAGTCACATTGACCAATTTACCTGAAGAATTAGATTTAACTCATTCACGTCATCCAAATGTTGATATGGGTGAACGTGTTATTCCTTTAACGCATGAAATCTATATTGATCGTAAGGATTTTGAAGAGGTTGCACCAAAAGGCTTTAAGCGTTTAATTCCAGATGGTGAAGTGCGTTTACGTCATGCTTATGTCATCAAGTGTGATGAAGTAATTAAAGATGCCAATGGTGAAGTGATTGAGCTTAAATGTTCAATTGATCCTGAAACTTTGGGCAAAAATCCTGAAGGTCGTAAAGTCAAAGGTGTGATTCATTGGGTCTCTGCAACGAAAGGTATACCTGCTGAAATTCGTATTTACGATCGTTTGTTTACTGAAGCCGCACCAGATGCGACGGATGATTTCTTGGCAAATCTAAATCCTGAATCATTGAACGTGGTACAGGCTGTGATTGAACCTGCGTTAGCACAAGCGAAGCCAGAAGATCGTTTCCAGTTTGAGCGTGAAGGTTATTTTGTTGCAGATCAACATGATCATCAAGTTGAGAAACCTGTGTTTAACCGTATTCTTGATCTTAAAGACAGTTTTAAGGCTGAGAAGAAGTAATCTAATTCATTGGATTCTCATTTTAGCTATTTGAGTTTTGATGAACATTAGTTTAATAAAAAGCCCAATTGTGATGATTGGGCTTTTTTTGCTAGGCTATTTTTAAGGATTGATGTGATAAAAGTAAACAATCATTGAAATAAGTAATGCTGTTGATAGAATTAAATAAGTATTAATTGTATGGAAACTTCTTAACAGCTTTATCATAATTGTAGACCCACTTAAAAACAGACTTAGTTTTTATATTCTATTGTTTATTTTAAACTTTATTAAATTATCTTGTAGCTAGTTGTTTGGCTTAATGTTTGTTTGTGTAATAATTTTTTAATAAATGTAATTACACATATTGCTCTAATTAATATGTTAAGTAGCATCCCAATTTATAGGATACTACTAGTTGATTTAGACTTTTGAGTAATTAATGTTGTCCAAAAATGACTGAATAATTCCACTGCATTTGTTTTCTAATTGCGTTGCATAATCCAAATTATCTTGTCGTAACTGAGGAATTGATAAGCCTGCATGACGTATTTCACAGGTATGGCCAATCAGCCATTTCTCAAAACTGTGTTGGGTGATCTCCAAATGAAATTGTAAAGCTAAGATGTTATTCCCGATAGAAAATGCCTGATTAGGATAAATTGCCGAGCTTGCAAGTAATGTCGCATGGCGTGGTAAATCAAATGTATCGCCGTGCCAATGCAGAACTTCAGTGTTTTCAAGTGCAGATAAGGAATTATGCTCAACAGCTTTGATTTCTAACTGACTCCAACCAATTTCTTTTTGATGTCCTGCGTAGACTTTTGCCCCTGATGCGTGCGCAATCAGTTGCGCACCTAGACAAATTCCTATGGTTGGCTTGTTGGCAGCTAAGCGCTGTTTAAGCCCTTCAATTTCATCAACTAAGAAAGGGTAGTCCTTCGTTTCATAAACACCAATAGGTCCACCGAGAATAATTGTAAGCCCATCATAATTTAATGCAGGGCTGAGATCATCTACACCCGCTTCGAAATAACGAACGCGGAAACCGAGTTGATAAAAAATATCTTCCAAAGAACCTAAATCTTCAAAAGCAAGGTGTTGAATCGCATAAACTGTTTTAGGTAATGAAATTGAAGTATCCATAATTTGTGTAATCACTATAAATAGAACTTGGTTAAGGTATTTTTTGTTCGAGCCAAGAAAATAAATCTTGATAGACTTTTTCTCGAACAGGCGGTGCAGAAAGAACAAGATCATGTAAGCCATTTTTTACAGCAAGAGTTTGTACATCACCTTTCATTTTCTTCGCATTATTTGTCATATCTTTGATATCTAAAATCACATCACTTTGTTGTGCATCAATTCCCCATTTTTTAGGATATTTGGATTGATGTGAATGCATAATCAGAGTTGGAATATTTAAAGTGATACCTTTATGGATTTCTTTTTGTGCCTCATGAATGGCATGGACAAAACATAAATGGACAAAAGGCATAGATCTCGGTTTCCACTCTAAATTGAAATCCCATTCGCCATAAAAATCTTTATGTAAACTAGGTGTATACCATGGGTTTAACCCACTAGGGAATTTGGCATTTGGTAAGTATTTACCCACTTCACTAAGTAGCGGAATACCGACTTTTTTCTCTATGACACTTTTATAGAAACCATAGAAGGGGCTATTAACCCATAACCCTTTAATCAGGCGATGGTCTGGATAATGTGCTGCATAAAGTGATGTGATTAAGCCACCCGTTGAATGCCCTGCAAGTAGTACTTGATTATGCTGTTCTTGACCAATAATTTCGAGTGCTTTACTGATTTCAGCATCATATTCACGTAGGTCTAGAACATAATAAAATTTTTGATGAGGGAGTTTAGAGCGCCCGTATTTTCTGAGATCAAGCGCATAAAAATCATAACCATGCTGGTTAAATTGTTCTGCCATTTCTGTTTGGAAAAAGTAGTCAGAAAAACCATGAATATAGAGAACAGCTTTCTTTGTTGCTTGTGCTGCTTTTTTACGGACTAAAGTTGCAACGACTTTGCCATCATAATCATCAGCAAAATCTAAAGTGAGTTGCTGATAATTTTCTCCTAATATATCTGTTTGATATTTATATAAATTCGAAGTGTTCATTTTTATATCTAATCTGAATTAACTCAGAAACACATTAAATGAAAAAGTTTGGATGTCAATGTAAAAATGAGATACAAACAGTTCTTTGGCACAGTTTGAGTTTTTACTTTTAGAAAAAAATCGTTAAGCTATGGGCTGTTGTTTTTGACTGAAGAAATTATGAAACAAGAGACTGCACTGAAGTTACTTAAAGCTGGGGAAAATGTTTTTTTAACAGGTTCCGCAGGTGCAGGAAAAACCTATACGCTTAATCAATATATTCATTATCTTAAAGCGCGAAAAGTACCAGTTGCGATTACTGCTTCTACAGGGATCGCTGCTACACATATGAATGGTATGACCATCCATACATGGGCAGGAATTGGGATCAAAGATCGTTTGAGTGATGATGACCTCAAACGAATGAAAGAGCGTAAATATTTAAAAGAGCATTTAGAAAATGCCCAAGTCTTAATTATTGATGAAATTTCAATGTTGCATGCCAAACAACTCAATTTGGTTAATCAGGTGCTTAAATACTTTAAAGAAAGTGATGAGGCTTTTGGTGGGATTCAAGTCATTGTTGCGGGTGATTTTTTCCAGTTACCACCTGTGGGTAGAAAAGATGAAAGCAATCGGGATAAATTTTGCTTTATGTCTGAGGCATGGGTTGAAGCTAAATTTCGTGTTTGCTATTTAACGGAACAGCATCGTCAGGACGATGAAATTTTAAATCAAATTTTAAATGCGATTCGTGCGCAGAGCATTCAACAGAATCATATTTCTGCATTACAACAATCACGTCAGCATGATATTGGTGAGACCTTTACTCGTTTATATACGCATAATATGGATGTCGATAATATCAACTATCAACATCTCAACGAAATTGAGAATGAAAGCCACCAATTCAATGCGGTTGTCGATGGCAACGACAAATTAATTGAAACCTTAAAATCTTCAGTACGTGCACCTGAGGAGTTGGCACTTAAAAAACATGCCAAAGTAATGTTTGTCAAAAATAACTTTGATATGGGTTATATCAATGGCAGTTTAGGTGAGGTCATTGGTTTTGAGGAAGATGATAAGCAAGGTCTTCTGCCAAAGGTCAAATTGACGGATGGAACGACTTTATTGGTTGAACCAGAAACGTGGTCAATTGAAAATGAAGCGGGCAAAGCGATTGCAAGTTTTCAGCAAATTCCTTTGCGTTTGGCTTGGGCGATTACCATTCATAAAAGTCAGGGTATGACGTTGGAAGCCGCAGAAATTAATTTAAGCAATACCTTTGAAAAAGGTCAGGGCTACGTGGCTTTATCTCGGTTGAAGTCGCTAACAGGACTGAAACTACTTGGCTTTAATGAGCAAGCACTTGAGCTTGATAGTTTAGCCATCAAAGCAGATCGCCGTTTTCAGGAATTATCGACTGAAGCAGAAGTTAACTTTGGAAATGTGGATTTAACCACGCAACATAATGCTTTTATTCGCCATTGTGGTGGCACACTCAATCCAACTGAAATCAATCGGAATGAAAAGAAATTATCCAAAAGTGGAAAGCAAAATTATGCAGCAGCGACCTTAGATGAAACGCGTGCTTTATTTGAAGATGGATATGAAATTGAAGATATTGCCCATGAGCGAGGGCTAACACCTGCAACCATTATTAACCATCTCGCGCGATTGCATAAAGAACAAGGATTAGATATTTCAATTGCTAATCCTGGTGATGACGTGGTTGAAGAAGTCCGAAAAATTTATAAACGTTTGCATAAACGTAAAAATCCAGAACATTTTACCGATGATGGCTCAATCAAATTGCGTCCAATCGTTGAAGCAACCAGTCCACGTATGGCTTATGATCAAGTTCGGTTAGCTTTATTATTTGTTGAATAGGGCGAATCAAATGCCTCATGTGATTGTTCACTATTCAGCAAATTTAACAGCGTTAGATCCGCTAGAATTGCTCAAAGACCTAAATACAGCGTTGATTAAAACTGAGCTGTTTAGCGTAAATGATATAAAGTCTCGTGTTTTTAAAGATGAAGTTTTCTTAGTGGGGTTAGGTCAGACACAAGAAGCCTATCTTCATCTTAAACTCTATTTATTGGATGGAAGAACCGACGCACAAAAGCAAGGACTGGGTGAAGCATTGCTCCGTAAACTGGAGCAACAAACATATTTCAAATCAGTTCCTCAATTTCCAATACAGCTTTGTGTTGAGATGATTGACATACCAAAACAAAATTATTTTAAGGCAACGGTCTAATTTTTATTGGAAAAGCGCAATTCTGATCAAGTCTGTATGTTGTGAATCTGGCAAATTAACCTTTATCAAATGAATTGAGTTAAATGTATGACGCTATATGATCAGAAGTTGCAACGTGTATGTGAGTACATCCAGCAGCATCTAGATGATGAGCTAGATCTGAATACGTTGAGTCAAGTTGCATCACTATCTAAATTTCATTTCCATCGCATTTTTGTAGCGAATACAGGTGTGAATCTGATGAAGTTTATTCAGTTGTGTCGTTTAAAACGAGCCTCATTTCAACTTGCATTTTCTACAGACACCAAAATTATTGATATTGCTTTACAGTCTGGTTTTGATAGTCCAGAAGCATTTAGCCGCGCATTTAAACGTTCATTTGATCAAACCCCAAGTGCTTTTAGAGAACAGCCGCATTGGTCATCTTGGCATGAAAGGTTTGTTTTTTCTTTACCTCCAAGAGAAATCATGATGAACGTTAGTATTGTAGAAAGAGCAGAAGAGAAAATTGCATTTATTTCTCATTACGGTGCACCAGAACGTGTATTTGAAACGGCAGCACAATTTATTCAGTGGCGCAAAGAAACGGGATTATCTCCTATAGCAAAAAGTCGTACCTATGGTATTCCATATTCAGACCCTGAACAGACTTTAAGTGATGAATTCCGTTTTGATATTGCTGGAACAATCACGGCGGATATACCTGAAAATACATACGGTGTAAGCACAGGTACTCTTCCCAAAGGCAACTATGCCATGATTCGACATTTGGGCAGTCACGATAATATTAAAGACAGTGTTTACTATCTATATCGGGACTGGTTACCACAATCAGTGCGTGAAGTAGGGGATTTTCCCGTCTTTTTTCACTACCACAATTTTATTCATGATGTAGATGAATGTGATTTGATCACAGACATTTATTTATTACTGAAATAGCTTTTAGGCTCTGCCTATATTGGCAGAGCTTAATTATAAAATTTCAATATCTACATATTGCTGAATTAAATTATCATCGAGCATATGGATATAATCTAAAAAAGCGACATTAAAGCTTCCAACAGTTTGTGCATGTTCATAAGCCAATTTGCCTGCAATCGCAAAATGAATGTGTGAAGCAAGCGCCGCAATCGTTGGATTGGTAACAGCATGATAAGCCGCAGTTAAAGCGCCTAGGGCACATCCTGTTGCGGTGATTTTGGGTTGTAAATGACAACCACCATTCACCTTAATGACGATATCTAATTGTTTTGAAATGATGTAATCAGATTCGCCTGAAATAGCAATACATTCAGAGTGTTGTAATAAGCTTTTTGCTTGAGCATAAACATCATGACTATTTAGAGTGCTATCGACGCCTTTGGTTTGAATTTGACTACCTGCCAGCGTACTGATTTCAGAAGCGTTACCACGAATAATACTAGGTTGAAACTTTAGCAGCTGATCTACAGTTTCACTGCGCCATTTTAAAACCATGCCATAACCTACAGGGTCAAGTACCCAAGGAACATGATGCTGTTGTGCCGTTTTGGCTGAAATCAGCATCGCTTGAGTTTGTTCTGTTGTTGGTGTTCCAATATTGATGCTTAAAGCAGCACTAATACGGGTGAAATCCTCGGCTTCAAAAGGATTGTCGATCATTGCTGGCGATGCGCCTGCCGCAAGTAAGATATTCGCGACGTAATTGTTAGCGACACTATTGGTGATACATTGCACCAAAGGGGTTTGTTGTTGAAGAGCTTGCCAAGCATCTATCACTTGATCAATCAGTTGTTGTTTTTGTGACATGACATCAGCCCTTTAAAATTGATTAAAAATAGGAATTTAACGTGTAAAATAGTGATCTTGATGTTTACATTGACGACAAATCAAAGACACATAATCTTTAGCGTCATAGTCCACGATTAAATCATTTGAACCACAATACATACAGCGTTTCACTGAATAAAAATTTAAACGAGGTTCTATTTTTCGCCAAGATTTCCACACGGGCTGAATAAAAATATTTTCGTCATAACCTAAAAATTTAAATAATAATACTTCACTCATTTTACTAAATGGAATGGTGTAGGGACGTGGCAAGGTCGTGGTTTCCCAGCGTTCTGCTAAAGCACGTTCACGATACTGTTCCACGGTTTTTTTGAGTAAATTCGTGTTGATAAATTTATCATTTTTGGGTTGTAAGGCTTTCTGTTTATATAAATATTCCAAGGCAGTTTGGATCAAATAGAAAATTTGCCCCACAGCTAGAGGTTCCATCAGACGATAGCAAAAGGCTTGAAATGAGCGATTGCCTGCGATTTGAATGCCCCAAGTTCGGCAGTAAAATTGCATGAATTGTACGATTTCTTGATACAGTACTAAATACAATGCATCTTTGACTTCATCTGTCATTTTGAAGGGAATGCCTGAACTTAGATTTTCATAGAACCAATGGCGTAATTGTTGAGTCACACTAAACAGGCTTGGATCAGAATAACCATCGAGTCGAATATTGAGGTAAAAATGCTCTGTTTCTATATTTGAATCCTGTGGTTTCAATATTCCAAGTTTAAGAAGTTCCTGAACCAATTGATTTTGAAATAGATAATTGGGTGTAAAGTCATGATATTTAATATTCTTCCAATGAATCAATTCATCATGTTGAACATCGTCACGGGCATAACGATCTAACAAACTGAGTAAGAATAATTTATGCATGAAACTCAATTGATTCAGGCTATAAATTACTTCATCTTTGATTTTGTATTTACGCTGTTCTTGTAAGATGGTTTGTTGGGTTTGTTTTTTACGCTGTGCGGTACATTGGGCACAATGACAATTCAGCCTACTATCACTTTTAAAGACACGATGTTGGCAATGGCTGCATTCATGGAACTGCAATTCTTGAGCGTATTGTTCCGCTTCAATCCAGTACATAGAGGCTTGGCATAAAGGGCAATGGCTACTTTCATCTAACTGTTTTTGTAGAATCTGTAAATCCATTGATATTGAACCTGTGACCTTTAAAAAAGAGAATTATACATTGCTCGTGGTTGGAGTGATGTAAAGTTTATCTAAATAGAAAAAGTAATTTTATCGTGATCGTTAATTCAATGTGTTTTATATAAAAACGTATTGAGTTAGCTGATCTATTTTTTAAAATATGGTAAATTTTTGTCCCTATTAAAAGATGTTATTAAGTTAGTTTTGTAGAAGTAGAAAGGGATAAGGATGAATAATCAAATATTGGTAAAATTTACCATCGGTTTAATTGCTTGTTTTACAAGTATTCTCTCATATGCAGGTTCTCTTGAAGGGTATTGGCGCAGTATTGATGATCGAACGGGTGAACAACTGACCATTATTGAAATCAGGAAAGCACCAGATAATACCTATCGAGGAAAGATTGTTTATATCTATCCAAATGCACATGGCGTTGTTGTTACACATTGCGTAAATTGCCCACCGCCTTACACAGGAAAAGCACGTTTAGGCTTGGAAGTGTTGACAGGTTTAGTTGAAGACCCTAAACGACCAAATAATTTTATTAATGGGCTTATTGTCGAGAGCAAAACAGGAAAAGTATATAAAGGCAAGGCACGATTAAATGCAGATGGTAAGTATTTAAATATGCGCGGTTATGTTGGGATTTCTGCCTTAGGTCGTACCGCTGTATGGATAAGAACTGATAGTGCGAACCCATAAACATTTGGAGTGTAATATGTGAATTGCTTAGAATTTTATTTAATTTTAAGCAATTAAATATCCAATAGTCTTGTTGACTGTCCCAGAACATTAGCATAAGAATGTATATAAGATGGATCTGTTTTGCATTAGGGAGCCTTTTATGCAAAAAAACTCACTTATGAATGGAATCGTAGGTATCTCCTTAGCCTTATTTGCAACGGCCAGTTTTGCGGTCACACCAGAAGGATTTTGGAGAAGCATTGATGATCGTACGGGTCAACAACTTTCCATCGTAGAAATCAAAAAGAAACCTGATAATACCTATACAGGAACAATTGTATATCGTTATCCCGTCTTAGGCGGGGGCACAGTATTGACCAATTGTGTCAAATGCCCAGAGCCTTACAAGGACAAACCGATTTTAGGTCTCCAAATTGCATCTGGTTTAAAAGAAGATCCTAAAAATCCAAATCACTATATTGACGGTCGAATACTAGAGCCAAAAACAGGCAATATCTATAAAGGCAAAGCACAATTAAGCGTGGATGGTAAACGATTGCGTATGCGTGGGTATATGGGGATTTCTGCTTTAGGTCGTACCCAAGTTTGGATCAGAACAGATAGTGCCAATCCTTAATTAAATTAAATAAAGCATGCTTTTGATTCAATGTTAGATTTTTCATTTCAATTATTTTTGGTGATTGAAATGAATAAATGTACATCGAGATTAGTTTGATTGATTTGATATGTGATCAGAAGTGTCGTTTTTATTTTATAACAAGATTTTCGTGTAGATGGGTTGTTAATTCTAATTTGTACACTTAGAGGTTTTATGTATAAATCTTCTTTAAGAAAAGGTTTAATTGGCATAGTACTGGTTTTTACAAGTATTAGTAGTTATGCGACTTCGATTGAAGGTTATTGGAAAAGTATTGATGATCGAACGGGTGAACAACTTTCGATTGTCGAGATAAGAAAAGGCACTGATGGTTATTATCACGGTAAGATTGTTTATCGTTATTCCAACTCACATGGCATAAAACTAGAAAATTGTATTAAATGTCCTGCACCATATACCAATCATCCTATTCTTGGTTTAGAAATATTATCAAATCTTAAAGATAATCCTGAGAATCCAGATGCTTATGTTGATGGTAAAATAATGGAACCTACAAGTGGTAGAGTCTATAAAGGTAAAGCGCTTGTAACAAGTGATGGTAAACGTTTGCGGATGCGCGGTTATATGGGGATTTCTGCACTAGGTCGAACGGTAGTCTGGTTAAGGACAGATCATGCAAACCCTTAAATAAAACTTTGACATGTCAGTTCAAAGAATTCGTTTTTATTTATTTTATAATAATGTTATTCATTACATGAATTATATCAGTTGGATCAGTTGTTTTTTAAGCAAAAGTACTAATTGGTAGCGTGAAACTTATCTGGAAATATGATAAGTTTCAATAATTAAACCTATAAAGATGAATGGGTTAGTTTCTTTAAAAGACGGGGTTAATATGCTAAATCATATGTTCATGAAAGGAATCATGGGACTTTCTATTGCTTTTGTAAGCATGACGACTTTCTCAGCTTCGATTGAAGGTTATTGGAAAAGTATTGAAGAACGCACAGGTGAGCAACTCTCGATTGTTGAAATCCGTAAAGGATCTGATGGTCGCTTTCATGGGAAAATTGTTTATCGTTATCCTAATGCTCGTGGTTTTTCACTTGCAAACTGTACCAAGTGTCCAGCTCCAAATACCAATAAGCCAATTCTTGGCTTAGAAATTTTATCAGGTTTTAGAGAAGATCCTGATAAGCCAGATTCATATATTGATGGTCGAGTATTAGAAGCAACAAGTGGTAAAGTTTATAAAGGTAAAGCAGTTGTAAGTGGTGAAGGCAAACGTTTACGTATGCGTGGATATATGGGTATTTCAGCCTTAGGCCGTACAGTTGTTTGGTTGAGAACAGATAACGCAACGCCATAATTATTGTTGCTTGAATAAAAAAACCTCAATTCTGGTCGGACTTGAGGTTTTTTTTATTTGTGAGATTAATAATTAAACAGGGCATGGTAAGTTTTCATCTTCCTGACCGATTTTTTTTGCGGCAATTAGTGCTTGTACTTTTTTACTTGGTAACTTTTCTTTTCCAAGTGCATCGTAAGTATTTACAATATTTGTCACTTCTAATGTCGTGAGTTCAATTCCTTCAGCTGATAAAAAAACAGCAATTACATGATGATCGACACTTGCATTTGCAAGATCGTGGATCGCTTTAATGTTTTCTAAACGATATAAGTGTGCTTTTAATTCCATTGTCATAACCCTCGCTTGTATTATTTTATCTACCTAGATTGGCATATATAATTAAGCAATAACCGTGCACAAAATGTAAAAGACAGGAAAAAAATGTAAGTTGAACGCTAAAATGTAGTCAATTCTGTAGTGTTTATTTAAAAATAGAAAATAGTGTTATAAGTTTGTCTAAGTAAGTACTTAATTTCACCATTAGATTTGAAAATCGCTTGAGTAAACCCAATAAAAACGCTTAAAACTCATCTATAGGTTTAAAGACAGGTTTTATAAGTTGGCGTATGATCAGTTGATCAAGACCATCTAAGCGACATGACGATACATAAGGAATACTGATGAATATTGCAGCGCAACCGCCTGTACAAGCAGACCAAACCATTTATTTAAAAGACTATCAAAAGCCATCCTTTCTAGTTGAGTCAATTCATTTAGATATCCAAGTTTATGATGATCATACGCTTGTTGATTCAACTCTGGTCATGAAGCGTCAAGCGACAGGAGCATTGGTATTTTTAGGTCGTGATCTTGAACTCAAGTCGATTCAACTGAATGGGCAAGTTCTGAGTGCAGCACAATATCAGTTAGATAGTGAACAATTGGTGATCACTGATGCACCAGATGAGGTCATTGTTCAAACTCAGGTAATTATCCATCCTGAATCAAATACCCAACTTGAAGGTTTATATAAAGCTGGTGATTTATTCGTTACCCAAAATGAACCTGAAGGCTTCCGTAAAATCACTTTTTATCCAGACCGTCCAGATGTTTTATCTGTATTTACAACACGGGTTGAAGCAGATAAGAAATATCCAGTTTTACTTGCCAACGGCAATTTATTGGAAACGGGTGAAGTCGGTGCAGATCGTCATTTTGCAATTTGGCAAGATCCGACTAAAAAGCCAAGTTATTTATTTGCCTGTGTCATTGGTGATTTAGCTATTTTGACAGACCGTTATACCACCTCTGAGGGGCGTGACGTTGCTTTAGAAATTTATGCAATTGAAAAAGATATTCCAAAATGTCACATTGCAATGGAAGCTTTAAAGCATTCGATGCGTTGGGATGAGGAGCATTATGGTCGTCCTTATGATCTCGACAATTATATGATTGTTGCAGTCAGCCAATTCAATATGGGCGCGATGGAGAATAAAGGCTTAAATATCTTCAATACCTCTTGTGTACTGGCTGATGAAGAATTTACCACCGATGCTGCGATCATGCGGGTACAGTCGGTGATTGCACATGAATATTTCCATAACTGGACAGGCAACCGTATTACCTGTCGTGACTGGTTCCAACTCTGTTTAAAAGAAGGTCTGACCGTGTTCCGTGATCAGTCTTTCTCAGAAGATTTACAGTCTGCTGCTGTACAACGGATTGATGATGTGGCGGTACTAAAATCACATCAATTCCCTGAAGATGCAGGTCCATTGTCACATCCGCCGCGTCCAGACCATTTTGTTGAAATTAATAACTTTTATACAGCAACTGTTTATGAGAAAGGTGCGGAAATTAACCGCATGATGGCGACTTTATTGGGTAAAGAAAAATACCGTAAAGGCACAGATGAATACTTCCTACGTCATGATGGGCAAGCAGTCACAGTTGAGGACTGGGTTGCTGCATTGAGTGCAGGTTCAGGTGTTGATCTCTCTAACTTCCTTGCATGGTATAACCAACCAGGTACGCCAAAGTTAGAAGCGAAAGGTGAATATGATGCTGCTGCACAGACTTATCGTTTAAGCTTCAAACAAAGTCTAAAAACACATGCAAAATATCCAGACCTCAAAGCAGTGCCAATTCCTGTGGCTTTAGCCTTATTTAATGCCAAAACTGGTGAGCAATATACCTTGCACAGCACTGATCTGTTTGTGAATGAGGTTAGAGACGGTGTGTACTTATTTGATCAAGACCAAGCGAGTATTGAATTTACAGGCGTGACGGAGCAACCCGTGGCATCGTTATTGCGTAATTTTTCTGCACCTGTCAATTTGGTGTTTGATTATTCAAATGATGATCTTGCCTTCTTGATTCAGCATGAAACCAATGGTTTTAACCAGTGGCAAGCGACGCAGACTTTGTTGGAACGTATTCTTTTAGAAGATCATAAAGTGGATACTTATATTCAGGCGATCAAAAATACCTTGCCTGAACTCGTCAATAAAGATCCATTATTGGCATCACGTTTGTTTGATGTACCAAGTGAAAATTATTTGGGTAGTCGTATTGATCAAGATTATGAACCTGAATTGATTCGTGAAAAACGTGAAGCGGTACTTGCTCGTTTAGCACATGACTTAGGTTCATTCTGGAAAGAAACTTATTTGAGTTTAGACCCAGACCAGCAAAAAGAGTTTTCTTTGGCGATGGGTGTGCGTTCATTGAAGAATATCACCCTGAATATGCTGGCACGTCAAGGTGATGAGTCTGTCTTTGATTTGGCTTATACGCAATACCAGCAAACGGGAAATATGTCCGAACGTTTGGGTGCATTACGTGTATTGGTTTGGAATGCTGCACCGCAGGCACAAGCAGCTTTGGAAGATTTCTATAACCGTTTTAAAGATGAAGCTTTGTCGTTAGATCAGTGGTTTAGTATTCAAGCATCAAATCCAAATGCGACAGCAGAAACGATAGAGTATCTGACTAAGCATGCCGATTATGATTTGGGTACGCCAAACCGTATCCGTGCCGTGAGTGGTGGTTTGGCAGCAAATCCAGTCAATATTTGGAGTTTTGGTGTCAATCATTTCATCGAGCTTGCAGCTTATCTAGATGAGAAAAATCCAATTTTAGGGTCTCGTTTATTACAAGTGCTTTCTCGTTGGTATACTTTAGCTGAACCACAGCGTGATCAGGTACAGCAAGCACTCAAAGTATTACAGCCTAAAGTAAAATCGAAGAATGTAGTAGAAACTATAAATACTATGTTAAATATCTAGTAATTATTTTTACCATTTTTCGATAAAAGGATGCTCTATGGCATCCTTTTTATTTTGTGGATATGTTTTACTATCGCAACAAATAAAAAGATTTAAGCCTTGTTCTATGGAAATGTGTGGCACAACTTCATACAAAGTCAGCCATTTCTACGGTATATGTAATCGTTATTTTTGTTTGTTGTTGGTGTGATTGTTTTCTCAATCCATCACCGAACGACCATTTAAAAATCACAAATACTGAATATGGTTAAAGTATCTGCATAAGGCAGGTGGGGCATTTGGCAAGATGATAAAAACACCTTTTGTTGTGATGTGGGGCATTTTGCTTGTTGGTATAGCACTGACATTGCTTACAGTAATCACCGCACTTTACCAACCTTGGTTTGGTTTCACACTGGTAGTTGAGAAACAGCATATCGTGGTGGATACTATTGGCGTACCGCTTGTAGGTGTTCAGCATGGAGAGATTGTTCAGTCGATTAGTCATGCAGATGGTGGAAATAGAGCTGAACTGGTTGAGCAGGATATTATGGAAGATCCTGACCAATTGGAAACCTATCAACAAAGTAGACAATTTTTTCATCGTCAGGATTATTTGGCAAGTCTGTTACAGCAACAACAAATCGGTATGCAGTTTGCCAATGGGAATAGTATTCTGCTCGATGTACAACCTAGACGGCCCATGAATAGCTTACCTGTTGTATTCTGGGTGCAAATTTTCGTAGGGCTAAGTAGTTTCTTAATCGGGGGATGGGTATGGGGTATTAGCCGCAAACGCTATACCACTTTTATTCTATTTATCGCTGGTTGCTGCATTATGGCAGCCGCATTTTCGGCTGCTATTTATAGTAGCCGGGTACTTGCCTTGCCTGCACCTTTATTTGAACTATTGTCCAATCTTAACCATACGAGTGCCATGCTATTTGGTGTTGTACTCGTGTTGCTGTTTGCCAATTATCCTACCGTTCGTTTACTTCCATCTAGACTACAACTGTTGTTTGTTGTTGTTACGTTCTGTTGGTGGCTATGCGATATGTTTAAGGTATTTTTTTCTGGCCCTCCAATCGGCACTTTTGTACCATTACTGATCGCATTAAGTATTATTCTATTACTTAGTTGCTGGCAATATCGTAGGGCAAAATATGATCCTGTTGCACAAGCTGCTTTAAGGTGGTTCGCATTATCTTTAATGTTGGGTGCTGGTATTCCTGTTCTGTTGGTAAGCATGCCAAATTTGCTAGGCATAGATGCTGCAATGTCGCAAGGCTATGCTTTCCTGTTTTTCCTACTGATTTATGTAGGGGTCGTACAGGGCGTGTTGCGTTATCGATTGTTTGAGTTGGAAAGCTGGATATTTCGTATTCTGTTTTATCTGTTGGGTTTCTTTTTACTCATACTAGTAGATACATTTCTGGTCATGATGTTAAGTCCACGTATGTCACTCAGTCTAGCAATTTTGATTTGTGGTCTCATTTGGTTGCCTATTCGTGGCTGGCTACAAGCACGATTATTACAATCCAAGAAACTATCTGATAGTGAGTTGTTTGAAAGAATCTTACAGATGAGCTTTGCAATTAATGAACAGGAGCGTCAGTTACAGTGGAAGGTACTATTGAATGATTTGTTTCAGCCATTAAAGCTTGAGATAGGTGAACAGACACATCATAGCCAAATTGAAGATAATGGCTTAGTTCTACATACACCACAAGTTGCAGGGTTGGCGGCTATGCGTCTCAGCTATGCACAGCAAGGTCGTCGTTTATTTAATGAACATGATCAGCAACTGATTCAGAATTTATTACCATTTTTAGCTCAGGCGGTGGAAAGCCGTGTTGCTTATGATCAAGGGGTACGTGAAGAAAGACACCGTATTGCTCGAGATTTACATGATGATTTAGGCGCAAAGTTATTATCTGGTTTATACCAAAAAGATGCTGAGCAGATGAAACAGACGATACGTCAAGCAATTGCTGAAATGCGTATGATTGTTAATGGTTTATTGGGTGCTGGTGTTGAGCTTAAGGTGGTGTTGCACGAACTAGAACAAGAGATAAAACCCCGTTTACATAATTGTGATATAGCGTTTATATGGATACAAGATATTGGCGATCAACCTATAAGTTTAAGTTATTCACAATATCGTCACTATATATCTATGATGAGAGAAATTATCAGTAATATAATTAAATATGCAAATGCGCATCAGGTCAGTATCCAAATTTATCTAGATACATCTAATTTGTATTCTGTAGTCTGCGACGATGGTCAAGGCTGTGAAACCAATTTAAATGAGACGATATACGGCAATGGACTAAAAAATTTAAATGAGAGAGCAGTTCAACTTTCAGCAAGACTCGATTTACAGCTAGGACAAGGCGAAAAAGGTTCAAAAATTACCATCAGTTTCCCTGTATGAATATAAACATAAATAAGTTGGTTATCGATATGGGAAAAACGCAGATTAAAACAGCATTAATCCTAGAGGATATTGTAGAAGTAAATAAATGGTTGCAACAAAGATTGCTTGAATCTTTTATAGGTATAAATATTCAGCAAGCATATAGTATTCAAGAGGCGAAACAACTCTTAATTAAACAGCAATATGAATTGGCTTTGATCGATCTTTCTTTACCTGATGGTAAAGGTTTGGAAATTATTGACTGGTTGGCAGTACACGCATCAGAGACAATAAGTATCGTTGTTACAATTTTTGAGGACGACCAATATTTATTTGAAGCGATTTGTCATGGTGCCAAAGGTTATTTACTTAAAGATTTAAATGAAGATATATTCCAACGATATTTACAACAGATCGCTGATGGTCAATATGCTTTCTCACCCTGTATGACACAAAAGTTATTGAGCTACGTCAAAGCGAATGAATTATCCAATCAGCAAAAAAAACAGAAACTTCAGTCTCTCAATTTAACCAATCGAGAAAAACAAGTATTTTCATATATTGCTAAAGGTTATCAAGTTACAGAAATTGCTTATGAATTGGATTTGTCAAGTTATACAGTTAGTGACTATGTTAAATCGATTTATCGAAAACTAAATATTTCATCTCGTGCTGAAGCTGCACTGTTAGCACAGCAATATGGTTTAATTTAACTTTTATTACTGTGATTAATATTTATTCATACTTTTAAAAGAAAAATATAATTTTTTCATTAGCTTAGTTGCTTGTTTGAGCCAATTATACTTTGCTTTCAAATAAAACCTCACATTAATGTATTCTCTAAATCGCAGTATATTACTAATTTATGATTATAAAATTTAAAATAGAAATAGATGCCCCCCTTAAATAGGGGATACGCAAAAAAATATAAAAACGTTAATGTGATCAAGAATGGAACGAAATAATAAATGGGCTTTATATGATAAAATATAGTTTATTAAGTGCTTGTATTGTATGTAGTTTACTGTTGGGCGCTTGTCATAGTGATGGTGACAAAGAGAGCATAGCGGCACCTACACAGAAAAGTATTACGATTACACCTTCATTAGGGCAGGTCATACAAGGCCGTGTTGTACTCAAAGATGCAATTACGGGGCAAACAATTGTTGAAGTTAAAAATATTGGTGCCGATGGCACGGTAACATTCAAAGTTGATAGTAACAAATTAAAAAATCCAATTATTGCAGAGGTATTACCAACAATTGATGGCAAGCTTAGTTATGCAGATGAAGCGATCACAGATAAATTAGTAAATTTAAATGCAGCGGCAAATACACCTATTTTACGTGCAGCTGCGACCATTACCGCCGATCAAACGAATCTTGGTGTTACCGCACTAACAGAGGCAGCTTTAGTTTATGCGCAGTCTTTGAGTGCACAAATTACTCAAGCGAATTTAGATATTGCTGCAAGCAGAATTAGTCAACAATTAAGGCTTGGTCATAGCTTTCAGATTACTGATGCGCCTGCAATTGCGAAGTTAAATGATTTTTCAGAATTAATTAATTATCAAAAAATTAGTGAGCCAAAACGCGCATACGCTCTATATTTAGCAAGTTTAGCGAAAGAAGCAAAACGATTAAATAGTGAGAGTACGCAACCTGCTTATGATATTTTACAAGCATTGAGTCAAGATTTTTCTGATGGCACACTTGATGGTAAACAGAATGCAATTGCTTTAACTACCTATAACAATGCGTGGATACAAGCGTGGTCAGATTGGGTTAATGTTTTTTATAGCTCAATTTTTAAACTACAAAATATAGCCGATTTATCAGCATGGTTAGGTGTATTTAATGCACAAGTACCCAATATTCCTGCACCAACACCTGTTACAACTGCGACCCCCATCCGTATTGTAGATGGCGTTGCTGAATATGCTTGTGCAGATGAAAAAAATTTAAAATCAGCCAATGGTCAATCGTTATATATTGACTTTATCAATCAAAGTGGTGCAACAGTTAATATTGACTGGATTAATTATACAAGCCAAGCAGTAAATTATAAAAAAGGGCTAGCAACTAGTCAGATTCATAATCAGCAAACCTATACCACACATCCTTGGAAAATTACGGATGACAAAGGAGTATGTAAAGGAATCTTTGTTGCAACAACAACGACAAAAAAAACATTAACTATCAAAGCAAATGAAATTGTAATTGGTCTCGATACTCCTCCACTAGTTACAGAGACATGTGCGAGTAAGAATCTACCTGTTGGTAAACTAAGTGACTTAATTGCTTATAATGGTGATTACAAAGATCAAGGAGTCGTTGTTTTTAACCTAGATTCAGCAAATGCCAAAGTAATTGCTAAAGGTACAACTGCGAATATCAAAGAAGTCTGTGGTGCGAATGTTCAAAGTAATGGTACAAATTATTATTTGATTACAGATAAAGGTTATGCAACTATTTTTAAAGATAATTTAGGTAAATATTCTGCAGAAAGTGCAGATTTTTCAGGCTTTTATGGAGAAAAAGTAACTACATCTCCGCAATTATGTGAATCTAATGGTGTCGATGATAAGCTGGGCTTTAAAAATGCGCCAAGTGATTTTTGTGGTTTTACAAAATCCACAGTAACAGCAATCACTTCACCAGATGTTTATACTTTCTTTAATGCTGATAAAAAAGAAAATGTGAAAATCATAATGAATAATGGCAATTTAGTGAGTGTTGCTGTTGAAAATAAGAGTTATGCATGGGCATGTGGTGTGGGGGCATTACCTGTATGTAGTGGCGTAACAGCAAAAACTGCAAATAACAATACCACTTTTACTTTTAATAACGCAGTATTAAAAATAGTGAGTGGAGCAACACAAGACCTTACTATTAAAAATGGTGCTTTGATTTATCAGGCAAATAATACAACTCCAACAGGTTCATGTAGCGGTAATACCAATCCTTATGGATGTGTAACAATCTCAGGTGCAAATTCGCCTGCAAGCTATTACGAGCATATTGGTAATCCGATGCTTTATAATGGTGCTCCGCAAGTTCAGTTTAATCCATTAGTTCCGAATAGCGGTGCGGTCACATATTTTGGAAATGCACCAAAGCCTGGTGAAATTGCGAGTGGCTTATCTGTGGGTTTCCAAAAAATGGTGGGTGAAACTCAAAATACAGCATATACCTTCATTCAATATGATCAGTCATTTAATATTATTAAAGATTGGGCATTTAGATGCAAAGATGAAAATGGTACTTGTACTGGTTTAACCGTGAATACGACCAATCGTACTATTACATTCAACAATGTTGTAATGAAGCAAATTAAGCCTATGGATGGAGTAATACAATTAACTTTCAATGGAACAATGAAATTCTAATTTATCAAATGATTTCTCTATTTTGACTTAGAGCATCGAAAGATGCTCTTTTTTATTTGACAATCAACATTGTCATTAATAGTATGAAAGTCATTCTAATGAAGTAGATAGTGGAAATGGAAATAAAAACAATCACATTACTGACACGTCAGATTGAAGTTGAAGTGTATTCATCTACACAAAATTCAGAAAAACTGCCTGCCATATTATTGTTACATGAATTATTCGGTATCCTTGATGTGTATAGAGAAGATGCTCAAGACTTGGCCGATCGCGGCTATTTGGTTTATGTACCTAATTTGTTCAGTGGTGGTGCAGTTAAATATTGTATTCGGGCCATGGTCAGCAAGGCTGGGCGAATCAATGCAGCAGATAGTGAAGTCAATCAAGAGATGCATGTGCTGCTTGATGCACTCAAAACCGATCCACGATCGAATGGTCGTTTAGGCATGTTAGGTCAATGTTTAACAGGTGGTTATGTCATTCAAATGGCAAAGCGTGAAGATATGCTTGCACCTGTGGTTTATCACCATTCATTAGGGATTCAAGGTGCGGGTGTACCGAACAATGAATCTTTAGATGAGGTTCGTATGCTACAAGGACATTGGTCGACGGTTGATCCATTTTGTCCTGCCACTAAGCGCAATAAGCTGATTCAGCAATTGGGTGATCGTGTTGAGGCTTATACTTATCATATGCCACATGGTTTTCGTAGTGTGAGTCGTGGGCTACCTGAGGCGAAAGTGGTTTGGCAACGTACCGTTGATTTTTTTGAGCGTGAATTAAAACAAAATATTGTATAAATGCTATGCTGATAAAGCGATCATTTATAAGCATTTATATTCTATAGAAATAAAAGTGAGGGGAAAATGTCACATAAATATGAATATGCAGGTTTTTGGATACGTTTAGGTGCCTCAATGATTGATAACATTATCATTCTTGTCGCATTGCTTCCAATTGGAATGATTCTAGGGTGGGAATCAGCTTATTCATCTGAGTTAAGTTCAGGAACAGATTGGATTTGGCAAATTCTAATCGCTGCTTTTTGTGTCTTTTGCTGGGTTAAATTTGCTGGAACCCCTGGTAAGCGTTTGTTGCGTTTGAAAGTCTTAGACGAAAGGACTGGAGAAAATGTAACTGTTGGTCAAGGGATTATTCGTTATATTGGCTATTTACCTGCATTTCTCGTATTTTTTATTGGTTTAATTTGGGTAGCTTTTGATTCTAAGAAACAAGGCTGGCATGACAAAATGGCAAAAACAGTGGTAGTCAGAGAGCTTTAATTAAATAGTTGAGTTTTTTATATTGAAATAAAAAACTCACAAAATAAGGTTTGTTAATTATTGAGCAAGCCTTACAATTTTCCCAATTTATATAATAGGTGTATGAAATGGATAGTTGTTTGAGGTTTGGATTGAATTATCAATTCAATCAAAGCGAAGACTGAGCAAGCTAGCCATTTTATGCTGTTATCTTGCAATGAGATAGCAATGATAAGAATATGATTCATCCATCAAACTTACCTAGCAGTAAAAATGGTCTTTGGTAAATTGCCATGAGATTTTGCTTATCTACAATCTTTAAACAGGTGGGCATTCATTTTACTGACCGGAATCATCAAATCTAAATAGAGTAAGCAAAAGATGTCATTAAAATTTCTACAAAATACAGACCTATCCAATATTGTCGATACTTTAATTAGCCTTTCAGTTGCATTTATTTTAGGTGCATTGATTGGGTTTGAACGCCAGTATCGACAACGTACAGCAGGACTTAGAACAAATGTTTTGGTTGCTGTGGGGGCGGCAATTTTTGTTGATATTGCAATTAATTTGACTGGAGCCGATGGAGCAGTTCGCGTGATTGCTTACGTCGTCTCTGGAATTGGTTTCTTAGGTGCAGGTGTGATTATGCGCCAAGAAGGTAATATTCATGGTTTAAATACGGCTGCGACATTATGGTGTTCTGCTGCTGTGGGTGCTTCGGCAGGTGCTGATTTGATTGTTGAGGCAGTTTTGGCAACAGGTTTTATCTTAGCCGCGAATACGCTGTTAAGACCTATTGTTCATGCCATAGATCGCCGTCCATTAGATGATGAAACTGAAGTCTTACATGTCATCTATATTATTTGTGATCGTACTCAGAGTAAGGTAGTCATGGACGAGCTGAATCTAACTTTGAAACATCATAATTATCCTGCCAAAGATATTGATGTAACGCCATTTGGTGAAACGGAAGTTGAGATAGAAGTAACGCTGATTGCGAGTTCGATTGAGGCAGAAGAAGCGCAGCATATCATTAATCACCTCAATGCGATGCCACAAATCCGCCAAGCATTTTGGGATAAAAACGCCATTAATTAAGGTCTATAACGGATTGTTTTGCATCATTATGTTGGGAAGCATTGTCTCATAAATGATATATAAGTCTTTTATTGTTTCACTTAGAATGACTTTAGACGAATAAAAATGAGAACAGTATGAGTTCAGAAGCACACTCAATGAGTTTAATCGCGCCTGTTGTTTTATTGGCTGCGGCTGTAATAGCCGTTCCTATTTTTAAACGAATTGGCTTAGGCTCAGTTCTTGGTTATTTAATCGCGGGATTGGTCATTGGTCCATTTGGCTTTGCTTTTTTCCATGACTCAGCCTCAATTCTGCATATCGCAGAGTTGGGTATTGTCATGTACTTATTTGTGATTGGGCTGGAAATGCAGCCTTCACATTTATGGAGTCTCAGGCGTGAGATTTTTGGCTTAGGGACTTTGCAAATTATTGCTTGTGCTTTGGCATTAACAGGTGTTGGGCTTTTATTTGGATTTAAATGGCAAGTTGCATTTATTGGTGCAGCAGGTTTTGTACTGACGTCTACCGCAATTGTGATGCAACTCTTGGGTGATCGTGGTGATATCGCACAGCCACAAGGTCAAAAAATTGTCGCAATTTTGTTGTTTGAAGACTTATTGATTGTCCCATTACTGGCAGTTGTTGCTTTTATGGCACCGAATCATGTGGTGGAAAGTACCTCAGCACGTTTGGAAAATATCGGTATTGGTTTAATTGCAATTGCAGGTTTAATCGCCGCAGGTTATTGGTTGCTCAATCCTTTATTTAGATTGCTTGCTGCTGCAAAAGCACGAGAAGTGATGACGGCTGCTGCACTTTTAGTGGTGTTGGGTGCTGCTTTATTGATGCAAGTCAGTGGCTTATCTATGGCAATGGGGGCATTCCTTGCAGGCGTGTTGCTATCAGAATCAACTTTTAGGCATCAGATTGAAGCTGATATTGAGCCATTTAGAGGAATTCTATTGGGGTTATTTTTCCTTGGTGTTGGAATGTCACTAGATTTATCAATCGTGAAGCAAAACTGGCAATTGATCTTGAGTGGCGTAGTTACAATGATGTTTGCTAAATCACTCATGATTTATATCGTTGCTCGTCTGACCAAAAGTCGGCATACGGAAGCTTTGGATCGTGCCTTATTGATGGCTCAAGGTGGTGAGTTTGCATTCGTATTATTTTCTGCGGCGGTCACTGCCCAAGTGATTGATAATACAGTTAAATCGAATCTAACAGCAATTATTGTACTGTCTATGATACTGACCCCAATCTTAGGCATTCTTTTTAAACGATTTACCGAAACCAAAGATTCAGTTTCTCTTGATAACGTCGATATAGCTGAAGGTCTAAGTGGCAGTATTCTAATGATTGGTTTTGGTCGTTTTGGTCAGGTAACCAGTCAATTGCTTTTAGCAAGAGGAGTTGATGTCACGATTATTGATAATGATATCGATATGATTCAAAACGCAGAAAAATTTGGTTTTAAAATCTACTACGGCGATGGTTGTCGTCTCGATATTTTACATGCTTCAGGGGCTTCGACGGCAGAAGCAATCGTAATTTGTGTCGACAGTAAACAAACAACCAATCGCATTGTGGAATTGGTGACACATGAATTTCCATTAGCCAAAGTCTTGGTTCGTTCTTATGATCGGGAACATTCACTACATTTGGTCAAACAACAAGTCGATTATATGATTCGTGAAACCTTTGAATCTGCGATTAAATTCGGTGAAGTGATTTTAGAACAACTGGGTGTCGATGAAGATGAGGTTCGTATGATCTCAAATGAAATTCGAGAACGTGATAATGAGCGTTTTGAAACAGAAATTGCTGCTGATGATGTCTATGCAGGGGTGGGTTTACAATACTCCCACTCTCATCCTCGACCTACAGCACCATTGATTCGACCTAAACAAGCAGGACGAATTTTAAATGGTGAAGAAACTGAAAAGGATGGAGAGCAGAAGTAAATAAACTCTCGACTAAAATAGATTTAAATAAGTCTTAGCCTGAACTAAGACTGATTTTTTAATTTAAATTTGAATAAAACTAAAACAAAAATACCCAATAAAAGCCCCCAAAATGCAGAGCCAATTCCCCAAAATTGAACTCCTGATGCACTACATAAAAAGGTGAGTAATGCTGCTTCTCGTTCTTCTACGTTTGCAAAAGCCACTGCAATGTTATGGCTAATTGTGGCAAATAGGGCAATACCTGCAAGTGCAACAATAAAAATAGGCGGAAATGACATGAGCAAACTGACTAAGGTTGCAGCGAAAAGCCCCATTAAAATATAAAACAAACCACAGCTTATACCTGCAATATAGCGTTTGCTCGGATCAGGATGTACTTGATCATCTAAGCTGACCGCTGCACTAATCGCGGCTAAATTTATCGAGAAGCAACCAAAAGGGGCGAAAATCGTATGCGCAATACCTGTCCAACCTACTAATTGATTAACGTGTGGGTGATAACCATAACTTTTGATCATGGCGATACCGGGCAAATTTTGAGAAGTCATATTGATGACAAACAAGGGTAAGGCTAGACCCAGTAATGCAGACCATGAGAATGAAGGTTGCATCCATACAGGTTGGGTGAAAGACCAAGTGATTGAATGTAATTGAAAATCAATAAATAGAGGGCAAATCATTGCACCTAAAATCACCGTCAGTACAATGCTATAACGAGGTAATAAGCGTTTTGAAACAAGATAAATTGCTAACATGCTCAAGATAAAACCGAGCTGACTTTCTAAGCTGCTAAAGATTTGAATCCCAAATTTTAATAAAATTCCTGCAAGCATGGCACATGTGAGGCTTTGAGGAATATGCGCCAACAGCTTTTGAAAAATGCCTGAAAATCCAACGATTGCGATCGCGACGCCACAAATTAAGAAAGCACCAATCGCTTCGTAAAGGTCATAATGCCCTGAGGATGCAATAATTAAAGCAATTCCGGGCGTCGACCATGCGGTTGCAACAGGATATTTATATTTCCAAGATAAGATAAGTCCTGATAATCCAATCGCCAAACCTAATGCCCAAAACCAAGAGCTAATTTGTGCTGTATTTGCACCGAGAGATTGCGCCCCTTGAATGACCAGTACCGCAGAAACACTT
Source organism: Acinetobacter tjernbergiae DSM 14971 = CIP 107465 (assembly GCF_000374425.1). Lineage (GTDB taxonomy): Bacteria > Pseudomonadota > Gammaproteobacteria > Pseudomonadales > Moraxellaceae > Acinetobacter > Acinetobacter tjernbergiae. The sequence continues at coordinate 60,314 of NZ_KB894359.1, read as the reverse complement.
ATTCCAATCAGAAAGGTAATAAAGCCAGCAAAAACGGCAGGAATCGAAAAATCTTGAATTAGACGTTGCATCAATGCATCTATACTTGATTAAAATTTGTTGAAAAGTATATCGTTAATTTGGTGGAAATCGTAGTTTTAAAATGATTGAATTAATTGATCATATGATCAAAACAGAGTTATGCAAGGGTGGACGTTGCTAGTCGTAATCCAAACATAAAGAATAAAATCCCCACGCTACAAACACCTCCAGCGGCAAGTTTATAATTATGTTTGAAAAAGTTTGCTAATTTAACACCTGAAAAAATCAAAGCAGTCAGATAGGTAAAACTGACCAGTTGCACAATGATGGCTAAGATCAGGAAGCTGAGTGCTGGATAAGCATAATTGGGTTGTACAAATTGAACGAAAAAAGACAGGAAAAACAGAATCGCTTTAGGATTGAGTAAACTGATACTGAGCGCAGTACGATAGGGATGAATTTGATCTAAACGAGGTAAATCCGCCATTTCAGTAGGGTGTGGTGGTTTATTCCATGTCTGATATGCACTTTGTAATAGTTTGAAGCCTAGATAGGCGAGATAACAAGCACCTGTTAACTTGAGAACGATAAATAAAATCGGAAAGGCTTTTAATAATGACGCTGCACCTAATACCGTACACAGGATTAAAATAGAATCACCTGTGAATACGCCACATGCCGCTGCATAACCTGTACGAATGCCGTAACGTGAAGCGACCGACATGACATATAAAGAGTTTGGGCCAGGCAATAACACAATTAAGATTGTACCAATAATAAATGTAGTTAAATCTGTTACGCCGAACACAACCTACTCATTAAAAAACCGATTTTCATTAATATAACAAAAATCGGTTTTTATAGGTGAAAAATAAACTAATTATGCTTGGATCTCGGCATCAATACCAAAAGACTGACGCAGCAATGTACTGAGTTGATTTCGTGCTTTGATAAAGCCATCAATACCACTTTGTAGTAATTGGAAAGCCATCAAATCTTGTTCAAGTTCAGCTTTAAAACTCTCTTTGGTTTGAGCAATACGTTCAATTTTTTCAGCTTGTTGCGCCGAAGTTGAGCTGAGTTGAGCTTCAACAACTTGTTGATCTTGTTCAAGTTGAGCCAATAAATTTGGTGCAATGGTGAGTAAGTCACAACCTGCTAAACCAAGGACTTGTGCTGTGCTACGGAAACTTGCACCCATGACCTGTGTCACAATGCCGTGTTGCTTGTAATAGTTATAAATTTTCTTGACTGAAAGAACACCTGGATCGTTTTCGATCGGGTATTGCTCAACGCCTTCCGCTTTTTTATACCAGTCTAATATGCGACCGACAAAAGGAGAAATTAGGGTAACTTTTGCATCTGCGCAAGCTTGAGCCTGATGTAAACCAAATAATAATGTTAAGTTACATGGAATCCCTTCAGCCTCTAAAACTTTAGCTGCTTGAATGCCTTCCCACGTTGATGCGATCTTGATTAAGATACGAGATTGCTCAATACCATAACCTTGATAAAGTTTAGAAAGTTCACGTGCTTTGGCAATTGTCGCATCAGTATCATAAGAAAGAGAAGCATCGACTTCAGTTGAAACACGCCCATCAATCAATTTTAAAATTTCAACGCCAAACTTCACCGTCAAAATATCAATGGTACGTTCAATCAGTTCATCACTTTGATAACCTTCTTGTTTTGCTTGTGTATAAGCATCTTCAATCAGTTGTTTACTTTCAGATTGTTCAGCCGCAGCGGTGATGAGTGATGGATTGGTTGTTGCATCTAAGGGACGAAATTTTTCAATCGCTTCTAAATCACTACTATCGGCAACAACGGTTGTTAAATTTTTTAATTGGTGTAATGCAGTCTGAGTCATTGATATAGCGTTCTTACTTAAACAAAATTATGGATAACTTCTTTATAGCACAATCTACAGGAAAGCAAAGCATCGCTTTCAATACATTTAAACCTGAGTGATTTAGTCGCTTTTCCTAGGTTGTTGCCGTTGTTGTCGAATGTGCTCAATCAAAAATCTAGCAGCAACACCTAACTCGCTTTCTCGACTCCAGACTAGATCGACATAGTATTCAAACTTGGGGGTGAAATCATAAAGTTCCAAAACTTTTAATTTTTTCTTTAGTTCAGGATTCTCATTAAACATTTCTAAGGGTAAAACTCCCCAACCTAAATTTCGAATAATCATCATACACGCAGAGTGATGATTATCTGTGCGCCAATAATCTTTAGAAAATAGTAGTTCTGGCTTGATGCTATGGTCACGGCTAGCCACCACGATTTGGCGCGTCTGCACCATTTGCTCAAAGGAAATTTGCTCAAATTGAGCTAAAGCATGACCTTGAGCAATCACTGGAACAAGAGCTTCTCGTTTTAATTCAACAAATTGTTCACGACTATCTAATTGTTCTCGTTCAAACATCAGTGCAAGTTGCGCAGATTGATCGAGCAACATCTGTAAAGCATCTTCTTGAGGAGCAGAAAAAATATTAATGGTTAGATTCGGAAAATGTTGTTCGAGCAACGTAATGTAATCTGTCCAATTGGTATGCAGCAATTCAGAGACCACGACAATGTTTAAGGTTGACTCTAGTCCAGTGCTGAGTGCATGAGCGTGCTGTTTCCATTGATTGATTTCAATCAAAAGCTGTTGGGTTTTCTCATATAAAACCATTGCCGCAGAAGTTGGTTTTGGCTCACGTCCAATTCGCTCAAATAAATTGAGATTGAGATCAATTTCTAAATTGGCAATTGACATGCTCACTGCCGAAGGGACTTTGCCGAGTTTCCGCGCAGCCGCAGAGAATGAACCTGTCTCAATGACAGTTTGAAACATCAGAAGTTGTTCTTGATTAATATTCATCTGTCAAAAAAACTGAAAGAACCTAATTGGATTAATCAAAATTATAAAAATAAAATGGCGTATATCCAAACAAAAGAGTGTTAGAAAATGTTGATTTCCAGAAGAAGACTCATTCATGCAATTAGCTATGAAGTGATCTTATTGGTCATCATCGCAATTGCGTTAAGTTTTATTTTTAGTATGCCACTAGAAGTAACAGGTGTTTTAGGTACGATTATGGCTGTGATTTCCGTATTTTGGAACATGATCTTCAATCATTACTTTGAAAAAGTGGAACATAAATATAAGTGGGAAAGAACGATCCCAGTTCGAATTCTACATGCGGTTGGATTTGAAGGCGGTTTGATGCTCGCAACGATTCCAATTATCGCTTATATGATGAAGATGAGTTTTATAGATGCATTGATTTTAGATTTTGGTTTGACGATGTGTATCTTGGTTTATACATTTATCTTCCAATGGTGTTATGACTTAGTAGAAGAACGTTTCTTTCCTGATGCAAAATTTGCATCTTAAAGTTTGGTTGTGGGAAACATTCTTTTGAATTTTCAAGAGAATGTTTCTTTTTAAGTTTTAAATAGCCTAAGCGTTATTGAAAAAATGATAGTTTTAAATATGGGATCTTATTCGGTAGACTGAATAAATTTAATAGGGAGATAAATATGTTGAACGTAAGTGAAGCAAATGAATGGCTTGCAAATTTCGATCAGGTAGAACTTTTTAAGATCGAATATGATGATTTAAATGCTTGTTATAACTTAACTTTAGTATTCTCTAAAGATTTGATGAATACAAGCTCACAAAAATTGAATGTGATTTTTTACTATGTGTCTAGTCTAAACTTAAATGATAGTTTTCAAAGTAATTTTCAACAATTTATGTCATTAGTGATAGAAAAGGATAGTAACAGATGGGAAAATGTGAACTACGAGGTTCGACAAATTGAGGATGATAACCTGATGTTTAAATGTAAATCTTTTTCTGCCTTTTTGATGTAGCTCAAGATTTTCAAACAGCTTAATATTTTAATTGAGAAAATTTAAATCCGTAAAAAACTCCATGCTAAACTAAGCGCATTGTCTTTTCGATTACATGATTTTCTCTATGTTTCAACAAGAAATTTCTCAATTAAACTTAAAACAATTCAAAGCAGGCGAAAAACGCTGGATTGGTTCCTTACTTGGATCGTCAGCAGCATTATTATTCAAAGAAATTGCCGCGCAAAGTCCAAACCTATACATGATTGTTGCGAGAAATAATCAGCATCTTGCTCAGCTCGAAAGTGAACTCGAATTTTACGGGATAAAACCAACGATTTTTCCTGATTGGGAAATCTTGCCTTACGATCGTTTATCTCCGCATCAAGATATTGTGTCGGAACGTTTGGCGATTTTATCGAATATGCCACAAAAGGGTATTCTGCTGGTTTCTGCAAGTACTTTGGCCCAACGTGTTGCACCGTATTCATGGGTGGTGGGTGAACACTTTGATATTAAAGTTGGACAACGACTTAATTTGGAAGTGCAGAAAAAACAATTGGTTCAGGCAGGTTATCGTTTGGTTGATACTGTTTATGATCATGGGGAGTTTGCTGTTCGTGGTAGCATCATGGACATTTATGCATCTGGACAAGATCAACCCATTCGAATTGACTTATTTGATGACGAAATTGAAAGTTTAAAATTCTTTGATCCTGAAACACAAAGAACTACAGAATCTTTAAAAAACTTCACCGTTTTACCTGCAAAAGAATTTCCACTGAAAGAAGGGCGCTCCACGTTTAGAGATCGCTATGCCGAGAGCTTTCCAACTGCGAATCCTAAGAAAAATCCAATTTATCAAGATGTACTTGAAGGAATCGCAACGCCAGGATTAGAGTTCTATTTACCTTTATTCTTTGAGAAAAAGGTCATGGAAGCGCAAAGTATGCTTATGACGTACTTACCAAAGCATTGCGTTGTCATTACAAATAATGAAGTCGAAGACGAATTAATCAATTTCTGGAAAGAAGTGGTGCGTCGTTATGAAGATCGTCGTCATAACATCGACCAACCAATTCTGCCACCTGAAGATCTTTTTTTAATGCCGAATCATGTGTTACAGGCATTAAATCAATTTCCAAGAATTTTGGCTTCTGCGGAAGTATTTGATGAAAAAGCTGGGGTTCTGAATCTTTCAGCAGAACAACCGCCTAAGCTTGCAGTTGATCCTAAAAAAGAACAGCCATTTGAAGCAGTTAAACATTATATCGACCAAGTTAAACATCCTGTGTTATTGGTCGCGGAAAGTGCAGGTCGGCGTGAGACTTTAAAAGATGCATTGCGTTCAGTTCTAGGTGAAATCACAACAGTTGAAAGTTTTGTCCAATTCCAAAAAGAGAAGTTGCAGGTTGCGATTACCAATGCACCTTTAGATCGAGGTTTGTTGCTGACCAATCAATTATCAGTGATTTCTGAAAATCAGCTCTACGAACATCGTGTGATGCAGCGTCGCCGTAAGCGTCAGCAGGAAGTTTCTGAAGAATTTCTTGTTCGGAGCTTAACCGAACTGAGTATTGGTGCGCCTGTGGTACATATTGATCATGGGGTTGGGCGTTATGCTGGATTAATTACCTTAGAAATTGATCAACAGGATCACGAGTTTTTACAGCTCGATTATGCTGATGGTGCAAAAGTTTATGTGCCTGTCACCAATTTACATCTGATTAGTCGTTATAGTGGTGGCGATCCTGACCTGGCACCTTTGCATAAATTAGGTACAGATACATGGAGTAAAGCCAAGCGTAAAGCCTTAGAACAAATCCATGATGTGGCGGCTGAGTTATTACATATTCAGGCACGCCGTCAATCGAAGCCAGGTTTTGCTTTTGAGCTAGATCATATGGGTTATATGCAATTTTCCAGTGGTTTTGCCTATGAAGAAACCTTAGACCAAGCCAATGCGATTGATGCGACTTTACACGATATGCAACTGGCTAAACCGATGGATCGTTTGGTCTGTGGTGATGTTGGTTTTGGTAAAACTGAAGTGGCAATGCGAGCAGCCTTTGTTGCAGTACAAAATAACAAACAAGTGGCTGTATTAGTGCCGACGACTTTATTGGCACAACAGCATTATGAATCCTTTAAAGATCGTTTTGCTGATACGGCGGTGCGTATTGAAGTACTGTCTCGTTTTGGCAGTAATAAAACGCATCTGAAAACGATTGAAGACTTAGCCGAAGGTAAAGTCGATATCGTGGTGGGAACGCATAAAATTCTGCAAGAAAACATTCAATTCAAAAATCTAGGTTTGATGATTGTCGATGAAGAGCATCGTTTTGGTGTTCGTGACAAAGAGCGTATCAAAGCGCTTCGTGCCGATGTGGATATGCTGACACTCACAGCAACACCTATTCCACGTACCTTGAATATGGCATTTTCAGGAATGCGTGATCTTTCAATTATTGCTACACCACCAGCACGTCGCTTAGCAGTCAAAACTTTTGTTCAAGAACATACAGATGATTCAATCAAAGAAGCGATTTTGCGTGAGTTGTTACGTGGTGGTCAGGTCTACTTATTACATAATGAAGTTGAGACCATTGAACGAGCAGCAGAAACGATTCGCACGTTAGTTCCTGAGGCACGTGTTGCAGTTGCACATGGACAAATGCGCGAACGTGAACTTGAGCAGGTCATGCAGCAGTTCTATCACAAAGAATATAATGTACTTGTTTGTTCAACCATTATTGAAACGGGTATTGATGTACCGAATGCCAATACCATTATCATTGAAAGAGCCGATAAGTTGGGCTTGGCGCAATTACATCAATTACGTGGTCGCGTCGGTCGTTCACATCACCAAGCGTATGCTTATTTACTTGTTCCATCACTTAAACACCTCAAAGGTGATGCTGAAAAACGTTTAGATGCGATTCAGCGTGCCTCGACGTTAGGTGCAGGTTTTATGTTGGCGACTGAAGACTTGGAAATTCGTGGTGCAGGTGAATTACTGGGTGAACAGCAAAGTGGTTCAATGCAGGCGATTGGTTATAGCTTGTATATGGAAATGCTCGAGAAAGCGACCAAAGCCATTCAAAAAGGCAAAACACCAAACTTTGATGCACCTTTGTCATTGACTGCTGAAATCAATCTACATATGCCAGCCTTGATTCCAGATGACTATTTAGGTGATGTGCATCAGCGTTTGTTGTTCTATAAGCGCATTAGTAATACGGATACACAAGAGAAACTCGACAACATCCGTATGGAGTTGATTGATCGCTTTGGTATTCCACCACAGTCGGTCAAACAATTGTTTAGTGTGCATCAATTGCGTTTGAGAGCAGAACAACTCGGGATTACCAAAATTGATGTGAACAGTAATGGTGGCTATATCGAGTTTTCACCAGATACTCCTGTACAAGCGATCAGCATTATTCAGTTAATGCAAAAAAATCCAACCTATTATCGTATGGAAGGAGGACAGCGCTTGAAGGTCACAGTGCAATTGGCTGAGTATGATAAGCGAATTCAGTTTATTGTTGATTTGTTAAATAAATTGCTAAATGAGCTGTATAGTTAGTTGAAAAGTATATTTTTTGCTGACGAATTGAACAGCTTTGATTCCCTTTAAGCAAAGAATTTGCTTTTTGTCAGATGTCGATCTAATAAATGAGGAAAATCATTGTTATTTGTAATCAAACAGGCGACTAATAATATTCACATCAAAACTGATGTGATAGTATGGATCATCATTATTCTGCATCATTTATAAAGATATGTTTAGTTTGCATCCACAACTTGCTCAAGATACATTTTTTGTAGGCGACTTTCCGCTTTCAACATGTCGTTTAATGAATGATATGCAATTTCCATGGTTGATTCTTATACCACGTGTACCAGGAATCACCGAGTTATATGAGCTTAGCCAAGCTGATCAGGAACAGTTCTTACGTGAATCAAGCTGGTTATCGAGCCAATTGGCGCGCGTATTCCGTGCAGACAAAATGAATGTTGCAGCACTCGGTAACGTTGTACCACAACTGCATTTTCATCATGTTGTACGCTATCAAAATGATGTTGCATGGCCTAAACCAGTTTGGGGAACGCCAGCCGTACCTTATAGCAATGATGTACTTGCACATATGCGTCAGACATTAATGCTTGCATTACGTGGTCAAGGCGATATGCCGTTTGACTGGCGTATGGACTGATTTAGAAAATAGAATAAAAAACAGTCTTCTATAACAAGGAGGGAGGATAGGGTGCCACTAGACAGGTTAATAGATAAAGAGCCTAGACAGTTCGCTTATTTTCATCGGTTGATGGGATATTCGATATTGTCACTTATTTTGGTAATTTATACATTTACCGCTTCCAGTGCTAACTATCAACTTTATATCCTCCCTTTCTTGTTGTTTCATTTTCTTATTTGCCCAAAACTAGAAAAATGGCTGCAGTACAAATTTGATAAGAATACTGAAAAAAATGTACTTTTTGGATGTGAAGCCATTATTGTTGCGATTGTTTTGGCGGGTTTACATTTAAGTTTAGTTCCTACATTTACCATTTTATTTGCTTTGCTGTATGTCGGTTTAAATAATAAAATTACTTTACCTGCATCATGTTTAATTGGGTTAATAGGTATTCTTTCTTTTTACTTCTGTACTTTTTTTATCTTTGGTGCAGAGGAATATTTTGAACCGACCAATCCAGAACTAACAGTTGTTAGCCTATTTGGTTTAATGATGTTTATTGTAATTGGTAATTACTATCAACATCGTAGAATCAATATTTTAGGACAACAACGTCAGCACTATCACAATCAAATGACACGTTATATTGCCTTTGCAAATCAGCTCAGTCGTTATGCACCATTACAGTTATGGCAATCGATTATGCGAGGTGAAGCTGAAGCGAAGATTGAATATAAACGCAAAAAATTAACCATCTTTTTCTCTGATATTCAAGGTTTTACCGAACTTTCTGAAAGCCTCATTCCTGATGATTTAGCTTTTTTACTGAATGATTATTTGAGTCATATGACTGAAATTGCCAAGCAGTATGAAGCGACTGTTGATAAGTTTATGGGGGATGCAATCCTTATTTTCTTTGGTGATCCTAATTCTCAAGGTGTTGAACAAGATGCAAAGTCTTGCATGGAAATGGCAATTGCAATGCGTCAACAAATGAAATTGTTACGTGAGCGTTGGAAAAAAATGGGCTATCCAGCGTTACATATACGCATGGGGATTAGTACAGGTTATTGTCACGTAGGAAACTATGGGGCTTCACATCGTATGGCATATACGATTGTAGGACGTGATGTAAACCTAGCTGCTCGTTTGCAATCTGCAGCTGAAGTTGATGAAATTTTGATTGCTGATGACACACATCAACTGATTAAGAATGAGTTTTTATGTGTACCTAAAGTGCCAATTTATTTAAAAGGTATTCAAGGTCCAGTTAAAACTTGGCAGGTGATGGAGAAATTTACAGGTAAGAAATCAGATACGCAAAAATGGTTTGATTTCGATTATAAGGGCTTCCATTTGGTCTTAAATCTGGAAGAAGTGCAGAACTATGAGTATCCAGAATTGGTAGAAATCTTGGAAAATATGGTTCAGCGGATCAAGACCCAGCAAAAAATTACCAATGCACAGGGTATCCCAAAACTGACTTTGGATGATGAAGTCAGATAATCAAAGCAAGCATATATTCTGTACGTTGATCGTTAATGTGCATGAATCTCATATAAATGATCAAATTCAAGTGCTAAAGAGGCCAGTGTTGTTGTCTTAAGCTGTTGTGTCAGAATCTTTTGCGCGTCTTGTATTGCATGATCTAAAGCTGCATTCACTACACGCTCCACCAAACATTCTGGATTTTCTCTTTCATTGCCAATAGCGAAAATAGTCGGTTCACCCACAGCTTGATAAATATCCCACAACGTAATTTTTTCTAAATCTCCTGTTAACTGCCAACCGCCACCTGCGCCTTTCTCTGAGTGTACAAAACCTGCCTTTTTTAGACCTGACATGGTTCGTCTGACCACGACTGGATTAGTGGAAAGCATCTGTGCGATTTCATCAGAGGTAAAAGTCTTATTTTGTCTTGCCATGTGAAGTAGTACATGAAGCATTCGAGATAGTTTACTGTCTGTACGCATTGAATCCACAAACAAAAAAGGAATTAAATTAAATGTAACATCAAAAGTTGCAAATTAAAATAAAAAGTATTAATGTAACTTTTAAAGTTACATTTTGGATTAAAATTATGCAGTACGATGTTGCCATTATTGGTGGAAGTTATGCTGGTCTGTCAGCAGCGATGCCCTTGGCAAGAGCGCGTAGAAAAGTGGCGGTGATTGATGCTGGGCAAAGACGGAATCGCTTTGCAGTGCATTCACATGGATTTTTAACACAGGATGGCAGTAAAGCCAGTGAAATTGTAGAGATTGCCAAGCAGCAGCTTTTAGCTTACCAGACTGTCGATTGGGAGAATGGTCGGGTGAAGCGTGTAGAAAAAGTTGAGGGTGGCTTTGCAATCTGTATTGATGCAACTCGGTCTATCACAGCAAAACGATTGATCATTGCTGCTGGAATCACTGATCAGCTTCCTGAAATTTTGGGTTTAGCTGAGCGTTGGGGCAAAAGCATTTTTCATTGTCCTTATTGTCATGGTTATGAGCTGAATCAAGGCAAGATCGGGATTATTGCCAGTTCTGAGCACGCGGCGCATATGGCAATGATGTTACCTGATTGGGGTGATACCACGCTGTTCTTGAATGATTATCCAGTGGAAGAGGAGTTACTTGATCAATTAGCCACTCGAGGTGTTCGTGTAGAAAAACGATTAATTCAGGAAATTATTGGACACAGTAATGTGTTACTCGCAGATGGTTCTGTTATTCAGTTGGATGGTATTTTTGTCACTAGCAAATGTATACTGGCTCAGGATTGGATTTTCAAGCTCGGTTGTGAAATTGAAAAAAATTCAATGGGGCAAGCAATAAAAACTAATGCAATGAAGGAAACATCGGTGACAGGTGTCTTTGCTTGTGGTGATGTTGCGCGTTTAGGTGGTTCAGTGCCACTCGCAGTTGGTGATGGTATGATGGCAGGCGTTGCCGCACATCGCTCTTTAATTTTTAACACATAATAAAAAAGCTAGAGTGAAACTCTAGCTTTTTTTGTCTCGGAAAATCATGTGACTTAGTGGTTTTCCGAAGCATGGTTGATGGTGTATTTAGGAATTTCGATTTCTAAATCTTCATCAATAATTGCAACTTGGCAAGACAGGCGAGAGTCAGGCTCTAACCCCCATGCGCGGTCAAGCAAGTCTGCTTCTACATCATTCATTTCTTCAAGGCTGTCAAAACCTTTACGCACAACCACATGGCAGGTCGTACATGCCGCTGACATATCGCAAGCATGTTCAATTTTAATACCTTGTTTTAATAAACTTTGGCATAAATTGGCATTTTGTTCGACTTCAAATTCTGCACCTTCTGGGCAAATTTGTGCATGAGGAAGAACTTTAATACGTGGCATATTGATCACCTATACCTTTAGTTTGAGTTTGACCAATCTTCAAGTTTCGTACCTTTTAAGGCATGGTCAATATGTCGATTCATACGAAGTGCCGCAAAGGCATCGCTGTGAATTTTAAGTTGTTGAACAGCATTTTCAATCGCTTCAAGCTCATCGGTTTTAAGGCGAGCTTTTAACGCTTCAGCAGCAAGAATCAAGTCACGTGCCTGTTGCTGAGAAAGTAAGTCAGTATCTGCTTTTAACGCTTGCTCTAATGCTTCTAACTCACGTTGTGCTTCAACTTTGGTCTCTTGCAAATGGCGAAGTTGTTTATCTTCCTCAGCATATTTGAAACCATCAACAAGTAAACGCTCAGTATCCGCTGCCGATAAACCATATGATGGTTTGATATCAATCTGTGCTTGTACACCCGAAGTCGTTTCTTTTGCTGCTACGGTGAGTAGGCCATCTGCATCGACTTGAAAGGTGACTTCAATACGTGCTTGACCTGCAGTCATTGGAGGGATGCCATGTAATACAAAGCGACCCAATGAGCGACAATGCTCAACCAAATCACGCTCACCTTGTACCACATGAATCAACATGGCAGTTTGACCATCTTGATATGTGGTAAATTCTTGGCGACGTGCGACTGGAATTGCAGTATTGCGTGAAATCAAGCGTTCAACTAAGCCACCCATGGTTTCTAGACCAAGAGACAGTGGGGTAACATCAAGCAGTAAAGAACCATCTTGGCTATTGCCGATTAACTGATTCGCAGTAATTGATGCACCAATTGCAACCACTTCGTCTGGATTGATCGTACAGAGTGGTTCACGTTCAAATAATTCGCGCACTGCTTTTTTAACTGCATAAGAGCGAGTCGAACCACCGACTAGAACGACATGTTCAATTTCATCGAGGTTAAGTTTGGCATCACGTAATACACGCTTGCAGACACTCATGGTTTTATCGAGTGCAACTTGAATAATTGATTCAAATGTTGGACGGTCTAAAGTGAGACGATCATCCAATAACTTTAATTCAGCAGTGTCATGGTCAGTTAAATATTCTTTGGCTTGACGTGCAGCGACAACAAATACGGCATATTCTTCATCGCTTAAAGTGTCGATATTGAGCTGTTTTTTCGCCCATTTCACGATTAAACGATCAAGGTCATCACCACCAAGCGCAGTATGTCCACCTGTTGCGAGAACTTCAAATACGCCTTGTGAAAAACGTAAGATTGATACGTCAAACGTCCCACCACCTAGGTCATAAATCACATAGTTACGATCTGTGCTGAGGTTGGTTTCTTGATCTAGTCCATAAGCAACGGCTGCGGCAGTTGGTTCATTTAATAGACGTAGAACATTTAAGCCTGCAAGTTGCGCTGCATCACGTGTCGCTTGACGCTGTGCTTCATCAAAATAAGCAGGAACAGTAATCACTGCACCATTTACAGGGTTATTTAGACTAGCTTCTGCACGATCTTTCAATTGTTTTAAGATTTCAGCCGAAATTTCAACAGGTGTTTTACGACCAGCAGCAGTTTCAAATGCTGGCATTTCATTTTCTGCGCCAACAAGTGTGTAGGGGTGTTGAAACTTGATATCTGCTTGTGAGCGACCCATAAAGCGTTTCACTGAAACGACAGTATTTTTAGGGTCAGTCAGCATAAAGGGTTTGGCTTCATAACCAAACGTCGTTAAATCTTTGGTGTAATGAACAATAGACGGAAGTAAAACACGATCTTTGTCATCTTGTAGAACTTTCGGTTTTCCCGATAGCACTGTCGCCACTAAAGAGTGGGTTGTCCCTAAGTCAATGCCAATCGCAATACGGTGCTGATGTGGAGCAGTAGATTGACCAGGTTCAGCAATTTGCAAAAGTGTCATGCGTGAGATATCCCTTGAAAATAATTGGTAACAGCGGATTAAAAATCATCGTCTAGGTCGAAGCTATCTTCTTCATCCAACATACGATCTTCAGCTTTATCAATATCATTCATGACACGTTGGAAAAAGCGTAGCTTACGAACGGTATCACGTGCTTCAGCCCAGTCTTCATCTGCGTAATCGATTTTGAATTCGCGGACTAAGCTATCAATCCATTGCTGAATTTCAACTTTTAATGTGTGAAGCTGTTCTGTCGAAGTAGCTTCGTCAAGTTGTTCACGCATTTCGAGTGCAGATTGCAAGAACTCAAAATCACTAATCGATTGATCAAGATGATGGTCTTGTTTTTTGAGGGCAAGCAGGTAAGCAGCACGACTATCAACTTGTGATAATACTTTATAAGCTTGATTGATTTCGCTTGACTTGATCAAAGCTTGATCTTTGTCACTGGCTTTATCTGGGTGATATTGCTGTTGCAAACTTAAAAACTGTTTTTTTAAAGTCGCTAAATCTATATCGAGTGCTTCGGGTAGTTGGAACAACTCAAAATGATTCATGGGAGATGAATTCCGCTATTGATAAATATGTGAAAACAGTGCGGAACACACTGTTTTGACAAGAAAAAAGGGTGGTTGTCGTTAAACGGTAAATGATTCACCGCAACCACATTCACCTTTTTGATTTGGATTGTTAAACTCAAAGCCTTCATTGAGACCATTTTTAACATAATCCATCTCTAAACCAGCGAGATAAACTAAGCTTTTAGGGTCAACGAAGACTTTAACGCCGAGTTGTTCAAATACTTGGTCATGCGTGTCGATATCATCAACAAACTCAAGTACATAAGCCAATCCAGAACAACCCGAAGTTTTCACACCAATACGAATGCCTTCACCCTTACCTCGATTTTGCAGGTAATTGCTGATGTGAGTCGCAGCATTTTCAGTTAAATGGATCATGAAAACTCCAATAATTTTTCAGTAATCACACAGCTTTCGCTTTTTTACCACGATAGTCTTCAATCGCAGCTTTAATTGCATCTTCAGCCAATACAGAACAGTGTACTTTTACTGGTGGAAGTGCAAGCTCGGTTGCAATATCAATGTTTTTGATTGATTGAGCTTCATCAAGTGTCTTGCCTTTTAACCATTCGGTGACAAGCGAACTTGATGCAATTGCAGAACCACAACCGTAAGTTTTGAAGCGAGCTTCTTCAATTACGCCATTGTCGTCAACTTGGATCTGTAAACGCATTACGTCGCCACAAGCTGGTGCACCGACCATACCTGTACCTACGTTTTCTGCATTTTTGTCTAAAATACCAACATTACGAGGGTTTTCGTAATGATCGATTACTTTTTCACTATAAGCCATGTCGCTTCTCCAAAACTCGGGGTCAGCCTAATATTAATATGAGGGTTAAAACACGTTTTTCAATTGAGCATTCAATGAATTAGTGTTCAGCCCATTCAACTGTTGAAAGGTCGATACCTTCTTTATACATATCCCAAAGCGGAGAAAGCTCACGTAATTTCTCAACAGCAGCTTTGGTAATCGTTAACACGTGGTCAATATCTGCTTCAGTCGTGTATTTACCAAAACTGAAACGGATAGAGCTGTGTGCCAACTCATCAGATAAACCTAAAGCACGTAATACATATGAAGGCTCTAAAGTTGCAGATGTACATGCTGAACCACTTGATACTGCAAGATCTTTTAACGCCATCATCAATGACTCACCTTCAACGAAGTTAAAGCTGACATTAAGATAGTTTGCAACGTTTTCAGTTGGGTGGCCATTCAAGAACACTTGCTCAAGGTCTTGGAAGCCATTCCAAAGTTTGTCACGTAGGTGGCGAAGACGCTCTTGTTCTGCTTGCATGGTTTTACCAGCAATTTCAAAAGCTTCACCCATACCTACAATTTGATGAGTTGCTAAAGTGCCAGAACGCATACCGCGCTCATGACCACCACCATGCATTTGTGCTTTTAAGCGAACACGTGGGCTACGACGAACGAAAAGTGCACCGATGCCTTTAGGGCCATAAATTTTGTGACCAGAGAAACTCATCAAATCAACTTTCATGGTTGAAAGATCAATTTCAACTTTACCTGCGGCTTGAGCAGCATCAACATGCAAGAATGTTTTATTTGCACGTGTTAATTCACCAATTGCTGCCACGTCAGTGACTGTACCAATTTCGTTGTTCACCATCATGAGTGAAACAAGGATTGTATCTGGACGTAAAGCAGCTTGAACCATTTTAGGTGTAATTAAACCTGTACGTGGTTCTGGTTCTAAATAAGTAATCTCAAAACCTTGTTCTTCAAGTTCACGACAAGTATCTAACACTGCTTTGTGTTCGATTTTACTGGTAATGATGTGTTTGCCTCTTGAACCGTAGAACTGAGCAATACCTTTAAGTGCTAAGTTGTCAGATTCAGTTGCACCAGAAGTCCAAACGATCTCACGTGGATCTGCTTTAACTAAGTTTGCAACTTGCTCACGTGCATATTCAGCTTTTTCTTCGGCTTGCCAACCATAAGCATGTGAACGTGACGCAGGATTACCAAAAGTTCCTTCGAACGTTAAACATTCCATCATGCGTTCTGCAACTTCAGGCAGTACAGGGGTGGTTGCTGCGTAATCAAGATAAATCGGACGTTTCATGTCAAATACCTGTAACCGATAGAAGAGCTGAATCTAAACTTACTGAGTTTTGACGGAGTGCAACAGTTTGAACATTGTCACGAGCAATCAAGTCTGCAAGAGAGATTTTTGCGAGATAATCGGCAATATGGTGGGAGAGTTCTTGCCATAAGTCATGCGTTAAGCACATCGCACCATTTTGGCAGTTGCCTTTATGGTCACAACGTGTTGCATCAACAGTTTCATTTACAGCTTCGATAATTTCTAGCACAGTAATTTCAGTTGCATTACGTGCAAGATGATATCCACCATTTGCACCACGAACACTTGAAACTAACCCATGTCGCTTAAGTTTTGCGAATAACTGTTCTAAATAGGCGACTGAGATGGACTGGCGTGCTGCTATTTCCGCAAGCGTGATCGTTTGTTCAGTTGGCTGCAAAGCTAAATCAAGTAGAGCAGTCACTGCGTAACGACCGCGAGTTGTAAGACGCATGATTCGGTACACATGGTTAGACTAGATGTCTAAATTTTATGAATTCCGACTAAAATAGTCAAGTTTTTTAATTGGCATTATGGGGTCGAAACGTGAAATATATCGGAATTATTGTATCCACATATTATAAACAAAAAATCCTATAAAAATAAAGCTGAATACAACAAAACTGATGTTAATCCAACGTTGGCGTTTTTGCAGGCGATGAATGCGGTTCTGATATTGTTTGACTTCAACCAATAACGTATTAATTTCAGAACGTTGCTGATCAATTTTATCAAGTAAAGGTGCAATTCGTTGCTGTGAAGCAATTGCTTCAGCATCGCTATCAAAAGCATTAAACCATTGTTTCCAATTGGCAAGTATATTGGTGAGTGTGAGATGAGGGATTAAGTCCATTAATTCCTCTTGCAGGGTTGCATCACCTAAAATACGCATATTGTAGATGCTACGTTGATTGTTAAATACGAAAATTTTGATGAGATCAATGAGTGTGCTGTTTATTTCCAAATCGACTTTACGATCTAGAGCCTTCATATCAAACAAAATCCCTTTTTTAGTAAATTGAACATAAAAGTCAAAAAAAGGAATATAACTGTTAATGCGAATGGTAACTTTTTGGTCGATCAATTTTTTTGCTTGCAAGCGCAAAGTTGCATCATGCGTAAGAATGAATGAGAAAAAAGTTTCTAAAACAATAATGACAATGTTTAGCAACAAATGTGGGTGTTTATGTCTTTGTTGCGTATCACTCATAGCTCTGTTTATCCTTACTAATCACACTATAAACTCATAAAGTTTGTAAATTTGAGCATCCATACTCAATTGTTAAAAATAATTTACATGACTTTATTGCTTTGTAGAACAGTTTTTTAAAACGATCAAGTCCTAACTTTGATATTATAAAAACATTTTTATGGTTAAATACGACATACTGTTTGTAAAGTGCTTGGGAGCAATGATCAATGGATAACTCAAATATAGAAAATCCTAGTGAGGAATGTGAGGTAAAAAATAAATTAAAATCAAAGAGTTCGAAGAAATCTGCACTTGATTTCAAAAAGTATACACAACAGATTTGGCTGGCTGGTTTAGGGGCTTTTTCTCGTGCTGAAGAAGAAGGAAATAAATTATTTGACTCTTTAGTCAAAGTGGGGGAAGAACTAGAATCTAAGACAGTAGACTTTGCTGACAATACTGTAGTTAAAGTTACAGAGAAAGCAAAAGAATCTGTTACTGATACTAAAGATAAAGTTGAAAAAATTTTAGATAGTGGTGTGAATCATTCTTTAAATCGCATTGGTTTGGTTACGCCGAAAGACCTCCAGCATATTGAACAACTTTTGGTTCAATTACACATCAAAGTAGATGCTTTAATTGAAGAAAATAACCAGTTAAAGACGAAATTGAATAAAAAGTAAAAAAATTATAGGCACTCGTCCGTTTATGTCGTATTTCAGTATTTATTTTTACTAAAAAGCCTTTCTAGTATTGCGTTCTCCCCTAAAGCATTGCTATAAAGGCGGCATGGCCTTTTAAACTATAGCCTTGGATCTTAACAAACGATATTAAGAGGATATTTTTTATCATGAATAAATCAGAATTAATTGATGCGATTGCTGAAAAAGGGGGAGTATCTAAGTCGGATGCTGGTAAGGCACTCGATGCAACAATTGCGTCAATCACTGAAGCACTTAAAAGCGGTGATACGGTTACTTTAGTTGGTTTTGGTACATTTAGCGTTAAAGAACGTGCTGCACGTACTGGTCGTAATCCTAAAACAGGTGAAGAGCTCCAAATTAAAGCAAGCAAAGTACCTAGTTTTAAACCAGGTAAGGGTTTAAAAGATTCAGTTGCGTAATCTTTTTAAATCAAAAAACGCACCATTTTGGGTGCGTTTTTTATTTATTGAATGAAATAGCTAATTTGATCTTTATTCTGCATTCATTCGCTTTGGTTTTTCAGTTAAAATTGCCCCGAAATAAAATATTGGAATTCTCATGGAATCTTTTCGTACCCTCATTAAGGGTTGGTTGGGTAAAGTCCTGCTCGTTTTGTTTTTGACTCCTTTAGCGCTTGTCGGTATTGAAGGATATTTTAGTGGTAGCAATAAAGCAGACGTTGCGAAATCAGTTAACGGGCAAGATATTTCTAATAAAGAATTAGAAAGTGCAACCAAAAATTATAAAGATCAATATTTATCTTTGGTGAAAGGTGATGAGTCCCTTTTAAATCAGCCTGTGATTCAGCAAAAAGCATTAGATGCACTAATTGCACGCTCTCTTTTGCAACAACAGGCTAAAAAATTAGGTATTTCTTTAAGTGATACTCAAATTGAGCAAATGTTGGCGCAACAACCAAGCTTTCAGGAAAATGGTAAGTTTTCTCAAAAGTTATATGAAAACTACTTGCGCTCACAAGGAATGACTAATCAGGCTTTAATTGCGAGCTTACGTCAAGACCATGCTTTGAAAATGATTTCATCGACCTTGTTGGATTACGCATTGGTAAGTCAGTCTGATTTACATCAACTTGCAAATTTGCAAACTGAACAACGGACCTTGCATTTAGCAAGTATTAAGTTAGATGATTATAAAAAAGGTCTAACAGCATCAACTCAAGAGATTGCAGACTACTACAGCAAGCATAAAAATGAATTTAAGCAAGTTGCGAGTGTTGATGTTGATTATGTGGTTCTAAGTCCAGCGTTATTACCTCAAACCAATTTAAGCATTACTGAGGCTGATTTACAGCTAGCTTATAAAGCATTTGCTGAAAAGCAGCAGAAAGATGCAAAACCAGAAGTTAAGCATATTTTGATTACCACTGATTCGCGTGATGCAGCAGCTGCGAAGAAACTTGCGGATGATGTGTATGCGAAGATTCAGGCGGGCATGACATTTGCTCAGGCTGCTATTCAATTTTCTGAAGATCCAGGCTCAAAAGCACAAGGTGGTTTGGTTGATGCTTATGCACCTGGTATTTTTTCAGCAGATTTTGATAATGCAGTGAAAGCATTGAAAAGTGGTCAAATTTCTAAACCTGTAAAAACTCAATATGGTTATCATATTATTGAGACAACTGCACCCGTTGCGAGTGTTCCATCATTTGATGCTGAAAAATCGCGTTTAACAGCAGAAGTTCAAAAAACAAAGTTGGCTAATTTATTTAGTGACACGGTAAATAGTCTAAATGAAATGGTTGTAGGAAATGATTCCTTAGATGCAGTTGCTCAAGAAGTAAAGGGTGCTCGTGTTGAATCTGTTAATGGTGTGACCTTAACAACTCAGAACCCTTATTTAGGTGATTTGAGTGTTAAAGCGAAATTGTTTAATGATGATGTGAAAAATGGTGATCGTAACGCATCCTCTAATATCCAATTAGCAAGTGGTGATACGGTTTGGATTAAAGTTCGTAATTACCATGCAGCAGGGGTTAAACCTTTAGATCAAGCGACTGCTGAAGTAAAAATTAAAGTTATCGAAGCAAAGGCTTATAAAGCAGCTCAAGCAAAAATTGCAAAAATTTTAGCTGATTTTAAAACACAGCCAGCTGCACAAGTTGTTGCAAAATCACAAGTTACTTTTGAAGATGCAGGCACATTTGCTCGTTCGCAAGGTTTAAGACGTGCGATTGAACGTGCTGCGTTTAGTATTCCTGCGCCAACGAAAGAGGGCATGTGGTCAGCTACGACAGCAAAACTACCAAATGAGTTGGTTATTGTAGCGGTTTCTAATGTGAACACCAGTGCTGCAAATGAATTACTAGCAGATCAAATGGCGGAGTTAACAAAGTTGTATCAACAATTCCGTGGTCAACAACTCCTAGAAGACTATACTGATTATTTAAAATCACAGGCAAAGATCAAATAAGTTTGGTCTAAGCTTGAACATAAAAAAGCCAGTTCTTATGAACTGGCTTTTTTATAGGTTTATACATTCGATTATTTTTTCTGAATGAATTTTGCTTCTTCAGATTGTGGATATTGATTAAGTAATTTGGCTTTATATTGATTGGTCAGTGCTGTATTTTTATCGACTTCCTTAGAGATGCTATACAGTTGATACATCGCACGAGATGCCTTGGCTGAGCTAGGGTAGCGTGTAACGACAATATTATAATTTTGTTTAGCGGCCTTATAGTCGACAGGTTCGGCCGCTAAGTAAAATTCAGCTAACCAAAAATAAGCATTTCCAACATAAATCCCATTCGGGTGATTTTTAATAAAATTTTGCATCGGTTGGATGGCTTTTTTAGCACCACCTTGTTTGTAAGCATCAAGTGCAACGGTATACGCTGCTTTTTCTAGCTCGATTTGGCTATTGGTATTGCTCGTTGTGGCATTGTTTGGTTTTGGTTGTACAACTGGTGCTTGGGTTGTTGAATCTTGTTTAGCTGGTGCGGTAGAGGGTGTTGCAGGGAGTGTTGTTGAAGGTGTTGTTGTTTCTGCTTTGGGTGCTTCAGTTGTCGTTGTATTCTCTGTTTCTGTGTTTTCTTCTGGTGGATCAATTTTCTGAGAAAGCAATTCTAAGCGTTGATCTAAGTCGGTATACCGATTTGCTAGTTCTTTTTTCAATTGTTCAATCGAATTATCATGTTCCTCGAGTTGACCACGTAATTTGCGTACTTCTTCTTCGAGTTTTTGGTTTTTTTGAATAAGATCCCAATTTAAGTTTGAGCCAGCAGTGGAGAGGTTGGTTGTGTCTACAATCGGTTGACTTAATGCACGGGATTCAATTGGAACATTTGCATATAAATGTGCGCTAGTGAGTAGGGCAGTAAAAAGTACAGAATACTTTTTTAGCATAAAAATTCATCCATAAAGTTGAAAAACCGTGAGCGAACAAGTCCTCATTTTTACTTGTAGCACACTAGATCTATGTTTTTGATTTAGTCATTAAAGCAGTAACTCATTTAAATGCAATAAGCATTTACAATCTTCAAGCATTTTTAAATAGAATTTATTTTTATTGTGCATGGTTTGTACAAATTTAGGTTTTAAAAGTCGAAAATGATATTTTTTGCTGCTGAATTAATCAATTGAATCAAAAAACTAATTAAAAACAGAGACAAGTCTTGCAACAACAATAAAAATCTCTATACTTGGTCGGGCAATGGTAGCCCTGCTGGTAGCTTCGCAATTGTACTCTACGAACCCCGCCAGGACCGGAAGGTAGCAACGGTAGTAGAACTATGATGTGCCGAGGTCATGCTAGTGGGGCTGCCACCATTCATTCTTCGCTCGTTCGAGCAATTGTTTTCATGATCACATCCATATCAAAGCCTCGATATTGTAAAAATCGAATTTGTCTTGCTTTAATTTTTGGATCATGTGTGACTTCTTCTCCAAATTTTTTGACTTTGAGTTGATATGCTTGTTCAAGCCAATCGACGTCTTGAAGTTCTTCTGTAATAAGTTCGGCATCTAATTGTTTTGCTTTCAGTACTTGTTTAATACGCTGTAAACCTTTTCCTTTTCTGATTTGGCTTGCTAAGGTTAGCTCAGCTACACGTTGATCGCTTTGATAATTTTGTTGTGCTAATTCTTCAACAAGATGAGAAACTTCATCGGGATTGATCGCGTATAGATTTAACTTTGCAATCAATTCGGCTTGAGAATAATCACGACGTGTGAGTAGGGCGAAGGCATATGAACGTAATCTGGAGCCTGTCAGTGTTTTTGGTTTTTCTATTTTTTCAGAATGAAACATAATATCCTCATGAAAGAAAAACGCCCCGAAGGGCGTTTCAGTTTAGCTTTCTAAAAAATCTGGTTCTTTTTCATCTTCAGTTTGTGCAGCTTCATTCTTATTTTTGGTGAGGAGTTGCTCGCGAATGACTTTTTCAATTTCTTGAGCCATTACAGGATTCTCTTCAAAATGACGAATCACATTGTTTTTACCTTGCCCAATTTTATTGCCTTGATATGAATACCAAGCACCCGCTTTTTGCACGATCTCTTGTTGAACTGCTAAATCAACCAACTCACCTAATTGGTTTGTACCTTTGCCGTACATGATTTGGAACACAGCTTCTTTGAAAGGTGGTGCCATTTTATTTTTCACCACTTTGACGCGAGTTTCGTTACCTGTAATCTCATCGCCTTCTTTCACTGCACCAATGCGGCGAATATCTAAGCGAACAGATGCATAGAATTTAAGAGCATTACCACCTGTCGTAGTTTCTGGGCTACCAAACATTACACCAATCTTCATACGGATTTGGTTAATGAAGATCACCATGCAGTTTGAGCGTTTTGCATTACCAGTAATTTTACGTAATGCTTGGCTCATTAAACGTGCCTGTAAGCCCATGTGTGAGTCACCCATTTCACCTTCAATCTCGGCTTTAGGGGTGAGTGCAGCAACAGAGTCGACAACGATCAGATCAATTGCGCCTGAGCGAACCAGCATATCTGCGATTTCGAGTGCTTGTTCGCCGTGGTCGGGCTGAGAAACCAGTAGGTTATCAATATCTACACCCAACTTACGTGCGTATTCTGGGTCTAATGCATGCTCGGCATCAATAAAGGCACATGTACCCCCATTTTTCTGACATTGTGCAATTGCTTGTAATGTCATAGTGGTTTTACCTGATGATTCAGGGCCGTAAATTTCGACGATACGACCTTTAGGTAATCCACCAATTCCTAATGCGATATCAAGCGTTAAAGAACCTGTAGAGACAGCTTCAACGGCTAGTACCGTGTTGTCACCCAGACGCATGACTGTATTTTTACCAAATTGCTTTTCAATCTGACCTAACGCAGCTTGTAGCGCTTTACTTTTATTATCATCCATCTCAAAACCTCAAAACTTTATCTTCTTAACGACTAACCCAAGTGGATGTACTGAATCTCAACTTGTTGGGACTTAGGTATAGTGGCAGATTCTAGTTGTTTATTCTACATCTGATCTGTGTTTGTACGACACAAGATGACGCACCCAAAATGAGAAAATTTTATTCATCATGGTAAGACCACGACTGTACATTTTCCTGTTTAAAACGATTGATATCACGACGATCTTTTTTACTTGGTCGATGATCTGGTCGGGCTAGATTATGCAATTTTCGCTGTGATGCATGCAACTCTCTGCGTTCAATACTTTCTGTGGTTTCTTCATAGAGTAATTGGGCTGCGGGCGCACCACCACGTATCGTAGAGAGTGCTTTCACAACCACAGTTTTTTTCTCAAAACCCTGCTGAATAGTGAGTTCCATACCAATACGGACGTCTCTAGAAACTTTAACACGATCATTATTGTGATGGACTTTACCACCTTCAATTGCAGCTTTGGCAATCGAGCGTGTTTTAAAAAAACGTGCAACCCAAAGCCATTTGTCAATCCGCATGGCATCCATGCTGTCTGGTTCATGCTGTTTTGGCATCGGTGACCTGTATGTTGTTTTCAATATAATCTAAGAGATCATTGAGATGATCAAGTGCAGGGTAAGGCAGCTCTGTCGGTGTTCTGGCTGGCTTGGCACTAGAGGGTTGTAAAATGCTAAAGAGTTGGGTAATACCAAAATCTTCTGCACCCTGAAGCACCGCAACCGTATCATCAATAAATATCGCTTGTGCTGGGTCGAAGGGATGCATTTCTTGTAATTTTTGCCAAAAAGCGACTTCTTCTTTGGCATGCCCTAATTCTTCACTGCTGATCATGAGTTCAAAGTAGGAACTGAGTTCTACATTTTCAAGCTTGAGTTGTAAGCCTGCACGATCAGCATTGGTCAGTAACCAACAGCGATAGCCTTGTGCTTTCAGCTGCTTTAGGAGTTGAAAGCAACCGCTACGGGCACAAATTTTTTCACGATGCTCATGTTGTAATTGTAAAACATCAACACCAACTTTAGCTGTCCAATACGCCGAAGAATACCAAGATAGTGTATGCTTATGTTGTTTGTAAAATTGGAATAGTGTCTGTTGGCTTTGCTCTAAACTGCATTGATGTGTTTGCGCATGTCGTTCAGGCAAACAATGATTCCAAATGAAATCATCAAAGGCTAAATCAAGTAAAGTACCATCCATGTCAAACATGGCGATAGGCTGCTGCTGTAAATCTGAATATGACATAAGGCTGATCTATGTTTATTAAAACGTGTGCCCCACAAGATTCCTTTATTTCGAAACTTGTACCAATTATGGCGCAGGCAACTCAAATATTATTGGAAGAATATCAAAATTATTGTGCAGGTGGTGAGTTTAATATTCAGGAAAAAAGTGATGATTCACCTGTGACTCAAGCGGATTTAAAGGTAAATCGCTTTTTGTTAAAGCATTTGGCTGAATTTACACCTGAGTTGCCTGTGTTGTCTGAGGAGGGTGATTATTCAGCTCGGCAAGCGTGGCAGTGTTGTTGGATGCTTGATCCTTTAGATGGAACGAAAGAATTTATTCATGAGCGTGATGAGTTTACGATTAATTTAAGTTTGATCGAAGGTAATGAGACGACCTTTGCAATTATTTCTGTGCCATGTGAGCAGGTCATGTACATTGGTTATCAGTCACAATTACCTTATAAATATAGTTTTAGCCGTCAAGAGTGGTTTCAATATCAAGTCGAAGAACATGATTTGGCAACACCACTTCAAATTGGTTTGAGTCATAACAGTAAAAATCCGAAGTATAAAAATTTTATTGAGCCGATTTTGCAACATCGGACTGTGGCACGACGTGAGGCGGGCAGTGCTTATAAATTTTGTATGATGCTAGAAGGTGAAATTGATATTTATCCACGATTTCATCCAACCTCAGAGTGGGATACTAGTTCAGGGCAGGCATTGTTAGAAAGTATCGGTGGTGGTTTGATGACTTTAGATGGGAAATCATTTCAATACAATCAGCGTGAAACGGTATTGAATGGTGGTTTTATTGCTTTTAGAGATCAGTATTGCAAAAAAATTGCTTATGAGGCCTTGGCGCATTCAGGCATTTTAGATTGAGTCTTGTCGTCTGCATGGTATAGTGAGCTAAATTTAAGCTTGTATGTGAATATGGCCCTGCATTTATTGCCCAAAAGCATGTTTGAAGCAATTGATTTACTCCCAGACGCTTCAACACCTGTCACTTTGTTTACTCGTCACTCTTTGCGTGAGTTGGTGAATGGGCAGGGTTTCGCTGGTTATGACTTGCAATTAACGGAGCAAGGACGAGATTTGGCTTATGCGTGGGGGCAGTATTTAATCAATAATACCGACCGAGCGATTCAGCATTGTATTTCAAGCCCGATTCAGCGTTGTGTAGATACTGCTGCATTAATGATTCAGGGTGCAGATGGGATTCACGAGGCAATAAATACGCATACGATCGAAATTGTTGAACAGCGATTATTGGTAGAGCCTGGAAGCTTTGTATTAGATATTCAGCAGGCTGCACCTTATTTTCGCCAGCAGGGTGCATTAGGGTTTATTAATAGTTTTGTGAATAATGCTTTGCCAGGGATGAAACATCCTATAACAGGTGTATTTGATGTATTGGAATTACTCTATCACACACACCCGACTCAGCATCAAGGTTTAAGTTTGGCGGTGAGTCATGACACAATACTTGCTGCGATTGTGGCGGTGATTTCAGGTCAAAATCAAATAGAGAAGTCGGATTGGCCTGAGATGATGGAAGGTTTATTTGTGTGGTTTGAAGGGGAAGATTTTAGTAATAGTAAGTTAAAGTGGATTTGGCGTGGTCAAAAACAAGAGCTTGTTATTAAGGATTTTCAAAACAAATAATATTCTGTTTGATCAGTGTGATTTGATTGAATGTGATTTAAAAGATAAATAATAACGAACATGTGAACTGGAAAATTCAAGACCATAAAAAAGCCCGAAAATTCGGGCTTTTTTATATACATCAAATTAGTTAGCTAATGCTTTAATTTGAGTATTTAAGCGGCTCTTGTGACGAGCAGCTTTGTTTTTGTGAATGATGCCTTTATCAGCCATACGGTCGATTACAGGTACAGCTGTTTTATAAGCTTCTGAAGCAACAGCATAATCACCAGCAGCGATCGCATTTACAGTACGTTTGATATAAGTACGAACCATAGAACGTAAGCTTGCGTTGTGTTTACGCGCTTTAACGTTTTGACGAGCACGTTTTTTAGCTTGAGCAGAGTTTGCCACTCGTGCACTCCTTAAAAATAAGTTGGTCTGGGCGGGCGCTGAAGTTAAAACCAAAAATATTGGTAACATTCACCAGCCCGTAAACAAGTGCCATATTTTGAGGAAAGTAAGCCCCGAAGTCAAGCCTTGTGACACTTTTAAGTACATTTAACAGGTGATAATCTTATAAGAAAACGTTACATTAAGCCTAATCATAAGTTGGAATAAATAAAAATGAGAATAGGCGATAAAAAGGCAATTGTTATTGGTGCTACAGGACTAGTAGGTGAAGCACTTGTAGATAAATTACAACAGTCTAATGACTTTAATTTGATTACTGTTGTTGTAAGAAAAAATTCTGATAAATTAAAATCTTATAGTAAGGTTTCGCAACTTGTTCTAGAAGATTTTTTATTGTTGAATGATGAAGATGTCAGTGCTCATACACATGCATTTAGTTGCTTAGGTAGTACGATCAAACAAGCGGGATCGAAAGACGCATTTTATGCAATTGACTATGAAATTAATGCTCATTTTGCTGATCTAATTCAGGATAAAAATATTCATTTATTGGTTGTTAGTGCATTGGGAGCGAATGCTAATTCACCAGTTTTCTATAATAAGGTTAAAGGTGAACTGGAAAATTACTTAAAAAGCTTGTCAATTTACAAGCTCTCTATCTTCCAGCCTTCACTGTTAATTGGTAAACGAAGCGAAGTGCGTGTATTAGAGGATATGGCACAAACGGTATTTAAATTTGTTGAAAAAACATGGACTAAACCGTTTAAATATAAGCCTGTAACCGCAGAGCAATTGGCGCATACTATGCTAAGTGCGGCTCAGACTCAGACAGCAGCATTCAAGCTGTACGATAATTTGATGATACAACAAACCCAATAATGGAGACTTTCAGTGACAACGATTCCTTTTGTAACTTGTGATTTGTTAGATGATAATCCTGAGAAAGACTTACAAGTGGTAACACCATCTTTAGATGGTAAGTTTTTTAAAAGTTATGGCGCACGTAAAACTTTTGGTGGGCAAGTTGTCACAGTAAAGTGTTTTGAAGACAACTCTCGCGTTAAAGAACTTTTGGCAACGGATGGTACAGGTAAAGTATTGGTTGTCGATGGCGGTGCATCTATGCGTTGTGCTTTGATGGGGGATTTAATTGCTGAGTCCGCAGTGAATCACCATTGGAATGGCGTTGTGATTTATGGTTGTGTACGTGATGTGGATGCAATTGCAGAACTTGATTTAGGTGTACATGCATTGGCAGCAATTCCACAAAAAAGTAATCGTAAAGGCATAGGTGAAGTGGATATTACACTGTATTTTGGTGGTGTGACGATCAATTCTGGCGATTATATCTATGCGGATAATAATGGCATTGTGATCGCGAAAGAAAAACTAGTTGACTGCTAAAGGATAGCGATATGCTCAAAATGGCGAACCATCAATTCAAGGTTTTACAATCTGTTGTTGCCACACTAATTGAAGGCGGAAGAGGTGTGATGGGAACACCACAACCAAACCAGCCAGTGAAAGCGCTAAAGCTTTATGAGTTTGAAGGTTCACCATTTTGTCGTCGTGTTCGTGAAGTTGTTACGTTATTAAATTTAGATGTGGAAATTTATCCATGTCCGAAAGGTGGTCAAAAATACCGCCAAATCGTTAAAGAAAAAGGTGGTAAAAGACAGTTTCCATTTTTGATTGATGAAAATACAGGTGATCAACTCTATGAGTCACAAGAGATCATTCATCATTTATTCAAACACTATGGGAAAACTGGGAAAACGCCGAAAAAATTTAGCCATTATCCAAAACTTCCTTATGTTTCGGCTTTGGCATCGGTTGCCAATGCAGCTCGTGGCGTGTCGATTAATAAAAAAATTATAGATCGAGCAGCACCAGCACAATTGCTCGAATTGTGGAGTTTTGAGGCAAGCCCCTATACACGTTTGGTTCGTGAAGTTCTCACTGAGCTAGAAATTCCATATATTTTGCATAATGTTGCTAAAGAACGTTGGCAAGATATGGGGCCAGCAATCTTGCGTTTAAAACCTGGTCAATATATTCCATTACCGAATGGAAAGCGCGAAAAGGTTGTTGAAGTGATGGGACGAGATATTCAAGTGCCATATTTGATTGATCCAAACACAGGTGTGAAGATGTTTGAGTCAGCGAAGATTGTCGATTACTTGAAAAAGCAGTATGGTTAATGAATTACAGAAAAGCATCTTTTAGAAGATGCTTTTTTTATCAGCGTCGTAGCTGGTTGCTTCTCTGATGTATTTAGCTGTTTAATACAATCGAAATATAGTGATGTGATTTATAAATGTTAAGCCAACTGACTAATCTATTTAAAAGCACCAAAGAGACGCCTGAGCAGTTATTTTTAAAAGAACATGCTTTATCATTTGATGTAGAGAAAGGCGCGATTCTGCATGGTGTGGTGCTGAATGAGTTGGGCTTTCGTTTGGAATATTTTTCCAATCGAAAATTAGACCGATTTGATGATTTAGAAAAGCTATTTAGGATTGCACCACAAATTAATGAAAAGATTGATTTGGAATTGCACTCACAACGTTTTGTTGAGCGCTTAGGAAATACAGAAGAAAATCTAAAAGAGTTAAAGCAAATAATTAAAGTTTTAAATGACTATTATGTGAAGTTTAAACGGGCGAGATAGCCTAAGTAATGAGATGATCTTTAAAGTGTAACATCCAAACAATAAAACTCATGAACCAAAGACAAACAGCGAAAAATATAATAATAGATAAATGTCTTTCTTCACCTGCTAAAAAGTGAAGTAGTACAAAACATAGTCCTAAAAATAGGAAGATGTTTATAATAAACAACCACATATTTTAATATCCATGGGTGATTTGGTAGTGTACTTTACTGGTTAGTATATAAGGTAAACAAATACAGGAAGAAAGAAAATAGATAAAATTAAAGTTGAATACATAGCTCATCGTAAAAAATGAAACACTACAAAGGATGCTATTCAATACTCTTCTATAACCCTGTAGGCTTTCAACGGGATATTTGTTTAAAGCCTTTTTAAAAGATAATTCCGCAAGATAAAACCCAAAGAAAAATAATAGAACCAATAAAATTGGATGCCAGACACTTATATAAAAAAGTTGGTCAAATAGAAATGATTGCATGTGCTTTATATTTTTATAGATATTTGTTTATTTAATCATATTTATAATAAAAAAGGGAATAAATCAAAAGATTTAATCCCCTTTTTTGATCAAGCTAACGATTATTTTTCAATAATCGCCGTTACACCTTGACCACCCGCAGCACAGATCGAAACTAAGATACGACCTGAACCTTTTTGGTTTAAGATTTTCGCAGCAGTCGCGATGATACGACCACCAGTCGCAGCGAATGGGTGACCCGCAGCTAAAGAAGAACCTTTAACGTTTAATTTGCTACGATCAATTGAACCTAAAGGTGCATCTAAGCCTAAACGCTCTTTACAGAATTTCTCATCTTCCCAAGCTTTCAAGGTAGAAAGTACTTGTGATGCAAATGCTTCATGGATTTCATAGTAGTCGAAATCTTGAAGGGTGAGACCAGCACGCTCAAGCATACGTGGAACTGCATAAGCAGGCGCCATCAATAAGCCTTCTTTCTTACCAACGAAATCAACCGCAGCAGTTT
Source organism: Acinetobacter tjernbergiae DSM 14971 = CIP 107465 (assembly GCF_000374425.1). GTDB lineage: Bacteria > Pseudomonadota > Gammaproteobacteria > Pseudomonadales > Moraxellaceae > Acinetobacter > Acinetobacter tjernbergiae. The sequence continues at coordinate 30,083 of NZ_KB894359.1, read as the reverse complement.
CAGAGAAAGTTAAGTAAGCAAGAACTTCATGACCGTTTGCTTTAGCCCATTCTTCAGAAGCTAAAAGTACACATGATGCACCATCAGTAAGTGGCGTAGAGTTACCCGCTGTCATTGTTGCAGCTTCGCCTTTACCAAATACTGGTTTTAATTTTGCTAATTTCTCAGCAGTAGAGTCAGCACGTAAGTTGTTGTCACGGCTTAAACCTAAGAATGGCGTGATTAAGTCATCGAAGAAACCTTCTTCGTATGCTTTTGCCATTTTTTGATGAGAAGCAGCAGCTAATTCATCTTGAGCTTCACGAGCAATGTTCCATTCTAAAGCGGTAATTGCAGCATGATCACCCATTGCAAGACCTGTACGTGGCTCACCATTCTTAGGTGCATCCATAAGATCTTTAACATTGATTTTTGCTAAAGCTTTTAGGCGGTCTTTACCTGTTTTAGCAATGTTAAGCTCAAGTAAAGCTTTACGTAAACCATCACCAAAAGCGATTGGCGCATCAGAAGTTGTATCCACGCCACCTGCGATACCCACTTCGATTTGACCTAAAGCAATCTTGTTTGCAACAAGGAATGCAGCTTGTAAACCAGTACCACATGCTTGTTGAAGATCAAACGCTGGTGTTTCTGGTGCAAGTTGAGTATTCAACACACATTCACGTGTCATGTTGAAATCACGGCTGTGTTTTAATACTGCACCAGCAACGACTTCACCTAAACGTTGACCTTGGAGGTTGAAACGCTCAACCAAACCGTTTAACGAAGCTGTAAACATGTCAATGTTAGAAGCTGTAAAATAAGCGCCGTTAGAGCGAGCGAAAGGAATACGGTTACCGCCGATAATGGCAACACGGCGAACAGTGTTTTGGCTCATGGTTTTATCCTGTTGAACAGAAGGTTTGGTTGTTTTTGATGGTGCTGCTTTTGTAGATGTAGAAGAAGCAGTTGTTTTCGTACTACGACCTGTAGAACGAGGACGAGTCGTTTTAGTTGTCGTACTTGCTGCTTTAGAACTTGTGTCAGCACTTTTACCAGTAGTAGAAGTTGCTTTTGATGTATTTGACACAGTTTCTTGAGCAGAATTCTCGACTGCTGGATTTTCTTGAGTTGTTTTGCTCATAAGGCTTTTCCAAGCATAATTGCGATATTCTTGGTGTAAACAATATCATATTTCCAATACTGCTGTATTGACTAGAATGACGCTTTAGACCACATTCAGGTCAAGACATCCAGACATGAACTCAAGTATGATTTGCTGTGAGTCAATCAAACATTAATTTCATGTTATATCCCGAACATGATTCAGGTGTTTGTAAAAAATTCATTTGTATGAGAGATAATAATCATGACCGATCAATACCAAGCATTTACACAATCACCTTTGGGTAAATTTGTTGTAAAAAATTTAGGTTTACCATCGCCAGTTAGCTTAGATCGTTTTGAAAATGCCCAACCTGTTGTAAATGGTGCAGTATTGCTTGGCGCAGCACCTTCAAGCACAATTTCTGCTTCTATTGCTCAAATTCTTAGCAATATCCATGCAGATAGTTATGTCGGCAATAATGTTGAATTACAACAAACAGCTGCAAAAGTAGGTTTAAATCTTCGCCCTTTAAATGCGGATGATAAAGAGTCTAAATTTAAAGCAGTTGTATTTGATGCTTCTGGTATCCAAGATTCTGAACAATTAAAAGCGTTGTATAACTTTTTTAATCCAATCGCTCGCCAAATTTCAAGTTCAGGTCGTGTGATTGTAATTGGTACAACACCTGAAACGGCTAAGACTGTAAAACAAGCAATTGCACAACGTGCGCTTGAAGGTTTTGTGAAGTCTGCTGGTAAAGAATTCAAAAAAGGTATTACTGCTCAAGTGGTTTATGTAGACCAAGGTGCTGAAGCAAACTTAGAATCAACGCTACGTTTCTTAATTTCACCACGTTCAGCTTATGTTTCTGGTCAAGTGATCCGTATTTCTAAAGCAGAAACAGTGAAATTAGATTGGGCGAAGCCACTTGCAGGTAAAACTGCATTAGTGACTGGTGCTAGCCGTGGTATTGGTGAAGCGATTGCGAATGTACTTGCTCGTGATGGCGCGCATGTGATTTGTTTAGATGTTCCACAACAACAAGCTGATCTTGAGCGTGTTGCAGGTTCAATTGGTGGTTCAGTATTGGCGATTGACATTACTGCTGCTGATGCAGGCGAGAAAATCAAAACTGCTGCTGCAAAACAAGGTGGTTTAGATGCGATTGTTCACAATGCAGGGATTACTCGTGACAAAACTTTGGCGAATATGAAGCCTGAGCTTTGGGATCTAGTCATCAATATTAACTTGTCTTCAATTGAACGTGTTAACGATTACTTACTTTCTAATGATGGTTTAAATGCAAATGGTCGTATCGTTTGTGTATCATCAATCAGTGGTATTGCGGGTAATTTAGGTCAAACCAACTATGCAGTGTCTAAAGCAGGTGTAATTGGTTTGGTTAAATTTACTGCACCAACATTGAAGAATGGTATTACCATCAATGCGGTTGCACCTGGTTTCATTGAAACGCAAATGACTGCTGCGATTCCATTTGCGATTCGTGAAGCGGGTCGTCGTATGAACTCAATGAATCAAGGTGGTTTACCTGTAGATGTGGCTGAAGCAATTGCTTGGTATGCTTCTACTGGTTCAACAGGCGTGACAGGCAACGTTGTTCGTGTATGCGGTCAAAGCTTGTTGGGCGCTTAAGCGTTAAAAGTTTTGAAGAGGGGTGCTTGTGCATCCCTTTTTTATAAAAATATAGAAAGGTTCAATATGAATACACGCCATTTTAGTCAATTACCAAAACCTTATTTAGCTTATCCAAAGGTCATTCAAGGTTTAATTTTTAAAAAGCCAAAAGGCGAAAAAGTATTACCACAAGTTGAATATGTGGTAGATACATTGAAGATTGATGCAAAACATTTAGAAAGCTATAACGAAGTTTGTGGTTCTAAAAATGATGGTTTTGTTCCGGCAATTTATCTAGCTGTGTTGTCTCAAAGCTTGCAAATGCACATGATGACGAGCGAAGCATTTCCATTCGCAATTTTAGGTTTGGTACATATTCGTAACCAAATCAAACAAACACGTAAAATCGCTGTAAATGAGCAAATTACGTTGTCATGTAAATTTGGCGAACTTCAGCCACATGATAAAGGCTTACAATTCGATTTCATTACAACTGCCAAAGTGGGCGGTGAAGTGGTGATGGAAAGTTTAACGACTTATTTATCACGTCAAAAAACTGAGAAAAAAGCTTCTGAAAAATCGAAAGACTCTAAAGAGCCTGCATATCAGCCAAAAGCAGAATGGAATATTTCTGAGAATACTGGTCGCCGCTACGCATTGATTTCAGGTGATTTTAACTTGATTCATATTCATGCAGTCACAGCTAAAGCATTTGGTTTTAAACAAGCGATTGCACATGGGATGTGGAGTAAGGCAAAAGCTTTGGCGAGTATTGAGTTACCAACTGCTTATGAAGCAGATGTTTGGTTTAAATTGCCGATGTATTTACCATCAACTGTTGAGTTTTTAACAGCTGCTGAATCAAAACAAACTGACTTCTTGATTCGTAACGTTAAATCTAAAAAGCCGCATGTTGCGGGAACAGTGAAAGCACTTTAATACTGAATCGTATGATTGAGTCAGTAATGCTGATCAGTTAAGCGTAATTTCATTATTACTGATTAATAAATCTCCCCTAACCCCTCTTTGAAAAAGAGGGGAACACCATTGAATTCAACACTGTATTGAATTTTGAAATACTCCCTCCTTTGAAAAAGGTGAGAAGCATTGCTTCACAAGGGGAATTAAAAATACTTAACTGATTGGCATTCTGGTTGAGTCAGCCCTTTTATCCGTAAAAGAGTTATTTAAAGAATATAAATATCATAAGGATATGTGCATTGATTAAAGAGATTTTATTTGCCGATACGCATAACTATCATGGCAATGTTGATGAGCGTTTTATTGACTTAGCAACCCAATTCAGTCGTTTGCAAGATGCACGAAGCCATCAAGGCGGTGCGGCATTGGTGGTTTATTTCAAAGGTCAGAAAGTTGTCGATATTTTTACAGGTAAGAAATCTCAAGAAGAAGATTGGCAATCTGATACTTTGGCAATGTGTTATTCGACAGGTAAAGGAATTTTAGCAACGCTTGCACATATTTTAGTGAGTGAAGGCTTACTTGATTATGATCAGCCAATTGCACATTATTGGCCTGAGTTTGCCCAAAATGGTAAAGCGAATATGACATTGCGTCATGTTTTATCGCATCAGAGTGGTTTATTCGATATTCGTAATACGATTGAGTCAGCAACAGAAATGTTGGATTGGTCGCATATGTTAGAGGTAATGGCAGCTGCTACACCACGTTTTGCAGCAGGACAAAGTTTTGCTTATCAACCGCTGACTTATGGTTGGCTCGTGGGTGGGGTGATTGAAAAAGCAGCGAAACAGCCTTTAAGTTGGTTAATGCAACGTTATCTAGTGCAACCACTTGAGTTGAATGGTGCATATTTTGGTACACCAACTTCTGAATTGCAGCGGGTAGCACGGTTACTTGAAAAACCTAAAAAACCATCTGCACCAAAGCCACAAGTTAAAAAAACAGATCAACCACGTGCAGCCTCTTTGTCAGAAAAATTCTTAGAACTTTCAGGACAAAGCCCTCAAGATTTCCAAGATGCGATGATTCCAAAAGGCATGCGTAATTTTAGTTTTTATAGTGATGCTGGTTTACAAGCTGTGATTCCTGCCGCTAATGGCGTGTTTACTGCTGATAGTCTTGCCAAAGTATATGCCATGCTTGCCAATCAAGGGCAGTGGAATGGTCAACAATTGATTCGTCCAGAAGTGTTTAAGCAGTTAAGCACTGTACAATCTAAAGCACGTGATCGAGTGATGCCAATTCCAATGCATTGGCGTTTGGGTTATCACCGTATTTTGACGATGGGCAAACGTGCGCCACATGGTTTTGGTCATGTTGGTTTTAATGGTTCTGGAGCGTGGTGTGATCCAGATCGTGAACTGAGTTTTGCTTATACGCATAATTTTAATATGACCTCTGCAACAGGTGATTATCGTTTGTGGGGTTTAAGCCAAGAAACCTTGCGTTGTGCAGATGCAATTTTAAATGGGCGGAAAGGCTGGTTTTAATTTGATCTGGTGTAATGAGGCTGCCTATAATAAATAACAGCCTCACATTTATTTTAAATTTATTAACTTTCTTAAAAATGCAGTAATTGTTTAGAAAAAAATCAGCTTCGAGATTTATACTAAATCTATATTTTATTTATCTAAATTTTGTTTTTAAATAGCTCTGCCTGAATAATCGCGTCAGTATGTCTTTTAAAATCTACCTCATTTAAACCATTCAATCCCAGTTTATAAATACCTTCTAGCCCACAGACAAAGGCAATCAACCGCCATGCAATATCATAGCTGTCTGTATCGAAATGGAATTCACCATGATTTTGTCCCTCATCTATTATGCGAACAATAGAACGATGCCAATCTTGCATGGCAATATTATAGGCAAATTTAATTTCTTGATCCTGATCAATTAAAACTTCGGCTTCATTCCAGAGTCGTAAATAGGGTTGAATTTGTTCAATATTTTCACATCCAAGTAGAAGTGAGAGGCGTTGTAAATAATTTGTAGTATGAACTTGGTTTTCAATCTCATCAAGTTGCTGCATAAGCTTAATAAATGCTTCTGCTTTTAAATGCGAGTTAGAAGTAAAATGATGATGGACTTGCCCAGTTGATGTTTGTGCTTCGGTGGCAATACGGCGAACGGTCATCGCAGAAAAACCTTCGTGCAAGGCAACCTGCATGGCTGCTTGTAGAATCATTTCACGACGTTGTTCTTTATTTAAATAAGCCATACATTCAGTGCCTTAGGCAGTAGTCACAAACACGAACAAAATAACGCATATTTTAAAATTGGACAAGTGTTCAATTTTGATTATAATAACACCAACTTGAACGCATGTCCAATTTAGAGGAATTTATGTCTAGCAAGTGGTTAATTCTTGCAATCGTTGTATTGATCTACCTCCCTGTATCAATTGATGCAACCGTCCTCCATGTCGCAACACCGACTTTAAGTGAGTCACTTTCATTATCGGCAAATGAATTGCTGTGGATTATTGATATTTATTCTTTGGTCATGGCAGGTCTTATTTTGCCGATGGGGGCATTGGGAGATCGTATTGGCTTTAAAAAGCTCATGGTGATTGGTGGAATTCTGTTTGGCCTAGCATCATTGGCGGCCGCATTTTCTTCTACTGCATATGCACTGATTGGTTCACGTGCTTTATTGGCGGTTGGTGCAGCCATGATTTTACCTGCGACTTTATCTGCGGTTCGTAATACTTTTCTTGATGAAAAACAACGTAATTTTGCTCTAGGCATTTGGGCTACAGTTGGCGGCGGTGGTGCAGCATTTGGCCCATTATTGGGTGGTTTTCTTTTGGAGCATTTTCATTGGGGTTCAGTCTTCTTGATTAATGTTCCGATTATGCTTGCTGTCATTATTTTTACTATATTTGTCATTCCGAAACAGGCAGGGCAACCGAAGCAGAATCTTAACTTGTTACAGGCTATTGTATTGGTGGTTGCCATTCTAAGTATGATCTATGCGATCAAGACTGTGATGCACGGCTTTAGTATCTGGTCAGTTTTGATCTTTGCAGTGGGTTTTAGTTTATTGATTGGCTTTATTCGTACACAGCTCACATCAACCTCTCCAATGATTGATATTCAATTATTCAAACATCCTGTGATTGCGACAGGTGTAGTGATGGCGATTGTATCAATGATGGCTTTGGTTGGCTTTGAATTGCTGATTTCTCAGGAACTGCAATTTGTTTATCAGCTTTCACCGTTGGCAGCAGGGGCGTTTATTTTACCATTTATGATTGCGATCAGTTTAGGAGGCCCAGTCGCTAGTATGCTGGTCAACCGTTTCGGTCTGCGTTCAGTTGCATCTCTTGGTATGTTGATGAGTGCTTTAAGTTTATGGGGCTTGGCAAATACTGACTTTATGCAGGCGCAGATGCAAGCATGGGGCTGGATGATTGTTTTGGGTCTGAGTGTTGAAATTGCATTATTGGCTTCAACCTCTGCAATTATGTCTTCAGTGCCACCAAGTAAGGCGACAGCAGCAGGGGCAATTGAAGGGATGGCTTATGAACTGGGGGCGGGTCTGGGAATTGCCTTTTTCGGTTTGATGTTGTCATGGTTTTATGCAAACTCGATTGTGGTGCCAACCGATGTGCCACATAATATCATTGAACAGGTAAGCAGTTCGATTGGTGAGGCGGTTCAAGCTGCCAAGCAATTACAGCCAGTGATTGCTGAGCATGTGATTGAAGCTGCAAAACAGGCTTTTAGCCAATCGCATCGTTCAGTGCTGAATGTAGCAGCTCTATTATTCTTGGTATTGGCAATTTTTATTTGGTTTGCTTTGCCGAAGAGAGTTTTTTCAGCAGAAGAATAGTTGGTTTACCCTTATCCAAATTAGGTTTGGGTAAGGGTCTGCTAAAATAAAAAAATAAGGTGTTAGTACTAAAATTTGATAGCGTTAGAGCAAAATCCAATATTAATAATTTGTTATGCTGTAATAAAGGTTCATAAATCTAGTTTTCAGTGCTAATAATGAAATGATATACTAATTTTTCATATATTTTGCAATAACTTATAAAATGAAAAAGATTGCGCTATTTCTTACATTAATCGCTTTGATGGGATCAACCTCAACACAGGCTTATGAAGCAGAGCCAACAAAAAAAGATATGAAGGAATTCTATGCTTTATTAAAAATTATTTACAGCGATATGCCTGCATTAATGAATGGATTTGAAGTTTTAATAGATAATGATTTTGATCTGAATAAAATTAAAGATAAAAAAACCGTTTGTGATGCGGTACAGGCAGCGGAAAGGATTACTTATATAGCTAATCAATCTAAAGTTCATCCATATTTTCAGAAATCAATCGAACAATTAAAAGAAACAATGCCTGAAGAGAATGCAAAGGTTATTAAACAAGGCCTTCAGGATAGTGGCTATACGTGTTTATAGTGAAAAAAAGGGATCAGAGCTGTATCTAACTTAATTGATCTGAAAAAATACCTTGTCTCAATAAGCTTAGATAAGGTTTTCTAAGGAACCTTAAGCTCGAAAGCACGTAAGATATTGCATAACTGAATCATTGGTAAACCAATCAACGTAGTTTGATCATCACCAACCATTTTTTCAAATAAGCTAATCCCCAAGCTTTCACATTTAAAACTACCCGCACAATGCAAGGGCTGATCTATTTCAATATAACGCTCAATTTCAGCCAGCGTCAGTTGACGAAATTTCACTTGGTAATGCTCAACCAGTGTGGCTTCAAAGCCAGACTGTAAATGTTGAACACTGAGCGCCGTACTAAAAAACACCGTTTTCCCTGAGTTTGCCTGTAATTGTTGAATGGCATTTTCAACACTCAAAGGCTTACCAATAAAGTCATAAGGCGCATGTTCACGCCAAGCGACTTGATCAGAACCAATCACAATCGCATTTGGATGTTGTTGTGCAATAACTTGTGCTTTCTGAAAAGCAAGGCGCTTGGCTAAATCATCTGCATGCAATTCACCCATTGCAGATTCATCAATATCGGGTGAAATGCAATCATAATCGAGCCTTAAACGATTCATTAAGTCTTTACGGGTTTGGCTGCTCGACGCCAAAATCAATTCAAACTGATTCACTAGACCGCATATTCCACAAGGATATTAAGCGGCACATAATGCAAAACCGCATTATGGCATGCATTCAACTTGATAGGTGGGGCATGACCTGCTTCGTATGCTTCAACCCAACGTGTGACACAGATACACCAAAAATCACCTGGTTTTAATCCAGGGAAACCCACTTCTGGTAAAGGCGTAATTAAATCATTGCCTACTTTTTGTGAGAAATTTAAGAAATCTGAAGTCATTTGCGCGCACATGGTGTGCTGACCTAAGTCCGTGACCGCCGTATGGCAAAAACCATTACGGAAATAGCCCGTGATCGGGTCATAGCAGCAACTAGATAAAGGTTCGCCAAGAACGTTTAAACGATTAATTTTAGGATCAGGATGAATAGACATAATAATACAAAGATTTAATGACGATGATTATCATAATCAAAAGTGAGCGTTTAGACAGCTTTTCTGCAAAAAAACTCACCTTTATTTCAGAGAATCATTTAAAATTGTGGCGTTTTTAAAATCAACTAGAGAGCCATCCATGAATTTTCAGCGCATGACTGACCTTGATTTAGCAGGTAAACGTGTTCTTATTCGTGAAGACTTAAACGTTCCTGTAAAAAATGGGAAAATTACCAGCGATGCACGTTTACGTGCTGCATTGCCAACCATTAAAGCGGCTTTAGAAAAAGGTGCTGCGGTGATGGTATTTTCTCATCTTGGTCGTCCTGTAGAGGGTGAGCCAAAACCAGAACAATCACTTGCACCTGTCGCTGCTTATTTAAGTAATGCTTTGGGTCAGGATGTTAAATTATTCACTGATTATTTAGATGGCGTTGAAGTTGAAGCGGGTCAAGTGGTATTACTTGAAAATGTACGTTTCAACCACGGCGAAAAGAAAAATAAAGAAGAACTTGCACAAAAATATGCAGCGCTTTGCGATGTATTCGTGATGGATGCATTTGGTACTGCACACCGTGCAGAAGCGTCAACAGAAGGTGTAGCGCGTTTTGCTCAAGTTGCTGCTGCGGGTCCATTATTGGCTGCTGAATTAGATGCACTTGGTCGTGCAATGCAAACACCTGAAAAACCAATGGTGGCAATTGTTGCTGGTTCTAAAGTATCAACTAAACTTGATGTATTAAATTCACTCTCTACGCTTTGTGATCAATTGATCGTTGGTGGGGGTATTGCCAATACATTCTTAGCTGCTGCTGGTTTTAATGTTGGTAAATCACTTTACGAAGCTGATTTGATTGAGACTGCAAAACAAATTGCTGCAAAAGTAAGTGTTCCATTACCGACTGATGTTGTGGTTGCTGATGCAAGCCAAATTAACTTTGAAGACTTCTTAGGTTCTTTGGCAAATGCACAAGCCATTGTGAAAAAAGTTGCAGATGTGACTGACACCGACATGATTTTAGATGTTGGTCCAGAAACAGCACAAGCTTTTGCTGAAATCTTAAAAACATCAAAAACGATTCTTTGGAATGGTCCAGTAGGCGTATTTGAAGTTGATCAGTTCGGTGAAGGGACGAAGGCACTTTCATTGGCGATTGCTGAATCTGCTGGTTTCTCAATTGCAGGTGGTGGTGACACACTCGCTGCGATTGATAAATATGAAGTTGCTGATCAAATTGGTTATATCTCAACAGGTGGTGGCGCATTCTTGGAGTTTGTAGAAGGCAAAACTTTACCAGCGGTTGCGGTATTGCTTGAGCGTGCTTAAGTTGAATTTAATCTTCTAATTTTCAAGAAGATTACTAAAAAGAGTCGATATCAATCGGCTCTTTTTACTTTTGTAAAATATTTCGTCATAAAAATGTCACATAATTGAAATATGCTTGTCACAACTTAAACAGTACCTGTGGAAAGCCGTGATGAAATTGAAATTAACCCTTGCCGCTTTAATTATTGCTCCGATGATGCTAACTGCATGTGGAAAGAAAGAGGAAGCGAAAAATGTTGAACAGCAAGAACAAGTAGCTTCAGATGTATCAGCACCGACTACTCCAGAGCAACAAGCTGCGATTGCTGCAATTGATAAACCAGAATTACAAGAGACGAAAACTGCTGAAGTGGTAAGTCCTGCTTCAGAAGTAGCTGCGAGCGAAGCTCACTAAGCTGCAATAACTGAAAAAGCCGATATTGAATATCGGCTTTTTTGTGTTTATGAATTGGCTTTACAATAAAAAGTCAAGGTTGTTTGATAGTCATCATCTTTGGCTAGAGATGCATTTTTACCCGTAATTGTTCCAATGACACCAGCAGCAGCCTCAACCAACTTTCCAGTTTGTTCATCGACTACACCTTTTAAAACTCCTTGATATGCCGTTTTTTCATCAACCACGACTGGTGATGTATTTCGGGTGCAGGTTTTTTGTGCCGCACTAATCGCATTGTTTTTTGCAATCAGATTGGTTTTACCAACCCCGGTCACTTCATATTGATTGTTTTCTTTTTGAATGGCGAGGGTATTGGTTGGTGTTGATGCACATGCAGTAAGTCCAAGTGCCAAGCCACCTAATAAACTCATGATGAACGTTTTTTTCATTGCTTGTTCTCAAGTCGTGATCTAATTGTATTATTTGAACATATAATTTTTGATTGCCTTTGCAGCTTATGTACAGTTTATAGTGAGACTCTGTTAAATTTCTCAAATTACTAATTAAGCAGGGATTAAACGTGGTAGAAATCAGTTAGATTATGCTAATCTAAACAAATCCTTGTGTTAGTTAGATTCATGTCAATGACGGACTCAAATATAGAGACAATTCATCAAAATATCCATCAACGTCAATCTATTGGGCAATTAATTGAGCCAGCACCGAATACACAACAACTCGAAAAAGCGGTACAAGCAGCATTAACTGCACCTGATCATCATCGTTTAAAACCCACTCGATTTGTGATCATTACACCTGAGCAACGTGCAGCATTTGGTGAGCATTTGGCAAAAGCTTTAGCTGACTTAGGTGAAAGTGATCCTATACAATTAGAAAGAGCCAAACATCATCCATTTCGCGCGCCACTTTTGGTTTTAGCACTTACGACAATTCAGGATCATCCGAAAGTCCCGCATTTTGAACAAATTTTAAGTACGGGTGCAGCCATTCAGAACTTTTTATTGTCTTTGCAAGCACAAGGTTTTGCAAGTATGTGGCGTTCTGGAGCCGTGGTAGAATCAAATTGGCTTAAACAACAATTGGGCTTAAAAGAGCAAGATTTAATTTCAGGTATTATTTATATTGGAACAGCAGCGAAAGCGATTGCTCCTCGTGCAGAAATAGATCCCCAAGAATTTGTAAAAGTGTGGCAAGTAATTTAATAATCTTATTTGTGAATGATTAAAGAAAGAAATTGGTTTCAGGATAAAAAATGACAGCGTTAAAATTTAGTGATTTAGTTGAGCCTGTGGCAGTAGATCAAAAAACAGCATTAAGAATTACGGTATTGGGCGGTGGTAGTTTTGGTACAGCAATGGCAAATCTAGCTGTGCGTAATGGCTGCGATACCATGATTTGGATTCGTGATGCGGCTGTAGCAGAAGAAATTAACCAAACTCATATCAACAAACGTTATTTGCCTGATTATCCATTAGAGCCTGCTTTACGTGCTGTTGCTGATCTAGAGTTAGCTGTGCGTGATCGAGATATTATTCTGGTCGCAATTCCTAGTCATTCATTTCGTGATGTTTTAAAACAAATTGCGCCGTTTATTACGGCTCAAGCGGTAGTTTCTTTGACCAAAGGCATTGAAGCAAAAACCTTTAGTTTTATGAGCGAAATTATTCGAGATGAACTACCAGAAGTCCCTTATGGTGTTTTATCAGGGCCTAATTTAGCAAAAGAAATTATGGCAGGCATGCCATCAGGAACAGTCATTGCAAGTGAATCGGAATTGGTTCGCTACGCGGTACAACATGCATTACATAGTGCATTGTTCCGTGTTTTTGGTAGTGATGATGTACACGGTGTGGAACTTGGTGGTGCATTAAAAAATATCTATGCGGTTGCCATGGGAATGGGCGCAGCTTATAACATTGGTGAAAATACCAAGAGTATGATTTTGACCCGTGCTTTGGCTGAAATGAGTCGTTTCGCTGTAAAGCAGGGTGCGAATCCTTTAACTTTCTTAGGGCTTTCTGGTGTAGGTGATTTATTTGCAACCTGTAATAGTCCATTAAGTCGTAACTATCAAATTGGTTTTGCACTCGGTTCAGGTAAAACACTTGATCAAGCAACCAAAGAATTAGGTCAAACAGCTGAAGGGATTAATACCATTGTTCAAGTGCGTGCCAAAGCACAAGAACTTGATGTGTATATGCCAATTACCAATGCTTTATATGAAGTCATTTTTGAAAATGCGCCACCAATGACGATTGCTTTATCATTGATGAAAAATGGTCATCGTAGTGATGTAGAATTTGTTTTACCGCACCATGAAGTCTAATCAAAAAACTGTCATCAATCATGGTTAAGATATAGGTATAAAAAATAAGGTCATTTTATGCAATTAACTTTAGTTCGTCACGGTGAAGCATCTCCAGCAATCAACGGCAATGATACACAACGTCCATTAACAGTGCGTGGGCATCAGCAAGCAGAGCAAACAGGGCATTTTTTAAAAGATGTCATTCAGCCTGAAATTTTTATTGTCAGCCCATTATTACGTGCCCAAGAAACTTTGGCACATATTAAGGCTCATTTTCATGGTATTCCTGTTTTAATTTGCGATAAAATTAAGCCTGATGATGATGCCAAAGATGCAATTGAGTGGTTATCAAAACTACCCTATGAATCTATTGCTGTGGTATGTCATATGAATGTTGTGGCACATATTGCAGAACAATTGACCCATGAGCGTTTTAATCCATTTGCATTAGCAGAAGTACGTATTTATGATCAAGCTGTGATTGCCAATGGCTTATCGACACAAAAGAATCATTTTACACCAACATTATAATTTATATATCCGCGATAGGATAAGGGTACTGAACACCGATGCTGTATATATGGATGCCCGAAACCAATGGAACATGGTATTGGTCGGCTGGGGAAAATTGGTTGCAGGCACACAGCCTTGAACAATTGATTCAAGACTTACAAGCGCATAATGGGAAAGAAGCTGTGGTGTATTTCCCAAGCCGAAATGCGCAAGTGCTACAACAGCCTATGACAAAGGCACATTACAAGCAATTGGGGCAAGAAGGGGTTAAATATCTCTTAGAAGAATATGTCACTTTGCCGATTGATCACATGAAAGTCGTTCATCATTTTCAAAATGATCAGCTCAATGTGATGGGCGTTGCTCAATCTACAATTGAAACATGGCAGCATGCGCTGAGTCTTTTGCCCATCCAAATTGCAGCATTTCTACCTGATTTCTTAATCTTGCCGACACCTGAAAAAAATCAGGTTGTTATTGTAAATCTCTATGATCATTTATTGATAAGAGAATCGGAATGGTCAGGTAACTCAGTCGATGATTTAGGTCTGTTCCTTGAGTTCCAAACACCTGAAACCCAGTATAAGTTGGCAAATCTCAATTCAAGCGAATTGGGGAGTGTTCTAGCGGCATCAAGCCAAGATCAATATGCTGAGTTTAGTTATCAATTTCAGCCATTGCTCAAAGCGAAACAACATCCTTTTAATGTTTTACCCAAATCAAAGAATGCAGAAGTTCAATGGTCAGGCTATTGGAAGGCTTCAGCATTGGTTTTATTCGCAGTGATTTTGGTTCAATTAGGTTATGATGCCTTACGTTGGTCTAAACTCAAAAAAGTTGCAGATCAGACCGCAGTTCAGGCTGTGGATCAATATAAATATTGGTTTGGTGAAAGTAGTCGTGTCACGGAACAAAATATTAAAAGTCAGTTTGAAAGCCAACTACGCATGAGTCAGCTTGGTGATACACAGGCACTTTCTCTGTTAAGCAGGGTTGGGCCGATTTTGATGCAAAAACAGATTATTGCACAGCAAGTCAACTATGATGCTTCGACTTTGGCAATGTCTTTAAAAGCAAGATCTGCGGATGATTTACAAGGATTAACTCAACAACTAAACCAACAAGGTTTCCAAGCTGAATTGGGCAATGTCCAAGCAGATTCAGTTGGTGCGATTGGGGTGGTAAAAGTAAAATAATGAAAACATTAACAAGTCTACAAAATAGTTTCGATCAGAAAATTGAAGCGCTAAATCAATATTTGCAGGGTTTGTCCGTACGTGAACGCGTGATGGTGATTTTTACGACGATCTTTTTGGTTGTTGTGATCATTGGCTTTGCCTTATGGAAAATGCATGCCTTGGCAGATCAACAGCAAAAACGTTTAAATGAATTGAAAGATTTAACGGTTTGGATGCAAAGTAATGCTGCAACGATGAAACCTGCCAATGATCTTGAACTATCGGCAGCAGATAAAATTCAACGTACAGCACAACAACAAGGTTTGGCAGTTTCTTCACAGCAAAATGGCGATCAAATACAACTTGTTGCTGAACACCAAAATTATGCTGTGCTTGCAAACTTTTTAATGCAACTATCGCAGATGGGATTAAGCATCCAAAAAATGGACATGGTCTCAAGCAATAACCAAATCAAGTTAACCGCAACCGTTCAATGATGAAGGAGTGTACAATTCCTTTAGAGAAATTTATCGTCAGTAAATTGGATATTTTTTAAATTTTATTTTGCACAGATTATACCTACGAATAGCTCTATTTCTTACCTTTGTGCACATAAGTTACCAGATTTCACATGTGCTGAACTGCTCAAATTGTGAAGCAATTAAATATGAAAAGTTACTAGTATTTGATTATAAAGCAACATGAACTTAAATAATCGTTTAATCATGAAGCACTCTGCAAAATAAGCCTATGTCAAGCATGGTGTTTTGTTGAGCCTATGCCTATAATACGGCTACTTGAAAAATCAGTAGACTGTGATTGGTATGTTATATTCATTGGCTCGCCCTTTGTTGTTTACTTTAGCACCAGAGCGTGCACATGAACTCACACTTTCTATGCTCGATAAAGCGCATAATTTTGGATTAATGCATCAAAAAACTGCACATAAACCCGTAACTTGTATGGGAATTGAGTTTCCAAACCCTGTTGGCCTTGCGGCTGGCTTAGATAAAAATGGCGCGCATATTGATGCTTTAGCGGCTTTAGGTTTTGGCTTTATTGAAATTGGTACCATTACACCACGTCCACAAGCAGGTAATCCTCAACCGCGTTTATTCCGTATTCCTAAAGCGAAAGCCATTATTAATCGTATGGGATTTAACAATGACGGTGTTGATCAACTTATTGAAAATGTTAAAGCTGCTCAGTTTAAAGGCATTTTAGGGATTAATATCGGTAAAAATGCAGATACTGCGGTTGAAGATGCTGTTTCTGATTATTTAATTTGCCTAGAAAAAGTCTATAACTACGCCTCTTATATCACTGTTAATATTTCTTCACCTAATACCAAAAATTTACGTAGTTTACAAAGTGGTGATGCACTTACAGAGCTATTACAAACTTTGAAACAACGTCAACTAGAACTTGCTAAAGAAAATAATCATTATGTTCCTTTAGTTCTTAAAGTTGCACCAGATTTAACACCAGAAGATATTACATTCATTGCTAAACAATTATTAAAATTTAAAATTGATGGCTTGATTGTTACCAACACAACATTGGGGCGGGAAGGTGTTGAAAACCTACCGAATGGCAATGAAGCGGGCGGTTTATCAGGTGCTCCAGTTTTTGAAAAAAGTACTGAGTGTTTACGTCAGTTTGCCGATGTTTTAGATGGTCAGATTCCTTTAATTGGTGTCGGCGGAATTTTATCTGGCAATCAAGCCGTGGTAAAACAGGAAGCGGGTGCAAGTTTGGTTCAAATTTATAGCGGACTTATTTATACAGGTCCAACACTTATAAAAGACTGTGTTAATGCGATGACAGTGTGAAATGAACACACTTGATATCATCATCCTGGTCATCTTGCTCATTGGAGGGCTGAACGGTTTGCGTCAAGGATTTATAAAAGCCTTTGCGAACTTGATCGGGTGGATATTCGCATTGGTCATCGGGGCAAAATACGCGGTCATATGGGCACCTGCTATGAGCAGTTTGAGCCAAGATCCTGTTGTGCAAAAAATTGCAGCTTTTGCTTTCATCGTATTAGTAATTGTGATTTGTACTTGGATTATCACAGCTCTACTAAATGGGCTCTTGAAAAGTTTAAAATTGGGTCCATTAAATCGTTTAGCAGGTGGTGCATTTGGTTCGTTAAAAGGTTTGTTAATTGTCTTGATTGCAATGCAGGGCGTTGGCCCTTGGGTGAATAGTTCACCACATTGGAAACAGTCAAAGTTTGTACAAATTTTATTGCCTTACGCACCTTTAGCAACTGAATTATCCAAAGATGCCGCAAATGAAGCTATCCATCAAATGACATCTGAAGGTGCGTTATTACATCGCCCTTCAACTGAAATGAATGAATCAGAACGTGCTTCAGTAGATCAACGTTCTGATCATTCAACGAAAAATCCTTTTTATTGATTGGGGTTAAACCCCGTTCCTAGCTTGTCGCGAGGTTGCTATGTGTGGAGTTGTTGGGATTGCCGGTAAATCGCCAGTAAACCAAATGTTATTTGATGCCTTGACGATGTTGCAACATCGAGGACAAGATGCAGCAGGGATCGTAACTTGCCATCAAGGGCGTTTATTCCTCCGCAAAGATAATGGTATGGTGCGAGATGTATTCCATACCCGTCACATGCGTGCTTTGCTTGGTAACTATGGTATTGGGCATGTTCGTTACCCAACAGCAGGTTCATCAAGTAGTGCAGAAGCTCAACCGTTTTATGTGAACTCTCCCTACGGTATTACGCTTGCGCATAATGGTAACTTAACCAATGCCGCAGAAATTCATGACGACCTGTTCACAACAGATTTACGTCATATGAATACAGATTCTGACTCTGAAGTTCTGCTCAATGTCTTTGCACATGAATTACAGAAAATCGGTACTTTGAATCCAACGCCAGAAGATATTTTTCATACGGTATCTCGTGTTCATGAACGTTGTAAGGGTGCGTATGGCGTTGTTGCCATGATTACAGGTCATGGTTTGGTTGGTTTCCGTGATCCAAATGGGATTCGTCCTTTAGTTTATGGTTCTAGAGAAACTGAGCAAGGGGTTGAATATATTATTGCGTCTGAGTCTGTTGCAATTACAGCACTTGGATTCAAAGTTGAGCGTGATATTGCACCAGGTGAAGCAGTTTTTATTAACTCTAATGGTGAATTATTTACGAAACAATGTGCAGTAAATCCTGAATATCGTCCATGTATTTTTGAATATGTGTACTTTGCTCGCCCAGATGCAACAATTGATGGTATTTCAGTTTATAAAGCCCGTTTAAAAATGGGTGAGAAACTTGCCTATAAGATTTTAAGAGAATGGGGTGAGGAACACGATATTGATGTCGTTATCCCAATTCCAGATACCAGTCGTACGTCTGCTTTAGAGTTAGCAAATATTTTAGGTGTGAAATTCCGTGAAGGTTTTATGAAAAACCGTTATATCGGTCGTACCTTTATTATGCCAGGTCAGCAGCAACGAGAAAAATCAGTTCGCCAAAAACTAAATCCTGTAGAGCTTGAGTTTAAAGGTAAAAACGTTTTATTGGTTGATGATTCGATTGTACGTGGCACAACGTGTAACGAAATCATTCAAATGGCACGTGATTCAGGTGCGAAAAAAGTGTTTTTTGCTTCTGCTGCACCTATGGTGAAATATCCAAACGTATATGGTATTGATATGCCAGCAAAATCTGAGTTAATCGCCTCAGATCGTACGGTTGAAGAAATTCGTGACATTATTGGTGCAGATCGTTTAGTTTTCCAAGATTTAGAAGATTTAAAGAACGCAGTTCGCACCAGTAAAGTGCCTGATTTAAGAGAGTTTGATTGCTCTGTATTTGATGGTGTCTACGTTGCTGGTGGGATTGATAGTGACTATCTCAAAAAGCTTGAACAAAAACGAAATGACTCAGCAAAAAAGAAAGCAGATGGTTATATTGATGTAAACATTGATGCTTCTTCTGTTGATTTAACAGGTATTAAAGAAGAGTAATCATTTTAATCGTTAGAAAAGCGGGAAATTCCCGCTTTTTTATTTTATGATACGAAAGTTGCTAATATAAACAATGTAATCAGGGAAATTTACATTGAAAGAAATGAGCCATTACTTAATTGAAAATAAGAATATTGCATGGTCAGTAAGCTTTTGTTTGCTTGCAATGTTGTTGACTGTTTTTATTCTCAATCTGATTTTGGGGCTAGTTGTACATTTTTTTGATTATACTCAACCAATTTGGTGGCATGTTCTTAGTCCATATTTCATTCTTTTATTGATTTTAGTTTTAGTGTGGTCTGTTGGTGCGGAACTCTATGTTTTACGTGAAGGTGGACATTCACTGGCGAAACAGTTAAAAGCACGACGTCTAGTTTTTGATGAAAGCACGCCCGAAGAAAGTACTGCATTAAAAGTAGTGGAGCGGGTTGCCCAAAGTTTTTCGATAGATACGCCTGCTGTTTATGTACTTCCCGATGAGGTAGGTGTCAATGCTTTAACAGCTGGTTTTAAATCTCAAGATATTGTCATTATTTTAACGTGGGGCGCTTTACAGAATTTGGATGAATTAGAACTTTATGGTTTACTAAGCTATGAATTTAATCAAATTTTATCAGGTGAAGCTGTAGAAAATACTAAATTAAAAATTTTGTACAGTGGTTTAACAACTTTTAGTCAATGGGGCAGTAAGCTAGCACAAGCTGGATATAATCCTTACGCCACTTCTTATCGAAACAAATTTGAAACCATTTTCGTCGCGATTGGCGGTGTTATTTGGCTGATTGGAAGCCTAGGTATTTTAATCACGCGTTTGATTAAATATTTGACTTTGAGTGGGCGGACTTTTCGTAATGATTTAAAAACCATGCGTTTAATGAATAATAATGCCAATACTCAGACTTTATTACGTATTTATGTACATCATTCAGGTTCACAAATTCATAGTGCTTATTCAGAATCCATTTCACATATGTGTTTTGCAAATTCACTCAGCCCACAAAGCTGGATGAATATTCATCCGAGTATTAAAGATCGAATTTATGAGCTGAATCCAACCTTATTACAAGATTTACAATTAGAAAATCTGAGGAAATTGCGTAATCGGCCTTTATTCAGTTTATTTCGTTCTTTAGAAGAGGAAATGACAGATATGACCCTACCATGGAGTTCACCAGAGCCTTTACCATTGCTGCGCTTATCGCCAATTAGTTTTGCCTTAAATGATGCGATTAAACCTTTAAATTCTGTGATGCGGAAAAATAAAAAGCGTCCTGAGTTAATACAACGTGCAATGCAGACTGCGACAGGTTCCAGAGAAGTGATGGTTGCAATTTTGATGATTCGCCAATATCGTGAATTTATTCCGCAAGATGCACCAGTCAGCCATGCAATTGTCGACTCATTATTGAATTTGGATGGTCGAATTCATGTACAGATTTTTCATGATGCATGTAAAAATATTGGGCATATGCCAACGAGCATTGCACGTCAATTCTTGACCAAATTAGCATCTATTATTCAAGAGGATGGAGAGGTTGGCTTACTCGATGCACTGCTTTTGGAGCGGGTAAAGCGTGAGTTAAATCTTATGCCTGCGCACTTGCCAACCTCATTTGAAGATGTGAAAGCACAAATTGTACATTTAATAGATGCTTTATTACATGTTCAGCAAATCAATAGCCCAAATCAACTTGAGGTGCGAGAGCGTATTTTTCAGCAAATTTTAGCGCCTGAAGAAATGCAAATCTATGCCGATATTTCTGATGAACCACTTGATTTAGCAGAAATTTTAAATGATGTTTCTGGATTATTATTGCGTGACCGTCTCAATATTTTAGCGATTGCAGAGCGATGTTTATGGAGTGATCGAATTATTACCCAAGATGAATTGGATGTCTTGGAGTTGCTATATTGGCGTTTAGGCTTTGATACACGTGAAGTCGTTGAACAAATGCAAAAGAAAAATAGTTTGATGATTATTTAATTATAAATCTAGAGTGATCTAAGCTAAAACGTTACGTGACAATCACATAAAATCGCTTAATTTCAAGGTAAGCTTGCCATTTATTTTATTCTTGAATTACGTATTTTTTTGAGTAAGTTATGCAACATATTGAAATTTTAAAAGCTTTATTTTTAGGGTTTATTGAGGGTCTCACTGAGTTTTTACCTATTTCAAGTACAGGTCATTTAATTCTATTTGGTCATATGATTGACTTCCACTCTGATGATGGTCGCGTGTTTGAGGTAGTGATTCAGCTTGGTGCAATTTTGGCTGTCTGTTGGTTATACCGACAAAAAATTTTTGATCTAGTTAAAGGTTTTTTTAGTGGTGATTCAGAAGCACGACATTTTGCTTTCAGTGTTTTAATTGCATTTTTTCCTGCTGTAATAATTGGGATATTTGCAGTCGATTTCATTAAAAGTGTGCTATTCAGCCCACTTGTGGTCGCAATCGCACTGATTGTTGGTGGTCTGATTATTTTCTGGGTTGAATCCAAGAATTTTGATCATAAAACAACTGAAGCGACAAAAATTACGTATAAGCAAGCTTTTTTAGTCGGTTGTGCACAATGCGTCGCGATGATCCCTGGAACTTCAAGATCAGGTGCAACCATTGTTGGCGGAATGTTTACAGGTTTATCACGTAAAGCAGCAACAGAATTCTCTTTCTTCCTTGCGATGCCGACGATGTTAGGGGCTGCAACCTTTGACTTGATTCGAAATGCTGATGTGCTAACACAAGACAATATGTTGAATATAGGAGTTGGTTTTGTGGCTGCTTTCTTTTCTGCGTTATTAGTGGTCAGTGCTTTAGTTAAATTTGTTGAACGTCATACCTTACGTGTATTTGCTTGGTATCGGATTGTATTGGGCATTATTCTATTATTTGTTTTTCTATAAAAATTAAATCTCCCTTTTAGAAAAATTACTAAAAGGGAGCGATTCTAAGTTAAAATCCTTTTCCTTTATTTTCCTTTTGATGTTTAGAACTGGTTCGATAGCAAGATGACAATAGCTAAAATGAATGCCCGAGATTTAATTGTTGACTTACTTTTAGGATTGCAGGGTCGAGAGATCTCGATTAAACAAATTATTATCGCAGCGAAGCTTTTTGAAATTAGTGAAAATAGTATTCGTGTCGCTGTAACTCGATTATCTAGTGATGGTGTGATTGAGGCGATAGAACGAGGCGTGTATCAATTCACGGCTAAATCACATGAGTGGGCTGATGTGATGCTGAATCGTAAAAATGGAATTAAGCAAACTAAACAATGGGAACAGCAATACTTAGCGGTTTTTACAGGGGAGTTAGGGCGTGTTGATCGTACAGCTTTAAACCGCAGAGAAAGAGCATTAAAACATTTTGGGTTCAAAGAGTTGGAGCAAGGGATTTATATTCGTCCTGACAATTTAGCAATTTCATTTAATGATATCTTTTTAGCATTACAAGCTTCTGGTTTAGAGCAAAGTGCTAAAATTTGCCAAATCAGCCATTTTGATGAAACAACTTTAGCGAATATTCCTGAACTGTGGTCAACTCAAACATTAAACCAAAACTATAAGAAATATAGTCAAATGATCCAAAAGTGGTTGGAAACAGTTGAACAATTGACTTTAGATCATGCAGCAAAAGAATCTTTATTGCTTGGTCGTCAAACGATTTCTTTATTGATGAATGATCCGTTGTTGCCTGAAGACTTTGTTGATGTACAGTTACGAGAACAATTTGCTCTGAGTGTTCAACAATTGGACCAGACAGGCCTAGAGTTATGGCAAAGGTTTTATGACGTAAATTTAACTCAATATTACTAAAAATCTATTTTTAATCTATTGACAGAAATATTACTTAATTTAAAATAAAAATTATATTTATGTATTTTATAAGAATAGTCATGGGTAAGAATATGAATACACGTACAGCAATCAGTGATTTATTCACACGTGAAGAAATCACTGAGTTGACAGCAAAGTCAGATTTACATGGAATGTGGGCTGTTTTTTCAACTTGGGCGGTGATTGGTGGAACTTTCGCTGCTGTTGCAGGCTTTTGGGAATATTTACCGAATTGGGGTAAATTATTGTTGTGTATCGCGGCTTTAGTCATTTTGGCAGGTCGTCAGCTGGCATTGGCTATTATCATGCATGATGCTTCACACCAAAGTTTATTTAAAACCAAATGGCTCAATGATATTGCAACGGATTGGCTCTGTGCCCGCCCGATTTGGAATGATTTAAAGAAATATCGTGCGCATCACTTACGTCATCATAGTAAGACTTCTACTGTGGATGATCCTGATTTGTCGCTTGTTGAAGGTTTTCCAACCTCAAAAAAATCGTTGATGCGTAAATTCTTTCGTGATGTCTCAGGGGTAACAGGCTTAAAATTTGCACTTGGACGTGTGCTAATGGATGTCGAGAAAATGGAATGGACGGTGTCAAATGACCGTCGTTGGATTTCTCAAGAGGGGCGTCATTGGACAGATTATCCCAAAACATTTTTAAAAAATAGTGGTGGTGCAATAGCAACCAATGCTGCTTTATTTTCAGTGTTATGGGCAGCAGGTCATCCTAAATTGTATGCCCTGTGGGTACTGGCATATGTCACACCTTTTCCATTGTTATTACGTGTTCGTTCTATGGCTGAACATGCTGGAATGGAGACCAGTAATAGTGCTTTAACTAATACTCGTACTACAAAAGCAGGCTATCTTGCCCGTGCTTTGGTTGCGCCTATCCATGTGAATTTCCATAAAGAACATCACTTAATGGCAACAGTTCCATATTTTAAGTTACCTAAAATGCACCAGATGTTATTAGAGCGTGGACATGTTCCTGAGCCTCCTAGTTATTGGCAAGTCTTAAATGAACTTTCAGATCAAGCTGATTAAATGTTTGTTTATAGTTTTAGGCATAATTTAAAAATAATCTAAGTCATTTGGGATGTATTGTTATGGCGCTTAGTAAGCATGAAATTACTCATTTTTTGGCACAGGAATTTCCTCAAGCACTCGAAAAAACAACTATCGAAGAGATTAGTCCTAAAGGGGCACGGTTACTTTATAAAATCGATCAGAACGATTTACGTCCAGGTCAAACTGTATCAGGCCCAACCTTGATGTTGGTGGCTGATTTCGCGCTTTATGTTGCGATTATGGGACATTTAGGTCTAATTGCTATGGCTGTTACAACTAATATGACTATTAATTTTTTTCGTAAACCTAATGGAAATCAAGATATTAAAGCTGAGTGTAAATTAATCAAAGTTGGTAAAACATTAGTTACAGGTGAAGTGTGGCTATATTCTTTGGATGATGAAGAACCAGTTGCGCATGTGATTGGAACATATGCGCTTCCACCACGATTAGCTCAGTAATTATTTGGCTAAATTAGAATTGTTTAAAACGATCGTGTTTATATAGCAATTGACTGGAAATTCATAAAAAAAATAAACCTTGTCATAGGATAATGATCATTGATCGGGTGTGATAAAGAAATCAATCTTATCGAGCAAGAATAAATGATAATTAAAAATACTTTAATTGGGTTAGCATTATTTGGATGTGCTATATCAACTCAAGCTAAACAGACCGTTTGTGTTTTTGATCCAGTCGGCAAATCGGGTGATGCATTTGCATTAGCAAAGGATTATGCACTTGAAGCTAAAAAGTGGGGTGCAGATATTGATTTACGTGCTTATGTTGATGAGCGAGTCGCAGCAGAAGATTTGAAAGTTGGACAATGTGATGGTGCGATTATTAGTGGTTTGCGTGGTCGTCAATTCAATAAATATGTAGGATCGTTGGATGCAATTGGTGCATTAACAGACTTAAAAACAGCAATACTTGCCTATCAATTGCTATCTAAACCACAAGCAGCAAAAAGTATGCTTAATGGTCCTTATGAAATTGCTGGTTTAGGAACGATTGGTCCTGCTTACCTCTTTGTAGCTGATCGTAGTATTAATACTTTAGCCAAAGCTGCTGGAAAGAAGATTGGAGTATTCGCATATGATGAAGCTCAACCTAAACTTGTTGCTCAAGTTGGTGCTCAAGCGGTTTCTGTCGATGTCACCAATGCTGGTGCAAAATTTAATAACCATCAAATTGATATTGTCCCAGCACCGATTGTTGCTTATAAACCCTTTGAACTCTATAAAGGTTTAGGGGATAAAGGCGGGATCGTAAAATTTCCATTAACACAAATTTCAGCAAATTTTATTATTCGAAAGGATAAGTTTCCTGAAGGATTTGGGCAAAAGTCTCGTGAATGGGTAGCTGGTCAACTTGGTCGTACATTTAATATAATCGCAAAATATGAAAAAGAAATTCCAGAAAAATATTGGATGAATATACCCCCTGAAGAGCAGCTTAATTATATGAAAATGATGCGCGAAGCTCGTATTTCTTTAACCAAAGCGGGTATTTATGATCCTAAAATGATGAACTTTCTGAAAAAAGTGCGTTGTAAGCAAAACCCAAATAGTTTTGAATGCGCCCTTAATGATGAATAAAGCATAGTTTACAATTATGAAAAACCTCTTTATTCATTGTAATTAAGAGGTTTTTTTATTAATTCTCAGATGTTAACTTTTAAAAATCATAACAACATTTAAGTATGCGAAAGAGTAAGAACATGCTAAAACTAAATCTGTTCAAATTTATTTGTTCTTACTATTTTCGATTGATATGACGCTACCACTAGACTTAACACCTTTATCGCAAATTGAGTCAAATCAAGAACATATTTTAGCGATTAAACGTAATGATTTACTGCCTTTGCTCAACGATACACATCGTTTGAATAGCTATGCTGATCATTTAGTACAAGCACAGTGTGTTTTGCTAAAGGGTGTCGATCCAAAGCTGAATCAGCAACTAAGTGACGTGATTACTCAGATTATTCAGCAATTATCCGCTTCAAAAAAGTACCTAGGCGGTCGCCGTTTTAATGCTTTGCAAAAATGGTTAGGTATTGATGTTGAATACGATGCGGGACAAATCAAGTATGTCAAAGATTTAGACCATTTAATCAGTGAAGCAAATCATTTAAGCCAAAGATTGCAAATCGAAATTCAGAAATCACAATCACGCTTACAGCAAGTATTGGGTTTAAGAACGCAAATGGCTGCTTATATTCAGGCAGCTGATGAATTTTTAGCTGAATATCCCCAATTTAGTAAGCAACCAGCACTTGATCATTTTGTAGAACGCCTTTCGAAAAAAATAAATACTTTGCAGACCTTACAGACCAGTAATGATATTGCGATGAAACAGATGCAGTTGTCACAAAATTTATCTTTTAGTCTTCTTGATCGTTTTAAAGAAGCACAGCAGGTATTGATTCCTGCATGGCAATATCATTTAGAACAAAGTCGTGAGTCACAGTCGATGGCTAGACTAGATCGACTAGATAAAAGCCGAGAAGAATTAATTCAAAATTTGAAAAAATCATTACAGAAATAAGAGGGAAAGAAGATGTCAGATTCAGAACTTAGCAAGCGTTCAAATGAGCTTGAACTCAAGCCAGAGCAACGCTTTGAGCAACTAAATTTAAAAGAATTAGGTTTGCAGCCTCAAGACGTTGCTGAAGTCATGGACGCACACCAAGAACTTGCAGAAATAAGTACCACTGCGGTAGCTGAATACGGTAAAAATATTGCCAATAAGACTTCAACCTATACCGATGAATTGTTGAATCTTGTTCAAAATAAAGATTTGGATGCGACAGGGCAAAAACTCAATGAGGTAGTACAAGTTGCTCAGCAATTGAATACCTCTAGTATTCTTAATAAATCCAAAAACTCAGGTTTCTTGGGTGGATTACTGAGCAAATTTAAGGGTGCAAAACAAAGTTTCGATCAACATTTTAATACCACCAAAGAACAAATTGATGTCTTGGTCAAAGAGATTGAAAGCTCACAGTCAGGTCTTAAAGCACGTGTGGGGACATTAGATAAAATGTTCGATGCGGTACAGGATGAGTATAAACAGCTTGGTGTTTATATTGCTGCAGGGCAATTAAAACAGCAGGATATTCAGCAACAGATCTCAATGCTCACATCACAAGAGCAGGATCAACAAACGACGCAACAGATTTATGATCTTAATCATTTGGCGAATAATCTTGAGAAAAGAGTCAGTGATTTTCAGGTTTTACAACAATCTGCGATGCAAACCTTACCGATGATTCGGATTATCCAATCGAATAATTTAATGTTGGTAGATAAGTTCTATGCCATTAAGAACATTACACTACCAGCATGGAAAAATCAGATTAGTTTGGCAATCTCGTTGCAAGAGCAAAAAAATAGTGTGCAACTTGCCAAAGCAATTGATGACACCACCAATGAATTATTGCGCCGCAATGCTGAATTGTTGCATCAGAATTCGGTTGACACTGCTAAAGCCAATCAACGTTCAGTGATTGATGTGGAAACACTTGAACATGTGCAAAATACCCTCATTAAAACAGTAAATGATGTGATTCAAATTCAGAAAGAAGGGATGCAAAAACGTGCGGAAGCCACCACGCGCTTACGTGCTTTGCAAGAGAATTTGAATCATTTAGTACTTGAGCATAGCCAACCACCTAAATCTTGATATTGCTAATTTTTGAAGGAAAGATCATTGTCACCCATAGACGATTTTAGTGTACAACCGATTGACCAACGTTTAGATGTTTTAAAAAAGCGTCAGCGGCATCTCATGATTTGGTTTATTTTGACCTGTACCTTGGTTGTTGTCACAGTTGCATCATTGGTTTGGCAAAAAGAATTTGTCTATCGTTTCTTTGATCTTTCCACGCATGTTCAGGCATTAGATTTGCCTTATCATGTTCAAGAGTTGGTGCCATTTAAACAGCCAGTCGATTATTTTTTTAATTTACTGTCATGGTTTGGTTGGTTGTTTCTAAAAATTTTGGTTTCGTTTATTGGGGCATTTTTACTGCTCAGTTGGATGAAGAAATTTAAGTTTTTTCAGCAACGTTTTCAGGCATGGTCACAACGAATTTTGGCTTGGGTGATTGCTTTTATTCTGCTTTGGTCGGGTCTGAGCTACATTCAATACGATTGGAAAGATGAAACCAAGCAGGCGTATCAACAATGGATGAGCTATCAAAATAATATTGTTGAAAGTCAAATTGCTCAAGATTTACAGCAGGCTAATATTTCATCGACGGAAAAAGCCTATGTGTTGGCACAAGTGGCTTTATTGCATCAACCTGTCGATCGTAAAACTGCCAATGTCTATGTGAATCAATTGATTGTCGCTGAGAAGAATAACCCGATTCAGTTTAAACAATATGATTTTAAGTCTGAACAGTTATGGGTCATGCAGCAACAGCTCTACGGTAAAAGTATCACCTCAATTACACAACCTTTAGATATCCGTGCGCAACAAGCTGAGCGTATTTCTCAGATTGTGAAGCTAATTTTATGGGGATTGATTGTATTGGCTGTCGCTTTAAGTACGGTTTTATATGTGCTTGCCAAAAACTTTAAAAATCGTCGTGTTCGAATTACCCAAAAATTGGATGCCTGATAAATTCGGGTTCGGTTTATCCGATTATTTTCATAAAAACATACTGTTTTACCTATTTATATATTTTGCGTACTATAGCTTCATTGAATGAATTTAGCTGATTTAAACTGCTTAGAATTTGGAGAAATACATGTTAGATCAAAATATTAAAACGCAATTAAAAGCTTATTTAGAACGTTTAGAAAGTCCAATCGAGTTGGTCGCTGCTTTAGATGACTCGGACAAAGCCGCAAAGATCAAAGAACTTGTGACTGAAATTGCAGAACTTTCTGATCAAGTCACGGCACGTTTTGATGGTTCAAATACTCGCCGTCCTAGTTTCGGTGTAGCCAAAGCAGGCGAACAACCACGTGTGTTCTTTGCTGGTTTACCGATGGGACATGAGTTCACTTCTTTGATCTTGGCTTTATTACAAGTGTCAGGTTATGCGCCTAAAGTGTCTGATGATGTGTTAAATCAAATCAAAGGCTTAAACTTGAACTCAAATTTTGACGTGTTTGTCTCATTGAGCTGCCATAACTGTCCAGATGTGGTTCAAGCCTTAAACTTGATTGCCATCTACAATCCAAATGCAACTGCAACCATGATTGATGGCGGTTTCTTCCAAGATGAAGTTGAAGAACGTAAAATCTTGGCTGTGCCAATGCTGTTCCAAGACAACGAACATATTGGACAAGGTCGTATGACTTTGGAAGAAATTGTTGCTAAGTTAGATACCAACTCAGCTGAGAAAGATGCCACAGCACTCAATGCCAAAGATGCTTTTGATGTATTGGTGATCGGTGGTGGCCCTGCAGGTGGTACAGCGGCGATCTACGCAGCACGTAAAGGCATCAAAACAGGTATCGTTGCTGAACGCTTTGGTGGTCAGGTCATGGATACCATGGACATTGAGAACTTCACCACAGTTCAAAAAACCGTAGGTCCAAAGTTTGCTCAAGATATGGAAGCGCATGTACGTGAATATGGCGTGGACATTATGAACTTGCAACGCGTGAGTAAAATCACAGGTGCAGATCAAACTGCCAATGGTCTGGTTGAAGTTGAATTGGAAAATGGGGCTAAGCTTGAATCGAAAACCATTATTCTTTCAACAGGTGCACGTTGGAGAGAAATGAATGTACCGGGTGAAGCTGAATACCGTACCCGTGGTGTAGCGTACTGCCCACACTGTGATGGCCCACTCTTCAAAGGCAAGCGTGTTGCGGTGATTGGTGGGGGTAACTCAGGTGTAGAAGCAGCAATTGACCTTGCAGGAATTGTAGAGCATGTGACGTTAGTTGAGTTTGATACCAAGCTTCGTGCAGATCAAGTGTTGCAAGACAAGTTAAATAGCTTGCCAAATACCACTGTGATTTTGAATGCACTCAGTACAGAAGTGGTGGGTGATGGTGCTCAAGTAACGGCGTTGAAATATAAAGATCGTGCCACTGATGTTGAACATACGGTAGAACTTGCCGGAATCTTTGTACAAATCGGTTTATTACCGAACACCGATTTCTTGAAAAACAGTGCCGTTGAACTCAGCAATCGTGGTGAGATTGTGATTAATGATCGTAACGAAACCAATGTCAAAGGTGTATTTGCCGCAGGTGACTGTACCACCGTGCCGTACAAGCAAATCAT
>NZ_KB894358.1:5403-177844 GCF_000374425.1 Acinetobacter tjernbergiae DSM 14971 = CIP 107465 | reverse complement strand
AATACTAGTTACAATACAGACCAATTATCTAATCCGTTAATAACTCTTTGGTTCGTAAGTAAGGCATACATTATTAAGTAATGTGAATAAGACCCCAAAGCACCACAACAGTTTGCTGGCGACAATAGCAAGAGTGAACCACCTGATCCCTTCCCGAACTCAGAAGTGAAACCTCTTAGCGCTGATGGTAGTGTGGCGTTTGCCATGTGAGAGTAAGTCATCGCCAGCTTTTAAACTCTAACACCCCCTAACCTAGCGGTTAGGGGGTGTTTTTTATTGGGGCAGAATTAAAAATATATTATATTAATAAAAAAATTATTGTGAATTGATATTTAAAACTCTCGTAAATGCTCATTTTAATAAAATACTTTTATCTGCTATTGCTTCTATCTATTTGTGTTTCTTAATATTGAACAGCTTTAAAAAACATAGAGAAACAAAATCAAGAACCTAGGGTTATTCGCGAATGGATATTGGATGATCCTGAAGGGGAGTTATATGTAGCTTTTATTACATCAGATCAAAAGGTCTGGTCTGCTTCTGGTCGTTATGCGCATTCTTCTGGTTCAACGAGTACGACTTGGTCTGGCTTTCTATCAGGGGATTTAAATGATCTTGTGCGAAAAACTATGGGGCAGAAAGTATTGGATGAAATGAGTGAATGCCTAAAGCAGCAAATTATAGAGTAAAAAAGTTTTACCTTGCTAAATCTCTTGAAGGTATTGATTTAAAAATTTTTGGAGAAATGAAATTAAGTGTATTTTTAATAATAATTGTGGATAACAAATAGTCTTTTATGACAGCTTATGATTATTTCTATCAAAATTATCAAATCAATTATTTTTTTTTAATAGAAAAAGTGTGATGAATATTCGTTCTTCTATAGGCGTAAACTTTGCATTATGTTATAAATATATAAGTAGGCATGTTTTTTGCTTATCTTAAAAGGAAGGTGCTATGAAATTATCTGTTGGGTTGAAAGTTGCGAATAGTTTGTCGTTAACCCCTCAATTACAGCAGGCAATTCGTTTACTACAACTTTCTAGTTTGGAATTGGAACAAGAAATACAAATTCAATTAGATAGTAACCCTTTACTTGAAAAAATTGAAGAGATAAATACAACTGAAAGTTTATCTTCTTTAGAGCCAAATGAAGCGGCAGATTTAACTACTGAACTTAATGCGGATCATTTACCAAATGATTTGCCCGTTGATACGGAATGGGATGATATTTATACCCATCAATCGACGGCTTTAGCATCGCCAGAATATGAAGAAAGAGAAGATAATCGTCAAGTTCAATTAAGCCTGAAAGAGCATATTCTAGAACAGGTGAATTTACTGCATTTTTCTATTGTAGATAAGTTGATAGCATATTGTATTGTAGATTCTCTGGACGATAAGGGTTTTTTAGACACTGGTTTAGATGATATTTTACTAGCAGTTACTCGATTATTACAAGAAATGGAAAGTAATGAAGAGGTTGAGCAAGATGAAATTATTGTTGTTTTAAAACATATACAACGCTTAGACCCGATTGGTGTTGGTTCTCGTAATTTGGCGGAATGTTTAAATATTCAATTAGAAACAGTAGATACGAAAGCTCAGTATTTGGTCGAAGCAAAGAAATTATTGCAATATTATGAGTTGTTAATTTCAAATGATTTAAATAAGTTATTGAAACAAACTGGTTTATCTAAAGAGCAATTGAAAGGTGCGGTTGATCTATTAAAAACTTTAAAACCATATCCTGGTTTAGAGTTTAACCAACAAGAATCTGAATACCAAGTTCCTGATGTGGTCGTTTCTAAGAAAGACCAGCATTGGCAAGTACAGCTTAACCCTGATGTTATGCCTAAATTACGGGTTAATTCTTTTTATTCAAATATGATTCGTCGTGCTGATCAAAGTGATGATAACGTATATTTACGAAATCAGATGCTTGACGCAAAAAACTTTATTAAAAGTATTGATGAACGTCATAAAACCTTATTAAAAGTTGCAACTTGTATAGTTGAACACCAACGTGCCTTCTTGGAACAAGGAGCAGAAGCAATGAAACCTCTAGTGCTTCGAGATGTTGCTGAAGAGGTTGAATTGCACGAATCTACAGTTTCACGTGTGACCACGAATAAGTATATGTTAACTCCGCGTGGTTTATTTGAGTTGAAGTACTTCTTTTCCAGCCACGTTGGAACGACTGCAGGTGGGGAGGCATCATCTACTGCTATTCGTGCAATGATTAAAAAGCTGGTTTTAAATGAAAATCCACGCAAGCCTTTGTCAGATAATGCAATTGCTGAAATGTTGAAAAATGAAGGGATTGAGGTTGCTCGACGGACTGTCGCAAAATATCGCGAATCGTTACATATTCCATCGTCTTCAGAAAGAAAAGTCTTGATCTAAATTTCAAGGTGTGACTATTCTAAGCGTTCATTATGACGAAATAATGAATTTTTCAATAATCACTAAAGGAATCGTTCGGATGATTTAATGGATGTTTAATCACATTGTGAGCATTAATATTGCCTGAGCGATTTTTTGTATCCTTAGAAAAGGTGAGGGATAGAATTATGCAAATAACAATTCGTGGACACCATTTAACCATCACGCCTGCTATTGAAGAAAATATAAAAACTAAATTTAGTCAAATGACCAAGCATCTAGATCAAGTAAATAGTATGCAAATCAAATTGGCTAAAGATCATCAAATTGATAAGCGATCTCACAAAGGTAGTGCAAATCATATTGCTGAAGCGATTATTCGTCTGCCAGGGATTGAGTTGTTTGCGCAGGCAACGGCTGATGATATGTATACTTCAATTAATAAATTAACAGAAAAATTAAAAAGACAGCTTGCAAAACATAGAAAAATACAGTGTTCTTATCAGCATGAGCTGGCAATATTGACCTAAGTTTTTTCTTTATCAAAAGAGGCTTTTGACATAGCCTCTTTTTTTATCGATAAAAAAAGAAACGGCTTACTGAATTATGTGAAAAAGTTATAGTAAAATATACCGTTTTACGCCAATGGTTGTATAAGAGGTCTTGTAATGAATAGTGAGCAGCTCACGCAAATTTTAAAAGAAGCTTTCCCTGAAGCAGAAGTAGCAGTGAGTGGCCAAGCTGGAAAATTCGACCTTCGAATTGTTGATGATCAGTTTGATGGTAAGCGTACGGTTACTCGTCAACAAGCCGTTTACGCACCGTTAAATTCTTATATTGCGAGTGGTGAAGTTCATGCGGTCACGATTCGTGCAATGACAAAAGACGAATGGCGCAAAGCAAGCCTTTTCGGAGCTTAAATATTAATGGATAAATTTTTAATTACGGGCGGTGTTAAGCTCGATGGTGAAGTCCGTATTTCTGGTGCTAAAAATGCGGCTTTACCTTTACTTGCAGCAATGATTCTTGCTGATTCTCCGATTACGTTAACCAATGTACCGCATTTAAAAGATGTTAATACCTTAGTGAAGTTGATTGCTGGCTTAGGTGTCACCATGACTTATGAGGGTGATACGGTTCGTGCTGATGCATCAACATTAGACAATCAGTTTGCACCTTATGAACTCGTGAAAACCATGCGTGCATCAATCTTGGTACTTGGTCCATTATTGGCTCGTTATGGTAATGCCAAAGTTTCATTACCTGGAGGTTGTGCAATTGGATCACGCCCTGTTGATCAACATTTAAAAGCCTTAGAAGCTTTGGGCGCACAGATTGAAGTTGAAAATGGTTATGTTCATGCTTCAGTTGATGGTCGATTAAAAGGTGGTGAAGTCATTTTTGATATGGTTACAGTCGGTGGTACTGAAAATATCTTGATGGCTGCTGTATTGGCTGATGGTGTAACCACGATTCGTAATGCTGCTCGCGAGCCTGAGATCACTGATCTTGCACAAATGCTCATTAAAATGGGTGCTAAGATCGAAGGCTTGGATACAGATACGCTAGTTGTGACAGGTATTGAAAGCTTACATGGCTGTGAATATGCCGTTGTTGCTGACCGCATTGAAACAGGTTCATATTTGGCTGCTGCTGCAATTACAGGTGGTCGAGTTAAAACCACGCATACGGATCCAGCATTACTAGAAGCAGTATTGGATAAGTTTGAAGAAATGGGTGCAGAAGTGACTCGTGGCGACGACTGGATCGAATTGGATATGCAGGGCAAGCGTCCTAAAGCAGTTAGTTTCAGAACGTTGCCCCATCCAGAATTTCCAACTGATATGCAAGCACAGCTTATGGCGGTCAATGTGATTGGTCGTGGTTTTGCAACGATTTCAGAAACAATTTTTGAAAATCGTTTTATGCATGTTCCAGAATTATCTCGTATGGGTGCGAACATTCAAGTTGAAGGACATGATGCAGTTGTGACTGGTGTAGAAACACTACAAGCAGCTCCTGTTATGGCAACTGATTTACGCGCATCATTTTCTTTGGTTCTTGCTGCATTAGTCGCAGAAGGTGAGACTTTAGTTGATCGTATCTATCATATTGATCGTGGATACGAACAAATCGAAGAAAAGTTACAAAGTTTAGGTGCTCAGATTAAGCGAGTGAAAGGATGAATGACGTAAGAAACGATGATCCAAATTTTGATGTAATGGGTAATTTTGATCATGGTTTAACCTTAGCACTCAGTAAAGGACGTATCTTAAAAGAAACCTTACCTTTACTTGAGAATGCGGGTATTAATTTATTAGAAGATCCTGATAAATCACGTAAATTAATTTTTCCAACTACACATAAAAAAGTACGTATTTTGATTTTACGTGCTTCTGATGTACCGACTTATGTTGAGAATGGTGCAGCAGATTTTGGTGTGGCGGGTAAAGATGTATTGATGGAGCATGGCGCTCAGCATGTTTATGAGTTACTTGATCTAAAGATTGCGAATTGTAAGTTAATGACTGCTGGTAAGGTTGGTATGGAACGTCCTAAAGGTCGTTTGAAAATTGCGACTAAATACGTCAATCTAACACGTCAATATTATGCAAGCTTAGGTGAGCAAGTGGATGTGATCAAGCTTTATGGTTCAATGGAGCTAGCACCACTTGTCGGTTTGGGGGATTATATTGTTGATGTGGTCGATACGGGGAATACTCTGCGTGCCAATGGTTTAGAACCATTAGAAGAAATTTGCAAAGTTTCTTCCCGTTTAATTGTCAATAAAGCCAGCTTTAAACGTAAGCAAGCGATCCTTAATCCAATTCTGGTTCAGTTGGAAGAAGCAATCAAATCACGTTAAACGTGATTTTCCATCATGACTGAACGATAGTTGCAGAGATGATGCCCACAAGTCGCCTGAAAAAGAGTAAACTTAGCCTTCTCTTATTCGCCTTGTGGGTAAATTGATGCGACGTTTATCGACTCAGGATCAAAACTTTAAACAACGATTTGCTGAACTTTTAGCATTTGAAACAGTTAATGATCCTCAATTAATACAAACTGTAGATCAAATTATTGCTGATGTTCGTCAGTATGGTGACGATCATGTACTTAAATTAACACAACAGTTTGATCGACATCCTGCGCATCAATTCTCAGATCTAGAACTCACTCAAGAACAACTCAAAATAGCATTTGATGGTTTAAGTACTGAAATTCGTGAAGCCTTGGAGCTTGCTGCAAAACGTATTCGCACTTTTCATCAAGCGCAAAAGCAAGAAGGTTGGACTTATGTCGATGAGTTGGGTAATACACTAGGTCAAAAAGTCACGCCACTTGATCGTGTTGGGATTTATGTGCCAGGTGGGTTGGCATCTTATCCTTCTTCAGTATTAATGAATGCTTTGCCTGCTCATGTGGCAGGTGTGCCTGAAATTATCATGGTTGTTCCTGCACCAAATGGTGAATTGAATCCATTGGTACTCGCTGCTGCTTATTTAGCAGGGGTGAGTCGAGTCTTTACGATTGGTGGTGCGCAAGCTGTTGCTGGATTGGCTTACGGTACACAGACAATTCCTGCGGTAGATAAAATTACAGGTCCAGGAAATCGTTTCGTTGCTGCTGCAAAACGTGCTGTTTTTGGTCAGGTCGGTATTGATATGATTGCAGGGCCTTCGGAAATTTTGGTTTATGCTGAAGGTGAAAATAATGCAGAATGGCTAGCTATGGATGTATTGTCTCAAGCAGAGCATGATACTGTTGCTCAGGCCATTTTTGTTACTCCGGATGAAGCACTTTTAAATGCGGTTGATGCTGCGATTGAAAAACATTTAAGTGAACTACCAAAAGCAGAGATTGCTCGAACTTCGATTCAAAATCGTGGTGCATTGATTCTTGTTAAAGATCGTGCAGAAGCGGTTGAACTCATTAATCAGGTTGCTCCAGAGCATTTGGAATTATGTCTCGATGAGGCAGAATTAATGAGTCAAGAGATTCGTCATGCGGGTGCGATCTTTATGGGGCGCTATACGCCTGAAGCGATTGGTGACTATTGTGCTGGTCCAAACCATGTCTTGCCGACCTCTGGTACAGCACGTTTTTCTTCACCGCTTGGTGTCTATGATTTCCAGAAACGTTCAAGTCTGATTATGTGCTCAAAAGAAGGGGTTAAAACCTTGGCGAAAACCGCCGATGTCCTTGCTGTTGAAGAAAATCTTGATGCCCATGCACGCTCGGCACGCTATCGCTATCAATAACTGATTCGAAGAATAGATGGGGGCTGATAAAAGCCCCTTTTTTGAGATATATGAGAGTAGAACAATGACGGTTACAGCAGAACAAATGCGTTTTTGGAGTCCAGAAGTTCGTGAGCTTGAGCCATATGTACCTGGTGAGCAGCCTAAGATTCAGAACTTACTTAAACTCAATACTAATGAAAATCCATATCCACCATCACCCAAAGTTGTGGAAGCTGTCCAATCTGTTTTAGTGAATAACGCGGATGCTCTGCGTCTCTATCCAGACCCAGATGCAACTGCTCTAAAGCAAGCTATTGCCAAACAGCAGCATGTTGGCATTGAACAAGTTTTTGTTGGTAATGGGTCGGATGAAGTCCTAGCACATATTTTTAAAGCTTTTTTTATTCAGAAAGAGCCGATTCTTTATCCTGATATTACCTATAGTTTTTATCCTGTTTATAGCCAGTTTTTTGGAACTCAAACCAAGCAGATTCCATTGAATGAAAAATTCGAAATTGATGTATCGGATTATGAACAGGAAAATGGCGGTATTATCATTACTAATCCGAATGCACCGACGAGTATTGCATTAGGCTTAGATCAAATTGAACAGGTGTTAAAAGCCAATCCTGATCGAGTAATTGTGATTGATGAAGCCTATGTGGATTTTGGTGCAGAATCAGCAGTTCAATTGGTCAATCAATATGAAAATCTAGTGGTTTGCCAAACGACATCAAAATCACGGTCATTGGCTGGCTTGCGTGTTGGATTTGCGATCGCACAATCTCATTTGATTGCCGCACTTGAAGCTGTAAAGAATAGTTTTAACTCGTATCCAATTGATCGTTTTGCGATTGCAGCTGCAGTTGCCTCCTTCGAAGATCAAAGCTATTTTGAAGCTCAATGTACAAAAGTGATTGAGAGTCGTGAACACTTGGTTGCTGATTTAACGGCTTTAGGATTTGATGTTCTACCCTCAAAAGCGAATTTTATTTTTGCAACTCACCCACAACATGATGCTGCACAGCTTGCACAACAACTCCGTGAGCAGGGGATTATTGTTCGTTATTTCAATAAACCACGCATTAATCAATTCTTGCGTATCACGGTTGGTACAGATGAACAAAACCAACGTCTAGTGGATACCCTTAAAACGAAAGTTTTATAAATCTATATTGAGATTTAGTTTTCAGACATCTGCCATGTATTGATTAAATCAAGCATGGCAGAAATTTTATCGAAGCATTCTTGATATTCGGCTTCTGCATTAGATGCGATGGTAATACCACCGCCAGCCCATAACGATAATTGATCTTGATACTTTTGGATGCTACGGATCAGAATGTTCCAACGACCTGTTCCATCAAAATTAAAATAGCCTAAACTGCCACAATAAGCACCACGTGGAGCACCTTCTAATTCTTCAATAATTTGCATGGCACGAATTTTTGGTGCACCTGTAATCGAACCACCAGGGAGTGCCGACAATAACATCTCTATTGGATTAACATCTTCTTTTAATACTGCTGTGATTTCACTCACCATATGGTGTACTTGATTGAAGCTTTCAATTTCAAATAATTTTGTTGTCTCAACAGAGCCTATTTCAGCATACACACTTAAATCATTGCGGAGTAAGTCAACAATCATGACGTTTTCAGCCTGATCTTTTTCAGATTGACTGAGTTTATTTTTTGATATTTGGTCTTGTTGATCATCTTCAAAACGCGGCATAGTGCCTTTGATTGGACGTGTTTTAATTTTTCGATTTGCTTGAAATTCAATAAACAGTTCTGGTGAACAGCTGAGCAGCTCAAAATCATCTATTTTCAGATAACCTGCATAAGGGGCATGAGTAAGCTCCCATAAGTTTTGTGCTTGATCTAATAATGAACCTTGAGCAGTTGCAATGAACTCTTGAGTTAGATTAATTTGATAACAATCACCTGCTTTAATATATTCCTGAACTTGATCGAATGCTTGTATATATTGTTGTTTCGACCAGCGAGGGTGGCATTTTTCAACTAAAGAAAGCGGATTTAGCTTTTTTCTCATCGGTTTATTGAGCAATATCGATATTTGCTCGTAAATATTCTGATCTTGATCGTCGCTATAAAAGTACCATTCGTTCTCATGAAATTTTAAAAAGGTCGTGTATTGACCTAAGAAGAAATTAGGTTGCAGATGATGAGTGACATCTACAAACTGATTTGCACTATAGTCATAACTAAAAAAACCAATATATCCTCCATTGAAGCAAGTGTCACTTTGGGGGGCTTGCTTTGAATCAAAGCTTGAAAAATCTATAATTGATACTGTTTCAGTTTGTATATATTGATTAAATTCAGTTTGATGGAATTGCTTGAGTATTGATTGTTGAAATAATAAAAATTTTTGCGGTAAAAAAGCGATAATAGGGCTGTTTTGATCATGTAAATAGATGAGACCTGTCATATCACAAAGTTGTGAAAGTAGATCAAATGCAGAAGTGAGTTGCGTGTTAAGCTTTTGCTGAAAATAAGACATAAAACGAAAGTGCATTCACATACATTTAGAAAAATGAATTGTACTACAATCATAAAAATTCTACTGATCTTTTATAGTCTTGAAAGCTGTTTAATATTTAATTTTTTGGGCTATTAAGTTGCTTTAAAATGTATTTTATTTCAAATTTCATTATAAAAAAGAGATTTTGTTTGTATTTTGATAACGGGTGTATTTAGTCGACAAGTGGAGATTTTTATCAGATATTACCTGCAAGTAAAAAAAGGTGGTTAAAATATTTAGATCTTTCTTGATGTTGCTAAATGAAGAAGAATTAAAGATCTAACATTGCTAATGCCGTTTATCGGGTTGTGTACAAAAAACGGTTAACAGGAGTTGAACATAAAATAACAAACCTGTAATTTAGTACTTGCTAAGCGAACTACTCAAGGATCGGAAGTTCAAGTTGTCATTAAGAAAAAAACGACAGTGGACAGTTTAGAGTAGTGTAAGTCAAAAAATAAATGCTCTTGGGAGAGTGCTCAATGAAAATGTTTACTAAACTAGCTTTAGTTTCTTCAATGGCGATTAGCGCAAATGCAATGGCTATGCAGTCAATGGATGATGCTGCACTAAGCGCTGCAACAGGTCAAGACGGTATCAATTTAGGTATCGGTATTTCAAAAATTGAAATCGAAAAAGTTTTAATTCACGATAACGATGGTTTGGCTGCAGCTGGTACAGCTGGTACAGCTGGCTTTGGTGGTACTGGTGTTGCTGGTGCAATCGTAATTAAAGCAAATGGTACTGGTGCTACAGCTACTAATGGTATCGTGATTTCTCCAAATGCTACTTCACTTTTAGCTTCACACAACTTAGCTGATATCGTGATTGATACAGATGCTGGTGTTGGTGGTGCTAACTCTGCATTCTTAAACGTTGCTGCACAAGTTTCAGGCTTGACAATTAACATCGGTGAAATTGGTGTTTCTGCTTCTGGCGCTACAAGTGCAAGTAACATTCGTCGTGGTGATACTGCTTCTAACTACAATGCAATTTTATCTGGTTTAACTTTAAAAACTGGCGTAACTAGTGCAAATATTCAATTGGGTGCTGCTCCTCAAGGTGCAATGATCATGTTGAATACAACTATGCAAGGTGGTTTAGAAATTACAAACCTTGGTATTTTGGATAATTCAACAGCTTCTACTGCTGCAAGCCGCCCAGCTGGTGAAATTCGTATCGGTAGCATTAAAGTTGCTGATGCAAATGGCACAGATTTAACTGTAAATGCAAAAGTAAGTGTATATGGTGCTTCTGCAACTACGGGTAATGGTTTCCTACAAATTATCACTGGTTCAGGTGCTTCTACTCCGAAAACTGATTTGTATGTTCAAAGTGTTAAGTTAGGTAGCGCTGCTGCTGGTTCAATTGGTGATATCGAAGTTCAAGGCATGCAAACTTACTATAACGTAGGTGCAGGTGATGTTGCTGGTACTCGTATCACAATTTCTGGTCACTAAGTTTTAGTTTAATAAAAAAAGCGCACATGATGCGCTTTTTTTATTGGGCAAATATTTTTTAATCATGAAATTTATTTTAGATTTTTTATTGAAATGCAACATTAATCACTAATTTGTTCTATAAGTTTACTGAACATTAAGTTTTGCTACATTTCGTCAAAAAAAACTAAAAAAATGCTGTTTTTTTTTATAAAAAAAGGTATCTTCAACAGACAGGGACGTAGTGTCATGGACGCTAAGAATAAAATGAATAAGGCAAGTAATGCCGCTGTTAAGAAAAGAGAATTATGTTAGAGATTGCTCTAGGCTCTGCATTGATGTATTACTTTACAACGCAAGCCTTCGAAATAGAAAAAAAACCAGAAGGGACTGTGTATTACACAGAAACTTTGGATTCTAGAAATCCTTCATTCACACGGAATCATCGTGAAGCAGTGACAATTAAGCCTGCCGTAGCGGATCAGTTTCGTGGAATTGTTCGTCAAGCCTATGATTATAGTTGCGGTTCTGCAGCTTTAACTACTCTTTTAAATGGATACGGTGGTTTAAAACTTACTGAGCAGCAGACTATGACTGGGCTGCTTCAATATGGTGAATACCAACGTATTATTGAGCGAAGAAGTTTTTCTCTTTTAGATATGAAACGGTTTGTAACAGCTCTAGGTTTAAATAGTGGTGGTTATCGCGGTGAATTTTCTGATTTAACTGCTCTTAAGCAACCCGCAATTGTTCCGATTACTTATGCAGGTTTTAAGCATTTTGTCGTATATAAAGCATATAAAGATGGACGAGTTTATGTCGCAGATCCATCGCTAGGTAATATTAGTTTTGATGAGTCTCGTTTTAAAGAGATTTGGGATAATAATACGTTATTTATTATTGATGTGCCTGAGCAATATCGTAAGGATTTATTGGCATTGCAGGATGCTGATATGCGACATGTCGACGATG
This sequence comes from Acinetobacter tjernbergiae DSM 14971 = CIP 107465, assembly GCF_000374425.1. Lineage (GTDB taxonomy): Bacteria > Pseudomonadota > Gammaproteobacteria > Pseudomonadales > Moraxellaceae > Acinetobacter > Acinetobacter tjernbergiae. Next base: position 166,257 of record NZ_KB894358.1, on the reverse strand, counting down.
CTACAATAAATAGATATGCTCTAGCTGAAATTCAGTTTCCAAATCAAAAAATTGAGCGTATTGCAGATAAAGCATCAACTATGCGTCGTGTATTGGATTCTGACCCAAAGTCTGATAACTACAATAAGCCAATCACGACTTATATGCGAATGTACTATAAGCGTAAATAATCATCTAAATTTTAGTAAATTAAATGCATAAGTAGGACGTCATAATGAATAATCAATGGATGAACATGAGTGTGCTGGCGTTAAGTTTAAGCACAATCACTTCAGTAATTTATGCGGAAGAGCAACCTCCAGTCAACCCAACTGAGCAAGTTCAAGCATCATCTGATACTGATGCTTCAGTTACGAAAACGAGTGATACTAGCTCATCAGCAGGAAGTGATGCAAATCAAGCAGCTAATGCCTTGCAAAAGCAAGAAGGTGATGCAACTAAAGAAACAAATTTGCAAGAAGTATTCACTTCCAATGAGCGTCAGTATTCTTTAATCAAGACAGGTGTTTTTTCGTCTTACTATGATATTGATTATACTTATTATCGTGATAGTCGAATTGATTTAGCAACGAGTGATAGTACGAGTGCATTAGCTCGATTACGTGTTGAAGAAGATGCGAATCATACATTGACAAATACGTTCACTGTTCAATATGGTTTTTTGGATAATCTCACACTTTCTACATCCATCCCATTGATGGCTAAAAAAGATCTATTACAGGATACAACTACAGCTGGTCTTGGTGATATTTCATTTGGTGCTCGTTGGGAACCATTCCCGTTAAAACAAGGTCGTCTTCCTTTAGTCTTATTTGGTAATTTATCAACTAAAACAGGTGATAGTCCATATGAAATTGGTATCGATGAACTATCAACAGGTAAAGGCTATTATTCTGCTGGGGTTGGAGCAAGTACTCGTAAATATATTGATCCAGTAGTTCTTTTTAGCTCGGTTTCAGCAAACTATGGTTTAAAAGAAACAGGTTTAAATCAATTACGTGGTTCACGTACGTTGGAGAGTTTTGATCCAGGTTTAAGTGGTGGTTTTTCTTTCGGTTTTGCGTACTCATTTAACTATGATGTATCACTAACCATGTCGTATCAACAAAGCTTTAATACAGGCGCAAAATTCTATTTTAAAAATGGCGAGAGCTATCAGTCAGCCGATCAAAGTAGTGCAATGTTGTCATTTGCTCTTGGTGTGAGAGTATCGCCAGAAACTATTGTGAATGGAACGGTTGGTATTGGATTAACAGAAGATGCGCCAGATGTATCTCTAGGATTATCATTCCCGTTAGATATCATAGGTTTTGGCAAAAAAATACGCTAAGGAGATGTAATGGTGAAATATCCTAAGTTATGTCCTTTAGCGATAGCTATTTTTGTTGCAGGACTATCAAATATTGCAAATGCCCAATTGGGGCAAGATTTATCGGTTGATTTAAGGTCTCTTGCATTGGGAAATGCCGTTACTGCAGATCCTCCTGGAATTAGTGCTGTACATTTTAACCCAGCTGCATTGACGAAAATTGATGGCTTACAAACCGATGTACAAGGTATTTTAGCGAACTTTGCAATCAAAAGAGACTATTCTGCCCCAGCGGGATATAATGTTTTTGGTTATTCAGATGATCCACTCGTATGTAATGATGGACCTGAGGTCGACTCTAATATTTGTACGGATTTTAAAGGTACGGTGAGTGGGGACGTTGAATATGCAAGTATTTATGTGCCGATTCTTAAAAAGATTGTAGATTTAGGACCAAATTCTCCTTTAGCTGCACCAACCGCAGGTATTGCCTATAAACCTCCAGGTTCAAAAGTAACCTATGCTACAGCAATATATGCACCTTTAGTGGCAGGTTTTGGAGCAGAAGATGGTAACCCTAGTAATTATATGGGACAACAGGTTGCCTTAGAGCGTATCACTTATCTCTCTCCATCCTTTGCTTATCAAGTAAATGATCACCTTTCGATTGGTGCATCTTTTGGTATGTCTTATCAAGCAATTGCAATGAAAACAGACCTGCGCTTCCCAAATGAAATGATTGGGGTCTTGCGTATGGTCGATGAAGTTGTTTGTGGACCCTTTAAAGATAATGGCGATATTATCACTGACCTATTGTTATTTGGTATGTGTAATGCAAAGGAGGGTATGAATCCATTTAATAAAATGGGCTCATTAGATGTTTCGCTAGAGCAGTCACTTAGTCCAAGCTATAACTTAGGTGTACTTTGGGAACCGACAGATGATTTTAGCTTTGGTATGGTTTACCAAAGCGAAGCGAAAATGCGATTGCATGGAAAATATTTAATTAATAACGCAACTGCTCCGCAACAATTGGTGGCAGGTCTTAATTCTTCTGCAACTGGACAAATTCTAGCTGCGATTCTCGGATTACCTGGCTATGTTCCAGATGTTGAATCTGGTTTAGTTGCTATGGATTTTAAATATCCACAACATTTTAAAGCAGGGATAAAATATAATATTTTCCCTGATTTACAAATGAACTTTGATGTTGGTTGGACCGACTTCTCTGCATGGGACAAATTTAAGTTTGAATTTGATAGACAAATTTCATTATTGAAAGTTGCAAAACTATTATCAGCAGATGTGACAGATCGTTCATTAGCATTGCCTTTGAAATTCCAGTCATCATGGCGTTGGGGGATTGGTTTTGAGTATTCAGCAACGGATCGTTTGAAGTTGCGTATGGGATATGAACCACGAACAAGTTCAATTCCAGATGATAAGCGAAACACAATGGTGCCAATTAATAATGCACAATTGTTTGGCTTGGGGATTGGTTACCGTTTTGATCAAGATACTGATTTAGATTTATCGCTAGGCTTTTTGCGTAGTCGTGATGATATTCCGGCAAATACAAGTAGTTTGTCAAATCAAACTGGTGTCGGTAATATTTTATTAAATCCATATGCTGGTTTGGATGTTAAAACAAATACTAAAGTAACTTTACTTGGTATTAACTATAGAACAAGATGGTAATGCAAAAGAAAATGATGAGTCGATCTAAATTTGCTATGTTGAGTTTATGCATATTATTAGCAAATGGATCAAATTTATATGCAGATGGTTTTTACACAATCATTGGTCCTGATGGCCGGCCAATGATTGTGCCTAAAAAAATATCAAAAAATTCCTCTGAACTTATACACAACCGTAATGTTGCGGATAAATCAAAACAGTCGAATAATGTACCTGAAGCTAAGCGAGAAAGTTTTGAAAAACAAGCAGTCGTAACAAAGACTCCGGTCAATCCTCGCTTTGAATTGACAGTGCCATTGACAAAAGATGTAAATCTTAATACTGTCAGCACGATGAACCAGACTAAGGAAAATAGTCTGGTAGAACATTCTGAAACTAATCAGTTAAAACAATTTGGGAAAAGTCAAATAAACGCTCAGGAAGATGCGAAAGTTATAATTTCCGAAAAAAAAGACCCTTCTAAATCTTTGAATAAAGAAACCTCTGATATTAATTCCAATAGTGATACTGAGCTAAATAGTGCTGCTTTTTCTAGCGTTGATGGAATTGAATATGTAAATAACGAATATTTAGAGAATCAAGAGTTCAATTTAGAAGGTAAAAAACGCTTTTATATGATGCCAGATGGTACTGGTCGATTAGAAACGATTGAACGTAAAAAAGGGATTAGTCGTTCCGTATTAGATAAGTTTATGAATAAAGCACAGCAATCAAATGCGCCTATTAGTTTGTCAAAAAATTATATACGCTTATCTCCTCAAGAGTTAGCTTTGGCATTTGAGAATGATCGTTGTTTCATAAAAGACTATTCCAAATCTATTAAAACGTTGACACCTCAAAAGGAAATTGGGCTTTGGCCGACGAAGCCATTGAAGGAAAAATTTGAATACGAATTGGTTAAATTAGACAGTTCAATTCAGTTTATGCAAATCGATTCTTATGCATCAAGTAATGAAAAACCACATTATTATTGGCCATTAGTTGTATTTCTTGATGAAAACGGTTGTATTCAAGAAGGTGTAAGTGGATTTAAAAATGGAAGTACAACAGCGACTTTGTTTCAACATGCTGCGATACAAGGAATAATAAAAGTTCCTGCCAATGCATATTATATGATGATTACACCTTTAGCTTCTGCTGTGGATGTTTCAGAAAAAGAACTTTCTAATCAGGGACAGGTGCGTATTTCTGTCTTACAGTAACAAGAATTTAGGATATATAAAGTATGAATAGGAAAATATTATTACCATTTGCATTATCAACAATTGCAATTTTATTGAATGGTTGTGGTGGCGAAAGCGCCAATATTAATGAAAATCCAAATAATGGTGTTAATGGTATTACAGAAAATACAAGTTGTGATGTTTCTGCGACTGACTGTTTATCTTTTGTAGTAGATTATCCAATTGCTGGACTTAATTTTGATTGTAGTACCGATAAAGTAAATCATTTTGCGACAAAGATAGTTGGGAATATTGCTACTGGCGCATGTAAATTAGGCGACAATGTCACATTTTATATTCAAGGGAAGAGCCCACGTAAAATTAGTTTAGGAACTATTAAATTAGATGATATTTCCAAATTAAAACTAGCAACTCCACCCAGAATACGTTTAATTGATTTAGCTGCAGCACTTACAGGAAAAACACCCACTGCGCTTGATATTGATGATGAAACTATTCATGTTGCTTTAGCTTTAATCAATATTTTTCAAGGTTTAGGTATTGAAAGAGAAGATAATGTGGCTGGGGATATTCAGCTCACTGAACTAACTCAAGATAAAAAAGATAAATTGATAGATGTTTCAAAGGATATTGGTGTTCAAGAGCTTTCTAGTGGTGAATATATAGATATATTAAAACCATGGTTAAAAGTGGACAATCTTTCTAAGCAACAAGCATTTGAAATATTGATACAGCTCCTAAATGTGTCCAATACAGGCGTTTGGCAAGCTGATCCACCAGTTGCAAAAGCCAGTGGTGATGGTGTCGCTACGACAACAGCTAGACCAGATGGTTTTTTTGGATGTAATAAGAGTACATATACAGCATGTACTAATGGAAATCAGAGTAATTTGTTACATTCGATGGGGAGTTTTTTATTATTATCAGACCGTCAAGGATATATTCTTGGATACGGGCAGCAGTGGAAAGGTCCCGCAACAATAATAAAAGATATCGTGTTAGCTCCTTATATTTTAACAACTAAAGTTAAACCAGTAAAAATGAATGTTAATCCACAGAATGCTTGGCTTAACCCGATTACTAGAACGCTTAATCCGAATCAACCATTACATTTTAGCTTTAATAATAATGTTGCTGAAGATTTAATCATTCAGAAAGGGAAGATTCTGAATGGTACGACCATTACTGGAACTGAAGCTATTTATAGAGAATTAACAAAAATAAAGGACAGTGATACAGTTGATACAACTCATTTAGGTTCATGGCAGCATACAATTGCCAATCAAACATATAAAGGTGTGATCGATATTGTCAAAGTTAATCCTGTTAGTTATTTAGCTAAAGATGTTTTTAAGACGGAAAAAAATGTTAAAGCTAACCAGTCATATATCTTCCCATTATATGCAACCTTAAACTTTAAGTTTGAGGAGTCGAATATACCTGGTGTCGATATAGGAATTGTTATTGATGAGAATGGTGATATTCGTACGGATATCAAGAATAATTCAACGTCAACTAATATGACGGGTGTGTGTGGTACTGTTAAAACTTTAAATTCGGATGGAACAATTACTGATAGTAATGATCAAATCCAGTATCGTATTGGTACAACTGGTGGAACATCCTTCTCAGCAACTGATAAATCTTTGACAGTACGGATGATTTTCTCTAATCCGAAGTTTGGGAATGTTGATGGTGTCTTATTTGGATTAAATCTCAGTACGGGGACAGGTGCTAAAATTAATCTACATAATTTACTAGCAGGACAACCAACAGGAATCAACTTAAGTAATTTTAAAGACAAGACTGTGGTATGGTCTAATGTATATGCAGGCTATCAATTAGTTTATAATAATTTGTATGACAAGTTAAAAGATGATACAGAAAGAAATGGTTATATAGCACCTACAACAGAAGAGCGTGAGTTAGCAAAACGTTATTCAGGTACTGTAAATATTAAGATTGCAGATCAAACTATTCCAGCTTGTAAAGCAATTAAAATAAAAGCTTAAATTAAAGATAAAAAAGACCGCAATCAGCGGTCTTTTTTTATTTAACCCGTATGATCTAAACGTGTACCTAATGTTTCTAGATGAGAGGGGAATACCCCTTGCTTACGATCTGAGAAATAATGTTTTAAAGTCTGCTCTACACTCGGAAATGCGAGTTCTGTCCACGGAATTTCATGTTCTTCAAATAAACGGCATTCGAGGCTTTCTTCCCCTGCACCAAATAAACCTTGTTTTATCTGTGCTTTGAACAGCACATAAATCTGCCCAATACGCGGAATATTATACATACAGTACAGTTGTTCAATGTCAACTTCGGCTTCAGCTTCCTCACGTGTTTCACGTGCAGCACCTTGCTCCATGGTTTCAAATAATTCCATGTAACCCGCAGGAAGTGTCCATAGTCCATAACGAGGTTCGATAGCACGTCGACAAAGTAACACCTTATCATCCCAAATGGCCAATGCTCCACAAATGACTTTCGGATTTTCATAGTGGATGTTGCCACAGTGTGTACAGACAAGCCGTGTTTTATGATCGCCTAGCGGGATTTTTGCTTCAGTTTGATGTCCACACGCAACGCAAAAGCTCATAATTATCATCAACCATAGAGATAACTCAGCATAACTGAATTTTTATCACTTCGCATCATGATCTATGATTGTCATTAAAATTTCAGTTATGATGATTTGTAAGGAAAAAGAGAAAAAGAGATGAGTCATATGGAAGAACCATCGTTAATACAGCTTTTACAACAACGGTTGCGTTTTTCCAAACGAATCCAACAAGCTGATGCAGCTGTTTTAATTGCGATTACACAAGAGCCTCAACCGAAAGTTTTACTCACACGTCGTTCGATTCATTTATCGCAACATGCAGGAGAGGTCTCTTTTCCGGGGGGTAAACGTGATCCAAGTGATACCAGTAATATTGTGGTGGCTTTGCGTGAGGCACAGGAAGAAACAGCACTTAATCCTTTTGACGTCAAATTGTTGGGTGATTTGCCGATACAACGAGCCCGTAGCGGTTTATCTGTGAAACCGATTGTAGGATTAATCCCTGCGGAGGTGGACTTAATTGCTCAACCTACAGAGATTGATCGTATTTTTTTTGCGCCGTTACAGCAATTAATTGATGCACCCCCTTTACCCTATGAAGTACGTTTAGTTCGACAATCCATTTATTTTCCAAGCATGCAAGTGGAAAATGAAATTGTTTGGGGTTTAACCGCTCGTATGTTGGTATCGTTATTTCAGTATGGGCTTGGGCATCAAAAGAAATGGCCTTTTTTAGTGAATCCACCGCATTTTGGATTATCTAAGTTTTAGTTATCTTTTATTTAAATTGGGTGTTTTGTCATGATGTATACCTATCAGGGATTGAGTCCAAAAGCATTACATGAACCTTGGGATGGCTGGATTGCACCAACTGCGACAGTGATTGGTCAAGCTGAATTGGGGCGTCGAGTCAGTATTTGGTTTGGTGCAGTTGTACGAGCGGATAATAGTATTATTCGGATTGGAAATTTTTCGAATATTCAAGAAAATGCAGTTTTACATACCGATGCAGGCATTGAACTGAATATTGGCGATTATGTGACGGTGGGGCATCAAGCGATGTTACATGGTTGTACGATTGGAGATAATTCTTTAATCGGTATCAATGCGGTAATTTTGAATAATGCGGTGATTGGTAAAAATTGTATTATCGGTGCAAATGCGTTGATTCCTGAGGGTAAAGTTATCCCTGATAATTCTGTGGTGATGGGATCACCAGGAAAAGTGATTAAGACTTTAGATGAGCATGGCGCTGCACGATTACGCTTGAGCGCTTTACATTATGCGGAACATTATAAAAATTTCTTAGCATTGGAAGAATTTAGCTTCGAATGATTTTAAGCTAAACTAGATTTAAATTTAGCCAAGTATAGACTTGGCTTTTTTGTATCTAGCAAAAGCCAATAACTCGCTTAGGGCGCTTGAGTGGGGTATGATACTCGACGTTTTTTATCTCTTTTAGACTAAGGTTTTTGCATGAAGTTGCTTGCATTGGAAACTGCAAATGAGCACTGTTCTGTTTCATTGATTGATGATGTTGAAGAACTCTATTTTCAATTAGATGAGCGACCAAAAGCACAAACCCAAACGATTTTGCCTTTAACTGAGCAAGCTTTACTGCAAACTCAAACTCAGTTAGCCGATTTAACCGCAATCGCATTTAGTCGCGGGCCAGGTTCATTTAGTGGTGTGCGTATCAATGCGGCTGTTGCCCAAGCATTGGCATGGTCACAAGATTTGCCTGTTATTCCTGTATCAAGCTTGCAAGCGTTGGCGCAAGCTGCATATCGTTTGACAGGATTACAGCAGGTTACAGCTGTTCTCGATGCACGTATGCAAGAAGTTTATATTGCTAATTTTAGCGTTGATGAACATGGCATCATGCAAGCAGTCGATGAAGAAAAATTATTAAATTATCAGCAAGCTGCGGCATATTGTAAATTCACGGCGATTGGCTCAGGTTCAGAACTGGTTAAGCCAAATCAAATAGACTCGCAAGAGGCTTCCATTCTGAAAACGTCTATCCCAGAAATCAGAGCAACTGCGCAGGATATTGCAACAATTGCTCGAATTTATGCAGCGCAGCAAAAATGGGTTGATGCTGAGCATGCACTCCCGGTGTATTTACGTGATGATGCGTGGAAAAAAATTCCAGAACAAGGTAAAGCGAATTAAGGTTAATTATGGATCTTTTATTGCTATTTAAAGCAGCAATTATGGGTTTGGTAGAAGGGATTACTGAATTTCTACCAATCTCAAGTACAGGACATCTAATTCTAGCTGGACAATTGCTAGATTTTTGGACGCTTGAAAAACGAGAAATGTTTGCAGTTGCTGTGCAAATTGGTGCGATTGCAGCGGTAATCTATGAATATTGGGGCAAACTGTGGGGGGCATTAATTGGCGCACTCACAGGACAAGAACAAGGTCGCCGTTTAAGCCTTAATTTAATCATCGCCTCTATTCCAATTGTGATTATTGGCTTGACCTTTGGTGACGTGGTAAAGGCTTATTTGTTTAATGCAGTTACGGTTGCAATTGCATTAATTGTTGGTGGTTTCATTATTTTATGGGCTGAACGTCGTCAACATCAGGTCATAAGCCCTGAAGTTGAGGATTTGACCTTCAAGCAAGCCGCGTTGATTGGTCTGATTCAATGTTTTGCGTTAATTCCAGGGACTTCACGTTCTGGTTCAACCATTATTGGTTCATTGTTCTTAGGTATTTCACGTAAAGCAGCAGCTGAATTTTCATTCTTCCTTGGTATTCCTGTGTTGATGGGTGCAGGCTTACTGGATATGTATAAAATGCGTCATGAATTACATAGTAATGATATGGCTATTTTAGCAGTTGGAATTATTGTTGCCTTTGTTTCAGCTTTGATCGTGATTCGTGCATTAATTCGTTATGTCTCTAAGCATGATTTCACAGCCTTTGCTTACTATCGTATTGTCTTTGGTTTATTTATTTTGGCGACATGGTGGACAGGTTGGGTGCATTGGTAATGCAAATGATCTGTTGGTATCAGACTGAGTATGCAGAGCAATTTCAACAACTTCAAACCCGTTTAGCGAGTTTGGATGTCGAACTCAAAGGTCAAATCGTTGAGAAAGTGAATGCACGTTTCCTTCGTCTGAATCCAGAAATGGCTTTGGTTTTAGATGAGGATGGACTCAGTCTTGCTGCCAATGGAATGAAAATGCAACCTGATTGGCATGCTGAGATTCCTCGTTTAAAGCGCGCCAGTTTGAAATCTGAAATGATTGCGAGAGCATGTCAATTGGGTGAAAAGCCTAGCTTGATTGATGCAACCGCAGGCTTAGGTCATGATAGTTTATTGATGGCTTATCTTGGTGCTGATGTCCGTTTGGTTGAACGTCATCCGATCCTATTTGTGTTATTGGAATATACGAAAACTCAAGCGGAACACGATCCATTTTTGCAGTCTGTTATGCAGCGGATTCAACTTATTCATGCCGATTCAAATTGCTATCTACATGGATTAGAACAGCAAGGCGAGCGAGTGGATGTGGTGTATTTAGACCCGATGTTTCCACAGCGAGATCAAAATCATCAAGTGCAAAAGAAGCAAGCACAAGTCAAAAAGCAAATGCAATTACTGCATCTGTTATTACCTGAAGATGGTGAAATGGACTTAGGGGATGAGTTGTTACATCTTGCCCATAAGATCGCAAAGCGCGTTATCGTTAAGCGCCCACGACATGCAGTTTATCTGGCAGATCAAACACCTGATCACCAATGGTTAGGTGATGCCTGCCGTTTTGATGCATATTTTCCCAAAGGTTCAATTTAACTTTGATCCAACTGATTGTTTAGCTTAGGTCAATGCTCGGTAAAGATTTGTGATATAGTGCAAAAGCATGATTGATAAAAAATTCTTGTCGAGCTTAAATGAGAATGGTACATCGTACCTTTTTGGGAAAAGCGATATTCATTTTATAAAAGATGAACATATTTTCAGTTTAGGCTTAAAAAGAGAAACACCCGAAGAATTTTATGATAGACCTTAAACCCTCCATTAATATCTGGCATGATTTTAAAAGTAACCAAATTGCTGGAATGTGGTTGTTCCTTGGGTCTCGACGTTCCTTACAGGTTGTCCATCCATCAATTACTCAACTCATTATCTGGGGGATCTTAGGTGGATGTACCAACTCACTTTATAGTTGGTTGGTGGCAGGGCAAATTGGTGAATTCAATCCACAAGGATTGATTGGTTATGCACTTTGGCCTTTTATTGCCTTAATTGTGGGTATTTTCCTTTCGCAACGTATGAATCAAACCCGTTTGATGCTTGTACCTGCGTTATTGTGGTTAGTGCTTGATACCAATATCTTATTGTTACAGTGTTTGATTCAATATTTAGGTTCAAACGGCTATCTTAATTTTATTCCCGATACCATCTATAACGGTTTCTTGCCGCCTTTGTTTGTTGGACTATTTGTCTGGCAAAGTCTGGCTGTGATTTGGGTATTTTCACGGGCATTAAATTGGCCGTGGTGGGAACGTGCCTTAGTCTTTGTGGCAACGATTGCAACGATGGTGGTTTGGCAACTCTCGGTAAAAGATCAGCCGATTTGGAAAGTTGAAGAAACCCCACCAAGTTTTGCTGAAGATGCTTTTTATGCGCAAAGTCATGTGTTGGATAAAGCATTAGATCAAATCCAATATGGAGATATTGCGAAAAGCCACTGGTATTTTATGGGTGTCGCAGGGGATAGCTATGCTGATGTATTCAAATCTGAGATTGAGCGCATCAGAGAGCAGTTTGATACACGTTTTGGAACGTTTGGTCGTTCTATTATGTTGATTAATAATTCTGCGACACGTTTAGATGTTCCGATTGCCTCTAAAACCAGTATTGAGTTGGCTTTGCGCCGTATTGGGCAGCAGATGAATCGTGATAGTGATGTGTTATTCCTGTATATGACATCGCATGGCGAGCGTAATCACTTTGAAATTGAAAATGCACCTTTAGAGTTGGGGCAAGTCGATCCAAAATGGCTACGTGAAACGCTCGATAAGTCAGGTATTCGTTGGCGCGTTATTGTTATTTCAGCGTGTTATTCGGGGAGCTTCATTCCTGCATTACAGTCGCCTGAAACTTTAATTATTACCGCTTCAGCAGCAGATAAAACCTCTTTTGGCTGTAATAATGAAGCAGATTATACTTACTTCGGTCGAGCTTTCTTTGATTTAGCGATGCGTGAGCAATCCTCAATCAAAAAAGCATTTGATCAGTCTAAGCAAACTGTGACACAGTGGGAAACCGCGCAAGGATTTGAACCATCTGAACCGCAATGGGCCATTGGTCGTAACATGGAATTGATGTTGCCACAACTTGAGCCGTATCTATTCCCAACACAAAATATCACAACAACAGACATTACAAAAACACAGGATAATCAACATGCAGCTACTGCAAAAAAATCGTTGTTTTGAGGGTGAACAGCGTATTTATCAACTGGAATCACAGCATCTTAACGGTTTAACCAAAGTTGGAGTGTATTTACCTCCTGCTGCTTTAGAAGGAAAGCCTTGTTCAGCATTATTCTATCTTGCAGGTTTGACTTGTACTGAAGAGACCTTTGCAATTAAAGCACATGCACAGCGTATGGCTGCTCGACTGAGTCTGATTTTAATTAGCCCTGATACTTCTCCGCGTGGGGAGGGCGTTGCACAAGGTGATCATTGGGATATTGGTCAGGGTGCAGGCTTTTATATCAATGCAATTCAACAACCTTGGGCTGAACATTACCAAATGGAGTCTTATTTGGTTGATGAACTCTACGCACACGTTTTACAAGCATTTCCAATTATCGAAAGTCAGATTGGGATTTTTGGACATTCAATGGGTGGACATGGTGCGTTAACCTTGGCATTTAAATACCCAGAACAATTTAAATCAGTTTCAGCTTTTGCTCCGATTTGTGCGCCAAGTATTTGCCCATGGGGTGAAAAGGCATTTAGCCAATATTTAGGTGCGGATCAACAGCAATGGTTAGCGCATGATGCAACCGCTTTAGTTCAGCAAAAGGGTGGAATCTTTGAGGAAATTTTAATTGATCAAGGTCTAGACGATCAGTTTTATGCTCAATTAAACCCTGAAAAATTTAAGCAAGCTTGCCTAGATGCAGGGCAACATTTAACCCTACGCCAACACAAGGGCTATGATCATGGGTATTACTTTATTCAAAGTTTTATCAATGATCATCTGCAATTCCATGCGATTCAGTTAGAAAAGCATTAAGAGTATTTTGTAGTCCATTTGATATGTAGGCTAAATTGTTAGATAGAGTAATGCCACGAAATGAAAAGAAAAATTGTGCGATATCTTTTTTTAATTATATGGTAGTTATGCCATATATCTGTAGTTAGATTGAACGGAGATTTCGGTGTGAATTTCAGAGAGGAGTTTTTTAATTGGATAGATCTCTGCCTTTCAGAATCCATTCTAGAAAGAGTTATCGCTTACTCTTTTAATCTTTATGAGCCATATAGAATAGAGCTTATAGGATCAGCTTCCTTTGATCTTAACGATGAAGATTGGGCATGTAATGAGGATTTCGTACCCACTGTCCGTGGCATAGACATTCCCTTATCTATTTGTGCAGGCGATTGGGAGGAGTGCCTAGCAATGATGAGAACTCTAATTGAGAATTACTTAACCACTGAAAGACAAGGAGCTCTAGTTCTTAGGGGTGCCAGAGCCGTTGTAATCGGATTTGTAGATGGGAATCTAGAAATCATGAGTGCAACCTAACAAGTCGTTCAAGGTGGATGCTTTCAGTAGAGTGTTTTAGCTCCAACGTTCCCACTAAGGAAAGTTCGTGAGCAAATTCAGTAAAGTAGCAAATCTGATGATAGGTCTCCTTATTGTTGGTAGTATCTCTTATTGCTCGTATTCCTTTGGTAGCGCTGAGAGCCGTATGCGCCAAACCTGTGGTGAAATTACTTTTGGTATGTCAGTTGCAGCATTGAGTGCCTTCGCCAAGGAGCATGGTCTTAATCTCCCTCACCAAGAGTCGGGTGTGATCTTTATGGTAGAGTCAAAAACCTTCGGGCGATGGGGCTGTCGTGTAGTGCTTGAAAAAGGGGTGGTAAAAGTGCAGAGTACAACTTTGCAGATTAAAGTGGCTAACAGTCGTTTTAAGATGGATACTTCAGCGTACCGCCTTAACTTCAACGTTATGGCTTATTGATAAAGATATGACATCAGATATTTTCGAAAAATTAGATAGATTTCGGATTGAAAATGATCGCTTACAGCTCCATATCCATATAATTCAACTCGAAAAAGTAATGAATTAAAAAAGAAGCTCTTTCGAGCTTCTTAATGATGTTGCCACTCAACAATAAACTCCTGCTGAGCCATACGATTTAAATGGTCAATCACGACTTGTTCTAGATGTTCGACGTTGTCTTGTTGGTTTTCAATCATTACATCTAAAGATTGCTCACGTGATGTAAGTGTGACTGTTGCAGTCGGCATGAAAATTTTTGAGTATGCTTCTGTTTCAGCCACTTCAAATTTATGCTTCCAGTGATTGAGCAAGCGCTTACTAATTCGTTTTGCTTCATCTGTTGTAATCTGTGTTGTGCTATTCATGTCTTAAGGTCATATTCTACTTTTTTCATCGTTAAAAATAACAAAATCATCTGAGATTAAAAATAGTATTCATGCAACGTGCTGTTGCAAGTTTGCAATGCTGTAATAATGACTTTGTAACAAACCTAAGTGCGATGAATTTGCTATAATCTCTAGATTATTTTCTCAGAGTTTGCCAGGTCATCCATGTCCAAGCCTTATTTAATTGCTCCTTCGATTTTATCTGCTGATTTTGCACGTTTAGGTGAAGATGTAGAAAAGGTTCTAGCTGCGGGTGCAGACGTTGTGCATTTTGATGTGATGGATAACCATTATGTACCAAACCTTACTTTTGGTGCGGGCATCTGTAAAGCATTAAAAAGCTATGGGATTAAAGCACCGATTGATGTGCATCTGATGGTTTCTCCAGTTGATCGTATGATTGGTGATTTCTTGGAAGCAGGTGCAGACATTATTACTTTCCATCCAGAAGCAACAGATCATATTGATCGTTCTTTACAACTGATTAAGGCGGGTGGTGCTAAAGCAGGTTTAGTCTTTAACCCGGCAACGCCGTTACATCATCTGGATTATGTTTTGGATAAAGTTGATCAAATCCTGTTAATGAGCGTAAACCCTGGTTTCGGTGGGCAAAAATTTATTCCAATGACCTTGGAAAAATTGCGTCAAGCACGTCAAATTATTGATGCGAGTGGTCGTGATATTCGTTTAGAAGTTGACGGTGGTGTTGGCCCTGCAAATATCCGTGAGATTGCCGAAGCAGGTGCCGATATGTTCGTTGCAGGGTCAGCGATTTTTGGTCAACCCGATTATAAAATGGTAATTGATCAAATGCGTGCAGAGTTGGCGAAAGTTGGTGCAACAGAAGTTTAGTGTTTTCATCCTATTTTTCACATAAGATTGTGGATAACTTTGTTTATAACTGGGTGGATAACCGTGTTGATAAGCAGGTGGATAAGATGTTGTTAAAATAAACAAAATGATTTCAGTTGTTTATATTCACAGCAAAATGATGAAAAAAGGACAAATTTTTGTCCTTTTTTTATGCGCTAAGCGCTTTATTTTGCTTTGTTTTTGCTTATCAGTGATCTAATATTTTATTGTTCAATAAATTGGCAGTTTGGTTGTGTACGTGTGTGAAATTAGCATAATTTGAACATAAAGTAGATTGTGCATAACATAGAAAGAAATTATGCTAAGTAAATCGCATTCATTTGATGATTGATCCAAGGGTATTCAGTGCAACTTCATAAACAATACAAGCATGTATGGTTTGTATTCCTGATGATATTTTTCATTGGGGGAAGTGGTGTGGCTGTTGCAGCAGTTCAAGAAGTTCGATTGGATCAAAAAACGTCAATAGTGCAAACCATGCCGTGTCACGATCAGCAAATGATGGATCAACATCATCAAATGCAAATGTCACATGATGTGACCAATGTTGTTAAATGCCATGATGGGCAAATGCAAAATCAGCAACATTGTCCTGACTGTAATAGTCTTTCACATTGCCAAACGATCAATCTAGCACTCGATCAGCAGATTCCAAGCTTGTCTGGCTCGCCGTTTTTAGAACTGAGCAGCTATAAAAATACAGCGTATCAAGCTCGCCATCTTGCGGGTTATTGGCAAGAGATTTTACGTCCTCCTAGAACCTAATCTGTTTTACAGGCTCTTTATTTTGTTGAAAAGAGCAATTTGAATCGTTAACAGATTAGGAAAATATCATGTCCTTAAAAATATATGCTGGTGTCGTTGCTAGCTTAAGTCTATTTTTTGCACCTTATAGTTTGGCTGCAATCAAAGAATATCATCTGAATATTAATCAAGGTCTCGTCAATGTGACAGGAAAGCCTGTGCAACGTATGACAGTCAACGGTAAATTTATTGCTCCGCTTCTTGAGTTTGAAGAGGGAGATGAAGCCGTGATTTATGTGCATAATCAACTCAAAAATCAAGATACGTCATTGCATTGGCATGGTCTGCTTTTACCTGGGCTAATGGATGGAGTTCCTGGTTTTAATGGTTTTAAAGGCATTCAACCGAATGGCAGTTTTGAATATCGTTTCAAGGTTCGACAAAATGGGACTTATTGGTATCACGCCCATAGCAAGGGACAAGAACAAGATGGCTTATATGGTCCGTTGGTGATCTATCCGAAAGGTAAGCAGCCTGTTGCAACACATGAAAAAGCTGAACGTGATTATGTGGTGATGTTGTCTGATTTCCATGAAACGGAAAGCGACAAGATCATGGCAAACCTGAAAAAATCGGCTGAGTATTATCAGAACCAACGTGAAACCGTTTCAGATGTTTGGACACAAGTGAAACAACAAGGTTTGAAAGCAACGTGGCAAGATCGTTCGATGTGGAACCAGATGCGGATGCTCAAAACCGATTTATCAGACATTACTGGTTATACTTTCTTGGTGAATGGGAAAACACCTCAACAAAATTGGACAGGTGCTTTTAAAACGGGTGAAAAGATTCGTTTGCGCTTTATCAATGCATCAGCCATGTCTTTTTTTGATGTACGTATTCCAAACCTAAAAATGACAGTCGTTAGTGCCGATGGTCAGCCTGTACAGCCTGTTCCCGTGGATGAATTCCGTATTGGTACAGCAGAAACTTATGATGTATTGGTTGAACCTGAACAAGCGCATTATCAAATTGAGGCAGAGTCAATAGATCGTTCTGGTTTTGCAATTGGGTCATTGCAGAATGAACAGGTGAGCAGTCCAACCTCAGTGCAAATCCCAAAATCACGCCCACGTGCTTTATTAAGTATGGAAGATATGGGAATGGATCATGGCGCGCATGATCAAATGAATATGCCGAATATGGATCATAACCAATCACAAGTACCACATGAAAAAGTGACACCTGTACCAACATCAGAGATCACGATGGATCATCGTTCACATGCTCAAATGGGCATGTCGCAAATGGATCACAGTGGACATGGTCAGATGGATATGAGCAAGATGGATCACAGTGCTCATACGCAGATGACGATGGGGGAGATGGATCATAGCCAGCATCAAGCGGCTGCATCTTCTACAAAAGGAAATATTGATCATGTACAGGGTTGGGCGAATGCAGCAACGCCAGTAAACCAAAAAGCCTTAAATTATGCTGATTTGAAGTCACTGCAACCACAACCAGAAAGTTATCGCCGTCCAGCCGAGCGTGAATTGGTGATCCGTCTGGGTGGCACGATGGAGCGTTACATCTGGACGATTGATGGTAAAAAGTTTAGTGATCCTGATTTTAAGCCTTTAACAGTCCGCTATGGCGAGCGTATTCGACTGAAATTTGTCAATGAAAGTATGATGGCGCATCCGATGCATTTACATGGCATGTTTATGCAATTAGAAAATGGTCAGGCATTACAAGATATGCCCAATAAACATACTGTGATCGTGCCACCGGGCAAAACTGTTACAGCACTACTTACTGCGGATGAGCTAGGTGAATGGGCGATTCATTGTCACCTGTTGTACCACATGAGTGCGGGCATGATGAGTAAATTGATTGTCGCAAATGTCGATGACAGCAAAGTTTCACAAATTACGCCTGTTCAACCCACTCAAGGAGCGAGCCATGCACATCACTAAGCAAGCTTCTACGATGAAACGCTATACACAATTATTGGCAATGGGTGGCATGATTTCTTCTTTGAGTGTATTTGCATCTGCGCACGAGGGTCATGATCAAATGATGCAAATGGATCAGTCGGTACAACAGAATATATTGATGGAGACATCATCTCCTGTTGATCATTCAGGACATCAACCTGAAACAAAGCAAGTACCATCTGATATTCAACATGATGCACACGATCATCACAGTGAACATGGTGGACAAATTTATCAAGCCACAACGATTAAAAATGCGTGGGTCGTTGATGATGATGGTCGAGGCAGTGCCAGTACTGAGCTAAAAACATGGGTGGGAAGTGATGAAAATAAAATATTCATCAAAGCTCATGTAGAAAAAGCGGAATCTGAGCAAACTCAAACCGAAGCGATGCTGTTATATAGTCGTCATATTGCTGACTTTTGGGATGTCCAAGCAGGTGTTCGTTATCAATATCAACCTGAACAAAAGCATGATAAAAATCAATGGGACACGGTATTGGGATTACATGGTCTAGCACCGTATTTCTTTGAAACAGAAGCCTATCTTTATGCAGCTCAAGATCAACGTTGGCAACTGAGTTTGGAAACAACACGCGATGTATTATTTACGCAAAAATTGATTGCTCAACCTTATCTGAATGTAGATGTCGTGTTGAGTGATGAGTCGAATTATGCAGCTAATTCTGGATTATCCAAATTACAGACAGGTGTACAAACCCGTTATGAAATCAGTAAAAAAGTGATGCCTTTTATTGATATTGCGTATACATATAATAAAGGTTTGAAACAAACTGAATGGCAATCAGCCTCTGACAGTGAGAGAGGTTGGCTTTATGGTTTAGGACTTACGCTAAAGTTCTAATCCTTTGTTCAAAATGTCACTACCCTGAGATACTGTTCGTTTATACTAGCAGTATCTTTTTTGAGTCATTCATGGTGCATAAATGGCTTTAGAACAACAAGACAATCTAATAACTGACAACACAGATCAATGTATAAATCAAAGCGATAAACCACAAAATTTGTTCGCTCAGCTTGAACTTGTTCCACTAAATAGCAGTATGAAAGTGAGTTTTTATTATATTCCACACATGAGTAGTTTTGTGGAAGTACAACGTATTCGAAAAGCATTACTGCCATTTGCAGACATCTTAGTCGAACATAGCATTGATTTGGACACACGCCATCTGACTTTGTATCATTATCTTGCAATTGATGACGTCACTGTTGCCTTAATCCGTCTGAGTTTGGGAGCGGAGTTACAACAAACCTTATCTCATTATGAACCTTTAGAAATGATGGATTTTAATACCGATACTTCTCCTTTGTTGAATAGGTCAACTGAGTCATCGGGTGGTTATTTTAGGCTTATCAGTCGTTTTTTAGATTTATTTTTAAATCGTTTAAAGCAATGGATAACATACTTACAAGGAAAGAAGGATAAGTAAAATGCCAAGATGGATGTATGGCGTATTAGGATTGGCGCTTGCATGGTTGGTTTGGACACAGGTACTAAAACCTGCACCCGATATTCGCCAAATGACGACCCAGCAAGGCGTGCAGATTACCGCATTAGAGAAATATGAAGGGGCATTCCGTGTGCTTTCTAGGGAAGATTATAACTTAGGACGTGAAGCCGACTTTTCTCCTATGGATATTGCGGTCGGTTGGGGAGATATGGCAAATCCTCAGATTTATAAACAAATTGATGTTTCGCAAAATAATCGTTGGTATTACTGGCGCGTTGATCATGAGCCGCCTATTGCGTTAAGAGAAATCGCAACACATAGTGCCAATATGCATTTAGTTCCCGCAAATGCATATATTGCATCACAAATGAAAAAAATTAAAAAAGATGATCTAGTCTATTTAAAAGGTTCTTTAATTGAAATACAGGCGAAAGATGGCTGGCATTGGAAAAGCTCTTTATCGCGTGAAGACACGGGTAATGGGGCGTGTGAGTTGATGCAAGTGGATCAAATTTCATGGCAATAAATTCTACTGATGAGGTATTTAAATTTTAAAAATACACGACTGAAATGAATACATAATGCCTGACATCACTATAAGTTTTTACAGTACACTACTGCCCTAGGAGGACGACCTCCCTCAAAAGCATCACGTTGGGACGACCCAATATTTGATAAAGATGAGTGTAAAAAATGGCATGGGTAATTTTAATATTGGCAGGGGTTTTTGAAATTATTTGGGCATATTCCATGAAGATGTCTGAAGGTTTTACCAAATTAACACCTAGTATCGTGACCCTCATTTTTATGATTTTAAGTGTCGTATTGCTGTCAATTGCAATGCGAACATTGCCTTTAGGGACAGCCTATACTGTTTGGACTGGGATTGGTGCGATTGGGTCGTTTATTGTTGGGATCATTGTTTTGCATGAGCCAATGACCGCAATGCGAATGATTGCAGCAATACTGATTGTTTCGGGTTTGGTTTTGATGAAACTATCTTCAACTTCATAAAAATTACTCCTCTTTATCAAAGAGGGGGAACTAAGATTGAAGTAGCGTAAAGGAGATTTTTAATGCAACTGATATATATGTATATGGACTCTCCTGTCGGTGCATTAAAATTGGTTGCCCATGATCAGGCACTTGTTGCGGTCATGTGGGACAATGAAGACCATAAACGAGTACGACTCGCTGAACTGATAGAGGATCGTCAACATCCGATGTTACTTCGAGTTAAAAAACAATTAGAAGAATATTTCGCCGGTCAGCGTCAGCAATTTGATTTACCTTTGGACTTCCAAGGCACAGATTTTCAACAACAGGTTTGGCAGGCTTTGTTGACCATCCCTTATGGTGAGAAGCGTAGTTATAAAGACATTGCCGTTCAGATTGGTAATGAAAAAGCAGTACGTGCTGTTGGGGCTGCCAATGGTAGAAACCCAATTTCGATTATTGCGCCGTGTCATCGGGTGATTGGTTCGAGTGGGGCATTAGTTGGTTTTGCAGGTGGTTTGGATAAGAAGCAGATTTTACTGAGTTTGGAACAATAAATTTAGTTTTAAAAATGTAGATCGTTTGAGTGTTCACTTATCAAGAGTTAGCACAGCCATTTAGTTAAAGCATAACTTTATATGCATTGTGTATAGGCATTCTTTTACTTTTCAAAGATGAAAAGTAAAAAAAATCTTTTGTTGGACAGAGGGCACATCCATGTAGCCCCTGTTCAACGGGCGGCATCCATGCCGCCTCACAATAGCGACTGCTGCATGAATATCTTATTAAAATCAGACAATGAAAGTGCTTTTAATTTATAAATGATCTATCTCGTTAACGCTCGATTTTCATTGCTTTTTGGAATAAGCTTAAGCCTTTCATAACAAATTGAATGGAAGTTTAAAAATGGCTGTTGGTGACGTAACAATGCCACTTATGCATGTGGTGCAGGGTGTAAAAATTGGCTCAACTGAGGCGTATGTACGTTATCCAAATCGACGAGATTTAGTCATTTTTGAATTTGCTGAAGGCTCAAACGTTGCTGGGGTGTTTACCCAAAGTGCCTTTGCTGCTGCACCTGTACTTCTCAGCAAAAAACACTTGGCAGAGAACACGCCACGTTACCTGATTATCAATACAGGTAATGCCAATGCTGCAACAGGAACAATTGGCTATAAAAATGCAGAAGTGACCTGTGCGAAACTCGCTGAGTTGGCAGGTGTGCAAACCAATCAGATATTGCCATTTTCAACGGGTGTTATCGGTGAGCAATTGCCAATTGAACGTTTAGTACAAGGTATTCAGCCTGCATTAAATGATTCAAATGCTGATCGTTGGGCAGATGCTGCATCAGGCATTATGACCACAGATACTACGCCTAAAGGTGCTTCTGAGCAGTTTGAACTTGATGGCGTGATTTATACCATGACAGGTATCAGTAAAGGCGCAGGTATGATTCGCCCGAACATGGCGACCATGCTCAGCTTTGTTGCAACAGATGCGCCGATTTCAAAAGCATCTGTACAGCAGCTTTTGCAGACTACAGTTGAGCATTCATTTAACCGTATCACCATTGATGGTGATACCTCAACCAATGACTCTTGTATCTTTGTAGCCACGGGTTTAGCGGGTGGTGTTGAGATTCAGAGTCAAGATGATGCACGTTATCAACAGGTACTTGATGTGTTGGCACGGATTATGAATCGTCTAGCGCAATTGATTGTGCGTGATGGTGAGGGTGCAACCAAGTTCATCACGGTTCAAGTTGACGGTGGAGCAAACACGCAAGAGTGTTGTGATGTTGCTTATAGTGTTGCTGAGTCACCACTCATTAAAACGGCTTTATTCGCTTCAGATCCAAACTGGGGACGCATTGTGATGGCAATCGGTAAGGCAGGCGTACCCAACCTAGACAGTAGTAAAGTACAAGTTTGGTTAGGTGATGTGCAGATTTGTTTGGATGGTGGTGCGAATCCTGACTATACCGAAGCGGCAGGTGCAGCAGTTATGGCTGAGAAGGAAATCACGATTCGTATTGATCTTGGACGTGGTACAGCCAAAGACACGGTGTATACCTGTGACTTTTCTTATGACTATGTAAAAATTAATGCCGATTATCGCTCATAAATTTGCGTTATAATAAAGCCTCCACAGGGAGGCTTTTTTTATAAGCTGGTTTGTGGATAAAGTGATTTATCCCAAATGATCACCAAAATACCCACGTTATAAGTTTGCAGCGATGCAAGCACGCAGGATAGAGAAGACGCTTTATGAATGATGCGAATTTAATTGCGAACGAAGCCAAAAATATTGTGCAGGCGCATTTAGATCGTTTGGGTGACCCAAAAGACAATCGTCTTAGCCCAGAAGTGAAACAAGAAAAGTTTGCGCAAATTGCAGCAGAGCTTAAAAAACGCAATGCTGTACTTGTCGCACATTATTATTGCGATCCTGAAGTGCAAGAGCTTGCGGAACTGACAGGTGGTTGTGTTTCTGACTCATTAGAAATGGCACGTTTTGGACGTGATCATCCTGCGACAACACTGGTTGTTGCTGGGGTTAAATTTATGGGTGAAACCTCTAAAATTTTATCACCTGAAAAAACAGTATTGATGCCGACTCTAGAAGCAACCTGTTCACTTGACTTGGGTTGTCCAGTCGATGAGTTTTCTGCATTCTGTGATCAACATCCTGATCATACCGTGGTGGTGTATGCCAATACCTCGGCAGCAGTCAAAGCACGTGCCGATTGGGTGGTGACATCAAGTTGTGCGGTTGAGATTATTGAACATTTAGATAGTTTGGGCGAAAAAATTATTTGGGCACCAGATCAGCATTTAGGTCGCTATATTCAAAAGAAAACGGGCGCTGAAATGTTGTTGTGGGATGGTGCATGTATCGTGCATGAAGAATTCCGTGCCCGTGGTATTGCGCAAATGAAAGCGCTCTATCCAGATGCAGCGGTTTTAGTTCATCCAGAGTCACCTGAATCTGTGGTGGATATTGCTGATGCGGTGGGAAGCACCTCGCAACTGATTAAAGCAGCTCAGACCTTGCCGCATAAACAAATGATTGTAGCAACAGACCGTGGCATTTTTTATAAAATGCAGCAAGCTGCACCAGATAAAGAATTATTTGAAGCACCAACCGCAGGTGAGGGGGCAACCTGTCGCTCATGCGCGCATTGCCCGTGGATGGCAATGAATGAATTGGATGGAATTTTGCATGTATTGCAGCATGCTGATCAAGAAATACACGTTGATCCTGCGCTTGCTGAACGAGCAAAATTACCATTAGATCGAATGTTGAACTTTAGTGCCTCGCTAAAGCGTTAAAATGCTTGTTAAATATACATTTGATAAGGAAAAAGCATTTTTTTTAAAACTAGGTGTTGACGTGATGCGACGTCAAGCCTAGAATGCACACCGTACCGCACGATGTGCGATACAATAAAAGCTGAGAAAATCGGAGCATAGCACAGCCTGGTAGTGCACCTGGTTTGGGACCAGGGGGTCGTAGGTTCGAATCCTACTGCTCCGACCATTTAAAATAATGTTGTAAAACATTGCTTTAAAATCGGCGAAGTATCGCTTGATATTATTATCATCGTTATGCGCCTGTAGCTCAGTTGGATAGAGCATCCGCCTTCTAAGCGGATGGTCACAGGTTCGAATCCTGTCAGGCGCGCCATTTTTGGTAGCTTGGTACATAGAATCAAAACATGTTATGGTGGATGTAGCTCAGTTGGTAGAGCCCTGGATTGTGATTCCAGTTGTCGCGGGTTCGAATCCCGTCATTCACCCCACATTCGGAGCATGGCGCAGTCTGGTAGCGCACCTGGTTTGGGACCAGGGGGCCGTAGGTTCAAATCCTACTGTTCCGACCATCATCTTAAAGATGAGATAAAATACCGCTAAGTTAGCGGTTTTTTTACGTCTAAAGTTTTAGTTTACTCAACACAATTCCTAATTATATCGAGTATCACTTTGGTTCATCGTATTGTTGAATAAAGCTGTATAAAATAATTTTATTCAGATCATTCGCAATTCGAGTTTGGCTGAGTTTCCATATATTCTTCAATGATTTCAAATGCTCCATTTTCTTTTGGTTCAATCACCATATAGTAGCCTTTGTCGGTATAACACTTTATTGTTGAAAAGCGATCTGCTTTGATTTTATATTTTTTAGCAATAGGTGTAATTTTTATATTAGAAAATTTACTACGGTCATTACTAGCTTTAGCGATAGGCATCATTTTGTTGATCAACATTTTCCATTGTAGACCTGAGAGAGCCATGCTTCTTTCCAAACCATGAGGGTATTTTCGAAAGATTTGAATTTTTGCAGTGTCAGCGTATAAATCTGCAAGTGCTGGATCAAAGTTTTCATTGAGTGTTATATAGTGATTAAAAAATTGTTTAGGCGTTGGGTTGTTTGCAAATGCTAGACTTGTTGTGAGGTAGCATAGTAAAAAATATATAAATTTCTTAATTGTCATCATCAATTGATTCTAATAAATTCAGTTTATAGCGTATTTTAAATGTATTGAAAATAAAAGTTAATTGAATATTGAATCGAAAAGAAGCTAATAAATTATTGTGATTCTCGTGATATCCAGTTAATTTTTAATTGTAGAGCATGGAGCTGTTAGACAAGTAATGCCGCCTATTTATGTAGTTTTAGGCATAATATTTTTAACTTTTTAAAAAATGAAAATAACAGGGATAGAAATGACACAAGCAGCTTTTGATTTTGTAATTATTGGTGGTGGCTCAGCAGGTTGTGTACTTGCAGGTCGGCTTTCAGAAAATCCAAATATATCAGTATGTTTACTAGAAGCAGGTGGTGATGGGAATAGTTGGTTGGTGAATACACCTGCTGCTGCTGTGATTAGTATTCCTACAAAACTGAATAACTGGGCTTTGGAGACTATTCCACAAAAAGGTTTAAATGGGCGTAAGGGTTATCAACCTCGCGGGAAATGTTTAGGGGGGAGTTCTGCGATTAATGCGATGGTGTATATCCGTGGACATCACAGTGACTATGACCATTGGGCTGCTCTAGGCAATACAGGTTGGTCATATCAAGAAGTACTGCCTTATTTTATAAAATCAGAACATAACGAACGCATTCGTAATCAATATCATGGACAGCATGGCCCATTGAATATTGGAGAGCTACGTTCAGACAATCCTTATCAAAAAACATTTGTTGAAGCTGCTCAACAAGTTGGCTATCCATTGAATGATGACTTTAATGGCGCTGAGCAAGAGGGCTTGGGGGTTTATCAAGTTACACAAAAAAATGGTGAGCGTTGGAGTGCTGCACGAGGATATTTATTGCCTTATTTGGGTAAACGTCCAAACCTACATGTCATCACACAAGCAATGGTTGCTCGTATTGTGATTGAAAATGGTCGTGCTGTTGGGGTGGAGTATAAACATAAAGGGCAAACCACGATCATTAATGCTAAAAAAGAGGTTTTACTCTCTGCTGGTGCATTCCAATCGCCACAAGTGTTGATGTTATCAGGGATTGGCCCACGTCAAGAGTTGGAAAAGCATGGTATCCCTGTGGTGAAAGACCTTGTTGGTGTTGGGGAAAACCTGCATGACCATCCTGATTTTATTTTTGCTTATAAGACCAAGCAAATGGATGGAACCTTTGGGGTGTCAGTGGGTGGAAGCCTAGATCTAGTCAAGCAGATTGGACGTTATCGTAAAGAACGCCGTGGTTTGATCACGACCAATTATGCTGAATGTGGTGGTTTTCTAAAAAGCCGTCCTGAGTTAGATAAGCCGAATTTACAATTGCACTTTGTGATTGCTGTAGTAGATAACCATGCTCGCACGATGCATGCAGGTCATGGTATTTCATGTCATGTGTGTTTATTGAATCCACGTGCGCGTGGTTCAGTCAAACTCAGTGGTAAAAATGTGGATGATCCATTATTGATTGATTTTAAATTCTTAGAGGATGAACAAGATCTTCAGGATATGGTCGATGGCTATAAGGTTACACAGAAGTTAATGAACGCACCTGCGTTAAATGAAAAAATCAAAGAAGATATGTTTACTGCCAATGTGAAGTCTGACGATGAAATTCGTGAGGTTTTACGTCAACGTGTCGACACGGTTTATCATCCAGTGGGTAGTTGTAAGATGGGTGTGGATGAAATGGCAGTAGTGGACCCTGAGCTGAAAGTTTATGGTATTGATGGGCTTCGTGTGATTGATGCTTCCATTATGCCAACGGTTGTGAATGGTAACACCAATGCACCAGCAATCATGATTGCTGAGAAAGCAGTCGATATGATTCGTCAAACTTGGAAGTAAATTTTTAGAGCTAGGGTTTTGCCTTAGCTCTTTTCATTTTCAGTCGGATGACGTGGTGTTTCTAACATACGTGGAAAAGTGAAATGATAATTGTCGAGTGCATAACGAAACAGTTGGGCAGGGCGTTTGCCGACAATCTTTTGCTGCCCTGTTTCCTCAACGACAGCTGCTTCTTGCATACGACGTCTAAATGATTTCTTTTCTAATGTATGACCTAAAATAATTTCATAAATGGTTTGTAATTCAGTCAGCGTAAATAACTCAGGCATGAGACTAGCAGGTAAGGCTGTATAGCGGGTTTTGTTACAAAGACGATCAAATGCTAGCTGTAGTAAGTCTTTATGATCGAAGGCTAAATCAAGTTTCAAGGCTTCATTTATAGAAAGCCACTCACTTTTTTCTGTTGTTGTACTTTGTTGGATTTGAAATTTATTAAAATCAATTAGGGCAAAGTATAGTGAAGTGATTGACCAACCGCGTGGATCACGATATTGATTGCCGATGGTCTCAACTTGTTCAAGATACGGGGAATGAATCCCTGTTTTTTCAAGCAGTTTACGGTGGGCTGTTGCCATTAAGTCTGGATCGGTTTTTAAATCGACAAAGCCACCCGGTAGCGCCCATTTGCCTTTTTCGGGAAAGTTGGAGCGTTGAATCATTAAGACTTGTAATTGACCTTTTGCTACAGAAAAAATTGCCATATCGACCGTAAACAGAGGCGTGTCATAGTCTGTTTTTTGATAGTGGGCAAGGTATTCCTGTTCGGAGGTATGGATAGTTTCCTTACTCATAGAAATATTAAGAAATCGGAATAAAGTAATATCATAGCGGAGTCTTATTGGGTTCTCATCATATTTTAGGATAAGCCTTCGGCTCGACCTACTTTTGTTTTGGCAAAAGTAGGCAAAACCATTGTCATCCGCAAAACCTGTTCACCACTTGCATCTATTTAATTCTAGTAAAGAGAATCGTGCAGATATTCTTTTAATACCATGCAGGTTGCGGATGACTTTTCCGAGTATCTAATCACTGGATGTGTTTTAATCATAGAGAGTTTTGCTTAGATCAATCTCTCTCGAATTTGATCAAGCGAGCATTCTCTTAACAATTGACCATTTTCAAATACAGTTTGCAGTGCGCCCATATTTTCCTGTTCAAAACTTTGTTGATCAAATAGTTCGAAGCCATTCACCGTTTGTTCTACTCGTAATAAACCCTTAGCTGATTTTTTAACGCCTGAATCCGTTACAGGGTCTTTAAACAGTTCACGACTTACACCATTCACTTGTCCCCAAGTGGCTTTAACTGCAAAACCAAAAGTATCACGAGTCAAATAGTTATAAGTATAACTACCAATCCCAAAGACTAGATTATTAGAGGCAAAGCCTTTGGCTGACAAACCTTTTAAGATGTTTTGCGCACGTTCTAGTGTGATTGAGTCACCATAGATCAAACCAACCCGTTCATTTAGCACTTTATAGCCTTGTGCGGTTTCTGTTCCGCCAAAAATCTCCCATAAACATTGCACCGCACCTTTATAAGCAGGACTATCCATCTCTGCATCAGGATCACCACAGATAATCTTTACTGGATCACCTGAATCTGGACGAAACACCACTTTGGCGAGTCCGAGGGTATTGGGTTGGCGTTTTAAAATCTCTGCTTTTAATGCCACGCTAAACTCAGTAATCACACGCCAGAAATCCCAAGTATCAGAAACGATACTGACGATGCCTGTAGGATAAAGCTCACAGATCAAACGTCTAAAGGTCTCGATTTCACTTTCTTCACTGCCCATACACATCACACTGTGTTCGGTTGCAGGTACTGAAACGCCCACGACACCAGTTGCATTGTAATATTCTTCTGCATAATCAATGGAAGCGACTGAATCGGTACCGATAAAACTGGTTAAGTGACCCACACCCGATTGGGCAGCATCATAGATCCCACTCATCCCTCGGCTACTGAAATCATGTCCTTGAACTGGGATGAAATCTAAAGGTGCGCCCGTTTTTTCTGCATATTGTGTTAATAAACGCTTGTATTCATAAGCGATGGTTGCAGTGGTACAGCTTTTCCATAGCTCGGCACTGAGCACGGTTTCAACATAATTGGTTAACCAAAAGAAGTTTGGATCAGTGTTGATAATGGTCAATACTGGCACTTTGATATTGACTCGGCTACCTTCTTGCAATGCTTTAATTTTTAAGGGTAAATAGCCGAGATCGTGCAAGGCTTCAATGTGTTCAACAGGCACAGCTCCTTCACCTAAAGCGTTGTCCATACGGCGTTTATAGGCTGCGACCACTTTGGCTTTGGGTTGATTAAAAAAGCCCTCATTCCATGTTTCAATCAAAAAATGTTTGATAAAGCCTTGCAGACCAAAGAACACAATCTTGTCATCAAAATCAGGCAGCATTTTGGCTAAACGCGATGAGCGAGGCGTAAAGTTGGCATAGACGTATTCAGTTCCCACTGGATACTGACGACGGTGGTCTGCTTTGTAGAAATCAATTGCATTGAGTGGGTTAATTTTAATACTCATTTTTATACTCCTCGTGCTTTTAATCTTGGTTTTGAAAATTAATGATATTGAGTTTGGTGGGCTCTACTTGAACCAAGCTGCTACTCGTAAACACTTGATCAATCAGTCCATCGAATACGGTTAAACCTTTGCTAAAAATGCCATGCGTGACATATAAAATAATGTTTTGGCAATTTAGGCTGCGCAGTTGTTTGGCAATACCAATAAAGGTTGCACCGCCATCACAAATATCATCGGTGATCACTGCGGTTTTTCCTGTCAGATCAGGGCTATTCACTGTCGTTGTACTAATTTTTCCAGTGCTAGGATCACGTTGTTTTTCACAGTGAATCATCTCGATCGCATTATGACGTTGTGAGTTGATGCCATTCGCAATCGTTTGGGTACGTTGTGTTGCGCCTGCATCGGGGCAGACCAAAATCGTATTGTCGGCGGTTAAGATCTGCATCAATGCTTCACTTTGTTGAATGATCTGAATTGGTTCGATATTGATCACCTGTTGGAAGCGGGTATTTTGGCGTAATAGTTCAAGGGTCACTTGACTATGACAATCCCACACCACAATTTTTTGACGCTGTCCTGCAAATTTTTCTGTATTGCTATTCAATAATTTAGTCATTAAGTCTAGTGAAAAGGCTTGACCTTGTGTACAGATGCGGTCTTGACGTGCATAAGGGAAATAAGGGATTTCCACAGAAAGGAGAGAGCCTTGCTCAAGCAACACATTTTCCAATAGCAGATAATCCATCACGTCTGCACTGTTATTCAGTGAGGCTTTGATCTGCGTGTTTTCTTGCAGCTGATCTAATAGATTTTGTTTGAGTTGAATATGACGTTCACCACCTGAAAACTGCAAAAACTCGATGGGAACATTCGTTTGAGCTGTCATAAGTTGAATCGTCATTTTTTAACTTCTCATTTATAGTGGCTTAAAGCCAGTAAATATATATTGTCATAAAGACGCTATTAAATGCAAGCGTTCTATAGAATTTTTTAGAAAAAGGGTAAGTGTTTTAAATAAATCATTAATTCAGAGAATAGTTCATAAAAAAGACAGCATGAATGCTGTCTTTTCGTGAAATACTCTATATATATTTAGGCGATGAATTTTGTGAGCTTAGCTTGTTTTTAAATTGCCAGCCTTAAGAACAAAGGTGCGTTTAGGTTTTAGAATATAAATATTTTTATTTTGGTCTAATAGCCATAACCAATCGTGATCTTGTTTAATTGCAAAACCCCTTAGTTTCTCATCATTAAAAGTAGTTGCGATTAAAAAATCACTATTGAGTGTTTGATTTACATCTATATTTGAAAAAGCATCTGTGAGTAAAATTGCACTTTGTAGAAAGGTATTTTTAAGCTTTTCTTCATTGGCTTCTTCCCAAGTTTTTATTTTTTCAGGATTACTTGTTTCTTGATCAAGGTTGTGGAAGATATAAATATTAGCTTTTGTTGATTCACTTTTAGTATTTGGTTTTGATGCTTTTAAGTGATATTTGAAGACCATCCTTATTGTATTTAACGTAGCATTCAAATGATATTCAGGTGCTATATCTAACTGATATGAGCGACCATCTGCCCACTTTGGGTATTTGATGATTTCTGAGTTAAAT
This sequence comes from Acinetobacter tjernbergiae DSM 14971 = CIP 107465, assembly GCF_000374425.1. Taxonomy (GTDB): domain Bacteria; phylum Pseudomonadota; class Gammaproteobacteria; order Pseudomonadales; family Moraxellaceae; genus Acinetobacter; species Acinetobacter tjernbergiae. The sequence goes on along the minus strand of NZ_KB894358.1, from coordinate 135,268 downwards.
TGGTTTTTGAGCAGAAGATGAGGATTAATTGTTTCTGATATTTCTAAAAGATGGGGAATTTTCTTTTTTTGTTCAGCTTGTTCAGCTGTTGAACTAATTTTATCTACTGCCATATAACCAATAATAACACCAGTTAATGCAACTAAAGGGTCTACCCCTTGAACTGCTTGTATCGGGACTGGTACGGCTGCTGCATTCGTCATATCAATTGAGAAATCGGTATCACTGCTAGCTAAAGAAATTTTGATTGCTGCTTGTGGTGGCGTTAGCACCTCATCTGCGGACACAGATGAGGTAAAAGTAAAGATAACGACAGCCACAAACCAAGAGAGTTTGTTGAGTTTATTCATAATATTAATTAGTTATCACCGTATTTGGTGTTTTATTGTTGAATAATTGCTTTTTATACTCTTGTTTTGATGCTTCGATTGCTAAATCCACTGCTTGTGAAACATTTGGATAAGATGGTGGTTGATCCCAATCACCATTTACAGGTTTTATTACACTTACAGGTTTCCACCATTTAATTTCATTGGTTTTTACATCAACGAGATGGGCAATTCCTCCATATATACCTTGAGGTGCAGAGGTTGGCACAACACTATAATAAGATCGGGTTGTGCCAACTTGGGTACTCGTAATAATAAATACAAGATCTTTATCTTTTAGCTCTGATACAGCGGCGAGGTTCATCTGAAAAATGGCAGGGTTCTTTTTCTGTTCAGGTGTTTTGACCAAAGTAGGAACATTTTTTACATCTACCTTTACAACAGTTGCATCAAAACCGCGTTGATCAAATTCTTTTTCAATATCTTCTGCAAGTGCGCTATATGGTTCAAATTGTAGACTAGATACAAAGTTATCAAATTTATTAGAAATCGCATTATTGATGGCGATATCCAACAATCCTTGATTACCTGCTTTATAAGCCGCTGTTTTAGGTAGTTCATATACAACTACAGCGACTTTTTTGTTGGACTGTTGCCAAAACTCAGGTTGTAATTCCATTGGTTTAAGTGTGGCACAGCCTGTTAAAGTGATTGCTGTTAAAGTGATTGCTGCGAATTGCAAGCGCATAGGAGATTCCTTAAATATAGGGTAATTGTTAAAATTTTGATCTTTTACGTAAAGTAATGTTAATTGTAAATGATTATATTCTCATTACAATCACCCATTATTTATTTGGATGTTATTTGAACTTATTGTTTTTAATCATCGTTTCATGAAGTTCTGACCTTATTCTTCTGTGATATTGATCTTTAGGTCATAGATTCTGACAATACACTTTGTCAAAATTAAAAATGAAATGTGTTAGCCAAACTGTTTTAATCAATAAAAAGTCAGAAAAGCTAACAAATGCAATAAAACAATAAGGAAAGCATCCTATGAAATCTCTGGTTTGTCATAACGCTGAGTTAAAGCTAGAAGACAGTCTTCAATTAGTGCCTGCAAAAGGGCAAGTCTTACTTGAAGTGGTACGTTGTGGAATCTGTGGTTCAGATTTACACATGCAACATCACTGTGACCATATGCATGATTTGGCAGCACGTGTAGGTTTTAACGGAGTTGCAAAATCCTCTGATAAATTAGTTTTTGGTCATGAGTTTTGCGGCAAGGTCTTAGACTATGGTCCAAAAACACGTCGTAAACTGAAAGCGGATACTTTGGTTTGTGCGATGCCATTGTTAAATGTTGACCCGCAAGGTTATCTACCCACTGGACTTTCACCCAGTGCATCGGGTGCTTATGCAGAGCAAGTCTTGGTTCAATCAAGTTTGATGTTTGAAGTGCCAAATGGTTTAGATGCGGATAGCGCAGCATTGACTGAGCCAATGGCAGTTGCTTTACATGCAGTACGTCGTAGTCGCATCAAGAAAAATGAACCAGCAATCGTGATTGGTTGTGGTCCAGTCGGTTTGGGTGTGATTATTATGCTCAAAGCGGCAGGCGTCAAAACCGTGGTTGCGAGTGATTTTTCACCGAATCGCCGTCGTTTAGCTGAGCAATGTGGTGCAGATGTGTTGATTGATCCTAAACAGCAATCGCCATTTAGTAGTTGGAAAGAGCTTGGCTTATTGGGCAATGTGTCTGAAGCAATTAATATGGGGATGGGTATTTTTGACAAAGTTCAGACCTTCTCATTACCGTGGGTCAATGCCATGCGAGTGGGTGACAAACTCGGTTTATTACCTAAACGTCCCGTGATATTTGAATGTGTGGGTGTTGCAGGAATTATGCAGCAAATTTTGGAAGGAGCACCATTGTTCTCACGTATTGTGGGGGTTGGTGTCTGTATGCAAAGCGATAAAATTGAGCCTGCATTGGCGATTAATAAAGAATTGGAAATCCAGTATGTACTGGGCTATACACCGCTTGAGTTCCGTGACACCTTACATATGATTGCGGAAGGCAAAGTGGATTGTTCACCACTCATCACTGGTGTGGTGGGCTTGGAAGGGGTAGGTAATGCCTTTGATGCCTTACGTGACCCAGAACAACATGCCAAAATTCTAATTGATCCAAAACGTGCTGGTTCAGAGATTCAGCTATTGGGTTGATGATGTGAATTGATACATCTATTTCGTTATTATTATGGAGATAGATGATTAGGTCATGGATAAAATTAGGCAAGCATTACGATTGCCTAATTTTATAATCACGTTTATATCTATGTATATTATGTCTTGTTGTTTTAGATACGAGACTGAATCATGGAAATGACGATGAGAAAAATAATAATTTTAGCTGCATTGTTTTTAGTCTTGTTATTGAGTGTATGTTTATTTAGTCCAAAGCCAACTTTATGGTTGTTGCAACATAGTTTATTTGGCATTCCTCAAGACGATCGTCCTAAGCAATATCTCGATAAAAATGTACAAGTCTTTAAAGATTTACGCTATCCATCACGATATCAGAAGAATCAGTTTGATTTTTATGCGCCAAATCATCCTTTACAGCATAAACCTTTGATTATTTGGGTTCATGGTGGTGGTTTTATTGGTGGGGATAAATTCGAAGTTAAGGAATATGCAACTCGTTTAGCATACGAGGGTTATTATGTGATGGTACTGAATTATGATTTAGTTCCTTCTGCTAAATATCCAGAGTCTGTGATTCAAGTCTCGGAGGCAATCAGATATATCAATACAAGCTTTGCAAATACACATCGCTTGAATAGCTCTAATCTATTTATTGCAGGTGATTCGGCTGGCGCTCAGATTGCATTACAGTTTTTACTTATACAGCATAACCCTCACTATGCTGTATTACTCAAAATACCTGCTGTTTTAGAACCACAACAGATTCGTGGATCACTGTTGTATTGTGGACCTTATGATTTAAAAGATATGGAATTCATCGATTACACGATTTGTATTCAAGCGTGTAGGGTGGGCTTATTTACAGGATAAAAATTGGTTAGTTAATCCAAATGATATGGGGCTAACGGCTTCTGATTATTTGACTGCAAACTTACCCGCAATCTATTTGACTGATGGAAATACAGCATCTTTTGAACAACAAGCTCGGCAACTTGCTATAGAACTTAAAAAGCGTTCAGTTCCGACGACGACCAGATTTTTTGATCAGGCAACTTATCCTACAGGTCATGAATATCAATTTTTACTAAAAATTGTACCTGCTCAGCTCACCTTCAAAGATACATTGCATTTCTTAGAGGAAAATCGAACTAGGTAAGTTGTTTTGATTTATAGAAGTACTCATAAGTATTTCTAAGACTTTTTATTCAGTTTACTTTCTTTAAGAGTTACATTTTTTTCCTATTTGGGGAATGTGGAAGAATCTTTAAATGATGGTTAGATTTAAATATAAAATAGAATAAGAGTTTGTAGATAGTGAAATTAATGTTTTAATTTTACTTTAAAATAGAGGTTTTTTAGTGTGTTTGATTTTTTTTATTATGTAGTTTAAACCAATTTTATTGTTTTGTTTGTGGTTTGTTATTCATAAATCTAGTAATGTTTGGCTTTATTAGGTAGAGGAGAACCGGTTCTCTTCTTTTGTATTTTTAGTTTCTAATATTGAAATGATGACGTAAATGAATAAATTAGATTTGATATTAAAAAGCAGCATTGCTTTGGTTATCTGTTTGGTATTACAAGCATGTGCGACAACACCACAGTCAAGGGAGGTGAATGAATATGCGAAAAATATATTGCAACCACACAAACAGGAAGAAAACTTATATCCTGTGGTTATGAGTTTTAGTTCTAATAGTGGAATTATACCTTTTTCTTTAATAGTGGAAAGTATTACTGAAAAAACATTAGTCATGAAAAAAAATAAGAACTATTTGATCGGTGTGATTAATGGTGGTGTTTCGCGTTCTACTCAGATTTATAGTGGAAAATTACCTGTGGGAGAATATCGTATTGTTCAGATAGGGGCTTCTACTGAAAGTGTAAATGGTAGAGAAGATAGTCCCTTAAGTTATATGGGTACTTTTAAGGTTGAAAAAGATAAAACAACAGATTTAGGTCGTCTTATATTGACTCATGCAAATAGTGCTTATCTATTAGCTAGGTTGGAGAGTTTTAATTCTAATAAGGATTTAATCACTAAACTTGGCGACCAATATTTCAAAGCAATTTATACTAATGATGATATAACGGGTTGGATGAAACCTATTACAGACGCAGAAAAAGAATTCGGGAATATAGAAGGTCTATTACCATTTGGAATGCAGTGTTTTAGGGAAACACAAGATAATAGGATAGTTTCAGCTAGTAAAATTGGTTCGGTTTTTTCTTTTTCAGATGATATCAAAGATAAAAAGGAAAAGGCAAAGATTATTAGAAGTAAAGATGGACTTGCTCTAGAGTGTGTAACGGTAAAAGAAGGTACTGATTTTGACTTTTTAGCTTATGGCGAAATGAATGGACTATATAAACATCAAAAAGGTAGTGATGCACTGAGTCCTATTGATACCGGTAATTTGCTGATAGGAATTATCCTTTCTGTTTTTGGAAATGATAAAGCGGGATGGTTTATAGAGCATTTTGTACAAAGTTCTACAGGTCTTTATATTTCAATATATCAAAGTGATCAGTTAGAAAAAGGAGACTGGAAAGAGGTTGTTAAAAAACAAACTATTGAAATGCCAAATTTTAAAGCGTTTCGGACATGGGAAGATAAAACAGGATTTGGTTATGCGCATATAAATGGTGATCTGCATTATTATAACTATAAAACAAAAGAATGGCAGCATAGTAAAACACCAGATAATAAGGTTATTAGACAGTTAGCTTCTAATCCTGATCAGACGCTTAGTGTATTACTCGGTTTAGGGGATCATCCATATATCACAAAAGATCATGGTTTAACATGGCAAAAATTAGAAATACCCTTTTCTATTAATTATGCAGCTCCGAAATTCTCTACGCAAGGAGATATATATGCTATTGATGGGGGTTTTCTACGCTCTACAAAGTGAGCTGTGAGTCAAGATAACGGGCAAACTTGGGAAAATTATACTAATGTGATGGCACCAGCTTCTATAACTGTATTGAATTCTGGGACGCTTTTGAGTAGTTATGCTTGGAATGATTATGCTGTAGTTAAAATATCTAAAGATAAAGGCAAGACATGGCAGGGAATTTATAGTACTTATAATAAGAAATTAGATGAGCTAAAGAGGCAACGGAATGCTTCCGATAAAAAATAAGTTGATGATTTGACTGAATGTGAAAAACCGCCATAAAAGCGGTTTTTCTTTTTTATATCTGTTTACCAGCTTAACGCTCCGCCCGTTTGGTAATCCGTAACGCGCGTTTCAAAAAAGTTCTTCTCTTTACGCAAGTCCATCATCTCAGACATCCACGCAAAAGGATTGGTTACTCCAGCAAATTGCTCAGGTAAACCAAGTTGAGATAAACGACGGTTACAGATGAACTTCAAATACTCTTCCATCATTGCCGCATTCATACCCAATACACCACGTGGCATCGTGTCACGCGCATATTCGATTTCAAGCATTGTGCCTTCAAGAATCATCTGAATCACTTCTTGTTGGAACTCAGCCGTCCATAAGTGTGGGTTTTCAATCTTGATTTGGTTGATCATGTCGATACCAAAGTTCAAGTGCATTGATTCATCACGTAAGATGTATTGGAATTGCTCAGCAACACCATTCATCTTATTACGGCGACCCATACTCAAGATTTGAGTGAAGCCACAATAGAAGAAGATCCCTTCAAGTACACAGTAGAATGCGATCAAGTTACGCAGTAAACGTTGGTCGTTTTCAGGTGTACCTGTATGGAAATTAGGATCAGTTAATGATTGGGTATATTTCAGACCCCATGATGCTTTACGTGCAACACTCGGAATCTCACGGTACATATTGAAGACTTCGCCTTCATCCATACCTAGAGATTCGATACAGTATTGGTAAGCATGTGTATGAATCGCTTCTTCAAATGCTTGACGCAAGATGTATTGGCGACATTCAGGGTTAGTAATGTGACGATAGATTGCCAAAACCAAATTGTTTGCAACCAATGAATCTGCGGTAGAGAAGAAACCTAAAGAACGCATCACAATCGTACGCTCATCTTCAGTTAAGCCATTTTCAGACTTCCAAAGTGCGATATCTAGGTTCATGTTGACTTCTTGCGGCATCCAGTGGTTTGCACACCCGTCAAGATACTTTTGCCAAGCCCACTCGTATTTAAACGGAACAAGTTGGTTTAAGTCTGCGCGACAGTTGATCATGGCTTTATCATCAACTTGTACACGTTGGGCGCCCATTTCAAGCTCTTCTAAGCCAGGTGCAACATCTAAATGTTCTAAGGCTGCAGATGCTCGAGCCAACGAATCGGTTGGATCTGTTGATCGGCTGGCACTGGTTCTAGTGGGTTGTGCAACTGCCACGCTCTCCGATGATGACTCTGTAGGAGATACCACCGGCGTATTAACCGTTTTCTGCGATTCGAGGGACGCAGACTTGTGTTCAGGTGCAGTCGGTTTTTGCGTATCATCTTCAAAATCGTCCCAGCTAAGGATAGACATATTTAATCTCACTATAATCTTAATTTATTTACATTGCAGTTTTAAAAAATGAAAATGGCGCAAAGAAAACATAGCAAAACAATACTAGTTACAATCAATCCCATAATTGCTATACGTTTGAGATTGATGGGCACGGGGAGTGAGTTTGGCGTTAATAATTTGCCTGTTTCATCGTAAATGGCAATCGCTCTTGCCCCACTATTTAAGCCTAACTCTTGTAATGCTCGTATTTCTACTTGTGTTAAACCAAATTCCATTCGCTCCATTGCTTGAATAAACATATAAGGAGCTAAATACTTAAAACCGCCACCACCACGTTTGAATAACTGCGTTAACGCCGTTTCAGCGATACTAAAATCACCCAATAACGAACGTGGATGTGAAAACTGTGCACATTCAGTTAGATATTCTGTAGAAGATGGATAATGAAGTACTATCCGATCGACATAGATCTGTACTAAAACAGCAGGGGCATTGGCATATCGTTCTAAATCAGGTTGAAGCATAGTTCTATTCCCTAATAAAGCACTTTATTCGTCTTGCTTACGCTGTTGTTTACGAATGGCTAAAAATGCATAGACCATTGGCACATAAAAGAAAATAAAAGCAAAGATGAGAACTGCAAGTCCTAACATATAGTTATGGTTGATATTGAACATCATCTTTGCCTCTATATTTTAAATCTTGAATAAGCCCTACTTTATTTGAGAAGGGCTATCCCAAGATTTAATTACTGACAAGCTTCGCAGTCTGGATTGTCAATTGAACACGCCATTGGTACTGGAGCAGCAGTAGTGAAACCATCTTCTTCAACTTGAGCTGCTGGTTTCTTTTCTTCAAGGACAGGAGCTGCAACCACAGGTGTTTCAACAGTCGCTGGTTTTACTGCATTAAGCGCACCCGTATTGATTGTTGATTTCTCAGCAGAGGTTGCACCTAAAGCTCGGAGGTAATACGTAGTTTTAAGACCACGTAACCATGCCATCTTATAAGTGATGTCAAGTTTCTTACCGTTCGCACCAGCGATGTAAAGGTTAAGAGACTGCGCTTGATCAATCCATTTTTGACGACGAGACGCAGCATCAACGATCCAGCGTGTATCTACTTCAAACGCAGTTGCAAAGATTGCTTTTAATTCTTCAGGAATACGCGCAATTTTTTGAACTGAACCTTCAAAGTGTTTCAGGTCATTGACCATTACAGTATCCCACAGACCACGTTCTTTTAATGCACGAACAAGGTAAGGGTTGATGACCGTAAATTCACCAGAAAGGTTAGATTTCACATATAAGTTTTGGAATGTTGGCTCAATTGATTGAGACACGCCACAAATATTTGAAATGGTTGCAGTTGGTGCAATTGCCATCACATTTGAGTTACGCATACCATCTTTTTGAACTTTAGTACGTAAAGTATCCCAGTCCAAACGTTGAGTACGGTCAACTTCAAACATACGCTCTGGACGTGATTTTGCAACGATTTCTAAAGAGTCGATTGGCAAGATCCCTTGATCCCACAATGATCCTTTGAATGTTGAATAAGCACCACGTTCGATCGCCAAGTTACTAGACGTTTCGATTGCATAGTAACTGATGACTTCCATTGATTCGTCAGCGAAATCTACTGCTGCATCTGAACCGTAAGCAATGCCCATTTCATAAAGCGCATCCTGGAAGCCCATGATCCCCATGCCCACAGGGCGGTGTTTCATGTTTGAGTTCTTCGCTTGTGGTACTGCATAGTAGTTAATGTCGATCACGTTATCGAGCATACGTACCGCAGTTTTAATCGTGCGAGCAAGTTTCTCACGATCTAAGACACCACCTTGAACGTGTTGCACAAGGTTAATCGAACCCAAGTTACATACCGCGATTTCGTCTTGGTTTGTGTTTAAGGTAATTTCTGTACACAAGTTAGATGAATGAACCACGCCAACGTGTTGTTGTGGTGAACGTAAGTTACATACGTCTTTGAATGTGATCCACGGATGACCTGTTTCGAACAACATCGAAAGCATTTTGCGCCATAAATCTTTTGCACGAATTTTCTTGTGCAACATGTTTTGGTCTTTTGCGATTGCTTCGTAGTGTGCATAACGCTCAGCAAATTCAGCACCTGTTAGATCATGTAAGTCTGGTGTTTCAGAAGGCGTGAATAATGTCCATTCAGCATCTTCGAATACACGTTGCATAAATAAATCAGGAACCCAGTTTGCTGTGTTCATGTCGTGGGTACGACGACGATCATCACCTGTGTTCTTACGTAGCTCTAGGAATTCTTCAACATCTAAGTGCCAAGTTTCTAGGTATGCACAAACGGCACCTTTACGTTTACCACCTTGGTTGACTGCAACGGCTGTATCATTCGCAACTTTAAGGAATGGAACAACACCTTGAGACTTACCATTTGTACCCTTGATATAAGAGTTCAAGGCACGTACAGGTGTCCAGTCATTACCTAAACCGCCTGCCCATTTTGATAACATTGCGTTGTCACGCATTGCACCATAAATGTCATAGAGGTCATCACCAATCGTGGTGAGGTAACAGCTTGATAATTGTGGACGTAATGTACCTGAGTTAAACAGGGTAGGCGTAGATGCCATATAGTCGAAGCTAGAGAGTAAGTTATAAAACTCAATCGCACGTTCTTCTTTGTTTTCTTCATTCAGTGCGAGACCCATTGATACACGCATGAAGAACAATTGGGGTAATTCGAAACGTACACCATTTGAATGAATGAAGTAACGGTCAAATAATGTCTGTAGACCTAAATAGGTAAATTGGTTTGAGCGTTCTGGCTGAATCGCTACTGCCAATTTGGCAAGGTCAAAATTAAGAAGATCCGCTGAAAGTAGATCAAGCTCAATCCCTTTTTTTAAGAAAGTTTCTAGAGCATCATTTTCTAATGTATCTGTAGATAGACCTAGGAATTCTAAGCCAGTGCTCACCAATTCATTCGATAATAAACGTGCTGTGACATAGGTATAGTTTGGCTCTTGTTCTATACGAGTACGCGTTGCCATCATCATGGTGGTCGCGATATCGCTTTCTTTTACGCCGTTATATAAATTTTTAACAGTTTCATCAACGATTGCTTGAACATCAATCCCTTCCAAACCTTCGCTTGCAATTTCAATCGTTGTTGTAAGCGCATCGAGGTCTAACGGTTGGAGCTGACCCTTGGCATCCGTGATTTGAAGCGTAGGGTGGTGGTTTGCACCAGTTTGCTGACGAGCGGTTGCACGTTGGTCACGATAAATCACATAGGCACGGGCAACTTTTTGTTCGCCTGTACGCATAAGAGCCAATTCGACTTGGTCTTGGATTTCTTCGATATGAATCGTACCGCCCGATGGCAAGCGACGGTTAAATGTATTGAGTACCATCTCAGTGAGTTGAGTGATACGGTCATGGATGCGACTAGAGTCAGCACCTTGTTGACCTTCAACAGCTAAAAAGGCTTTCCCAATCGCAACAGAAATCTTCTCGGCATTAAATGACGCAATCTCACCAGTGCGCTTAATAACCTGAATTTGACCAGGAGTAGAAGTGATTATGCTCATGTCAGCATAGCTCCATTATCATCTATTTTTATGTTCATAGACCGTTTGAATCGAGCAGAAATATGCCACGATGTTTGAGGGATAAACACAATACTTAGTGGTTAAAGTTTATTTTCAACACAAGATACGGGATTTTTTACAGCAGATCAATCCTTGACATTTTGGTAAATTTTTTTTCATGTCTTAACTGCTGAATTCACAGGCACATAGCATAACAAAGCCATTAAAAAAGGCTTATAGATAACTCTGTGGATAAGTCAAAAAACAAACACTTAAATTATTTTGGGCGAAGAAAGAAACAAATTGTTTAACATTGGCACAAAATTTATACTAAAAATTCATCCTGTCGGAAAATGCAGATAAAATTAAAAAATATATTAAAATTCATAATTTTAATAAAAGTATAACAAAAGTGCTTAGGCGTGTATCAGTTTGGTGAACGCCTACTTGTTTACAATGTAAACGTGTGTATATTGCAAAACATAAACCAATGTATCTGTCCAATTTTTTACACAGATTCACTCAGATTTTAGGGGCAAACAAATGAGCCAAGAAGAAAAGTTACCGAAGATTTTGATCGTTGAAGATGACGAACGCCTAGCACGTTTAACACAAGAGTATTTGATTCGTAACGGTTTAGAAGTTGGGGTTGAAACGGATGGTAATCGTGCGATTCGCCGTATTATCAGTGAGCAACCCGATTTAGTGGTGCTTGATGTGATGTTACCAGGTGCGGATGGCTTAACCGTTTGTCGAGAAGTTCGTCCACATTATCATCAACCGATTTTGATGTTAACAGCACGTACTGAAGATATGGATCAGGTGCTTGGTTTGGAAATGGGCGCAGATGATTACGTGGCGAAACCTGTTCAGCCGCGTGTGTTATTGGCTCGTATCCGTGCTTTATTACGTCGTACAGATAAAACAGTTGAAGATGAAGTTGCTCAACGTATTGAGTTTGACGATCTTGTGATTGATAACGGCGGTCGTTCAGTAACGCTCAACGGTGAGTTGGTTGATTTCACCAGTGCGGAATATGATTTATTGTGGTTATTAGCTTCAAATGCAGGACGTATCTTATCTCGTGAAGATATCTTTGAGCGTCTACGTGGTATTGAGTACGACGGTCAAGATCGTTCGATTGACGTGCGTATTTCACGTATTCGTCCAAAAATTGGTGATGATCCAGAAAATCCAAAACGTATTAAAACTGTGCGGAGTAAAGGTTATTTATTCGTTAAAGAAACCAACGGATTATAATTTGCCGCTTGCTTAAAATTAGCTTGGAATTATTTTTCGTATGGTGAGTCGAGTACTAAGAAACAGCATTTTCTTGCGAATCTATGCTGGATTAGTGGTTTTAGTTGTTGTAGTTGCCGCATTTTGTTATTTGCTAGTGCAAGTCATCAACTACCAACGTGCGCAAGAATATCGTGAATCCCTCACTGATGGTATTTCGTATGTCATTAGTGAGGGGGTATCTCGACAGCCTCAAAAACAACAAAAGTTAGATTGGATTTCTGATGCATCTGATTTGCTCGAACTTCCAATCTACTATGTGGATGCAGAACGGGTAGAGCTTTCTCGTACAGAAAAAAAACGGATTGCTGAGCAAAAGTCAGTGGTTCGTTATGATGCAAATAATGGTGTGGGCTATATCATTATTGGTTTGAAAGATGATGCGAAACATTATCTTTATATCAAGGTTGATAAGCTTGGTGAGCGTCAAATGAAGGCGTTACCTATTTTTGTATTGGATTATTTGATTTTTTATCCTGGTCAAGAACGTGAATATCTAGAGCGTATTAAAAAGCATTTTTATTACCCAATTGAAATTTATAATATTAAAGATATTAATCTGGATTCAGAGCAGATTGGTCGATTACGCCAAGATCAAAGCGTATTGCTTTATAAAGATAGCGCAACTGTACGTGGCACCACTATTTCAATTGTTTCACCAATGCCAAATCATCCTGCACAAGTTTTGGTATTGGGTCCTGTTCCAATGTTTAATTGGATGCCTTTTCAGCTTGCAGCAGGTATTACGCTATTCAGTTTATTCTTATTGAGTTTGGGGGTCTATGGCTTAATCTTGCCATTAGAACGTAAAATTCGTCAGGTGCGTTATGCCTTGAATAAGATGAAGTCAGGTGATTTATCATTACGTGTACCCATTGAAGGTACGGATGAAATGGCAAACTTGGCATCGAGTTATAACAATATGTCCGATCATATCCAACGTCTGATCGAAGCACAGCGTGAATTAATGCGTGCGGTTTCGCATGAGTTGAGAACGCCAGTTGCGCGTATTCGATTTGGCATGGAAATGTTGGCTGAAGAGGATGACTATAATTATCGTATTCAGCAAGTCGATATGATTGATAAAGATATTGAAGCACTCAATACCTTAATTGATGAGATTATGACTTATGCAAAACTAGAACAGGGTACGCCATCGTTAGATTTTGAAGATGTGGTACTGGTTGAAGTACTTGATCAAGTTGCTGTAGAAACAGAAGCACTGAAGACACAAAAAGAAATCGAATTAATTGCTCCGCCATTGGCATTACGTGTTGATGCTGAGAGACGTTATCTGCACCGTGTGGTTCAGAATCTGGTTGGAAATGCAGTTCGTTATTGCGATCATAAAGTTCGGATTAGTGGTGGTGTACGTGCAGATGGTAAGGCATATGTTTGTGTTGAAGATGATGGTCCTGGTATTCCAGAACAAGAGCGTGCACGAATCTTTGAAGCTTTTGCTCGTTTGGATGATAGTCGTACTCGTGCTTCCGGTGGTTATGGCCTAGGTTTATCTATTGTAAGTCGTATTGCGTATTGGTTTGGTGGTCAAATCCAAGTTGATCAGAGCCCAAATTTAGGTGGTGCACGTTTCACCATGACATGGCCTGCAAAGCGCTATAAACAAAATGTAAAAAAATAGTTTTAACTTATCAAATTTTAATATGTTGACAAAAAAGCCAAAGTTGAGATGCTTTGGCTTTTTTGTCATTTCTCTAATAAATTATTAAATAGTAATAATTTATTCGTGAACAGAAGAGTCTGGTTCAATCAGTGGATAACCTGATTTAAGACTATTTAATGAGTCAACATTAAAATCAAGGAGTAAGGAATTATTTTTGACATCTATTTTATAGCTTTTGATCAGCACCTGATCCCCATTTAATGTTTCTACTTTATAGGAGTCTGCAATATTAAGGATGCTTTCAAGATTTGTGGTTGTTGCAGCGAAATCTTCTCTAAAAACTTCGTAAATATCTCTTAAATCAAAAATTGCATTGTCAGCATCTGGATGCTTTCGAATATAACTTTCTATATGACGCATTAAGAGTTGTGAAAAAAAGAAATAATCTGAGTCGTGTGTATATTCTAAATGCATATTTTTCTCCTTGTTTTCTACTTTTAGAATACCGATCAATTGCTCAAGCTGTGTATAAAGTTAATTAAAGTATTTAGCTGAATTGAAACATATTATGTCGAGATGACAACTTGATTTCGACCTTGGCGTTTGGCTTGGTAGAGAGCGTCGTCAGCTTGTTTGAATAAATGTTCAATCGGTTGTTGATTTTTAGGTCTGTGGACACAAATACCAATACTAATCTGGATGAAAAAATGCTGCTGATGGTCTAATTGAATCGGGGTTTTGCTAATTTTTTCTCGAATGATTTCAGCACATTGGTATGCAGTATTTATATCAGTATTGATCATGAATATCGCAAATTCTTCACCGCCTAAACGTCCTAATAAATCTTGAGGACTTAACACTGTTTGGATTGTCTGCACACAGCTTTGTAGGGCACGATCCCCAATTTGATGACCATAGCTATCATTTACTTGTTTGAAATGATCAATATCTAGCATGAGAAAAGCGGTTGTTTGGGTTGAATGAGTTGCTTGTTGTTGTAAAAGTTCTACAGATTGTAGAAATTGACGCCGTGTTAGACTCGAGGTTAATTCATCATGAGCAATAGTATGTTGTAATTCTTGAATAAGTTTGGATCTAACCATGTTGATGCTGGATACCGTAAGTGGAGCGATGGTCATCATGATTAAACCTAAACGAGTCGAGATGGTGTTATTCAGATATTGGTTTGGGTAAAGTAATAAATAGTTTTGCGAAACATGATAGATAATGAATGCACAGCTAATCGAGGTAATGATCGCAACTGAAAAATGACGGTAACGTAGGGCACACCAAATTAATGGTGCGATAGGATAAAGTAATGAGCCAGGCCCAGCATCGTAGTAGCCAATTACAATTGAGAAAATAACAGTAAATAAAGGAAGAGTTGATAGCGCAGTTTGGGTTTTAAGTTCTTTGAGTTGTTGTTTAAATTCAAACAAATGTGGCGCACTAATAATTGCAGGCAAAAGCAATAAAGCATTTTGAATTTCTGCAGTGAACCAATAGCCAAAATCGATCCAAAATGAGCCTAAAGCAAATTTTGTATTAAAGTAGGGCAGTGTGAATGCAGCAAACAATGAGCTAGATAGTGCTCCCAAACAACAAAAACTAAATAAGAATAAGTAGAAATAACCATAATGCATTGAGCGTATAAATGTATTAAATCGTATGTAGAGAGTCAGTGTAGTGATGACATAAAGTAAGTTGGCAGAAGTTAAACAGAAGTTGAGTAAAAACGGGGTATCTTGTAGTGTATCTGCGAGTAAATATCCCACCATAGCACCAATAAAGCTGATCGGATGGCGTGTTTGTGGAAAGCGGATAAGTAGACCCAGTAAAACGGAGTTTGCAGGCCAAAACGAAGCAAGAAATGTTAAATGTCGGGTCGCGATACCAAGGATGCAACAAAAAAAGATCACAGCAGTAAAAATTAAAAATAATTGCAAAAGCGATCGAGGCTTTAATTCTGCTACTGATGGAGTCATCCTGACACTTTTCCTTGAGGAATTTTCTCGGGCTATTATATAAATTTTGTTTAAATTTTCAGCATAAATTTGTATCAATGCAATGATTTAGTTCGTACTGCAATGTTTTTGAGCATTTGTAATAAATTAAGAATGTTTTTGGCGCATAAATAAAGAAAAAAATGATCAAGATAGAGTATTTGATTAGATAATTCGATTTCTAAGGGGGAATTCATAGTGATCTAGGATAGATCAGTAAATTAATCAACAAAATCATCCTAAAGACTAAAGCGCTTCAACTAGCATGAGAAATTAGAAATCAGGTACAATTGGCGGGATTAATTTTGTGTTTGGTGTATTTGAAGGCCAATACATACATTCTTTGTTAAAAATAGGCCTGCCAGGAGTTATCCCCGCATGAGTGCCATTACTCCATACGATTGGGCGATTATCGCCTTCGTGATCGGCGTTACATTTCTTTGCGTTTTTATGCTTACCGTTCCCTTACTCCTCGGGGGTAAAGCATGGGGGCGTGCGAAACAAGAGCAGTTTGAATCAGGTGTAGTTAGTGCGGGCGGCGCTCGTATTCGCTTGTCAGCCAAATTCTATTTAGTTGCAATCTTCTTTGTGGTTTTTGATTTGGAAGCCCTTTACCTCTACGCATGGGCAACTTCTGTTCGTGAAGTAGGTTGGTTTGGATTTACCACGGTCGTTATTTTTGTTGTTGATCTATTGATTGCCTTGGTTTATGCAATTTCTGTAGGAGCGCTGAATTGGGCACCTGTAGATCGTCGTAAAGCTGCTGGTATGACAATAAAAATTGGCTCACCGAATATGAATATTGCTGACATTACTCGATTCAATAATATTGAAGAATTGGTTGTCGATCCTACTGGTCATATTCCAGCGCAGTCTTCTGGTCGTCTTAAGTCTAAGACACCGACTACATCATCATTTAAACAGGAGTAAGTCGGGATGAAATATACTTTAACCCGTGCGAATCCAGATGCCGATCAATATCCATTACAAGATCGTCAAATCGTAACTGATCCTCTTGAGGAAGAAGTGAATAAAAGTGTGATGATGACACGTCTTGAAGATGTGTTGCATACCGCAGTGAACTGGGGGCGTAAAAACTCTTTGTGGCCATTTAACTTTGGTACATCATGCTGCTACGTTGAATATGCAACCACATTGACTGGCGTACATGACTTATCACGTTTTGGTGCTGAGGTAATTCGTGCTTCACCACGTCAAGCGGATTTGATGATTGTTGCAGGAACCTGCTTTGTCAAAATGGCACCCGTTATTCAACGTTTGTATGAACAAATGCTTGAGCCTAAATGGGTCATTTCAATGGGTGCTTGTGCAAACTCTGGTGGTATGTACGACATCTATTCTGTGGTGCAAGGCGTAGACAAAATTATTCCTGTTGATGTGTACATCCCAGGTTGTCCTCCTCGCCCAGAAGCACTCATTCAAGCATTGATGTTACTTCAAGACCAAATTCAACTTGAGCGCCGTCCACTTTCAGCGGTGATTGGTGATGATCTTCAGCCTGTGTATAAGCCAAAGATGATGCCAGAACGCGATCGTAAGAATGCTGACCGTATTGCGGTGAAAAACTTACGCTCTATGGATGAAATTAAATAATTTTAACGATGAGTTTTGACATATCTCATGGATATGGTCATCGGGAAAATTGCCAGAATTTGTATTAAATAGGAAGCCAAGCCAATGGCTGAAACTGACATTGCTATGCCAGAATCAACGAAAGTTGATTCACGCCCAGCATTTGCAATTGTAGAAGAGCTCAAAACCAAATTTGGTGAGAACTTCTACGTGCAGGCGACTTTTGAAGAGTTTCCAACAGTCTGGGTTGAGCGCGCACGCGTGCAAGAAGTCCTTATGTTCCTCCGTAAAGTGGAACGTCCTTATGTGATGCTGTTTGACTTGTCTGCGGTAGATGAACGCTTACGTGTTCACCGTGATGGTTTGCCAGCATCTGATTTTACAGTGTTTTATCATTTACTTTCACTTGAGCGCAATAGTGATATTCGTATCAAAGTTGCATTGAATGAAAATGATTTAGACATTCCAACAGCAAGTAATATCTGGCCAAATGCCAACTGGTATGAGCGTGAAGCCTACGATATGTTTGGGATCAATTTCGCAGGGCATCCAATGCTCCGTCGTATTTTGTTACCAACTTACTGGGAAGGTCATCCTTTACGTAAAGAATATTCGGCACGTGCGACAGAATATACGCCGTATATGCAAGATCAAGCGAAGCAAGATTTTGAACAAGAACACTTGCGCTTTGTACCTGAAGACTGGGGTCTAAAACGCGGCACTGCCGATGAAGACTTTATGTTCTTAAACTTAGGTCCTAACCATCCATCTGCGCACGGTGCATTCCGTATTGTTTTGCAGTTAGATGGCGAAGAAGTCAAAGACTGTGTGCCTGACATCGGTTATCACCACCGTGGTGTGGAAAAGATGGCTGAACGTCAAACATGGCATTCATTCATTCCGTATACGGATCGTGTTGACTACTTAGGTGGTTGTGCGCAAAACATGCCATATGTGATGGCGGTTGAGCAGCTTGCAGGGATTAAAGTTCCTGAGCGCGCACAAGTCATTCGTGTGATGTTGAATGAATTGTTCCGTATCAATAACCACTTGTTGTTCTGTGGTACAGCGATTCAGGATGCGGGTGGTATGACGCCAGTATTCTATATGTTCGCAGACCGTCAAAAAGTCTATGACATCGTTGAAGCAATCACGGGTTACCGTATGCACCCAGCATGGTTCCGTATTGGCGGTACAGCACACGACCTTCCAAATAACTGGCAGAAGCTAGTGAAGGAATTGTTGGAGTGGATGCCGAAGCGTTTGAACGAGTACTACACTGCAGCACTTAAAAACTCAGTATTTATTGGTCGTACTCGCAATGTTGCGCAATACGATGCTAAATCTGCGTTGGCTTGGGGTGTAACAGGTACAGGTTTACGTGCGACAGGAATTGACTTTGACGTTCGTAAATATCGTCCATATAGCGGTTATGAAAACTTTGATTTTGATGTGCCAGTAGAATACGAAGGCGATGCTTATGCGCGCGTATTGGTTCACTTCCGTGAAATTACTGAGTCGTTGAAAATCATTCAGCAGTGTTTGGATAACATGCCTTCTGGTCCTTATAAAGCGGATCATCCATTGGCAGTTCCACCACCAAAAGATAAGACATTACAAGATATTGAAACTTTGATTACGCACTTCTTGAGCGTGTCTTGGGGTCCTGTAATGCCTGCGGGTGAGTCATCGTTTATGACTGAAGTGGTGAAAGGTGCGAGTACTTATTATTTGACTTCAGATAAGTCAACCATGAGTTACCGTACGCGTATTCGTACACCGACTTTCACGCATTTGCAGCAAATGCCTTCTGTGATTAATGGCAGTTTAGTTTCTGACTTGATCATTTATTTGGCGACCATTGACGTGGTTATGGCTGACGTGGATCGCTAGGGGCAAACGATTATGATGATTTTGACTGATAAAAAACCTCGTGTGAATGTTGAAGGGATTTTGACGACTGAAGAAATCCATGAAATTGAACATCACATTGATCACTATCCGTACCCTCGTGCAGCATCACTTGATGCGTTAAAGGGTGTACAACGCCGTAATGGCTGGGTAGATGATGCTCAAATGAATGCAATTGCACAATTGTTAAGTATGAGCGTGGCTGATTTAGAAGGTGTAGCAACGTTCTATAACCGTATTTATCGCCAACCTGTGGGCCGTCACGTGATTTTATTGTGTGACTCAATTGCATGTTTCTTGATGGGTGCAGAAACTTTAGCTGAAGCATTTCAGCGTGAGTTGGGTATCCAATACGGGCAAACCACAGCAGATGGTCGTTTTACCTTGCTCCCAATTTGCTGTTTAGGCAACTGTGACAAAGGTCCAACCTTAATGATTGATGAAGATACGCATGGTTTAGTGGACGTATCATCAGTCAAACAGTTATTGGAGAAGTATGTATGAATACTGAACCAAAACCAATTTATGGCGACGGTAATCCAGAAACGCATCCACTCACGTGGCGTTTGAGTAAGCAAGAGCACGTCCGTGTGGCTGACGATTACGAAGCGCTAGAAGGTTATGCTGGCTTTAAAAAAGCATTGGGCATGCCACCGAAAGATGTGCTTGACGTCATTAAAGCTGCGACAGTAAAAGGTCGCGGTGGTGCAGGCTTCCCAGCAGGCATTAAATGGTCACTCATGGCACCAAATGATGGTGGTCCACGTTATTTGATCTGTAATGCTGATGAAATGGAGCCAGGTACATTTAAAGACCGTTTGTTGATGGAGCAACTTCCTCATCAATTGATCGAAGGGATGTTGATTGCAGGTTATACCCTTGAAGCGACTCACGGTTATATCTTTATCCGTGGTGAATATATCGAAGCCGCTCAGTACTTAAATGAAGCATTAGAGCAAATTCGTGCCAAAGGTTACTTGGGTGAAAATATCCTTGGTACTGGCTGGAACTTCGAGATGCATGTGCATACGGGTGCAGGGCGTTATATTTGTGGTGAAGAAACCGCATTGATTAACTCGCTTGAAGGTCGTCGTGCCAATCCACGTACTAAACCACCATTCCCGCAAGTTGCAGGGGCATGGGGTCGTCCAACGATTGTCAATAACGTTGAAACCTACAATAACTTGCCTGCGATTATGCTTCGTGGTCCAGAGTGGTATATCAACCTGTCTGCGGGTAAATCGAAAGATCCAGGCACCAAGATTTATGGTGCATCAGGCAAAGTTAAATTCCCTGGTTTATGGGAACTGCCATTTGGTACAACTGCGCGTGAAGTGATTGAAGATCATGCGGGTGGTATGCGTGATGGTTTAACCCTGAAAGCATGGTTGCCAGGTGGCGCATCAACTGACTTCTTGGCGGCTGAACACATTGATCTTCCAATGGATGCTGAAACAATTATGAAAGCAGGTTCACGTTTAGGTACGTGTTTGCTGATGGTTGTGGATGAAACCCAATGCATGGTCTCTGCAACACGTAACTTAGAAGAGTTCTTTGCACGTGAATCATGTGGTTTCTGTACACCGTGCCGTGATGGTTTACCTTGGGCAGTCAAAGCGCTGAAAGCACTCGAAACAGGTACCGGTAAGAAAGAAGATATCGATCATTTACAAGAACTCACTCGTAAATTATGGATCGGTAAAACTTTCTGTGCTCATGCACCAGGTGCGATGGAGCCGCTTATGGGCGCATTAAAATATTTCCGCCATGAGTTTGAAGCAAAGGTTAAAACCCATGCTCCTGCTCTTGACGTAGAACAAGCTTAAGGAATTCGACTATGGCTACAATTCATGTCGATGGAAAATCGTATGAAGTCAATGGCTCTGAAAACTTGCTACAAGCATGTCTCAGCCTTGGTATCGACATCCCGTATTTTTGTTGGCACCCATCCTTAGGTTCTGTTGGTTCTTGTCGTCAATGTGCTGTTACGCAATATAATAATGCGGAAGATACACGTGGGCGCTTAGTCATGTCTTGTATGACACCAGCTGCCGACAATACCTTTATTTCTATTGAAGACAAAGAAGCAACGGATTTTCGTGCATCAATCGTCGAATTCTTGATGACCAACCACCCACATGACTGTCCAGTCTGTGAAGAAGGTGGTCACTGTCATTTACAAGATATGACGGTGATGACGCAACATGATCGTCGTCGCTATCGCTTTACGAAGCGTACCCATCATAACCAAGAGTTGGGTTCGTTTATTGCGCATGAAATGAACCGCTGTATCGCGTGCTATCGTTGTGTACGCTATTACAAAGATTATGCGGGTGGTACAGACTTTGGTGTGTATGCCAATGCATCACGTGTCTATTTCGGTCGTCCAGAATCAGGAACTTTAGAATCTGAATTTTCTGGTAACTTGACTGAAGTGTGTCCGACTGGTGTATTTACCGATAAGACGCATTCAGCACGTTATAACCGTAAATGGGATATGCAGTATGCGCCAAGCGTATGCCAAGGCTGTTCTTCAGGTTGTAACATCTCACCAGGTGAGCGTTATGGCGAAATCCGTCGTGTTGAGAACCGTTTCAATGGTTCAGTGAATCAATACTTCCTGTGTGATAAAGGTCGTTTTGGTACGGGTTATGTGAATCGTGAAGATCGTCCACGTCAACCACAGTTCCGTAATGGCGACGCTGTGACAACAGTGAGTGTGGATCAAGCACTTGATCAAGTCATTGTTCAATTAAAAGGCAAAAAAGTATTAGGTATTGGTTCGCCACGCGCAAGCTTGGAATCAAACTATGCGCTACGTCAATTGGTTGGACAAGACAACTATTCAACTGGATTGTCTCAAAAAGAGCAAAATCTGGTTGAATTAGCTGCATCAATCATGCAAACACAGGGTATTTACAACCCGAACATGCGTGAAATTGAAAGTTACGATGCGGTGTTGATCTTGGGTGAAGACTTAACTCAAACTGCGCCACGTATGGCTTTGTCGGTTCGCCAAGCAGCGAAAAATAAAGCCAAAGAAATGGCAGCTAAAACGCGTACACCTGATTGGTTGGCAGAGCCTGTACAACGTATTGGTCAAGATGCTAAATCTCCAATTTACATTCTTGCTGCAACGCAAACGCGTTTAGCGGATGTAGCAACAGGTGAAGTAGTTGCATCGCCAAATGACATTGCACGTTTAGGTTTTGCGGTGGCTGCTGCGCTTAAAGGTGAAGCACTGACTGGTTTGGCTGATGATGCGAAAGCATTTGCACAAACCATTGCAGATACCTTGAAAGCAGCGAAAAAACCATTGATTATTTCTGGTACGAGTCTACAAGACGCTGCAATCATCGAAGCTGCTGCACAAGTTGCTCAGAATCTAGGTGAACATGCAGGTTTATCATTGACTGTTCCTGAAGTGAACTCAATGGGCTTGGCATTGTTCGGTGGTTTAAGTCTAGAGCAAGCATTTGCACAAGATTATGATGCCGTGGTTGTGATTGAAAATGACTTAACTCGTCGTTTACCTGTTGCACAAGTGAAAGCAGCATTTGATAAAGCTGAAACAGTGATCGTATTGGATCACAGTGAAACGCCAACCTTGAAACTTGCAGATATCGTACTTTCTGCAGCAAGTTTTGCTGAAGGTGATGGAACTGTCGTGAGTCAAGAAGGCCGTGCACAACGTTTCTATCAAGTCTATGACCCAAGCTACTACAAGCCTGAATATGCGATCAAAGAATCATGGCGTTGGTTACATGCCATTGAGACAGGTCTTAAAGGTAAAGCCGTTGATTGGACATTGCTTGATGATGTGATTGATGACATCGTGAAAAATGTTCCTGTACTTGAAGCGATTCAAGACGTTGCTCCAGATGCAGGCTACCGTGTTCATGGTTTGAAAATTGCACGTGAACCACGTCGTTACTCAGGTCGTACTTCGATTCGTGCACCATTATCGATTCACGAACCTAAACAACCAACGGATATCGATTCAGCATTAACATTCTCGATGGAAGGTTATGTGGGTAATCAGACGCCTTCTTCATTGGTACCTTTCGCATGGGCTGCGGGTTGGAACTCGCCACAAGCGTGGAACAAATATCAAGATGAAGTCGGTGGTCACTTAAAAGGTGGTGATTCGGGTGTGCGTTTATTCGATCGTTTAGCAAAACGTCCTGCACGTAGCTATGTTGCACCGACAGCCGTAGTTGTGAATCCTGAAAGTTTCCGTCTTGTACCAATGCACCATATCTTTGGTTCTGGTGAATTCACCATTAAAACACCTGCAATGGAATCACGTATTCCTGAAGCAATGTTTGCGGTGGGTGAACAAGATGCAACCCGCTTAAATGTTCAAGATGGTCAACGTATTACCGTGAAAGCAGGCGAAACGAGCATCAGCTTACCTGTACAAGTCATCGAATATTTACCAACTGGCTACATTGGTTACCCAATTGGCTTAGCACCAACCGTTTCATTGGCAGAGCCTGTGTCTGTGGCAGTAGGAGTGTAATTCATGAATCAAGAAATTATACGTCAAACGCCACTCTGGGCTGAGAACTGGCCAATCGCTTATTCAGTGATTCAAGCTGTCGTGATCTTGCTAGTGGTAGTTTTGGTTGCTGCGTTGATGTCATTTATTGAGCGTCGTCTGTTGGCATTATGGCAAGACCGTTATGGTCCAAACCGTGTTGGCCCTGGTGGTATGTTCCAGATTGTTGCCGACATGCTCAAGATCATGTTCAAAGAAGACTGGACACCAAAGTTCGCTGACAAATTGACTTTCCGTTTAGCGCCAGCAGTTGCGATGGCAACTGCGGTACTTTCATTTATGGTCATCCCAGTGAGTCCAACACTGGGCGTTGCGGATATGAGTATCGGTTTATTGTTCTTTATGGCAATGGCAGGTATTGCAGTCTATGCAGTGTTATTTGGTGGTTGGGCATCTAACAACAAATATTCATTATTGGGTGGCTTACGTTCTGCTGCTCAAACCATTTCTTATGAAGTGTTCTTGGGTATCTCGTTGATGGGTGTAGTTGCGATCGCAGGTTCATTTAACCTTCGTGAGATTGTTGAAGCACAGCGTGATGTTTGGTTTGTTATTCCACAGTTTTTAGGTTTCTTAATCTTTGTGGTTGCAGGCGTTGCGGTGACGCATCGTCACCCGTTTGACCAACCAGAAGCTGAGCAAGAATTGGCTGAGGGTTATCACGTTGAATATGGTGGGATGAAGTGGGGGATGTTCTTCGTTGCGGAATACGTGAACGTGGTTTTAATCTCTGCACTCATCGTGACTTTATTCTTTGGTGGATGGCTCGCTCCATTTAACTTAGAAATTCCATTTGTTCCGCCAGTATTCTGGTTCGTAATTAAAACAGCATTCTTTGTAATGATGTTTGTGTTGGCGCGTGGTTCTTTGATGCGTCCTCGTTATGACCAAGTAATGAACTTCGGTTGGAAAATTTGTTTGCCATTGGCGTTGGTCAACTTGTTAGTGACTGGTGCTGTGATTCTGATGAATCAGGCCTAGGACAGCAGGGAGTACAAAATGTATAAATTTCTAGCTGGATTTGGATCGGTTGTCCGTTCGTTATGGATGGTGTTTAGCCATGTAACACGTAAACGTGACACGATTTTATATCCAGAAGTACCAGCCGAACAAATTGTGCCGCCACGCTTTCGTGGTCGTATTGTATTGACACGTGATCCCGATGGTGAAGAGCGTTGTGTGGCATGTAACCTGTGTGCGGTTGCATGTCCTGTTGGTTGTATTTCATTACAAAAAGCGGAAAAAGAAGATGGACGTTGGTATCCAGAATTTTTCCGTATCAACTTTTCACGCTGTATTTTCTGCGGTATGTGTGAAGAAGCATGTCCTACGACTGCAATTCAGATGACACCAGATTTCGAGCTTGCTGAATATGTGCGTCAAGACTTGGTTTATGAAAAAGAAAACTTATTGATTTCTGGGCCGGGTAAATATCCTGACTATAACTTCTACCGTGTAACTGGTATGGCAGTGAATGGTAAGGAAAAAGGTCAAGCGCAGAAAGAAAGTGCACCAGTTGATGTACGGAGTTTATTACCATGATGTGGCCATTTTATTTGATGGCACTTGTGGCCATTATTTCGACCGTTCGTGTTGTGACTAACACGAACCCTGTGCATGCACTTTTAAGTTTGATTGTTTCTCTACTTGCTGTTGCTGGCATTTTCATGATCGTGGGTGCGCCGTTTGCGGCTGCACTTGAGATCATCGTTTATGCAGGTGCGATCATGGTCTTGTTCGTCTTCGTTGTCATGATGTTGAATCTTGGACAAGATACGGTTGAACAAGAACGTAAATGGTTGAGTTCTGATGCATGGGCTTTTCCCGCACTGATGAGCTTTTTATTGGGCTTAATTTTAGTGTGGATGCTCGGTGGAGAATACACCACGATTTCTGCACCAATGGGTACAGAAGTTGTCGGACCTAAAGCAGTCGGTCAAGCATTATTTACTCACTATCTATTATTGGTAGAAGTTGCCGCGATGTTATTGCTTGCAGCATTAGTTGCTGCATATCACCTCGGCAAACGTGAACCAAGCGCAGAAGAGGATAAAGAATAATGGGACACATCCCTTTAGAACATGGTTTGATTGTTGCAACCATCCTTTTTGCACTCGGTTTTTACGGTGTAATGGTGCGACGCAACCTATTATTTATGCTGATGAGCCTTGAAGTCATGATGAATGCTGCCGCATTGGCATTTGTTTTAGCAGGCAGTGTTTGGGCTCAACCAGATGGACAAGTTATGTTCATCTTGATCTTAACACTTGCAGCAGCAGAGGCATGTATTGGTCTTGCGATCGTCCTTCAGTTTTATCATCGCTTCCATCACTTGGATGTGGATGCTGCTAGTGAGATGCGCGGATGAGTACATTATATTTAACCGTTTTATTTCCGCTCATTGGTTTTATCCTGTTAGCGGCAGGGCGTGACAAACTTTCTGAAAACGTCGCAGCGATTATTGGCGTTGGTTCAGTGGGTTTATCTGCGTTATTTGCTTTAATTGCGGGTCTTGCATTTACCAGCAGTGGTCAAACCGTTTTTGTACAACACTTATGGACATGGTTCAGTGTTGGTGGTTTTGAGCCTGGTATCAGCTTACATCTCGATGGTTTGTCATTATTGATGACGGGCATGGTGACAGGCGTTGGTTTCCTGATTCACATCTTCGCATCATGGTATATGCGTGGTGAAGAAGGCTATGCGCGTTTCTTCTCTTATTTCAACCTATTCGTTGCCAGCATGTTGTTGTTGGTTCTAGGCGATAACTTGGCGTTATTGTTCTTGGGTTGGGAAGGCGTTGGTCTGTGTTCATATCTATTGATTGGTTTCTACTACTCAAACCCTGCAAATGGTTGGGCAGCAATCAAAGCATTCACCGTAACACGTGTGGGTGATGTCTTCTTACTCATCGCATTGTTCTTGCTCTATCAACAGTTTGGTACTTTGAATACACAGTACATTGTTGAACATGCAGCGACTGTCATGACGCAAAGTTCATCATTGTCGATCTGGACAGCATTGATGTTGTTCTTAGGTGCGGCAGGTAAATCAGCGCAAATTCCATTACAAACTTGGTTAGCCGATGCGATGGCTGGTCCTACACCAGTATCTGCATTGATCCATGCTGCAACGATGGTTACAGCGGGTGTGTACTTATGCTGCCGTATGTTCTCTGTGATGGAAATGGCGCCAGAAGTAATGCAGTTCATCTCGATTACAGGTGCAGTAACCTTACTTGTAGCTGGTTTTGCCGCATTGGTTCAAACCGATATCAAACGTATCTTGGCTTACTCAACCATGAGTCAGCTCGGTTATATGTTTATGGCTGTGGGTGCTGAAGCATACCAAGCTGGTTTATTCCACATGCTTGCTCACGCATTCTTCAAAGCATTGTTGTTCCTTTCTTCAGGTGCCGTGATTCTTGCGTGTCATCACGAACAAAACATTTTCAAAATGGGTGGATTACGTAAAAAGATTCCATTCGTATTCTGGTGTTTTGTGATCGGTGGTGGGGCATTAGCTGCGCTTCCAATCGTGACTGTTGGCTTCTTCTCTAAAGATGCGATCTTAGGTGCAGTCTATGCACAATCTACGATTGCAAACCTTCCACTTTACAATACGTTGTACTGGGTGGGTGTTGCAGGTGCATTCTTAACGTCTATCTATACGTTCCGTCTAATCTGGGTGGTATTCTTCGGCGAAGAAAAAACCCATGCACATGCGATTCATGGCGTGACCTATTGGGGACCGCTTGCGATTCTTGCGACTTTATCAACAGGTATTGGTTATTTCTTACAAGCACCTGTTGCAAAATTATTGACTGCTGCAAGTATTCCAAGCTTTGTTGTTCCTGAAGCTTTAGAAGAAGCGGTTGCACATGCTGAACATTTAGCAAGTGGTGTTGCCCTTGTTGGTTTAGCGGTTGGTATTTTCTTATTTGCCTTTGCCTATGGTGCAGTTAAATCATTTGCTCAAACGTCTTTGGGTTCTGGTTTAGCGCATATCTGCCGTACCGCATTTGGTTTTGATGCTTTGTATGACATCGTTTTTGTAAAACCATACTTACTGATTGCGAAAATCTTAGGTCGTGATCCAGTCGATAGCTTATGGCTCGTACTGCCTGCAATTGTGAAAGGTGGTAATAGCTTTACAAGTTCGCGTCAAACAGGTTCATTACGTGAATACGCATCAAGCATGTCACTCGGTGTAGTGGTGTTATTGATGATCTTGATCGTAGTTCAGGTTGTGGGGAAATAAAATGGAAAACAATTTAATTTTACCCGCACTGATTTTAGTTCCTTTCATTGCTGGTTTTATTTGTTGGTTAGTCGATAAATTCGACCAACATTTACCACGTTGGATTGCCTTGATTGGTATGCTCATTACCTTTGGTTTGGGTATTGCACTTTGGCAAACTGGTACATATAGCTACGAGTTGGGCGGTAAAGCTCCAACTTGGGCAGCTGAATTCCATCTCCCATGGATTCAGACTCTAGGGATTAGCATTCACTTGGCTGTGGATGGTTTATCTTTACTCATGGTTTTACTTACAGCATTACTTGGTGTGCTTGCTGTTGGTTGTTCATGGGGTGAAATTCAAAAGAATGTTGGTTTCTTCCACTTAAACCTCCTTTGGAGTTTGGGTGGCGTGATCGGTGTATTCCTTGCAATTGACTTATTCCTGTTCTTCTTCTTCTGGGAGATGATGCTTGTACCAATCTACTTCTTGATTGCGTTATGGGGACACTCAGGATCGAATGGTCGTTCGCGTGTTTATGCTGCAACGAAATTCTTCTTGTATACACAAATCGCTGGTTTGATCATGCTAATCGGAATCTTGGGCTTAGTGGTCTATGGATATATGATGACAGGCATGATTGGTTTCGATTACAGCTATTTATTAGCCGTTGCGAACCATTTACCACCACAAGTTGCTTATGTATTCATGCTGTGTTTCTTTGTTGGTTTTGCAGTGAAGTTACCCGTATTCCCATTACACGGTTGGTTGCCTGATGCGCATGCACAAGCACCAACAGCGGGTTCTGTGGATTTAGCTGGTATCTTGATTAAGACTGCGGCGTACGGTTTGCTTCGTTTTGTGATTCCATTTTTCCCAGCAGCATCAGCACAGTTTGCTGATATTGCAATCATTCTCGGTTTGATTGGTATTTTCTACGGTGCTTTCTTGGCGTACCAACAAACAGATATGAAGCGTTTGCTTGCGTATACGTCTATTTCGCACATGGGTTTCATCCTACTTGCAATTTATGCAGGTAATATCCTGACTTTCCAAGGCTTAATGATCATGATGTTGGCACATGGTTTGTCATCTGCTGCATTGTTCATTATGTCGGGTCAAG
Source organism: Acinetobacter tjernbergiae DSM 14971 = CIP 107465 (assembly GCF_000374425.1). Taxonomy (GTDB): domain Bacteria; phylum Pseudomonadota; class Gammaproteobacteria; order Pseudomonadales; family Moraxellaceae; genus Acinetobacter; species Acinetobacter tjernbergiae. The sequence continues at coordinate 106,320 of NZ_KB894358.1, read as the reverse complement.
TGTATGAGCGTTTACACACACGTGATCTACGCTTAATGGGTGGTCTTCGTGGTCAACTGCAATATTTACCATTCTTCTTGATGTTCTTTGTTGCTGCACTTGTGGGCGTGCCTGGTTTAGGTAACTTTATCGGTGAATTCCTGATTTTAATGGGTTCATTCAAAGCTTATCCTGCATTCACAATCATTGCTGCTGTAAGTTTGGTATTTGCAGGTCTCTACGGTTTGATTTTGATTCACAAAGCGTTATTTGGTGAGCCAAATCCAGAACAAAAGCAACACTATACAAGCCCACTTAAAGATTTATCAGTACGTGAAGTGAGCATTTTGATGGTCTGTGTGATTGGTTTGCTTTGGTTAGGGCTTTACCCACAAACATTCTTGGATATGTCTCATTCAAGCATGCAGTGGTTAGTCAATAGTTATATGCCAGTACAAGAAGTTGTTGAAACTGTTCAACAGGCTGCAACTCAACTTGAACAAGTGGAGATGCGATAAACCATGAACTTCACACTTTCTTTTTCTGAGCTTATGCCGCTTGTCCCAGTGATGATTGTGGCATTGACCTCTGTTGTTGTGATGTTATTAATTGCGATTAAACGCAATCATAATCTTGTCGCAACAACGACAGTGGTCGGTTTAAACCTTTCTGCAATTTTTATTGCATACACGATGTTTAGTGGACACTTTGTTCCAGTAAATGTCATGGGCATGTTTATGGTTGATCCATTTACTATGCTCTATCAATTCTTGATTTTGATTGCTGCTTTAGCATGTAGCACGCTTTCACATGCCTACATTGAAACCTATAAAGATAATCGTGAAGAACTTTATATCTTGTTACTTTGCTCTGTAGCAGGTGCAATGTTGTTGGTTGCAAGTTCGAATTATGCTGCTTTCTTTATCAGCTTAGAATTAATGTCGATTCCTGTGTACGGCATGTTGGCTTATACTCATCAACGTAGTCAGTCTTTGGAAGCAGGGATCAAATATCTTGTGCTTTCAGCGACTGCATCTGCAATGTTGCTGATGGGTATGGCGTATATCTATGCTTATACAGGTTCATTGTCATTCTATGATTCTGTTCAAGCATTATTTACTGCAATCAAACAGCCAATGGTGTTATTGGGCTTAGGTCTTATTATCTTTGCTGTTGCATTTAAACTTTCGCTTGCACCATTCCATAAATGGACGCCAGATGTGTATGCAGGTGCGCCAGCACCAATGGCAACCTTCTTGGCAACTGCTGCCAAAGTTGCAACGATTGGTTTATTTGTACGTTACTTATTGACCTCTGGTGCAATCTTAGTTGAATCACTGGTGACAGTTTTGACGGTCATTGCTGTGTTATCAATCTTAGTGGGTAACTTACTTGCAGTACGCCAAGTGAACTTGAAACGTATTCTCGGTTATTCATCGATTGCACACTTCGGCTATTTACTGATTGCTTTAATCAGCATGACTTATGCAAGCTTAGGTAGCGTAACGGTTTATGTGATTACCTATGTATTTACAACGATTGGTGCGTTCGGTGCAGTTGCATTGATGTCGAGTCCATACAACAATGTGGATGAAGCACAAAGTCTTGCTGATTATCGTGGTTTGTTCTGGCGTCGTCCGATTTTGACTGCAACATTAACTGTAATGATGCTGTCTTTGGCAGGTATTCCATTAACAGCAGGCTTCATTGGTAAGTTCCTTGTGGTGATGGCTGCGGTGACAACGCAACACTGGTTCTTGGCTGCAATGGTCGTAGTGGGTAGTGGTATTGGTTTGTATTATTACTTACGTGTGATGATTGTCATGTACATGACACCACCAGAAACGCCTCGTATTGATGCGGATGCACATTGGGGAACTAAAGTTGGTGGAATCATGGTGCTTGGTGCAGCATTGCTCGTATTACTATTAGGTATCTATCCAGATCCAATGATTAAATTGGCATTGAAGTCAGAAATTCTTTCTCCATTGCATTTTATGTTGTCTCAACAACAACAATGATCTGATTAGTACAAAAAAGCCTCCAAAAATTGGGGGCTTTTTTAATGAAGAGTAAAAAAACAATCTATAATAGTAAAAGATTAATATTATTTAGGTGCTTACTCGTGTCTGTCCAAGAAATTTGTCATCCGCTTATTCGCCATAAACTTGGTTTATTACGCCGCTCAGACATTAGCACGAAGAACTTCCGTGAGTTGGCGCAAGAAGTCACGATGTTATTGACTTATGAAGCGACGAAGGATCTACCTGTTGTGGATCATGAAATTGATGGATGGGCAGGTAAAGTCTCAACTCAGCGTATTGCAGGCAAGAAAATTACCATTGTTCCAATCTTACGTGCGGGCATTGGAATGCTTGAAGGCGTGCTTAATTTAATTCCAAGTGCAAAAGTCAGTGTCTTGGGCTTAGAACGTGATGAAGCAACTTTAGAAGTGCGTACGTATTATAAGAAATTAGTACCTGATGTTGCCAATCGTTTAGCCATGATTATTGATCCAATGTTGGCAACAGGTAATTCTTTAATTGCTGCAATTGATGTACTCAAGGCAAGTGGCTGTAAAGATATTCGTGTGATGATCTTGGTGGCTGCACCTGAGGGTATTGCAAAAGTAGAGGCTGCACATCCAGATGTTCGTATTTATACCGCTTCAATTGACCACGGTCTAAATAAAGATGGCTATATCGTGCCTGGTTTAGGCGATGCTGGCGACAAGATATTTGGTAGCGTACAAAAAGATTAATTTTTTAAAACATGTATAAAAAAGAGACTTAATCCAACCATATGGCTTTTAGGGGAGGATTTAGAGTCTCTTTTTTTATATACTGAATGATAGTATTTGCAAAATTGGATGAATGTCATGAAGAAAGAATTTTATCAGGGAAAAGTTAAACAATATAATCCAGACAAAGGATATGGTTTTATTGCGACAGCAGAAGGAGAGATCTTTTTTCATATTTCAGATTTCCCAGCAGCGGAAGGTGAGCCTAAACGCAATGAAAAAGTAAAATTTGTAGCTCTAGAAAATGATGGCAAATTTAAAGCAGTCCAAATTGAACGTGTAGATCCGAACCCTGCAAAAACTAAAAAAAATAAAATATTGGCTCATAATGAATCGATAACGAGTGAGCTATTGTCAAACTTTCGACGTTAATGACTTTTATTTCGATTGTTGAGTTTAAGTTTGGTATTAAATAGGAGGGGTGCAAGAGACTTTTTAGCCCCTTGTTTAATATGAGATAAAGAGTGAATTATGTTTGTGGAAGGGATAATCAAAAATTACAACACTGAGCGTGGTTTTGGTTTTATTGAGTTAATTGGCGAGAAAAAAGATATATTTTTCCATATTACAGATGTGCCTCATCGCCATATTGAGCTGAAGTCTGGGGAACGGCTTAAATTTTTAATTGTTGAAGACAAGGGGAAATTTAAAGCCACAAATATCGTTCGTTTAGATTTAAAGCCTTTAGATAGTGTAGATACCCCAGTTGCAAATAAGGCATTTAAAAATTCAGTTTCACAGGGTCATTCTCGCTCCGATCCTAAAAAAGCGACAATTATTACGCTGACAGGGTTAATTATCGTCGTGATCTTGGCGGGTCTTGTTTTTCAAAAATATCAGTCATATCAACAATCGCAAAGAATAAAAGCAGCACAGTTGATCGAAGAGCAAAAGAAAATTGTGATTGCTCAGCGACAAGCTTTAGGTGATTTACCTGAAATCAAATTGTCTGAAAAAACAGAACAGGTGTTAGACGTACCATCAACACCACATCATAAAATGCAAGCTGAGCAGCCCGTTAAAGCTCAAGCCCAATTTAGTTGTGATGGGCGTAAGCATTGTTCACAAATGCATTCTCGTGAGGAAGCTATATTCTTCTTAAAAAATTGTCCGAATACAAAAATGGATGGTGACAATGATGGTGAGCCATGTGAACAACAATTTAGACATTAAAATAAAAGATCAGGCTTAAACCTGATCTTCACAGAAATGTAAAAAGGCTTTGAGTCCAGGCCCTTGATATTTTTGACGATGTACTAGCATATAAAGAGGGCGAGTCAGTTGCCAATAAGGTGTATCTAAAATAACAAGTTGTCCTTTCTCTTGAAGTGGTTCAATCGCTAGCCTTGAAACACAAGACATACCGAGACCACCCGCCACAATTTTTAAAATTGCTTCATTATGACCGAGAGTTAAACGAATATTTGCATCAGGTAAATCCTGCAAAATCGCATTGTCAAACACTTCGCGTGTGCCTGAACCTTCTTCACGTAAAATCCATTCGACATGATCGAAATCTGCTGGGGTAACTGGACGACCTAACTGTGCCAATGGATGACTCGGCGCACAGCAAACAGCGAGTTCGTCATCTCTCCAATGGATACATTGTAATTGAGGTAAGTGGCAAGAGCCTTCGATTAAAGCTAAATCCAGTTGAAATTGATTCACTGCTTCAATCATTTGGCGAGTATTTCCCACCTGTAACTGTAAATGTGCTTGAGGATGATGTTGTAAGAATTCAGCCATGAGATCAGGCATCAAATAATCACTGATCGTTAAGGTTGCACCTAAGCGTAAATCAATACTTTGCAGTTCACCCTTAGCGGCTTGTTCAAACGATTCACAGCGACCTAAGATTTCTAAAGCTTGAGGTAGTAAAAACCGTCCCAAGTCATTGAGTTGTAAACGCTTGCCTAAACGGTCGAATAAAGGCGCACCTAAACCATCTTCTAAATCAGCTAAAGCCATACTTGCCGCACTTTGTGTGAGTCGGACAGCATCACTCGCTTTGGTTACAGTTCCTTCCTGAGCAACCGCCACGAAAACAGCCAATTGGCGTAAGGTCATGCGCATGTTAAATAGCCTTAATGTTTTGAGTATCCATCAATTATTCGATCATGCTAACATGAGCCTACTGTTTCGTGCCACGTTCAAATCATGTCAATTGAAAAATTTAGCGTAGAAAAGGTTTTATCTGTTCATCGTTGGGCTCACAATCTTTTTAGTTTTACCCTCACTCGACCTGCTCATTTTAAATTTAGTGCAGGGCAGTTTGCACGGATTGGGTTAATGGTTAACGGTGAATTAGTGGTACGCGCTTATTCTGTGGTTTCTTCACCCTTTGATGAAACGTTAGAATTCTTTTCAATTGTTGTGCCTGATGGTGCATTTACCTCAAATTTGCAACACCTTAAAGTGGGTGATGAATTGTATTTGGATAAAGTGTCCTATGGCTATCTGACTTTGGCACGTTACCAACTGCCTGTTCCCCAAGATCTTTGGTTATTGGCAACAGGAACAGGTTTAGCTCCATTTTTATCGATGTTACAAGACTTTGAAACATGGAAAAAATATCAACATATCAACTTAGTCTATAGTGTTCGTACAGCATCTGAATTGGCATATGTGGAGCGTATCCAAGAAATCACAGCCCTTTTTGGTGAGGGGCATACTGGCTTTAAATTTGTGCCAATTATTACTAGAGACCCAAATGCCACATTACATGATCGTTTACCGATTTTAATTGCCAATCGGGAATTAGAAAAAACGATAGGATTGTCTTTGAATCCTGCCAGTAGTCATGTGATGTTATGTGGCAATCCACAGATGGTTGAGGATACCAAAGAAGCACTCAAACAACGTGGTTTAACCATGAATCGCCGTGGTGAGGGAAATATTGCAGTAGAGAATTATTGGTAATGAGTCGCGTTGTAGCGGCATAAGAGCAATTGCAGTCGTGCAGGATTGCCCTTTAATGGATATGTTTTAGTGAACAAACATATCCATAAATTCACGGATTTCTTGAATGGCTGTATCTACATCGGTATTTAGCCATGTTGGTTCAAAAAGACCAATGTAATGTTCTAAGCGATCTTGAGGTACAACGAGCCTTACAGGGCAATCTTCTTCGAGTAAACGCCAAGGTAAGATAGGTACTTCATTATCTAAAAAAGGTTGTACATTCCGAATGTCGATAATCATTGCATTGACACAATCAGGTAAAGGCATCACCGAAAATTCTTCGGTACGGCGACGAAAATATTCCAAATCTCCCCATTTCAAAATATAACTTGGTTTATTGAACTCAATAATTCCAATCAAATGTTCATCACGGGTGTGATGTAAAAAACATTGATGTGTGACATCAGTGTCTAATTCAAGAGAAACGCTTTGTTGGCTATAGGACATAAAGCAGAAGGTTTAGGAGATGAGGGCAACTATTATAGCTTATTTCTTACATATTCTAAAACGACTATATTTTATACAAAAGTTTAAGAAATAAAAAGTAGAGTTCTGCAACCAACGCAACGATAGTGCGAAGATTTTTCACACAATGCAACATTGAGTATTGTTAATATAAAAGCCTAACAAGTAAAAGGAAGAGGGCTGCTATGATGCATGATTTTAGTAAGCCACAACCCCATGTGGCAAGTAAGGAAGAGATCGCACGTAAAAGGAAACTACCAGTCTATATGTTGCTGATTGTTGGAATTTTTTTGATAGCGTTGCTGGTATTTATGATCGCCGATCATTCAGCGAATCCAACTGCTCAAGTGATGATGTCAAATTTGCAGTCCGAACTTATGAATGTTTAAACGGCTTTAGACCAAAAAATTTATTGCTAAACAAAAGCTCATTAGTGTGAACTAGTGGGCTTTTTTGCAATATTTTGCATGGTTTTTGTTGTATTAGTGATGCAGTTGATTGCTTGAAAAATCAACAAAAACTATGGTGATAACATCCATCATTTATATTCTTCGGCATAGAACGATGATGGATGATTTATATCAAGATTTAAAAATACAATATAAGGATAACATGCATGAATGAATTTTTTAATGATCCTTCCCATCGAGGAGGATTTGATGGAATGTATTACTGGGATCAGTTTCATCCGATTTTTGCAGCCATTTTCATCTTACTTGTTGGTTGGATTATTGCCTTAGTCATTGCCGCAGGTGTAAAGCGGCTATTGCAAAAGCTAGGCGCTAATCATAAGTTATCTACCGCAACGGGTTTTGCCCCTAATATTGAGCGTTTGCTATCCAAACTGGTGTTTTGGTTTGTAGTGATCCTTGCGGTGGTTGGTGCACTCAATGTTTTAAATATTAGTGGCGTGAGTGATCCGTTTAGTCATATGGTTGGGCGGGTACTCGCTTATATACCAAATTTGTTGGCTGCTGTTGCTGTTGGATTTATTGGCTGGATTGTGGCGCATTTGGTACGAGTAGGGCTGACCAATGTTTTATCTAAAACAGAATTAGATGAGAAACTGAGCAGTGAAGTTGGTGTTAATGCCCTCAGTGGGAATATTGCTGAGATTTTTTACTGGTTGGTTTTATTAATATTTTTACCAATTGTGCTGTCTATTTTAGGTCTAACAGGATTACTAATTCCTGTACAGAATATGCTGAATGAAGCAATTGCTTATCTGCCTAATTTGTTTATTGCAGGTGTGATTATCTTTGTTGGCTATATTCTTGCGAAAATTGTGCGAGGTATTGTTGAAGGTTTGAGTCATAGCTTTGGACTACAAACACAAGCTGAAAAAGTCGGTTTATTTAAAAACTCGAAGGTGTCTAAATTTTTAGGCTCATTTGTATTTGCCATGATTATTATCACTGCTTTGATTGTGGCATTTGAGGCACTGGGTATTCAAGCGATTTCCCAACCCGCAACAACAATGCTGAATGAGATCATGTATGCAATTCCACAGATTATTGCAGCAGGTCTCATTTTAGTTGTCGCTTATATCGTTTCTCGTTTGGTTGGACGTTTAGTGGCTGAGTTGATTTCAGGTGCAGGTGTTGATGAAATCCCAATGAAGCTTGATTTACAACGCTTCCTTGGGCAAACCCGTGTTTCTGATGTGATTGGCTACTTAATCATTTTCTTTACCATGCTGTTTGCTGTTTCAGAAGCTGCGAATCGACTTGGATTAGACCAAGTCAGTGTACTGATTGCGATGTTTATTCAATTTGGTGCCAGTATTTTACTGGGTGCAGTCATTTTGGTGATTGGATTCTGGCTCGCTAATGTCGTGGCGAATGTGGTTCAACGTGGTGAGTACAATAGTTCACGTTGGTTAGCAAACTTGGTCCGTATTTTAATTATGGGCTTGGTAATCGCAATGGGCTTAAAGGCAATGGGAATTGCAGATTCGATTGTGAATTTAGCATTTGGTTTAACACTGGGTTCTGTCGCAGTTGCTTTTGCACTGGCATTTGGTTTAGGTGGTCGTCAACCTGCTGAGCGTTTACTAACAGATTTATTAGACAAAGCAAAAACTGAAGTAAAACAGGCCAATTCATTGCATCAAAACGAAAAAAACTCAACCAATACAGTGAGTCCCACAGCATCATCTTTGCCAGATTTAGATGAATAGTGAAAATAATCTTTGATTTTTTTGATCAAAACGACCACTCTAGGCAGGGTCGTCGTTTTGTTTATATAAGCGTTTTGGGTATTTTTATTGACGAGGTGCGAGGTCATTTTTAGCAACAATAAGACATAAAACTGAATTATAAAATCGCTATGATCAGTGTTTAATGCCTTTTACTATGAAATTTGACCTAAAAAGCAATTCATTTATATATAAAGTATCAATAATCTCTAAATAAAAAGTCTATAGAGGAGAATGAAATGAAGAGGCCAAATCGTGTATTCGCACCGATTATTATTGCAGGCATCACTGTAGGTTTCTTGGCGAGTGCGTACAAATTTGTCGTTTCTAAATCAAATTCAGCCAAAGAAAAACCGCTTGAAAAGATGCAAAAGGTTTCATCTACAGAAGCAGCAAACTCCTCAGATCATCATTCTTAGCAGGATATTGTGTGAGCAGGCTCAATTTGACTTAAATTAAACGAATTGAGCTGCGGCTTGTGCAGAAGACCATGCCCATTGAAAGTTATAGCCTCCTAAGTGTCCAGTCACATCAAGCACTTCACCAACAAAATATAAGCCCTTTTGTTTTTTACTTTCCATGGTTTTTGAAGACACTTCACTGGTATCCACGCCACCCAATGTGACCTCAGCGGTACGGTATCCCTCAGTCCCAGAAGGCTTAACTGAAAAAGCGTGTAGTTGTGTCGCAATCTGTTCCAATTGCAGATCACTGATATTTCCAATCGCTATTTCACTTTGTTCTGCCCAAATCAGTTGTTGTAACTCAAGCACAATACTCTTGGCTGTAAATTCACTGAGTAAAGTACGCAGTAGCACTTTGGGTTGTGACTTTTTCTTTTCTTTTAAAAATTGGATTAAGTCTTGGCTAGGAAAAAAATCAATCTTGAAGCTTTCACCAACATGCCAATAGTTTGAAAGTTGTAATGAACTTGGGCCACTTAAACCACGATGGGTAAATAAGAGTGCTTCAGTAAACTGGTGGCGATCATTCACCAACGTTGCATCTAAAGCATTGCCACTTAAACGTGTTGTCACTTCTTTAAAATGATCCGAAAAAGTGAATGGAACTAAACCTGCACGTGTTGGAAACACATGATGACCAAATTGTTGTGCCAGTTCATAACCGAAACCTGAACCGCCGAGGGTCGGAATGGATAAGCCACCTGTGGCAACGACGACAGACTCACAGTGATATGTTCCTTGACTCGTTTCAATAATAAAACTTGAATCCGCTTGTGCGTTTACTTGTTGTACTTCGCAATGGGTTTGAATCTGGACACGTTTGGCTTTGTCGCATTCAGCAAGTAAAAGTTCAAGAATCTCTTTTGCACCCTTAAGGGTAAAGAGCTGACCATGTTTACGTTCTTCATACTCAATACCATATTCGCAAACCAGACCAATAAAGTCCCAATTGGTATAGCGAGTTAAAGCTGAAATAACGAAATGTGGATTTTCAGAAATATAATGAGCAGGCTCAACGTCCAGATTAGTAAAGTTACATTTACCTCCACCAGACATTAGAATTTTTTTACCCACTTTATTGGCTTTCTCGAGTACCGCAACAGAGCGCCCACGTTTAGCTGCTTCCGCAGCTAACATCAAGCCTGATGCACCTGCACCGATAACAACAACATCAACTTGATGAACCATGAGTATTACTCGATAGACGAAAAGCGAGCGATTATAAAAGATTTGAGTCAAGTTTAGTATGTCCAATTCACAATGCCCAAATTATTTGTAATCGGTGGGAATATCTGATTGGTTTACATCATTAGATACAAAAAATGTTCAGTTTTTTTAAAAATAATCTTTAGTTAAATAAAAAATAATAAGGTACTGATGTAAAATAAAAATGAGAGTTATATCTCTATTTTGCATTAAAGTTTGATATTTTTCTGAAAATTTAGTTAATTTTTTGTTTTTGCAACGGTGTGATTGTTCTTGTCATAAATTATGACGAGAAATTTTTTGGTATTTGAAAATAGCACTCCATTGCAAATCAAGGTGAAAAGTTTAATTTTTTGGGGGCGGTAATGTTTGATATTCACGCTATATATGTATTGATTATCAATAAATTTCGGTGCGATTATTATCTTGTAAGCGTATTGATTGCTACTTTATTTCTTATATTAATTACCCCAATAACACATGCAGCATATCAACGTGGATATTTAAATTTAGGCTTTGAAACACCAACCATTGCGACAGGTAATAATGTTTGTCGTGTCTATATTAGTAGTACCCGTGTACCCGGTTGGCTGACCACACATCCCTATGGCAATGAAGGCTCTAGTGGAACCTGTTCAATTACGACAAATGGTGCTGGGCAGTTAATGGAAATGTGGGCGGGATCAAGAAATATTGACGGTACCAATACCACGCTAACCAATACGATAAAGGCACGGGAAGGCAATCAATTTGTAGAGTTGAATGCGGATGCCGTTTCAACCGTGTCACAGAATATTTGTTTAGTGAATGGTGAGTCAGTATCTTGGAAATTTAGCCATAATGGGCGTAATACAGCGGACGATACCATGTTATTACGCGCTGGAGCTCAGACCATTGCAACTGTATCGACCAGTAAAACAGGTGATGGGCAAGTTACAAGTTGTGTGTCAGGAACATGTTCGGTATTAAGTGGCTCGGGGTCAGGTATTGGGGCAACAACGGGTTCAACTATTAAACGTTGGGCCGATTATAGTGGGACATTTACCTATACAGGCGCAACGGGGCAAGTACCAATGGGGTTTCAGTCCACCTCTGGAACGAGCACCAGCGGAAATTTTTTAGATGCGATACAAATTATTGTAAAACCCATTATTGAGTTTAGTTCAGCCAATTATGTGGTACCTGAAAATGGCGGCACAGTGCAACCGCTTAAGGTTATTGTAGTCGGTGATGTACCGAGTGGTGGTATTTCATTGGTTTTTACTGTGAATGATGGCACAGCCCAATTAGGTGTCGATTATAAAATTAATGGTGGAGTTGCAAACACTTTTACCAAAATCATCCCACAAGGTAATTATGGTGCTGGAACACCGTACGTCCTTGAAGTTCCTGTCGAAATTATTAATGATTTAATTAATGAAGTTGATGACACATTTAGTGTGACGATCAATCAAAGCAATGATTTTCATATTATGTCTTCAAATGATTGCGGTGCATCTGGTAATGGTATCGCAAACTATGTGATCAAAGACGATGATCTGCCGACAGATATGGATTTGAAAGTTGAGAAGAAACAGAGGATTGGAACATCTGGAACCTTTGTAGCTGATTCATTGACGATGAATTTGGGTGATACGATTCAGTATCAACTGGTCATTAGCAATAAAGGTGAAAATGCCGTGAGTGATACCAGCCGTGCAAATTTTAATGATGCAATTCCAAATAATTTCAATACGCTCTCTTTATTAAGTGCAACCAAATCAAATGGTGCAATCACTTGTAATGCGAGTTTTACAGGCAATACGCTTACTGGTCAATTCAGTGGGCCTAAAGGCGCAACGTGTACGCTTATTATTCAAGCGAGAGCAAATGCAGCAGGGATTGTTACCAATACGGCAACGGTGAATGTACCCGCTGCCAATACTGAAATTTTCCCATCTGATAATAGTAGTAGTGTGCAAGTCGCTATTGCTAAAGCTTTAATTACACTCACAAAATCAACAATAGGCGGCTTAGGTACTTTCGGTTTTACACTGACTGGTACAAGCCAAACTTCGGGTTCGATTACAACATTGACTCAGGGTGAAGAATATCAGGTTGATGGTGATACGACGCTGACTGGTGTGCAACCTTTTGTCGTCACAGGAACTGGTAGCATAACGATTAATGAAAGTAGTCTACCTACTGGCGGGGGATGGAGTCTAACTGGAGCAAGTTGCCGTAATAGTGCAGGTAATGCTGTTGGCAGTCAGTCTGGTTCGACTTATACACTTACAGCGACCGATATCACCAATAACCCCAATTTAAACTGTAACTTTGTAAATACCAAAATTCCAACTGTGAAGATTCAGAAAATTTCGCAAGGAGGAACGGGGACGTTTGGTTTTGCGAATACCAATTTATCAAGTAACTCCAGTAATGTTGTAACGAGCTTACAGGGATCACCCAATATTGGAACAGGAATATCTTCTGTTTTAACGGTAGTGAGTAATTCAACCGATGTCGTCATTAGAGAGTCATCAATTGCGACGGGTTATGCGCTAAAATCCGCGAGCTGTGTAGACTCAAATAGCTTAATTACAGGAAATATTGGGACCTTTGGTAATTTTAGTACAGATAGAATCACAATTCCTTATAATCATTTGATTACAGGTGGTGCCGATATTACCTGTACATTTATTAATAGTAAGCCAAGCCTAATAATTAAAAAAATCAGTCGAGGAGGTGTTGGTAAGTTTGATTTCACAGGCAATAATGGGATTGTCAATCACTCAATTACCACAACCACCCAAGATACAGAAACGGTTGGTGAGACTCAGTATTTTACTAGTCCTAATCCTTCAACAGATGCGGTGATCACTGAATCGAGTATGCCAACAGGTTTTCGTTTAACCAATGCAGTTTGTACAGGATTGCCAACTAGCTCTGTAACACCAAATTATGTCAATGGGACAGTCACACTCAATAAAAGTGGAATTGTATCAGGTGCAGATATCATCTGTACGTTAACCAATACGCTAACAACTTTAACATTGATAAAAAAATGGGATAACGCAGTCGCTGGTGATAGTGTAATTGTTAATAGTGTTGGTTTTGATACCAATGCGACCACAGCAGTTTCGGTTGCTGATCAGACAGGCGCAAATGCCACGACGGGAACACCTGTGATTCTGATGCCAAATATGGTCGGAAAAACGGGAACAATTCTTGAGGCATTCAGTAAGGGTGATGCAGCGGATTATAATAGTACCTTGATTTGTACAGGCAATAACACGGCTTTAAATGGTAATAAATTAACGATTCACAGTGATGATGCTGCAATTATTTGTACTTTAACCAATAGTCGAAAAAAACTAGTCCTGATTACAGGGCGTATTTTTAACGATAATGGCGGAACAACCAATAATATCTTGAGTAATGCCTATAATGCACTGCAAGATGCCAATGAATTAGGTATTGCAGGTAGTAGCCTGAAACTCGCAAATTGCTCTGGGGTAGAACTTAATCTTGTGACCATCAGTAATAGTAATGGCGATTATAGTTTTAAAGTAGAAGACAGTGTTTTAACCAATCCATTTTGTATCGTACAGACAAATTTGCCTGAATATAGCTCTGTCAGCGGGGCGAGTCCAACCGGAAGTTATAACCGAAGTACGGATACGATTTCACTCCCTAAAACAACCGCAACCAGTTATCCAAATAATAATTTTGGTGATGCAAATCTGAATATCATCCTGACTGAAGACGGGCAACACACCATAGCTTCTGGAGACGTCACAGATTATCCGCATCGTCTTAATTCACAAGCTCCAGTACAAATTACTCAGTTCAATCAGTTGTCTAGCCAACAACCTAACAGTGGTAATGACCAAGTTTGGCAAGCTCTGGTTTATAAAGATACGAATTGTAATGGGAGTGTGGATAGTGGTGAAACCATATTTAATCCAACCGTAGCGAATCCATATACATTACAACCCAATGCAGATCTTTGTTTGGTTCAGCGTGTTCATTCACCTACAAATGTCATGGCAGGTGCACAGCATGTTTCGACCTTAGAGGCAAGTTATAGTGTAATCTTGGCAAATCCAACACAGACAATGATGGGGAAATCAATTAAACGACAAGATGTCACATTGGTTGGTAAAGCGGGTCTTAGCTTAACTAAAAAGGTACGTGCAGTTGCAAGTTGTCCTTCAACGTCGGCTGATCAAAACCAATTTGCTGTAACGAATCAAGCAAATAAGGTCGACCATTTAGAGTATGAAATCACCTATAAAAATAATAGTACCAAGCTGCTGAATAATGTGAAAATTAAGGATAGTTTACCTATAGCCACCAGTTTCGGTAGTATGAGTTGCAATTCAACACCGAATGGTAATACGTGTAATATCAATCATGTCGGAGATGCATTGGAGTGGAACTTGACTGGTGTATTAAATCCCGCAGCGACAGGAACAGTGAGGTTTTGTGTAAATCAATAACATCAATCTAGGTTGAATGATAAAAATGATTTTGGTGATTTATGTTTTTAAACGGCCTTGTAGCCCACCTGTATGAATCGCCAAAATCCGTGTATTTGCTGGAAAGTGGTTCTGTTGAATTAAATCGAACAACCCCATCATCATCTTAGCGGTATAAACCTGTTCTAAAGGAATTGCATATTGCTGTTCAAATTGCTGCATAAATTGTAGTAGTTCATCGGTAGTTTTCGCATAACCCCCACAACAATAGGCATCGGTTAATGTCCAATTGGTTTTAGTGGTCCACTGTTGAATATCGTGTTGTAAAAAATTCCCCTTTAATGCAGAAAAACCCACTATCTGTTGTTGATTTGAACTACTTTCAATCAGTCCTGCAATTGTTCCACCAGTTCCAACGGCACAGCAAATGACATCATAATTCTTTCGGTCATCTTCGTTCAGAATTTCCTGTGTTCCTTGCAGAGCAAGTTCATTCGTTCCACCTTCTGGAATAATAAAGGCTTGAGAGTATTGCTGCTGTAGTTGTTGTAAATACTCAACATCATGGCGGAGCCGATATTCGGCTCGGCTGACAAAATGCAGTTGCATGCCAAAATCTTGTGCTGTTTGTAGGGTAGGATTTAAGTCTTGGGTCGCAAGTTCTTCACCACGAATAATGCCAATACTTTGAAAGCCAAAGCGTTGAGCTGCATAAGCCGTTGCTGCAATATGATTGGAGAATGCACCACCAAACGTTAGTACTTGAGACAAACCTTGTTGTTGTGCAGCGAGTAAGTTGTATTTCAGCTTAAAAAATTTATTGCCTGAAATTTGAGGATGAATCAGATCCAAACGCTTAATGGTTAATTGAACCGAATTGCTAAGCGCTAATGTTTGATAGGGCGTGGGAAAAGCAATGTGATCAAACATTTTCGAACAAGGGAAATGAATTTGATCACATTGTAAATGGATTTGATTGAGAATGTCAGTCTTGTATTAGGAGCCAGTATCTACAGAGCTAATCACCGACATACCTGGTCGTAATTTTTCCATGCCTTTTTGATTTGGATCAATCGCAATACGGACAGAAATCCGTTGTACCACTTTGGTGAAATTACCTGTCGCATTGTCAGGTTTAAGTACACTAAATTCTGAACCTGCGGCAGGGGAAATCTGCTCAACATGCCCCGTAAATTTCTGATGATTGATGGCATCAACAGTGAAATACGCTTTTTGCCCAATTTTCATGTTGGCGATTTGGGTTTCTTTAAAGTTGGCAATGACCCACGTTTGTTTTGGAATCAAATAAAGTAATTGTGTTCCTGCCGCTACATATTGACCTACACGAGGGTTGACCTCACCCAATTGCCCATCGAATGGCGCGACAATGGTACTGTAGTCTTTGGTTGTATTGGCTTGGTCAAGTTGTGCTTGCGCGCTATTGACTTGTGCTTTTAAGCCAGATTGTGCCACTTGTGCCGTTTTTAACGATTCTTGTGCCACTAAAATATTGGCTTCAGCTTGCTTGAGTAAAGCGTGATTATTTTGCACATCTGCTGCTGCTTTATCTTGTTCAGATTTTGAAGCAGCACCACTATCTCCAAGTTGTTGATAGCGTTTTAACTGCGCTACGGATAAGTCATATTGTGCTTTAACCTGATCCAGCTTGGCCTGTGCTGCCACAACATCAGCCTGACGTTGAGCAATCGCTTGGGTTTGATTAGCAAGACTGTTTTCAGCCTGCTCTACCCCTGATGCTGCTTGCGTCACTTTTTGGTCATAGGTGGTGGCATCAATATGCATCAACACTTGACCTTGTTTGACTTGATCAAAGTCTTTGACCAACACGTCTTTAACATAGCCATTAATTTGTGAGGACAGAATCGTGGTTTTACCTTTTACATAGCTATTGTCGGTTTGTTCAACGGCTGTATGAAAGGGACCAATGCGCCACGCCCATAAGATAATGGTAATGCCAACTATTAGCACAAGTAACATCCACCAAAGGGTCGAGTGTTTGGTTTTAATCAGTTTACTCGTCGGTGGTGGAGGTGGTGGCAATTGTGCGGTAGGCGCTTTTACCACTTGAGTACTCTCATTTTGTTTCACATCTGAAGCGTTATCGCTGTCAGGTTTATCTTGTTCAGACATAATCTTTTCTCAATCTAATACGGTGGTACTAACTGGCTGTTTGCAAACTTTTTCGGGTTTTGTATTTATTCCGTGCATATTTGAATAAGCCCCAAAGTAGTAAAACCACTGCAAAAATGCCATTTAATGCAATTACATCGTTATAGGCTCGGACTTGGGCTTCACGGGTTACTACTTTATTCAGATTCTGCAAGGCTTGGTTGTTTTGCAAAACAGGATCATTGCTGTTGAGCATGGCACTATGTTGATAGGTTTGTAAGCGTTGCGCGACGATGGGGTCGGTAGGGTCGAGACTGCTGTTGATTTCTACTTTATAGTCATAGGTATGGCGTTGCTGATAGGTGTTAAAGAAGGATGAACCGACTAAACCACCAAAGTTTTGCGTTGCTGAAAACAATACAATAAAGGTCACTACATATTGAGGACCGCGTTGTAAAGTTCGCATAAAGCCCATGAGTAACAGTGGGCCGATAAAGACCCCACCTGCAAAGCTGACTAAAAATTGACTGCGATAGAAATTGGCAGGACGAACGTCACTGGTGAGGTGATAATCTAAGGCGCAGGCAATTAAAATTAAGATTTCAGCGAGAAATAAATTCAGAATGAGGCGTTCACGGTGAAAGGTGAGTGCACTAAAGACTGAGCCTGCGATGGTGCCACAGAAAATCACGACATAGAGTGGGACAAACTGATCAGGTCCCATACCTATGGTTTTGAGAAAATTAACTGCGGCATAACTCTGTTCTGACATTAACAAACGTAAGGCAAAGGCGCTGACCACAAAACTGAGTAAATCGCCCGCTGCTAACCAACGCGTCATGATCAATGGATTAGCACGATAATGTTCGTAAGTAAGACCAAAAACAATTAAACAAAAACCCACAATTAAGGTATAGGCCAACCAAGGGCTATCAAACCACCAATGAATTGGACCTTGGGTTAATACAATACACAAACATGCAAAACCGGGAGCGAGCAAAGCAAAAGTGAAGAAGTCCTGTTTTTCAAAAACCTGTAAACGCAAGCTTCGAGGAAGCTTCAAGGCAACCACCATCGCTAAACAACAGATCGCTAAGCCTAGTTCAAAGGTATAAATCACATCCCACTGATTGGCACTCAGCAAGAACGGGGAAATGATCCACGCCAAGGGTAGACCAAGCTGTTGAAATCCGAATGCTAAATAAATTCCTTTGGCCATATCGGCTTTACCAAAAGCTTGCATGGTGTAATACATACCCAATGAGCTAAGGGGTGCAGCTGCTAAGCCAGCGATGAAACGAACAAACAAGGCCATTTCATAGGTTTTGACAAAAATGTGTAAGATCAATACGCCAATAAAAACCAATAGACCAATTTCTGAGAATAGGCGCAAACCATATTGTTGACGGGCTTTAAATAAAATCAGGTTAGAACTGACATTCGCCATCACATAAGCCGCAGGTAACCAAGCAGCTTGAGAAGGGGTTAGAGCATATTCACCTTGGAAAATGGGCAAATTCGCAACGATAAAGCCATTACTTAAGCTGGCAGCAATACAAATAAACAGCCCAATAAAAAAATAGGCGAAGCGTTTTGGTTTAGCGTGTGCGATTGCTGCGGGCGAGCCGGGTAAGGTTGGACGCTCATCGGCAGACCAATCAGGAGGAGTTTCAAGATAGCGAGGGCTTTTATCCATGTTATTCCTCGAACTAAACTTTAATGCCGTTTAATAATAATTCTATTGCACGTTGTGCTAAGCGAATTTGATCAGAACGATGATGTCCCTGAAATGAAGAGCCTAAAATCGCCGTAATCATGCCAAAATCTTGCGGGGTCAGATCAGGGCGACAGAGTCGATGTTCAATTGCTTGATCAATCAGTGGTTGCAGTGCTTTGTCACGTCTTTCATAAATGTTTAGCATGATTGGGTCTTGTCGATCAATAATGCGCCAGTAATCAATCAATACCACCAAATGTGGAAGTTGTTCAACGTGGCCTTCGATTAGACGAATAAAACCATCATTGAGTCCTTGTAAGGCTAGAGCACGTTGCTCTAAACGAGTCATTGCTTGTTCAAGTAAAGCCAGCATCAATGCTTTTCGATCTGCAAAATTACGATAAAAGGTCGCACGACCAACGCCTGCATGATCAATAATGGTTTGTAATGGGACGTGAACACCGTGTGTTCTAAAGACTTCCTCTGCTGCGTTGAGGAGTTCGTCACGATTATGCGCTGCCAATTGCTGACGTTTTGCCATGACTCAAATTCTTGAAAGATCGAATCTTAATTAAACGGACATTTTTGTCCGAAGTAAATCTTAAGCCGCTTATATTTTGTTTAATTTAAGTAAAATACATGTGATATGGTGTTCCGATAAGACTTTATAACGTCAAAATAAGCATCAATTGAGACTAAACACAAAACAAAAGGTGAAGAATGCAGGGCTTTATACAGCGTTTTGCGAGAGGGCTAAAACATCGCCCATACTTATCAGCAACCTTTAGTTTAGGTCTCGTGATTTATGCAGTTTTGCATTTTTTCACCGATTGGCAATGGGCGACTTGTCTACAAATCGGCTGGAATATTGCCATTTGGTTATATTTATTTCTGACTTTAAAAATGATGTGGCGCTTAGACTCGACCCATATTTTACAACGCGCTCAGCAACAAGATGCAGGCAAATGGGCGATTCTAAATGTCGTGTTGATTGCGATTGTGATTTGTTTTATTTCAATTGTGGTACAACTCAGTCATGTCCCCAAAGATCAGGCTTTTTTAAAAGGATTTCTGATTTTATTGACCATCGGGACTATTTTTTCAACATGGCTGTTGCTGCATACTTTATTTGCGATTCATTATGCGCATGATTATTATCTTGCCAAGAGTCAGCAAAAGAATTCTGGTTTAGATTTTCCAAAAACTGATCAACCTGATTATCTCGATTTTATTTATTTTAGTTATATTATTGGCACTTCTGCACAAACGGCAGATGTTTCGATTACCAGTTCTGAATTGAGGCATCTGAATATTTTTCATTGTGTCTTGGCTTTTATTTTTAATACCATGATTTTAGCCATCGCAATCAATGTGGCAGCCAGTTTGATTGGATTATAATTGATAACTTATTTTTATTGATTGAATTAAAATTCATCATTTTTATTTTTGATTAGTGTCGTCTATTTTAAAAGCTGGACGACATCGCAAGGATAAAAACATGACCACTCAGCATCAAGTTAATCAACAGCAATATCAAGATAAATCGCAAGCTTATTTAAACAGCCAAGTGCATGCACAAGGCGTCGAATTTCAGAAAATGCAACAACTCATCCAATCTCATCAATTTCAAAAAGTCTTGGATTTGGGCTGTGGCGGTGGGCATGTGACTTATCAGGTGGCAGCATTGGTTGATGAAATAGTTGCCTATGATTTAACGCCGTCAATGGTTGAGCTTGTATCGACTCAAGCCAAACAAAGAGGTTTTGAAAATGTGATTGCCCAACAAGGTGCAGCGGAACAATTGCCTTTTGTAGACCAATATTTTGACTGTGTCATCACGCGTTATTCAGCGCATCATTGGCAGAGTGCGGCTCAGGCAATGCATGAAATTTATCGTGTATTAACTCAAGACGGCAAAGTTATTATTGTTGATATTTTAGGAAATTCAAACCCAGCGATTGATAGCTTTTTTCAGACCATTGAAATGATTCGAGATCCGAGTCATGTCAGAAATTATAGTTTAGAAGAATGGATGCATTTCGCGGAATATACAGGCTTTAAAGTTGAAACCGTTGCAAAGCAGCATCTAGGTTTAGATTTCCAAAGTTGGACAGAACGGATGCAAACGCCTGAATATGCCATTACCACCATACGTGATTTACAGACCAAAGCATCAGAGCAGGTGCAACGATATTATCAAATCAAAGCTGATGGTTCATTTAGCAGTGACGTTGCTTATATCGTTTTATCAAAATAAGTTGAACAACCATAGGGCAGCAATCCGCCCTATGGTTATTTAAAACTTAGTGAAAGACTGCTTCCAAAGCATTTAAGCCAACTTTAGGATCAAGTAAACCATTGTAAATCTCTGGAATTTCACGCTCGACACCTAATAGTTGATAAATGGCAATCATGGCACAACGTACTGAATATTCCACAGTGAAAACCACATCATCTTCAAGCTCTACGAACTGACCTAAGAAAGCAAAGTTGACCGCATTTTCTGGAATCACCAATGGGCGATCACCTGCTTTACGGCATGCAAATAGGGCAGAGGCATAAGGCATCATTACTGTGCTAATGTCGGTATGTGCCAACACATGATCCAAGATGTCATCGAAACCAAGTTGATGAATCAACTCAATTAAAATCTCTTGACCTGTCGCTTCACTCATCGGTTTTTTAATGTAATCACCGATATGGTCAATTTCAAAACCATAGCCCCATAAGGTGAATTTACCTTCTGGTAAGTCAGCAAAATGCGGTTGTGCAGGAACGACCACAGACAAATGCCAACCAGATTCAAACCAAGTCATTAATGCACCTGTACCAGGTTCATTTCCTGTGTAATCAATAATCCGTTTTAGCAGCACATCATCATGCATGGTCAGGGTAAAAGATTTCCATTTATGCTCATCAATGTTGCCATAGAAGGTCATTGGGCGACCAAAATCAGGGGCTTTTTGAGCCAATGTTTCCCACAAACGCCAGCCATGATCTTGTCGATCACGAATCAGCTCAGGAACATCGAATTTATCACCATAGCGTGAATCAGCTGTAATTGAACCTAAAGTAAAGAGCGCAAGATCATGCTCACCCAGTTGAATTTGTTCAGTGCCTTCTGGAATGTTGACATAAAGTTGAGTTGCCTTACGTTCCTTCGTTTGGGCATCTTCGACAAAGTCCGCATCTGTAACATAACTACCGAAACGAACATCAACGCCTTGTTCCACTAACCAACGTTGTAGGGGGTGAATCATTGAATCATATTGATTGTATTTGGTTCGTTTCACGCCTGCTAAGGTATGGATGCGCGGTAATTCTTGAATGAAACGTAAAAAATAACGGCGTAATTCTGCTGCGCTATGCCATTTTTGAAAGGCAAACGTGGTTCGCCACATCCGCCAAAAATTGCTTTGGAAAAATGCATCATCAAAAAATTCATCAATACGGCGGCTACCGATACGATCTTCTTTTAATGCCAGTAGACGTAACATTTGAGCGCGGTTGAGCGTTGATAATCCCAATTTTTGAGCTTCTGCAATAATATGATTTGAGTCGATCAAACGTGCTTGAGCATTGGTTTTAACTTGTTCGTTAAACTCACGACATTCTTCACGGACAGAAATGTCTGGATTTTCTAAAGACGGGATGCTTGAAAATAAATCCCAAGTACACAGATAAGTCTCATCAGTTAGCATACGTCCACCACGTGTGACCCATGCTTGATTTGGATTGAGTGGATTATGCCCACCATCCATCGAACCACCTGAAACATTGAGTTCTTCTAAAATATGAATATGTTTGGCTGGCACTTTTGCATCGCGGATGGCAAATGCCGCAGCAGCCATACCTGCAATGCCGCCGCCAACAATCCAAAGATGTGATTTAGAGCGATCGAGAGTATTCAGTTTTTTACTTTGCATCTCATGTGCCTCATTTGTAGTTCTAAAGGAAAAATTAAAAACCATATTTTTATTATGGGATTGTATTGTGTAAAAATATATGAAAGTTATGCTAAAAAATGATGATAAATTTTTATCATAAAAATACTTTAATAGAAAAAATGGATACACAACAAAATCTTAATATTCCTGTGTTATGTTTTAACTATTTGATATTGAAATTAAATTGAGTTTTTGCTCTATTTTATTGTTTTGTAAAATTATTAGTTTGATCAAACAGGAGATTAATTTTTCCGTTGATGTCAAAAAATTGTATCTTCTGTCGTGGTTTTTTAAGTAAAATAATGGTTGAAAATTACTTTAATACAGAGGCTCACTTGGAATCATTATTGATTTTAGGCTCTATTACTTTGGCATTAATGTTAGGTGCTATTAGTCCTGGCCCTACATTTATTTATGTCGCCAAAAACTCAATTGCGATTTCTCGTAAACATGGCTTATTTACTGCTTTAGGTACAGGCACGGGTGCAGCATTATTTGGTTTACTTGCAGTGATGGGGCTACAAGCAATTTTGTTGGCTGTGCCTTCTGCCTATATTGCTTTGAAAGTTTTTGGTGGTCTGTACTTACTTTGGCTGGCGTTTAAAATCATTAAACATGCTAAAGAACCCATGGAAGCCATGAATGGTACTGTGAAGACCATGAGCTATGCACAGGCTTTTCGTTTAGGGCTGATTACCCAGCTTAGTAACCCTAAAATTGCGATTATCCTTGCCAGTATTTTTACCGCGTTATTACCAAAAGAAATCCCAACGTATTTCTATGTGGTGTTGCCGATGTTGTGCTTCTTTATTGATGCAGGTTGGTATTCTCTGGTTGCGGTGGCATTGTCTGCGGAAAAACCACGCCGTGTATATTTAAAGTTTAAGAAAGTATTTGATCGTGTTGCAGGTGGGGTAATGACCTTACTTGGGTTGAAGTTGATCTTTGGGATGAAGTGATTATTTTAGTTGTCGCCAATCTAGGTTAAAGCAACAGACTGTAAAGGTTTTCCTGTAACGTGAATGGCGTTACTTGGGATTTAGATGCTTTTATTTTGATTGACGTAGTATTTTTTAATATTTGATACACTTGCTCTTTGATATATCTTTAAAAAGGTTGGTGGCATAAAGCTTGTACCATCGAGCAGGGCAGTGATTTGTACGTCACCTGCTTGATGTTGGTAGTAACCAGCGACTTGTTTTTGCTGTTCAATGACTGGTAGGGTTTTGCTTGTTTCTGCGTGAGTAAGTAGGGGAAAGTATGAACTCAATAGAGCCAAAGCCAGCATTTTTTTTCATTTATAAATATTCTCGAAATTAGTTGGATTGTCTATTTTTAGCACATGAGATAGATTTTTTCATCTGTTTTTTTATTGATAGAATATTGTGATTATAGATGCTACAGAAATTCCAATTCAGACGTCAGAAAACAGAAGAAAAGCTCGAGTGATAAGAAAAATATGTATACGATTAAATATAGGCTTCGATTGGCTACAAAACTCAGAAAACTCTAAGTTTATGTGCCGGTCGGGACTCAATGTAAGATTTTTAGCTATTTAAAAGAAAGTTAATCAAATTTATTTAAGGAATTTATCCTAGCAGGTAAAGATTATCAGGAGGTTAATGAGTTTTGTCTGAATAGGCTTGCTTTCATCCAAAGCTACAAGAAAATCTAAATTAGAAATAACTTATGAATGAGATTTAATAATGAATGAAATATTGGAACATGGGGGAATTCTGTGCCTTATAAAATATTAAATTATTATGGAAAGATATTTATCATTTTCATCATCATTTTTTCAAGTAAATATGTTTATGCTGAACGAGTAGCTGATCCTGATACATTTTTAAAAATGCTCATTTCACAACAACTACTTTTTGCAGATTGCCGAAAAAAATATCCACAACAAATGCAGGAAATTTATGGGGCTGAAACCAATGTGTTTGAAGCTTTAGATAAAAATGGTCGGTATGATAAAAACTTTAAGGCAAATGTAGATAAGATATTTATTCATTTAGATCCTGAAAAAAAGCAAAGTTTGACGCAGGAGGTAACGAGTGAATTTAAGCAAGTAAAAAATAAAGAGGGAATGCTTTGTACAAATTTTTTAACCCAAAAGAAACACATAAATCTTAAGTTGAATAAAATTGTATATGATCCAAAGACCATGCTTTTTTATTTAAATATTCAAAATTACTGGTTACAAGCTAAGATAACAAGTGATGCTTTACCATGTAATTGTGAGGAAAAAAACACAAATTTAGAAGAAGTCCGCCAATTCACTCTAAAAAACCGGAATAAAATCTTAAAAACTGATCTTCTATATATGCAGCAACGAGAAGATGGTGTGAATGAAGCATCCATGATGATTATGTGGAAAAATGATCATCAAGAATTAAGTCAAAGTGAAACTCAAGCATTGAGTGAAAATAATCGTATTATTGATGATTTTGGTTTTGAATCTATTGTACCTATAGAGCAGGCAACTCTACCCGCTAATTTAACAAGCTTTTTAGAAGGGGAATATGCTTTAACTTATGAGTGTAAAATTGATTATATTCATGCAAAAAATTCAACATGCATAAAAACATTTGTTAAATGATTGTGACAATATGACAAGGCTTCCGAAGAGGCCTTGTCATATATTCGATTAAGAAACTTTATCACCCGCTTTAGCACCAGATTCAGGTGAAATCACCCAAACACCTTCGCCATTACCTGCGGCAAGTACCATACCGTTTGAGATACCAAAACGCATTTTACGAGGAGCAAGGTTAGCCACCATTACTACCAATTTACCTTTTAAGTCTTCTGGCTGATAAAACTCACGAATACCACTAAACACATTACGTGGTTCAGCTTCACCAACGTTTAAAGTCAATTGAAGTAATTTATCAGAACCTTCTACCGTTGCAGCTTCTAAAACTTCAGCTACACGGAGGTCAACTTTTATAAAGTCTTCAATACCAATAATTTCAGCTTCACCCACTTTAGGTTCAGGCTTCTTCTCGGCTTTCTTCTCTTTTTTCTTTTCCACTTTTGGCGCTTCTGCCGCAGCAGCTAAAGAATCTTTCGATGCATCCACCATTGCTGCAACGGCTTTAGGATCAACACGTTGCATTAAAGGTTGGAATTGAGCAATTTCATGTGCAACTAAAACTTGCTGACGTGATGCAAAATCAAAGCTTTCAAGTTGTAAGAAAGCCTGAACTTGAGCAGCAAGTGTTGGAAGAACAGGAGCCAAGTAAATCGCAAGTTGACGGAATAAGTTAATACCAACCGAGCAAACATCATGAACTTGTTGTTCTTGACCTTCTTGCTTCGCAAGTGCCCAAGGTTTTTTCTCATCAATATATTGATTCGCTTTATCCGCAAGTGCCATGATTTCACGAACAGCCGCAGAAAATTCACGTGCTTCATAAGCTTGTGCGATTGAATCACCCGCATCAATAAAGCTTTGAACCAGTTCAGGCTCGGCACAGGTATTTGAAAGCGTATTATTGAAATTGCTGTTAATGAATTTTGCACAACGGCTGGCGATATTCACCACTTTACCCACAAGGTCAGAATTCACTTTCTGTACGAAGTCATCTAAGTTCAAATCTGAATCTTCAACTTTGTCAGAAAGCTTAGACGCAAAGTAATAACGTAAATATTCAGGATTCAAGTGCTGTAAATAGGTCTCAGCTTTGATGAATGTACCGCGAGACTTCGACATCTTCTGACCATTCACAGTCAAGAAACCATTCACGAATAAACCTGATGGGGTACGGTAGTTCGCACCTTCAAGCATTGCAGGCCAGAACAGCGCATGGAAATAAACGATGTCTTTACCAATGAAGTGATACACTTCTTTATCGCTATCTTTTTTCCAGAAGTCATCAAAGCTTAAATCAGGACGTTTGGTTTTGATGTAGTTTTCAAAACTCGACATATAACCAATCGGTGCATCCACCCAAACATAGAAATATTTGTTTGGCGCATCTGGAATTTCAAAACCAAAATAAGGCGCATCACGCGAAATATCCCAATCTGATAAACCTGCTTCAAACCATTCATCTAGCTTGTTGGCAATTGAAACAGGTAAACGACCTTGGTCACGGGTCCATTTCTGTAAATATTCTGAGAAATTCGGAAGTTTAAAGAAATAGTGATCTGACGATTTCTCAACAGGAGTCGCACCACTCAATGTTGAGCGTGGGTTCAATAATTCAGTTGCATTGTAAGTTGTACCGCACACTTCGCATGCATCGCCGTATTGATCTTCTGACTTACATTTTGGGCATGTGCCTTTAATGAAACGGTCAGACAGGAACATGCCTTTTTCAGGATCAAAAAGCTGATTTACAGGACGAATTGCAATATTGCCTGCTTCACGGTTCTTAATATAAATTTCTTCTGAACGCGCTTTGTTCTCATCACTATTGGTTGAATCATAGTGATCGAAATGCACGCTAAAACCATCAAAATCACGAATGTGCTCTTTCTGAACATTGGCAATTTGCGCTTCAGGACTGATGCCATTAGCTTCAGCACGTAACATGATCGCAGTACCATGAGCATCATCCGCACATACGTAAGTCACGTCATGACCCATTGCACGCATCGCACGAACCCAAATATCTGCTTGGATATAACCGAGTAAGTGTCCCATATGGATTGGACCATTGGCATAAGGAAGGGCATTGGTGACTAAAATTTTACGCACGGATATTGTTCTCTCATTCGTATTTACAAGGCAAATGATTTTACATGACTTAAGAGCGACTTGCACAAGGGAATCGGTGAAATCTTTTTAGCCTGATGGGGAATCATTATTTTCAAACTTCATACAAGCTTCACTTTGGCTTCAACCAAAACACATTTCATTTGTTAAGAATAAGTACAATCTCAAAAATAGAGGAATAGAAATGAGGTCTTGGTCTTTGGTCTGTGCATCACTCTCAGCCAGTTTAGTTTCTGTTTTTAGTTTTGTGATTCCATTTTGTTTGTTCTTAAATTTTCGACAGAATCATCTGATTCATGTGGCCAGTGATGGGATGGAAGTCATGATGTATCTAACGCCAATCCTCATCGTTTTGGTTTTTATCTTTTACTTGATTGTTTTTGCAGTATTGAAATTACCTGAACAGATTTTCGATCCGAGCCAATTGCTAAAAGTAGGAATTATCCTTTTTAGTTGTTGGATGTCCTTAGTATTAATGATCTTTTTTGAAGCGCGAGCGAACGAGACAGATTTTTCAGTTTTGGTGATTGGTTTAGTGATTTATTTAGGACTTCTGTTTATTGCAATTCTCGGCTGTATGAGCGCGAATGTTTGCTATCTCGTGATGAGGAAAAAGATTAATGACAAAAAATTATTGTGATGAAACGTTAATTTTTGAACGTTGGTTTGTACGCTCAATTATTTCAGGCGTTGTTGCAACAGCCAGTATAATCATCTTAGTTTGGTGTTTTTTGATGTATGAACAGATATTTTCATCTCAAGATATTTCTAATGGTGTGCTGAGAGGCGTTGCAACTATCATTATGTTTTCTCCAATTTTAATTGGATGCCTTAGTTTTATTTATTTGATTTGTTACTACTTTTTACCTCAGCCTAAAAAGATAATCGATATATCTCAACTGTTCAGAGGTTTAGGGCTGATATTAGTCGGTTATATTCTGAGTATTATGATTGTTTTAGGTAGAAAAAGCTTTCAATCTGAACTATTTATTACTTTAATTTTTGCATATATTTTTATGCTAGTTCCACTGTTGTTGGGATTTATTGCTGCGAATGGTTTTGAAAAATTAAAGCGCAGTTGAGTTGTTTTGTTCAAAAGTATGTATCCCGAAGGATTACATACTTTGCATTTGCTTAACGGTCACACTTTGCTTAGAGTTCTTTCTTAAAGAAATGATTTTTCCTTTAGACAAGAAATGAATGTGATAGCTCTTTAAGCTATTGGTTTTTGGGTCAACTGTGATTTCAGCAAAGAGTGGTGTTTGCCAAAGTTCATCACTTCCTAACGTACCTAACCACGCTTGAGCTTTGATCACAGCCGTAAATTCATTTTTGATTTCTAAATTACTAATACTTAGTTCACTACACCAATGAATAGTTTTCGGAAATTCAACTTTAGAAAATTTCCAACAGATCGAAAGTGCTAGGCTTGATGCAATTCCAGCATAATCATTGCTTTCATTATGAATAGCAGGAAGGAGTTGCTCAGCCAAATCACTTTCAAAAGAATCAATCATGTTTTGGATTCTTCTTTTACTTGAAAGAATATACTTCAAACGTTTTTCCTGAGCTTGAAGTTCATTTTGGATGTCTAAAAGTTCATTTTCATTCATATATAAAGCTTTATAGATAAGGTGAAGATTGTGATAGCGTAAAAGTATATCTGATCTGTCCCTTGATATTGTTAATACTTTTGAATACAAATTTATTGGTTCTAAAAATGATCGAAACAGCTCGACTACGTTTAAGACAATGGCAAACAGAGGACTATGCGCCCTGTGCTGCAATGAGCACCAATCCACAGGTGATGGAATATTTTCCAAAACAACTCACGCGAGCAGAAAGCGATGCCATGATTGATAAAATGAAATCGATTATCGAAATGCAAGGCTGGGGCTTGTGGGCAGTTGAGTTAAAGCACAATCAGCAATTCATTGGCTTTGTTGGTTTGCATGATCAACCGACACAATTTTCATTTTCTCCCTGCGTTGAAATTGGTTGGCGTTTAGATCACGCTTATTGGGGGAAAGGATACGGATATGAAGCAGCAAATGCCGCCCTAGATTTTGCTTTTAATCATTTACAACTTGAAAAAGTCGTGTCTTTTACCACTTTAGATAATCTTCGATCACAAGTTCTTATGCAAAGATTGGGCATGGGAAAAGTAGCAGAATTTCAACATCCTACTTTATCAAAGGATCATCCACTCAGTTGGCATATATTGTATGAAATTCGGCAGTCCGATCGTATTAAGTAATTCAGTTGTTATGCATTTATATGATGTTTATATCTGAAAATTCAAATGGTTATTTATTAGCAATAAATTGAATCATCCTGTATCCCATTTGTTTCAATTTGCAGCAATTCCTATAACTGTCGACAGAATCTTGTATAACTGTAATTGAAATCAACTGTGACTTATATACGATATAACAAGAGGACCAAGACATGAGTAATGACAAAATTGATCAGTTAAAAGAGTTCGCATCTAAAGACGTGGCGCAAACTAAAACAGATTTACAGCAAGCCAAAGATAAAGTCAGCGAATTTGGAAATGATATCAAACAAAAAGGTCAGGAAACGGTCGAAGATGTTAAAAACTTTGCAGCAAAAGACCTTGAACAGACAAAAGCTGATTTGCAACAAGCAAAAGATAAAGCCAATGAGTTGAAACAAAAGGGTGAGCAGGCTTTAGATGATTTAAAGACCAATGCAACAGATCAGTATGGTGAGAGTAAAGCCGCTTTGACTGCCAAAGCCGATGAACTAAAAGAAAAACTGGCGGATACTCAACATGCAGCTAAAGAGAAGTTGGATCATTTAAAAGAAGAAGCAAGCCATAAGCTGGAAGATGCTAAGGCAAAAGCTGCTGAATTAAAAGATGAGGCTGCTGCTAAACTTGAAGATTTAAAAGCTCAAGCGAGCCATAAACTGGATGATTTAAAGAAAGCGGCAACAGATACCTTTAACAAATTCAAAGGTTAATTTTTGGATGAACTTTTAAATAAGTAATGCTTATATTCAGAGAAGAAAATTGCTATAAAAATGAGTAATTATCTTCTCTGATATGAGCGCCGTATCTTCAATACTGATAAACTAGCCAAATTCAGTGATATGTTGATCATCTGTTTTTGGAGTAAATAAAATGTCGTGGCTTTCTTCCTTAAAATCTGTTTTTTCACCAGCACAAGAAGTGAAGGAAGACGAGATTCAAACCGTTTTACAAAATTATGTACTGCCACATTCTGAAAATGGTTTGAAAGATCGTATCAGCCAAGTCAATGTGCAAGGTCGAATTTTACAACTCACGATCAATACGTTCCCTCAAGAAAAAGACCATTTACAACAGATTCATGATGAGCTTGCCGAAGCCTTAGAAAAATGCGGTATTCAAGAATTAAATTTACATATTATTCAACAAAAACATGCGGCACATGGTGAAGCAGGTCATAGCTGTTCATCTAAACCTAAAGCTGAAAATAGCAATTTACCCCCAGTGATGGATGCATCGCCTAAAGCTGAAGTTGACCCCAATAATCCACCCATTCAAAAGGCTGCGCCACAACAACGTGATGTTGCTGCACACCCTCGTATTCAGAATGTAATTTTGGTGTCGTCAGGTAAAGGTGGCGTTGGTAAATCAACGACAACAGTGAACCTTGCACTTGCTTTACAACAACTTGGTTTAAAGGTTGGTGTTTTAGACGCAGATATTTATGGGCCTAGTATTCCAACGATGTTGGGTAATGCTGGTCGCACGCCACAAATTGAAAATGAAAATTTTGTACCTTTAGATGCCTATGGTATGGCGGTACTTTCAATTGGGCATTTAATTGGTGCGCACAATACACCTGTGGCTTGGCGTGGGCCGAAAGCAACAGGTGCTTTGATGCAACTGTTTAATCAAACCTTATGGCCAGATTTGGATGTATTAGTCATTGATATGCCACCAGGCACTGGTGATATTCAATTGACCTTGGCACAACGTATTCCTGTAACAGGTGCAGTGATTGTCACTACCCCTCAAAATGTTGCACTCATGGATGCTGTAAAAGGAATTGAGCTTTTTAACAGAGTGAATATTCCAGTGTTGGGTGTCATTGAAAATATGTCGACTCATATTTGTTCTAATTGCGGTCATGAAGAACAGATTTTTGGTGTTGGTGGTGGAGATCAATTGTCTGAGCAATACGATATTCCACTTTTGGGACGCCTACCTTTGGATGCGAAGATTCGTGAACATGCGGATAATGGAAAACCAAGTGTGATTGCTCAAGATACAGCGGCAGAGAGTTATCTCAATATTGCCCAAGCTGTACTGCAACAAATGGGTAAGCTGCCACAACGTCAGCGAGATGAAAATCGTATTTTCTAACTCTAAATGCAAAAGCCTCTAAATAAATTTTAGAGGCTTTTATTTATTTCGTGATTTGAGAGCTGAGCTTGTTTTCTTTTTTTCCAAGCCTTCACCACGCTCCAGCGCCAAAGTAAATGTGTAATTAAATAAAAACTAATCGCAAATAATACCGCTTCAATGACAAGTCCTGACACTAAAATCTTTGCAAGACTAAAATCAATATGACCGTGCCCAAAATTTTTAAGCCAATTCAAAATTTGATGTAAAACACCCAATAACATGTCCGTATTGATCATATGTACATGATAAATTTTAGTGCCAAACCAAAAACCTAAATAGAGAATTGGAACGACAGTTAGAGGATTGGTTAACCACGCCATACATAGTCCAATCGGTAAGTTCACTTCAAACCATAACACCGTCAGAATAATAAATAGGCTATGAAAGGGTACAGGTAGTATGCCCCAAAATGTTCCAATAAACATGGCTTTAGCGATCGAGCGACGGTTCACATACCAAAGCAAAGGATTTAAGGTACGCTGACCAAAAATTCTCATAAATTTTAGACGAGCGACTTTTTCTGATGAGGGCAGCCACTTATTAAAAAATTTCTTAGGCATAAACGAGGAAGCACATTGAAAGGAAAAAGTGAACGAATGTATATAAAATAACATTATTTACTTATTGAAAACTTAAAATAGAACCAAAGTTTATCTTGTTGAAAAATCAAGGCACGTTGAATACGTTATATGTGTCGTATTTTAGGTCGTTATATTTAGTACAGTGACTCTAGAGTAGAGTGGGCTTGTAATTAATAAAATATAGATAAAACATTTATTTAAATAGCCTTCCGTCATAAGTGCTTACAGTTAAAATTTTGCTATCAATTCGTAATTATATTAATCTGAACTTATCTTTCAGTGAGGTCATTCAATGATTTCATGGTTTTTTATTGGTTTAGTTATAACCATTTTGCTGACTCCAGGTCCAACCAATACTTTACTTGCATCTTCTGGTATTCAAGTTGGATTGCGTAAATCTTTATTATTGATTCCAGCAGAAGCGGTTGGCTATATTCTTGCGATTAGTGCTTGGGGAATGCTGATTGGTAAAGTTTCAGCAACTTTACCTTTATTACCAACATTTTTGAAATTATTAAGTGCAGGTTATATTCTTTTCCTTGCAATTAAACTATGGCGTACTGCAAACCAAGACGTGATCTTAAATCAACCGACAATTCGACCTAGGGAATTGTTATGTGCGACATTATTAAACCCTAAAGCACTATTATTTGCTTCAGCAATTTTCCCAACTACAGCATGGCAAAATCAAGAAATTTACCTTGCTCATATGAGTAGTTTTGTGGGGATGATTCTTCCAATTGCTTTATTCTGGATTTCTGTTGGTGCAGCATTGGCAACCAACAAAGTGAAATGGTTATCTCAATCTAAGTTACAGCGGACTGCATCGATTGTTCTTGTCAGCTTTGCTATTCCGATCAGCTACTCTGCTTTGATTAATTTATAACATATCACCTTGTTATCTCTGAATCATTTGGGTAACAAGGTACTGTTGTTTCTATTCACGTCATTTTGCGTTAAAGTACTCGCCAATCATTAACTTAGATTTTGGATAAAAGTCATGGCAATAAAATCTGATCGTTGGATTCGTGAAATGAGCGAACAACACGGTATGATTGAACCTTATGCAGAAAATCAAGTCCGTTTCGATGAAAATGGGGAAAAGTTGATTTCTTATGGGGTCTCTAGCTATGGCTACGATGTGCGTTGTGCGCGTGAATTTAAGGTTTTTACCAATGTCCATTCAGTGATTGTTGATCCGAAAAATTTTGATGATAAAAGTTTTATTGATATTGAATCAGATGTTTGTATCATTCCACCGAATTCATTTGCTCTAGCACGTACGATTGAATATTTCCGTATTCCGCGTAATGTTCTAACGGTGTGTTTGGGTAAATCAACCTACGCGCGCTGTGGGATTATTGTGAATGTGACACCATTAGAACCAGAATGGGAAGGTCACGTCACACTTGAGTTTTCGAATACAACAAATTTACCAGCGCGTATCTATGCAGGTGAAGGCGTAGCACAAATGCTATTTTTTGAAAGCGATGAAGTGTGTGAAACTTCTTATAAAGATCGTGGTGGTAAATACCAAGGACAAACTGGCGTTACTTTACCAAGAACTTAATAATATTATGGGTATTCATCATCTGACATCATGATGAATACTTTATTTTATCAAATAAATATAAAGATCTAAGAGTCAATTTTTGTCGTCCGCATGCATATGATTTCTTTAAATCGATCATTTCTAATCAATATTTGGGGTCTAAATGAGATAGAATTTAAACTCCAGCCTATAATCACAATATTTTTAATTATTGTTTTGACCATTCTATAACTAAATCGTTTAAAACAAAGCTTTTTATCTTTTATAGTGTAATTTAAGGCTCTGTTTTTATTGTATTTTTTATTTAATAAAAGTTATTCAATTACAATGGTTTTCTTGTTTGCAAAGTGACTAGGATGATTATTTTTATGGTAGCAAAAATTGGCATACCTCGAGCATACTAACGATACTATTTAGCTTTGTAGACCATACTATTATGTACTATTTTCTTTACACGATACTTATAGGTGTGCAGGATTATTTTCGGAATAACAATAATATAGGTTTCTCGATTTTACTTTAATAATCCAAAGAACGATCATTTTATTAGTAACATTATACTTATCTTCGGGGGTACCATTAAAATAAATTTCATCCATTTCAACCTGAGCAGTAAATATCTCATTATTGATAAGTGATAAATAGGTTGTTTTTAATATCAAACTATTTGAAGAATCTCTGTTTTTTGGAAAGATGAAAAATTATAAGTATTAAAAATAATTTTTCTATTTTGAGTATAGTAATTTAGTGGTAGATATTTTGTCTTGAAAAATAGGATTTTTGTTAAATATTTTTAATGGAAATTTTATTATTTTATAGGTGTTTAGGTTTGTTTATTGATAAATAATGATGGTCGGTATTTTACTTTTTGATAAAATGTGAGATAAATGACACTGGTGGTCAATAATAAACAAAATAGAGTGAGGTAGTTTTAATTTATGGATTTTTAAAAATCACTGTTTTAAATAGTGATTTGTGATGATATTAAAAATGTAATAAAAATAAACACATATGGATGTATGGTATTATGAGGCAGTATCGTTTTTACTATTATGCGATGTTTTTTTCTTTCATTAGCATATTCTTTAATTCAACAAATGCTGAATCGTTAAAACTCAAAGTATTGAGTGATGATGAAATGTCTGCGACTACTGGGCAGGCTTTAATGAGTCTGACTTATATTTCTCCAAAAGATAATGCCAATTTAGAGTCCAAACGCACGGGGATTACTGACCCAAGTAATGGCGGAATTGGATTTTATAAATTGGGGCTTGAGGCGTTATTGGAACTAAATATAAATATCAAAAAATTACAATTAGGCTGTGGCGGTGTTAATGGTGCAGGTGCGTGTGATATTGATATTGACAACCTAAGTTTAAGTGGCTTAGGTAATTCGGCAACGTCCAATACTGACAGTGTGACTGATCGAAATGCTCGAGTGGGTTCTTCGGCGGCCTTGACCAATCCCTTTATTCAATTTGCGATTAAGAACCCAAACAGTGCAGCAACGCGCGAGGTTGTAGGACTTAATTTAAGTGCTGAGAAATCAGTAGGTTTAATTACTTTCGGTACTGAGAATAGTGCAAATGCGAATGGTATTAAGTCATTGAGTGGTTATATGGAAGTCGCTGCAACTACAGGTACTGCATTGGTAAATGGATATGGTACAAGTTTGGTTGGAGGAGAGGCGGCACTAGGGCAGCTAAAACAATCTGATGGGTATAATGCGATTAGTGGTAAAGCTTGTTGTATTCTTTTTGGTGGAAATTTAAATTTTACGACAACTAGCTATAGTTTAAATCTTCGTGATAAAGCGACAGGAAGTAATATTCTAAAAGGTGATTTAACACTTCCACAGCAAGTAATTACGGGTAAGCGGATTAGTACTGCACCTTTAGCTGCAACCGCTTTAGTTCGTGATATTGATTTATCTGGCAATATTGTTGCTGTTGCTGCTGGTCTTATTAATTTAAATAAACAAACAAGTGGATTGATTAAAAATCTGACCGTTGATGTTGCAATTAGTGAAAATTTAGGCTTTTTTCACAAAGCAAGCTTAAATGGAACGGCAGCTTCATTGTCTTTACAGTCTCAAGATATTCAATGGACAAATAATGTATCTGTTGCACAAAAAGGGTGGTGGCTAGAGTTCTCAAATCCAATCGATATTGGGAAAATTGATCCGACGTTAGCTGTAAATATTCCGAAAGCAACATTGAATGAAGTTATGGACCAAGTAAGTAATTATTTAACAAATATACAACCTGTAGATTGTGGTCCAATTTTTGCGATTAATTGTTTAGCAGGAAGTACCATTCCAGTAGGAACTGTAGATTTAATTAATGCTGCACATGCAAGTATGACCTTAATCGATTTGCAATTGGCTAAACAAGACTTTACACCCAACTGTTATGGCACACTAAAGTTTTGCTAATGGTATAAATTTAACAAGCAGCTTAGGCTGCTTTTTTTATTTTCATTTATCAGAAAAATGTAACATTTAGCCAGTTTGTTTTGCATTTGTGTAATTAATCGGCATAATGGGGTGAGATAACATAGGTCAAACCTATTATTTATGTGATGCTTGGAAGCACTTCTCTATATTTAAGAGATTTAAATCACTTATATAGGATAAAAATAATGTGGTGTGGAGCATCGTTAACAGGAAATTCAAAATGACTACAGTTTGCATGGAATTGCTCCAAAGCGACTGTTAAACGAGTTTATTTAATTTTTATATGAGATCACATAAAATTATTGTTTTAGAAGTAGTATGTGATTGTGTATAAGATCTAATAAAAAATAAACAAGTCAAGTATGGATATTTTAACACGGAGGTCGGTTTATGCGACAGTATAAAGTATTTTATTGTGCAATGCTTGCTTTAGGCAGTCTATGCTTTGGCTCAGCACATGCCGAATCTTCAACACTTAAAACGCTTAGTGATAGTGAGATGTCTGCAGCGACTGGGCAGGCTTTAATGAGTCTGACTTATATTTCTCCAAAAGATAATGCCAATTTAGAGTCCAAGCGCACGGGGATTACTGACCCAAGTAATGGCGGAATTGGATTCTATAAGTTGGGACTTGAGGCGTTATTAGAGCTAAACGTAAATATAAAAAGATTACAATTAGGCTGTGGTGGTGTAAACGGTGCAGGTGCATGTGATATCGATATTGAAAATCTAAGTTTAAGTGGCTTAGGTAATTCGGCAACGTCCAATACTGACAGTGCGACTGACCGAAATGCTCGAGTGGGTTCTTCGGCGGCCTTGACCAATCCCTTTATTCAATTTGCGATTAAGAACCCAAATAGTGCAGCAACGCGCGAGGTTGTAGGACTTAATTTAAGTGCTGAGAAAGCAGTGGGCTTAATTACTTTTGGTACTGAGAATAGTGCGAATGCGAATGGTATTAACTCATTGAGTGGTTATATGGAAGTTGCTGCAACTACAGGTACTGCATTAGTAAATGGTTTTGGTACTAGTTTAGTGAGTGGAGAGGCTGCTAGAGGAACGTTAAATCAATCTGATGGATATAATGCAATTACAGGTAAGGCATGTTGTGTGTTTTTTGTTCCCTTAGATTTTACTACGACAGCTTACAACCTTAATCTTCGTGATAAAGCGACAGGGAGTAATATTCTAAAAGGTGATTTAGTACTACCTCAACAAGTAATTACAGGTAAACGGATTAGTACTGCACCTTTAGCTGCAACCGCTTTAGTTCGTGATATTGACTTAAGTGGTACTTTGAGTGCAAATGCAGCAGGATTGATTAATTTAAATAATAAAACCACTTCGGGAACGATCAAGAATCTAACTGTTGATGTTGCAATTAGTGAAAATTTAGGCTTTTTTCACAAAGCAAGTTTAAATGGAACAGCAGCTTCATTGTCTTTACAGTCTCAAGATATTCAATGGACAAATAATGTATCTGTTGCACAAAAAGGATGGTGGTTAGAGTTCTCAAATCCAATCGATATTGGGAAAATTGATCCAACACTTAAAGTAGATATTCCGAAAGCAACATTAAATGATGTATTTACCCAAGTAAGTGCTTATTTAACAGCCAATCCAGTTCAATGTGGTTCTATTATTGCGCAAGATTGCTTGTTGGGGAGTGCAATTCCAGTAGGAACTGTAGATTTAATTAATGCTGCACATGCAAGTATGACGTTAATCGATTTGCAATTGGCTAAACAAGACTTTACACCAAACTGTTATGGCACACTAAAGTTTTGCTAATGGTATAAATTTAACAAGCAGCTTCGGCTGCTTTTTTTATTTTCATTTATCGGAAAAATGTAACATTTAGCCAGTTTGTTTTGCATTTGTGTAATTAATCGGCATAATGGGGTGAGATAACATAGGTCAAACCTATGATTTAAGTGATGCTTGGAAGCACTTCTCTATATTTAAGAGATTTAAATCACTTATATAGGATAAAAATAATGTGGTGCGGAGCATCGTTAACAGGAAGGTCAAGATGACTACAGTTCGTACGGTATCATTTCAAAAAACTGTTTTAGCGAGTTTGATTGGCTTTTGTATAAGCCAACCTGCTTTCGCATTGCAAGAGCTCTCCGATGATGGCTTAAGTCAAACAACGGGTGAAGGAATTGCACTATTACCACAAGATGCTTATTTTGTATTTCGGGGTGCAGGTGCAAATGAAACTCAGACAGATATTTTAGACCCGACAAAACGAATCAATGACACAGGATATATTCATTATTTACCTGTAGGTGGATTGACTTCGACTGTGCAAGATACGAATAAAGACGGCAATGTGAATGCTTCTGATCATTCTGTGGGTAAAGCTGATCTTTATTTATATGGTTTGGCACTTTCTAGAAATGCAAATAATAATTCAAATAGTCGTTTAGATTCCGGGTTAACAAGTGGTATTGCTAATGCTGCAATTCGAAGTTGGGGGACCGCAACTAATCCATGGATATTTAAAGCAACAACTGCTAAAAATGTTCCAAATTTTAGTGCGAGTAATTGCTCTGGGAGCACTGATTTATCTTGTCAGATTACTTATCTTAATTTAGAAGCACCGTTGTATGAAACGACCTTACCAACCACAGCTGCTAGTGGAGCTGATGCTTATAATTTAAAGCTCGCATTATGGGCTGATGCCTTTATTCGAGACCAAAGTAAAGCAGAGGGAAATGCAGATCAATTTAAATTAGGTGAGTTGTTTAGTACAACACATACACCAAGAACAGAAGAGGCTGAAAGGGCAAACCGACTTAGACTTCAAGCGATTTGGAATGGCTTTAGTATTAATGGCAGTAATTTGCAAATGTTCCAAACGCTAAAAGGAGCAACTGATACTGCAGGATTAAGTTATTTCTATAATAATACTTTTGGGATGTCTGGAATTTTACGTTTCAATAGTGGAGATGCAAGTGGTTTAAAAGCGAGTATCACAAGACCAACGGTGAGTCGAACTGAAAGTACAACGTTACGTTACTCTACACAAGATTTGAATTATGTTGACTCAGGTACTGAGCCTACGGATGCGTCATTTAATAGTCGTATTTACCAATTAAGAACGAAAAATACCACAGACTCCATTAGCGCTTGGAGTTTTACAATGCCAACAGTCAACAGCGTTCTCAGATTTAGTACGCAAGAGTGTGGTGCTGGAAATTTAAA
The DNA here is from genome assembly GCF_000374425.1 of Acinetobacter tjernbergiae DSM 14971 = CIP 107465. Taxonomy (GTDB): domain Bacteria; phylum Pseudomonadota; class Gammaproteobacteria; order Pseudomonadales; family Moraxellaceae; genus Acinetobacter; species Acinetobacter tjernbergiae. Next base: position 67,053 of record NZ_KB894358.1, on the reverse strand, counting down.
TGGTTGTACTACGGGTACAGCACAAGGCTTATTAGCTAGTCCAGGAATTAGTGGTAGCGGCGCAACAACGGCACCAAACTTTTCACCAAATGAAGGATTGTTTATGTACAATCCAAATATTAATTTAGTTTTAGGCTCTTTATATCAGCCTGTCATTTTGGGTTCAGATGGTAAAAATTTCAGTCTAGAAGTGACTAGAATTCCAAATAAAGAAGAAATTTATAAGAAAATTTATACAGATTACAGTGGTTTAGATGCAACTTATTTGGGTTCGACCTGTAACGTTTATCAATGTGGAACAAGTGAGCTAGCCGGTTATCAAGGAGGGTCTCCTCGCGATGATTACTCAGCTACAGCTTTAGCAAATAAAAAACTAGCAACACATAGTAGTCTTAGTATTGGTACTGTCGAGTCACTTGATGGTGGCAGGACTCTCCAAGCCTTTAAGGGTACAGCTACCCAAGATGCGATTGGTATTTCATTTGGACTGATACCAACTGGGACTACAAATATAGCTGCTAAAACAAATAATTATTATCAATTAGAGGCCCGTCTTCGTACTTATTATACGCCAAATGGTTGTGTTGCAGGCGGTGCAGGAACGCCAGATTGTACAAACAATACCACCAGTACAACGGCTAACCAACAAAATAGATGGACTTATGCAACAGGTCTAAATAGTACGGGTCAGACAGCGAATCCTTATGGTGTCAGTATAAACTCAAGTAGTTGGCGAAATTTTTCCTCATTTAGAGCGTATTTCGATTGGGCTACAGATGGTAGTAGATGTAATAACAGTACTGGTACGGCAAATACTTGTTTTGATTTCGCAATGACAGGTGGAAATTCAAATGGTAGTGGCGATGCTGGCTGGATTGCGGTTAATAGTTTTGATGTAGCTGAAATTGCTGCAGGGTATAATCCAACTATCGCACATACTGCTTATACTGCGGGGACCAATACCGCCCGTCAAATTACGATTCCAGCTTGGGCTGCTTTACCAACATGGAATGCAAATCAGGGAACAGGAGCGAATTATAGTGGTACGAAGTGGACTTCAAATCCAGCGCCGTCTAGTCCAAATGTTGGGCTGAATAATATGGGGTCAGCTGTAATTGATGGCTTACTTATTCAGCATATGAAAATAACAACAGCTGGACTATAAACAGGAGTAATGCCATGAAAAAAACTATTTTATTTCTATTATTTGCAACAAGTTTCTCACATGCAGAATTACAAGTTTTAGATAATCAGGCTTTACAAGCAGTGGAAGGGCAGGCTGGTGCAGATTTATCATTAAAGTTATCGTTAAACCATAATGTAATGTCTAATGCTGATTTACAGGATGCAACTAAATCACCCACATTTAATTGTACTAATTTGGAATATTGTCGCTTAGCAATTTCATTTAATAAGCGTTTTGTACAACAAAATACAGGTGATGCGGCTGATTTGTGGACTAAAGCTGCAAGTGATCCTTCAAGTACGGCTAAAGGTCGAAAATTATGGTTAGTTATGAAAGGAATTCAAGGAACCACTAATATCCAAAAGCTGGGTTTAGATGGTGTTGATCTTGTTTATAAAAATGATAGTGGTGTTGACAAGATTAAACCAGCTATTCAATTAAGTTTTGATGTGTCAAAGCCTATTCAGATCCGTAATTTTGGTTTTAATGCTTTGTCTATCGAACAAGATAAGGTACTTTCTTATTATGATGCTAGTGGGAATTTGATTGAAGAATCAAGTACAACTCCAAGTGATTATGGTTACTTAAAAACCTCTACATATGCGGCTAAAACTCAGACTATGGGAACAGTTGCAAGTGGAGCGACAACAGCGAATAACTATGATACTGGTCGAGAAACTGGTTTTATGGGAGTACAGATGAATGGGAATCTTGCATTGCAAGGAAGGGTGATGATGTTTGGTTGTGATGGCAGCCACCCTCGTTGCTAATAATCATTACTCTTTATTGATTCACAAGGATTTAAGTGATGAAAAAAAATAACCAAAATCACAATACAACTTGTTTTACAATGACAACGTTAGCCTTAAGCTTGTTATTGGCGAGTCATTCTGCATTTGCTTTACAACGTTTAGATGATAGTGCTCTACGTAATGTGAATGGCCAAGATGGTGTACAAATTGCAACAACCTATGATGCCGTTGATGTTCAACAATTTTACTGGGAAGATGATGCCGGTCGAGGAAGTAATGGAGCAACCAATACTAAGTTAAGAGCAATAGCCGAAGGTTTTAAGATCAGACAAAGTAATGCTTCAACCTTGGCTTTAGGTACCGATTATAAAATTAACATTGGTAGTGAGGCTGGCAAGTCTGGTTTAGATTTAGAATTATCAAGTAATCCATCTCTAATTACTGTCGATGCATTTAAGATTTGTGATACTGAAGCAAGTGCTCGTTGTAGTGATCCTGTAGGTACTTTGGGAATTCAAACAAGCTCAGCGATTGGACTTAGTTTTAAAACCCGCGATGGCTTATTTAGTAAAACGAGTCAATCCAGTCTAGTTCTAGGTTTAAAAAATATTAATCTTTATCTTGGACAGGTAGATGTTAATAATCAACTGAATCAACTCATACTCAAAAACCTCAATTTTAACTTTTTAGGTAAGGGGGTAATGTATGTTGATGATAAAGAAGGATTACGAATCCAAACTAATTCAGTTGGTACAGCAAATGCATTAACGACAGATAAACCAAGCTCAACTTTAGGTTATGTTGATTTTACGAGAGTAGAGGATAGTGGTAGCTCAGCGATTACGGCTCAATCATATAAGAATGGTACTAATAAGGCGACAAATGCTGGTTTAAACCTCGAATTTATGATGAATAAAAATGTTAATAATACTGACAATAATACACGTTATGCAGTTACCTCTGATACGAAGAGTCCTACTGGAGCGGTAGGATTGATTCGCGTAGGCGCTAGTGGTCGTATGGTCAATGGTTCTTTACAGGTTCGTGGGTTAGAAAGTGCAACTCGACCAAATCCTATAATTGCTGTTGGGCAATATGGTAATCCTAATAATACCAATATATTGGGAACATCTAATAATGGTGCTGGTGCTGCCGCTTTAGGTGGTAATATTATGGGTAATTCAGGCATAGCATTTCGTATGAAAGCGGATTTTACGACTGATACCGATATGATGTTGGATACCAATATGGATGGTACGGTTAGTGCAGCTGAAAAGACCAATGCCACAACTTTAGAAATCGGTGGTGCAGGATTAAATACTTATGGGTTTGAATTTGGAAACTTAACAGGTCTTCAATCTGGAACACGTGGTTCTTTTGATAGTGGAAATGTATATATAAATTTAGTTGATTCAAAATCAGTGGTACTACCAGCCAATTATATGTTTCAGACGAGCCGTTTTGGTGGAACGAGTGGTAGTTATTTAACAAATGCTGCTGATTATACTCAAAATATTCATACAGGTACTGGGAATACAAATCCATATAGCATGTTGATTGCAGTTCGTGGTGCAGAGTTTCAAGCGATTTCACGTCAGGGACGTTTTACTAATAGCGCAACTTATAACCCTGCTTCAGGATATCAGCCAATCACAGAGCATGATGGTTCTAATACGACAACGAACAAATTAAACTCTTGGGGATTAGCACTACCGTTCTATAATTTAAATGCCAATATGGCAATGTATGGTACTAAAATAGATGCTTCTACTGTTTATACATATGATATGAGTGGTAATAAAGCAGCTATTGGTGTTGGACAAACTCCACGACTAGGCTTTTCTTTAGCCATGAGTACAGATGGTATTGACCGTAATGGTAGTTTCATAGCACAGGGTAATAAAACAACATCAATTCTAGTTATTGATGGTGGTGATAACGATAATAATACGGCTAATGGTATTCAGCCTGCAAATTATTATATGGGATTACGAAATGTTGATATGCTCTTGAAAGGTGCTGGAACTATTGGTGTTGAAAAAGGCAGCTTTAACGTGAGTTTAAAAGATATGCTTATTGTTATGTCAGCTGAACTTGCTGCAGGATATTTACCTGGTTCTACTTATAAAACATGTGCTCAGAATATTAATGCACTTGGCTGTGCAAGTGGTAGTTCTGCTCCAACGAATAATTTTGCTTTGAAGGATGATGTTCTTTTAGGTCTTAAATTACGCTTGGGGGGAAATATGGACTTTTCTCTTATTCCGAATAATGAGTATAAAAATGATGGTACAGGTAACAGCTTAAATATTGTAGGTGATTTTGAATTAACTGGTTCTAATAATACGATTCAAATCAGTGATCCTGTAGATGGTTCAACTCTAGGTTTAGATAATTTGACTGGTAAACTTGCATTTAATAATGCAATTGTTGTTGGGCGTGATAGTTCTGGTGAAGGGATGGTTGGATTTAATACTGGACTAACATTTAATCCAGCTGGAACGAATGGTACAGGTACAGGTACAGATAAAATTGCGGGCGTATTTAGAGCAAGAGATATTAATTTGTATCCACCAACAACAGGTGCAGGCGCTCGGCTTGGTGAAATGGTACTTACAGGTGGACGTTTAAGTAGCCAACTAGGTATTATTCCAAGAAATTAATTTATTTGGGTATATTATTTAACTACATGATTGAAAATATTGTACTTGAATAATATTGTGCTAGAATTGTGAGCATAATTTAGCCACTTGTCTTAAGGATTAGGACAATGAAAAAAAAGAAATTGATAGGATGTTTGTTTTTACTAAGTCCTTATACAATGGCAATGCAGCCGATGGATGACCAAAGTCTTGCATCTGCTGTTGGGCAAGATGGTATTAATATCTCAATTAACAACTCCAAAGTTGAATTCAATCAAATTGGCATCATTGATACAGATGGTTTATCTAATGGTAGCTACACCTCACCAAATTATACGAGTCGTGCAGGTTTAGTGATTGCAGGGGTAGCAGGGCAAACACCACTTAATGCATTAAAGCCAAATCCCGTTGCGATTGTCGGAATTGATGCAGCTAATGCTGATACAGCACTTCCTACAATAAATGCGGTGATAGATACTGATAAAGGGACAGGATCAAAAGGTGCTTTTGCTAACATAGCTTTGTCTTTTAGTGGAAACTATACTGGCTTTCGTATAAAGCCATTCTCTGTCTATACTGCTGACGCAAATAATTTATCAATTATTAGTGGAAGTACCTATACTCGTAAATCAATTTTTGATATTTCTACCGCGATTAAGCTTCAGTCAGGTGTTAAAGAATTATTAAGAGTAAAAGATAATTTTGATATTAAGTTTCTTGCATCAAACAAACCAACAATCAATATTCAATTGGGTGCATCTCCTCAAGGTAAAATGATTTTATTTGGTGGAGCAATTGACTCAATTTGTGGGACGGGCACGGGCTGTAATATGATGCTTGTTTCAGATTATACAACATCAGGTGATCCTACAACGACACCAATTGGTGCTAGTTTTGATTTACAATTTAAAGCAACCAATAGCAGTACTGGTTTTAGATTAAATGGTTTTTATGCTGGAATTGAAGGGCCAACAAGCACTGAAGTGGGTGGAATAGTTTTTGGTAATTCTGGTAAAACTGATGACTTTAATTTGAGTTTAAATAATATTAAATTAGGTAATACAATTGGAACTACTGACCCTAATGTATTTAATGGTTTACAAAATAACTCGATCGGTAATATTGGAATGACTGGTGCATCAATTACAAATCTAAAAATGAAAATTAGTGGAATGTGATCGGTTAGAAGCTGATAAATAGGGAGTTTAACTCCCTATTTTTATTTTAGAGATTCAAGAATAAGTTCGAGTTGTTTCTCTCTTTTTACTTTAGCCCATAGCTCTTGAGCCTCAGGATAGGCTTTCGTCATCATTCCCAGCCATTGTTTATAACGACCAATCATTCCAATTTCAGTTTTAAATTGACCACTTAAAAACCGTTGTTGGAGTTCAACTAAATCCTGCCAAGAAAGGATGGGATTATCATTATTTTCACGAATACATAAGGTTAAATCTGGTGTAGTCACCGCACCGCGACCAATCATAATATCTTGACAGTTTGATTGTTGTAGACATGCCTTAGCATCAGCATTATTCCAAATCTCACCATTCGCAATCACATTGATTTTTAATGCTTCGGTAATCGGTTGAATCTTTTCCCAATACGCAGGTGGAGTGTAACCATCAGCTTTAGTACGCGCATGTACGGTGAGCCAATTTGCGCCAGCATCTTCTATCGCATGTGCATTATCTAAAGTGTGGTTTTCATCCAAATAACCCAAACGCATTTTTGCTGAAACAGGGATATGCGTAGGAACAGCGTCACGAACTGCTTTGACCAATTGATGTACTGTTTCAGGCTCATCAAGCAATACAGAACCACCACGATGACGATTCACTGTTTTTGCAGGACAACCGAAATTAAGATCAATCGCTGGAGCGCCAAGCTCGACTACTTTAGCTGCATTTGCTGCCAACATATCTGGATTATTGCCAAGAAACTGGACGTGGACTGGCGTACCTGCTGCGGTCTTTCCCTCATTTTTTAATTCAGGACAAAAACTGTAGTAAATGTGGTCGGGAAGAATACTGTCAGTAATACGGATAAACTCAGTGACACACCAATCAAAACTGCCAACATGAGTGAGCACATCACGCATGATCGGATCAGTTAAGCCTTCCATTGGAGCGAGCACAAGTTTCACGATGATTATTACCTAATGAAGTGAATACTGCGTTATACGCATTTTCAGATAGGCTGTCTACTAATGTTGAAAAAGTGTTTAAACAGATTTAATTGAAAAATTAACCCATAAGTTGTCATCATCAAAATTTTCAACAAAAAGTTTAATTTTTTGTTGAGGGTACATATTTGATGCACCTAGAACAGATTTACAATCGTTGTAGTCAACGAAACCAAAAAATTCTTTATCATATTGAACGATTACTCCTTGAGGATAAAAACAAACAATTTCGGTTTCGATCATTTCCCCTATTTTGAATTTGTTTTTTAATTCGTTCCACCGCTTTAAATATTTAGATATCGACTGATCCCAGAAATTTAAAAATTCTTCTTTTTTTATTGGAGTCAATATATCTAAGCTTTCGGAGAAATTACCTTCGGGTAAGAAGAAATTAGTTTGCTTTATGCTTAAATTTGTATTTATACATTCTGATGAGTTAACAAATATCGACCTTAAACAATAATATTCCTGATCAACTTCATATAAAGTTATTTCCCCATCTGTATCTATATATTTGTAATATGAATACAAAGTTATTCCTCAAATGGCTAAGTGGTGTTGTTTAACGTCCCAAAATCATTTCTAAAACAAACTTACTCCCGATAAAACCAATTGCGAGCAAGATAAAACCTGTAATGGTAAAACGAATCGCTTTACGTCCGCGCCAACCAAACTTGTAATGTCCAATTAATAGTGCGCCATATAAGAACCATGAAATAATACTGAATGCGGTTTTGTGTGCGAGATGTTGTGCAAAGAAGTTATCAATGGTAAAGAAACCAAAGAGCAGAGCTGCGGTAAGTAGACCAAAACCTGTAATAATTAAATCAAAAAGTACCGATTCCATGACTTGAAATGGAGGAAGTAAATTCACCCAAATCCGTCGTTTTTGCTTCTTTTTTAATTCACGATCTTGGAACCAAAGCAATACAGCATGAATCGTTGCCATTAACAGCACTGCATAAGAGGATAATGACAGAATAATATGTAAATCTAAGCCTAAACTATGTTGTTCAATCACTTGGTTTGGTTGGCTAAAGGCATAACCTAAAATTAAGCCAAATGCAGCGACAGGTGTTCCAATTAAATTTAAAGGCAAAATAGGGCGAATTAAGCTCAAGATGAGGCTAAGTGCCAACATGAGTCCTGAAGTAAAGGACATCAGGTTAAATACATCATAATTGATGCCGATTGGTGTCATCATATCTGGATAGAGTACGATGCTATGCAGCACCAACCCTAAAGTAATTAAAAGACCATAACACCAAAGATTTGGAGTACGTTTTGACATCAAACGTATAAACAAATACCAAAAAGAACTAGTATAGGCTACAAGTGCCAAAATTGTGTAAACCAAGGGGAGACTGATCATGTCAAACCTTTTTTAGGAGGATGAATAATATTCACTATATAAGATATAAATTCGCTTCGAACTACAGTATCCTATAGCATCTTACGCATAAATTTTCTATTTTAAGAAAGATTTTTTTTGCAACTAGCCATTTTAAGCGGATTTCGCAATGTTTGATACCTTAACAGAACGACTCACACAGAGTTTAAGAAATGTTACTGGCTCAGGGCAGCTGACCGAAGACAATATTAAAGATACCTTACGTGAAGTACGTATGGCACTTCTTGAAGCCGATGTGGCATTACCTGTAACTCGTGAATTCATCGCGAAGGTTAAGGAAGAAGCCCTTGGTCAGGAAGTGATGACTCAGCTTTCTCCTGGTCAGGCATTTGTAAAAATTGTCTATGATGAACTCACCAAGATGATGGGTGAGGCAAATGAGACTTTAGATTTAAGTGCAAAGCCACCTGTAGTGGTTTTACTTGCAGGTTTGCAAGGTGCAGGTAAAACAACAACTGCGGCAAAACTAGCGCGTTTTCTAAAAGAACGTCAAAAGAAAAAAGTGATGACTGTTTCTGCTGACGTTTATCGTCCAGCGGCAATTAAACAGTTAGAAACAGTATCCAATGAAGTGGGTGTTGGTTTCATTGCTTCAGAAGCCACTGAAAAACCAATTGATATTGTTAAGCGTGCGATTGAACAAGCGAAAATCCAATTTGCGGATGTTTTGATTGTCGATACGGCAGGTCGCCTCCATGTCGATGAAGACATGATGGAGGAAATTAAAGAATTACACGCTGCTGTTAAGCCAACTGAGACCTTGTTTGTTGTTGATGCAATGACAGGTCAGGATGCTGCAAACACAGCCAAAGCATTTAACGATGCTTTGGCGTTGACAGGTGTTATTCTGACTAAGACTGATGGTGATGCACGTGGTGGCGCAGCACTTTCTGTTCGTGCGATCACAGGTAAACCAATCAAGTTTTTGGGTATCGGTGAGAAGTTAGATGCATTAGAGCCATTCCATCCAGATCGTGTTGCACAACGTATCTTGGGTATGGGTGACGTACTTTCTTTAGTCGAAGAAGTTGAACGTAAAATCGACAAAGAAAAAGCCGAAAAAATGGCGAAAAAACTGCAAAAAGGCGGAACCTTCAACTTTGAAGATATGCTGATGCAGTTTGAACAAATGAGCAAGATGGGCGGTATGATGGGCTTCTTGGATAAGTTGCCTGGCATGAGTAATTCAGGTATCCAAGATGCAATTGCACAAGCGAATCCTGAAAAGCAAGTGAAGCGTATGGAAGCAATTATTCAGTCGATGACGATCAAAGAGCGTCGTAATCCTGATTTAATGAATCCAAGCCGTAAAAAGCGTATTGCTGCTGGTTGTGGGATGGACGTCGCTGAAGTAAATAAATTAATTAAGCAGCAAGTTCAAATGGCAAAAATGATGAAAAAATTTGCGAATCCATCTGGAATGAGCAAAATGTTGAAGTCTTTGGGCAATATGCAAAAGCAATTTGGTGGCGGTAACATGGGACCTTTATTTGGTAGTAATGAACCAAAGAAATAACCTAAAGCTCTCTAGAAAAGGCGCAAATTGCGCCTTTTTTGTTAAATTTTTCTTGTGCATCTAAGTATAAATTTAATACAGAAAATCAATATGAAAATAAATGAATAAGAGACACAATTATTTTAAGTATTTGTTTTATATTTATAAAGTGTTATATATGTCACATAATTCGAATGGTAAGGTATTTATACTACATTGTGAAAATGCAAATCCAGAGCAGCATTGGTATTTATGGTTAGAACAACAATTAAAATCTGAAGGAATTGCCGCTGAATGTATATTCCTTGCGGACTCGAATCACCCAGAAGCTGAAATTTGGCAAACTTGTTTAGAAACACAACTACAAGATTTAAATGAACAGAGTATTGTTGTTTCCCATGGATTGTCTTGTATTGCCGTGGCTCACTTTCTAGCAAAGCATCTGCAAAAAACTCAGTTGAAAGCATGCTTATTTATTGCTGCTTTTAATGAACCTATAGCTAAATTTCCTGAATATGATGAATTTATCAAGCATTCAAATTTTACGAGCGCCGTAATCCGAGCCAATGTTAAAAGACGCCTCGTTTTCTTTTCTACGAATGATCCTATTGTCCCAGTGCCTTTGACCTTTAAATTTTCAAATTTACTGAATGCCCAACTGATTGAAGCTGAAGCTGTTCAGGCAGGGCATTTCCGTACTGAAGATGGCTATAGTACGTTTCCTCAATTATTACAAATACTTCAAACTTTAGTTAAAGCTGAATTGAGCTGAACGTAATTTCTTAATCCCTTCAGCAGTAAATCAAGTTCAACTTGAGGTTGATAATGGCTAAGAAATTTAGCAAATAAATCAGCATCACCACCTGTCAAAATCAGACTTTTGGGTGACTGTTGCATGATTTGATCAATGGTACTGATTAGACCCAGTAAAATACCATGATGTACTGCATCGACGGTGTTGTGCCCAGGTTTTAAATTATCAAAAGCCGAATCTGGAATTTTAATGCCCTTGGTATTTTGAATCAGCGAATCACGTTGTAGATATAGATTTGGCAGGATATAGCCGCCTAAATGTTGTAAACCTTCGACTAAATCAATAGTTAGGGCTGTACCACAACCAATCACACAAAAGTTTTCATTGGGTTTCGCCATGGCTAACACTTGTAACCAGCGATCAATCCCAAGTTGGCTTGGTACCTCATAACCACAGTGCAGTCCTGCATATTCGGCATGTACCTTGGCAAAGATAATTGGAATTTCCAAAATATCGAGAATCATTTGAATACGTTGGTTGTTCTCCGCGTCTAAAACAGATGAGATCCCCACCTGACTTAAATGCTGATGGCGGAAATGCTGAATCAAGCCCAGTAATAAATCGGCTGGAGACTGTAAGTGTAATTCAGCAGCATGCTCAATCACATGATCATGTTCAGTGATCCAATATTTTAAGCGAGTATTGCCAATATCTAGCCATAAACTTTTCATTGGATGGTCATTTCCTCAAAGTGAAGCAAGTCGTAAACGGCCTTGATAATATTTTTCTGTTTGTTCGGTTTTGATGAGCACTGCACCATCATTAGAAATGCCTTGGAAGTATCCCTGAATTTTACCTTGGGCATGTTCAAATTCAACGTGTTGATTCAACCAAATCGCATGATGGTTAAAGCGTTCTGCCAAATTATAACTACCATGTTCAAACCATTGAGCCGCTTGTTGAATTGCAGTATAGAGTTCAGCAATAAGCGTCAAATGATCAAGATGGTTTAGACCTAGCATGTTTAATGAGGTAATGGCTTGATCTGCATTTTCTACAGGTGGAGTATTTAAATTGATCCCGACACCGACAATCGCTTGATGTGCTGAAAGTGGCTCAACCAAAATTCCCCCCCATTTGCCTTGTGAACTATATAGATCATTGGGCCATTTGACTTGTAGACTTAAACCTTGCAAGCTCGGCATTTGCAGGATATTTAAAGCCGCTTCAAGTGCAAGGCGACCATCTAAGGTTGTCTTGGTATGAATCAGCGTACTTAAATAAATATTCCCTTCAGGAGATGCCCATTGTCGTTGATGTTGACCACGCCCTTGAGTTTGTTGGGCACTGCATACCAATCCTGTGGTCATACCTTTTTGTGCAATTTCACGCATATCATCATTGGTCGATGTTGTCGTGGTTTTGAGCAAGACGATTTCAGGAAATTGATTCTTTGCATTGAGTAATTGCTGAAGCTGGCGAGTTGCTAAATCTTCCATTGTTTTATAAATAGAGTGGTCATGTGTTTATGGAGTTAATCATATATTTGCTGATTGGCGCAATTGCTGGATTTACTGCGGGGTTATTTGGGGTTGGTGGTGGTTTAATTATTGTACCGATTTTATATATTGTCTTTACTCAAATGAATTATGACCCTAATGTGATTATGCATATTGCAGTGGGAACGTCTTTAGCTACCATTATTGTGACTTCAATTAGCTCAGTCACTGCACACCATAAAAAGGGAGCAGTGCTTTGGCAAGTCTTTCGTAATTTAGCGCCTGGATTGGTTTTAGGCTCATTTTTAGGTGCAGGCGTAGCTGATCTGATGTCGGGGCAACATTTGCAATTGCTTATTGGTGTTTTTGCAGTTTGGATGGCATACAAGATGTTTAGGGGAGCGCATGCAGTGATTGACCCAAATCGTCATTTACCATCGGCAATATTACAGTTTGCAGCGGGTGGAGGCATTGGTGTTGCTTCTGCGATTTTTGGGATTGGCGGTGGTAGTTTGACCGTACCATTTTTAAATCGTCATGGTGTGGTCATGCAAAAGGCAGTGGCAACTTCTGCTGCATGTGGTTTACCTATTGCGGTGGCAGGTGCAATTGGGTTTATGTGGTTTGGTGCTAGAGAACACATTGATGTACCGAATACCATTGGCTATGTGCATATTTATGCTTTTCTCGGTATTAGTACGATGAGCTTTATCACAGCCAAATTCGGGGCAAAAGTGGCTCATCGTTTATCAGCAGCGATGTTGAAAAAATGTTTTGCTGGACTACTTGTTGTCGTAGGCTGTTATTTTATTTATAAAGGGTTACTTTAAATAAGCCCTTTAATTTATAAGTCCATAATGTACTTCAATTGTCGCAATCAGTGTTTCAACTAAAAGCAGCACATCATCCTGTTGGCGTGCATCGAGAAAAAATAATGGATAATTGAGTCCCTGTGCACTTAGCCAATCGCGATATATGGAAAATGTACGTTCGGGTTTACGATCGATATGAGTAATCGCAATCACAATATTATTACCAAAGGGCTGAAATGCTTGTATATATTGTTCTAGATCAAGTAGTGGATTTTCGGCAGCATGATCAATCATGACAATGGTACCAATTGCCCCTTTACAAATCACAGCCCAGATAAAATCAAAACGATCTTGACCAGGTGTGCCATATAATCCAACTTTGACATCATCCTCTAATGTAATCTCACCATAATCAATACCAACAGTCGTGAGTAATTTTTCATGTGATTCAATATCTGTATTAAGGGCTTCAGTACTGACAACTTCAACTTCTGAAAGTGTTTTTATGGCAGTGGATTTACCTGAGCCCATGGTTCCACCAAAGACAATTTTATATTGATGTAAAATCATAGGTAGGATTGTCCTTGATTAAAAGCCTAAACGGTTACGTAATCGACCAAACAGTTTTTTCATAAAGTTTTGTTCTGTTTCAGTCTGAGGATTTTGAGGATGGTAATTGGCTTGATGATCTTTGATCACTCTGCCGTACTGTGCACCTAAACTCGCAGCAACAAATTGTTTCACGCGTTTTTCGGGTAATCTTAATTGAGTTGCGACAACTGAAATTTGAGCACCTTTGGCAAAGCATGCAGCCATACGTAGAATTTGTTGTCGTTCTGCTTTGTGATGAGGTTGTGGCCAAATCTCTAAATAAAAACTTGATACTGATGATGGGCAGAGCTCATCGAAGTCGCTTGAAGTCCATAGGAGATTCCATAACCATAGCTTTAGATCTTGCTGAGGGGTGTCAGTAATCCAAAGTTGATCATTTTGAGTCGCATAGGTGTAGTTCAAACTTGAATCTGTTTGCAATGATCGAAGGCTAGGGTTCTGCCAGACCCATTCGTTGCGAGGATCTGCAATAGCAATTAAACCATTATTGTCGAATAACTGAATTTTTCCATTTCTAGGGTTTTGAATTTCCAGCAAAATGTCTTTGATTTGCTTTCGATGAAGTATGTTATTTGTGGATGTCGGTAGCGGTATTGCAGTTAATTCTTGGTTTTTAGTCAAACGTTCATTCAGCCAATGATGAAGTGAGTGAACGTGGTTGAGGGGTAAATATAAGGTGTCATCTTCAATTGAGCTATTTTTATTTACATCATTCGCGATTTGTAACACATTGATATTATTATTTTTAATTAAACTCTTGATATTGGGTGAATCAAAAAACATATGATTGATCATCAAAATATCAAGTTGTGGTTCCGCAATGTTGCTCCAATTCACTTGAATATGACTTGGGACCGCGGTTTGAACGTGTTCCTTTAATTCGTTCAATGTTCTGAGACTAAGCCCAAAAATTGCGATATTAACTGCTTGATGAACACCCATAATGTCACTCATATTTACTGAGCGATTCAGTAAAATTAATCAAATGTGTTTGTATTGGTAAAAATATTATTTTATGTGATTTATATCAACAAATTTTCGGAAAATAGATTAACTTTCAGATATGCGGTCAATTTGATGAAATGAAGCTAACTCTTTGATCTTAAAAATGAGGAATGCTTATTTTTGCTTTAAATTTAAACGAGTGTCTGAGTTATCTATAGGTATTGACTTAAAAAGCAATAAAATTGTTAGACAATGATATAGAATTTATAAGGCAAGATCAGTTAAAACAAAAAAGCGCAAACAGCATTGGAACATGCGTATAACAACGAGAGCGAGGGGATTATGAATCTCGAAGAGGCTGATAGTCTTTCTGAACAGATTGCAAAATATATTAGTGAACAAATTATTAGTGGTGAGTTAGTTGAGGGAGAGCGTATTCAAGAATTGCGTATTGCGAAGGAATTAGATGTGAGTCGTGGTTCTGTTCGTGAAGCCTTGTTATTACTAGAACGTACTTATCTGATTGAAATTTTCCCACGCCGTGGTGCGATTGTTTCTGAAATGTCAGCTCAACAGGTGAAGGCACTATTCGATACTAATGTCATGGTGCTTGGGCATATCGTGCAACGAATTAGTGAAACTTGGCGTGTCAATGAAGCTGAACATATACAAGCGTTATTGGATCAATTGGTTGAGTTTGTCCGCGCTGGAGATATCGAAAAATTTTATGATTCCATCTTTAAATATTTAGCAGAACAGCATGATATGGTGGCAAATCCCTACCTTATGCAATTCTATAAAGAACTTTTGCCTTCATTACGTCGTAGCTATTTTTTAACCTTGAATACTTCACGTCGTGAGCTGCAAGAATCATTTACTCTGTTTAAACTGGTGATTGATGCTATTTTGATCCGAAAATCACAACAAGCTGCTTTATTTATGGAAGATTTTTGTCGACACTTGCGCAACCTTGTGTTGGAATCTCTGACACGTATGAAACAGATTGAATTGGCTTGGGCTAGACGCTCACGCCGCTAGTTAGGGCAGTATGCGTTTAAGCAGTTTAAAACTTTCAGGCTTTAAATCTTTTGCCGATAGTACCACATTAAATTTTAAGGCAAACCGTACCGCAGTAGTGGGTCCAAACGGTTGTGGTAAGTCAAATGTCATTGATGCAATTCGTTGGGTGATGGGCGAGTCCAATGCACGCCAATTACGTGGTGGCAGCATGCAGGATGTCATCTTTACAGGGACAGTCAAGCGTAAACCTGTCGGTGTTGCAAGTGTAGAACTGCGGTTTGATAATACTTATGGCAAATTAGGCGGGGCTTATAATGCCTATAACGAGCTTGCTGTTCGTCGCCAAGTGACACGTGAAGGTAAGTCTGAATATTTCTTGAATGGCACACGTTGTCGCCGTCGTGATATTACTGATATTTTCTTGGGTACAGGTCTAGGGCCTCGCTCTTATGCGGTGATTGAACAGGGCATGATTAACCGTTTGGTTGATGCTAAGCCTGAAGAAATGCGGGTGTTTATTGAAGAAGCGGCAGGAGTGTCTCGTTATCAGGCACGTCGCCGTGAGACCTTGCAACATTTAGAACATACTGAGCAAAATCTTGCACGTTTAGATGATATTGCAGCTGAGTTGAAATCGCAGCTAAAAACGCTAAAGCGTCAGTCAGAAGCAGTAATCCAATATAAAACCTTAGAAAGTCAGATTCGGACTTTCAAAATCGAAATCCTTTCTTTCCAAGCCAATCAAAGTCAAAAGCTACAACAAGAATATACGGTTGAAATGACGGCGCTTGGGGAACGTTTTAAACTGGTTCGTTCTGAATCACATACCATTGAACATGATCTTGAAGCAACCAGTGCTTTATTTCAGCGTTTAATTCAGCAGTCTTCACCTTTGCAGCATGAATGGCAACAGGCAGAGAAAAAGCTATCTGAATTAAAAATGACTTTGGAACAAAAACAGAGTTTATTCCAACAAAATAGCAGTAACTTAGTTCAACTTGAACAGCAAAAATTACAAACCAAAGAGCGTTTACAATTATCTGAATTACAGGTTGAGACTTTAACCACTCAATTTGATGAACAAAATGAAGTATTACTTGCTTTAGAGCAGCAGACACAAACGGCTGAGCAAAATTTTAGCGATGTTCAGGCGCAACATAAGCAAGCACAACAGCAATTTGAACAACTCAAGGTACAAGTTGATCAGCAACAACAGCAAAAGTTGCAAATGGCAGCGCAAATTGAGCAGCTTGGCAAAAGTGTACAGCGCATAGAGCAGCAAAAGCAGACCTTGCAAACGCAAACCACTCAGATTCGTGCACAGGTTCAGGATGATGAACAGGCGCAGTTAGAACAATTACAGCAGCAACTGCAACAGGAAATAATTGCGTTAGAAACCGCGATTGAGCAATTACAGCAGGGTGTTCAGACACAGCAAGATCAACAACAGTTGCAGAAGGCCGATGGACAGAACTTGAAAACTGAGATTCAGGTTTTATTGGCTGAACAAAAGAACTTAAATCAATTGGTGGCGAAGCAGAGTCCGAAGCATGATCAAAATGCGGCTCGACTGATGCAAAGCCTACGTTTAACTGCTCAAGGTAAAACGTATGCGGCTATTATTGAAAAATTCTTAGCCAAGTGGCTGCAAGCACATTTGTTGGATGATGAGCAATCCTTTCAAGAAGGTGTGGCACGTCAGTTAAAAATAGAATCTCCCTTGCAGAGCTATAATCGCTCCTCACCTCTTTCTCAAAGAGGAGTTAGGGGAGATTTAAAATATCTATCAGACTGGATCGAAGCGCCAGAATCTTCGCTCTGGTCAAATGTTACTGTGGCTGAGAATTTAGCAACCGCATTAAATTATCAATCTGATCTCATTCAAGCGCAGTCAATTTTAAGCCTCGATGGTTATCATGTTGGAGCAGATTGGGTGATTGGTCTGCATTATGATGAAGACAGCCAAACTGCGCAGGGGATGCTCAGCCATCAAATCCGTTTAGAAGAAATTGAACAGCAGCTTGCGGAGAAGCAAGCACAATTGCTTGATTCGGAAAATCAATTTTCACAACAGCAGCAAGGGTTGCAACAGCAACAGCAAAACTTACAGCAACAACAGCAAACCCTGAAACAAAAACAGAAAGAGCAGCAACAGTTTGATGTACAAATTGCCAAACTACAAAGTACGGCACAGGCATTTGTATTACAGCAGATGCAATTAGCAGATCAACTTAAACAGCTCGATGTGCAACTTGAAGAAGATGCCATGCAGCGTGATGATTTGGAAATTGATTTACATGCACTTGCACTCAAATTAGAAGCAGTATTACCGAATTATAAGACTTTACAATTTCAGGTCGAAAATCTGAATGAACAGTTGGATGAGCAACAGCAGCAGTTGACGCAACAGCAGCAGCAACGTGAAGCTTTGCGCCGTCAGACTTCGCAAGCCAATCAACAAATTGAGTTGCTCGAAAAAGATATTTCATTCCTGAAAACCCAATATCGACAAATCATTGAACAGATTGAGCAAGCGAAGAAGTTTGTTGATCCGATTCAGCTTGAATTACCGAACTTAGAGTCGCAATTCCAAGAGCAATTTCAGCAAACAGAAAAGCTGCAAAAAAATTGGAATGAGTGGCAACTTGAACTGAATCAAGTCCAAGAGAAACAGCAGCAATTGACGGAACAACGTCATCAAGCACAGCAAAAAGATGAGCAGGTGCGTGAGCAGTTAGAGCAAAAGCGTTTGGCTTGGCAGGCTGCTAAATCAGATCGTGAGCATTATCTGGAACAGCTCAAAGAACTCAATGCGGATGCTTTATCTGACCTCTCGATTGAAATAAAAGATCATCAACAGAAATTAGAAAAAGCATTGCAACAATTTGATAAAATTGGTGCGGTAAACTTGGCAGCTTCACAAGAATATGCAGACGTGTCACAGCGTTTTGATGAGCTGAGTCATCAGATGCAAGATCTACAAAATACGGTTGATCAGCTCAAAGATGCGATGAAAAGTATTGATCAAGAAACACGTAAATTATTTATGACCACCTTTGATCAGGTAAATCAAGAGCTGCAAGTGTTGTTTCCAAAGGTGTTTGGTGGCGGTGAAGCGACCTTAAGTCTTGAGGATGATTGGCAGTCAGGGGTGAAATTGATGGCGCGTCCACCAGGCAAGCGCAACAGTTCTTTGGCACTACTTTCAGGTGGTGAAAAGACTTTAACTGCTTTGGCATTGGTATTTGCGATCTTTAGATTGAATCCTGCACCTTTCTGTGTATTAGATGAAGTTGATGCACCACTTGATGATGCCAATGTACAACGGTATTGTAATTTGGTAAAAGAGCTTTCTGAGCAAGTGCAATTCATTTACATTACTCATAATAAATTGGCGATGACAATGGCAACTGATTTACTGGGAGTGACCATGCCAGAGCCAGGCACATCAAAATTAGTGACTGTCGATTTAGAACAGGCAAAAGAATACGGGTTAGTTTCGGAGTCCTAGTATGGAAATGAATACAATAATAGGCATTGTTATCGCCGTTGTGATTATGCTCGTTGGTTTAGCAATGGTTTTGAGAAAACCAAAAACAGTTGAGCCATCATTAGACGCTGATTTACATATTAATTCTGACAGCAATCAGCCTGTGATCCCGCGTAATGTACGAGAGCAGCTTCTACAAAAAGATACTGTAATCTCAACAACTGAACGGGTTGAACCAAGTTTTAAAGCAGAAACTATTCAAGTAGATACTCAAGCAGCACCAGTACAAACTGTTGCAGAAGAGAAAGCTGAAGAAACGGTAAAAGTTGCGGCTGAGCCTGTCATTCATACTGAAATCAATACAAGCATTGAACGATCAGAAGATCAACCACAAGTGGACGGATCTGATGATGAAGACTTGTTAGATAAAGCTGATGAAACGAAAGTTGAGCCAGAACTGAGTTTAAATCCAAATATTGCAACTGTTGAAATTGAAGAATTTGATGGTGAGAGTAATATCTTGGATGTGCATTTACATGAACAGCAACGTTATGATGATGAAAGTGCATTAGCAACAGCTGAGCAGATTATTGCGCTGAATGTTTTTCCAAATCCACGCCGTGCGTTGTCGGGCGATAAAGCATTAAAAGTATTGCTGAAATATGGTCTCCGCTTTGGTGAAATGTCGTGTTTCCACCGTTATGAAAATACAGAAGAGCCAAGCACATTGATGTTCTCTGTATTGCGAATGACGGACAATGGTCCTGCTGGCTTTGATTTAGAAAGTTTATCTGGTGAGCAAGTACAAGGTTTAGCATTCTTCCTTGCACTGCCAAATAGCAAAGCTGTGACAGGGTATGACATGATGACCAGTATTGCAGGCTTAATTGCGCGTGAAGTCGATGGCAAAGTCTATGATGAAAATAATTTAGAATTTACGCCACAATTGAAAGAACATTGGCGTCATCATGTGATTGATTACCGTCCAAATCAAGCAACAGTCTAATGAATCTTTTATAATAAATTCAGTAAAAAATTATAGGGCGGTTTTTCCGCCCTTTTATATGGTGAAATTTAAATGGAACACAACTCAGTTATTGAGCAAATGCGTCAGTTAATTCAACTGATTGCAAAACATAACCATGCTTACTATGTGATGGATGAGCCATCCATTTCTGATAGTGAATATGACCATTTATTTCATCAGCTTAAAGCATTAGAACAACAATATCCTGATTTGATTCAGACCGATACGCCGACCAATAAAGTTGGTGGTCAAGCCCTATCAAAGTTTGAAAGCGTGACCCACACAGTGCCAATGCTGTCATTGGGGAATGTCTTTAATCAAGA
Organism: Acinetobacter tjernbergiae DSM 14971 = CIP 107465; assembly: GCF_000374425.1. Lineage (GTDB taxonomy): Bacteria > Pseudomonadota > Gammaproteobacteria > Pseudomonadales > Moraxellaceae > Acinetobacter > Acinetobacter tjernbergiae. Next base: position 46,903 of record NZ_KB894358.1, on the reverse strand, counting down.
TGATCTATTTGCTTTTGCTCGCCGTATTGATGAGCGTTTACCGAACCAAAAAGTTCAATATGAAGTTGAACTCAAGCTTGACGGTTTGGCGATTTCACTTTGGTATGAAAATGGTGTACTGGTTCGTGGTGTCACTCGTGGTGATGGGGAAACAGGCGAAGATATTACCCAAAATGTTAAAACCATTCGTAACTTGCCCAAAGTATTATCAAGTCAGCATCAAGCGATTCCACAATTTTTAGAAGTCCGTGGTGAAGTGTTGATGCCAAAGCAAGGCTTTGAAAAACTCAATGCCGATCAAGAAGCGAAAGGCGAGAAGACTTTTGCTAATCCACGTAATGCCGCGGCAGGAAGTTTAAGACAGCTTGACCCAAATATTGCTGCGTCACGTCCATTGGCATTCTATGCTTACGGTATTGCTCAGTGTGAGCCTAGTCATGGTCTCGCAACGATGCATGATAGTTTACATTGGTTAACCAAATTTGGTTTTGAAATCGCTGAGCGTCAATTCTTGTGTGCTTCAATTGAAGAAGTACAACAACGCTATGAACAAATTCAACAAGAACGTCCAGATCTTAAAGTTGAAATTGATGGCATGGTGGTGAAGGTCGATGATCTGAAACAACAACAACAATTGGGCTTTTTAAGTCGGGAACCACGCTGGGCAACCGCTTATAAATTCCCTGCACAAGCGGCGCTGACCAAAGTTGAAAATATTGATTGGCAAGTCGGACGTACTGGAACCCTGACACCTGTTGCACGTTTAGCACCCGTCTTTGTGGGAGGTGTTACGGTATCCAATGTTACTCTACATAATATTGGTGAAATTCATCGTTTAGATGTGCGTGTTGGTGATACGGTCAGTGTCTATCGTACGGGTGATGTGATTCCAAAAGTTGAAAAAGTTTGGGCTGAATTTAGACCTACTGATGCGGAGATGGTACATCTTCCGACGAATTGCCCTGTATGTGAATCGCCTGTTGTCATGCCAGAAGGTGAAGCATTAGCACGTTGTTCTGGTGGCTTATATTGTGCGGCACAACGGATTGAAGCAATTCGTCACTTTGTATCCCGTAAAGCTTTAGATATTGAAGGTTTGGGCGATCGTTGGGTGGAATCACTTTTACACCTCGATTTACTCAAAGATGTTGCCGATATTTATCATTTGCATGAACATCGTGACACATTATTAACTATCGAGAAAATGGGTGAAAAATCCGTTCAAAACCTGATTGATGCAATCGAAGCGAGTAAAAAAACGACTTTGGCACGTTTTATTTATGGCTTAGGTATTCGTGGCGTAGGTGAAACCACAGCACGCATGTTAGCCAATACTTTCCAAACTTTGGATGCTTTGAAAGCTGCCGATGTTGAAGCGCTCAAGAAAACCCCAGATGTCGGTGATATTACAGCGGAGTGGATTGCTGACTTTTTCCAAGCACCACATAACATTGAAGTACTCGATCGTTTATTGGCAGCGGGGATTCATTGGGATGCACCAACTGCTCCGACACGTCAACCCTTAAATGGTGAGAGTTGGGTGGTGACAGGCACACTGGAAACGATGGGACGTGATGAGGCGACACAGAAGTTACAAGCTTTGGGTGCGCGAGTCAGTGGTAGTGTTTCCAGTAAAACCAAATGTGTCGTTGCAGGTGAAAAAGCAGGAAGCAAATTGGATAAAGCACAAAAATTAGAAATTCGAGTGATGAACGAACAAGAGTTTTTAGATTTCTTGGCACAATATCCAGTTTGATGAAAGAAATGGTGTGGACTTCTGCATGCGCTTTACATCAGAAGTTCACAGATTTGATATTTAGCTTCATCCGTTAGCTGATGGGACAAAATACCTTCTATAGTAAAAACAATAATTTGAGTGGTTGCATCTATTTTTGCTGCGGATAAGCCCATTTTTTGTAATTCTATACACAATAGACTTTCTACAATTCTATGAAAGTTTTCATGTAATACGCGAATTTCCTCAGAATAATTCAAACGGCTATGTACGGTTGTAATTAGGTGTTTGACACTTTCCAGTTGTTGAATGACCCACAATAATCGTTGAGTGTGGTTGGAAAAAGACTGATTATGATATTCATTTAGGCGGTCAATAAGCTCTGAACTAAGAACTTGTGTTAACACTTCATCTTTATCTTTAAAGTACCAATAAATTGTATTGGGAGTAATCTTTGCTGTTGCTGCTAACTTGGACATTGATGTTGCATCATAGCCGATCTCAAGAAATAACATTCGTGCAGCGGCAATAATTTCTGCTTTCTTTTCATCCGTGTTTTGAATAATACGTTTATTGCGCGCCATTGTGTGGACTCAAAATATTTCAGAACTGATTTTACAGCGATTCGATCATTTTTAAAAATTTGCAGATAATTTTATTCTTATCTTGAATGGTATTTAAGAATTGCGTATATTTCTTGAATGGTATTTAAGATAAATTGGGAAATAAGGTAATGGAAACATTTCAACATGTGCTTGATCAAAGTGTAGAGGCAAGCTTTTATTCACCTAATGGCAATCAATGTGCTGCAAAAATATATTATCCAAATGCCGAGACTGCACAAAAACATCCAGTCATTTTGATGGTGCATGGTTGGGGTGGAACGCAAGATTTGTTGACCTTGCCTTTTGTTCAAGCATTTATGCAAATCGGTTACGCCGTCATGACGTTTGATTACTCGACTTGGGGTAAAAGTGAGGGGATGCCTCGAAATCAAATTTCACCGTGGTTACGTGTCCGTGAAGCTGAGCAAGCGATTCAATATTTACAGAATTTAGAAAAGATTGATGTAGATAAAATCGTGGTTTGGGGGACTTCTTTTGGTGGTGGGCATGCGATTGATCTCGCAGCAAAATATCCTCATCTCTTGGGGGCGATTGCTCATGTTCCAATGCTAGACGGGGTACAAGCCGTTCTTGCCAATCCTGTTAAAGATATGTTGAAAATTGGCTTAAAAGTGGTTCAGGATTATTTACCATCTCAGTCACGGACTTATATTCCTGTGATCGCACCTGAACATCAATTTGCGACGATGAATCGTGATCAGGCTTATGAGTTTTTTATAAAAAATTATAATGAAGCAGGAAAGTCTATTGATGATTATGATAATCGTGTCACTGCACGTTCAGTGCTGACAATTGGCATGTATCGACCGATTCGCCATTTAAAAACCATTAAAATACCGACTTTATTAATTGGTGCGACTCAAGATTCTGTTGCACCTTTTGATCCTGAGAAAATCAAAAAAATAAATAATCCACATATTGAATATCGGTTATTGGAGGCGAATCATTTTGAGCCATATTTTGAACCAATTTTTCAACAAAATATCCAGTATCAACTTGAGTTCTTAAAGAAATTAATCTGCTGTTAAACATCACTGATCGTAAAGACTATAAAAAACCGTTCAAGCGATTAAACTTGAACGGTTCTTGGTTTTAAGCACGTTTTTTAACAATGCCATCATCGATTAATTGCTGGAAATGTTCGCAAACACTGCCACGAATATCTCGATAGTGAATGCCTAACTCATTCACACTACGCTGTGAATTAAAGTAGATCGGATAGCCCATATTGAGTTTTACAAATTGACGTGAATGACCAAACACCGGAGCAATCAAAGAAAAGGCAGTTTTAGGTACGGTAAAATGAGGGAATGGGTATCTATAACCAAATTTTTGCGTTAAGGCTTTGCCCATTTCAAGTAAACTTAATGTTCCACCACAAATGATATAGCGACCTTGTGCTTTGGGATTGAGTGCTGCAGCAACATGCGCATCTGCAACATCACGAACATCTACGATTCCATTCCACATCGGCGGTACACCAAATAATGTTGTACCATTGCCGAACTGTTGTAAAACTTCAATACTGCCAGATTGACTGGCATCAGTGAGTGAAGGTCCCATCACCAACGCTGGGTTAATACAAACTAGACTCCAACGATTTTGTTGTTCTGCGATTTCCCATGCTTTACGTTCCGCAGCAACTTTTGAATAAGGGTAGGGTTGATGGCTTTCATTACTGGTGTTATTCCAGTGGCTTTCATCAAATTGATTATTGGCAGTCTTCTGAATCTCAACGGCATCGCCATAGGTTGAGGCAATACTTGAGGTGAGCACCACACGTTTGACTGATTCAGTACGATTCACACTATCCAAGACATTTTCTGTTCCTTTGACCGCAGGTTCAATAATATCTTTGACAGCATCTTTATAATTGGTCACAACGAAAGGAGAAGCGGTATGAATGACGACTTCACATCCTTGCATGGATTCATCAAAAGAATTTGGTTCGAGTAAATCTGCTTTGAAAAATTGAATTTTTCCAGATGACTTTTCTGCAATGTCATATAAATGCTGAATTTTATTTTTCTTTGATGGGTCTCGAACTGTTGCATGAACGTTATAGCCTTGATTGAGCAGTCGTTCGATAATCCAGCCAGCAATATAACCTGTTGCGCCAGTGACTAATATTGGTTTACTTTTGTCCATTGTTATTTCCGCATAATGTTTTTGTGATTGATGTTATTTAACGAATTTTGCTCAAACAAACAACGGCTGAACAGTCATTTTTTTATAATTTTTGCTTAAAAGCCGAACTGAATAAGAAGCATTGCGAATCGTTACAAAAATTCAAACAACAGATTTTTCCTAAAATTATGGTTTAGACAGTTTTTGAATCGTATGCAAAGGCTTATTTTATTTAGATAAATTAGGCTAATTAAAACTGTAAATGCGTATGTTTCTCATTTTAATTTTATATAAATCATAAGCTTACACATAATATTTTTGCAATTACTATCTAATTTCACCATAATAGACTTATTCGATAGGGAGTAAGTATTATGCGTGGCAATCCAGAAGTCATCGACTATTTAAATATGCTCATTGGCGGTGAGTTGGCTGCTCGTGATCAATATTTAATTCATTCAAGAATGTATGAAGATTGGGGCTTGAGCAAGATTTATGAACGGATTGACCATGAAATGCAGGAAGAAGCATCTCATGCAGATTCAATTATTCGTCGTGTGTTGTTCTTAGGCGCTCAGCCGAGCATGAACCGTGAAGACATCAATGTGGGTACGGATGTTGTAAGTTGTTTAAAAGCTGATTTAGCACTTGAATATCATGTACGCGAAAAACTAGCGACAGGTATTAAGCTTTGTGAAGATAAAGGTGATTACATTAGTCGTGATATGTTGCGTCAGCAGCTATCTGATACAGAAGAAGATCATACGTATTGGTTAGAAAAACAATTGCGTTTAATTGAATTAATTGGTTTGCAAAACTATATTCAATCGCAAATCTAAGGTTTACGAATAAATAAAAAACTCAGCATGTGCTGAGTTTTTTATTTATGAATTATTTTTTAGTTTGGGCTTCTTTTAAATCTTTTAATACTTGATCAGCATGCGTCTGCGTATTCACACTACTATAGTGATACATGATTGCACCTTGTGGATTAATCAGAAAACTCTCACGTTTGGCAATTTTGGTAATCCCAAAATTTCTGACGATACCGAATTTTCCAGCAAGTTCGCCTTTTTCATCTGCCAAAATGGGGAAAGGCAAACCTAGTTTTTGCGAAAATTTTTGATGTGAGCTGACATCATCTAGACTGACACCGAGTACAACTGCATTTGATTTTAAGAATTGAGGATAAAGTGATTTAAACTGATTAGCCTCTTGTGTACAGCCAGCAGTGTCATCTTTAGGGTAGAAATAAAGCACAATCCATTTGCCTTTATATTGATTGAGGGTGTGCCATTTGCCACTTTGATCTTGTAGTTTAAAATCAGGTGAAGATTGTCCAACCCATTCTTTTTGTGCAGTATTCTGTTTGGAAAATATAGAGTTTTGAGCCAAACTTAAACTTGGCGCACTCCATAATAAGAGTGAACTACATACAATAAGAACTTTGGATTTTATCGTATTCATCAGCGTGATCTCAAAGTGTAATAATACATACTTTAGCAAATTTAGGAATTGGATGTGTCAGAAAGTTCTTTACAGAATTTTGATCTGCTTTATATATTTCAATTGAATGATTATTTAAAAAAGAAGAGGAAAATGAATGGATGTTGGCGCGGTTCTTATTAAATTAAAAACAAATACGTTAGCGAATGTCGAAGCTTGGCAGCAAGAAATTGAACAACGTAAAGCAGAAGCGATTCAAACACTTCAGGCGGAAGGAGTAAAAGTTGAATCTTGGTTTCAATTGGAACTAGATGGAAATCATTATCTACTTGCTTATATGCGTGCAAATGATATTGCATATGCTCAGCAAGTTGCACGGAACAGCTCTTTTGATATAGATAAGGTTCATAAGCAATTTAAACAAAATTGGGAACGTGTTATTCCAGCGAAGCTTTTGGTAGATTTGGAAAATAATGACGAGAGCTAATCAGAGTATACTGGCTTAAAGTTGGAAAAATTGGACAAACGTGTGATCTATAAGATTCTACTCATCACAGGATGGGGCGGTGGTGCAGAATTATTAAGACCATTACATGAAGCTTTGGCACAAAAAGGGCATATCGTTGAGCGGATTAATATTTTTAATGCCCTAAATGATGAAATCTTGCAACAGTATGTTGAACTTGCGGCAAAATTTGATGTGATTGTCGGGTGGTCGCTTGGTGGGCAACTGGCAACCTTATTGGTCAATCAAATAGAAAAACAATATGCTAAGCAGAAGATGTTAATCACTTTAGCTTCAAATCCATGTTTTGTCGCTCAACTTGATTGGTCTACAGCAATGTCTGTTGAAACCTTTCTTCAGTTCAAACAGTCATTTGAGCAAGATGCGATTAGCACCTTAAAGCGTTTTGGTTTGTTGGTCTGCCAAGGTACAAGTTCGGCAAAGAAAGATTTCTTAGCTATGCAAAAATTGATTCGTCCACAACCGATTGTGTTATTGAAGCAAGGTTTAGAATTGTTAGAGCAGTTAAATTTGGTTGATATATGTAAAAAATATCAAGGTAGACAGTTACATGTCTTTGCTGAGCACGATGCTTTAGTTCCTTACCAAATTTCACAGAATATTCAGAATTTAGCTGCAAAAAATCAATCTGTTATTTCTGTCGAAGGCGCTTCACATGGCTTTCCATGTTTTATGGTTGAGCAGACTGTGCAAATAATTGAAGATTTTCTTAAAAAGACCGCTTAATCTGGCTTGAAATGAAAGTTCTCGCAATATATTTTAGATTTTGACAAGTTTAAGATTAAGAGCGATTGAAACTTATTGAACGTTTTTATCATTGTTGAAATTTACTTTGAGTATTCGCTATCGTGGAGGCGACATGGATGTCGCCGTTAGGCTGTGGCATCAAGGACGTGCCATCAGCCTAACAAAAGATTTTTGCTTACTTTTCATCTTTGAAAAGTAAGTCCAGCTGAAGGCTTATCCTGAAATTGGGTGAGTACTCGGAATAACACCATGCAGTACATTGTTAAATATTGGATTTATAGAGGTATAGGATGACTGACCTATTTGATTTAGAACATATATGGCATCCCTATACTTCGATGTTAAATCCATTGCCAACCTTTAAAGTCAAACGTGCTTATGGCGCAACCATCGAACTAGAAGATGGTCGAACTTTGGTTGATGGCATGTCGTCATGGTGGTGTGCGATTCATGGCTATAACCATCCTGAACTAAACCAAGCAGTTACAGATCAATTGCAGAACATGGCACATATCATGTTTGGCGGTCTGACCCATGAACCTGCGATTGAATTAGGCAAATTATTATTAAAAATTATGCCACCGAACTTAGATAAGATTTTCTACGCAGATTCAGGTTCAGTTGCCGTAGAAGTTGCCTTAAAGATGGCAGTGCAGTATTGGGCTGCATTGCATCAACCCGAGAAAACCAATTTTATTACCACGCGTTCTGGCTATCATGGCGATACTTGGAATGCAATGTCGGTGTGTGATCCTGTCACAGGGATGCATCAGATTTTTGGCAGCAGTTTACCGAATCGAATCTTTGTACCCGCGCCACAAAGTCGATTTGATGGAGAATGGAATCCGCAAGATATTCATGAACTCAAGCAGCAAATTGAACAGCATCATCATAGTATTGCTGCACTGATTATCGAGCCAATTGTACAAGGTGCAGGCGGTATGCGTTTTTATCATCCTGAATATTTACGTCAGGCCAAGGCTTTATGTGAACAATATAATTTATTGTTAATTTTCGATGAGATCGCAACAGGCTTTGGGCGCACGGGTAAAATGTTTGCATGGGAACATGCCCAAGTTGAACCTGATATCATGTGTATTGGTAAAGGTTTGACAGGCGGTTATATGACGCTGTCTGCGACCTTAACGACTAAGCAAGTGGCTGAAACCATTAGTCGCGGCGAAGCCGGTGTGTTTATGCATGGCCCAACCTTTATGGCGAATCCACTGGCCTGTGCGGTTGCATTAAGAAGCACCCAATTATTGATTGAGCAGGACTGGCAAGCCAATATTCAACGGATTGAAAAGATTCTCACTGAACAATTAACCGATTTAGCACAGCTTGAGCATGTTGCTGACGTACGGGTTTTAGGTGCGATCGGCGTGGTGGAATTAACCACTAATGTTGATATGAAAACCTTGCAGCAACAGTTCATTGAACGGAGTATTTGGGTGCGTCCATTTGGTAAATTGGTCTATGTGATGCCGCCGTACGTGATCACGGATGATGAACTCCATTATTTATTAGCACAGATGAGTGAAGTGGTAAAAAATATGCAAGGAGTAAATACTAATGTCCTTGCTTGATCATTATGCCGAGCAGCTAGACCATCTCAAGCAGCAAGGTAATTTCCGTCAATTCACTTCAAATCAGCAATCTGGACGATGGATTACCATTCAAGATCGAACCATGTTGAATCTGGCATCCAATGATTATTTAGGTTTGGCAGCTGATTTAAGTTTAAGAGAAGAATTTCTTGATACGCTGAAAATCGAACGAGCGCTCTTTAGTTCATCTTCTTCACGCTTGCTTACGGGAAATTTTGCGGAATATGAACACTTTGAAAATAGCCTAAGCAAAGTTTTTGGTCGAGCTGCCTTACTCTTTAATAGTGGCTACCACATGAATATTGGTATTTTACCAGCTTTGTGTGATAGCAAAACCGTGATTTTGGCCGATAAACTGGTTCATGCGAGTATGATTGATGGCATTCGACTATCAACTGCTCAATATGTACGTTATCGTCATAATGATTTGCAGCATCTGGAACAGCTATTGCAAAAGTATCATCAAGATGAGCAAATTGAACGTATTATTGTGGTGACTGAAAGTATTTTTAGTATGGATGGGGACGAGACGGATTTAGCGGCATTGGCTCAGTTAAAGCAACGCTTTGCTAAAACCATGTTGTATGTCGATGAGGCACATGCGATTGGCGTCAGGGGAGAGCAAGGTCTTGGTTGTGCTGAACAATATGGCGTATTGGATCAGATTGATTTCTTGGTTGGAACCTTTGGTAAAGCAATTGCCTCGGTAGGCGGCTATATCATTTGTGATTCAATCATTCGTGATTATCTGATCAATAAAATGCGCCCATTGATTTTTAGTACAGCTTTGCCTCCAATCTCGATGGCATGGTCAGATTTTATTTTTAATAAAGTGTTGAGCATGCAGCAACAGCGTCAGCACTTGGCTGAGATCAGTCAGTATTTACAGCAAGTGGTGATTGCAAAAGGTTTCTCGAGTCCATCCAGCAGTCATATCATTCCAATTATCTTGGGCGAAAGCCAAGCTGCGATTGAAAAAGCACGCTTTGTACAGCAACAAGGTTTTTATGCCATGCCAGTGCGTCCACCAACAGTTCCGCAGAATAGTTCACGCTTGCGTATCTCCTTAACTTCTTTGGTGCAAAAAAATGAATTGGAACAATTGGTGGAGTGTTTGTGAGCGTCAATAAAGCACTGGTTGCCCAACGTTTTGCCAAAGCAGGACAAAGCTATATCGAGCATGCTGTGGTACAAAAGCAGATTAGCGCACAGTTATTTGAATATCTTAAACAATATTGTCCAAAGACTTTTGATTCTGTACTTGAGATCGGTTGTGGGTCGGGTAATTTAACGCATTTATTTCATACTCATTTTCAGTTTGATCAATTATTTTTAAATGATCTTTATGAGGATGTCGATCAGCATTTTCTAAATCTAAAATCCCCTCACTTGCGAAGTGATACTTCTCACCCTTTTGTTAAGGGGAGACCTAAGGTTGATTGGCTGATCGGCGATATTGAACAGCTTACTTTACCGCAGTCTTTAGATGCTGTGATTTCCAGTTCAGCATTACAGTGGATGGTTGATCTACCTGCATTATTACGGCGGATTCAAAGTGCCTTAAAATCCAATTCATATTTCGGTTTTTCTACTTTTGGGCCAAATAATCTGAGTGAAATTAAGCAGTTGACAGGACAAGGTTTAAATTATTATTCCAGTGAAGTATTGAAACAGAAACTTGAAGAGAGTGGCTTTGAGATTGTGTTTATACAAGAAGAGAAAAAATGTCTATATTTTGATGATCCTAAATTAGTTCTGCATCATCTAAAAGCGACAGGGGTGACAGCAACGGCTCAATCCCATCGCTGGACCAAGCAATCCTTGCAGCAATTTTATTCAGATTATCAACAGTTCTATGATGAGCAGGGTTTCAGCCTGACTTATCATCCGATTTATGTGATTGCACGGAGAATAGCATGAGTGCAGCAATTTATTTTGTCAGCGGTATTGATACAGAAATTGGTAAAACTTATGCCACGGGTTATCTCGCCAAACTTTGGACCGAACAAGGGCAGCGTGTTATTACCCAGAAGTTGGTACAAACAGGTAATGTCGATGTGTCTGAGGACATCGAAAAGCATCGTGAAATTATGGGCAGTGGTTGGTTTCAGGAAGATCATGAAAAGCTGACCATGCCTGAAATTTTTACTTATCCAGCCTCGCCCCATTTAGCCACACGTTTGGATGGACGTGATTTAGATTTTGCCAAGATCGAAGCAGCGACTAATGAACTTGCTCAGCGGTTTGATGTGGTACTGTTGGAAGGTGCAGGTGGTTTGATGGTGCCTTTAACCACAGAATTGTTGACCATTGATTATATTGCTCAGCATCAATTTCCTGTGATTTTAGTGACTTCAGGACGTTTGGGCAGTATTAATCATACTTTATTGAGTTTAGAGGCTTTAAAGCTGCGTGGTTTGAGTTTGCATGCTTTGGTGTATAACTTAAAGGATGAGTCGAAAGATCCGCTTATTTCGAAAGATACCGCCGATTATTTAAAAGCTTATTTGGCGAAGCATTTTCCTGATGCTCAATGGATTGAGTTGGAAAAGTTTAACTAACTTAGATTTGGCTTAGAATAAATACTAACTTATTGAAATAATTGTCTAGGTTCTTTAACGGAGTCATACTCCGTTAAAGCTAAAGTTAGGGATAAACCACTGTGTCTTGCACTTCGGTTGAAATATATTTCAACTTCGTTCAGGTTCGCCCTACTTTGGTTTCGCCCAAAGTAGGCAAAGGCATTGTCATCCACAAAACCTGTTCTCTTTTTGGTTTTGTTTTTATTATTTCGCAGAAACAATATATTGCAAAATTCACGCAGGTTGTGGATGACGTTTCCGAGTATCATATTTCATGTGAGAATTTCTGTTAAATAAAAGCAAGGTCAAGAATGAACAAGAATAAGAAATTAGTTTTATCCATTTTATGTGGGTTCTTCATAACAGTTTCAGTATCTCACGCTGCTGTACCCACAGATAAAACCATCATTAGTTGGATCACTAGCTTACAAGATTCAAATGCCAATCCACCTCAAGCCATTCAGATTGATTCAACCGAAGCCGTAAAACTGATCTCAGGTGAAGAAGCCTATTTATCGGGTGTGAGTTTTGAAAATGCAGGACGTAATTTTTGGGCTGGTTATGTACTAACTCGTCCAAAATTAAAACAAGCTCGAATTTTAAAGGAGTTTGGTGGGCAATCGAATAGCTTTAAAGTGCATCCTACCGTTTATAAAGGCAAACCGATTCAACTGATCGAAATTGAAAGTGCTGGCTCAGGACAGGGTACTGTTGAATCGAGTAAAAGCTTGGTTTATTTAAATCAATGGACGAGTAAAGTCATTACAGAGGTCGAAGAATCTTCTTATGGTGGGCGCTATGATGAAAAGTTAGGAGCAGAAGACTGTCGCACAGGGCGGGAAAATTCAGGTTATTTAAATGTCATGCCTTATTCGCCTTATGTGATTCGAACTACAGTAACCGGAGATGCATGTAATAACAAACCACAAGGCTATAAGGTGAGTAGTAAACTAATTCCAATTGTGATTAATGAAATAAAATAGATAAAACAAGAGTATGTTTTGATTTCTTGTTAAATTTTTTAGAAGAAACAATGATTTGATAAAAATACTGAATTATTAATAGTTAAAGTAAGTTTATTTATAAAGTTGAATACAATCTAAAAGTCGAGTATTTATTAAAAAACAATGATGTGAGCATTGAGTTGAAGTCAATATTTTTTAGGGTTGCATTGGTATCAACTATTGTTGCAGCGATGCCGATTGGATTTGCAAAAACGCCTGCTCAAGCAGAAAAAGTGCTTCGTGTTGCTTTCCCTGCGCCTGATGATGGCTTTGATATGGTCAAAACCTTTAATTTCTATAGCGGCAATGTTGCTGATGTGATTTTTGAACGTTTAGTTCAATATGATTATTTAGCAAATCCAGTGAAATTAGTTCCTACAACTGCTCAGAGCTTACCGACTATTGAAAAAAATGGGCAAGTTTATACTTTTAAAATAAAGTCAGGCATTTACTTTACCGATGATCTAGCCTTCAAAGGAAAGCGTCGAGAGTTGGTTGCAGAAGACTATGTTTATTCGATTAAGCGCATTTTAGACCCTAAAAATCATGCACCATCTTTTTCTTTTATTGATAATAAATTGGTTGGAGCGAACGCCCTCGTTGACCAAGCCAATAAAACAGGTCGTTTTGACTATGATGCTAAGATTGAAGGTGTAAAAGCCTTAGATAAATATACAATTCAATTTAAGCTGACCCAACCGGATTATAATTTTCCTTATATTCTTGCCTATAGCACATTTGGAGCGACGGCTAGAGAAGTGGTTGAATATTATAAAGATCAGTTAGGCATGCATCCTGTGGGAACGGGGCCTTATATGTTGAGTCGATATGTCCCACGTAGCAAGATTGAACTAATTGCCAATCCAGATTATCGAGGTTTTGTTTGGAATTTTAAGTCGACAGGTACAGCTTGGGATAACCAACTCGTTAAGCAAATGAGTGGTAAGCCTATGCCACAAATTGGCAAAGTGAATATTAGTATTATTGAAGAAGAACAATCACGTTGGTTGGCATTTCAATCGAAACAATTGGATTTCGATACCTTAACTTCAAGTGCTATTCCTAAAGCTTTAGATCAAAACAATCAATTGAATGCTGCGATGCAACAAAAAGGGATTCGTCTTTATGCCAATAAAGAGGCAGAAGTCACTTATACCATGTTCAATATGCGTGATCCTGTGGTTGGCGGAAATAGTTTAGAGAAAATTGCTTTAAGACGTGCCATCGCCATGTCTTTTAATCTGAATGAATATATTCGGATTCTAAGAAAAGGGCAGGCTGTTAGAGCTGAGATGTTAGTGCCCGCAGGTGTGAATGGGCATAACCCGAATTATCGCAGTAGTATTGGTTATAACCCTGTTTTAGCCAATAAATTGCTTGATCATTTTGGCTATAAAAAAGGAACGGATGGCTATCGTCGTTTTCCAAATGGCAAGGCCTTAACTTTAAAAATCAATACGGAAAGTGGCTCTTCTTCAGTAATGTATTCTGAACTTTGGAAGAAAAATTTAGATGCGATTGGAATACGAGCTGATTTTAAAGTGAGTAATTTTGCCGATAACCTAAAAGCAGCAACTCAGTGTCAATATATGATGTGGAGTGGTGCATGGCATGCAGACTATCCAGAGGGTGAGAATTTTACTCAGTTATTGTATGGTGCAAATATTGGTCGTGGAAATCAATCATGTTATAAATCGGCTGCTTATGATGGCTTTTATCAGCAAGCGATGAAATTAGCGCCTGACCAACGCACGCCATTCTATGAAAAAATGAGTCGACAAGTTGAAGCTGATAACCCTTGGATTTTGCAAGATACACGGATTAGAAACTGGGTAATTCAACCCGAGGTGCAGGGATTTAAAGCACATCCAATTATGAATACCAATTGGCAATATCTGGATATTACACCCTCACAGCAAAATAAATAATGAGTTCAGGATGAAGCAAAGTTTCAAATATTCAATGCCAAGTTATGCGCTAGCTCTGCTATTCGGCGCAACATTAAGTGTGGGTACATCTTATACACAAGCAAGAAGTCCAGCTAATCCGAATAAAGTGTTACGTTATGCTTTTCCCGTGGCTGAGACTGGATTTGATCCTGTCGCAGTACAAGATTTATATTCAGCACATATTTTGTATTCAGTGTTTGAAACGTTATATACCTATGACTATCTAGCTTCACCCGCAAAACTCGTTCCAAATACGGCAGTGGCTTTGCCGGAAGTAAGTGCCGATGGTTTGACTTATACCATTCGAATAAAAAAAGGGATTTATTTCAGCCCTGATCCTGTATTTAAAGGCAAAGCGAGAGAATTAATCGCAGCAGACTATGCCTATTCTTTTAAACGATTACTTGATCCAAATTTGCATTCACCCAACAGTTGGTTGTTTGAGGGACGTATCTCAGGAATGGATAGCGCCATCCAGCAAGCGGCTAAAAATGGAAAATTTAACTATGATCAGCCAATTAGCGGTTTACAAACACCTGATCGTTATACCTTGGTGATTCGGTTAAAAGAACCAAACTATAATTTCCCAATGTTGCTTGCCCATCAGCCAACAGGTGCAGTCGCGCGTGAAGTGATTGAACATTATCGTGATAAAGCAGGCTATGCGATGGGACATCCTGTGGGAACAGGGCCTTATGTTCTCGCACAATGGACACCAGGCTCGCGTATTATTTTGAAAGCAAATCCTGATTATCGCGGTTATACATGGAATTTTAAAGCGACCCATCCTGAAGATCAGAAAATCGTACAGCAAATGCAAGGCAAAAAAATGCCGCAGATTGGTGTGGTCGATATTCAGGTGATCGAAGAATCACAGTCAGGATGGTTATCGTTCCAAAAAGATGGGCTAGATATTTTTACGTTAGATGGTGAATTACCTGCACAAGCGTTAAAAGATGGTCAATTAAAGCCCGAGTTAGTGAAAAAAGGGATTCAACTTTCACGTATCGCTGACCCTTCGATTGATTATTTGTATTGGAATATACAAAATCCAGTGGTGGGTGGTTTCAGTAAGGAGAAAATTGCTTTACGCCGAGCGATGGCGATGGCGACCTCTAAAGAGAAATTTATCAACATCCTAGCCAAAGGGAATGCCAAAAAATTAGAATCACCGATTCCTTATGGTGTCACGGGGCATGATCCCAATTATAAAAGCAGCATTCCGTATTCAGTAAAAGCAGCGAATTTATTACTTGATCGTTATAACTACAAAGTGGGCAAAGATGGTTGGCGGATGTTGCCGAATGGTAAGCCACTGGTGATTGAATTTATGCCATCCAGTAGCAGTGCGCGAAGTATGCAGATGGCTGAACTCCTAAAGAAAGAATTAGCCAATATTAAAGTCAATATGGTTTCTAAACCTGTGCCTTTTGCAGAAGGTTTAAAGGCTGAAAAACAATGTAAAACCATGTTTAAAGCTTCTGCTTGGATTGCAGATTATCCCGATGCAGATAACTTTATGCAGTTATTTTATGGCAATAATATTCATGCGACCAATCACACTTGTTTTAAATTACCAGAATATGATCGTTTATATGAACAGTCTTTAAAACTTGCTGATAGCCCTGAACGTGATCTGCTCTATCGTAAAATGTCACGTCTTTTAGAGTTTTATGCCCCTGTACAATTCATGTCGACGCGTTACCGAACGGTTGTGGCACAACCTCGAGTGATTGGTTATAAGAAACATCCTATTCTGCCCGCAGAATGGATGTACATTGATATGCAAGATAAGCAACCTTAGTCCTAAAAGGGTTCGCAAGAAGCCCAAATGATTGATGAATTAAATTGGAGAGTATGATGGCGAAAAAAATGTTGAAACGATCGACACTATGTCTGTTATCTATGGCAATGACAGGGATGAGCCAAGGTGTGTGGGCAGAAAGCACATCTGCTGTTTTACCTATTTTAAAAAACAGCGCCAGTGCAGACTGGTGTGATGCCAACGTGCAGAAGTTACAACAACGTATTTCCCAGTTAGAAAAACAAACAGTTCAACCTCAGTCTGCGGCTGCACCTGTTCTCGCAGAATGGGATCAATTGATGGCAAGTTTTGAAGACTTCGCAGGGCCAATTAACTTATATAGTAATGTTGATCCAGATGCTAAATTGCGTAAAACCGCCGATGATTGTGAAGTAAAAATCAATCAATTACAGACTGAAATTTATCAGAATCCAGTTTTATATCAACGTATTAAAAACACCAAAGCGACAGATTCGATTGATCAAAAATACCGCCAAGACATTCTTGATGCCTTTGAAGATACAGGGGTACAACTTGCACCTGAAAAAAGAGCAAGGTTAAAAAATATTCTGGATGAATTGACGAAACTGTCGCAGCAGTTTTCACGCAATATTCGTGATAATCCAGAGAAATTAGAATTTACGCCTGCCGAGCTAAAAGGCTTACCAGGCAGTTATATTTCAGGCTTAAAGAAAAATGATAAAGGCAATTATTTATTAGGTTTTGAATACCCAGAGTATCAGCCTTTTATGGAGCTTTCAGAGCGTGATGATGCACGGAAACGTTATCAAACGGCATTTACACGTCGTGGCACAGAAAAAAACCTAACTTTACTTAAACAAATTATTGATTTGCGCTATGAACAGGCACAACTTTTTGGTCAATCAAGCTATGCCGATTGGGCTTTAAAAAAACGCATGGCGAAAGACCCAAAGACGGTAAATCATTTTTTGGCGGATGTGCATAACGTGGTTGCGCCTTTAGAACAAAAAGAGGTGGAAGAACTGCGTGCTTTTAAAGCCAAAAGTTTGAAAATAAGTTTAGATCAAGCTGAAATTAACCGTTGGAATATGGCGTATTGGAGTGAAAAACTCCGTAAAGACAAATATCAGGTTGACCAAGAAAAACTGCGTGATTATTTCCCAACACTCGCTGCACAAAAATGGTTGTTTGCGATTTCTGAAAATTTATATGGTATTCAGTTTAAAGCCGCTAAAGTCGATGCATGGCAAGAAGAAGTTGAATATTATGATGTAACGGACAAGAAAACAGGTGAAGTGCTGGGTGGTCTGTACATGGATAAATTTCCACGTGAAGGCAAATATGGGCATGCGGCGGTATGGGGTGTCTATGGTGGAAGTACATTAAGCAAGCGCAAGCCAATTTCAGTCTTGGTCACTAACTTTAACCGCAAAGGTTTAAATGGTGATGAACTTGAAACCTTTGTACATGAGTTTGGTCATGCATTACATGGCATTTTATCGAGAACCCGTTACTCAGGTCAGTCAGGTACTTCTGTGGAGCGTGACTTTGTTGAAGCACCCTCACAAATGTATGAAGAATGGGCACGCCGTAAGGAAACTTTGTCTAAAGTGGCTGACTATTGTGATCCTGCCTGTCCACGTGTTGATGATGCATTAATTCAGCGTCTTAAATCAGTACACAATTATGGGCGTGGTCTACGTTATGCACGTCAAACGCTTTATGCACAATATGATATGGCATTACATGGTGCAGATGCACTGAAAGTACAGCCAATGGATGTCTGGGAAAAAATGGAATCCGCAACCGCATTAGGCTATGTCCCAACGACTGAATTTCCTGGGCAGTTTGGACATCTGATGGGCTATCAAGCGGGCTACTATGGTTATATGTGGTCTGAAGTATTGGCTCTGGATATGTTGTCTGCTTTCGGTGATAACTTGAATAATCCAGAAGTGGGTCAGCGTTACCGCCAAACGATTTTATCTCAAGGCAGTCAAAAGAATGCAGCCCAACTGGTCAAAGATTTCTTAGGCAGAGAACCCGATAACAAAGCCTTCTTTAGTGAAATTACAGGTCAACGGGTTAAATAAGGATTTGCCATCATGCTTGCTTATGTCGTGCGTAGACTGTGGCAAATGATCCCGACCATGTTGGGTGTCATTCTGCTGATTTTCTTCTTGTTTAATTGGGTGGGGGGCGATCCTGCATATATTTTGGCAGGGAAAATGTCTAGCCCAGAGCAAATTGAAAACATCCGTAAACAATTGGGGGTTGATCAGCCCTATTATGTGCAATTGTGGATTTTTATTCAGCAAATTTTGACCTTTGACTATGGTGCAAGTTGGAGTACAGGTGAACCTGTCTCACAGATTATTCTGACGCGTTTAGGACCGTCACTGACTTTATTGATTCCACTGACGATTTTGCAAACGGTCATTTCTATTGTTTTGGCTTTAGCGATTGCATCAGTGCGTGGTTCATTGACAGATCGTATGGTGATGATGCTGTGTACCATTGGTATGTCGATCAGTATCTTGGTCTATATCATTGTGTTTCAATATATTCTGGCTTATCAACTCAGTTGGTTTCCTGTACAGGGCTGGAGCGATAGTTTTAGTCAAAACTTATTCCAGTATTCTTTGTTACCCATCTTAATTATGTTGGTAGTGAGTATTGCCCCAACACTGCGTTTGTATCGTAGCTTTATTTTGGATGAAATTAACCAAGATTATGTGCGGACTGCACGCGCCAAAGGTGTGGGCGAATCACGGGTACTGGGTGTACATGTACTGCGTAATGCCTCGATTCCAATCGTCACCGAAGTGATGGCGAGTCTGCCTGCATTGTTGATTGGTGCTTTCCTGATTGAACGTTTCTTTGGTATTCCAGGCATCGGACGGGAAATTATTATTGCGGTTGAACGCAGTGATTTCCCTGTGATTAAAGCCATTACGGTATATATCGCTGCGCTCACCATGATTTTTAACTTGATCGCCGATCTGATTTATAAGCTCCTCGATCCTCGTGTACAGTTGAAATAGGAGGATGACAATGCTCAGTACAATTTTTAAAGGCAAATCCTCCTCAAGTGAATCTCCTGCATCAACAGGATTGTGGCATTTAGCCTTGAATCGATTGAAATCAGATCGAATCGCCTTGGTTTCTTTCTTGGTGGTGCTGTTTTATTTCATCTTGCTCGCGTTATCGATGACAGGCGCGATTGCTTCCAATTGGAATAAAGAAGTCGCCGTCAGCTACGCACCACCGACATTTTTAGGGGCGGATACTGAGTCAGATCAAATTAAAGACAGTAGCCAGAAGATAGAGGCATTACCTGAAAATCCAGTTGATCCACTAAAAGATATTATTCAACAGCTCAATGTGGAAATTCAGGCTGAGCAACAAGGCAGTTCTGCGATTGATCGCTATGGCATGATTGATCCTTTGGCTGAAGATATGCGACAGATTGATCAGCAGCTTGGAGGACACTTACTCGATCAAAAACAAGTGTTAAAAACCACGTTGCCTTTTGGTGCAGATAAATGGGGACAAGATGTTTTGCTGAAAACCATTAAAGGTGCTGAAACCTCAATTCTGGTCGGTTTGTTATCCGCTTTATTGGCGGTGGTGATTGGTACTTTTCTTGGCGCAATTGCAGGTTATTTTGGCGGTTGGGTGGATGATGCACTGAACTGGTTCTATAACATTTTTACTTCGATTCCTTATCTGTTATTAGTGCTCGCGATTGCTGCGGTACTCCAACAAAAAGGAATTCTGTCGATTGTTTTAATTTTAGGCTTAACGGGTTGGACTGGGGTATTTCGTTTGGTTCGTGCTGAATATATGAAGCACAAATCGCGTGAATATGTACTTGCAGCGAAGGCGATTGGTGTCAGTCACTTACGCCGTATGTTTGTGCATATATTTCCAAATGTGAGTCATATCGCCTTGGTTCAAATTTCGATTTTGGTGGTGTCATTCATTAAATCTGAAGTGATTCTGAGCTTCCTCGGTTTTGGTGTACCTGTCGGTGTGGTGTCTTGGGGCAGTATGTTGAATGAAGCCCAAAGCGAATTGATCTTGGGCAAATGGTGGCAACTGGCTGCGGCATCCATCGCTATGGCAATTTTGGTCACGGCATTTTCCATGTTTACCGATGCATTGCGTGATGCTTTAGATCCTAAGTTGAAATAGCGGAGAGACAAAATGCAATACCAAAACGAAACGCTATTACGTGTCGATGATCTCCGTGTCAGCTTTAAGGGCGAAAATAAGCAGTGGATTGAAACAGTCAAAGGGATTTCATTTTCAATTCCTAAAAATAAAACCGTAGCGCTGGTTGGTGAGTCGGGCAGTGGTAAGTCTGTAACTTCATTGGCCGTGATGGGTTTATTGCCGAAAGGGCAAAGCCAAATCGCTGAACAAAGTCGAATTCGCTTTGAAGATAAAGACTTACTAAATTTGTCAGCCAAAGAAATGCGTAAGATTTGTGGTAAAGACATTGCCATGATTTTCCAAGAACCGATGTCGTCGCTGAATCCTGTATTTACGGTGGGTGATCAGATTGCCGAAGTGCTGCGTATTCATTTAGGTATGAGACCTAAGCAGGCTAGAGTACGGGTACTTGAATTACTGAAAGAAGTCGGTATTGCTGCACCAGAAACCAAGATTGATGCTTATCCGAGTCAGCTTTCAGGTGGTCAGCAGCAACGGGTGATGATTGCGATGGCAATCGCCTGTGAGCCGAAATTATTGATTGCGGATGAACCGACCACGGCTTTAGATGTCACCATTCAAAAGCAGATCATTGATTTATTAGAATCTTTACGTCAACGTCATCAAATGTCGATGCTGTTTATTACCCATGATTTAGCATTGGTCGGTGAAATCGCAGATGAAGTGATTGTCATGCGTCATGGTGAGATTCGTGAAAGTGGCTTCGTTGAACAAGTGCTGCAACAACCGAAAGATGTGTATACCCGTGCTTTACTGCATTGTCGTCCTCAGCTAGCGACACGTCCCTATCGTTTGCCGATCACCAGTGACTTTATGAAACAGGAAAATGGGCAATGGGTTGAAGTAAGCAATTTATCTGAGCTGAATATGAAACAGCGCACACGTGGTTTGCTTGGAAATGAACAGATCATTTTAGATGTTAAAGACCTGAAAAAGTCATTCTATAGTCGTAAAGGTTTATGGGGACGAGAGGAGTTTCAGGCGGTTAAAGGCGTATCCTTCCAATTGGCAAAAGGCAAAACCCTTGGTCTTGTTGGTGAGTCAGGTTCAGGTAAGACTACGATTGGTTTATTGCTGATGCGTTTACATGAGGCGACGGGCGGGCAGGCGCTGATTGGGGGGAAAGATATTCTTGCAATGACCGAGAAAGAGTTCTCACAGTATCAGCGAAAGATACAGATCATTTTTCAAAATCCATATGCTTCACTCAATCCACGTTTTACCATCGGACAAATTTTATTAGAACCGATGCGGATTCATGGTATTGGTCAAAATGATGCTGAACGCAAAAAAATGGCATTGGAATTATTGGAGCGTGTCAGTTTACCAACACAAGCTTATGATCGTTATCCGCATGAGTTTTCAGGTGGGCAGCGTCAACGGATTGCGATTGCACGGTGCTTAACCTTAAAACCTGAGATTTTAATTTGTGATGAATCTGTTTCTGCATTGGATGTTTCTGTGCAGGCGCAGGTACTGAATCTTTTACAAGATTTGCAGGATGAGTTTGGTCTGAGTTATATCTTTATTTCACATGATTTATCTGTCGTGAAATACATTTCAGATCAGGTGATGGTGATGAATCAGGGCGAGTTGGTTGAAATTGCCAATTCGGATGAATTGTATTTACATCCGCAGCATGAATATACCAAAAAATTACTCAATGCGATTCCACAGGGCATCGTATGAGGTCTTTAAGTGCAATAAAAAACGCTCAAATTTGAGCGTTTTTTATATTTTTGTGCAAATAATTAAGGTTTTTTGAAGCCTTTATTAAAACCAATCGTTTTACGTCCATTACTATTGTTGTTAGCATTGCTATTTGAACGTTGTTGCGGTTGATCTTGTTCATCATCACGACGTTGTTGACGTAAATACCCACCACGACGTGAAGCTAATGGTTTCTCAGCCATCTTTTCAGTACGGCGTTTTGCCATACCAAATAAGCCTGTGCCTTGACGTGGTTTCAATTCAACAGATTTTGCTAAATTGTCGATATCGGTTTTATCCAATTCCATCCAACGACCCGTGCGTAGCTCACGTGGCAAAATGATCGTGCCATAGCGAGTACGTAATAAACGGCTGACTTTTAAACTTTGTGATTCAAAGATACGACGTACTTCACGGTTACGACCTTCTTTTACCACGACTTGATACCAGCGGTTGATACCATCGCCACCGATTTCAGAGAATGATTCAAATTTCGCAGGACCATCTTCAAGTTCTACACCTTTCAGCATGGTATTACGAATTTGAGGAGTCACTTCACCCATCACACGGACTGCGTATTCACGCTCAACTTCGTTTGAAGGGTGCATTAAGCGATTAGCAAGCTCACCATCATTGGTGAATAACAATAAACCAGTACTGTTAATATCTAGACGACCCACCATGACCCAACGATCATTGGCAATTTGCGGTAAATGATCAAATACGGTTGGACGTTTCTCAGGATCATTGCGTGAGCAAATTTCACCTTCTGGTTTATAGTAAATGAGAACGCGGCGGCGAATTTCATCTTCAACTTGAAACTGAACTTTACGGCCATCGATACGTAGTTCATCAGTAGGTTCAATACGTTCACCTACTTGAGCAATTTTTCCATTGATACTGACGCGACCAGCAGCAATGACTTCCTCCATATAGCGACGTGAGCCTAGCCCCACTCTCGCTAATACCTTTTGTAATTTCTCACTCATGACAGCACAACCTTAGACATAATGATCAACAGTTCACCTTCTCAAGACTTCGGCGCATGTGCGTCGAGTGTCATGAATGCTTCCTTGGCGTTCTGTAGGGGAGGCAATTGACCTAGCGAAGCTAAACCAAATGCATTTAAAAATTGGGGCGTTGTTACTAACAACGCAGGTCTTCCAGGCAAATCTCTAAAACCAGATTCTTTGATCCAGTTCCAGTCAAATAGATTTCTTAAAATTTGGCTATTATTCGATACACCACGAATCTGCTCAATATCAGCACGCGTTACTGGCTGATGATATGCAATTACTGCGACTGTTTCGAGTAATGAGGGTGATAATTTTGTTGGGCGTTCGGGCCAAACTTGGGCAATAATATTTCGATACTTGGCTCGTACTTGAAAACGAAAGCCTTGTGCCGTTTCAATCAACTCAATCGAGCGCCCATGTTGTAGCACAGCAAGTTGTTGCAAGAACTGACGTAACTGCTGCTTATTATATTGGTTTTGAAATGCTTCTTTTAGCCTTGCAAGTGAAACTGGTGAGTCACTAGCGAACAAAATTGCTTCAATTTGTAATAAAACATCATGATGAATGTCTTCGAGTGACATTCCTTCATTGGGATCAAATGAATCTAGGCTCATGCAGCAATACCTTGAACTGTCAATGGAGCTTCAATTCCAGAATGAATAATTTGAATTTTCTGTTGACGGGTTAACTCAAGCACAGCCATAAACGTCACCACCATGCCCATGCGACCTTGTTGTGGATTGAGCAAGTGAATAAAACTCAATGCCTGACCTGACGCGAGCTGACTTTGAATAAAAGCGATGCGTTCTTCGAGCAACACAGGTTCTTGAGCCACTACATGGGTAATAGGTTCAGGACGATTAAATATGCAGAATAACGCATCACGTAAAGCATCAACATCATAACCTTCATAGATTGGTGCAATATGCCCAATACTGACATTGGTACTAAAAGTATCTCTTTCAAAGATTGGCATTTGCCCTAATCTTTCTGCTGCTTGTTTAATGCGTAAATAAGTCTCGAGACGATCAATCAATGCTTGTTTTGGATCTTTTTCAAATTGATCCACAACTTTTGGCTTGGGTAGAAGTAAGCGTGATTTTAAGTCAGCAAGTAATGCAGCCATTACCATATAATCCGCTGTTAACTCAATATTGAGTGATTTCATACTATCCATGTAGGATAAATATTGGGTCGCAATCGGTGAAATATCTAACTGTAAAAGATCAAAGCCATTTTTTTGAATCAGATAAATCAGAAAGTCTAACGGACCTTCAAACTGTTCCAGTAAAATTTCAAATGCAGCAGGTGGTATATATAAATCTTCAGGTATGACTTCTTGCCACTCGTCAAGCACACGAATGGAGGGAAGTAATTCCAATGGAGAAGGAAGAATTTGATTCATATACCGTTATAAGCCACGCGAATTTTCAAAAGCATGAAAAGATGATTTTTTTGTGTTCAAGGGATGACACATACTACAAAGAGCAGCGCTATTCTAATCGAAATCGATACTTTAATAAATTACTCACTTACAAAAACCTTAAAGTTGTCAGGGTATTTTTCATATTTATGCAATTTGATGTAGGTTATATAAAAACTTTATGCTTAAATTATCATCTAAACGCTTATTTTTCCTACATTATAAATTATTATGAAAAATTATTTAAAAACACAACAGAATGAATTCGGTCAAAATGTTGGCTTTTCACTCAAGCATAATTTATCAATTCAACCCATTTCAGGAGAGCTGAAAGGGCAATATATCAACTTAATTGATGTTGCTGAGGGTCTGTCTGAGCAAGCAGCAAGCTTAATTTGGAATTGTGTCGTCACTGAACCTAGTGAAGAATGTTGGACGTATTTGCCTTATTCTGCACCGCAAAGCCAAATTGCATTAAAAAATAATTTACAAAATCTATTTGGTTTTAAAGACTCGACCCATTTTTTGATTGAAGTTGATGGAGAGGCTCAAGGTTGGATTGCACTCTTAAATCCGAGACTTGGGCATGCTGCGATAGAAATCGGTAATGTTTACTTTTCCCATAAAATGAAAAAATCTAAAGCTTCAACTGAGGTGATCTTTTTACTATTACAACAATGTTTTGCCAATGGTTTTAGACGAGTTGAATGGAAGTGTGATGACTGTAATGCACCTTCTAAAGCCGCAGCATTACGCTTTGGTTTTCAATATGAAGGTTTATTTCGTCAAGATCGGATCATAAAAGGACGAAATCGAAATACGGCATGGTTTTCAATCATTGATGAGGAGTGGTCTAATTTAGATCAAGCCTATCAGCAATGGCTCAGTCCTGAGAATTTTGATGCGCAGGGTTTTCAGAAACAACGTCTTTCAGAATTTTTTATCGACTAAAGATCAGTGCTTACTCAAAAGCACTGACATCACCGACACCGCGACGGACAACGACAGGATTTTCTCCTGATAAATCTACAATACTCGTGGTCGATAAAGTGCCAAAACCACTATCAATAAACACATCAATTCGTTTGGCGAGTTGATTTTCAATATCGTATGGATCATCAAGCGGATCTTTTTGATCAGGCAAAATCAATGTACTGGTTAATAATGGTTCGCCTAGTTCTTTTAACAAAGCTTGAGCAACTGGATTACTTGGAATACGGAGACCAATGGTTTTTTTCTTAGGGTGCATTAAACGTTTAGGTACTTCGCTAGTCGCAGCTAAAATAAAGGTGGTGACAGCAGGGGTATTGGCTTTTAACAAGCGATACATGGCGTTATCGACCTTGGCATAAGTGGCAATGTCAGATAAATCACAACACATAATGGCATATTGATGCTTTGCCCCTAAATTACGGATTTGCGCAATCCGTTCCATCGCGCTTTTATTTCCGATTTGACAGCCAATTGCATACGCTGCGTCTGTTGGGTAAACCACAACATCACCTGAACGAATACGTTCAACTGCTTGAGTGATTAAACGAGCCTGTGGATTTTCAGGATGAATATGTAAATGCAACATTATGATAACTCCCTGATCTATATGGCTGAATTTAGTATGAAATGTGTTGTATAACTGATGCAAGTCTCTGATGTGTTAATTTTGTCATTTAATCAAGATATTCACGTTTAAATTCATCAAGTTGTAACGGTGTACGATTGCGTGTACAAAGACAGATGCAATAAATGAAATGGGCTGCATCATGGGGTAGCTTGGCTTCACCAGAAAAATAACGTTGTACTTGTGTAAAAACATCATCTTTAAAATGTTGTCCACTGCCGCCATCACCTGTCAAATTATCTAAAGATACACGGAATTTTCGACCAAAGGCAGTCGCAAATAACCATTCAATCGCTTGAGGTTTAATCTCAACTTGTTCAAAAAGTGCCTGTTGTTCCGTACTGCGACCATCTGGGGCATACCAATAACCAAGGTCAGGAAGCAGGCGACGTTGTGCACCAGCAATACTCCAATGGCTTATTTCATGCAAGGCACTATTAAAAAAACCATGGGCAAATTGGATCCTTGCAGCTTGTTCAAAAGTCGCTGGGAAATATTCTGGTTCAAAATCACCTTTAACAAGTGTGACATTATGGTGGGAAAACCAGTGATTAAAGTGTAAAATAAGCCAATCAACCTGTTCTGGTTCTGTTGTTAACTTTTGCCAAGATGAACGTTGCACTTGATTTGGCGCTAAGGCAGAGACAGGAGTTGAATAAGGGCTAACAAGTAATGAAGTTGTTACTTCAAGTTGCGGCTGCAACAGATGCATTGCTGTGTTACCACGAGTTCTGTCTAAAGAAGTGCAAAATTGTATCTTAATCTTTGACAGAGTACCGATGAATTTGTAGAATTGCCGCCTTAATTATGTCAGCAAATACTTTTCCAAGCCAAATCGAGCCATTTAAATGGGCTGAACAGGGCTTTACATGGTCAGGAACACTGCCATTGTCTCGCTTTGCTCGTATTGCTCGAGAAGCTGTTGGTTCAATTGATGATCAATTGATCAACATAGACTGTAAGCTATCAATGGATATCTATCATCGTATTGTATGGTTAGATGGACATACTGAAGCAAAAGTTCCAATGGTGTGCCAACGTTGTTTGGGACCTGTTGAAATTGAATTGGTTTCAGACTTTCATTTAGCTTTAATTGATGATGAGTCACTGATAGAGCGATTGGATGAGGATGCTGATTTCATCGTTTTAGGTGAAAGTGAATCTTCGAAGAAAGGTGATTTTGATGCACCTGCATTAGTTGATTTACTCGCATTACTAGAAGATGAACTGTTATTGTTGATGCCTTTATCTCCTAAGCATGATGCTTGTGAGCATAAGCACCAACCTACCATTCAGGACGTTGTCGAAGAGAAACGGGATAATCCGTTTGATGTTTTGGCAAGTTTGAAGGGTAAACTTAACTCATAATTTGTGTTATAATGTTGAGTTAAGACAACTGAATTTGTTCTGATCCATTTTTTCGATCTTTGTAAGGAGCCATCATGGCCGTTCAGCAAAACCGTAAAAGTCGCTCTCGCCGTGACATGCGCCGTTCACATGACGCTTTAACCGAGAATGCATTATCTGTAGACCAAACTACGGGTGAAACTCATCGTCGTCACCACGTGACTAAAGATGGTATTTACCGTGGTCGTCAATTATTCGCTAAAGCAGCTGATGCTGAATAATTGAGTTATATGCATTAAGCGTTAGCTTAAAGTATAGAAAAAATGGGAGCGAAAGCTCCCTTTTTTGTTGTTTTTCGCAATTAAAAAACGAATTAATAAATGGTAAATTGCCGCATCGGAAAAGAGTCTGTTGTCATTCTCATGTAAAATCATGGGTGTTGATGAAATTGGCGATAGACCATTTTAAGGATTTTTATATGTCGACTAAACGACTTGAGCAGGCTGCTCAAGCAACAAAAACAGTATTTGTTTTTCCTGGTCAGGGTTCACAAAAAGTAGGCATGTTGGCTGAACTTGCAGAGCAGTTTAGTGTCGTTCAAGATACATTTGCAGAAGCATCTTCAGCGTTTGGCTTCGATCTTTGGCATATTGCCCAAAGTGGTGAAGGTTTAGATCAAACTGAGAATACGCAACCTGTATTACTGACTGCGAGCATTGCATTATGGCGTGTTTGGTTAGAACTCGGTGGTATTGCTCCCAAATACTTGGCTGGGCACTCTTTAGGAGAATACAGCGCGCTTGTTGCAGCAGAAGCAATGACTTTAGCCGATGCGGTTAAATTGGTACATGTACGTGGAAAATTGATGCAGAGCGCTGTTCCTCAAGGTGAAGGTGCAATGGCTGCAATTCTTGGCTTGGCAGATGAGAAAGTCATTGAGCTTTGTAAGAATGCATCTGCTACGGGTCAAGGTTCAGTTGACGCTGCAAATTACAATGCACAGGGTCAGGTTGTTATTGCGGGCAGTGCTGCTCTAGTTCAGCAAGTCATGGCTGAAGCCAAAGAACAATCAGGTAAAGCGATTGCATTGCCTGTTTCTGTACCGTCACATTGTACTTTAATGAAACCAGCCGCAGAAAAGTTTGCTGAAGCTTTGGAACAAACTGCCATTGAGCTACCACGCCTTCCTGTAATACAAAATGTCAACGCGGAAATTGCGACAGATGTTGCTCAGTTACGTCAGGCATTAACGGCTCAGTTATACCAGTCAGTTCAATGGACACGTACCATGCAGTATCTACAAGATCAAGGTATCCAGTACGTGGTTGAATGTGGACCAGGTACAGTACTCAGCAATCTTGCCAAGCGATTACCGAACATAGAAAAAGCATTTGCGATTGATAGCAAAGCACGTATGGAAGATGCCCTAAACGCAGTGTTAGTGGCAGAAGGAAAAATTGCATGACACAACAACGAAAAGTTGCGTTAGTGACAGGAGCAAGCCGAGGTATTGGCGCAGCAATTGCACAGCAACTCATTCAAGACGGTTTTTTTGTAGTTGGTACCGCGACTTCTGAATCAGGCGCGCAAAAACTCACAGAAAGTTTTGCTGAACATGGAGCAGGTGCTGTACTCGATGTTCGTGATGGCACAGCGATTGATGCACTGGTTTCAGACATTGAACAAAAATATGGTTCAGTGTTGGTATTGGTCAACAATGCAGGCATTACCAAAGATAATTTGCTACTTCGTATGTCTGAAGATGATTGGGATGACATTCTCAATATTCACCTGAAAGCTGTTTATCGCTTGTCTAAGCGTGTGCTTAAAGGTATGACGAAAGCACGTTTTGGTCGCATTATTAATATTAGTTCAGTGGTTGCACATTTTGCTAACCCTGGACAAGCCAACTACTCGGCAGCAAAAGCAGGGATTGAAGCATTCGGTCGTAGCTTAGCCAAAGAGATGGGTAGTCGTCAGATTACAGTGAACAGTGTTGCACCTGGTTTCATTGCCACTGAAATGACTGATCAGTTAAGCGAAGATGTTCGTAAAAAAATGAGTGATCAAGTAGCTTTAAATCGTCTAGGTGAACCTCAAGATATTGCGAATGCAGTGAGTTTCCTTGCTGGCGATAAGGCTAGTTACATTACTGGTACAGTTTTACACGTAAATGGTGGTTTATACATGGCCTAAGTGGCGATGTATAAACTTTTAAAAAATTTTATATTCAATTAAACTAGTGGCAAATTAAAACGCCACAAGCAATGAGGAGAATTCCTGTGAGCGATATCGAACAACGTATCAAACATGCAGTAGCTGAACAATTAGGTATTCGTGCTGAAGAGATTAAAAACGAAGCATCTTTCATGGATGATTTGGGTGCTGACTCTTTAGATCTAGTTGAATTAGTTATGTCTTTTGAAAATGATTTTGATATCACCATCCCTGATGAAGATTCAAATGAAATCACGACTGTTCAATCTGCAATTGATTATGTAAGTAAAAAACTTGGCTAATCATTTTGTATGACCAAAAGCCACCGCAAGGTGGCTTTTTTATATGCTCAACTTTCGCTTGAGAGGATTTATACATATTTTTACAAGAAAAAGTAAACTCTGAATATGAAAAGAGTTTATTTAGGCGTATAAAATTTATGCTATTTAAAATAATTTATGGAACCATAACAACAAAAGGGAATTTTATGAATATAGCAAAACGTGTTAAAGAGATCATTATTGAGCAACTTCGTGTAGATGAAGACACGGTTTTGCCTAATGCATCTTTTACAGATGATTTAGGCGCTGACTCATTAGCTGTAGTTGAGCTTATTATGGCTTTGGAAGGAGAATTTGGTATTCAAATTCCATATGAAGAGGCAGAGAAAATTATCACAGTTCGATCTGCAATTGATTATATGGCGAATATTGTGGGAGAAGATGCGTAAATTGCATAATGCTTTGAGCTGATCGAAAGCAGCATGGAGTCGTTTTTGTGGTTCTCTATGAAGAATTAACTTAAAAATATACATAGATTTACAAGACGTATTTAAGATGATAATTGCGTCAAGTCAAGCAAGAAGGCGCACTATGCGCCTTTTTTATAGAATTCAAATATTACTTAATAATTGTTTAGGTAGTTTATCCATCAATTGTAAAAAAGGTGTTGGGCTTTGTAATGCTCTAGATAAGATTAAAGCCCCTTGAATGCGTATCACGGTATCTTGTGCCCGTTCTAAAGCTTGATCCTCTGTCATTCCTGCATCTTGTAAAACGAGTGCAATGTTTTCAATCAATCTTAAAAAGACAGGTTGGATTTGAGGTAAGAAGATTTGGTGAGCTTCACTCAAGGTCAAAACTGCCAAAATACATGCCACATGACCATTTTCATACACCTGCTTCAATGAATTTGTTAAAGCTTCTAAACGTTCAATGGGTAGGGTACTGCTTTGTAGATGAATAAAAATATTGTCTTCGCGCCATTGTTCTAAATAGCTCAAAACTTCTTGTGCCATTTGTTGTTTTCCATTTGGAAAATGATGGTACAAACTGGCTTTACCTAAACCTGTACGTTCTGAGATTTTAGATAAAGATGCACCTTCATAGCCATATTCTCTAAAAATACTTAACAAAGATCGAATCAATGTTGGTTTATCCATAAAAAATTACTCAGATTACTTGTTTTTGTACCGATCGTTCGGTACAGTGAAACTATAACCACAAAAGAAGATGACAATGAAACTTTATAATACTGTAATCTCAGGAAATTGTTACAAAATCAGATTATTACTTTCATTTTTGAATTTGGACTATGAACAAATCTCCGTAAATTTACTTCATCAAGAACAAAAAACGGCAGAGTTTCTAAAGCTCAATCCTTTAGGGCAGATTCCTGTTTTAGAGGATCAGGGGAGATATATCCATGATTCACAGGCAATTTTATGCTATCTAGCCAAAACATATGATGCTCATCAGCTTTGGTTTCCACAAGAAACAATCACAATGACACGTATTTTAGAGTGGCTGTTTTTTGCCAATCAAAGAATTGCTTCTAGTTTATCGGCAGCTCGGGCATTTTATTTGATCAAGAAACCGAACATTGATATCGAGCATGCCACTGTGATGTCACATGCATCATTAGCAGTGGTGAATCAACATTTAAAAACAAGACATTGGTTGGTTGGTGAATCAGCTACGATTGCAGACATTGCCTGTTATCCCTACATCGCTTTAGCGCATCAAGGAAACATTGAATTAGACCCATATCCAGATGTCCAAGCTTGGCTAGCACGTTTCCAACAATTACCGCATTTTATTGAATTAGAGGAATAATAAGTTGATGATGAAAAAAATGGTTATCACTGGAGCAAGTCAAGGGATTGGGCAAGCAATTGCCCAGAAATTCTTAGATCAGCATTATGAGGTGCATAATATTTCTCGCCATGTACCACAATATACCCATGCTCATTTACATCATTGGCAAGCGGATATGTTGCAATATAAGCAACTTAAAAGTGTTATGGAGCAGATCGGACGATTTGATATTCTGATTAATAATGCAGGTTATATGAATACACTTACAGCAAGTTCATATACGTGGGATGAATTGTATAACATTATGAATGTGAATTTGATTCATACCATGCAATTGAGTATAGATGTGGCTGAGAATGTGTTTAAAACACAGCAATCTGGGCGAATCATTAGTATTGCATCAATTGCAGGGCAAATTGGGCATCCTGATATTTGGTATGGAATTTCAAAAGCAGGGTTGATAAATGGGATGCGTAGTTTAGCTCGAAGTCATGCCCAGTATCATATTCAAACCTTTAGCATCGCACCTGGTCCTGTTGAAACTCAGATGATGCAAAAGATTCCGATTGAGAGACAGAAACGTTTAAAAGAAGCCACTTTGAATCAGCAATTTTGCCAAGCACAAGAAATTGCAGATATGGCATTTTGGTTAGCAGATGCTGCCCCCACTTGTTTAAGTGGTGAAGTTTTTGATTTGAATAATGGTGTGAACTATCGTTAGTGTAGCTTGAGCAAATGAATAGAAATCTGCATATTTCTATTCATTTCCACTAAAGTATTAAAAGCGTTTTGGAACCTTTTGCCCATTGGGTACAGGTGTCTCAGCCTGTTTTAATACGCCAAATAACCATGTTTCAGCATGTTGAACGGCAATTTTGAGTGAATCACCCTGAGCTAATCGCCCCGCAGTAAAACTTGCCAAAGAACAGCCAGAGCCATGATATTGCCCCTCTAGGCGTGGGCAACGGCTTTCCGCAATCATTTTGCCATCAGCATAAAGGACATTGCGAATATGATCAGGTGTATCTTCATGTCCACCTTTCACTAGTACAGCTTTTGCGCCCATTTCAAATAATTTTTGAGTGGCTTGCTCAATATCATCAATACCTGTTAAGGCTCTTAATTCAACGGTATTGGGGGTGATCACGGTTGCCAATGGAATTAATTCAACAAATGCTTTGACTAAAGTGGCTTGGTCACCCAATGAACCCCCGCTATTTGCCACTAAAACTGGATCAAGCACATATAGATAATCTGGATACCCACGTAAAAACTCAGCTAAGGCTGCGATATTATCTGTCGTGCCTAACATGCCAGATTTCACACATTTAATCGGTAAATCACCCACCACCGCATTGGC
This sequence comes from Acinetobacter tjernbergiae DSM 14971 = CIP 107465, assembly GCF_000374425.1. GTDB lineage: Bacteria > Pseudomonadota > Gammaproteobacteria > Pseudomonadales > Moraxellaceae > Acinetobacter > Acinetobacter tjernbergiae. The sequence continues at coordinate 13,742 of NZ_KB894358.1, read as the reverse complement.
TTGAGCAAGTAGTAACTCTTTTGATGTTGCTTCGAAACCAAAGACTTGTTGCGAGTTTTGAATGGTTAAAGCAGTACAAGCAATTGCTGCATGTGCGCCACTTTGCCCAATTGCTTCAATATCTGCTTGTAAGCCAGCACCGCCCGATGGATCTAAACCTGAAAAACATAGTACGGTAGGACGCACAGCCATTTCCTTTTATTCTCTCATTTAGGCTAGTATATGGGAGTTTCGAGAAACTCTCGACTATGTTATGTAAGGCTTTAAGAGATTGAACGAATGACGATCAAAAATATTCTGATTGATTTAGATGGGACTTTAACTGACCCCAAAGCGGGTATTCATCGCTCAATTCGTTATGCTTTAGAAAAACTGGGCCACCCTTTAGCGGATGAAGTCGATTTAGATTGGACGATTGGACCTCCGTTGAAAGCTTCATTTGCAAAGTTATTAAATACTCAGGATGATGATTTTGCTGAACAAGCGTTACTTGCTTATCGCGAGCGTTTTTCAGTGACAGGTTTATTTGAAAACGAGGTCTATGCAACAGTGGTAGAAACGTTGCAACAGTTACAAGTACAAGGTTATCGGTTATTTTTAGCGACGGCGAAGCCAACAGTTTATGCGAAACGTATCCTTGCTCATTTTGGGTTGGATCAATATTTTACTGAAATGTATGGCAGTGAATTAACAGGTGAACGTACCAATAAAATAGATCTAATTGCATATATTCTTGAAAAAGAGCAATTGGATGCGCAGCAGTGCATTATGGTGGGAGATCGTCAATATGATGTGATTGGTGCACGTGCCCACGGTATTGAAACCATTGCTGTAAATTATGGTTATGGTACAGCAGAAGAACTCGCTCAGGCACAACCGATTGCCCAAATTTCACAATTTAGCCAATTGATCAGCAAGGTTGATGAACTTAATGTGGAACGAAAAGTTTCATAACCATTGAAGTGATGGAAAGCCTCGATGATTCGAGGCTTTTTATTCTTTGATTAGAGATTATGCTTCAAGCGATATTGAACTAATTCGTCAATACTAATGAGTGTTAAACCATGTGTTTGAGCATAAGCCAAAACTTGAATACCTGATGCCATAGAACCATCAGGATTAGTCAATTCACATAATACACCTGATGGTTTTAAGCCAGCCAAGCGAGCTAAATCAATGGTTCCTTCGGTATGTCCACGGCGAGTTAATACACCGCCATCACGTGCGCGTAATGGAAATACATGACCTGGGCGACTGAGGTCACTTGCAATAGCACCATCTTTAGTGGCAGCTAAAATTGTTGTTACGCGATCTTTAGCAGAAACACCTGTCGTAACGCCTTGAGCTGCTTCGATCGTTACCGTGAATGCTGTTTTAAATTGGCTAGAATTGTCGACCACCATTGGTGGGAGTTCTAGATGATCTGCCAATTCTTCTGTTAGGCATAAGCACACAATACCAGAACCATCACGAATCATTCGTGCCATGGTTTCGACAGTGAGTGTTTCAGCAGCAATAATTAAGTCGGCTTCATTTTCGCGGTCAAAATCATCCATTACCAATACTGGTTTGCCTTGGCGGATGTCTTCTAAAGCTTGTTGAATACGTTGTTCAGCAGGAGAAAGGGCTGAAAAAAAAAGTTCGGGTTGAATTAAACTTGACATAATGAAACGCTCTCGTAAATAGGATACGGTTGAACATTTCAGGACTGATGTAAAAATAAGCGCGCACCAAAACGAACCAAAGTTGTTCTGGTGATTTCGTCTTCTTTCATCCGGACTATACCGTCGGCTTTGGTCTCTCACCAAATCTGCGAGTATATAAATATATATACAGGCTCGTGGGCTGATTAGGTCGGTGATGATCAAAGCCTAACTTACCACCGGTGGGGAATTTCACCCCGCCCTGAAGCGATGTGTCTTAATTATATTCATATTTTTTGTGAAAAATATAGTTTTTATAGAATGAATCGTTCTATACAAATCTAGAAATAAGCAGAGAGCTTGTTCAATCTTTTTTATTCATTGGCGAAACTAGTAATGAATGCCAATTAAGCATAAACTCAAATGATAAAACAACAATAAAATGGGTCAGCTAAATGGATCAATTACACCAATCAGAGTTAGAGAAGCTGGCACAACAACTGCATCGGCCTGTGATGAGTCTTAAGGATTTTAGTTATATTTCTGAGCAGGATATGAACTGGCTTAATCAACAATTGCAACAGACTGTTCAATCGGAAAATCAAAAAATTAATAAAAGTTTATTTCAGATGCCATTTTTTTTACGGTTTCTTTTTAAAAATAAAAAAATCTAAAAATAAGGGAACTGTCATGACTCGACTTGCTGTTCATGCTGAAATTATAAAACTTACTCAGATTCTAAATGTTTCAGAGCAGCAATTGGCTTTTTTACTTCCTTTAGCACCAGAAAACTTGAGACAATTTCGTTTTGCAATTATTGAGTTGCTACAAAGCCAACAAAAAACACGTTTTCGTTATTTAGCTGGGTGGGTGAATTGGCTGCCGAGTAGGTTGACGGTGTTGATGGTAAAGCATTTTTTTGATCCCTTTATCGTCGCTCAAATCGCAGTACATTTATCAACAGAGAACCTTTATCGAATTGCGAAACATTTACCAGCGAATACACTGGCTTCGATTTCAGTTTACTTAGACCCTAGATTGGCAAGAGAATTATTGGCTTATCTAACTACACATCAAATTATTGATATTGCTAAAGTTCTTTTAGAACAAGAAAATTTTGTTACCATGGGGCGGTTTGTTGGAATGCTATCTGATGAGGTTGTACAAGACGTTGCTCAAATGATTGATAAGGAAAGCGATTTATTGGAAATCGCTTTTTATATCGAATCAAGAGAACGCATTGATCATTTGGTACATGTTTTGCCTAAAGAACGTATTAAAAAGACATTATTGATTATAGGTGATCAAACACAGCGTTTAGTGTGGCCTAAGTTATTGGCATTAATGAGTCATATTGGTTATGAGCTAAAGCAGGAATTGGGTGATCTAGCCGTACAGCAAGGTGAAACTGTAATAAATGCAATTATTCGGGCAGCGCAAGAAGATCAACTTTGGGAAGATATGCTACCAGTTGTTGCCTGTTTATCTGAACAAGCCCAATACTATGTTGCAAATTTACCTGCTTTGCGACAGGTTGAAATCATCAAAAGTATTGTTGAAGCAGCGGACGAATGTGATTTATGGACAGATATGTTGGTTGTTGTTAATTATATGCAAAATGAAGCGAGACAAGTGGTTGCAACTGCAATTGCTCAAATTGACGTAAAGGTTTTACATCATATTGCTTATGCTTCCTTATTGCGCTCCCAATGGGAAGTAACTTTTGATATTGTACGCCGTATGCCATTAGAGCAACAGCAGCAATGTCAGCAAATTCTCCATACTTATATGCAACAACTTGATGTCGAAACGTATCAATATTTAGATGGTTTAATTGACCGTTATCAAATTGATACTTTGATATAAAATTTAATCTAAAGTCTAAGCGATGGGGAGGGTATCTCGAATCGGAACTAATGTGGCAAGAGCATGTTCGTAGCCGATTTCAACCAATTCATCTAGTCGATGCCAATCAAACATTCCAATCCCATTAATTGGCATACGAATATGTAGATTCGCACGTTCAATAGCGGCAGTTTGGATCATGGTGTCACTTGCAAGTGTCGCAGTCCGCATTAAAATTTCTGCAAGGCGTGGTGCATGAAGGAGTTTATCTTTGATTAGTTTGTTCCAATTCAATAGGGCACTTTGATCGGGTTGATCCAAACCAATACCAGGAACCCGAATATCATCATGTAAACTGACATTGCTAGCTATAATTGTGCCTCTTTCTAAATTTTGCATCACATCTGTTGGAAGATTATTGATGACACCACCATCACATAATAAGTTTTCACGCCATGCTACAGGTGGTGCAACACCAGGAACACTCATACTGGTTCCAACCCATGTTGCCAATTCACCTTGATCATGAATCACAGCTTCGCCAGTCGTGAGATTGGTTGAAATACAGTAAAAGGTTCTTTTTAATTCTTCTATACGTTGATGACCGAATATCGCTTGTAGGCGAGAATGGAAACGCTGTCCACGAATTAAAGATACTCTAGGCATGGTGTAATCATTCAAATAGTTTCGTGCCACAAAAGTCTCATAAGCGATATGTGTCATCTCAATACTATCAAAACCACATGCAACTAAAGCAGCGACAAATGCGCCCATACTAGTTCCACCCACTATATCAATTGGGATATGCAATTGCTCAAGCGCACGAATTAACCCAATATGAGCAAAGCCACGTGCACCACCTCCACCAAGAACTAAACCGACCCCTTGACTTGAAATCTGTCGAGCAATTGCACAGATGTCAGTTTGCGCCCAAGGATGAATAAAATAATGAGCTCTTGCATGATAGAGCTGTTTCCAAATAAGCGTATGAGGAGATGGATCACCCTCTGAGCGCAGTAGAACTAATTCAATCTGGCTTTGCCAATCATGTTGATTTAAGACATCTACCAATTTGGTATGAGTAGGTGTTTGATTGGCTTCAGCTAATATCAATACACGATCGGCTTGGCGTAAGCAGCGTTTTGACCACTGATCATCATTTTGGTGTGCTGCATATAGGACGTAGCAATGTTTTTCTTCTAAACTAGCTAACCATTGTCTCAATTTTAAATCATCATCACCATAATCGAGCGGTGTTTGGCTAAACCCAATTCCAAATAGAGCATCGACATGAGCAGCTGTGACTAAACGTACATGTGGCCAACGCTGTAAGTGCTCAGTAAGTTTTTCTGCTAAATGGATTGCTGGAATTTGAGAAGAAACAGGAATAATTGACAAGGTTCTATTATGGCTCATGGGATGTGCATGTTGTAAATCAGGTTGTGTGCGAGCAATAATTAATTGGGATAAAGCAAATAGCGTATTAATTTGGTGGTAAAGGAAATCTATAAATTGTTGTCGTGGAATAGATAATAGTGTCGTATCCCTCATGGCTTTGACTGAACCATGATGTGGTTGATTGGAAATTATACCTATTTCACCAAGAACTTCATAACGACCTAAATAGGTAGATAAATTTGAAACTGTATTTAACCTGATACGACCATAAACGATGATATAAAGGTGAGTGGCAGGATCATTGGTTTGGTAGAGTTGTTGCCCTGCTTGTAAATATGTAATTGAACAGTGCTGAGCAAGCATAACTAAGCTTAGTTCATCTAAGTGGGAAAAAACTGTGACTTTACTAAGTATTGTTACAATATCCATATTATTAATTTTCTTTATTTTCTATTTATTTAATAAAGTGTCGTACTGTTTTACAAGTCAGGTTCAGTAAAATAAAAGCTTATTTTTAAGTGTTTTTGTATTTCAGTTTTCTCTTTTTAAATTCTAATAAAAAAGCCAGTTCATATTGACTGGCTTTTAGGAATTTTTTACTGCTTATGCAATTTGTACAGGAATACAGTTTGCTGTGTGATTGACTGTATTGTCTGGATTTGCATAAACCAAACGAGGTTTGTGAAGGTTTGCTTCTACTTCAGTGAAATCACCAAAAGTTGCAATAATCACTAAATCACCGACATCAGCTTGGTGTGCTGCGCCGCCATTCACTGAAATAATACCTGAGTCATCTTCACCACGAATTGCATAAGTTGTGAAGCGTTTGCCGTTCGTTACGTTCCATACGTGGATTTCTTCGTATTCACGAATCCCTGCTAAGTCCATTAATACACCATCAATTGCACAAGAACCTTCATAATGAAGTTCTGCATGAGTGACAACTGCGCGGTGAATTTTACATTTTAATAAACGAGATAGCATGGCTAGCGTCTCCTGAGTAAGACCTAAGATGAATATCTTATTGGTTGACTTGTCACGTTTCCCGCTGGCGATAGGCGGTTTGATGCGCATTTTGCGCTTAAAAATGCAATATGGCAAGCGTGATTGATCAACAATTCAGTTTAAATTTAAGCGGGTTTGTATGCATTAATTTGATTCATTGCCTGTGAGACTTGTCCATCGACGAGCATTTTCACTTTGGATAAGGCATGATCAATGGCTGCATCCATTAAAGCTTGTTCACTGCTAGGAGCTTTGCCAAGCACATGACCAGAAACACGTTCTTTAGAACCAGGATGTCCAATTCCGATGCGCAAGCGATGGAAATTAGCACCAATATGCGGAACGATATCACGAAGACCATTATGTCCACCGTGTCCACCACCTGATTTTAAACGAATAACACCAGGGTCCATATCGAGTTCATCATGAGCAACGAGAATTGCTTCAGGAACAACTTGATAAAATTTAGCAAATGGTACGACACTTTGACCAGAACGGTTCATAAAAGTGGTAGGTAAGAGTAAACGTACATCATGGCCTTCAATTTGACCACGACCACTGTATCCATGAAATTTTGGATCAGCTTTTAAGGAAATACCATAACGATCAGCAAGCTGTTCAACAAACCAAAAGCCTGCATTATGGCGGGTTTGGGCATATTCCTTTCCAGGATTACCCAAACCAACAATTAGCGAAATATCTGACACTAATTTATGCCTTTAACACTTATGCGCGTTTGAAGTCAGCGTGCATAGGTGTGTTTTTAGCTGGGTGACGTTGTAACGCTTGGATTTTAACATTTTCAACTTTGTCACCGATTTGGATTTCGATCACTTCTTCGAAGAAAGCGTTATTTTCTAAAGCTTTAACGATTTGACGAAGTTCTAAAGTAATTGTTACAGGCTCAGCGCTACCACCATAGATGATTGCTGGAATTTGTGCTGCGTGACGAAGGCGGCGGCTCGCACCTTTCCCTTGTAGAGCAGCTTCACGTGCTTGAGCATTTAATACGAAGTTTGCCATGGGCATATCCTCATTGAGATTTAAGAGACTAAACTTGCGACCAGTTTAGTGATAGAAAAACCCTAGCAGAAGCTAGGGTTTAAGAAAAAGCTGGGCTATTATAGATAACTATCAAACATTGCGCTAATAGATTCTTCGTTATTGATACGACGAATTGTTTCAGCAACCATGCTCGCAACAGAAACTTGGCGAATTTTACCTAAGTTTAAGGCTTCATCTGAAAGAGGAATCGTGTCGGTAACAACAAGTTCATCAATGACAGAATTTCGAAGGTTATCAAGTGCTTTACCCGATAAAACAGGATGCGTTGCATAAGCAATGACACGACGAGCACCAAATTGTTTCAATGCATCAGCAGCTTTACATAGCGTACCTGCCGTATCAACCATGTCATCGACAATGACACAATCACGATCTTTTACATCACCAATCAAATGCATCACTTGTGATTCATTTGCTTTTTGGCGACGTTTATCAATAATCGCTAAATCGATATCACCCAATTGTTTTGCAACAGCACGTGCACGAACAACACCGCCAACGTCAGGTGAAACCACCATAAGATTGTCATGTTGTTGTTGACGTAGGTCTGCCAATAACGCAGGCGTACCATAGATGTTGTCAACGGGAATATCGAAGAAACCTTGAATTTGGTCTGCATGTAAGTCAATCATGACGACGCGATCAATACCAACAGTTGTCAGCATATCTGCAACAACTTTCGCAGTAATCGGTACACGAGCTGAACGTGGACGACGATCTTGGCGTGCATAGCCGAAATACGGAATGACTGCGGTGATACGACCAGCACTTGCACGACGCAATGCATCAGCCATAACCAAGATTTCCATCAGGTTATCATTGGTTGGCGCACAAGTAGATTGAACGATAAAAACGTCTTTACCACGAACATTTTCAGTAATTTCAACTGAAATTTCACCATCAGAAAACTTGCTTACAGAAGCAGCACCGAGTGGAATATGTAAATGGCTTACGACTTTTTGGGCGAAATGCGGATGAGCACTTCCACTGAAAACGACAAGATTGGGCATGAAGCACCTGAGCGAGGGTTAAGCGAAGCAATACTTCGACCGAGCGCAAGGGAAAAATTTTTAATTTTTCCAACGGGTAATTTGGAAACAATCTATTATATGGCAGGGGCGGCTGGATTCGAACCAACGGATGCCGAGATCAAAACCCGGTGCCTTACCACTTGGCGACGCCCCTAAATTTGATAATATGTAATGGCAGGGGCGGCTGGATTCGAACCAACGGATGCCGAGATCAAAACCCGGTGCCTTACCACTTGGCGACGCCCCTATATATTACATATATCTACAGATGAAAATTGGCAGGGGCGGCTGGATTCGAACCAACGGATGCCGAGATCAAAACCCGGTGCCTTACCACTTGGCGACGCCCCTA